>NZ_CP020738.1:0-1200000 GCF_002097715.1 Burkholderia ubonensis subsp. mesacidophila
TCTGCGCGTTGGCGAGACCTTCCTGGTTCTGGCGATCGAGCGCCTGCGTATAGTGCGGCGATTCCTGCGACGGCATGCCGCCTTGCGCATTGACCGTCGGAATGTCGATTTCCGGGGCTTTGTCTTTCCGGTGCTTCATCGCCATGATCGCCACGATCGCACATACCGCGCCCACGACAACGACGGCGCCGATGACCTTTGCATTGCGCAGGAAGCCGGGATGCAATTTTCTGGATCCGTTGCCGGCCATCTTTACTCCAGCTCAAGAATGATGTTCCGCGAGGCGCCGTTCGCACTCACGGTGACGACCGGCGTCTCGGGAATTTCGTACACGTGTGTTCCGTCGGCTGCGGTGAGCATGCCGTAATAGGCAGGATTGCTGAGTGTCAGGCCTGTCCGCAGAACGATTCGATCGCCAACCGACCACGCCCGCATGTCGGACGGGCCGTTCTGGATGCGCACCGGCTTCGCTCCGGCGGCTTCGACGCCGTCGAGCAGAGACTGCATATACCCTTTCGGCAGGTCGATTGCCGCCACGCCCTGCGCCGGGGGAATGGAATTCGGGCCGCGTCGCGGCACGCGGACGTCCAGGCGGTAGTCGGTCTCCTTCTGTCCGGCCACCATCTTGATGACGATCGGGAACGTGAGCTCCTTGAGGTAGACGGCGACATTGCCCTCGACGTAGTCGCCGTTCGCGGTAATCGTCATCGACGGAATGGCGCGCACCGGCACCTGGACGTCGAACCGCCCCTTTGCGAGGTTGTTCACTTCCAGGATATCCCACGGCGCACCCGTGTTGTCGATGAAGTTCACGGTCGCGCCGAGGCTGCTCACGCGCACGATCGGCGGGGGCGCGCCTGGAGAGAGATCGACGGTGAGCGTCGACGAAACGGGCTTGGCCGGCGTCCTCGGGCTGGTTGCCGCCGCTCGCTTGGCCTGGTCGATGCGCTTTCGAAGCGCGCGGATCTGGTTTGCCGTAAGCGGCGACAACTGGTTGACGGCTGCATCGTAATTGACGCTAGCCTGGTCAACCAGCGGCGGAAGCGGTCTCGGCGCATTGGGATTCGAATAGACGCCGGCGTCCGCGCTCGGCGGCGCCCCCGCCGCGCCGGCGCCATTCGATTGCGTCAATTGCGCGCTTGCGCATTTTGCTGCGCCGAGCATGACGAGCACGCACATGGACGTCGAGAGTTTCCTGCCCATCGGTCTCGCCTCAGAACGGGTTGCCAGTCACGATGGCGTACATTTTCCGCGTATCGATGATGCCGGTAAGCCAGTCCTGCGCGCGCCGGTTCGGCGCGCTGCTCCGCAGCTCTTCCAGCTCATCGCGGCTGGCGATGAACGGATCGAGCAGGTCGAACACGCGATGCCACTCGGTTCCCTCGACGCTTGAGAGCGGGTGGATGCCATCCATCGACTGCGATTCGTCGGCGATTTCGATTGCCGACGGGAGGGGTTTGAAGCCGTCTATCATGCCGTCACCTAGTTGTTTTGCCCGTTGCCGATAAAGCGGAGTGCACTCGTGGATATGCCGTCCGGACTGTCGACTGTGGGCACTCTCTCAATGTTTGTTTCGATAACGAAGGAGTACGACCGCTTTTCGGTTTGACTGACCAGCGTGATCGAAATGGGCTGTTGTACCGTCCATCGGTATACCGGGTCGCCACGCCTCGATGTTGCTGCAATCACGCCGGCGCCCGTCGACACAACGGACGAAACCTGATGGCGATCACGGATCTTGGAAATCAGATCCGAAAATCCGGAGTTGGCCATCAACGCCTCGTAGCCCTGGTCGGTATAGCAACCCCTGGTGCCGTGCAGTGAATTCAGATGCTCGCGAAGATCCTTGTCGACGAAAGTCAGCGTGAACGTGCGCGTAATGCAGTCCTGCGCGAACTGGACGACTTTCTCCGGTGACGCAAGCGGCTCGCTCAGCGGCATCAGCCGAACCATCCGGCCGTCCGGCGTAATGGCGAAATACACCGGCGGCGCCGTGCGAAGCGTGAGCACCGTGTTGATGCCGAGGGAAACCAGGAGGCAGATCCCCAGAATCAGGTTGCTGCCCAGGAGCTTCGGCCAACTGAATTTATAGAGAAACGTCTCCGCCAGGAGTCGAACGGCCGGATGCACGCCAAGCCAGCTTTTCGGTGCGGAATTCTGGTTAGGTGTTGCCATGATCAGCGGTTCCTACCTGATAGCGGGCGGGATACAGCAAATGTATTTCCCGGATGCCATCCAGCGCGAAATCGGGATGTTTCGCGGTGGTGGCGTCGATGAGTCGGCGAGCGCTTTGCAGCAACTCGATCTTTGCGGGTTGGGCCGACGGTTGCGATGCCCTCGCGCAATCGTGATCCTGAAGCACCGAGAC
The DNA here is from genome assembly GCF_002097715.1 of Burkholderia ubonensis subsp. mesacidophila. Taxonomy (NCBI): domain Bacteria; kingdom Pseudomonadati; phylum Pseudomonadota; class Betaproteobacteria; order Burkholderiales; family Burkholderiaceae; genus Burkholderia; species Burkholderia ubonensis. The sequence goes on from NZ_CP020738.1 coordinate 2,369, forward strand.
AAGACGTTCCGCGATTTCCGGACTCGGAATCGCACCCTGTTCCAGCCTGGTCAGGTACGGGCGCGAGATGTCGGCCTTCGTGCAAATCTTGTTCGTGTCGAGGTTGTTGATTAGCCGATACGCCTTCAAGAGCGTAAGAGGCTTTGAATCCGTGGCCATTGGTCTAATTCAGCATTCTATATCGTTATAACGGTACGCAAATTATTCTCGGGGGCATATTGCTTGTCAAGCAATTTCCGGTCGAGTCAAGGCTGGTTGCAATTCGTTACCCGAACACGTGCGGCACCGCACGATAAATCGGAAGGGTGCATGCCCGGGGTGCGCTAAGTGGTGCGACAAGCGATGCAACGTTTGCGTGCATTACTTGTCACCGGCGCCGAAATGCATTGTTTCCGGGTCACTACCGCGTCATTGCCTTGCCGCGAAGGAAACGAGTGTGCGCGCGAATTCGTCCGCAGGCTGCCGGACATCGAACCGGGCGTTCTTATAGGCGTTTCGCCGAACCGCTCGAAGAAAACGACGAATGCTGTCATTGAGGTGGATCGCACGCTCGGCGTGCGTGGCATCAACGCACTGCAGATTCAGTTCTCCTCCCCGTACCTTATCGGCAGCCGTCGGAATTTCTTTATCGTTGGTTAACTCGAAATGACCACCGGTCAGAAAGACCTGGCCGAATTCGAGGTCTTTCACGCCGCACTCCATTGTGAAGGCGGCCCCGTTTTCGAGCGTTTTCGAAATCGTGTGCGCGCCATGCATGGATTCATTTCGGTGCCGCCATTGGCATGGACACTTACCCGGCGAGCGCTCGAACCGTTTACATTTGCCGGCTCGCCAGCCTGCGTCGATACGCGATTCGCTTCCGAATTCATGCGACCCCTTATAATTTCGTATCGCATGCATGATACGTGCAATTGCGAACACCATCAATCGATCTGCGGGGCGCCGACATCGGATCGCCGGACGCAGTCGCGCCTCGAAATGTCCTCCCGCCTTCCAGATGATGCGCACTCGAGCTCGCGCAAACGTTTGCAATCTCCGCAATGCAGGGATTGGACCTGCTTCGCGGTCTATTCGAACGAGGCGTCGACTTCCGGGCACATGCGACGCAATGCATTCGTCACCAAGCCTCAACATTCACGCCAATGAATCCTCGCGTCGCTCGAAGACGGCCTGGATACGTGGCTGCGTTGTGTGTTCGCATGTTCGCGCCGCGACTTCGTCGTTGCGTATCAGTACACATATACGCAAGTAAGATTTACATCTCCCGCACTTGAGTCGGCGTCTTCGGCACCCAACCGACGCAATGGCGCGTCGGACGACATTCGCAATTCCGGGGATGACATGGCAACGAACGACGCAAAAATCGGCGTATTTCTGCATTTTTCCCACGTCGCGGCTTGCTTCAGCGTGTTGTGCGCAAGCACGTCGAAGCCAGGCCGAACATGAGAATAGTGGGTCGCCGAACAACAAGACGTTGATCGCACGTTTTACGTATGCTAGTCTTGATACGGAATTTAAGACCGATCAGGGTCAAGCTTTGGATAAGCGTAAAACTATGCAATTGACGCGCGTGACACTTGTGATACTGCTCGGCGGCATCGCTGGCTGTGCTCAGCCGCCTGTTGCGGTGGATACGACGGGGCGAATGCTCGACGCACAGCTCAACGAATCCGCTCAAAAAATCGATCGTCTGCTCGGTGACATCTCGCGCGCCGGCGGCTTGTCCGCGCTCGCGCCGAGATCGGGCAGCGTGACCATCAACGGCGACCTTGTAACGGTTCAGTGGCAAGGGGATGCCCCCGAAGTATTGCGCAAGCTCGCCGATGCAAAGGGCTTGAAATTTGCCGTGATGGGGCGCGCGGTGCCGATCCCCGTCTCCATCGACACGACGAACTCGAACTTCGTGCAGGTTCTCGAAAACATCGGCACGCAACTGGGTGCTCGTGCCGACGTCGTGTTGCGGACCGACACCCTCGAGATCCACTACCGTGCAATTTGAGCGTGTCGCGGTCGCTTGCGCGTGTGTGGCCGGCTGCCTGATGGCGGGACACGTGCACGCGGAAATGTCGCTGGACGACCTCGCGAATCTCTCTGTCGACTCGATGCCCGCGGCCGCCGCGATATCGCCGGCGCGCGCGAACATGTTGAGCGAAGCGGCGCTGCCGCTCGGCAGTCACAGGGGGCTCGCCGATCGATCCGCCGTCCTCGTCGCCGAACTGGAGGCGCGCGCGTCGCGCCTGGATACGATCTACCGCTTCAATGCGCTCGTGATGACCAACGGTGTGCTGCCGCCCGTCATCTCGGAGGCGCGTGACGCGATCGAAGCGACGAACGATCAGATTCGCGTTGCCGATCGCATGTACAAGATCATCGCGCCCGCACGATTCATCACCATCGCGCCGTCATGGCGTGACTACCTGTTGGTCGGCTTGCGCATCAAACCTGTGCAGGAGCTGCCGTTTGCGGCGGTTCTGCCGAAGACCGGCGCCGAGCGCGCCTACTGGAAAGAACAAATCATGCTCGGATACGCGCAAGGGCAAAAGCTCGCCGATCAGATCCTGGAAACCAACCGCGCACGCCTCGATCGCGACTACATCGGCATGCTTCGCTACTCGGAGCTGCTCAACAAGGGCATGGTGTCCGAGCCGTCCGTCGCGGTCGCGCCCAGCATCGTGTCGGGCGACCGAAATCAGCTCAATGTCGGGGATACGCTTTATCGGGTCACCGATCACGGCGGCTTCGTCACCGATCCCGGCAAGTGGCAGGCGACGGTCGGCCCGGCGACGGGCACCTCACGCGAGGGCGCGAAGTGATGCTGCGGCCCGAGCCATTCAACCTCCAGCCCAACTTCGGCGTGGACGCGCTGCAGTCGTTTCTGAACTATGCGGACACCAACGGGGCGTCCGACATCCTGTTTCAGACGGGTGACGTCGTATGGGGCGAAATCAAGGGGCGTCAGGTTCCGTTGACGCAGCGCACGATCAAGGACGGGGAAATCAAGACCCTCCTGTCGATCGCATTCGGTAGCGAGGTCATCGGCGTGATCAAGGGCGGAACCGATGCCGACCGCCCTTACCGCTTCGTGGTCGAGCGCGACTCGCGCCGCTACCGCGTCAACATTTCCGGCGCGCAGATCGGCGACACGGAGGATGGCCTGTCCATCACCATGCGAACCATTCCCGAGCTGCCGCCGCCCCTCGATGCGCTGAATCTTCCTTCGGGCATCCGGGAGAACCTGTTTCAGCCGCGCGGCCTCGTGCTCGTGTGCGGGCCGACCGGCTCCGGCAAGACGACGCTGATGTCGTCGTTCTATGCGGACACGTCGGAGACGAACGGGGACGCGAAGATCCTGCTGTACGAGGATCCGATCGAGTTCCTGTTCACGAAAGTGAAGAACGCCGGGCCGAAGATTCGCCAGATGCAGATCGGCCGGCATATTCCGAACTTCGCCCGCGGCATTCGCAACGCCATGCGATGCAAGCCGATGCTGATCGGCATCGGCGAAGCGCGGGACGCGGAGACGATCGGGTCGCTGGTCGAGGCGTCGCTCACCGGCCACGGGGCATACGGCACGATGCACACCGAGAGCGTGCCGGAGACGATCAGTCGCGCCATTCAGGTGTTTCCGGCCGATCAGCATTCGGCGATCGCATCGAAGATGCTCGGCGCGCTGCGTCTCATCGTCGTGCAGATCCTTGTCCCGACACTCGACGGCAATCGTGCGGCTGTCCGCGAGTGGCTGTATTTCGATCGCGACGTCAAACGCGAGTTGAGCGAAATGCCCTACACCGCGTGGGGCGCCTACCTGCGCGGCGTGGTGGCGACGCACAAGCAGGACATGGCGACCGGACTGCGCGAATTGCTCGATCAGGGGCTCATCGACGCCAAGTCGTTTCGCAGGTATGCCGGGGAGTCGAACGCATGAAGATGCGGCGGTCAATCTGCGCGACGCCGCACTCGATCCTCGCATCGTAGGTATCGACGCCCGCGCGTACTTCCCGATCCTGATTGCGCTTTACTACCCCCGCAAGTGGACGTTCGGGGTAGCGGCGCTTGCCATCATCGGGTTCTTCATCATGGAAAAGCGGGGGTACACGTTGCCGGTGCTCCTGCGCGCAATTCGCCACAAATTGCGCGGGGCGGTGGTCCATGCGCGCGCCTGGTGGCATCACCGGGAGAAATCACGAATGAAAAGGTGCGAAATGCACAAGACCACGATCTACGCCGCGTTGACGGCGATCGGGATCGGCATGGCGTCGATTCCGATCGCCCACGCCGGGTTCGTCAACGAGGCCGCGCCGCAGCAGGCTCAACTTGCCGCGGCCACCGACAACACCCCGGATCTGACCGCGAGCTCGGCTGTCAGCCAGGAAGCACGCGCGAAGTGGATCCAGCGCGGCATGCGGCCGTCCGACGTGGCCGTGCCGCGCGGCAAAGGGCGCGACATTGCGCTTGCCGACATGGCGCCCGTCGTGGTGCCGCGCGATTTCCGCATCGACATGGGAACCGTGGACGGCAGCCAGCTCGTGTCATGGGCCGGCGGAAAACCGTGGGATGCGGTCCTGAAGGATGCCATCGACCCGATCCCCAACGTCGAAGCGACCCTCGACTGGAGCAAGCGTGTCGTCACGTTCCGGCGAGCCGCGGCCGGCCGCAACGGCGTTTCCGGCATGGCGCCGGTGGCGGCTCCCGCGGTCGCGATGCGATGGCAGGTGCTCGCGAGCGACGTCACGCTGCGCCAAACCCTCATTCGATGGGCGAAGGACGCCGGCTGGCAAGTGTCGTGGGAGATCGGCTACGACTATCCGGTTCAGCTCGAGGGGTCGTTCGCGGGCACGTTCGAGGAAGCGGTGGGGCAATACATGGCGTCGCTGCGCTACAGCGACTACCCCGCGCTCGCGTGCATGTACGAGGCGAATCACGTGGTGCGCGTGCTTCACTACGGGGACAAGAAAGAATGCGAAAAATGAAGAAAGGGTCGACCGCCATTGCGCTGTCGGCGCTTGCACTGAGCGCGTGCAACACGATGCAGCGTGACGTCGACCGCGGCTCGGATGCCGCGCGCGATCAGATCGGCAACTACAGCCGTATGACGACGATCCAGACGGCGTCGTCGAACGTTCGCGTCGTGCAACGCGTGACCGGCGCGTGGCTCGGCGGCCGGGCGGTGCCGATGACGTCGGACGCGACCTTGCCGGAGATCTTCAGGCGCAACGATTTCCAGTTCCAGTTCAAGGACGGTCCGGGGGACCTGATGCTGCTCGCGGAGCGGCTGACGAAGCTCACGGGGATTCCGGTGCGGGTGCAACCCGACGCATTGATGCCGCTGTCGGCGTTCATGGGCGATAAAGGCAGCAGCGGCGCGGGCGGCACGCCAGCCGCGGCGTCAGGCGCGCCGGCCGGCGCCGCGCTGCCGCCGCTGCCGAGCCCGGCGGCCGGCGGCGCCCTTGCGGCGGGTCTCTCGGCAACGACGTCCGGCGGTCGACCGGACGACACCAAATACGGCATGAACTACGTCGGGACGCTGCAAGGGTTCCTCGAGCTGACGTGCGCACACGGTGGACTCTCGTGGGACTACCACGATGGCGTCATCACGGTCCGGCGCTTCGTGACCAAGGTGCTTTCGCTGAAGGCGCTGCCCGGCTCGTCCGGCTTTGACGCGTCGCTCGGCCGCGACGGGCAGACGCAGACCGGCACGCAAAGCAGCGGCGGGACGCAGACCGCGCAGAACACCGGCGGATACTCGTCGAACACGAAGATCAAGATGGATTCCACCTACAGCGTGTGGACCTCGGTCGAAGGCCAGATCAAGGCGGTCAAGACCCCGCCGGGACGCTACTGGATCTCGGAAGCGACGGGCACGATCACGGTGACGGATACCAAGGCCGCGGTCGACGAGATGTCGCGCATCATCGACCATGAAAACGCGCTGCTCACGCGCCAGATCGCCATGCGCGTCGAGGTGCTGTCCGTGAAGCTGACCGGCGGCCAGCAGTACGGAATCGACTGGAGCGTCGTTTTCAACAAAGTCACGAACATGGTGCCCTGGGCGCTCACCTTCTCGTCGCCGCAATCGCTGGTTGCGTCGGCCGCGGGCAGCCTGGGCGTGTCCGTGCTCGCACCGACGAACGGCGGCACGGCGTCGACATGGTCCGGATCGCAGGCCATGTTCAATGCCCTTCAGGAATACGGCCGGGTGAAGGTCGTGACGACGGCCAACGCGATGACGGTGAACCGTCAGCCGGTGCCGGTGGCCATCACGCAGCAGACCGGCTACCTGGCGCAGATTTCCCCGCGCCGGCCGGCGCGAGCGGCAATACCGGCGGTACGCCCGGCCTGTTGCCCGGAACGGTGACCACCGGCTTCATGCTGAACCTGCTGCCGACGATTCTCGACAGCAACAGCATCCTGCTGCAGTTTTCCATGGGGATCTCGACGCTCGATCGCCTCGACAAGCAGTCCTCGGGTTCCGGCAACAACATCCAGAGCATCCAGACGCCGACGATATCGAGCACCGATTTCCTGCAGAAGGTTGCGTTGCGCCCCGGCGATACGCTGGTGCTGTCCGGCTACGAGCGCGAGCAAGGGCAATACGACAAGCGGACGCTGGCGGACGGCGCGCCGGTCGGCTTCGGTGGTTCGTTCAACGGCTCGACCGCGCGCGAGGCTGTCGTCATTCTGGTGACGCCCGTCGTGACCGAAGGCGCAATCTGAGGCCGGGGGAAATATGTCGGCTTCAATCGTAGCCGTCGACGGCCAGCACGTCGTGTTCGGGCTGGACTGGGTCCCGCTGGCGGGCGATACGTCCGAGAAAAAGGAGGTGCGCACGCTCGTCGCGGATCTGGATGCGGCGTTCGAGGTCCGCTACGCCAACGAGCACGCGATCATGTTCGGCTTTCTTGCCGACAACGATGTGCCGGACGGGCTTTCGAAGGCGGCGAAATCGAAGCTGCTTTCCGCGTCCGTCCTGTTGGCGACCTTCCCGCAGATCACGTCGAACGCGATCTGGATCGAGGTGGACGGGCAAACCGCGCGCATGGCCGTTCTCAAGGACGGCTTGCCGTTGCCGTCCGGCGACTTCTGCGGCGACATCGCGGACGCGGAAGACCGGATCCGGCAGATCGAGGCGGATAGCGGCGTGTCGTTCACGTATTACGGCAACTTCGCGTCGGTGTACGGCGGCAGCATTCCCATCACGCTCGACGAGCTCGTGCGGGAAGCCAACGCCACGACCGCGACGCTGAAGCGCGCGAGCAAGGGCGTCAATCTCAAGCAGATCGGCCTGCTCGTGCTGCTGGTCGGGATTGGCGCTTATCTCGTTCTTCCCGACATGATGAAGCCGCGCAAGCCCGTCGCACCCAAGCAAGAGGACCCGAACGTCACGTATCAGCGAACGATCGGCGAAAGGCTGGCGGCCGAGGGAGCGCCGGTGAGCGCGGCGATGCCGGCGCTGCTCGGCGACTGGAACATCGAGATCCTTCAAGGCGGGTGGGTGCTGTCGAAGGTCCTGTGCCAGGTGTCGTCGTGCGTCTATACGTGGGAGGTCGTCGGCGGGAACTTTCAATCGCTCGTGGCGGCGCTTGGCCGCAAGCCCTACAACTTCGCGCTGGACGGAAAGACGGCGTCATACGAAGTGCCGAATCCGGCCGTCAGGGAAACACGCGTCGACCAGCGTTCGCTGTCGTCCTTCGACGACTTCAAGTTCCGGGAAGGCGCACTGAGGCAGGATCTCGCGCTCGTGGGCGCGACGCTGTCGTTCGACGAGCCGTCGGTGTTCGGCGCGGACCCGAGGCTGAATCTCTCGGCGCTGCACGACGTCGTGCGTTCCGGTGCGGTTCACGGCATCGGTCCCGCGGCGCTCCTCCAGAACATCCTGTCCAGATTGCCCGACTCGATCGTGATCGATCGCGTCGAAGTCGCCACGAACGGGGGCGACCCGAAGTTTTCGTTTGAGGGGAAATACTATGTCAGGAACTAAGGCCATCGCGCTCGCGCTCGCCCTCGCCTCCTTGAGCCACGCGGCAGCCGCGGACACGCTTTCGTCGCTCGTGGACAAGCAGCGTCAGGTCATGGGCCGCGAGCTCGACAAGAAGCTTCAGGACGATGGCCCGGGTTCGAAGACCGCGCCGCCGCCGCCACCTGCGGCAGCCGCGCCGGCCCCTGCCAGCGTCGCGACGGAAGCATCCGCGAAGAAGGCGCCGCATTCGGTCGCGGACGACCTCAGGGTGAATGCGATCTACGGCGTCAACGGCGTCACGACCGTCGACGTCTCGATCGGCGACGGTCCCTCCTATCCGATTACGAAGGACAGGTCGATCAAGGGTTGGTCGATCGCCAAGGTGTCGCCGTCGTCGGTCACGTTCGTCAATGCGAAGACGCGCGCGCGCAAGACCATCTACCTGGCGGAGCCGACGGCCGCGCCTGCGCCCGCGCCCGCCGCGCAGGCGCCCGCTTCGTCCTTCGGCTTTTCGCCATCGATGCCCATGCAGATGGGCGTGCCGCCGCTCCCGAGAACGAGCGCTCAGTAACCTGCCCTAGGAACGGGAATCATGGCAACGTCGTATCTCGGAAAGTGGATTGGACGCTTCGTCGAAAGCTCCCATGGTGCTCAGACGCAGAAGCCGGTCGCGCGTCCTGCGACGTCCAAGCCGGCGTCGGGGCGCGGGCACGCTCAAGCACCGCACAAGCCGCTGCCGAGCTTGCCGACCGTGACGTCGGTTGCCGAGCTTCCGTCGATCCAGCACATTTACACGGCCGCCAAGGCCGAGTTCGAGATTCCGGATTCGCTGAAGCTGGCGCTCGTTGCGACGGGGCATGAAGGCGGCACGGCAAGCATGCTCGTCGATCCTGCCGCCTTCCGGCAAGCGTCGATCCACGTCGACAGCCTGCGCGAGCGTCTGCGGAAGTCACAGATACGCGTCACGAAGCTGGCGTTCGCGGATCGCGACCTGATTGCCGCGATCTACAAGACCGAGCGACGCGGCGAGTCGATCGAGGATGCCGCGCCGAGCGTATCGGAAGAAAGCCGCCTGTTCGAAACGTTCATCCGATACGGCATCGACAACCATGCGACGGACATTCACGTCGTCGTGAAGGGGCAGCATGGTGTCGTGAAGTTTCGAATCGACGGCATCATGGAGGTGATGCGGGGGCCGACCAACGGCATCTATACGCGCGAACAGGTCGTCGGCGCGTTCGGCTACGCGTACAACAAGCTCATCGGCGACCGGACCGGCTCGCATTCCTCGTTCACGAGCGACGACTTCCAGTCCGGGATGATTCCGTATCGTGTCGGCGACCGGGCGATGAACCTGCGCTGGCAATCGGCGCGAGGATTCGAGGGGTTCACGGTCTACATCCGGTATCTGCTGAAGGACAAGACGTTCAAGGCGGAGCGGTTTCAGGACTTCGGCTACGAGGACGACCAGGCCGAGATGTTCACCCGCGTCGGGCGCACGCGCAAGGGGATGATCCTCATTTGCGGCGAGACGAACTCGGGCAAATCCACCGCGCTCACCCACTACATCGAGACGCTGCCGGACCGCGACCTGCTCAACATCATCATGGTCGAGGATCCCGTGGAAAAGGAAGTGGCGGGAACATCGCTGCAAATTTCGCTGCAGCGCACGCTGTCGGTCGATTCCGAGAAGACGCCGTTCACCGAGGTGCAGGGCGTGCTGATGCGAAGCGATCCCTGCATCATCGCGCAGGGGGAAATTCGGGACCTCGATTCCGGAACATGCGCCAAGACGCTCCTGGAATCGGGCCACCAGGTGCTTGCCACGACGCACGCCCCCGGCATCATGGACGTGTTCGTTCGGCTGACCAGCAGCGAAATCGGCTTCTCGATGGAATCCCTGACGCGTCCGCGCTTCTGGTCGCTGGTCGCCTGTCAGGCGCTGGTCCCGAAGCTTTGCTGGTGTTCGCACGATCAGTACGCGGATGAAACGATTCCGCACATCACGGAGTTCATCCGCGCTCGCTTCGATATCGACACGTCCAGGATGCGCACGAAACGCGACGGCGGATGCGACTCGTGCGGCGGGCGCGGCACGAAGGGGCAAACCGTGGTGGCGGAGATCTATCAGCCGACGCGCACCTTCCTGCAGGAATTGCGCGACGGGCACGACTTCGAGGCCGAGCGAATCTGGCGCTCCGATAGCGACAAGCGCTTCGACTCGCCGAACATGCGCGGGAAGACGATGTTCGAGCACGCGCTTTACAAGGCCTATATCGGGCTTATCGATCCGAGACAGGTCGAGACGTTCGACCTTTTCGACCAGTACGAGATCGTTTGAGAGGCATGGATGGGAGCAGAACTCAGCAGATTGAAGGCGGCGGCGTCCGATACCCTGGGACGCCTGAGCGAGAAGAACGCGATTCGGCGATTCCGCAGCACGCGGGAAGACTTCTATGTCGACCTCGCCGAAGCGATCAAGGACAAGGAGCCGGTGGCAAAGTTTCTTTCCATCCGCCGCACGCGCGCCATCGAACAGAAGGATGCGTTTGCGCGGCTGTACCAGATTTTTCTAGACCGTCTCGAGCAGAAGGGGGGTTCCCTTTCGCACATGCTGAGCGACGTGGTGCCCGACGGCGACCTGATGGTGATCGCGTCCGTCGAGCAGCGCGGTGACGTCCACGAAGGCCTGCTCTTCCTGGCCCAGACCATCAAGAGTCAGCGCGCGATGGCGGGCGAGATGGCGGCGGCGCTGGCTGTGCCGGTGCTCGTGACCGCCGTGTGCGTCGGCTTCATCATCATGCTGTCGTTCTTCGTGATCCCGGTGTACGAGTCGATCGTGCCGCCGTCGAAGTGGAACGCGATGGGGAGGTCGATCTACATGGTCTCGTATGTGACGCGGCATTACGGGCTGCTCATCGTCGCGGGGTTCGTTGCCGCGATGTGGTGGTTCGTCTGGTCGATTCCAAACTGGCGCGGCCGTCGGCGCGTCAAGTTCGACGACTACATTCCCTATCGCGTCTTTCGCGACTATCACGGGGCCATCTTCATGGTCGCGCTCGCGTCGCTCATGGTTTCCGGCGAAACGCTGGTGCGGTCCCTTGAAAAGCTGAAGCGCCGTGGCAAGCCCTGGCTGCGATGGCACATCAACGCGATTCTCGGCCGACTGCTGACGAAGAGTCGAAATTATGGCGAAGCTTTCGCGACGGGCATCTTCAGCCAGCAATTGTCGAATCGGCTGATCGATCAGGCTCGCCGCAGTTCGGATTTCAACGAAGTCATCAGGAAGATGGGGATCGAGGGGATCGAGAAGACCAAGGAGGAGGTTCGCAAGTCCGCGAAGCGCCTCAACCTTGCGTTGATCTTCGTGCTTGGCGGGGTGGTCGCGTATTTGCTGATGGGGACGCTCTATACCGCCCAAGGCCTGAGCGCCGGCATCCGCGAAACGGTTCGTCACCACAACGTTTCGAAGCATTAGCCGAGCGGGGCCGGCAACGTCGCGCGCATCGTCGCGCATCTAATGCGTATAATTGTATTGATACGCAAAAACCACTCACTACTGCTATGGGGGAAATCATGATCACAATGTCGAAACGTCTGCGTCAGCAAAGGGGCTATTCGTTGGTGGAGTTGTCGATCGTCGTGGCGATCATCGCCCTGCTGATCTACGGGGTCGTGAAACTGGTCAACGGCATTCTCGCGGACCACCGGGCAAATGCCGAGCTGTCGGAAATGCCCACGATCATCACAAAGATCCAGAAGATCTACGCGAACCGTCCGAACTTCTCCGGCGCGACGCAAGCGATCCTGGTGAACAACAACGCATTCCCGGCCGATTGGGTCGTCACCGGCAGCACCAACCTCGTGAACCGCTGGAGCGGGACGGTCACGCTCGCGGTTGCAACGATCGGGGCGATTTCGAACAACGCCATCACGCTCACGACGACCGGCGTGCCGGACTCCGAATGCAAATCGATCGTGCCCGGCATGGACGACTCGGTCCGGACGACGGCGGTGAACGGCACGGTGGTCAAGCAAGATGGCAAGCCGAGCGACCCCGCACTGACGGGTACGTCCTGCGCCAACGGGACCAACACGATCATCTATACGTTCAGCAAGTGACGGGGTGCGAACATGGACGCGCTAGAGATAGATGACATGCTGCTCCTGGAGGCGGCGACGTATTCCGACTGGCACGTGGATATCGCGCGTCCTGAAACGTCGGTGGTGTTTCGGGAAGTGAACGAAGCAGGTGACGCGCTGGCGGAGGCGAAGCCGTCGCGCGTGCCGGCGTCGATGATGCCGGTGCTTCACCTGATGCTCAAATGGCTGCGGGCGCACCGCGACGCAGGCAATCAGCATTCGTTTGCCATGAACGTCGGCAACCTGCGGTTTCGGGGCGAAGTGATCCGCGCCGATCGCTATGCCCTTCGCCGGACGCGCCAGGAGGTCGAGACCCTTGAATCCCTGAAACTCGGGCGGGCCGCGGAAGAGCTGCTGCTGGATCCGGAGTTTCGGTCGGGTGGCCTGATGCTCGTGACGGGCGATACCGGTGCGGGCAAATCGACCACCATTCGCTCGGCGGTCAAGGCGCGTCTCGAAAAGTACGGCGGGTACGCGCTCGCGGTGGAATCGCCGATCGAGGTTGAATTCGAAGGCTTTCACGGGGACGGCTATCTCGAGCAGGTCGACGCGACCAACATGGGGTACCGGTACGAAGTCGAGACGGCCATGCGCAAGTTCCCCGCCGCGACGCGCAGCATGTTCATGTTCGGCGAGGTGCTTGGGCAAGACGCGGCGGCCGAGCTGGTGCGCCTTTCGCCGAGAGGGCATTTCGTGATGACGACGATTCACGGCGAGTCGCCGGAGGCGGCCATCAAGATGCTCATCACGCTGGCGGAGCGCGGCGGTGAATCGTATGCACGCCAGCTGCTCGGGACGTCGCTGCGAGGGGTGCTTCATCAGCGCCTCGTGCGCGGCAAGCCGGTCGTGCAGTGCTTCAAGGTCAGCGACATGATCCGCAACGTCATCGGAAACTCGGATGCGCCGCTCTCCAATCTGACGAACGCCATCGACCAGGCCCGTCGCGAACTCGCATCGCAGGCGCTCCGCGGCGCGCCGTCCCAGCCGCGCATGCACTTGTAAAGGCGGCTTATGGCACTCCACATTCGGCGAATGCTGATCGGCTCGCGCACCCGCCAGCGAGGGATGTACGACCTGCTGTCGATCGGCATCGGCGCGACTATCGCGATCGCGGGAGCGACTGTCGGTCTCTGGCAGAAACGGCAGGACATGCTGGCGGAGCAGATGGCCGCGCAGGGCGACATCGTCCGGGATATCGGCAACAGCATCAACGGCCAGTATCTGTCGAAATACTATTCCAATCTCGTGAACGGCACGGGGGTTCCGGGTGTGGCGAATGCTTATGCGCCGACGATGGCGGAGCTGCAGGCCATCAACGTGCTGCCGGCCGGCCTCGCGACGACGAGCGCCTACGGCACGCCGTATGTCGTCTCGCTCGCGAAAATCCCTGCCGCCTGCGTCGCGCCGAACTGCGATGTCGGAGGCGTGGTGTATATCGCCGGCGCCATCACCGATCCGTCGACGGGGAACCCCATGCCGCTCGGCGATGGGGCCGGGTCGATCGGCGGAGATGGCGGGTATTCGGACCTCGCGTCGCCCGGCACGATCACGGGCATGAACGGCGGCTGGTCGCTGGCGAATCCGATGGGGGGCGTCGCCGGCGTCCTGGCGATGCGTGTCGGGTACGGCTCGAGCGGTTGGTCGGCATATGTGCGTCGTGACGGCTCGCTGCCGATGGAAGGGGATCTCAACTTCCTGGGTACGACGGGTGCGCGGCACAACATTGCGAATGCGCAGACGGTGAATGCGCAGCAGTTGGTCACGCCTGCCGGCAACGGTGTGCAAATCGGTGGATCGCTGCTCTACGGAGACGGGAGCAATTCGGCAATTCGGCAGAACGGCGCGCTGTACGTTCAAAACGCGGCGGGCAACGCGGCGGCGGATATCAATGTCGGCAATGCGAATGCGTCGGGTAGCGTGAACGCGTCGGGTAACGTGAATGCGGCCGGCAACGCGAATGCATCGCTGGATCTCGTCGCCGGACGGAACGTGTGGGCCTCCAACGGCGCAGTGACGGCATCGTGGCTGCATTCGACAGGAAGCGTGCAGATTGACAGCAGTGCGCAGGTCAACGGCTCGGCGAACGTCAACGGCACGATTTCGTCGGGAAGCCGGCTGTATTCGAACGAATACGTGCAGGTCAATGGCTGGGCAGCGCAGGGCGCAAGCTGCTCTCCCAACGGGTTGATCGCCAACTCCGGTAGCGGCCCACTGTTTTGCCAATCCGGTGTGTGGAAATCCCCCGGGGAATTTCCGGTCAATACGTTGTGCGCTTCTATAACGGAAGCAATCTCGTCCCCGACGGAACGGGTTGTCAGCCCAATCCGTACACCGGATCATGCAGTTGTCCCGCCGGCGCACGGGATTCGGCATGACCTCCATTACGCACCTGGGAGGGCTGGTCGTTGTTCGCCGTACGATCCGCCAGCGCGCTGGGGATCGTGACAGCGAAGCAAAATGACCAGCCCATCCCATGTGCGTAATAGCGACTGGCCGGCGCATGTATCCGTAATCCCCGTGCGCCGCTGGGACACTGCATGATCCGGTGTACGGATGGGCCGTTGACAACCCGTTCCAGCGAGCGACGAGATTGCCCGTCCCGATTGATGAAGCGCACTCGAAGTATTGTACCAAGGCCAAACTTCACCGCCGTGAGGCCCGTTTCCACACACCGGATTGGCAAACTACGCTCGGGACCATCAAAAGCCCCGAGCACGCTTCAATTTCCGTCGTCGAGTGCCCCGTTAGGCAGCGCTTTGCCGCCGCGCGGGGGAGTCCGCGCAGCGCATGCGCGCGGAAAAGAAAAGTCCCGGCTGAGAAAGACGCTCGAGGTGGATGCGAATGCGTTGATGGGCGAGAACCCACTGAATCGAATCTCGATAAATCCAGCGTCGGCCAGCAAGTCTGCGGTGCGTGGATACCATTCGGCGTTGTCCAAAATGATCATTCCACCGGGAGCAATGATGTCGATCGCAGTACGTGCCGACCGATACCGTTCGGCGCCGTCGACGACAACAACGTCAAATCGACGCGGCGCCAATATTTTGGGGGTTTGCGAGTATCGATGGCCGTCGGCCTCGTGAAAAAGGGTCACATTTTCTGGCACACGTCCCTTCAAGGACTCGTACCACCCTGCATCGAACTCAACGCTTACGACTTTGCGGGCACGAGCTGCCCAAAACATGGTTGATGCACCTGCCCCGAACTCGAAAACGTCTTTCTCAGCGAAATCTAGACCGTTGAGGTACTCAATAAGAGGATACGTAAGCCACGGCTGGAAATTCCCATTGCCATCTATAGGCATGCCGTCAATTCGCCGCGTGTGGCCGTGCTCGCCGAAGAATATCTTCTGCAGTCGAGCAGTCACCAGCATTCGCCGCGGTACAACTTTCCGAATAAGGTCGGTGATCAACAAGGTAGTCCCCTCAAGCAATCTGAGTGCGGAATTGTACGCTGGCGACAGCGGTAAGGCATACGTACCTCGGACCTCTCAGTCCATGCAGGAAACTTGAATGCCAGATGAATCTGGCGAATTGTTTTCGACGCCCCAGTACCATTCGACACCGTTTTGGGCGAGTGGGACAACGCCGGAGTTGTTGTTGGGACCGTTGACACCAAAAGCCCAGCAGAACTTGAACCAACCCAGCCCAACGTTCGTCCAATTCGTGTTGTAGTACGGCCCCATGTTGTACCATCGGGTGAATCCGCCTGGTGGCACCCAAACACCGGATTGGCAAGGCGATGCTCGGCACATCCTGAAGCGTCGTTGCTGAATCAACGAAGTCGTTTGGAAGGGATCGTTCCTGCGTGAATCGGCTGACCGGACAGGCGGACTTACAGCGGATCGATCAGCACTGCGTGGCCATTCTCTTCGTATTCGAACAGCGGCGTCGGAGTGGGTGGTTTCCTGGAGTCGCGGACCATGCTGACCAGTTCGCGCAGCAGCACATCCCGGGCTCGGGCTGCGACTTCATCCGCGTCCGTGCCCTCGAGCCGGAGGTGCGCAAAGTCCATGAACTGCAACGTCACGCGTTGCTCGTCCCTTTCGATCATGGCCGGATACGGCACGATGGCTTGCGAGATGACACGCTTGCCGCGGTGAAGCATCTTCCTCCCGTCCAGCTTGGCGACCATGTTGGACGCTTTCAGGTGCGTGTACCGCTTCAGCATCTGCATCGACTTGTGGCCGCTGATGGTCGCGATCTCCATCATGTCGAGCGTACCGAGCTCAAACAGTCGCGACACTGCCTCGTGTCGAAGGTCATGGAAATGCAAGTCATCGATTTCAAGACGCTGAACAAGCGTTCTCCAGGCGCTCTTGAAACCGTCGGACGTGTATTTGAAAATGCGGCCCTCCGGTTTCGTTCCGAGGCGCGTCAGCACATCCATGGCTCTCATCGAAAGCGGCACGTCGCGTTTCGATCCATTCTTGGTCAGCGGCAAATGGGCGATTCGCGTGCGCAAGTTGATGTTTTCCCATTGGAGATTGAGCAACTCGCCTTGCCGCATCGCGGTCTCGATCGCCAGCACGATCAATGCATGGATTTCGATGTTCCGATGCGCGGCGGCAGCACGAAGCAGTCGACGTTCTTCACCGAAGCTGACCCGCCGGTCCCGTCCGGGCGGGAGCTTGGGCTTGCGCACGCGCGATACGGGATTGTCCTTGCAGATGCCCCACTCGATGATGGCAATGTTGAACAAGTCCCTGAGCAACGCCAGTTCGAGTCGCACCGTGTTGGGTGCGATGGGGCGGTTCGTGTTGCGGGAGGGCGACGAGAGGCGAATATCCCGGTAATTCGCGATATCCACCGTCGTCAATTCGGAAAGCACCTTCTCCCCGACGAAGCTCTTTGCAATCGTCGACGCGCGATACATTTCCTGCTTGTATCCCCGCTTCTCGATGGAGACGCTCTTTGTGTATTGGGCCAGCGCATCGCGTACGGTAATCGACGGAGAAGGCTTGAAGATGAGGCGACTTTCAATCAATTTTCGATCTCTAACTGCGCGCGATTATTCATGGGAGGCTTGTGCCTGGTGATTTGCCTCGAGAGTCAGTTCGACTGGGGCAATCAAATCGACCAATGGAACATCCAGGCTCCGCGCCAGTGCGAGCAAGGTGTCGAGAGTCGGGGAGCGAAGCCCGCGTTCAAGCAGCGAAATGTAGGTGCGGTCCAGATCCGTCGCCTTCGCGAGGGCGTACTGAGACAGGCCGCGGTCGTTGCGCAGCTTGCGCAGCGTCGCGGCAAATGCAATGTTGGCTTGGCTTTTCAAGATTCCGGCCCCTCGATCAGGGCCAAAATTCTCGACATGTAGACAATAGTCATCAGCAGACTATAGTCCGAATTTTGTAACCGGTGCGGCGGCCGCGGTGCATTGAACTATCGCACCCGATGCCCTCGCAGCCGTGCCGAAACCGCGTCTCGCCGACGTCGAGCGCCGCGACAGGCGCGCTCCAATCCTGCTAGCGCGGCTGCGCTCGGAGATGGCAACATTCTTCCGCCTGTGCTAAATTTCGTATCATTGTAACGATACACATATCGGAGCTCACCATGTCGCTTGCTGCATCAGCTTATCGAGAGCGTGCAAAGCGCCTGATCCCGCGCCTCGACGCATGTTACGGCCGGATCGACGAAGGGAGTGTGATCCGGTCGCACGCCATGGTCTACGCCGCCTTCCTGTCGGATTTCGTGGCCGGCCGTCTCGACGCCGACCATCCCGAGACCGTTGGCATGCTCGGATTGGCGGGTGAATTCTGCGAGCTGGTCGAGCAGGAATATCCGGCGGTGAACTAAAGGGGCGGCGATGACCGATTTTGAGCGAAAGGCACAGGGCATTTTTGCCCGATTCACGGAAAAACTCGCCAAGGTCGACCTTCGGGCGGCTGTCGCGACGCCCACGGTCGTTGGCGCGGTGACGGCGACGGCGGACACGAATGTGAAGGAAGGCGAGCTCGCGCCGCCTCCGGCCTCAGCCGGAAACATGCAAGCCCGGGGCGCGCGACAGATGTTCGCGGCGTCACTCCTGAGCGCAGCGTCGATCACGCTCGCACGAGGATTCGAGCGAATCAAAGCGGCCTTTCACGAAAAGGGCGAGCAACAGCGCGTCGAGGCGACGAAGGAATTGATCGCCGATGCGCCGGTGCACGAGGACGGCCACTATGCGTGGGCACGCGAGCGTACGGCGGGTCGCGCCAACGAACAGGATTGGCGGAGCCGGTTCGATACGCAGATGCGCGAGCCCCCCGGCACCGTCGAAATGTTGCGCCGAGTTGCGTTGGCACATCAAGTCAACGTGCGCGACCTCGAAATTCGGGGCAACGAAGTCGTACTGAACACGCCCCGCGGCCGCTTCTCGGCGCCCGAGTCGAATGACGCGTCGCCCTACTTCCGGCCGATCTGTCGGATCGATTCCCCGTTCTGGCGGGAAACGGAGCGGCAGGTTTACATCCTCAACCGCTATGCGCGTGCGCACGACCTGCATGCGCAGGCGCTTTACGTCCGAAACGGCGTGGTGTTCGAAGAGAACCCGGAATCGTTCGTGGATCGACAGGTGTGCAACGTCGATTCGATCGGATGGGACGCGGCGCACCGCGCACTGATCGATGAAGAACTGGGGCATCGCTCGCCGCATGACCTGGTCGAGCACAAGCAGATGGAACGCGACATGCACGGATCCGAAGGCACGCCGCCAAACGATCGCGCGCGAGTTCGATTCACATGAACGGCTACCTCGTCAGGCAGCGCGGAATCCACTGCGGCAAGCCACGCGTACTTGAACGCACGCCGGCGGCACCCGCCCCGAACAGCGAGGCGCGGCTGGCGATATTCGACGGAATAGCCGAAGGAGTCACGAAATGTTGAGCGTGCTGGTCGCTGCCTCCGATCCGGTGCGGTGCTTCGGCATAGAGGCGTTGGTGGCCGCCGCCGGCATCGCCGACGCCTGTGTGTTCGCCTCATCGGCGCGGATGCTCGCCGAGAACATGCGTCGGCTCGACGACTACACGGCCGTCGTGATCGATCTGGACCTGAAAAGTGTTCCGGCATTCGATCTGATTGGCCGCGTCAGGTCGCTTTCGCCGAAGTTGGGTGTACTCGCGCTCGATCTGGCTGAAGGCGCCGATCGCACACTGCGCGCACTGCGCAGCGGTGCATCCGGCGTCGTCGGAGCAATCGCGACGCGCGACGAAATGCTGGACGCGCTGCGCGCCGTGGCTGCGGGCGACAGGTTCGTCCAGTCGAGTGCGCTGACCTTGCTGCTCGACCAAATCTCGGGCCAGGAGCCGGCGCCATCGCACGAGGGGCTGTCGAACCGCGAATATCAGACCTTATGCCTGCTGGCGCGCGGGATGAGGCTGGTGGACGTCGCCGAAGAGCTGTCGATCAGCGTGAAGACCGCCAGCACATACCGCACGCGGCTGCTCGATAAGCTCCAGCTTCGTTCGAACGTGGACCTGATCCATTACGCGCTCACGAACGGCGTTGGGGTGACGGCTGTGGCGGCAGATCGGCCGCACGACAGCACCCCGATTTGATAGAAGGCAACCGTTTCTCGCCCTACCACGACGAGGAGTACAATGTCAACCAAAAGGTATCCAATGGAGTAGATCATGCCTGCAGACAAAATTGGCCGCTTCTTGAGCAGCGACGCCGCTCAAGCACTCGTGAGCGCGGCAGTGAAGAAAGCGATTCGCAACCTTGAAGAGCACGGCATCAAACCGACCTATATTGTGCGCAAGCCGAAGGAGGCTGCGACGAATGTGGAAGCGGGCGGCGATGTCAAGGTTACTGCGGATGTGACCGAGACGAAGCGGAAATAACAGCCACCGAATGACTGCCAACATCGAAGAAAAACGACCACCCGCTGTCATTATCTTCGCCGGGCCGAACGGCTCGGGGAAATCCACCATCACCAAGACACTCCTCGACAATCTCGAAGACTTTTCGGGCGAGTACATCAACGCCGACGACATCGCACGCAACCTGGCGAGCGACATCCCGGACGATCGCGAGCGAAACCGGGAGGCCGCTCGAATCGCCGAGGAGCAACGCCTGAAGGCGCTGAGCGAGGGGCGTGACTTTGCTTTCGAGACGGTCATGTCGACACCCGAAAAGGTTGCGCTCATGACACAGGCAAAGGCGCACGGCTATCAAGTGTCGCTCGTCTTCGTCACGACCGAGGATCCCGAAATCAACGTCGGGCGTGTCGCCGACCGCGTTGCCACCGGCGGCCACGCCGTGCCTCCGGATACGGTCCGCCGACGGTATGTCGCGGCGATGGACTTGCTGCCGGCTGCCTTCGAGCATGCGGATCATGCAACCGTATGGGACAACTCGGAAGACGATGCTCGCCTGGTGGCGACGAAGGCCCACGAGCAGGTCGAATTTCCCGCCAAGGATATCGAGGTGCCATGGGTCGCCGAGAAGCTGGCCGAGCCGTACATGCAGCGCCTGGCCTCCCGGAAGCTGCTGTCGGCCTCGCTCAAGGACGGCCGGCCGGTGCAGGTCGCCGAGGCTGTTCACGGGAAGGACTACGTCGGTCAGGTTCTCCGCGCCACGAGCCACCATGTCCTGCAGGAAGTCGAAGGCGAACTGTTTCTGCACGATCGGAAGCTTGCCGCGACGGCGACGTTTGACGTCGGGCAAGAGCAGGCAGTCAGCTATCGCTATGAGTACGGCAAGATCGCGCCGGTCGATGCGCCTGCGCCGGCGGCCCGGCCACCCGCGCCGAAGTAAGCGAGCAGCGCATGCCCGGGCACGATATCGTTCGATATCGTGCCGGTTTGCCGGCCCCGTTCGTTGCAGTACTGGTCGCCAACTTCGCGAGCATGTCCTGGCGGGTCGCGCGGCCAGCCTTGACGGTCCAAACCGCCGCGCCGTCAGCGACGGCCCAGGATGCGCCAGCGGCGCAGCCGCTGGATAATACCGCCGCGCTCGCCATCGTGGCTGCCGTGGTCACGATTCGTTTCGTCATCGTTTTCGTGCGGCTGGCTTTCCGCCGTGCGCGGCGCCTCTTCGGGCGGTTCGCCTCGGGATTGCCTGAAGCCGTTCTCTGCCGCGACTTTCATTGCGTCTATCACGAACAGATCCCGCTCTCCCTTCAGGACCTTCCTGATCCACGCATGCGGCACGTACGACTCGCCGTTATAAATGCCGATCACCGCCGGCGGATCGTTCAGGGCGCGCTTTTCGGCGCCTTCGACGCCGTCGGGATGAAGCAGCGCCGGGATCATCGCCTCGCCGATGGCTTCGCAAAAGCCGATCCAGCCCATGTCGACGCCTTCCTTGCTGACGATGTGGAAGAACGCGACCGGCGTCTTCGCTTTCGCGCGCATGGCGACCATGTGGCCGTTGGGGAAATTCAATTGCGTCATCGGATCACCACGCCGGCAAAGAGCGTGAAAGCGCTGGCGATCGCGATGAACGGACCGAACGGCATGGCGTCTTGCAGCCGAGCGTCGCGTCTCGCCAGCATGAAGACGCCGTGCGCCGCCGCAAGACCAAACGACAACAGAAACACCTGAGGTATCGCCCAGAATCCGAGCCACGCGCCAATTGCCCCAAACAGCTTGATGTCGCCGATACCCATGCCTTCCCGGCGCGTGATAAGAAGCGACACCACCAGCACGACGCCGAGCGCCGCACACCCGCCAACCACGCCCGCGAGCGCATCCGGCAGCGTCACGAAGCCGCCGAGCGCATTGACCAGCAACCCGCAAGCGAGCAAAGGAAGGGTCATCACGTCCGGCAGCAACCCCGTCTTCATGTCGATGCACGCGAGCGCGAGCAACGAGGCGCCAAAGAGATACGCGGCACACGCCTTGCCGGTGACGCCGAATGTGTAGACGGTCGCGACCGCCAGACAGGCGGACGAGACCTCGATCGCGATATACCGCCAGGGAATAGCCGCCCCGCAGGCGCTGCAGCGCCCCCGAAGCAGAATGAAGCTGAACACGGGGATGTTTTCCCACGGTCTCAGAAAGTGACCGCAGGACGGACAGGATGATCGAGGCACGCACAGGTTGTACGTCCCGCCATCGACAGATCGACCTTCATCGCGCGCCCATGCGCGTTCGAGCACGACCGGCAGCCGATGCACCACGACGGTCAGGAAACTCCCGATCGCAAGACCCATGATCGCCGCACACCCCACGCTGAACCACTTCGGTAGCGACGCTAATTCCTGTATGAACTGCTGCATGTCTGTCTGACTCCGTCTCGACGATCAGCGCGGTCGAATCGCATCGAATGCAACGCAGCCGCCCGCTCCCTCCACCATGACGACCGGCAGGCCGTCGCACTCGATCCCGCTGCGCGTGTTCGTCAACGTGCCCGCTTCCCCGGCGCTTTCAGTCGTCGCCCGAGGCTCAAGCCCTTGCCGACAGTCCGCCGGGCACTGCCGGGGCAAGCACTCGCCGTGTCAGCACGGCAACGCGACTTTCGAGCGCGAGCAATGCCGACAGATTCAGATGCTCGGTGGCAGGGTTTCCAAAGTACATGCCGCTGCGAGACGGATGACCCACCTCGAGATAGAGCTGCCCGAAATGGCTCGCCGTCGGATCGTCGACACGGACGAAGTGGGATCCGGACACGAACTGCTGCTCCCTGCGCAGTTGATAGGAACCGGGCGGCCGCCTGAGCAATCCGAAAATCTCGCGGGCATTCCGGGACGACACGGTTATCGATCCGTGCGCGCCGCCCCGCTCCATGCTTCTTATCTGCACCCATCCACCGCGGCCCGCAAGCGCAAAAAATGCGCCGCAAACCGGCACATGCGTCCGGTATGCGTGTTCGTATTCGGTTCGAACAGTCGCCAGCAGCGTGCGGTAAGGATGCACAACGCCCGCGCTCGACTGAAGAAGCGGAGTCGCCATATCCAGGCCCTCTCCGGCTCGGACCACACCGCCATCCCTGGCAAGCGATACCGCATCCCGCATCAGCTGGAATGGCCCGTTCGAGAAGAAATACGTTGCCACCGCGACGCGGGCACTCAGCAGAAGAGAGAAGCTGCTCGACATGACACTGGCTCGCTTCCAAAAAAGAGGCCGAATGGACGCCAAAGCCTCCATCCGGCGCACGAGGAGGGGGATACGACGGGTTTACGCCGGAGGGGTGCAGGGATCCCCCCTCGGCGCATTCCCGATACGAAAAGGACGGTACAATCCCTCGCCAATTTCCGTATAATTACAACGATACATGCTATAGGACAGGGAGTCAAACCGATGCCGATCCGCTTCCCGGCACGGCATCGGCGCTGAAGCAACCGTCACGCTCGTCGGCGATGACGAGGCCCCGCCCCATGACGCCCACGCAGCCACCCAAGCATTCCCCCGCTTCCATCCGTGAGAGGTTTCCATGCTTGCGCCGCACTCCGTCCGCCTGTACTTCGATCCGAACGATGCCTTCCGATGCGAAGGCGAGAATACTGCGCAAGTGGACGCCTATATACGCGCGATGCGCGTCGTTCAACAACGAACCGGCGCGACGCCCCGGTCAGCACTGAACAACTGCGCGCCGGTCCACATCGAATCGTTCGCGGGCCCACTGACGGTCTTGCGGGTATCCGGGACACCTCGTCACCATGATCCGGCGCACGACCCGATCGCGCTTTCGGCGTGCGAGCAAGCGCTCTTCATGAAGCGAGGCGATCACTTCACCGTCAGTGCCGAGCGGGACGACGTCCAGCACGCTGCGTACATCGCACTCGACTACGCGATCTCCCCGAACCTGATCGTCTCAGGCAGGCCGATCGCATTGCGCAATCCCGTCGACACAATGGCCGCGGATCCCGACGCGACGCGCCTGCTCGAGATCGTCCAGCAGCGCGAGCTGTCGTCCGCGGAGCAATTCGTCGCATCTCGAACGATGCCGGGTATCTGGCAGCGCCTGGGCGGATCACCGGTCGCCGCGATCACGAATCCCACCGTCCACGATGCAGCCGAGTGCTACGAGTTCGCGCAACATTTCACCGACCCGTATCAGCGCATTCGCACCCTCTCGCAATTGACGGCCGAGTGGGCACAGGCCCTTCTGGGATCCTCGCGGCGCGACCATGCGGAAAGCATTCCCGCGCCAGCCGTCGAGCAGCCGCGTCGCATGCGGATGTAGGGCAGCGCGACGCCATGCCCCCTGCTTCCAAGCGCCCCGCGTTGACCGCGGAACGCACGATACGCAGCGTCCGCGCGCGGCACCAAAGGCAAAGGTGACGCGCGCATCGCTGGGGAAGGTGTGCCGTATCAGCTCTGCGCCCGGTGTCGAGTAAGACGTTTGATCGCCCCACCCGTCGTTGATATTTACAAATTCGGGCGCGCTCGACGGAGCGATCCGCCTGGATTCGCGCAATCAGGGCTTGCCTGAGCCACCGCGATATCGGCGATCGCCGTGTCGATATCCGCTTCCCGATATCCGGCCGCCAGCATGACCGAGACCAGTACAAGCTGAGCATCGGTTTCCGTGCATGCGTCGCGCATCAGCTGATCGGCCGCGAATGCATACCCGAAACACTCCGCGACTTCCTGCTCGAACACCCGTGGATGGCCGCCACGCGCGTCAAACCAGTCGGCTACCGAGTCGAGCATCTTCACGTGCGCAACGGCCCGCTCCACAAGGCCCAATTCGCCGTCGAAGCGATCCAGCGATATCCCGGCCGTTCTTGACCGGATCGCGTCGCGCGCGCCGATCGCGATATACGCGAGGGTGAGCGTGTCCGCCCTCTCACGGAGGGTCGCGGCACGCTCCGTGTCGCGGCAGCGTTCGAGCACACGCTTTGCCTCCGATACCTTGTCCGGCACGGCCCGCAACGACGTGCGCTGCGGCGTCCCCCTGAACGCTGCTGCAACGCGCGGCTGAAAACGCTCGACGTTCGACATGGCATCCCCTTGGTCACGTGTCGATACAAACAAACATACTCAATAGAACGAAGCAACGAATATTGCCCGTCGGTCGACGATCAACGTCACCTACGCCCGCATTCACATCTTTATCCTGGCCGCATTCTGGTAGGTGGTCTGCCAGAACTGCTCGAGCCGATCGATCTTGTCGCCGGCCGCCGAGCAGAAGTCGCGCAACGACACAGGACCATGCTGTTCCAATCGAGAGACCCCCTTGCGCAACGCAGTCAGGCCGTCAGCGTAGTCGGCGCGCATCTTCTTCATGATGGATTCCAGCACGTCGACGGTGGCCCCCTTGACGACGCCACCGGCACGCGCGCCCTCCAGCGATTCCGCAAACGCCTGGTACGACGCGACGAATGCCTTCGTCACCCCCGTCTCGGACGCAGCGTCATCGCCGCCCCCGCTCAACGCGGATTCGACCGCGTCGCGGAATCGCTGCGCGCTGGCCGCGATGCGCTTGACACCGCTATCGACCCGGCCGAGCCGGAACATCGCCAGCCGGCTCGCCGGCGCCGGAATTACCTGTTCTCGATGCATCATCTCGTCACCTCGCATTCGTTGCCCGCACACGCTGGAGCTGCGCCTCGATTGCAGGCCGGTCGCCTGTCCGGGTCAGCGCAGCAAGGATCTGGCCCAGCAGGACGTCGATATGCTTGCTCTTCGCGAACTGCTGGTACTGGATATCCGCCATGAACGCCGACACGAAAAGCTGTTCGCGCGCCAGCTTCGTCGGATCGGCGAGCGTCGCGAATTCGATCTGCCAATAGGGGTTGCGCCAGCGCCGGCCCGCCTCGAATTCCTGCAGCTCCGCGAGGCTCATGGTCCCGGTGCTCTTCGCCACGCTCGACGCAGTCGCGTCGAAATACTTTGCCGCGGCGTCCGCCTGCTTGAGCTCCTGAATCAGCTTGGCGCTTCCGGGAAACGGCATATGCGATGCGAGTTCGTCGTTCATCGACTTCTGGGCCGACGTGATATTCGCCTGATAAGCCTTCTGCATCGCGATGTACAGCTTGCCGGCCTCCGTGCCCGCCTCCGCCTTGGAGATGCTTTCCGGAGGCTGCGGATCCACCGACATGCGAATGTAGGCACGCGCCGCCTCTTCCTGCTCCGTGGTGAACGTCATGTCCGCATCCTTGCCGGGCTTGCCCGCGCCGGTAAACAGCGAATCGGCGCTCGCATCCGCATCCGGCATGTTCGATGACGAACAGCCGGGGTAACCCTGCTGCACCTCGATCGCCGAGCAGTACTTCGCCTGATGGATCGACAAGGAGGCGCGCCGCGATGCTTCGACCGCGGCAGGCGCCCCATTCAGCGCCTTGTTCAACGGTGCGCTGCTGACCGTCGAGCCACCCGGCCGATAGCTCGACGACTTGCTGTTGGTGCTCTTGACGGCCTGGCCCGCATAGTTGCTCGACGACGTCGCGCATGGATCCAGCGGCAGCTCGGTTTCCCGGTTGATACGCTCCTCGAGCTGCTGCCGATGTATCAAGGCCAACAAATCCCGCTGGGATCTCCCGGTCTGTACGATGGCGTCAGCCACCTTTGTTCCAACCCCCCCGATATTCGAATCGATAGAGCGCAGCAACAAAGCTAGCGACGTGCTCATCCCGCTGATGGCACTCGTAATCGCACCTGACGCGGCCGTGACGGCCCCAACCACGCATTGGTCGCACACCGCAAACGCACTGCTCGACGACATGAGCGCCGCCAAAGCCACGACTGCTGAGCAAATTGCCTTCTTCATTGGAACAACCTCCCCAGGCTGCCGCTGATCTGGTCAAGGATTCCCCGCGAGGATTCGGACTGGATCGCGTCGTTGATCATCCCCTTCGTCGAATCGATCAGCACGTTCGTCGCGCCCGGCGGCACGCCGGCGCCATTGAGCGCCCCCGTCACCTTGTTCTGCAGGTCGTCGATGGCCTTTTGGGCCGCCTGCTGCGCCTGTGCCATGGCCTCTTGCGTGGTCTTTCGCGCCTTGTCGGCCAGGTTCTTGCATGACGTTTGCTTGACCTTGTTGAGGAACATCGAAATGATCTGTCCGCCCAACAGCCCTTGCGTATTCACGTCCGGGAAATTCTCCAGGCATGCCTGCTCGAGCTGGTTGAACAATTCCAGCTGCTTTTGATCGGGTTCGATACTGGCCTGGCGACGCGTCCTCTCGATCTCTTGCGCCGATTCCATCTGCGTGCGCATCGTGCACGAGCCCGCAAACGACTGCTGTGCGATCGAGATCGTCAAGACGCAGACGACCGCGAGCCGGACGGGTTTCCGGATGAGCATGGTGACCTCTCAAATATCGGTGGGCTGCCAGGCGGCGCGAGCGCGTTTTTCCGGCGCCATCCAGCAGTATTCGAAAATCGGGTACAACTCGATCGTCTTGCCGCGCACCGGCTTGAAGACGAGTTCGGCCGCATGCATGAGCAACAGCAAGGCACGCTGCTCGCCTTCGTCCGGCAAAACCACCGACTTTCCAAGCAGCGCACTTTCATGTGCGACGATTTCGGCCTTGAGCGGCTGATTGAAGGTCCGCATGCTTCGGCTGCTCGCGACCTCGACAATCAGCGGGAGAAATCCTTCGCGATGGAACACTTCCGATGCCTCGCACCGCTCCCCTCCGAGTTCGAACGTGCACTCGAGCACCGTGTCGTAGTAGCGGGCCAACGCCAGATGGTGCTCGACCGGCATCCTCAACCCGTCCATGGCTCACCATTTGAATTCATATCATTGCAATTATACGTAATCAAATCGTTACAAGATGCACACCGGAATTGCCGGCCCCTATGCCGCCCAGGGCCGCTGCCGATTCTGGTCACGCATGGCGGGAATGTCGCTCCGCGCCAGCGCGCGCGGAACGGCGTCCGCAAACATGTCGAATCCGCCGTTCGACGCTCCGTGGCGCGCCCTGGACGGACGAGCGACACCCGCCGGCGCAATGCCGCATTTATCCCCTGAACACTTGCCGCATGCGCTGCGACGCCTTGTTTTCCTCGGCCTCCTTCAGCACGGGCTCCAGGCGCGAAGACGCTTCGTTGTACCAACGCTGCGCGTTGACGATGTTTTCCCGGCTCGGCTGCACGCCGATGCTCATGTAGCCCGCGAGACGGGCCAAGTGGTCGCCGGTTTTCTGCAGCGTCCGCACCAGCTCGATATTGTCGTCCAATGCCATTTCTAACCTCTATGTTTGATGCGTCTCAATCAGATCCACCGCCGTTTCCGGATCGACGACGCATGCCTCTTCGCCGAGTGCATCGCGATCGTCGATGAGTCGAACCTCATCGGCCGTCCGGCAGTCGCCCTGGCTGGTGCGGTTCGCGTCATCGGATGCTGATCGAGCACGAAGCCGGGAGACGACCGATCGTGGATGCCCCGGCGGCAATCATTTGCCATCCAGGGGCCTCTTTCGACCCGCTTCACGGAATTGCCTTGGATCATCGCGTCAACCCGCCAATCGCAGCAGTCGCGGCAAGGAATAGCGCACAATGCGCAGCTGTCCGGTCTGCTCGACGGCGCCCATGCCGCCGTGTCGAAGCGTTTGTCTCCGCGCTGCACACCGGCACGCGGTGCGGACTTCGCCTTTTCTGCCATTCCGGCGGGGCTCATGATCGCTCCATCAAGGAAAGGATGAGAACAAGCAACAGGCATTCCGGCTGCCGGATATCCCAAATTTCCGTATTATCTATACGATACGCATTGATTTGCGTCCAATAATATTCCGTTTCCTTTCTGATGTCCAGTCGCCACACGCTTGCAAAGCAGCCGGTATTCGTTTGCCGGCACAGCTCGGCGGGTGCCCGGCGATCAGACGGTTAGTTGCACGCAACCGGTTTTTTTCGCTCCCGTAAAATCTCACCCTCGCCTGTCGCACGACAGCCGGATTACGATGCGCACGCGTCCAGTCCCGTTCTGGCCGATCGAATACCGATTCAGCCGATGTGTGGCTTCGCAACGATCGGCCGATGTGAAAAAAGGGGCTTTCGCCCCTCTCCTCCGTCCTGTTTCCGCGCGTCTCCAAACTTGCCCAAGCAAATCCGCATCGCATCCGCCCACGCGCTTCTTCCCGCGCCTTTCACTTCGAATTCCCGCTCGGCACACGTCGACGGCACTCCCTGCGACGCACGATCAGCATCGCGCACACGCCGATGACGCCGCCCAGGACCAGCGTCAGATGCCGCCGGGACGCGAGCAATGCCCATCGAACGAGATCCGCCGGCGTCATGTCCGTGACGGACTGCGCCGACAATCGGTCACGTTCGCGGGCCATTTCCGCAGCAACAGGATCGCCTGCCGATCGGGATGCCGACGCAGTACGCGCGGCGGCGCGCTCGCGCAGTTCGCGAATCTCGCGCTTGTCCATTTCCGGCATCGTCGCCATCGCAGCCGCCACTTCGGCTCGCGCGCCTTGGCTGGACGCCGCGATCGCGCGCACCGCCGCAATCTCGTCGGCCGACGCGGGAAGCCGGTCGTGAATCCACATCGCCACCGTGAGCGCAATCAGCGGAATGAACAGCCATTCGAGCGCGCCGAATTTTGGAATGAGCTTCATGAACTTCGTCACTGGAGTTGGACGTTGTTGAATCCGGCCTTCGTCGATCCGTTGCTGGCCATGCAGCCCGAACGGAAAGTCGTTGCCATCAGAAGGATGGCCGCATGCTTCAACGCTGCCCGCGCCGCGTTTCGACATTGGCTTCCGACCGCGTGCGGGTCCGGCCACGCACACCGCGCCGCCCGATGAATGCGCCGCAACCCACCGCCCACAGGCAAGCAACCATCGAAAGCATGACGCGGGACACCACCGCATCGTTCGCGCTATTGCCGAAGGTTGCCTCGACGGCCTCGCAGACGATCAGGAAATGGGGGAAACGAGATGTGGCCAGGAGCGCGCAGAACCCGCTCCACGCCACGAGAAGCCATGCCGACGACCGTCGCGAGCGCCCCTCCGTCATGCTGCGCGCTCGTCCGTCGCGACCGCCCTGAGGCTGCCCGGCGCGGCATGCACGAGCGCGGCTGATGCGCCGTCCGACGGATCGAGGACATTCGGCACTTTGCGCTGCAGCGTGCCATTGACGAAAGCGCCTTCCCTCATGGCCATCGTCACGTATTCGACATTGCCGTGGACGACACCGGTTTCGAGAATGACCACCCGATCCGCGAACACATCGCCCTCAACCGTTCCGCCGATGACGGCCGTATTCGCTCGCAATGTCCCATGAATGCCGCCGGTGTCGGTGAGAACGACCTGATGGTCGCCAGACTGGGTGACGTTGCCGCGAACCACGCAGCGCAGGACGATGCTCTCCTCGATCGTCAGGTCGCCGGTGAGCTGCGCCCCGACCGGCATCACGGTATGAATGTCCTCTTCCCGCGTCCGCCCGGGCAACCCATCGGGAAGTTGCGGCGCCGGCGACGGCGCCGAACGCGCGCCCGCAGAAGCCGGCGCAGCGGGTGCCGTGGCAGCCCCCCCTTGGGAAACATGCGGCGACACCTGCTGCATCTGCGCGCGGTGGCGCTGCACCGTCGGCTGCGCGGCGCCCGGCTGTGCGGGCGCAGCAGCGCGCCGCACCTGAACGTTCGCCGGGTCGTTGATCGTTTGCATCCGCACGTCCGGAACCGATCGGCGCATCAAACCAAGACCGATCCCAATTCGCGTCAAGAAGCGACCTTGACTCATCCCACACCTCAATTCGTCACGTTGATAATTCGGCGATTGGTCACGATCGATCGGCTTTCGGGGTCGATCGCGATGATCGATTCGCCCTGCTGCAACGACTGACCGACGGCAAGCTTCTGGTTGCCGACGACCACCACGCCCCTCGAGAAACCCGTCAAGTTCATGGCCTGCGCCGACACCGACTCGATCGGAAGCGCTGCGACATCGATCGCAACCGCAGCCTTGGCCGCTTCGGCGGACTTGCGCGCGATCCGCGCCGTGTCCGCGGCCTCGTCGCGCGCGGCGCGCATCGGCACTGCCGCCGGCGCCTTCTGGATTGCATCCACCTTCGCATTGAGGGCCTGCAAGACGCCCTCCAGCTCGGCGACACGTTCACGGCTTGCCGCGGAGACCGCCCGCCATGCCACGATTTGCTGCGCGCGCTCGCGGCGCTCCTTCTCAAGCATCTGCTCCACGGTCGGCGCAGCCGTCACGCCTGCGACCTCGCGCTGCGCACCGGGCGCAGGCTGAACAGCGGTTGGCGCCGACCGCCTGACGTCGCGGAAGTGTTGCCACGCCATGAAGCTCGCACCACCGAACAGCAAGATTGCGACAAGCCACCCCAACGGGGTCATTTCGAGCCGAGCCGACTGACCCTCGGCCGCGGCCTGCTCGTTTGCCAATGTCCTTTCCACCCTGCTCACCCTCCCTTTGCCGACGCGCCACCGCGTCTTCCGTCACGGCCACTCCATAATTTCGTATCGATTATACGATACGTAGTTATAAAAATGTTCTCGACTAGTTGCCTGACAGTCAAGAAACCGTTGGCGGGTGCGTGCCGTCGCGCGTCACAGCAAAAAGCCCCGCGCACCTCTCGGTGACGCGGGGCCATACGCACCCTGGCAGGCAGCGGGGCTTCCCTGTGCAGGATGCCTACACGACGATTTCGATGTCCGGATGGAATCGTGCGACGGCGCGCTCGATCTTCGGATACCCGACCCGGAATGACGTTGCGGTCAACGACCGGTCACTGTAAGACGCAATCACCGGGTGCGTCACCAGGTTGATATGCGCATACTCCTTCAGCTTCAGCAGCTTCGGGAGCAGGTCCGGGCGTCGCGCCACGAAGTCGGCCGGGCGCGACCAGTCATAGTGAACCAGCGCACCTTCGCCCTCATCCGCCACGATCCACTCTTGCCAGTGCTCCGCAATCTCGGCAATCAGGCTCTTCGACGCACGGAACAGGTTCAGCACGTCATGCTCGTGAACCAGCTCCGGCGGCAACACCTTCGGGTACATCGGTCGATCGAAGCCGACGAGCAGATCGACGACCAGCATCTCCAGCCGCTTCGCATCGGCAAACTGGCGCGCGTACATCATGCCGTCCATGCGCTGATGGCCGGACAACCCGGTCACGTATCCTCGTATCGGCCGCGGCAGCGGCAACGAGATTTCCTTAACGTCAATCTTCGCGGGAACACTGCCCGGTTTGTAAAACAGCACAACCGTGACGTCGACACCAGGGCGTTTCGTTTTTATCATTTCCCCCCCTTCAGCTTCTCTTAGCTTTCACGACGCCAGGACCCCCGCGTCAGCGGATCGCGAACACCCATGCGATCCGCGACTTCCCTTGCCACACTTTCCAGCTCGGCGCGCTTCTTTTTCCCTGAATCCGTCGGCAATCGGTCGACGGCCTCCAGAAGCCGCTCGACAGGCTTGCTGACGCTGCCTTGACCATTGATGTACCGGTAGGTTGCGGCAGCCTCCCGGCCGATCCCGCCCGCGAACGTCTTCTTGTCTTGCGGGCTGTCCGGATCATAGTTGTGATCGAGCATCCACTGCCGGATATCGACCACTCGGGAGATCGGCATGGTCCGAGGGTGGCGTTCGTAGAAAGTCATCATGATGCAGACGGCCATATCGTCGATAAGCACCGTCGGATTCTTTTGATACTCAGCCCACTTTGCCCGCTGCAATCCGAGCAGCTCGCAAGCTGTACTGATCGTCAGACCATGCTTCACCCGAAATTTTTCGAGCTCCAGCGCACGAAACGGTTCCTTGTTGTCTTTCAGACTCATAATTTTGGCACTGACTTTGCAGCATTCGATTTTTTCAAGGTTTCTCCCAAGTCGTCACCGTGACCGTCGACTTGCAGCTCGAATTCGGACTCGTCGCTCAGCACCGCATCCAGATTGGCAGCGAGCACGATCGCCTGAGCGGCATCTTGCCCGATGACGCCCTGCGCCACCAGCCGATCCAGCGCCTCGGCCAGCTCGGGCGAAAGCGCTGCCGTTTCCGGCGCCCCCTCGTCTGCCGGCCCGCGCCCTTCACCGGACGAACGATAGGCGACCATCGCGATGACATTCCCGACAGCAAGCTGCGACGCTGCGTCGCCGTGCGCGTCGGCCGGCTCGCCCGCTGCGGCTTCCGCCTTGAAAAGAAATTCCGTGTCCAGGCCCTGCATGGCGACGACAGCCGCCAGTTCCTCGCGCGTGTAGGCGCCCGCGACGATCGCCTGCGTACTGATCGTTCCGCGCGCCTTCGCAAGGGCGGCCAACGCGGACTCCAGCCGCTGCAATTCGGCCATGTGACCACGGATCTCGCTGTCGGGATCGACGCGATTCGCGATGCCGCCCCCGCTTTCGAGGTCGGCACGGAACAGCGCCAGCACCGTCGTGTTGTCGATCTCGTACTCCGCCGCAAACGGCTCGACCATCTCCCCGATGCGAGCGCGCAGTTCAGCGGACACTTCACGCATCTGCCGCGTGTCGCCAAGGTTCTGCTGCAGGAGCACGCGGAACGCCTGACGACGCCCCAGCTCCGGCATGCCGAGCGCAGCCTTGAGCGAGTTCGGCAGCGTATCGCCGACCGCCACGTTGACCATCTCGTCAATCGTCTGACGGATACGGTCGAGCGCCGATTTCGTCAGGCCGTCGACGATCACGTTTTGATCGGTCTCGGAGACGGTCGGCGTCTTGCGCATCCCGCAATGGGTAGGAGAGGTCGAGCCGCCATCCTCACGACTGCTGTCCTCACCCTCCGATTTGAAGACGGAGGAAAGAAATACCCGGCAAATGTGAGCCAGGAAGCGCTTGATCGCGGCCATCAGCCGCGCAAACAAACCATCGTCATCTGCAGAAGCGCCGGGAGCGGCTTTCGTCCGCGCCGAGAGGACCGTCTTGTTGACGTAGAGGGCTCCGCCCACCAGGCTCGTGATCGGTTTCTGGCTAAAAAATGACGGCGCAGAGGTTGCGCCGTCAGGAATTGGACCTTGTCCCGCAACACTGGAAACCATACGGTACCCCGCTTAGGATTGTGTATCGCGTTGATTATACGCACCAAACGATTGGTTGCACACAATCGACAACGAAGTAATATTAGGGAACAAATTGTTACTTTCCTACACGTTCGTGAACGATCGACCGCCCATTCCGAACGAACGTGACGCATCACGTCAAGTTACTTCGAGCGCCAGAATGCGACTCTGCCGCGAACGTCCGTGTGCGTGAAATTCCGTGTGTAGAATCCGACGCCTCCCTGCTGCGACAGGTAGGCAAGGCGCCCCATGTACTCGCTCGATACCGATGGCGAGCTGAAGTCGCCGGCGCGAAAAACCATGTTGCTGTCCGGAAGATGGTAAGACGACAGCGCGCCCTCGTAATAGTCGTTGGTCGCCTTCGTCCGCAGCCCGGAATGAATGTCGAAGCGCGCATGCGTACCGTAGGCAGCGAGCCACGCCTGCATCCATGACCATTGCTGGAGCAGGCTCCACGCGGGCACGCCCACCACGCCCGCGCGCACGTCCCGGAGCATCCAGGCAGCAGCGCGAAAGCCTTCGTCCGTCGAATAGTCGATCCGGGCCTCGTCTCGCCCGCGGCGGACCCACAGCACCGTCGGCACGGCCGTTGCCGGCTCGGCGCGCGCCCGCGCCGGCGATACGAACGGGGCCATCGCCGCCGCCGCCGCGAATGCCTTGCAAAAATCCCTTCGTCCGATCATCCGTTCGCCCTGCCTGCCGCGCGACCGATCGTCGCCTCGATGTTGCTGAACATCCGGTCGATATCCGCGTCGCGCCATTCGCCGACCGGCGCGGTCCATCGCAACTGCGCGGCAATGTCCGATTCGGTCGCCTTCACCGACTCCACCGGGTTGTCGTTGTTTCGGGCCCGCTCGATCTTGATCAGCGTTTCGATGGTCTTGTCGGAGAAGCCGATCACCTTCTCCGGCGATGACCTTTCGACGCCTGCCGCACCCGGCGCACGATCCGCCGCGGGGTCCTCGGCGGATCGACGGCCCGGATCCGCAAACGCCGCGCCCCCGTTCGTCTTCTCGACCAGCGGCGGGTTGTGATAGGCGGGATTGCCCCCGTCCTCGGCCGCGTCCCGCGTGGCCGGTGCGCTGGCGACAACGGGGGTTTCGGCCTCGCCCTCCACTTCAGCCGGCGGCGCATCATCCGACGTTGCGGAGTCGACCTCGATCGGCTCCCAGTATCGGCCTGCCTCGTCCGGCTTGTGCTTGCGCATCGCCGCCACAGCAGCCATGTAATAGGCAATTCCGCGGTTGACGGCCGTTTCGCCGGGGTGGTGCTGCTCGATCGCCCGATAGGTGTCGAGCACGGCATCGACGATCGGGTCGGCCGTCGCGGCATACGTCGGCACGTGCCCGAGCCGGATCTGCTTCACGATCCGGTCGATCGTCGTAAAGCGGGCATCGCCTCGACCGATCGGCTTGACCTTGTCCTGCAGGTCCTCGCGCTTCGGCCGATCGACCTGCAGGAACCGGTTCAGCCGAAACGGCAGGTCGGTGAACTTGGTCGAATGAAACCACGTGAAGCTGCGTGCGCGCGTCACCTGATCCTTGAAGATCAGGACACCCTGCATCTCCTTGAGCGCCTTGAGCTCCTGCAGCTCGATTCGATCTCGCCGCTGAATCGAACCGGTCAGGTTCTGACGGTAGCTGGTCGTCGTGAAATTGTTCACCGAGCCTTCGAACGATCCCGTCTCGACCGTGATCGCCTGGCCGGCGACCTTCTTGAAGACCTCCAGCGTCTTGTCGGGATCCTCGAGCGCCAACGTATACTTGATCTTCGTGTTGGCGATCATCGAGTCGACTTCTTCCTTGTTCTCGCCCTTCGCCATCGCGGCGATATCCTGGCCGGCCGCGATCATCATGAACCCGAGGCTGCGCGCCTGCGCAAACATCAGCGCGATACCTTCCGCGAAATAGTATCCAAGCTCGTCCATCGTGATGATGTACGGCGCCGGCGACTTGGTGGCCTTCGTATCGATGATGTCCTTGTACGTCCCTTCGAGCTTGTGCCCGAGGTTCATCGCCATCATCAATCGAATGCTCGATACGACGAGCTTCCCGAGGTTCGCCGCCTCTTGGGACGACTTCTCCAGCGTCGGGATCATCACCACCAGAATGCGCCGGTTAAGCAGCACATCCATCATGTCCACTTCCGAGTACTTCTCCTTGAAGATGTATCCGTAGGTGTCCGTCAGCATCGACAGGGTTCGCGCGTACTGTCCGGTGAGATAGCCGTGCTGGTCCCAGACGGTCTGATCCCACTTTTCCGGCTTGTCGGCCTGATCCGGCTTGAAACCCGGCAAGCCGGTCTCCAGGTAGGCCTTGATCGGCAGGAATGCGAATTCCGGGATTTCGCCCTTCTTCCCCTTCAGATACAGCTTGACCAGATTCGGCAGCGCCAGATACTCGCGGATCACGCCAATCGAAAGCGTGATGTTGCCCACTGCACGCTCGTAGCACAGCGTGCGAATGAGCGCGTCCATCATGTTGACGGCTTTCTGCTGCCACTGCGCGCCGTCACCGCTCGCCTTCGGCAGCAGCGACGAAGAAAGCTGCGACAGGAAGTCCGGACCGCCCTCGTACCACGGGTTCATTCCGTTGGAGGACTTGTCGGTCGATTTCCGCTTCTTGTACGGATCCGCCCCTCCGGTCATGAAGTTCAGAACCAGGTAGTCATCCTCACGACCGACGCGCCGGCACAACGACCACACCGCCGCGTGAAGGCTGGAATCCGCCTTCCCGTCGGAGTAGAAGAACCCGGATCCCCACGCGAGCGCATTGAAGCACAAGCTCAGCAACGTGACGGTCTTGCCGCTGCCGGTCGTGCCCATGAGCAGCATGTGCGTTCGCGCATCCGAATCCGTCACCCAGAGCTCCTTGAGGTGCTCCGCCCTGTCGATCGAGCGCTGGTTGCCGATATGCAGGATCCCGGCGGCGGCGTTGCGCTCGATGATTTCGCCGCTGCCTTTCGGGTTCGGCTTCTCGACGTCGAGCGTCGGGTCGATTCCGCCGAGATCCTTCGGATACCGCATCGGCATCTCGTGACGCTGCCACGAGAACCAGACCTGCAGCATGACCATCACGATGGTGATCGGCAGCCAGATGAAGGCGAGCACGCAAGCGAACACTGCCAGCGTGACTTGAAACCGGGCATAGCTGCGCGGATTCGAAAGCGAGCCGCCGAACCGCTCAAGCAGCGTTCGCGGATCGAGCGTTATCCGTCGTTGCGAAAGCTCCTGCCGTTGCGACGTGCCGTACCGTTGTGCCATGTGCCAATGCGTATGAGTCAGATGCCTGCCGAAATCGGCGGTTCGCGATGCCCTACCTGGCCGCGGACTGCGTCCTGATCATGGATGCCGTCGCGCCCTCCGAGAAGATATAGCCGGAACCGTTGACGACTCGCGGCGTGGAGTTGAAGCCGAGACGCTGAAACTGCTCCATGTTCGCCTTGACGGCGTCGTAGCCCGGCAGGCAGTCGGAGCCCGGCGACGCGCCCCCCCCATCGAGCGCAACCTGCCACGCGGCTTTCTGATCGGCTGCGCACATGGCGATCGAGGCGGCCTTGCCGTGATCGCCGCCCTGGTACGCCACCGGCAGCACGTAGACCGAGTAGTCCTTTGCGAGCGCGTCGATATGCGGCTCGAACTGCTGACAGGCAGGACAGTTCGGATCGGAAAATACGTAGAGCGTCTTCTCCGGCGCCTGATTGTCGAGGCCGAAATGGATTCCGGCCATCTGCGATCCGCCCACCATGCCGCTGTCACGCGCGGACATGCCGGGCGCGTTCGCCGGCAGCGCGTCCAGCTTGCGGCCGGCCGGTTTCGCGGCGCCATTCGCACCCGACGTGTCCACCGACTCGGCCATGCGCATCAGCGCATCGATCGTTTGCAGCGACCCGTTGTGCGAATCCATGAAGCGGACCGCCGCCATGCCGACGGTAAACACGATGAGCGGTGCGCCGACGTAACACAGGAAACCGCGCCATGCCGCGTTGATCCGATTGCGCACGACGAACCGTCGCAGCGCACGCTGCACCCGTTCCCATGCTGCCTCGGCGTCCTCGGCCGTCTGGAATCGCTCGATGATCGCGATCTTCTCCGTTCCGGCCACCTCGCTGACAAACGTCAGCGCATGCAGGCCGCCCTCGTCCGACTTGCCGGCATCCGCCGACGTCACGGTAAACGCGCCCGTCGAAGCGGATTCGCCGGTCGCGAACTTCGTACGCGCGATGGCCTTGATGTACCCCGTCCGCTTGAACGACGTGAAGATCGTTCCGTCATGCTCGACCAGGACGCAATCCCGCAGAGCCGGCGAAGCCTTCTCAAACCTTAATTTCATGTGGATTCCTCAGCGTAAAATCTTCCGTTGCTGCATCGAGAATGCCCGCCTCTTCCAGGTATCGCTGGAGGCCGCGAATCGATTCTTCTACGTGCGGCTCAGCGAGCACACAGTTGTTGTCCCATGCGACCTCCTCCGCCTGCATCTGATTGAATACCCCGGCTGACTCCATGAACGGCACTTTCCGGCCGGCCGTATTGAGCGGGTACCAGAGCGCGCGATCGAGCGGCTTCAGCCAAATGAAGCTGGATGAAGGCAATACCCCCATCTGGCGCGATTCAATCAGCAAGGCCATCAACAAGGTGCGCGGGTAGGGGTGCTTCATCAGCCACGTCCTTGCCGGCTTCGCGCTCGCGCATCGGACGAAGGCCTCCCGCGCCAGGCCGAAGTTCGGTCGCGACTTCGGGTTGCTCGCGCTGTAGTTCAGCGCATCGACCAGCGCCGTCGATGCCTTGACATCCTTGAAAAACACTCTCAGCCCGAAGATCGCGAACAGCGCCTTCTCGTGCGGCTTGAGTTTTGCAAGCGAGTCGATGCGCTTGCCCAGCTGCGCCACCAGCAACGCGCGAACGCGGTCGTCATCCAGCCGCTCGTTGACGATCACGCCATGCTCCGCAACCCACTCTTCCGGATGCACGGACGACGCCCATTCAGGCGAGGTGTCGTCGGTCAACTCCCGCTGGAGAATGGGCGCCACCGCGGAGAACGACTTGCTCTGCACCTCGAGCAGGGACTGCACGGTATGGACCCGAGTCGCAAGCACGACCGGGTGGCGCATCGCCTTCCATGCGATCCAGGCGCTCAATCCGATCGGAATCACGATATAAAACGCCCCGATCTGCCACCCAAGGATGAACACCTCCTTGAAGGAAATCACGCGCGCGTAACGGAAATACGCGAACAGGCGGGATTTCAACGCTGCCGCGCTATCCGACAGGGTCGAAATCGGCATGACCTCGTATGCTTTCCAGATCAGCAGCCTCTGCGTGATGACCTCGTGCTTCAAACGCCACATCATCACGATCGCAAGCGCGGTGATGACCGCGGCAAGGACAATGATGGGCGCCGAACTGCGGTTGCTTACCTGATCAGGCATCCAAACCTCTGCGCTTGAGTGGCGACCTTCCGGACGTAGCGATCATGCTCCCCCGGTGTGCGGCTGTGATATCGACCGACGCCGGTCCAGAAGTCTCCCGACGCGTTGATCTCGTAACGAATGATGTAGGCGGCGCCGTTCACCGCGAGGCACGCGTTGTTCGCGAACTGCGACGCGGAGATGCCGAAGTTGCGTTGAAAGTAGTTCGTCCAGACCGTATTGATCTGCGTGACGCCGTAGTCTTTCGTGCCGTTCCGGTTCGAGCGCACGATGCCGGGATTGAGATTGCCGGACGATTCCACTTCGTGGACGGCACGAAGAATGCACGACGGGACGGCATACTTTGCCTCTGCCTGCACCACGCACGCCTCGAAGCCCTGGTCCTCCATCGGAAACGGCAGGTACGGCATCGCTATTGCCCCGCCTCGATCTCTTCGAGGCACGCAAGTACGTTCTCGATTTTCTCCGGGCCGAAGATCATCGCGTACTCGCCGCCTTTGCGGATCAGGTCGAGCCGCTGGTTCGCCTCCGGCAATGTTTCGATGTGGTGAGGCCACTTCAATTCGATCTCGACTGCAACGGGAATCGCCTCGCTGAACGGCACCATCCGGAAGAACGCATTCAGCTCGGCGTGGCATGCCTCCATTTGATCGCGATTCATCGCTTGAACGATCGCGACCATGCGCTGTGCGACCTCGCGCACCCGGCGATCTGGCTTCGATGCGTCATACCCGTGAGCATCGTCGATGCGTCGCGCGACCAACCGCCCGACCTTCGACGTCATCAGGTCGATAAGTGCTTTGCGAGGGTTACCCAGACCACGAATCATTGTGCTAGGATCAGTTCAAGTTATTTCGTATGATAGTGACGATACGAAATTTAGTCAATTTTTTGCCTGATAGTCAAAGCGCCTCCATGAACGCACCGATCAAACCCAAGTTGAAGCCTGCCCCGCCGGCGCCAGTGTCCGAGGCCCAGCGAGCGTTCGCGCGCCCGGCCGCAGTCGTCAAGCTTGTGGCCGCTGAGGTGGAAGGTGGGGATTCGGCAGGTCTGAATCATCTCGCCACGCTCGGCGGGCTCGGCCTGCTTGCCGAATTCGCGCATGCCGGCGAGCACCTCGCCGGCATTTCACAGACGATCGTGAGCGACGGCACGGCGAAAGCGGTCGATCCGCGGGATCAGGTCGACCCGCGAAAGCGATTCATTCCGAGGTAAGTCGGGCAGGCGCAATCTCGACAGAGCAACGCCTGAGAAAAGGGCGCGTGTGACCGCACGATCCAGGAGGGGGGAAGCCCCGGGGCATTTGCAATCAACGCTCGTCTTGAGTCTTGGCGGGATCGCTATCGCTTACGCCGGCGGTAAGCTCGCGTTTGCCGCATGAGCCGCAGCGCCGAAATCATCGGCGGGGCCACGAGGATTCACGCCGCGGAACCGCGTGACGAGGAAATGGTGTTCGACGCGTGGTACGGTATTTATTTGCAAACAGCCAGGAATCCGTTGCATGCCCGCAAATCACGCACGCCACGCCTCAATTCATGCATCATCCCCTCCATATCGACTGTCAAAAATTCCTCCAGTCGATCTCCTCCAGGTGCGAACAGAACTGCCCAGAATGTAAATTGATTCAACAGCTTCGTCAGCCCTGCCTCAAATGCATTCATCATCGTCCCGTCTTCCGCCGTAACGAAAGAACTCTCGTACTCGTCTAGACCTACACCTGTCATCTGCGCATATTCGAGGTCAACGGCTTGCTGCGCCGGAGGAAGCTTGCCCCGCATGAACGTTGTGAGTGGACAAATTCTGAATTCAATTTCATTGAGCCCAGGATAGCCATACCGCGGCGCCCCGACCTCCACTGGCTCATCACCCCAATATCTTATTTCTGGAGGTCGCTTGAACAAAATCACCTCCAGTTCACTCTTTGGCGCAATTATCCCAAAGTTCGCATCCATAGCATTCTCGTGGCGTCGTGAAATAGGCTTACCCGGAGTTGCTCGCCACCGAAAATGACGTTCCGGATGTCCTGCGGAATCCATGGCGCGGGATCAGCTGCCCCAGGCCCGTCACTACATTCAGAATTCAAATACCTCATCACCTCTATCAAGACGCCCACCCAACACTTCGCCCAACGTTACCGCTTCCCCATTCGTGCGCAATCGCCCAGTTATGGCCACACGATCCCGATATAAAACTCGCCACCACTTGAAAAAAGAAGTGACCTGTCACCTCGAACAAGAACAATTCCCCTTATACCGATACTTTCACCCGCATAACGAGACGCATCGAGAACGATTTCTTCGACATCAGCCGTAATCCCACCGACACCGGTTGTCCACGCTTGAAAATCACAAAGCAAAATTCGCGGAGCCCATTCTCTCATTTAAATCGATATTTTTCATGATCAAACGATCCGGAATTGGTGTGGATGCGCGAACTGGCGCGTCATTTGCACCTCAAACACGTCGACCGGTTCGCACATCTCCTTCACTCGAATCCCGCACTGCCCTCACGTCACCGACAACTGAAACTCCCCGCCGAATTCACCTCACCCGCCCCGTCATATCGCGCCACTTTCGGATAAGGACACAGCGGCCGCGTCCGCCCCGCGCCCCATGACGCAGGCACTTCCGCATTCGGCACCGCATTCGACGCATCGCGCGCTGTCGCCACGACCGCCTCCGGCGCTTGCCCCTGCTCGACCCACGCAACCAGCGGCGTCAACATGTCGAACTGATCCGCCGCCGGCCCGCCCGAGCAATGATTCATCCCCGGCACCGGATAGAACCGCGCGAAATCCGACGCATCCCCACCGTTCGCCTGTGCGAGCCGCGCATACCAGTCGCTCGTGTCGTTGAACGAAAACACCGGATCGCCGGTGCCGTGATAGACGAGCAGCTTCGCACCGCGCGCCTTCAGCGCCGACAGGTTCGTCTCGTCGGGCGGCGTCATGAACGACCACGCGGATTCCGCATACACACCGCTCGTCGCGAAGATCGCCGGCGCATCGTTATCCATGTCGAAGCCGAGCGCGAAACCCGGCAGGTTCGCGAGCGTCGCCGCGGGCTTCGGCGGCGTCATGAACGTGAACGCCATCGCGGCCGGATCGAGCGTGACCGAATTCGACTGCTTCCACGCGGCCCAGTTGCTGCCCGCGATGCCCGGATCGTACGGAAAGCTCGCGTACAGCGCCGCGCCCGCACTGTTGCGTGCTCCCGCGAACACGTTGGCGAGCGCCGTCTTCTGCGCGCTCGTCAGGCACGCGCCGGTGCGCACGCCGTTCGCGCAGGTCGGGATGTCCGTGTCGACACTGAAATGCGCCTGGCACGCGGCGACGTCCTGCACCATGCCGTCCGCGACGCCGTCGAGCGTGTCGCATTTCTCGACGATCTTCGCGCCGACGAACTGCCGCTCTGCGTCCGTGAAGCCGCTGCGCAGATCCGGCAGCCCGTTCGTGCCGGTCGCCGACGCGATCTTCGCGAACTGCTGCGCGCCAAACATCTCGCCGATCGCCGCCTTCGGCAGATGGAAGCCCGGATCGCCGGCGATGATCCCGTCGTAGTCGGCCGCATTGCGCGCCGCCGTCACCATCGCGTGCCGCCCGCCGTTCGAGCAGCCGCCGAAATAGCTGCGGTCCGGCCCCTTCCCGTACGCGAGGCGGATCACCTGCTTCGCCATCGGCGTCAGCGCATCGACGGCCGCGTAGCCGTAATCGCGGCGCGCCTGCGGATCGAGCCCGAACAGCGGGTTCTGCGCGGCGCTGTGCCCGGAATCCGAGCTGATCACCGCGAAGCCCAGGTTCAGCGCATTCGTCAGCGGCCCGCCGCCGCCGATCTCGCCGGTCGCCGTCAGCACGTTGCCGTCGAGGCCGCCGTTGGCTTGGTAGAAGAAGCGGCCGTTCCATGCTTTCGGCAAGCGCATCTCGAAGCCGATCGCGTAGGTTTTGCCATCCACGGGGCTCACGCGCTCGTTCATCTTTCCGGCGATCACGCAGTGTTCGGCGATCGGCTTGCCGGCCACCGTCAGCGCGCCGGCGGCCGCGGTCGTCACCGACGTGAACGACGTGTTCGCATAGGCGAGCCGCGCGGCGAGCGCGTCGCAGGTCTGCGTCATCGCGGCCGGTGTCGCGGCGCCCAGGTGCGGGGAGGCAGGCGCAATCGAATCGTCGCCGCCGCAGCCGGCAAGGATCGCGGCGGGCAGCAGCGCCGTGCAA
The DNA here is from genome assembly GCF_002097715.1 of Burkholderia ubonensis subsp. mesacidophila. Lineage (NCBI taxonomy): Bacteria > Pseudomonadati > Pseudomonadota > Betaproteobacteria > Burkholderiales > Burkholderiaceae > Burkholderia > Burkholderia ubonensis. Next base: position 45,958 of record NZ_CP020738.1, read on the forward strand.
AACAGTAAGGATCGCTTCACGATATCTCCGTTTCGTCAGGAACGTGGCTCAGAACAGGTGCTTGACGCCGACCATCGCGCCGAGCTGGTTCATCCCGGCGCCGGGCGTCGTGCCGGGGCCGCCGCCGCTCACCGCATAGCGCGCGTGCGCGCTGTTCCACAGGTACGAGGTCTGCGCGTAGACCGACGTGCGCTTCGACAGCGAGTAGGTTGCGCGCAGCGTCGCCATCGTCGCGCGGGTGTCGTGCGCGGTGTTGACGATCCGGTAGCCCTGGCCGTCGACGGTGAACAGCGGCGTGAACGCATACGACGCGCCGACGAAGAACAGGTCGGAACGCGCGCCTGGCGCCGCGGGCGCTTCGGTCGTCACGCGCCGTCCGAGCCAGCCCGCGCCGACGCGCGCATGGCCGACGTTCACGTAGCCGCTGACGTGCGTGCGCGCATCCTTGTCCGCGCTCGTCGTGAAGACGGCGGGCGTCACGCCGTCGAAGAAGCTCGCGGCCGCGTTCGCGCCGCCGCGCTGCTCCTCGTACGACGCGGCGACGCCGAACAGCGCGCTGTCGTACTTGAGCATCACCGACCAGTCGCGGCATTCGACCGCGCGGCCCGGCACCTGGCCCGCGCAGGTGCCCTGTCCGGGCGAATTGCCGGTGCCCGCGCCGTCGCGGCCGAACGAATAGCCGGCGCCGAACGTGAAGCCCCGGTAGTTCGCCGTGTACGTGACCGCGTTGTCCGCGCGGCCGTTCGGCACGTAGGCGTCGAGCGAACCGAGGCCGTAGATGTCCGGGCCGACGATGTCGGCGCCCTGCAGCGCGAGGTAGGTCATCATGTACTGGCGACCGAACGCGAGCGTGCCTAAACCGCTCTTCAGCCCGACGAACGCCTGCCGGCCGAACAGCCGGCCGCCCTGGCCGAGATCGCCGCCGCGCACGTTGAAGCCGCTCTCGAGCACGAACACCGCCTGGTAGCCGCCGCCGAGATCCTCGGTGCCGCGCAGGCCCCAGCGCGACGGCAGTTCGCCCGTCACGGCAGGCATGCGCACGACGCGGTCGCCGGCCGCATTCGCGTGCGACACGTATTCGATGCCGGTGTCGATGATCCCGTACAGCGTCACGCTCGACTGCGCATGCGCGCTCGCCGCGGCCAGCGCACATGCGCCGGCCGCCAGCAGGGCCTGGGTGTTCTTCATGATGGTGTCTCCGAACCTGTGTTGATGTCGCGCTCTGATGGCGCTCGTGGATGAAACGAAATTCAGTCGCCCGCCTGCGGCCGCCGGATCAGCAGCCACGCGGCCACGGCGGCGACGAGCGTGACGGGGATGCTCGCGCCGATCACGACCGGCGCGCTGCGGCCCATCGCGAGCAGTTGCGCGGCGGCGAGCGGCCCGACGACGGAGCCGAGCCGGCCGACCGCGACCGAGGTGCCGACGCCGGTACCGCGCATCGCGGTCGGGTAGTAGATCGCGGCGAGCGCATACAGCACCGACTGGCCGCCGATCACGAACATGCCGGCCGCGAACGCGGCCGCCGCGAGCGACGCGAAGCCCGGCGCGGCCGCGAGCGCGGCGAGCGACAGCACGATGCCCGCATACATGCCGCCGACCACGCGCGCCGCGCGCATCCGGTCCATCGCCGCGCCGATGCCGAGCGCGCCGAGCCCGCCGCCGACGTTGAACGCGATCTGCACGAGGCCGACGTGCGCGCGGTCCAGCCCGCGCGCCGCCATCAGCGACGGCAGCCAGTTCAGCAGGAAGTACAGGACGATCAGCGTGCAGAAGTAACTGACCCACAGGGCGAGCGTGGACTGCGTGCGCCCGCCGCCGAACAGCGTATGCGCGACGCTCGCACGCTCGGCGCCGGCGACGTCGAGATACGCGCGCGATTCGGGCAGCAGGCCGATCAGGAGCGGCACGAGCAGCAGCGGCCCCACGCCGCCGACGTAGAAGATGTGGCGCCACTCCGCGTCGCCGGCGAGCAGCACGCCGATCAGCGACGCGATCACGCCGCCGAACGGAATGCCGCAGTACATCGCGGCGACCGCGCTGCTGCGCGCGCGCGGCTCGACCGCTTCGGACGACAGCGCGATCAGGTTCGGCATCGCACCGCCGAGCCCGATGCCGGTCAGCACGCGCACGGCCACGAGCATCGCGAAGCTCGACGCCTGCGCGGTGGCGATCGACAGCAGTCCGAACAGCGCGACCGACGCGATCAGCACGCGCTTGCGGCCGAACCGGTCCGCGAGCCGGCCGCCGAGCATTGCGCCGGGCAGCAGGCCGAACGTGCCCGCGCTGAACGCGATGCCCATCTGCGACACCGTGAGCCCGAATTCGTGCGCCATGCGCGGCGCGGCGACGCCGACCGACTGCAGGTCGAGCCCCTCGAGCAACGCGATCGCAAAGCACAGCGCGAGGGTCGTCGCGATGGCCGGCTTCTCTGCAACGTAGGTGTTCATTGTGTCTCCTCTCCGTCGACCAGACGCTGGGGAACGCGCTGTCTCCTGATCGAGCGGCATTTTTTATCAGGTAGCCTGATTAAATGGCCAAAAAAAACCGGTCGGCAACTCACCCGACCGGCTGATGCTCAAGCGTGGATCACATCCGGATCGCCGGCCGCCGGATCGTAAAGCGCCTCGATCGCCGCCGCGCGATGCTGCTGCACGGCCGCCTGGTTCAGCGAGCCCTTGTCGGTGACTTCGCCGAGATCGAGCGACGGCGGCGTATCCATCACGCGGATGCGCGCGACGAACGTCGAGCTGCCGGTCGCGCCGCGATTGAGCCGTTCGAGCCACGCGGCGAACGCCGAGCGCACGGCGGGCGCGCGCAGCACGTCGACCGCCGCCGCGTCGCCGCCGAGCCCGGCCAGCGCACGGCACGCGTCGATTCGCGGAAACACCAGCAGGCCGATGTCGTCGCGATTGAGCCCGGTCACGACCACGTCCTGCACGTAAGGCGCGCCGGTCGACACCGCGTGCGCACGCAGCGGCCCGACGCTGACGAAGGTACCCGTGCTCAGCTTGAAATCCTCGGTCAGCCGGCCGTCGAACTGCAGGCCGAGTTCGGGCCGCGCCGGATCGGCGAACGCCGCTGCGTCGCCGCTGCGGTAATAGCCTTCGTCGTCGAACACCTCGCGCGGATCGACGTCCGCGTGCCAGTAGCCGCGCATCACGTTCGGCCCCTTGAAGCGCAGCTCGAGCTTGCCGCCGCACGGCGCGAGCTTCACGTCGCAGCCGGGCGCGGGCAGGCCGATGTAGCCCGAGCGCATCAGCGGGCCGGTCGTGAACAGGCACGACGGCGACGTCTCCGTCATCCCGAGGCCCGCCATGATCCGGATGCGTTCGCCGCAATGCGCTTCGGTCACGCGGTCGAGGCGGTCCCACACCGCTTGCGACAACCCCGCGCCGCCGAAGAAGAACAGCTTCACGCGCGAGAAAAACGTGTCGCGCAGTGCGGCGTCGCGTTCGAGCGCGGCGGTCAGCTCCTCCCAGCCTTTCGGCACGTTGAAGTAGATCGTCGGCGCGATCTCGCGCAGGTTGCGCACGGTCTCGTCGAAACGGCCCGGCACCGGGCGGCCGTCGTCGAGGTACAGCGTGCCGCCGTTGTACAGCGCGATGCCGAGGTTGTGGCTGCCGCCGAACGTGTGGTTCCACGGCAGCCAGTCGACCAGCACCGGCGGCTCGCGCGTCAGCTCCGGCATCGTCTGGCGCAGCATCTGCTGGTTGCTGCACAGCATCCGGTGCGTGGTCGGCACGGCCTTCGGCCGCTTCGTCGAGCCGGACGTGAACAGGATCTTCGCGATGTGATCGGGGCCGACCGTCTCGTGGATCAAGTCGATCGTCCGCGGCACGGTGTCGAGCAGGCGCGCGAACGGCACGGCGTCGCCCTGGCCGCCCTGCGCGGCGATCAGCGTCGCGTCGGCCGGCAGCGCCGCATCGAGCGCACGCGCGAACGCGCCGCCGTCGGCGACGAACACGGCGCCCGGCCGCAGCACGTCGAGCGTGTGGCGCAGTTTGCCGTAGTCGGTCGACACCAGCGAATACGCGGGCGAAATCGGCGCATACGGCACGCCGGCCAGCATCGCCGCGAACATCAGCTGCAGGTGTTCGAGATCGTTGCCGGACAGCACCGCGAGCGGCCGCTTGGCCGACAGCCCGAGATCGGCGAGGCCCTGCCCGAGCGCACGGGCGCGCTCGAGCATCTGTGCGTACGTGATCTCGATCCAGCGCCCGTCTTCGCCGCGACGCGCGGCGAGCACGCGGTCCGGATGCGCTTGCGCGCCGCGCACGAGGCAATCGGTCAGGCGCTCCGGATACGCGCCGAGCGGTTCGCGCGCGTGCAGCCGCCACGTGCCGTCCCCGTCGGGGCGGATGTCTGCCGCGCCCTCCGCGACGGCCGCCGCGCGGTAACGCGCGCCGCTCGTCGCGCGATCGGTCGGCGGCGAGGTCATCGATGCGTTCATCGCTTCCCCCTCAGATCGGATAGTGACGCGGCGCGGTCTGCACGGTGATCCAGCGCAGCTCGGTGAATTCGGCGATCGACGCGCGGCTGCCGAAGCGGCCGTAGCCGCTCGCCTTCACGCCGCCGAACGGCATCTGCGCTTCGTCGTGCACGGTCGGGCCGTTGATATGGCAGATCCCCGACTCGATCCGCCGCGCGACCGCCAGCGCCCGCGCGACGTCGCGGCTGAACACGCTCGCCGACAGCCCGAACTCGCTGTCGTTCGCGAGCGCGACCGCGTCGTCGTCGCTGTCCGCGCGCAGGATCGCGACGACCGGCGCGAACGATTCCTCGCGATACAGGCGCATGTCGGGCGTCACGCCGTCGACGATCGCGGGCTGCATCACCGCGCCGTCGATCCGGCAGCCGAGCGGCAGGCGTGCGCCGTGCGAGCGGGCATCCTCGACGAGCGCCGCCGCGCGCGCGGCGGCGCGCGCATCGACCATCGTGCCAAGTGCGTGGCCCGCTTGCGGATCGCCTGCGACGAGCGTGCGCGCCTTCACGGCGAGCCGTTCGACGAGCGCGTCCGCGACCGGCCGCGCGGCGATCACGCGCTCGGTGGACATGCAGATCTGCCCCTGGTTGAAGAACGCGCCGAACGCGATCGCGTCGACGGCGGTGTCGAGATCCGCGTCGTCGAGCACGAGCACCGGCGCCTTGCCGCCGAGTTCGAGCAGCACCGGCTTCAGGTGGGCGGCCGCATGGCGCGCGATGATGCGCCCGACGTGCGTCGAGCCGGTGAAGTTGATCCGCTTCACGTGCGGATGCGCGATCAGCCGTTCGACGAGCCCCGGCGCGTCGGCCGCCGCGTGCGTGACCACGTTGACGACGCCCGCGCCGAGCCCCGCGTCGTGCAGCACCGCGCCGATCAGCGCGTGCATGCCGGGGCACGCCTCGGACGCCTTCAGCACGACCGTGTTGCCGCACGCGAGCGGCATTGCGAGCGCGCGGGTGCCGAGGATCAGCGGCGCATTCCACGGCGCGATGCCGAGCACGACGCCGCACGGCACGCGCATCGCGAGCGCGAGGTTGCCGGGCACGTCGGATGGGATGACGTCGCCGTCGATCTGCGTCGTCATCGCGGCCGCCTCGCGCAGCATGTTTGCCGCGAGCGTCACGTTGAAGCCGTACCAGCCCGGCGTCGCGCCGGTTTCCGCGACGCCGGTCGCGATGAAGGCGTCGATGCGCGCGTCCATCAGGTCCGCCGCCTTCAGCAGCCGGCGGCGGCGCTCGGTCGGCGCAAGCGCGGCCCAGGCGGGAAACGCGCGGTGCGCGGCGTCGATTGCCGCGTCGACGTCGGCGGCGCCCGCGGCCGGCGCACGCGACGCAAGCGCGCCGGTCGCCGGGTTGAAACGGTCGAAGGTGCGCCCGTCGCGCGCCGCGCACCATTCGCCGCCGATCAGCATCTGTCTGTCGGTCATCGTTGTCTCCAGTCTCATGCCTCCACGGCAGTATCGATCAGCGCTTGTACGCCTGCAGGCCGGGCTTGATCGCCTTGTCGTCGAGGAATTGCTTCAGACCCTGCTCGCGGCCCCGCTCCGGATCGCGCAGCTGCGCCTGATCGAGCTTCGCGTACAGGTAATCCTCGCACTGCTCCCATGTCAGTTCCCGCGACCGCTTGAAGCCATGCTTCGCCGCGCGCAGCACGACCGGGTTTTTGTCGATCAGGCGCGCGGCGAGCGCGATCGTCGCGTCGCGCAGCTCGGCGAGCGGCACGCTGCGGTTCACGAGGCCCATGTCCGCCGCCTCGACGCCGGTGAACGTGTCGCCCGTCATGATGTAGTGCAGCGCGCGGCGATGCCCGACGGTATCCGCCATCGCCTTGCTGACGAGGTTGCCCGGCGGGATGCCCCAGTTGATCTCCGACAGGCCGAACACCGCTTCGTCGGCCGCGATCGCCAGATCGCACGCGACGAGCGGCGAGAAGCCGCCGCCGAAGCACCAGCCGTTCACCATCGCGATCGTCGGCTTGCCGTACATCCGCAAGCGCCGCCACTGCCACTCCGACGCGTCGCGCCGCACCTTCTCCTGCAGCGCGTCCGGGCCGCCGTCGATTTCGCGGAAGTATTCCTTCAGGTCCATGCCGGCCGTCCACGCGGCGCCCGCGCCGGTCAGCACGAGCACCCTCGCGTCGTCGTCGAACTCGATCGCGTCGAGCACCTGCAGCATCTCCTGGTTGAGCGTCGGGCTCATCGCGTTGCGCTTGTCCGGACGGTTCAGCGTCACCCATGCGATGCCTGCCTCCACGTTGACCTCGACGGTCTGCCAGCGGTTGTCGTACTTGCTCATGTCTGTTCCTGTCTTTCGTTTCAGTGCCGATTCGGTGCGCAGCGCCTCTGCTGCGAACGGCTTCATTTAATATCAGGCTACCTGATATTGCAAGCGACAAAAACGCCGGTGTAAACCCGGAGCGGATGCCCTGTCGCGGACATCCGCTTCGGGAAAACTACCGGCGGTTTCGTGGGGTCAGGGACGTCAGCCGCGCAGGTTCCGGGCGAACACTTCGAGCGTGTGCTGCACGTGCGCGGCATCGTCGGCCGCGAGTTCGCCGAGCATCCGGTTTTCGAGCGGACGCAGCACGGCCTCGCATTCGCGCAGCATCGCCGCGCCTTCGGCGGTCAGCGTCAGCAGGATCACGCGGCCGTGCGACGGATCGGCTTCGCGCGTGACGAAGCCCCGGCCCGCCATCACGCTCATCACCTCGTTCGCCGATTGCGGCGTGATGAACGAACGTTCAGCGAGCTGCGCGTTCGACGACGCGCCGCGCGCCTCGAGCACCGACAGCGCCGTGTATTGCGCGAGCGTGATGCCGAGCGGCGCAAGCGCATCGGTCATGTGACGGCGCAGCAGCCGGTCGAGGCTGCCGATCACGTAGGTCAGGCGCTGCGGCGCGCGGGCTTTCGGCTTCTCGCCGGCCGTGCGGGCAGCGGCCTTCGGATTCGCGGACTTGGTCGGTGCGGTGCTCATAAAGCAGGCTGGATGGAATTGCGGGCCATCTTACCAGCCCACACACGCGGATCGCGCCGTCAGCCGCGCACCGGACGCTTGAGCGGGAATCGCGCGGTCGGCAATCCCGCGTACCGCGTCTGCGCGACGAACACGCCGCCGGCGTGCGCATCGTCGCTCAGTCCGACGCGCGCGCTCGTCACGTACAAGCGCCCTGCGTCGTCGAGCGCCACGCAGCTCGGCTGCGCGGTCGGCACGGCGATGCGATCGGTCTCGACGCCGTCCGTACCGTAGCGCACGACCCGCCCAGCGCCCCACTGCGCGTTCCACAGGCCGCCGTCGCGATCGACCGTCGAGCCGTCCGGTTCGCCGTCCGTGTCCGTCAGGCGCGCGAACGGCCGCACGCGATCGACGCCGCCGCCCGCCCGGTAGTCGCAGACGAGGATTTCGCGCGTCGGCGAATCGCAGAAGACCATCTTCGAACCGTCCGGCGAAAACGCGATACTGTTCGCGATTGCCGCCGGCGGCAGCGCGAGCCGTTCGAGCGTCAGGTCCGGATTGAGCCGATGGAACCCGCCGATTGCGCGCGGCGTACCGCCGCTTTCGTCCTTCATCCCGAACACGAACGCGCCATGCGGATCGCAGCGGCCGTCGTTGAGCCGCGTCGGCAGGCCCGGCTCGACGTCGACGATCCGCGTGAACGTCTCCGTGCGCAAGTCGAAGAACGCGAGATGCGTCGCGAGCCCGACGAGCAGCACGTCCGGGTCGTCGGTCAGCGCGAAGCACGCGAGCCGCTCGGGCATCGGCCAGTGCCTTGAGTCCGTGCCGTCGGCGCGGCACCGCCACAGCCGCGCGCCTTCGATGTCGACCCAGTACAGCGCGCGCGTCGCATCGCACCACGTCGCGCCCTCGCCGAGGGTGCTGCGGCTGTCCACCAGCAGCGTCGCGGACGCCGTTTGAATCCCCTGTTGCATGCCGTCTCCAGAATGTCTGTCTGTCGCGGGTGCGCCGCAGGGGTCCTTGCCGGCCCCGCCGTCAGATCCGCATCGCACGCCGCTGATTGCGACGATACTGGTCGAACAGCACCGCGAGCAACAGAATGCCGCCCCGTATCAGATATTGGTAAAACGTCGGCACGTTCAGCAGGCTCATCGCGTCCTGCACGGACCCCATGATCAGCACGCCGACGAGCACGCCGGAGATCGTCGCGACACCGCCCGTCAGCGACACGCCGCCGAGCACGCACGCGGAGATCACGCCGAGCTCGAGGCCGGCCGACGTCTTCGGATCGCCGAGGCTCATTCGCGACGCGAGCATCACGCCCGCGAAACCGGTGACGAGCCCCTGCAGCACGAACACCGCGACCTTGATGCGCGTCACCGGCAGCCCCGCGAGCAGCGCCGCCTCGCCGTTGCCGCCGACGGCCAGCACGTTCTTGCCGAACACCGTCTTGCGCAGCAGGAAGCCGAACACGACGAAGCCGACGAGGTTGCTCCAGATCGGATACGAGATGCCGAGGAACGCGCCCGACCCGAGCTCGAAGAAGCGCTCCTCGGAGATCATCACCGCGTCGCCGTTCGACGTGATGAACGCGAGCCCGCGCACGACCTCCATCATCGCGAGCGTGACGATCAGCGAGTTGATCCGCCAGCGCGCGATCAGCACGCCGTTGACGAGCCCGACCGCTCCGCCCGCGAGCACGCCGGCCGCGATGCCGAGCAGCACGCTGTGCGTCGCGGTGATCAGCGTCGACGCGACGACGCCCGAGAACGCGACGATCGACGCGACCGACAGGTCGACCTCGCCGAGCGCGAGCACGAACATCATCGTCACGGCGATCGAGCCGATCAGCGTGACCGACAGCAGCAGGCCCTGGATGTTGCGGGGCGTGAGGAAGTCCGGCACGGTCAGCGACAGCGTCGCGAACAGCACGACGAACACCATCACGATGCCGGAGCGGTTGATCAGCGGCCACACGCCGCCGCGGGCTCGCGCGGGCGCGGCAGTGTCGGGGGACGGGGAAGTGCGTTGGGGTTGCATCGCCTGGCTCATGTCGTGTGTATTCCGGTAGTCAGTTCGCTAGGGCCTGTTCACGCTAATAACGGGCTTGCGAACGTGCCTTGCCGGCTGTAGTGCAAGGAGGGCGGAGCGCCGTTTGGCCGAGCCAAACAAGCGACGTCCGACGCCGCAATACGGCCGGCAAGGCACGTTCCCGTGATAAAAAAATTCCTTCTGGCGGCCAGCGCAAGCCCGTTATTAGCGTGAACAGACCCTAGCGCGGCAGCGCGAGCTTGATCAGCGCATCGGGGCTCGCCTGCGCCTTCGTCATCGCGCCCGCGATCCGTCCTTCCTTCATCACGACGATGCGGTCCGACACGCCGATCACCTCGGCGAGATCGCTCGACACGAGGATCACCGTGCGCCCCGCTTCCGCGAGTTCGTAGAACAGGTTGTAGATTTCCGCGCGCGCGCCGACGTCGATGCCGCGCGTCGGCTCGTCCATCAGGAACACGTCGATGCGCTCGGCGAGCCATCGGGCGAGCACCACCTTCTGCTGATTGCCGCCCGACAGCGCGCCGATCGGCGTGTCGCCGTCGCGGGTCTTGATCGCGAGGCGCTCGATGTAGCGCCGCGCGAGCTCGCGCTCCTTGCGCGGCGCGAGCAGCACGCGTGCGGGGCTGAAATGCCGGCGCGCGCTGAGGTTCAGGTTGTCGGCCACCGACGCGATCGCGACGATGCCGTCCTGCTTGCGGTCCTCCGGGCACAGCGCGACGCCGGCGCGCACCGCGTCGCGCGGGCTCGCGAACGCGACGCGCCGCCCGTGCAGCGCGACGTGGCCCGCGCTCGGGCGCGCCGCGCCCGCCAGCAGCTTCATCAGTTCCGAACGCCCCGCACCGACGAGCCCGAAGAACCCGACGATCTCGCCGCGGCACGCGCTGAACGACACGGGCTCGGACAGCCCGGGCCCCATCAGCCCCTTCGCCTCGATCAGCACGTTGCCCGCCGCGCGCGGCCGGTAGCCGTACACGTCCGCGATCGCGCGCCCGACCATGCTGCCGATCAGCCGGTCGCGGTCGAGCCCGTCGACCGATTCGAAGGTCTCGATGCGCCGGCCGTCGCGAAACACCGTCACGCGGTCGCACAGCGCGTAGACCTCCTCCATCCGGTGCGTGACGTAGACGATCGCGCGGCCTTCCGCGCGCAGCGCGTGGATGATCCGGAACAGCTGCGTGGTCTCGCGCGCGGACAGCGAGCTGGTCGGCTCGTCGAACGCGATCACGCGCGCGTCGCGCATCAGCGCCTTGCCGATCTCGATCATCTGGCGCTGCCCGATCGACAGGTGCTTGACCGGCGTGTCCGGGTCGATGCGCTCGCCGAGCCGTTCGAGCTCGCGCGCCGCCCGCGCGACCAGCGTGCGCGCATCGACCACGCCGAGCCGGCTCGGCAGCTGCCCGAGCATCAGGTTTTCCGCGACCGTCAGCTCGGGCACCAGATGCAGTTCCTGGTAGATGATCGCGATGCCGGCCTCCAGCGCCGCGCGCGGCGACGCGAATCGCTGCGCGACGCCGTTCAGCGTCAGCGTGCCGGCCTGCGGCTGGTTCACGCCCGACAGCACCTTCAGCAGCGTCGACTTGCCCGCGCCGTTCTCGCCCATCAGCCCGTGCACCTCGCCCGCGCGCACCGCCAGCGACACCGCGTCGAGCGCGCGCACGCCCGGGAAGCTCACGGTGATGCCGTCGAGCGCCAGCAGCGCATCGCTGGTGGTCACGGCGTCAGCCCGCGTAATCGTGTCCGTCGTCATCGCGTCCTCGCCGGCCGTCGTCAGATGCCCAGCTCGGTGCGTACGGCCTGCCAGTTGCCGCGCGTCATCAGCTTGCCGCTCGTCTGCGTGTCGGCGGGCGGCGTCTTGCCGTTACGGATCCAGTCGACGAGGTTCTGCGCGCTGTCCTTGCCGTGGTTCGTCGAGCTGACCGCGATCGTGCCGTAGAAGCCGGTCGGCTCCTTCTTCTGGAATTCGGCGAACGCCTCGCCCGCGCCGTTGATCCCGACGCCGATCACGTCCGCGGCCGGGATGTGCAGCTGCTCGGTCGCGCGCACCGCGCCGAGCACGGTCTCCTCATTCAGCGCGTAGACCACCCACTTCTTCACGTTCGGATGCCGCGCGAGCACCGGCGCGGCGGCGCTGAAGCCGCCTTCGTCGTCGGTCGTCTTCTGCGGCGCGTCGAAGATGTTCTCCTTGCGGAATCCGTTCGCGAGCAGCGCCTGCGTCGCGCCGTCGGTGCGCAGCTTCGCGGTCGGCAGCTCGTAGTTGGTCACGCGCAGCGCGCCGACCTCTTCCGGCTTCCAGCCGCGCCGCTTCATCTCGTCGGCGATCGCCTGGCCGACCTGGTTGCCGATCTTGATCGCCGACATCCCGAGATGCGGGACGTTCGCGAGCGGCTTGCCCGACGAATCGACGAGCTGGTCGTCGACGGTCACGAACTTCATGTTGTAGCGCTTCGCGCGCGCCGCGATCGCCGGCCCGAGCCGCACGTCGGGCGCACAGATCACGAAGCCCTGCGCGCCCTGCGAGCCGAGGTTGTCGATCGCCGCGAGGGTCTTCTCGCCGTCGGGCGTGCCGATCTTCACGACGGTGAAGCCCGCCTTCTGGCCGAGCGCGGACGCCGCGCCCTGCTCGTTGATGAACCACGCCTGCTCGGGCATCTTCACCAGGAAGCCGATCTTGAGCGGCGCATCGGCGCGGGCGGCGCCCGGCATGCCAAGCGGCGCGAGGCACAGCGCCGCGAGCGCGGCACGCAGGGTCAGTCGGCGGATCGTGCGGGTCATGTCGTGTCTCCTCTGGGTGCGGGTCGTTGGCGACCGCGGTGTCGATGTCGTTGTCGTGTGTGACGGCGCTGCAGCGTCTTCAGTGTTCGCGGCTTTCGCGGCAACCGGCGGCCGGAGCGCTTCAGCGCGCCCAGCGCAGCACCAGCGGATCAAGCCGGCGCGCGATTGCAATCAGTTCGGCGCGGGTGTCCGGATGCAGCTCCGGCAGCGGATGGCGCGCGCACTCGCACGCGATCACGCCGCCTTCGCGCATCAGCGCCTTCGCGGCCAGCAGCCCCGCCTGGCGGTTCTCGTGATTGATCAGCGGCAGCCATTGCGCATAGCGCGCGTAGGCGTCGTCGCCGCGCCCTTCGCGATGCGCGACGAGGATCGGCCGCAGCCCGTCCGGATACGCGCCGCCCGTCATCGCGCCGGTCGCGCCCGCGTTCAGGTCGGCGAGCAGCGTGATCGCCTCCTCGCCGTCCCACGGCCCCTCGACCGCATCGCCGCCGAGCCGGATCAGCTCGCGCAGCTTGTTCGCCGCGCCCGGCGTCTCGATCTTGAAGTACGCGACCTGCTCGATCTCGCGCGCCATCCGCGCGAGGAACGGCGCAGGCAGCGCGGTGCCGCTCGCCGGCGCGTCCTGGATCATGATCGGGATGTCGAGCGCGTCCGACACGCGCGCGAAGAACTCGAAGATCCGCGGCTCGGGCACGCGGAACGTCGCGCCGTGATACGGCGGCATCGCCATCACCATCGATGCGCCGAGTGCCTGCGCATGCCGGCTGCGCGCGGCGCACACGTCCGAGCTGTAGTGCGACGTCGTCACGATCACCGGCACGCGGCCGGCGACGTGCTCGACGATCGTGCGCGCGAGCACGTCGCGCTCGTCGTCGGCGAGCGCGAACTGCTCGGAGAAGTTCGCAAGAATGCACAGCCCGTCGGCGCCGGCGTCGATCATGAAATCGACCGCGCGCAGCTGGCTCGCGAGATCGAGCGCGCCGGTCTCGGTGAACGTCGTCGGCACGACGGGGAAGATGCCGCGGTAACGCGGGGAACGGCTGGAGGTCATGGTTCGGGTTCCGGTCAGGCAGGCACGGTCAATGCGAATGGCTCGGCACCGCCGCGCCGCGCTGGCCGACCAGGAAGTCGAGGTCGCACCCTTCGTCGGCCTGCAGCACGTGGTCGAGGTACAGCCGCGCATAGCCGCCCTTGCCGAGCTGCCCGGCGACGCCGGGCGCGGCGGCCGGGTCGACGTCCGACAGCCGGCGCGCCAGCTCCTCGTCGCTGATGTCGAGATGCAGCGTGCCCGCGTCGCAGTCGAGTTCGATCCAGTCGCCGCTGCGCACCGCCGCGAGCGGGCCGCCCGCCGCCGCCTCCGGCGCGACGTGCAGCACGACCGTGCCGTACGCGGTGCCGCTCATCCGCGCGTCGGAGATCCGCACCATGTCCTTCACGCCCTGCCGCAGCAGCTTCGGCGGCAGCCCCATGTTGCCGACCTCGGCCATCCCCGGATAGCCGCGCGGCCCGCAGTTCTTCAGCACCAGCACCGAGCTCGCGTCGACGTCGAGCGCTTCGTCGTTGATCGCGGCCTTGTAGTGGTCGAAGTTCTCGAACACGACCGCGCGGCCGCGATGCTTCAGCAGTTCGGGGCTCGCCGCAGACGGCTTGAGCACCGCGCCGCGCGGCGCGAGATTGCCGCGCAGGATGCGGATGCCGCCGTCCGCGATCAGCGGCCGGTCGAGCGGGCGGATCACCTCGTCGTCGTAGTTCGGCGCGTCGCGCACGTTGTCCCACAGCGTCCGGCCGTTGACGGTCAGCGCGCCGGGATGCGGCAGCAGCCCGCCTTCGCCGAGCCGGCGCAGCACGGCGGGCAGCCCGCCTGCGTAATAGAACGCTTCCATCAGGAAGCGGCCCGACGGCATCAGGTCGACGATCGTCGGCGTGTCGCGGCCGATGCGCATCCAGTCCTCGAGCTCGAGCGGCACGCCGAGCCGCCCGGCGATCGCCTTCAGGTGGATCACCGCGTTGGTCGAGCCGCCGATCGCCGCGTTCGCGCGGATCGCGTTCTCGAACGCGGCGCGCGTTAGCACCTTCGACAGCGTCAGCCCTTCGAGCGCCATCTCGACGATGCGGATGCCCGACATGTGCGCGAGCACGTAGCGCCGCGCATCGACGGCCGGAATCGCCGCGTTGTGCGGCAGCGTGACGCCGAGCGCTTCAGCCAGGCACGCCATCGTCGACGCGGTGCCCATCGTGTTGCAGGTGCCGGCCGAGCGCGACATGCCGGCCTCCGCTGACAGGAAGCGATGCAGGTCGATCTCGCCCGCCTTCAGCGCTTCGTGCAGCTGCCACACGGCGGTGCCGGAGCCGATGTCCTTCCCGTCGAGCTTGCCGTTCAGCATCGGGCCGCCGGACACGACGAGCGCCGGCACGTCGCAGCTCGCCGCGCCCATCAGCAGCGCGGGCGTGGTCTTGTCGCAGCCGGCGAGCAGCACGACCGCGTCGATCGGGTTGCCGCGGATCGCCTCCTCGACGTCCATCGACGCGAGATTGCGCGTGAGCATCGCGGACGGCCGCAGGTTCGATTCGCCGTTCGAGAACACCGGAAACTCGACCGGAAAGCCGCCCGCCTCGTGGACGCCGCGCTTCACGTGCTCCGCCAGCTTGCGGAAGTGCGCGTTGCACGGCGTCAGTTCGGACCACGTATTGCAGATGCCGACGATCGGCCGGCCGTCGAATGCGTGATCGGGGATGCCCTGGTTCTTCATCCAGCTCCGGTACATGAAGCCGTTCTTGTCCGTCGTGCCGAACCATTGGGCGGAGCGCAGCTTGGGCTTGGTTGCCGACATCGTCTGTCCTGTGTGAGACGGGGATATCGGCGCAGTCTAGGAAGAATTCTGATAACTTACCAATGACGTTTTCAACGCCTGCAATATCACTTTCGACATCGATATAAACCCGTACGATGCCTGACGCCAGCCCTTGGGAAATCCGCACCCGCCTGAAGACGCGCCAGTTGCTGCTGGTCGTCGCGCTCGCCGACGAAGGCGGCATCCATCGCGCGGCGGCCGCGCTGAACATGACGCAGCCGGCCGCGTCGAAGCTGCTGCGCGAGCTCGAGGATTCGATCGGCGCGGTGCTGTTCGAGCGCCTGCCGCGCGGGATGCGGCCCACGCTGTACGGCGACGCGCTGATCCGCCACGCGCGCGCGGCGCTCGGCAGCCTCGACCAGGCCCGCGAGGAGCTCGCCGCGCTGAAGGCCGGGCACCTCGGGCACGTCGCGGTCGGCGCGATCACGTCGCCGGGCCTGCGCGTCGTGCCGCCGGCGGTCGCCGCCGTGAAGGGGACGCATGCGGGCATTCACGTATCCGTCGAGATCGACACGAGCAACGTGCTGCTCGAACGTCTCGCGCAGGACAAGCTCGACGTCGTGCTCGGCCGGCTGTCCGCGGAACACGACAAGCTGCACCTGCGCTACGAGCCGCTGACCGGCGAGCCGGTCGCCGCGGTCGTGCGGTCCGGGCATCCGCTGCTCGCGCGCGCGCCGCTCGCGCTCGCCGACGTGCAGCGCGCCGCTTGGGTCGTGCCGCCCGCCGGCAGCGTGCTGCGCCATCGCTTCGAGCTGATGTTCCAGCGCGCGAGCCTCGCGCCGCCGGCGAACGTGGTGGAAACGGCCGCGCTGCTGTTCATCACCCGCGTGCTCGAGCAGAGCGACATGATCGCGGTGCTCGCGGACGAGGTCGCGCGCTACTACGCGGCGCACGGCATCGTCGCGATGCTGCCGCTGGAGATGGATTGCCGGATGGACGATTTCGGGCTCATCACGCGCACGGACCGGCTGTATTCGCCGGCGGCGACGGTGATGGTCGACGCGCTGCGCGTGGTGGCGCGGGAGGTTTACGGCGCGGGGTCCTGACGCCCGTCGCGCAATCGCGCGTCGACATGCCCGATGTTCTTCTCGTGCGACACGAGCATCAACGTCAGCGCGTGATGGATCTCGGGATGGTCCAGCGTCGGCAGCAGCGCCTGCAGCTTGCGCACGACCCAGCGCTGGCCGCGGTTCAGGAACGCCATCCGCTCGGCCAGGTCGTCGATCGCCATCGCCTTTTCGTAGAACGCGCCGGTCTGGCGGGTCGGCGTCGCGTTGAGCGACTTGATCGCGTCGACGAGCACGCTGCACCAGTGCGCCTCGTCCAGTCGGATGCCCGCGACCAGCCGGTGGAGATCGGGATCGTGGATCTCGGCCGCCGTCTCGGACGCGACGCGCGCGCCCGCGCGCTCCGCTTCCAGCAGTTCGTCCAGCACCGCGAGCAGCGCATCGCGCTGCGCGTCGGCCGGCGCCGGGCCGGCTTCGCCACGGGTCTGATGTGGCATGCGATGTCCTCCATGCAGAAACGGTGACGCATCGGCGCGTCTCGCGACCCGCTTCGTCGTCGGCGGATCACGCGAAAATAGATCACATTGTGACATATCGGCATGCAGCCCGACGACGTGCGACCGGCGTTCCGTGACGCCCGTCAAGGAACGCGCAAGCGGCCCGTGCGGCGAGACCCGATTGAAACCGCCGGCATCGGCTGCCAGACTGATCGGCATGGCGCGGGCGCCCGCCCGTGCGCACTGGATCGAACTGATCGACAGCCCACGTCACCTGATTCCGGAGCATACGCCATGCAAACCCGACCCGTACTCGAACGCGCCGACGCGGACCGCATGCTGGCCGCCGCCCGCGCGGAAGCCGAACGCCACGGCTGGGCCGTGACGATCGCCGTCGTCGACGACGGCGGCCACCCGCTCGCGCTGATGCGGCTCGACGGCGCGTCGCCCGCGAGCGCGTACGTCGCGCAGGAAAAGGCGCGCGCCGCCGCGCTCGGCCGGCGCGAGACGAAGGCGTATGAGGATATGATCAACGGCGGCCGCACGGCTTTCCTGAGCGTGCCGATCGCGGGCTTGCTCGAAGGCGGCCTGCCCGTGACGGTCGACGGCCAGGTCGCGGGCGCGATCGGCGTGTCTGGCGTAAAGTCCGAACAGGACGCGCAGATCGCCCGCGCCGGCCTACAAAGCGTCGCGGCGTAGGGCCTGTTCACGCTAATAACGGGCTTGCGCTGGCCGCCAGAAGGGCCGAGCGCGAGGAATGGGACGAAGCGAATACCGAGCGTATTCGCAAGGAGCATGACGCGGCGATCGGCCCTTCTGGCGGCCAGCCCCACGAATGAATTTTTTTAGTTACGGGAACGTGCCTTGCCGGCCGTATTGCGGCGTCGCGCGTCGCTTGTTTGGCTCGGCCAAACGGCGCTCCTTGCTCCTTGCACTACGACCGGCAAGGCACGTTCGCAAGCCCGTTATTAGCGTGAACAGGCCCTAAGCCGCGCGCGCCCCATCTTTCCCCGGGAGGACTCACGATGATCGACCATGACGGACTGCAAGTCGCGCAAGCGCTGAGCCAGTTCATCGAAAACGAAGCGCTGCCGGGCACCGGCATCGACAAGGCGGCATTCTGGCGCGGCTTCTCCGCGCTGGTGCACGACCTCGCGCCGCGCAACCGCGAACTGCTCGCGGAACGCGACCGCCTGCAGCAGGAACTCGACACGTGGCACCGCGCGCACCCCGGCCCGGTGCGCGACCATGCCGCGTATCGCGCGTTCCTCGAGCAGATCGGCTACCTGGTGCCCGCGCCCGCGAACGTCGCGGCGGCCACCGCGAACGTCGACAGCGAAATCGCGAGCCAGGCCGGCCCGCAGCTCGTCGTGCCGCTGTCGAATCCGCGCTATGCGCTGAACGCGGCGAACGCGCGCTGGGGCAGCCTGTACGACGCGCTGTACGGCACCGATGCGCTGCCCGAGGACAACGGCGCGGAACGCACGGCGGCCTACAACCCGACGCGCGGCCAGCACGTGATCGACTATGCGCGCGGCGTGCTCGACAACGCGGCGCCGCTCGCGCGCGGCTCGCACCACGATGCGCTGCGCTACCGCGTGCAGGACGGCCAGCTCGCCGTCGACACCCGCGACGGCGTCACGCCGCTCGCGCAGCCCGACCGGTTCGCCGGCTACCAGGGCGCGGCCGATGCGCCGTCGGCGATCCTGCTGAAGCACAACGGCCTGCACATCGAGATCCAGATCGACGCGTCGACGCCGATCGGCCGCGCCGACGTCGCGAACGTGAAGGACGTCGTGCTCGAGGCGGCGGTCAGCACGATCATCGACTGCGAGGATTCGGTCGCCGCCGTCGACGCGGACGACAAGGTGCAGCTCTACCGCAACTGGCTCGGCTTGATGCAGGGCACGCTCGCCGAGGAAATGTCGAAGGGCGGCAAGACCTTCACGCGCCGCCTGAACGCCGACCGCGACTACACGACGCCCGCCGGCGGCACGCTGACGCTGCACGGCCGCTCGCTGCTGTTCATCCGCAACGTCGGCCACCTGATGACCAACGGCGCGGTGCTCGACCGCGACGGCAACGAGATTCCGGAAGGCATCCTCGACGGCGTCGTCACGACGCTGTGCGCGCTGCACGACCTGAAATCGAAGCGCAACTCGCGCACGGGCTCGATCTACATCGTGAAGCCGAAGATGCACGGCCCCGTGGAAGTCGCGTTCTCCGACACGCTGTTCGCGCGCATCGAGGACCTGTACGGCCTGCCGCGCAACACGCTGAAGATGGGCATCATGGACGAGGAGCGCCGCACCAGCGTGAACCTGTCGGCGTGCATCGCGGCCACCGCCGCGCGCGTCGCGTTCATCAACACGGGCTTCCTCGACCGCACCGGCGACGAGATGCACTCGTCGATGGAAGCGGGCCCGATGATCCGCAAGGGCGACATGAAGTCGTCGGCGTGGATCACCGCGTACGAACGCAACAACGTGCTCGCCGGCCTGGCCGCGGGGCTGCGCGGCCGCGCGCAGATCGGCAAGGGCATGTGGGCGATGCCGGACCTGATGCACGCGATGCTCGAGCAGAAGATCGCGCATCCGCGCGCGGGCGCGAACACCGCGTGGGTGCCGTCGCCGACCGCCGCGACGCTGCATGCGCTGCACTATCACCTGGTCGACGTGCAGGCCGTCCAGCAGGAACTCGAGCAGATCCCGTACGCGAGCGAGCGCGACGCGCTGCTCGAAGGGCTGCTGACGATCCCGGTCGTCGAGCGCGCCGAATGGAGCGAAGCCGAGATCCTGCGCGAAGTCGAGAACAACGCGCAGGGCATCCTCGGCTACGTCGTGCGCTGGGTCGAACAGGGCGTCGGCTGCTCGAAGGTGCCCGACATCAACAACGTCGGCCTGATGGAAGACCGCGCGACGCTGCGCATCTCGAGCCAGCACATCGCGAACTGGCTGCGCCACGGCGTGATCACCGAGGACTTCGTGCTCGGCGTGTTCAAGCGGATGGCGCGCGTGGTCGACCAGCAGAACGCCGGCGACGCGAACTACCGGCCGATGGCGCCCGATTTCGATGCGTCGTATGCGTTCAAGGCCGCGTGCGCGCTCGCACTGCAGGGCACCGCGCAACCGAGCGGCTACACCGAGCCGCTGCTGCACCAGTTCCGGCTCGCGTTCAAGCAGCATCAGCGCGCCGGCTGATCACCGCACGCGGGTCGCGCCCGCGTGCTTGCGCGCCGAAACGGGCGGCCATCAAGGCCGCCCGTTTTTTTCATATCCGGTCACAAACGGCCGTTCGATTCAATCTTCCGGTGCACCGGAACGGATCTTGCTTCGCGCCTGAAAACCGTTGCCGGACAAGGCTCGAACCGCTGTTCACGTCCGTTGAAACCCGACGTAATTCAAATCGTCACAACGATTCTCAACATTTATCGCGCCTGCAAAAGCGCGCAGTTATACTGCGTCCGATGCGCGCCGTGCAATGTGCCTTGCAACGGACGCCGACGGCACTGCGCGAGGGTCAGCCGCCTGCCGCCGATGATCAGCTTGGTCGTTTCTCCAGCAACAGGGGACAGACATCCGGATGGTTTCGGTGCCCGCCCGGGGCCCGCCGCCATCCGGCATGAACAGAGCCGTACCGGATCGCCGCCATCAACAACATACGAACAACCGCATCGGCCCGGAACGCCCGTCGTGCGCACCGGCGATGCCCACCGATCTTCGGACCATGGCAGACACCGACTACGCAGCGCCCAGCGAACCCGGCCTGACGAGCCGCGCCGCCGCGCACCTGCGCCGGTTGTTGCTTCCGCACCTGATTTTCTACTCGGGGCTGCTGATCGCGCTGCTCCTGCTGCTGCTGTGCGGCATCCTGCTCTACGAAGGCCGGGTCGATGCGCGCGAGCGCGCGCGCACCACGATGCAGAACATCGCGCTGATGGCCGCATGGGACATCGAGCGCAACATCGAGATCTATTCGCTGTCGCTGCAGGCGGTCGTCGACGGGCAGAACCAGCCCGACGTCGCGCGCCTGCCGATGGCGCTGCGCCGCCAGGTGCTGTTCGACCGCGCGACGGCGGCCCGCTACCTCGGCGGCATCTATGCGATGGACGCGCAGGGCAACATCGTCGTCGACGGCGCGAGCGACGTGCCGCGCGTCGCCAATTTCGGCAACGAACCCTACTTCACCGTGCATCGCGACCACCCGGACGTCGGCCTGTACATCAGCGATCCGTATCGGTCGCGGCTGCGCAACGGCTCGCCGAGCATCGCGCTCAGCCGCCGCGTCTCGCGGCCCGACGGCTCGTTCGGCGGCATCGCCGTGATGTCGATCCGGCTCGAATATTTCCAGGATCTGTTCGCGCGCCTCACGCTGGGCAAGCGCGGCTCGATGTCGCTGATCGCGACCAACGGCCGGATGCTGATGCGCAAGCCGTTCGATCCGAAGATCATCGGCCGCGACATCAGCAAAGCCAGCACCTTCAAGCATTTCATGACCGCCCACGACGGCAGCTTCGCCGACACCGCGTCGATCGACGGCGTGCGGCGCCTGTACGTGTTCCGGCACCTCGACAACCTGCCGCTGATCATCATGGTGGCCGAGGCCGAATCGGACATCTACGCCGCGTGGTACGACCGCGCGATTCCGATCGGGTCCGCGATGGTGCTGCTTGCGCTCGGCTTCGTCGGCCTGTCGCTGCTGCTCGACGTGCAGCTGCGCAGGCGCCATCGCGCGGAAGCCGAGCTGCGCGCGCTCGCGCGCACCGACGGCCTCACCGGCCTCGACAACCGCCGCATGCTCGACCTCACGCTCGAGCGCGAATGGCGCCGCGCCGCGCGCTCGCAGCATGCGCTGTCGCTGCTGTTCATCGACGTCGACTACTTCAAGAGCTACAACGACACGCAAGGCCATCAGGCCGGCGACGACGCGCTCGCCGCGGTCGGACGCTGCCTCGCCGGCTGCCTGCGCCGCCCGGCCGACTACGCGGCGCGCTACGGCGGCGAGGAATTCGTCGTGATCCTGCCGGACGTCGATGCGGGCGGCGCGGCGGCGGTCGCCGAAACGATCCGCGCGAGCATCCACGAGCTCGGCATCCGGCACGGCGCCAGCGAGTTCGGCCGGCTGACCGCCAGCATCGGCGTGACGACCTGCTTCCCCGAATGGGACGGCAACGTCCACACGGCGCTGAAGCGCGCCGACGACGCGCTGTATCGCGCGAAGGCGCGCGGCCGCAACCAGGTGTTCGTGCAGGCTGCCGTGCGCTTCCAGCGCCAGCGGGCCTGACGCGGCGGCCCCGGGCCGCCACGCACCCGCGAAATCGCCGACAATACCGGCTCGATGCGCCCGCCGCACGGCGCCTGCGCGGCCGCGCGCCGGCCCACACCATCATGAGACTCAAGGCAAAGATCTTCCTTCTGGCCATCGTGCCGTTTCTCGTCGCGATCGCCGGCATCGGCTTCGGTGTGCGCCACCAGGCGACGTCGCTCGCGCACACCCAGCATGCGACGATCCAGTCGGCGTACCTGTCGAGCAAGGAAGTCGAGCTCAAGCATTACGTCGACCTGGCGACGAGCGCGATCATGCCGCTCTACGACGCGAGCGGCAGCAACGCGCGCGACGACGCGCTGCTGCGCACGCAGGCGCTCGCGATGCTGCAGAAAATGGATTTCGGCCCCGACGGCTATTTCTTCGTGTACGACCTGCACGGCAATTCGCTGATGCATCCGCGCGAGCCCGAGCGGGTCGGCCACAATTTCTGGACGATGCGCGACCCGCAGGGCAGCCTGACGATCCAGCAGTTGATCAACGCCGCGTCGCACGGCGGCGGCTACGTCCGCTACATCTGGCAGCGCCCGTCGACCGGGCGGGCCGCGCCGAAGCTCGGCTACGTGGTCGCACTCGAGCGCTGGGGCTGGATGGTCGGCACGGGCATCTACCTCGACGACGTCGACAACGCGCTGCAGCGGATCGACGCGCGCGCGTCCGCGAACATCGAGCGCACGATGAGCTGGCTGACCGTGATCGCGCTGGCCGGCGCGGCGGTGATCGCCGTCTGCGCGCTGGTGCTGAACGTCAGCGAATCGCGCAGCGCGGATGCGAAGCTCAAGCAGCTGGCGCAGCGCGTCGTCGAATCGCAGGAACAGGAGCGCGCGCGGCTGTCGCGCGAACTGCACGACGGCATCAGCCAGATGATGGTGTCGGCGAAGCTGATGCTCGAATCGGCGCTCGCGCGCTTCGAGCGCGGCGCGGCGCGCGTGCCCGAGGCCGAGCAGGCGCTCGCGTCCGGCGTCGTCAGGCTCGGCGACACGCTGCGCGAAGTGCGGCGCATCTCGCACGCGCTGCGCCCGGCGATGCTCGACGACCTCGGGCTCGCGGCCGCGCTCGACCAGCTGGTGCGCGAGCTCGGCGCGGAAAGCGGCGTCGACATCGGCTACACGCAGGTCGCGCACAGCGGCGCGCGGCCGCTGCCCGCCGCGGTCAATACCGCGTTGTTCCGGATCGCGCAGGAAGCGCTCAGCAACATCGTGCATCATGCGCAGGCGTCGCGCGCCGCGGTGACGCTCGACGTCGCGTCGCACGCGGTCACGCTGAGCATCGCCGACAACGGCTGCGGGTTCGACGCCGAGCGCTCGCAGGCTGACGCGCGCGGCGGCATCGGCCTGCGCAACATGCGCGAACGCCTCGACGCGCTCGGCGGCGCGCTGACGATCACGTCGCAGGTCGGCCATACCGTGGTGGCCGCGCGCGTGCCGCTGACGTCACCGGCCTGACCGCGCATCCCGCCACTCGATCCAAGGAGACCCATCGCCCATGAGCGCCCCGGACACCCCCGCCAGGCTCCCCGCCGAACCCGTCGCCCAGCCGGTCGCCCGGCTGCTGCTCGTCGACGATCATCCGCTCGTGCGCGACGGCCTGCGGATGCGGCTCGAAGCGGCCGACCTGTCGGTCGTCGGCGAGGCCGGCAACGCCGACGAGGCGCTGGCGCTCGCCGGATCGCTTGAACCCGATCTCGCGCTGATGGACGTCGGGATGAACGGCATGAACGGCATCGCGCTCGCCGGCGTGTTCCACGAGCGCTTTCCCGGCATCCGCGTGCTGATGCTGTCGATGCACGACAACGTCGAATACGTGACGCAGGCCGTGCGTGCCGGCGCGAGCGGCTACCTGCTGAAGGATTCGCCGGCGAGCGAGATCGTCCGAGCGATCGGCGCGGTGCTCGCCGGCCACACGTTCTTCAGCGAGGGGCTCGCCGCGCGGATGATCCACGCCAGCGCGGCGGCGTCGCCGCTCGATCGCCTGACGCCGCGCGAACGCGACATCCTCGACGCGCTCGCCGAAGGCCTGTCGAGCAAGCAGATCGCGCAGCAGACCGGGCTGTCGGTACGCACCGTCGAGACGCACCGGCTCAACCTGAAGCGCAAGCTCGACATCGAAGGGCAGGCCGAGCTGATCAAGTTCGCGGTCGAGCACCGGCGGCGGTAGGGGCGAAACCCGGGTAGCTCACGCCACGCGCCAGGGCCATCGCACGAACGGCCACAAACGGAAAACGGCGGCGCGATAACCGTCGCTGACGCGCGCTTTGAGCTGCCGATTCTTGATGCCGGTGTTCGTAGCCGTATCTGCTTTGTGCAGGTTCAGACGGATTCGGTGCGGGATCGCAAAGTTCTGGGCCGCGTTGTTGACGCGAACCCTGCATGGGTCTTCACCGAAGGCCATGTCCAACTTCCAGCCCACACGGCCCGGCAATCTAGCATTCCCCAACGTCGCCAAGCCCATAAGTGCACGCAAACGGGTCGTACCATTTATTATTTTTATAATAAAGCGTCACAACATCCCCTCTTGTGAAAATAAATGTCGCAACGCCGCTCGAAGATAGCTTCCACGTCCCCGAACTGCCATCATCGAATTTCAAAGCTCCCGTTGCATAACACGAAGAATAGCGCTCGTGAGAAAGCATATATCCCTCTACCGGATAAGCCCTTAAGAAGAAATTTCTAACCTGTTTGACAGTGGGTCGAAATTTTTTACAGGCACCCGCCATCTCAGCATCTCTACTCTTCCCGTATTCGTGTATCTCGATAGATTTCACCCCTCTAGCTTGAGAGGCACAGCAAAACAAAAAAATACACGAAAATAATAACGATTTAGATCTCATTCCCATTTTTCAGTACTCGCCTCGGTTTCCTTCTTGTACGACACCTCAGGATGTTTGTATATCTCAGCAACAGATACCCCCAATGTTTCGCAGAGTTCTTTCACAAGCCACCGCAAAGATTCATTTTGCTTATCATTTACAACCTCATAGATTTCCGTTTCCCTATCCATGCGACCAACAATCTCTATCCCAATAGAGTCCGCATTTCCCGGATACCTATCTGGAAAACCCCTCCTATACTCCACCCCTGACAATTTTTTATATTTTCCCGCCATATGAGACATCCTCTTAAACTCGGATGGGCTACACTTCTTTTCCACAAGGCATCGAGATTTTAGCAATCCAACATGATTGGTTCGCTTGTACACCGAGGCGGTTTGATAAATGGCTCCATTCTTGTCTATCAGGAAGTGCGCTCCGTTCGCCCCACTTTCCGCATAGCTATTAAACGAGCTACTTGCCGTGGTTCCATCTGTTTGGTGAACAACGATTCCATTCACCTTACTCATCTGACCTCGCTCAATTGTTGAAAAAATCTTAACCTTGATGCGCTCGGCGTCGACATGACCTTGCTTTGAAATAAACAACACTGCACACCCCCATCGTTAAATAGCCTTATTGGCCTTGATGTCGTAGCCCATGCTCACAGCCCCGGCATTACCACCCCGGAAATTCTGAATCACATATTCCTGCCTCACACGAGCAAAGGACAATCGAACTTCTTCGCGCGGAACCCGCATGTTAGTGTTGCTAACAGGCTTGACCTGGGTAATGAGCACGTCCTCCATCGTGATTGCGAGATATTCGAGCGGCGCATCACCAGCCTTACGCATTACCAGTACAGCGCGTTCAATATGCTTTCCCGTCAGACAATACTGAACCAGATTCGGCGTGGCACGGTCGATGTAGTGCTCGAAGGTCAGATCGTCAACGGTGCATTTGCCTGCACCGCCGCCACTCCCCATATGCATATTAGATTGCTGGCTCACCGACCAATACCACGTCAGCACCTCGATTTCGTTCGAATGGTTGGCATCCATCGATTCGCCCGCTATGCCCGTTAGCCTCAAGAAAATATCCTGCGCCATCCCCCCTCTCAATTAGAAAACAGAAAATCAAACCAACCAAACAATGAAAGATGAAGTTTGACGCGTCAATCAGACAAAACCGAAAAGCAGAATCCGATGTATTGCAACGCAGGGCAATCGCACGAAATGTCACCGACGGAGAACAGCGGTGCAGCAGACGTCGCTGGCACCCGCTTTGGGCAGGTTCAGGCAAATGCGGCGCAGGATCGCAAAGTTCTGGGTGGCGTTGTCGACACGACCCCTGCATTGGTCTTCGCCGAAGGCCATGCCCAGGCAAACCGGGCCATAAGTCCGAATCAGGCTCCCAGCACGCAAGGACATCGCAGGCGATACACCAGCGCGTTTCGATACGGTCGCAGTCCTTGTCGATGTCCTGATACTCGGCGGCGTGGTGTTCTCTCAGGGGGGGAACCGTTACTACATCCGGCTTCGGACAGGCTTTCTAGCAGACGAAAACCTTCTTTAACGATTTACACATTTCGTGCGATTGCCCTGCGCAACGCGCAATTCGCCTTCCAATTTCATACTTGTCCAATCGACCTTTCCCAAGGTCGATGGAATTCTTTCGCTTTCCACAACAAGCGACGCGATCGTGATTCGCATGACGCGTGCACGAACTCGTCATGCGGCAATCGGCATCGCAGGCAGGTATCGGCAATCTGAATCGAGCAGTGAAATCGCGATGTTCCGTATCGCAGTTGTCGGCGATGGAAGGGCGGCGTCCACTCGCCGCAGATATAGCTGAGGTTGCGACGTGAAACAGGCTTCGCGTGCGTGGTGGAAGGACCGGTTACTGCTGTTGCTGGTTGCGCTTTTGTGTGCCGGGTTGGCGAGCGTGTTCGTTCGTATTTCGGGGAAAGAGGCGCCGACGATTATCCTGGCGATTACCATCGCCGCATTGCTCATCGAGAACCGCAGGCTTCGCAAGGCGCTGCGGCAAGCCACCGAGGAAAATCGTCGACGCGAACCATAAGCGCGGCTTCGCGTATGGCCAACCTCCATGCCATTGCAAACGCAACATGCTGGCCGAAGGCAAAATGCCCTTCAGCGCTTTGCCGAACAGATTTTCGTAGCAGATCCGCCGCCATCCCGCCCGGCATTGATTTCCTCGCGTCGAGGTCGCCGGACACCGCTCAATGTGAAACGCCCCGGCCGCATTCGCGACCGGGGCGTCATGGTTTCAGTGTTCACGTTCCGCTGGTTGGCGTCTCGACAGCAAAAGACTAAGCTAAGCGAGCCGGCCGCCGAAGGGCCGCATTCCAGTCGCGAATCGCGCCCGACCGTCAGTTCGTCCGTGCGTTGTGCTTCTGCAGGAACGCGATCAGGCCGTCGATGCCGCCCTGCGCGAGCTGGCTCTTGAACTGCCCCTGGTAGACCTGGATCAGCCACGCGCCCGACATGTCGATGTCGTAGATCTTCCAGTCGTTGCCGATCTTGCCGAGCCGGTAGCCGACCGACTGGCTGTCGCCCGGCGTCGTCACCGTCGACTGCACGAGCGCGTCGGCGCCCGACGCGCCGCCCGCCTTGAACGAGAACTTCGCGTCCTGGTTGCCGAGCTGCGCGAGCGACGCGGCGTAGGTGCGCGTCATCAGCAGCTTGAACTGCTTGTACAGCTCCTGCTGCTGTTGCGGCGTCGCCTGCTTCCACGCGTCGCCGACCGCGATGCGGGTCGTGCGCTCGAAGTTCGTCGCCGGCAGGAAGCGCGCCTCGACCACCTGCGTGACCTTCGTCATGTCGCCGCCGCGCGCGACCGGATCGGCCTTCATCGCATTGACGGTGCCCTCGACCGCATTGCGAACCACGTCGACCGGCGCACTCTGCGCGAAAGCGGAAATCGACACGGTGGCCGCGGCGAGAAAAGCAAACAGATGACGTTTCATACGGATATCGCACTCGCTAAGGAAAGACGGACGGCGCGGCGCGCCGTCCAGTCGACGCAAGTATACCGGGCCTGACGCACGCCTGCCGCGCGGTGACCGACTGTTACCTTTGCGCCGGATTGTCACAGGCGCAGCCGAAAGCAGCGCCCGGGCGCGGGTCCGAGGAAAGTAAACAAACGCTTACTTATGACGGGAATACGGCCCGGCGCCGATTCCCCCTCCACCGCGAAAAGATTCTTCCGGCCCCACAGCGCCCAACGTCACGACCGACGCCCCGCTGCGCCGGTATACTTGGACACTTTGCCTTTTAGAGCCACACCCCACCGCCTCATGGTGACCTCTCTCATCATTCGACTCGTCGCGTGGTCGGTCCGACGCCCGGTCTGGGTCGTCGCGCTGTCGCTGATCATCGCCGCCCTGAGCGGCGTCTACGTCGCGCGTCACTTCAAGATCAACACGGACATCAGCAAGCTCGTCGACGCGGAGCCCCAATGGGCGGCGCTCGGCAAGGGCATCGACCGCGCGTTCCCGCAACGCGACGGCACGATCCTCGCGGTCGTCGAGGCGCCCGCGCCCGAATTCGCGACCGCCGCCGCGCATGCGCTGACGGCCGCGCTCCAGAAGCAGGCCGAAGCCGGCCGCATCGGCCAGGTCGCCGAGCCCGGCGGCGGCCCGTTCTTCGAGCACAACGGGCTGCTGTTCCTGCCGCCGCAGGAAGTGGCGGACACCACGTCGCAACTCGCGCGCGCCCGCCCGCTCGTCAACGAGCTCGCGAAGAACCCGAGCCTGACCGGGCTCGCGACCACGCTGTCGACGACGCTCGGCCAGCCGCTGCTGACCGGCCAGGTGAAGCTGCCGGCGATGGCCAAGCTGCTGTCGCGCAGCGCCGCGACCGTCGACGACGTGCTGGCCGGCAAGCCCGCCGCGTTCTCGTGGCGCGCGCTCGTCGACAACGACGCCGCGAAGCAGCCCGCGCGCGCGTTCGTCACCGTGCAGCCGGTCGTCAACTACGGCGCGCTGAAGGCCGGCGAGGAAACGAGCCGGACGATCCGCGACACCGCGCGCACGCTCGACCTCGAGAAGCGCTTCGGCGCGGTCGTGCGGCTGACCGGCGAGCAGCCGCTCGCCGACGACGAATTCGCGTCGGTGCAGGACGGCGCGGCGCTCAACGGCGCCGTCACGCTGCTCGTCGTGCTCGGCATCCTGTGGCTCGCGCTGCGCTCGAAGCGGATGATCGGCTCGGTGATCGTCACGCTGTTCGTCGGCCTCGTCGTGACCGCCGCGCTCGGCCTGATGCTGGTCGGCTCGCTGAACATGATCTCGGTCGCGTTCATGGTGCTGTTCGTCGGCCTTGGCGTCGATTTCTCGATCCAGTACGGCGTGAAGTACCGCGAGGAGCGCTTCCGCGACCCGCGCATCGACCACGCGCTGATCGGCGCCGCGCACTCGATGGGCATGCCGCTCGCGCTCGCGACCGCGGCGGTCGCGGCCAGCTTCTTCTCGTTCATCCCGACCGCGTATCGCGGCGTGTCCGAGCTCGGCCTGATCGCGGGCGTCGGCATGTTCGTCGCGCTGGCCACCACCGTCACGCTGCTGCCCGCGCTGCTGCGCCTGTTCGCGCCGCCGGGCGAATCGAAGACGCCGGGCTTTCCGGCTCTCGCGCCGATCGACGAGTTCCTCGACGTGCACCGCAAGCCGATCCTGATCGGCACGCTCGCGGTCGTGATCGGCGCGCTGCCGCTGCTCAAGTTCCTGCACTTCGATTTCAACCCGCTGCACCTGAAGGACCCGAACAGCGAATCGATGGCGACGCTGCTCGCGCTGAAGGATTCGCCGGAGGCGTCGGTCAACGACGTCACGCTGCTCGCGCCGTCGCTCGCCGAAGCCGACGCGGCCGCGAAGCGCCTCGACGCGCTGCCCGAAGTCGGCCGCACGACGACGCTGTCGACCTTCATCCCCGCCGACCAGCCGGCCAAGCGCGCGTCGATCGCCGCCGCCGCGAGCGAGCTGCTGCCCGCGCTGACCCAGCCCGCCGCGCCGCCGGCGACCGACGCGCAGCGCGTCGCCGCGCTCAAGCGCGTGTCGGACCTGCTGGGCTACGCGGCCGAGGATCATCCGGGCCCGGGCGCGGCCGCCGCGCAACACCTGTCGGCGTCGCTCGCGAAGCTCGCGGCCGCCGACGCCGCGACGCGCGACCGCGCCGAGCGCGCGTTCTCCGATACGCTGCGCACCGCGCTCGGCCAGCTCGCGACGCTGCTCCAGCCGCAGGAGATCACGCGCGATTCGCTGCCGCCGCAGCTCGTGCGCGACTGGATCGCGCCGGACGGCCATGCGCTCGTGCAGATCTCGCCGAAGGTGCCGAAGGGCGTCGACCCGGGCGACGACACGATGCTGCGCCGCTTCGCGACGGCCGTGAAGGCCGCCGAGCCGGGCGCGATCGGCGGGCCGATCTCGATCCTGCATTCGGCCGACACGATCATCAACGCGTTCCTGCATGCGGCGCTGTGGTCGATCGTGTCGATCACGATCCTGCTGTGGATCACGCTGCGCCGCTTCGGCGACGTGCTGCGCACGCTGGTGCCGCTGCTCGTGTCGGGCGTCGTGACGCTCGAGCTGTGCGTCGTGTTCGGCATGTCGCTCAACTTCGCCAACATCATCGCGCTGCCGCTGATGCTCGGCGTCGGCGTCGCGTTCAAGGTGTATTTCGTGATGGCGTGGCGCGCCGGGCAGACCGGCCTGCTGCATTCGAGCCTCACGCACGCGGTGCTGTTCAGCGCCGCGACAACGGCCACCGCATTCGGCAGTCTGTGGCTGTCGCATCACCCCGGCACGTCCAGCATGGGCAAGCTGCTCGCACTCGCGCTGACGTGTACGCTGATCGGCGCCGTGGTGTTCCAGCCGGTACTCATGGGCAAACCGCGCGTGAAGCGCGCGAAGAACCAATCGCAGGGAATCAATGAATAACAGAACCATTGCGGCCACCGTCGCCGCTGGCGCGCTGCTGAGCGGCTGCGCGACCGGCCCCAACCGCAATCCGTCCGATCCGCTCGAGCCGATGAACCGCGCGGTGTACACGTTCAACGACACCGTCGACCGGAACATCGCGGTGCCGATCGCGAAGGGCTACCAGAAGGTCACGCCGACGCCGGTGCGCACGGCGATCAGCAACTTCTTCTCGAACCTCGGCGACCTCGGCAACATCGCGAACAACCTGCTGCAGTTGCGGATCACCGATGCGACGCAGGATTTGATGCGCGTCGCGATGAATTCGCTGTTCGGCGTCGGCGGCCTGATCGACATCGCGACGCCCGCGGGGCTGCCGAAGCATCACCAGGATTTCGGCCTGACGCTCGCGCGCTGGGGCGTGCCGTCCGGCCCGTACCTGGTGCTGCCGGTGTTCGGGCCGAGCACGATCCGCGACGGCGTCGGCCGCGCGGTCGACGTGCGCTTCAACCTGCTCAACTACATCGAGCCGGCCGCGCGCAATCCGATGTACGTGATGCAGTTCATCAGCGCGCGTTCGGACCTGCTCGGCGCGACCGACCTGCTGAAGCAGGCCGCGCTCGATCCGTATTCGTTCGTGCGCGATGCATACCTGCAGCAGCGCAAGTCGCTGACCTACAAGGGCGAGTCCGCGCCGAGCGCGCTGCCGCAATATAACGAGCCGGATGAATCGAGCGGCGAGGCGGCGCCGGGCGGCAAGCCCGCGAACACGCCGGCTGCGCCCGGGTTGCCGAGCTATGAGGATCCGGGCGAGTCGGGCGGGGCGCCGGCCAATGCACCGGCCACGGCAGGGTTGCCGCAATACGCCGATCCGGGCGCGGACAACGCGATGCCGGCGAGCGGCGCGACAGCGGCGCCTGCGGTGCCTGCGAGCATTCCCGCGGCACAGTAACGCCGCGACGGCCGGAAGGCGATCAGGAGCGCTGCTCGATGCAGCGCTCTTTTTCATGGTGGACGTCGCAATCGCGTCCCGATCACGGCCCCGGCTGGCTGCTCCGGGTCGTGACCGAATTCAACCTATTCGGACAAAACGCCGTTGTTCTTCTTCGAATCAGGCGAGTATGAGACGAACG
The DNA here is from genome assembly GCF_002097715.1 of Burkholderia ubonensis subsp. mesacidophila. Lineage (NCBI taxonomy): Bacteria > Pseudomonadati > Pseudomonadota > Betaproteobacteria > Burkholderiales > Burkholderiaceae > Burkholderia > Burkholderia ubonensis. The sequence goes on from NZ_CP020738.1 coordinate 77,777, forward strand.
CGTTGTCGTCCACCGTCTCGACGTGCAGCCGACCGCATTCGGAACACTCATATGCGGTGCGTCTCAAATCGATGAGCCTGCACAGCAGATGGTCGTGAAGCACGTTTCCGTGATCGAGTTGAAGGGATAGGTAGTCTTCCGTGTAGCCGCGACTCAACAACCACGAACGAACGCTTCCTTGCTCAGCGGCAACGACATAGCTCTGCAGTTCGCTCACCAGCCAATCCGAGAACGGCTCGCTAAAGGAATCCTTCAACAGGGCGGCCTTGTAGGGCAGGGAATTCGTGTTATCGCAGATTACGTTTCCGCACTGACAACCAAGCTTGCTCATTGCTGCGCCCTCGGACTATCGTCAATAAAGTTGCAAATCGAGTTGATCGCGGCTCGCTTCCTACATATCGGCGTCACGCACCTCACAGCCCAGCGCAAGGCTCAACCTCGCGCAAATTACCGTCATCCAACCCGTCCATAACCCCGACTCGACCTGGCCAGAGAAACAGAGCCCGCTGGGCTCCGCCGATACCGTGATACACCGGGCATCGCCCTCACGGCCGTACCAGCATGCGTCGTTCGGATCCCCCATCCAGCCGTCCAGTGTCTTATAGACGGCGGCCACCCTCTGCCAGTCTTCTTCCGACAAGTAGGGCGAGACATTCAACGTGATGGATTGGCGCATGAGAAAACCTTTTGCATGAAGGCGCGCGCGACGGCACGCATCGCCGTCGCGACGGATGCCGTTCATTCGAAGAGAAAAGTAGGGAAACGGAAACGTCCGCTCAACCGACCCGCAGCGCCCCCGCGCGGCCGAACGCATGCCGCGCCTGGATCAGCGTCGTGCGCGCCGCGCGCGCATCGCCCGCGACCTGCAGCAGCGGGCCGAGCTGGGAAGGTTGCTTGATGAGTTCGCGCAGGATCGGCAGGATCGCGGTGCTGCCGTCATCGCGCAGCCCGGCCGTCGCGGCGCTCGGCAACGTGCGCCACGCCGGGTCGACGATCGCGCGGCACACCGCGAACGGCACGCCGCGCGCCGCCGCGAAGGCCGCGGCGATGTGCGACTCCATGTCGACGGCCAGCGCGCCTTTCGCGCGATACAGCGACGCCTTGTCCTGCTCGCTGATGACCGGCGCGCCGACGGCCGCCATCACGCCGCGCGTGACGCGCGGCCAGACCGGCGTGTCATGCAGCGCGCCGACGAGCCGCGCGCTCCACGCGACGTCCGTCTGCACGCGGCCGAACGGCCCGTCGATCGCGTCGGCGATCACGAGCGCGCCCGGCGCGAGGTCGGGCGCGAGCCCGCCCGCCGTGCCGAAGCTGATGATGCCCGCGCAGCCGCGCGCGGTCGCTTCGGTCAGCGCACGCTCGAGCCGATCGGCGCGCGCGGCGAACACCGCCTCGACGCCGTCGCCGCCCGCGATGCGCGCCTCGAACGCCATCCCCGTCACCGCGATGACGGGCAGCGTGCCGGTGTGCTTCGACGCCGTCACGCGTTACATCCCGACCGTCACGCGCGTCGCGTTGGCGCGCTTCAGGTTGCGGTAGCGCGCGAGCGCCCACAGCGGGAAGAACTTGCGGTAGCCGTGGTAGCGCAGGTAGAACACGCGCGGGAAGCCGGTCGCCGTGAAGCGCGTCTCGTCCCACAGCCCGTGTTCCTTCTGCTCGGCGATCAGGTAGTCGATCCCGCGCGCGACCGCCGGATGGTTCACCTCGCCGGCCGCCATCAGGCCGAGCAGCGCCCAGGCCGTCTGCGACGACGTGCTCGGCGCCTGCTCGTAGCCGCGGTAGTTGAGCTTGTAGCTGTCGCCGTCCTCGCCCCAGCCGCCGTCCTTGTTCTGGACCGACAGCAGCCACTGCGCGCCGCGCTTCATGCGCGGATCGTCCGGGCCGAGGCCGGCCGCGTTCAGCGAGCACAGCGCGGTCCACGTGCCGTACACGAAGTTCATCCCCCAGCGGCCGTACCAGCTGCCGTCCGGCTCCTGCTCCTTCAGCATGTAGTCGAGCGAGCGGCGCGCCGCCTCGCTGTTCGCGGCCGTCTCGCCGAGCTGCGACAGCATCGACAGGCAGCGGCCCGACACGTCCGCCGTCGGCGGATCGAGCAGGGCGCCGTGATCGGAGAACGGGATATTGTTCAGGTAGTACTGCGTGTTTTCCGGCTCGAACGCGCCCCAGCCGCCATCGCTGCTCTGCATGCCGACGACCCACTCGCGCGCGCGCGAGATCGACTCGCGGTACGCGTCCGAGTGCCGGAGCTTCTCGACGCGGTCCATCGCCATCACGACCACGGCCGTATCGTCGACGTCCGGGTAATGCGGGTTCGCGTACTGGAACGCCCAGCCGCCGGGCCGCACGTTCGGGCGGCGCGAGATCCAGTCGCCGCGCACGTCGAGGATCTGCAGCGGACGCAGCCATTCGAGACCGCGCACCACGGCGTCTTCCGCGCGCGGGTCGCCCGTCTCGAGCAGCGCGTGCGCCGCGAGCGACGTATCCCACACCGGCGACAGGCATGGCTGGCAGTACGCTTCGTCGTCGTGCACGACGAGCAGCTTCTCGACCGACTTGCGTGCGATCGCGCGGTTCGGATGGTCTTCCGGATAGCCGAGCGCGTCGTACATCATCACCGAGTTGGCCATCGCCGGATAGATCGCGCCGAGGCCGTCCTCGCCGTTCAGGCGCTCGTCGACGAACGCAACCGCCTGGCGGATCGCGCGTTCGCGCGTGTAGCTCGGGAACAGGCCGTCGACCGCGCGCAGCGCGTGATCGACGACGCGGAAGAACGCGAACCAGCCGGCGCTCTGGTGGCCCTGGCGCGGCAGCAGCCCCGCGTTGACGGGCGGATCGATGAACAGCTCGTCGATGCGCACGCCGCGCGGGTTCTTCGCGATCGGCCGCTTCGCGTTCAGCACGAGCAGCGGCACGATCACCGTGCGCGCCCAGTACGACACCTTCGACAGGTGGAACGGGAACCACTGCGGCAGCAGCATGATCTCGACCGGCATCATCGGCACCGCGCGCCACGGAATCGCGCCGTATAGCGCAAGCTGGATGCGCGTGAACACGTTCGACATCTCGGCGCCGCCCATCGCGTGGATCGCGCGGCGCGCACGCTGCATGTGCTCGGCGTTCTCGTCGTCGCCGATCACCTTCAGCGCGAAGTACGCCTTCACGCTCGCGCTGATGTTCGGCGCGCCGTCGGTGAACAGCGGCCAGCCGCCGTCCGGCTGCTGGATGCGGCGCAGATAGCGGCCGATCTTCTGTTCGAGCTCGAGGTTCGGCGTTTCGCCGAGATAGTGGACGAGCAGGATGTACTCGGCCGGAATCGTCGAATCCGCTTCGAGTTCGTAGACCCAGTGCCCGTCGGCTTGCTGCGCGTCGAGCAGCGCGTCGGTCGCGCGTGCGACGGCAGCGTCGAGGTCGGCCGCCGCGGTGGCGGTGGCCAGGGTTGGCATATCAGTGAGATCGTTCATCGGTCCCTCTCTTATTGTTGCTGGAGCACGTCCGCGGCCTTCTGGCCGGAGCGGATCGCGCCCTCGATCGTGGCGGGCAGGCCGGTGGCAATCCAGTCGCCCGCCAGCACGAGATTGGTCCAGCGCGTACGCGCAGCCGGACGTTTCATTTCCTGCGACGGCACCGCCGCAAACCCCGCGCGCGGCTCGATGACGAGCTGCCACGCGGGCATGGCATCCGCGGACGCGCCCGTCACGCGTGCGACGTCCTGCCAGATGGTCCGCGCGAGCGTCTCGCGCGGCGTGTCGAGCCAGCGGCCCGCGTCGCGGATCGTCGCCGCGAGCTGGCCTTCGCCGGCCCGCACCGCGTCGACGGCGACGCCGTTGACGACAGTGGTGTGCACCGCGCAGCCCGGCGGCGGTTCGGCCGCGAAATACGCGGTGACGACCGCGCTATACGTATCCGGCGCGGTCAGGTCGGGCACGAGCGGCTGCGCGACGTCCGGCGGCACCGCCAGCACGACCGCGTCGCCCGGCTCGAGATCGACCCGGGCGCCGTCGATCACCAGTGCATCGACCGCATGGCCGTTCGCACCGAATTCGAGCGCATCGAGCTGCGAGCGCAGCCGGATCGACGCGCCGCCGTGCTGCAGCATCCGCAGCGCGGGATCGACGAACGCGCTGCCGAGCCCGTGGCGCGCGACGAGCGGGCGGCACGCCGGCCCGCCGGCCGCGAGCGTGCCGAACACGACCGCCCGCGCGAGTTCCGCCGTCGCATGACGCGGCTCGACGTTCAGCGCGCCGAGGAAATACGGCCGCAGCCAGCGATCCCACAGTACGCCGTCGCAACGCATCGTCTGCGCGAGCGAGCGGCCGGTGCGCGCGAACGCGAGCGGCACGAGCGACAGGTAATCCAGCGCCGTCGTGCCCGGCGCCCGCGACGCGGCGTCGAACAGCCACGACGGCCAGCGGCCGGTGCCGAAACGCAGCGTCCAGCGCTGCTGCGCGCCGACGTCGACGACCGGGAATTCCGGCAGCGCCGGCCCGGCCAGCTGATCGGTCGCGCCGATCGTGCGCAGGTAGCGTTGCGTCGCGGGCTGTCCCGCGAACACCAGATGCAGCCCACTGTCGAGCGTCGCGTTCAGCGTGGCGTCGAACCACGAACGGCAACGCCCGCCCGCCTGCGCGTGCGCATCGTGCAGCACGATGCGGCGCCCACGGCGTTGCAGCTCGACGGCAGCCGACAGCCCCGCGAGTCCTGCCCCGATCACGTGGACAGTTCTGGGCATCGCCTCAGAACAGTGCGTAGCGCGCGGCGATCATCAGCATGCGCGCCTTCGGCTTGCGGATCGGCAGGCGAGGGGCGTCGAAGCCGCGCGCGACCGCCGCATCGAGGATGCAGCGGTACGCGCCCGACATGATGCGCGGCGCCTTCACCTGCGCCCGCGCGCACTTGTCCATCACCGCGTCCGCCTGCCGGAAATGCTCGATCGCACGCTCGACGAGCGTCGTGCAGACGCGCGGCAAGGCCGGCGCGCGCGCGATCGTCGCCGGATCGGTGATCGCGATCCCTTCGCGCGCGAGCAGCTCGCGCGGCAGGTAGCAGCGGTTGATCGCCGCGTCGTCGTCGATGTCGCGCAAGATGTTGGTCAGCTGCAGCGCGCGGCCGAGATGGTGCGACAGCGCGATGCCTTCCGCTTCCGGCATCCCGAATATCCTCACCGACAGGCGGCCGGCCGCGCTCGCGACGCGATCGCAATACAGGTCGAGCGTCGGCTCGTCGGGCGCGCAGATGTCTTCGGCGGCGTCCATCGCCATGCCGTCGATCATCGCGTGGAAATCGTCGCGCTGCAGGTTGAACGCGTGAATCTCGCGGGTAAGCGCCGCGAGATGGCGCGGCGGCCGGCCCGCGAAGCACGCGTCGATGTCCGCGCGCCAGCGCTCGAGGCCGGCGGCGCGCTCGGCGCGCGGCAGGTCGCTGTCGGCGATGTCGTCGACCGCGCGGCAGAACGCATACACCTGGAACATCGCATCGCGCTGCGTCGCCGGCAGGATGCGCATCGCAAGATAAAAAGAACTGCCCGATGTGGCGGCAGCGGCGTCGATTTCTTGTTCGTCCACGACGAGATTGGAAGCGGCCAAGACGAGCTCCACGGAGACGCCCACGCGGGGCGATTGAAGAAGCCATGCCCGGCTGGGATGGTAAGGGCGTCAAATGCGTGCGAGATGTGCGAACGATCGACGCAGACAAGCATGAATTGCCGGCCGGAAGCCGGAATTGGGCGAAAGTATAGCAATCTTTGAACATCGATGGCGGTGCGGCCCGCGCGCGGCGTGACGGTGCCCGGATGCCCGGCGCCGGGCGCCGCGGCCCGCCCTGCGCGGCTGTCCGCCCTCGGCCGGACGGCCCCTGCGGGCCGGGATGTCTGGTCGAGGGCCTCTACAAGCGCTTCAGGCAGCGGATGCGCCTAACCGTAAACGATGTCGCGCTGCAGATCGAGCGCAATGAGCCCCATTTCGCGCGTCAGTTGAAGCATCGCGCGCCGCTCGAGCCGCGAGCCCATGAAGCTGGTCACCCGGCCGTCCGGCTCGGTGGTGAACTGGAACACCGGGCCGCCCGTGCCGAACCACGCGCCCGGCACGTCGGGCGATTCACACCAGTCGATCTGCTCGAAGACGCGCGCGATGCCCGCGCGCACCACGTCGCTCGGGCCGATCGGCGGCGCGACGTCGCCCAGGTCGTCGAGGGAATAGGGGCCGGGCTTGTCCGGCTTCCGGTAGAAGAGATAGTCGACGTTCATGGGGAGCGATCAGGGTAAAGCATCAAAGTAGCGCGATCCGCTGCGAATTTAAATCAGATATGACTGAAATGTCGTCTCCGCGACACATTCGGGGACACATCGTTGGTCGCCAATGTGCCGCCGATCCGGTGCGACCGGCCGCCGCCGCTTCGGCCTGCGCCCATTCGTCTAAGATGGCGCTTTATCCGAACAACGCATTCCGAACTCATGGAGACGACCGTGACCGCCGTGCCCTCCGCATCCCCGCAGTCCGCCCACCCGGTTTTCGTGTTCGTGCACGGCGCATGGCACGGCGCGTGGTGCTACACGCACGTGATAGCCGCGCTGGCCGCGCGCGGTCATCTGTCGATCGCGCGCGACCTGCCCGCGCACGGGATCAACGCCCGCTTTCCCGCATCGTACTTCCAGCGTCCGCTCGATCGCGAAGCGTTCGGCGCAGAGCCGTCGCCGGTTGCGAACACGACGCTCGACGACTACGCGTCGCAGGTGATGCAGGCGGTCGACGACGCGTATGCGCTCGGCCACGGCAAGGTCGTCCTCGTCGGGCACAGCATGGGCGGCATCGCGATCACGGCGGCCGCCGAACGGATGCCCGAGAAGATCGCGAAGATCGTCTACCTCGCGGCGTTCATGCCCGCGTCGGGCGTGCCCGGCCTCGACTACGTGCGCGCGCCGGAGAACCAGGGCGAGCTGCTCGGCCAGCTGATGCTCGCGAGCCCGCGCACGACCGGCGCGCTGCGCATCGATCCGCGCAGCGACGACGCCGCGTATCGCGCGACGGCCAGGCGCGCGCTGTGCGACGACGTCCCGCAGGCCGAATACGAGGCGGTCGCGAACCTGATGAGCTGCGACGTGCCGGCCGCGCCGTTCGCGACGGCGATCCCGACGACTGCCGCGCGCTGGGGCGCGATCGACCGCCACTACATCAAGTGTCTGCAGGACTACGTGATCCTGCCCGCGCTGCAGCAGCGCTTCATCGACGAAGCCGATGCGTTCACGCCGGACAACCCGACGCACGTGCATCAGCTCGACAGCAGCCATTCGCCGTTCGTGTCGCAGCCGGCGGTGCTGGCCGGCGTGCTGGCGGACATCGCGAAGAGTTGAACGTAAACGAGGAGGCCTACGCGTAGGCGACGGAGCGGTCGCGGCCGAGCCGCTTCGCGCGATACAGCGCGGCGTCGGCCTCGTTGACGAGCACCTCGCAGGTCTGCGCGCCCGCATGCGCGCTCGCGCCGCCGACGCTCGCCGTCACCGGCACGCGCACGCCCTCGGCGTCGACCGGCGTGGCGCCGATCGCGCATCGCACCTTCTCCGCCACCAGCATCGCTTCGGCGAGATCGGTGCATGGCAGCAGCAGCGCGAATTCCTCGCCGCCGAAGCGGCAGAACGTATCCTGCGCACGCACGATCCCCGCGACGCGCAACGCCATCTCGCGCAGCACGGCGTCGCCGACCGCGTGGCCGAACCGGTCGTTGATCGTCTTGAAGTGATCGAGATCGAACAGCAGCACCGACAGGTTGCCGCCGTAGCGCTGCCAGCGCGCGAATTCGTCGCGCAGCCGCGCCTCGAAGAAGCGCCGGTTCGCGATGCCGGTGAGCCCGTCGCAATTCGCGTGCTCGCGCAGCTTCGCCACCGCTTCCTCGCGTTCGCGCTGCATCACGCTCACGTGCGTGACGTCCGATATCGTCACGCACACCGCTTCGACCTCGCGGCCGCGCGTGAGCGGCATGAACGTGCAGTCCTGCTGCATGAAGTCGACGCCGCCCGTGATCGGCCGGTCATGCTCGAAACGGAACAGGTACGGCCGCTGCTCCCACGAGCTGAACGCGAAGCTGCCGAGCTGGAACACGCTCTCGAGCTTGCGCGCGAGCCACGCGCGCGGCAGGTCCGGGAAGCAGTCGAACAGGTTGCGGCCGATCACGTCGTCGGCGGGCACGCCGCTGTGGTCCTGCATGAAGCGGTTCCACATCAGCACGTTCATCGCGCGGTCGAGCACGAACAGGCCGAAGCCGACCCGTTCGATCACGAGGTCGCTCAGCGAAGCGGTCGAAGCGGTCGGGTCGGTCATAGTGCGGAAAGCAACGCGTCGAGCGCGTCGCCCATCAGGCGGATCGAATCCTCGGCCATCAGCATCACGAAATGGGCGCGGAAGGCATCGTCCTCGAGGCCGAGGTTCACTTCGAGCAGCAGCGCGACGCTCCAGGCGAGCACGGTGGGCTGGAACACGTCGTCGAATGACACGTTCGCGCCCAGCAGCCCGGGCGGAAAGAACACCGGCGTGCGGCCGAGCTCGTCGAGAATCGACGACACGCATGCGCCCATCAGCACGTTCGCGACGTCGAACACGAGTTCGTCCTGGGACGACGTCTCGCCGCGCGCGGCGGCCGTCTCGACGCCGGCTTCGTCAACTTCGTCGTCGTCGCGTGTGCGCTCGCCCGCCGCGGCGTCGCCGAACGTGTGGTCGACGAGCGCCGCGAGCCCGGTGACGTTCGCGGTGCGGCACAGCACGAGCGCCTCGCCCTTGATGTCGGAGCGGAACCCCTGGCGCACGGCGGTCACGTTGTCGTGAATGCCCGTCATCTCGCGCAGCGCCTTGCCCGCATCGGACGCCTGCACGACACGCACGCGCGGCACCGACAGCTCGATGAAGCGGCCGAGCAGCGCCGCGAGCCGGGCAGCGGCGCGGCCCATCGCAAGATTGGCGATTTCCTGCAACGCGTCGCGTTGCTCCGCCGTGAACACCGAGTCAGGCATACAACCCATACTCCTTGAGAATGGGCAGCAACGCCTCCGACGTCACGGGCTTCGCGACGAACGCGATCGCACCCAGTTCACGCACGCGCTCGCGCGCCTGCGGCTGGATGTCAGCCGATACCACGATCACGAATGTATTCAGGTCTTCGTGTCGCAGTGTTTCGAGAACCTGGTAGCCGTTCATGTCCGGCATCGTCAGGTCGAGAAACATCACGGAAGCTTTGCCGTCACGATAGAGCGCAAGTGCCTCGCGGCCGTTCGCCGCATACGCGATGTCCACGTCCCAGTCCCCCGGTAACGCCTTTGTCAGCAACTTGCGAGCGAGTAGCGAATCGTCGGCAATCACAATCGGCAAAGGCATGGCGGGCGGAACGGATACGGAATGGTCTCTCTCGCGTTAACGACCGTGCGCCGCGTTTCTTTAGGCGCCGTGCGAACGAACGCGGGCAGCCGCCGGACACCCCTGCGCCGGATGCCGCGGCAATCTCGCCCGCGACGGGCTGCGCGCTGACATCGGCAGGCGCGTATCTATCTGTCATGGAAAGCAAGGCGCGATTCTCTGGGTAAAACCGGGGCGGTGCAACTCGCCATTTTTGCGGATTCAGACAGAATCGATCCGATCGCGCGCCATTCCGAAAACAGTTGCGACCATTTTTACGCCAACGACGCAAAATTTTTCTTTGTGTACGTTTGCGCTTCCGGATTCGTCGCGTTTTCAATCTGACAAATTCCGCCTGTCGGAAACGCCAGGACCGAGCGTGCCACCCGGCGCGGGCCCGGGCGCAACTCGTTTATGATGGCAGGCACCTCCGCCCGAGCTTCACCCGTTCCCATTCATGACGTCCGACCGGCCCGCCGATTCCCGCCACCACGCTTCCGCCGATGACTGGCAGGACGAAGGGGCCTATCCGTCCGGCGCGCCCGAACACGATTTCGCGGTTCGCCGCGTGACGCTGATCGTGCTGCTGATCGCCGCGATCGTGCTGCCGTGCATCTACGTCGCGGTGATGGCGTACAACGACCTGAAATCGCGCGAAGCCGCCGCGAGCGACGTGACGATGCGCACCGTGCGCGTCGCCGAGGAGCACGCGCTCAAGGTGTTCGACCTGAGCGAGACGCTCGACGCGCGCATCGCCGATCTCGTGCAGGACATGGACGACGCGGCGGTGCGCAAGGACGAATCCGACATCCACGACGCGCTCAACGAGATCGGCGGCGGCTACCCGCAGGTCGCGGCCGTGTCGATCTTCGGCGCGAGCGGCAGGCTGCTCGCGAACAGCCTCTACTTTCCCGCGCCGCACACGTCGATCGCGAATCGCGACGATTTCCTTGGCATCCGCGACGGCAAGGTCATCGAGCACATCTCGCGCGTGATGCAGGGGCCGAGGCGGCTCGCGGACACGCCCGTGTTCAACACCGGCGTCGCGCGGCGGCACAGCGACGGCTCGTTCGCCGGGATGGTGTCGATCGCGCTGAAGTCGTCGTATTTCAATGCGTTCTACCGCGACCTGCTCGGCGGCGCGAAGACGCCGATGACGATGGCGCTCGCACGCGCCGACGGCGCGGTGCTCGCGTCGTATCCGCCGCCGCCCGCCGCGGCCGAAGCCTATCGCGCGCTGTCGTTCGGCGACGAACACGGTGACCCGCGCGGAGGCGTCGTGCGCGTGCGCCACGATGCCGGCAGCGAGATCGTCGCGTACCGGCAGGTCGGCAGCTATCCGGTATACGTATCGTGCGCGTATCGCACGTCGGCTATCTGGCGCGAGTGGTACGAGCATCTCACCGTGCTGTTCGTGTCGATGTTCGCGCCGTCGTTCGCGCTGTGGAGCGTGATCTGGCTGTCGCTCAAGCGGCTCAAGGCGGAAGAGGCAGCCTGGGACCGCTGGCAGGCGGAAGCGTCGATGCGACGGTCGATCGAATCCGCATACCGGCAGTCGCGCAAGATGCAGGCGCTCGGCAACCTCGTCGGCAGCGTCGCGCACGACTTCAACAACCTGCTGACGATCATCTCGACCAACGTGCAGATCGCGCGGCACCGCGGCGTCCAGCAGCTCGACACGGAACTCGGCGCGATCGAGCGGGCGCTGAAGAACGGGCAGTCGCTGACGCGCCAGCTGCTCGGCGTCGCGCGCAAGCAGCCGCTGCACAACGAGACGATCGACATGGGGCAGTGGGTCGGCACCTGCCGCGAACTGCTGAAGACGTCGCTCGGCTCGAAGTCGTCGCTGAGCGTCGCGATCGAACCCGGCGTCTGGCCGATCCGCGTGGACGTGGCGGAACTCGAGCTCGCGGTCATCAACCTCGCCGTCAACGCGCGCGACGCGATGCAGATCGGCGGCCGCTTCACCGTCAGCGCGCGCAACGTGACGCTGCGCCGCGAGGACGGTTTTCCGCTGACCGGCGATTTCGTGCAGATCTCGCTCGACGATACGGGCTCGGGCATGGCGCCCGACGTGCTCGCGCGCGCGTTCGAGCCGCTGTTCACGACGAAGCCGCACGGGATGGGCACGGGGCTCGGGCTGCCGCAGGTGTTCGCGTTCTGCGAGCGTTCGGGCGGACTCGCGACGATCGACAGCGCGGTGGGCGCGGGCACGTCGGTGCGGCTCTATCTGCCGCGCGCGAACCCGCTGGAAGCGACCGTCGCACGACCGCCGATCCCCGTTGCGCCGATGCAGAGCGCGAGCCCGCCGGCGGGCCTGCACGTGCTGCTCGTCGAGGACAACAGCGAAGTCGCCGCCGGAACGGAGGCGCTGCTCACGCTGCTGGGGCACCGCGTGACCTACGCGGCGACCGCCGACGACGCGCTGCGTCTCGTCGAAGCGGCGCCGGCGAACGACGGCTTCGACCTCGTGATTTCGGACATCCACATGCCCGGCCGCCTGAACGGCATCGATCTCGCCGAAGCGATCGGGCGGCGGCCGGAGAAGCTGGCCGTGATCCTCGTGACGGGCTATGCGGAGGAGCTCGACCGCACGCGCGGCGTGAACGTGCGCGTGCTGTCGAAGCCGTTCGACATCGCGCTGCTCGACGAGATCCTGCAGGGCATCCGCAACGCGCGCGATGCGCGGCACACGGCCGGCATCTAGCGGAGCGCGCCGGCCGCGGCCGGCGCCTCCTTCACCTCAGGCCGCCTTGTTCAGGCGCACCCACGCGGCATAGCGATCGACGAAGCCCTGCAGGAACTTGCGGGTATCGTCGTTGACGATCCTGCCCTCGTCGTCGATGCGCGTCGGGTCGTGCTTGATGAACATCTCCGGCTGCCCGAGCGTCGCGACGTCGAGATACGCGAGCACGTTGCGCAGATGCTGCTGCGACAAGGCCGTGCCGGTCGCGCCCGGCGACGTGCCAAGCACCGCGCCCGGCTTGCCCGCCCACGAGTTCGCGCCCCACGGGCGCGAGCCCCAGTCGAGCGCATTCTTCAGCACGCCGGGAATCGACCGGTTGTATTCCGGCGTGACGAACAGCAGGCCGTCGGCCGCCTCGATCACCTGCTTGAAGCGCTTGGCGACTTCCGGGAAGTCCGCGTCGTAGTCCTGGCTGTACAGCGGCAACTCGCCGATTTCGACAAATTCGAACGCAAGCTCGGCCGGCGCGAGCGAGATCACTGCGCGTGCAAGCGCGCGGTTCCAGGATCCGCGCCGCAGGCTGCCGACGATGACCGCAATGCGATGTGCCATGACTGTCTCCTTCTGATAGGTGGGGAATCGAATCGATTGCTTCAGGATAGGCGGCAAAGGTCTGTTTATAGGCAGGCCAGCCCGCGAGCCGCCCCACGGGCCCATCCGGCAGACTTTCCACAAGGTTTTCCACAGAAACTGTGGATAACTTTGTCGATATGCCCGGCTGTTACACATCGCCGGCCGCGCACCAACGTTTGCGCGACGCCAGCCTGTCGGCAAGCATAGCGCAGCCCGCCTGCCGCATTCATGAACAATGGCTGCGACCGAACACACATTGCGGGCCGGCGCGGCGCCCAGTAAGCTGCTCGCACCGCGCGGCGCGGCGACCTGTGGCGCGCGCGGCTTCCTCCCGAGAGATTCCCGACGATGCCGTCCGCGTACGACGACCCCGCCTATCTTGAACAACTGCGGCACGACCTGCTGCGTTTCGCGCGCCTGCAACTGCGCGACGCCGATGCGGCCGAGGACGCGGTGCAGGAAGCGCTGACCGCCGCATGGACGCACGTAGCGGATTTCGCCGGCCTGTCCGCGCACAAGACCTGGGTGTTCGGCATCCTGCGCAACAAGCTGATCGACGTGCTGCGCGCGCGGCAGCGGACGGTGAACCTGTCCGCGCTCGACGCCGAGCTCGACGGCGAATCCTTGCTTGACCGCGAACTCTTCAAGGACAACGGGCACTGGGCCGCGCATGCGAAACCGCGGCCGTGGCCGCGACCGGAAACGCTGCTGCAGCAACAGCAGTTCTGGATGCTGTTCGAGATCTGCCTGAACCATCTCCCGGAGCAGATCGGACGCGTATTCATGATGCGCGAGTTTCTCGATGTCGAGATCGACGACATCTGCACCGAGTTGACGTTGACGACCAATCATTGCAGCGTGCTGCTGTACCGCGCGCGCACGCGCTTGCGCACCTGCCTGAGCGAAAAGGGGCTGACGACCGAAGATGCTACCGGGGAAATGTAAGGATGTGACGCGCCTGTTGTCGGATGCGCTCGACCGGCATTTGACGGTCCACGAGCGCGTGCAGGTGCGCGTGCATTTGCCGACTTGCAGCGGCTGCCGGCAATACCGCGAGCAGATCGCGCTGCTGCGCGCGGCGGCGAAGGCCGCGGCGGGGCAGGGGGGCGGGGAGGGGTGACGGCTTCGCTGGCTTCGGGCTGATGCAGGCAATCGAGAAACGCGACGCGCGCATCGGCGTTCGTCGTCGAGCGACGCTGCCGGCGGGGCAGGGGGCCATTTCTGCCATTGAAGCTTGCCGGCGCAACATCCGCCGCTGCGGGACGCGCCGAACGATCCGTCGGTCGCGCCCACGATTGCGATCGTTGCGTATCACGCCGACACACTGAGGTGCCGAAGTGGCCGGACCGGCCGCGCGGTGAATATGCATCGATCATCCGGGCGGGGCACCCGCGCCGGATCAGCGCAACTAGAAAAATACGCGAAATAAAAATTATTCGAACAGTTCGCGCACCGATTCGGGCGGGCGGCCGATCGCGGCCTTGCCCTGGTACACGACGATCGGCCGCTGCAGCAGGATCGGATGGGCGGCGATCGCCTCATACGCTTGCGCATCGGTCAAATCCGCGCGACCGAGATCGAGCGTTTTGTACGGCTCCTCGTTGTCACGCAGCAAGTCGCGAACCGGACGCGCGAGCTGACGATGCAGCGCTTCCAGTTCCTCGACCGTCGGCGGCGTCTTCAGATACTCGATGACATTCACGGGTGCGCCGCTCGGATTCAGCGCCTCGACAAGCGCCAGCGTTTCTCGCGATTTCGAGCATCGGGGGTTGTGGTAGATCGTGATCATCATTCGGACCTGGGTGGTAAGGCCTCGTATTGTAGCCAGTCCGCGCGGGGTGCTCGAAGCAGGGGAGTGGGGTGTCGTACTCCGCATGTGTGCGGGTGCCTGTTCGCGGCTCCAACATCGGTCCGTGCAACGTCGGGACGTTCAATAAGTGCCGGCCGCTTTATGCGCATAAATCCGATGATGCGCCATGTCCTTTATCGCAGTCGAAGGCCTGCTTCGCGCGCGACCGTGCCCGGCAGGGGAGTGCACGTCTGGCATCGTGCGATGGCCGCGAGCCGGGCACGGTGGCTCATCGCAATCGCGGACGCGACCCACGGATCGTTCGGCGCGCCCCGGACTGTCTGTCACACGATGCGTGGGTGGACGCTGATCAGTGGGCAGTTTATGCGCATAAACCACACAAGGCCTGATGCGCGTTGGTCAAGTCATCCGTGAGAGCCGTTCACCAGCCAGTCGTTCGCTCGCGAGGTCGCTCCACCGCCGCCCGTCGCGACTCCCCATGCATGATCGGAAGGGCGCCTTCAATTTATGCGCATAAACCCCACCGGCTTTTGCCGCATGGTGGTTCCGTTACACGGCGGTGCACGGCACGGCCAGGCAATGACCCGATCCCCGTTCGTCCCGCCATTCGCATGCCTCCGAGCGGTAGGGCCGTGCGGACATCATCATGCCCCTGCCTGGCACGCGCCCCATCCCCGACCTCCATCGGGTCATCGGTTTATGCGCATAAATCACTCGCCCGAACGGCCAACGCGTAGTTGACGAACAACAATTTCATTGAAATATGAATATCGTCCTGTAGAATTCCAACGACCAAAAACAGGAGTGAAAATTGGCCGCGGAAATCATTGCAGTCACTCAACAAAAAGGCGGAGTCGGCAAAAGCACGATCGCCATGCACCTCGGCGCCGCATTTCACGAAAAAGGGAAGCGCGTCCTCGTCGTCGACGCCGACGGTCAAAACACACTGGTCCACTGGTCCAGCGCATCGGGCGACAGCGAAACCGGCATCCCTTTCCCTGTCGTGAATCTTGCCGAAGCTGGCGGCCAGATCCACCGCGAGATCAAGAAGTTCATCAACGACTACGACGTCATCGTCGTGGATTGCCCGCCGTCGATCACCGAGAAGGTCTCCGGCGTCGTCCTGCTCGCTGCATCGATCGCGGTCATCCCGACTTCGTCGTCGCCGGCCGATTACTGGTCGAGCGTTGGCCTGGTCAAGCTGATCCAGCAGGCGCAGGTCATGAACGAAGATCTGCGCGCCGTATTTCTGCTGAACAAGACCGAAGAGAAGCGCATGCTGACCCGCGAGCTCAAGCGGGCGCTCGAGGAACTCGGCTTCCCGTTGCTCAAGACGCAGATCCCGACACGGGAAGCGTACAAGCAGGCGATGGCGCTCGGTCAGACCGTCCTGCAGATGAACGATCGCGGTGCGAAGCTCGCCGCCGCGGAAATTCGTGCATGCGCCGACGAGATCGTCGCGATGCTGCCCTGACTTTATGCGCATAAAGGACTCGCATGAAACCTTCCCAATTCGCCAAAGGATTCCAGGCGCGACCGGATATGACGACGAGTGAAAAGCGCACGGCCCTCGATCGGCTGAATGCGATCGACGGTCTCGTCAAATCGGAAACGCCCGCATCTGCGCCAACGAAATCAGCCAAGAAAGACAACGTCGCTCCGCTTGCGCCGGACATCACCATCGATGCGTCGACGGACGAATCGTCCCAATACCGTGCGTGGCGTCTCGAGAACCGCTATGCGCCCGGACAGGTGATCGAGCTTTCGCTGAAGGCAATCAAGCACAGCCCGTTCAACCCGCGGCACTTCTATCTGAAATCGTCGATTGCCGAACTCGCGGTCAACCTCGCGAAGCAGGGGCAGCAGCAGGCGATTCACGTGATTCCCGACTACGACAATCCGGGCCTGTATTTCGTCAGCGACGGCGGCCGTCGCGTGCGCGCGCTAAAGGAAGCGAACAAGGAATCGGTCAAGGCGATCGTGATCGACCTGCCGATCGGCATCCAGAGCTACAAGCTCGGCTACGACCTGAACGTCCAGCGCGATTCGCAGACCGTGTTCGACAACGCGGTCGTGTGGCGGCGATTCCTCGACGACAAGCATTTCCAGAGTCAAAAGGAACTGGCCGAACACCTCGGGCTCGACGAGTCGACGGTCGCCGTCGCGTTGTCGATCGGCAAGCTGCCGGAATCGATCATGCAGGAAATGGTCGCGCGCCCTGACCGCTTCGGTTCGAACATGGCGTATCAGGTCGGGCGCTATCACAACGCGCGCGGCACGGATGCAACGCTGCGGCTGATCAACAAGATCGTGTCGGACGACCTGAGCACGCGCCAGGTGTCCGACATCGTGAAAGGCAGAGCGGCCGCCCAGGAGACGCCAAAGCCCGCCAGCCGTCAGCGCTATGCGCAACGGCTCGAGATCAAGCTCGGCGGCAAGTCGGTCGGCGACCTGAAGTCGTATGGGGAAGACCGCATCGAATTGCGGCTGCGCGGGCTGCCGAAGGAAAAGCGCGACGCGATCCTCGAGCAGCTCGAGCGGATGCTGTTGTCGGACTGATCAGACGCGGCGGGCGCCCGGCGATGCCGGGGCCGCCGCAGGCAGGACAGGCGGCTCAGGCCGCCCGGGATTGATTCAGCGTAAAGGAAAGCAGGTCGCCGTCGGTCGGCTCGCCCCAGGTCTTCCGGGCCAGCCAGTCGAAGAAGGCCGTCTCGGTCAGCTTCGAGTCGAGACCGCGCTTGCGCCAATCTTCGCGCAGATGCGAGCCCATCGTCGGCAGTGCTTCCGATTCGAACGACTCGCGCGCCACCTCGCGCTCCGCTTCACCCTGCTCGTCGTACAGCGCCTTGGCTTCCTTGCGCCGATACGCCGAATATTCGCTCAGCAGCCGCGCCTTCAGATCGTCCGGCTGCGCCGCGGCAGCCTTGCCCGGCGCCGTGCCGGCCGGCAGCGCCTCGACGGCCTCCACCGGCGGCGCATAGCCCTTCTTCAGCGCATCCTTGAACAGCGCCGCGGCGCTGCGCACCGGCGGCAGCGTCGTGCTGCGCATCCGCTGCTCCGTCATCTGCAGCGCCGCACGGATGCGGTTTTCTTCGCTATCCGCGTACAGCGTCTGCGCTTCCTTCAACGGAATGCCGAGCTTCACCATCCGGTCGACCAGCGTGCTGTCGAACACGTTCGGATGCTCGTCGAGCGCCAGCATCGGCTGCTTGCGTTCGGTGACGCGGAACTGGATCTCCGCGACCCGCCGCCCTTCGCGATGCTCGATCAGCTCGACGAAGATATTCGTGACCGCGTTGACCTCCGCGATCGCGGGGCGCAGGTAGTCGCGCTTGAAGTACTTGTATTCGCGTTTCGCTTCGTCGCCGGCTTCGGTGTCCGGCGTGCCCGACAGGATCGGTCGCCACCACTCCCACGGCTCGCGCATCGTCAGGTGGCTCGGGTTCGTCAGGTAGCGCACGCAGATCTCGTACAGCGCGAGGCCTGCGCTGCTGCGCAGCTGGCTCTGGAATTGCAGGCTCAGGCGCGCGTACTGGACCGGGTCGAGCAGCTTCTTCTTGATCTTCGGCGCGAACGAGAATTCGACCCACACGCGGCGTGTAGCCGGGTCTTCGAGAATTTCCGCATCCGCGATCAGCGTCGAGATCCCCCACTTGCGGCCAGGCTTCTGGCTCGACGTGCCGGTGCTCCATTCGACCTGCACCGACACCATGCGGCGCAGGTGTTCCTTCACGAGCGCGGTATCGTTCGAATCGAATGCGGAGTTGGCGACGATATCCGACAACAGCGCGCGATAAGTATCGCCCGAGTCGTCGGCCTGCTGGGCCACGGCCAGCAGGACATTGAACAGCTTGCGAGTCAGGAGGGTGATCTTGCCGCTTTTCGGCTGAATGGCGATCGCCTCGACGGCCTTTCGCAATTCGGCTGAACTGGCACTCACCACATCGACATCGGTTTTCTTGGCGCGCTTCGTGGCCATGCGTCGGGTCGGAGGAGAAGTTTCCCGGAAGGATAGCGCCTGTGGTGATGCGCGTCCAGAACGGCATGCTCACCATAGCGGGTGAAGCAGCCCGGTGAAACGGCACTCACCCCAATCGGTTCCTGTAAAGGCTCACCGGTCCGGAATTGGCCTGTGCGGGACTCACCTTTACGCGTCGCGGGAGACGCGGAATCACAGTTTTTCGCCTGTGCACGATACGTGCGCTGCGTTCTCCCGTATCGGCTCACCTGTGACTTTGTCGCAAATTTGCGACTGCATTCCGTGTGCGCTGCACAGTGTTTTCACTGCACCTGATCGATCGCCGCCCACCTGTGCACAACCGCCTGTATGCATGTACAGGCGAAGCCGGCCAGGCGATCGGCACTGTGTCGGAAGTCTGGAAAGACGCGTGTTATCAGCGCATGAACGACCAGATCCGGCATGGCCTGTGCATGCCTCGATGCGCGTCGCCCCTTGCCTCAACAGCCCGGGCGCGCATTGTACAGTGCACCATCGTCACAGGCCCCGAAAAATCTCACCTTCGCTTCGCACAGCCTTGGCGACTGACCTGTGGCGGACGCCCGTCGCGCGCGGGATCGACCGTTTCCACCTCCTGCAAACCCTCACCTTACCGATAAAAACGCCGCGAAAGCAGACGTCCGGACGACTCCCGAAAAGTCTCACCGTAACCTCCGCAGTTTCAAAAAACCCAATGTCCTCCGATACTTAGCGCGATTCGCGGATACCCAGCCCAAAGCTGCCAGCCCCCGAAAAGTCTCACCTGTCCACAGCACCCATCCGCACGACAACTGCGTGACGAATCCCGAAAAATCTCACCTTTGCCGAAAAAACGCCTGTGAAAACGGGCTCACCATCCAGTACCGGCGGGGTTTTCAGCGGAAGTGGACGCTCACAGCCCCCGAAAAGCCTCACCCTTGACCATTTTTTCGAGCAAATACCTCTCCCGAAAATGCTCACCTTTAGGGCCACAGGTCGACCTCCGGCAAGGCCCCGAAAAAGCTCACCTCAAGCCGATCCGGCCGGGAAACCTGCCGTTTTCCTCCCGAAAACCCTCACCTTTTAAGGTTCACAGGCCCGCAAAGGGTCGTTTGCGGTGCAAAATCGCGTTCGCGTCCCGGATATCCTCACAGCAAAACTGTGTGGAATCCCGTGGAATCTCACCTTTCGTCCAGATTGCCTAAAAGAAGGGCAGAATCCGCAGCAAACGAAGGTCCCGAAAAGCCTCACCGACACCCTCACAGGCAAAAAACTGTGCATTCAGGCACAGCGCGCGTTTCACGGCTGTGACGCCCTGAAAACCCTCACCTTTGGAAAATCCTGTGATTCACTGTGGTCCCGAATCCGCTCACGACCTTTCCTGCAAGGGCTCACGCAGCTCCCCGAACCCCATCACGTCGGCTCCCGGAGAAGGTCACCTTGATTCCCGTAAAGCTTCACCTTGCCAGCCGGAAACCCTTGGTACATAAGGCTGTGCCGTGGCGTTAACGTTTTTAACTAAGGGTTCAAAGGTGTTTACTTCTATTACTCTCAATACATCGGCCATGGAGTTTTCCACAGACACCCCTTACCCCAACACCCATCGACCCTGGGTACCTGCCGTCATGTGAAACAACCCCGAATTTTCCGTCTTGGCTTAAAAACGCTTTCGATACAATTGCTTAGCTCGTTTTCTTCGCTTTGTTTCACGGAATTCGCACCTTCCATCAGTCACAGACGACCACAGCAGCGCTTCCTGTGCGCGCCGACGTAAATTCGCAACGTCTGCCAAAAAACAGTATCGATCAGTACGTATTTCGTTATGATTGCGACACTCAATGTTTGTGAGAGACGTCATGACCCTGGACGAGATGCGTCAAGTCATCCGAAAAGAGCTGGAATCGTTGCGCGCTGCCGGCGCACGACGCCAGGAGTTGTCGCTGCATGCGTGCAAACGGCTGTTTTTCGATCTCGGTATCCGGCCGTCAGCCGCCAACGTGCGCGATCTCACCCAGACCGGCAGCGCCAGCGACATTCCGAAGGACATCGACCATTTCTGGGAGCGGATTCGTTCGGCATCGAAAGTTCGTCTGGAAGGTGCCGCGATTCCGAAGGTCGTCGAGGAAAAAGCCGGCGCCCTGCTCGGCGCCCTCTATGAAGAAGCGCTGAAAGTTGCGCGCGACAGTCTCGATGCCGACCGGGAACAGGTGCGTACCGACGTCGCACAGGCCGAACAGCAACTTCGCGACGCGGCTGTTCGTCAGGAAACGCTCGAGGCAGCCATCGCACGCAGCGAAACCCGCAACGAACAGCTTCAGACGCGGTTGACCGAGCTCGAAGTTCAGCTGGCGTCCCAAAATACCCACGGTTCGGCAAACGAGGCCACGCTGCTCACCACAGTCACCCGCTTGGAAAGGGATCTGGCCGCGACTACCGGCCGCGTCGATGCGGAACAGACGCAGAACGCTGCGTTACGCGACCGCATCGATGCGCTGCAAGCCGAGTTGCAGCAGCGAACCGAGCACTACGCGCAGCAGATCAAGGATGCGGTGGCCGAGGCCGAACGCCGCGTCAAGCCGATGCTGGTCGAACTGGACTCGTTGCGCAGCATGGCGTCGACGTATCAGGCCGGGCTGCGCGACGTGCAGCGCAAGGAATTCGATTTTCTGCAGCAATTGAGTGCGGCGAAGACTCGTGCGGATCGCCTCGAGGAACAGGTGCGCAGCCAGAGCGACGAATTGGCCGCGGCGACGCGCGAAATGAACACGCTGCGCGCGAATCGCGAGATGAATCCGGAAATTGCCGGGTTGATCCGGCGCCTGGCCGATGCCGGCAAGCTCGACGCCGACGCATTCGCCGTGATCGGCACGGCGCTGGATTTCGATATTCCGGTGCCGAACCAGTGTCCGCACTGCGACGGTGAACCGGAACTGTCGCACACAAATGAGGGTTTCGAGGTGTCGTGCCCTGAATGCGAATACGCGTCGGGCGCGTGGCCCTCGCGCTTCGAAGCGGTCACCCGTTTTGGAAGCAATTGACGGCGCCCAATCGGGACGCACAGTCAAAGGTGAGATTTTCCGGGAAGCTTGAGGTGAGGTTTTTCGGGATCATTGAAAGGGTGAGGCCCTGCAGCGCAAGGCACTCACACATCGCCGGCTGCATGCGGCAAGATCCGGATCAGTGAGATTCGGGCTCGGATGGCACCTCACCTTCGATCACGCTGTCACGCCAGTTTTTCCACGCGCGGTGCAGACGATTCGACGAGATCGGCTGCATGAAGCCCAGCCACGTGCCAACCCGTTCGGGCGGGACGTCGTTCTCGAACAATTCCGCGGCATAGGTGTTGCGCAAGGTCTGCGGGCTTGCGCGCGCGGTGCGCGCCGTCGCGATGTCGGCTGCTTCGACGATCGCGTCGACCGCGCGCAACATCGTCGCCTTGTGCATTGGGCGACCCGCGTGCGATGCCGGAAAGACCAGATCGCCCGGAATATCCTGCCGCTTGCGTTCCGCGAGCCACGCATCGAACAGCGCGATCGCGAATGACGCCAGGTGCGTTTCCCGTGCGAAATCGGGATGCGTCGACGGAATCTGCAGCGATGTGCCGCCCGGATTGATGCAACTAATCGAAAGCACGCGGGCTTCGCCGGTCTTCACGCCGGCGCCGAGAAATGCGGCAACGAGCGCTCGGTCGCGACGCTCTTTCCAGTGCGCGGCGCCGGTTACGCCGATCGGCGAAAACAGATAGGCAAGCAGCTTTGCGCGCTCGGCCGGCGCAAGAAAACCGGTCGGCTCGTTGTCGCGCGCCTTGCGCCATGTCGCTTCGCCATCCTGAGCAATGAAGCGTGCCGGGTTGGTCGATCCGAATTCGCTGCGCCGGATATGATCGAGCACGCGCTCGATCAGCCGCAAATAGCGCATTCGTTGCGTTTTCTTGATCGGCAACTCGCCGACGAAGTGTGCGATCGAAGCCGTGTCGACTGTCGCGAGATTTTTCTGATGCGTGCGCAGCCAGGTCAGAAATGCCCCCCACTGCGCGCGATAGACGTCGGCGGACGACTGGCGGTAGTCCTGCATGGCAAGCCATGCGTCGAACGCGGCTTCGGGTGACGCGATCCAGTCCGATGCGCCGCGGTCGAACAAATCCTTCTCTTCCGTTGGCAATGGCGCGTGCGTGGGTGCAGGAAGGGACATGTCATTTGTTCCGTTAGTTGCGTACATGGTAGCCCTTTTTGCAATACCCAGGGCGGGATGAACGGAAAGGCTTGATACGCGGGACGTGCATCCGTCCCCGCACTGCATGAATTGATTTTGGATCGGCCAAGGCAAGCCGCGCCTGACCCGCAATCAGCCGCGCCAGCCCTTGGCTACACGCGCGGTTTTGACGGACGGTGGTTGCACGTCGCGCTTGCGTGCCGCGGCCTCGTACGCAATGACCGCGAACGAGAATACCGCTGGCAGCGCGTTGGACTTGCCGAAGTCGGTGGGGTCGTCCGTTTCGGGAAACGTCATGTCCGACGGTCGTTCGAACAGTTGACGCATGCCGGCCTCGTGCCGGCTGGCAAACCCGAGATCCGCCAGCGCCTCGGCTTCGATCGCATGCAGCAGGCGCCAGGTCAGTGGCACCTGCTGGCGGATGTAGCGCTCGGCAATATGGCGAACGATCTGTTCGAGGTCATGCGCAGCAGCCTTGAAGCTGAGCGCGGCCAAATCTTGTTCTTCGGTCATCGCAGGCTCCTGTCGGCCAAAGTTGGGGCTTTAGTGCCTTACTCTGGCCCCATGCTTTGCGGTCGGCCAGAGTTGGCGCCGAAGCGCGTGGGGCGCCCCCATGCTTCGCACTCAGGCCGACGCATATCGGAATGTCCGTATACTGTACAAACATACAGTGTTTTCCGCAACTGGCCTTTTGGATGACTCGACGGCCCGTCAGCGATGAATCACGATCAGCAATGCTCTTGCTTCGGCCTTGCCGGGATTGCGGATCGCGTGCGGCGCGTCGGCCGGGTAGCGGGCGGTATCGCCGCTCTTCAGGCGGCGGACGGCCGCCGCGGCCTCGATTTCCATCGTGCCCTGCAGCACGGTCAGATGCTCGCGTGTGCCCGGCTCGTGCGCGTTCGAGACGAGCGCGCCCCCGCCCGGCAGCGTGAGTTCATACCACTCGAACCGGCCGGCGAGATCGATCGGGCCCCACACGCGCAGCTGGTACCGGCCGTCGTGGCCGGCGAGCGTCGGGATGTCGTGCGGGCCGTCGACGCGGATCGTCTCCTGCGACTTCGGTTGCGAGAACAGTTCGTCGAGCGTGATGCCGAGCGCGTTCGTCAGCCGCCACGCAACGGCGATAGTCGGGTTTGCCTTGTCGCGCTCGATCTCGGAGAGCATCGACTTCGACACGCCGGCCGCGCGCGACAGGTCGTCGAGCGTGAGCTTGCGTTCGTTGCGCAGGCGCTGGATCTGTTCGCCGACGCGCGGCGGCGTCGCGGCGGCCGGCGGCGGTGCGGCGTCGACGGGTGTGCGCCGCGAACCGGAGGAGCTTGCCATTTGAATTCCGTTCGCTTAGAGTTGTTCGATATTCCGAATTTTAGTTCGGAATAACGGAAAAGAGCGGTCAACCGAACGACCGACTATAACAGTAGCAGGCCGCCGGGCCGCCGCCACGAGCGGCGGCCCGGCGGGTTGCGATTCATGTCAGGAGCTTTGCGATGCGTGATGCCTTTCTCGCCCAGGTGCGCGGGACGCTCGACCAGATTCGCGCGGACGGTTTCTACAAGACCGAGCGCGAGATCGCGAGCCCGCAGGCGGCGGCCGTGCGGCTCGCCGGTGGCGCCGGCGTGCTGAATTTCTGCGCGAACAACTATCTCGGTCTGGCGAACGATCCGCGCCTGATCGCCGCGGCGAAGGCCGGTCTCGACCAGGACGGGTTCGGGATGGCGTCGGTGCGCTTCATCTGCGGCACGCAGACCGTGCACAAGCAGCTGGAAAGCGCGCTCGCCACATTCCTCGGCACCGACGACAGCATCCTCTATTCGAGCTGCTTCGACGCGAACGGCGGTCTGTTCGAAACGCTGCTCGACGAGAAAGATGCCGTGATCAGCGACGAACTGAATCACGCGAGCATCATCGACGGCATCCGCCTCTGCAAGGCGCAGCGGTATCGCTACAAGAACAACGACCTCGCGGATCTCGAAGCGAAGCTCAAGGAGGCCGACGCGGCGGGCGTGCGCCACAAGCTGATCGCGACCGACGGCGTGTTCTCGATGGACGGCATCATCGCCGACCTGAAAGGCATCTGCGATCTGGCTGACCGCTACGGCGCGCTCGTGATGGTCGACGATTCGCATGCGGTCGGCTTCATCGGCACGCACGGGCGCGGCACGCCCGAATACTGCGGCGTCGAGGGGCGCATCGACATCATCACCGGCACGCTCGGCAAGGCGCTGGGCGGCGCATCGGGCGGCTACGTCGCCGCGCGGCGGGAGATCGTCGAGCTGCTGCGCCAGCGCTCGCGCCCGTACCTGTTCTCGAATACGCTCACGCCGAGCATCGCCGCGGCGTCGCTCAAGGTGCTCGAACTGCTCGGCAGCGACGAGGGCGCGGCACTGCGCGAGCGCGTGCGCGAGAACGGCGCGCGCTTTCGCCAGCAGATGACCGAAGCCGGCTTCACGCTGGTGCCGGGTGCGCATCCGATCATCCCGGTGATGCTCGGTGATGCGCAGCTCGCGACGAACATGGCCGATGCGCTGCTCGCCGAAGGCGTCTACGTGATCGGCTTCTCGTTCCCGGTCGTGCCGCGCGGGCGTGCGCGCATCCGCACGCAGATGAGCGCCGCGCATACGCCCGAACAGATCGACCAGACCGTCGCCGCGTTCGTGCGCGTCGGCAAGTCGCTCGGCATCGTCTGACGGAGACCGCCCATGAAAGCACTGGCAAAGCTCGAACGCGGTCCCGGCCTGTCGCTCACGCGCGTGAAGCGCCCTGAGGTCGGGCACAACGACGTGCTGATCAAGATCCACCGCACGGCGATTTGCGGCACCGACATCCACATCTGGAAGTGGGACGACTGGGCGCAGAAGACGATTCCCGTGCCGATGCACGTCGGTCACGAATACGTCGGCGAGATCGTCGAGATGGGGCAGGAAGTGCGCGGCTTCGCGATCGGCGATCGCGTGTCCGGCGAAGGCCACATCACGTGCGGCTTCTGCCGGAACTGCCGCGCGGGGCGCCGGCATTTGTGCCGCAACACGGTCGGCGTCGGCGTCAATCGCGAGGGCGCGTTCGCTGAATACCTGGCGATTCCCGCGTTCAACGCGTTCAAGATCCCGCCGGAGATTTCCGACGATCTCGCGTCGATCTTCGACCCGTTCGGCAACGCGACGCACACGGCGCTGTCGTTCAACCTCGTCGGCGAGGACGTGCTGATCACCGGCGCCGGCCCGATCGGCATCATGGCCGTCGCGATCGCGAAGCACGTCGGCGCGCGCAACGTCGTGATCACCGATATCAACGACTATCGGCTCGAGCTTGCGCGCAAGATGGGCGCGACGCGCGCGGTCAACGTCGCACGGGAGTCGCTGCGCGACGTGATGACCGACCTGCACATGACCGAGGGGTTCGACGTCGGGCTCGAGATGTCCGGCGTCCCCAGCGCGTTCACGAGCATGCTCGAGGCGATGAACCACGGCGGCAAGGTCGCGTTGCTCGGCATTCCGCCCGCGCAGACGGCGATCGACTGGAACCAGGTGATCTTCAAGGGGCTGGAGATCAAGGGCATCTACGGCCGCGAAATGTTCGAGACCTGGTACAAGATGGTCGCGATGCTGCAAAGCGGTCTCGACCTGTCGCCGATCATCACCCACCGCTTCGCCGTCGACGATTACGAGAAGGGCTTCGCGGCGATGCTGTCCGGCGAAAGCGGCAAGGTGATTCTCGACTGGACGGTCTGAACGCGTTCCTTGTGTTGCCGCGCCTCGCAGCGCGGCGTCGGCCGGGGGCACGGAAGTGTCAGCGGCCGACCGTCATCGCCAGATGCTCGGCGATCGGGCCGAGCGCGAGCGCCGGCAGGAACGTTACCAGCGTGACCAGCACCACGGTCGAAAGCAGCATGCAGAGGAACAGCGGTCCGTGCGTCGGCAGCGTGCCGGCGCCGGCCGCGCGTCGCTGCTTGGCCGCGAGGGAGCCCGCGATCGCCAGCACCGGCACGATGACCGTGAACCGGCCGAACCACATCGCGGCGGCCAGCGCCGTGTTGTAGAACGTCGTGTTTGCCGACAGGCCCGCGAACGCGCTGCCGTTGTTGTTCGCGGCCGACGAGAACGCGTAGAGCATTTCGCTGAAGCCATGCGCGCCCGGATTGCCGAGCCCCGCGACGCCGGCCGGCGTCACGGCCGCGATCGCGGTGCCGACCAGCACG
Source organism: Burkholderia ubonensis subsp. mesacidophila (assembly GCF_002097715.1). Classification (NCBI taxonomy): domain Bacteria; kingdom Pseudomonadati; phylum Pseudomonadota; class Betaproteobacteria; order Burkholderiales; family Burkholderiaceae; genus Burkholderia; species Burkholderia ubonensis. The sequence goes on from NZ_CP020738.1 coordinate 104,660, forward strand.
ATCGCCGGCGTCGCGAGAATCGCGATCGACACCATCTTCATTTCGTACGCGTCGATCTTCTTGCCGACGTATTCGGGCGCGCGCCCGATCATCAGTCCGGCGACGAACACCGCGAGCAGCACCACCATCAGCATGCTGTACAGGCCTGAGCCGGGGCCGCCGAACACGACTTCGCCGGTCTGCATCAGCACCATCGGCACGAGGCCGCCGAGCGGCGTGAACGAATCGTGCATCGAATCGACCGCGCCGTCGCCGCTGCTCGTCGACACCGTTGCGTACAGGGCCGACGACACGATGCCGAAGCGTGTTTCCTTCCCTTCCATGTTGCCGCCCGGCTGGCTCGCCGACGCGACCGCGTCGATGCCGGGCACATTCAGTGCCGGACCGACAGCCTGCTCCGCCCGGATCGCCATCGCGGCGGCCGCGACGAACAGCGTCAGCATCGCGGCGTAGATCGTCCAGCCTTGCCGACGGTCCTGAATCATCGTGCCGAACGTGTAGCAAAGCGCGGCAGGAAGCACCAGCATTGCAAGCATCTGCAGGAAATTCGCGATCGGTGTCGGGTTCTCGTACGGATGCGCGGAATTCGCGTTGAAGAATCCGCCGCCGTCGCCGCTCATCAGCTTGATCGACTCCTGCGATGCGACGGGCCCCATCGGCAGCGTTTGCACGGTCGTGGAAGAGGGCTGCGCCGACTGCGCGGACGCAGCCGGCATCGACGGGTGCGGCTGCACGATCGCGATGTCGCGATTCGGCGCGAAATTCTGCAGCACACCTTGCCCGATGAACGCCGCCGCGAACAAGGCCGCCAGCGGAACCAGCACGTAGAGCGTCATGCGCGTCAGGTCGACCCAGACGTTGCCGATCGTTTGACTGCCCCGGCGCACGAGCCCGCGAATCAGCGCCAGCATGACGACCATCCCGCTCGCGGCCGACAGGAACGCCTGCACGCCGATGCCGAGCATCTGCGTCAGGTGGCTGAGCGTCGTCTCGCCCGCATACGCCTGCCAGCTCGTATTCGTCGCGAAGCTGACGGCCGTGTTGAACGCGAGCCCCGGCTCGACGTTCGGCAAGTGCTGCGGATTGAGCGGCAGCCAGACCTGGATGCGCTGCAGCAGGTAGAGCGCAACCGCGCCGAGCGCATTGAACGCGACGAGCGCGACCGCATAGCGCTTCCAGTCCATTTCCGCGTCGGGGGCGACGCCGGCCAGCCGGTAAATCGCGTGTTCGACGCCGGCGAGGCGCCGCAGCGGCCCCGGCAGGTCGCCGAGCGCGATACGGGCGATGTATGTCCCGAGCGGCTTGACCAGAAAGGTGAGAACAAACAGGAACACGCCAACCTGTGTCCAGGCATTGCCGATCACGCTGCCTCCCAGGCCGGCGCCGCCGGCCTGCATCGAGTGGATAGTTTCAGTTCATCGCATGCCGGGTCAATTCGCCGGCAAGAAACGCGATGGCCGTGTAAACAATCTGTGAAATAACGCCGCGCGTGCTGCTATCGAAGCGGCTTGTTCTCGATCCACTTCGGATCGAGCTGCAGGTTGAGGAGCACGAGCCAGCGCCTCGGACAGCGCGGCGCGACGCGGACCGGCTCTTCGTCAGGCCCGCCGAACGCGATGAAGCCGAGTTCGAGCGCATCGCGGCACGCACGCAGCGCGTCGGCCTGCAGCCAGTAGCTGACGAGCGCGCACGATATGAAGCGGAACAGCAGCAGCGTCGCGGCTTCCGGCACGAACCCCGCCGAGACGAGCGCGAATTCGAACGCGAGCGTCAGCAGGTGCGCGACGGCGATCGTGACGAGCGCCAGCTTCGCGAGGCCGCGCAACCGGATCGCGGCGCGAAGGCGCGCGTTGCGCAGCGCGAGCCGCGAGGCTTCGTCCGGCGAGGCAGGTGGGTCGGGCGGGATGGACGAATCGCGGCCCGGAAGCGGGTCACGCTTCATGACGAAGCCGCTTGCCGGCGAACGGGCCGGATCGCGACGGCGCCGTGCACCGCGGCATTGCGGTTCGTCGCACCGATCGGCTTGCAGAGAACGGCGCTGTCATAGCCGCGGCCCGCGAAGCGCATGACGTCGATCGGCTGGAAGCCTTCGCCGACGCAGAACGCGACGAGCCGACCGGCCTCCTGCGGCACATCGAGCGCGAGATGGCTGGCCCGGTGCGACGCGCTCCACTGCTCGGCGAACGCGAGCAGCGACCGGCCGATGCCGCGCGCCTGCCAGACCGGATCGACCGCAAGCTCGCGGATCGTCGCGACCCGGCGGCTGCGATACGGATCGCACGGCGAATCGGGATCGGACAGGCGCATCGTCAGCGTCGCGACCAGATGACCTTTGCTGAGCGCGACGAAGCACGCGCCGGCGAGCGTGCGCTCGCGCGTTCCGGCGGCGGAACGGTCGGCGGCCGGGTATGGAAAGCCCAGCGCGCCGAGGGGCGCGAACGCACGCTGCTGCAGCGCGGCCAGCGACTCGTACGAGTCGATGCGCGGATCGAAACGTCTCAACACGACGCGCTCGTCGAGCTGCTTCGCGTAAGCGGCGTAGGAACGAGCGCGACGTGCGGGTTCGGAATGCGGCATGACATCCTCAGGCCCAACAAGGTGCACGCAGTGTAGTGAGTCGAGAATGCCGGCATCAAGAAAAAATGTCGTAAAGATTACGGACCGACATCGCCGCATTTCCGCTGGCGCACGCATACGCCCACGCATCCGGCGGCGATCGAAACATCCGTTGTGGTGGAACGATCGTTCTGCATTTTTCTTGACACGAGAGAATGATCGTTCTACTGTAAACCCATCAACTCGAACCCTGTCAGTTCCGTTTGACCGACCATGACCTCATACGAACCTCAGCCCGGGGAACCGGGCGCACGCGACCGCCTGCTCGATGCGGCCGAAGCGCTGATCTATTCGGGCGGTATCCATGCAACCGGCGTCGACGCGATCGTGAAGCGGTCCGGCGCGGCGCGCAAGAGTTTTTATTCGCACTTCGAATCGAAGGAAGCGCTGGTCGTCGCGGCGCTCGAACGCCGCGACGAACGCTGGATGCGCTGGTTCGTCGATGCGACGCTCGCGCGCGGCAAGACGCCGCGCACGCAGCTGCTCGGCATGTTCGACGTATTGCGCGACTGGTTCATGCAGCCCGACTTTCACGGATGCGCGTTCCTGAACGCGTCGGGCGAGATCGCGGACGCCGACGATCCGGTGCGGATCGTCGCGCGGGCGCACAAGGCGCGATTGCTCGCATTCGTGCGCGAACGGCTCGACGCGCTGGCCGACGACGCGGGGATCGAGCGCCGCGTGCTCGCGCGCGTCGCGCGCCAGTGGCTCGTGCTGATCGACGGCGCGATCGGCGTGGCGCTCGTGAGCGGCGACGCGACGGCCGCCCGGGATGCGCGCGCCACTGCCGAACTGTTGCTCGACGCCGTGTCGCGGCCGTCGAGGTAACAAGCTGGCCGCGGCTTTGCGCGGCCGAACCCTGACTGGAGAAAACGATGTCTGAATCAGCCGAAGTCCGCCCGCCCGTTCCGCCCTTTTCGCTCGAGACGGCGCGACAGAAAGTCCGCGCCGCCGAGGACGGATGGAACACGCGCGATCCGCAACGCGTGTCGCTCGCTTATACGCCGCAAAGCCGCTGGCGCAACCGCGCGGAGTTCGTGACCGGTCGCGACGCAATCGTCGGACTGTTGCAGCGGAAATGGACGCGCGAGCTCGACTACCGGCTGATCAAGGAGTTGTGGGCGTTCGACGGGAACCGCATTGCGGTGCGGTTCGCGTATGAATGGCATGACGATGCCGGCAATTGGTTCCGCTCGTACGGCAACGAGAACTGGGAGTTCGACGACAACGGCCTGATGGCGCATCGCCACGCGAGCATCAACGACATGCCGATCCGCGAAGCGGACCGACTCTTTCACTGGCCGCTCGGCCGCCGTCCGGACGATCATCCGGGCCTGTCCGATCTCGGTCTGTAAGCGCGTCGAGAATAACGCCGTATCGATGGAATGGTGAGGGAATGCGGGAGTCGGTGCGTTCAAGGTGAGCGTTTTCGGGAACAGGTGAAAACGCCATCGCGTCAGTCTCTTCGGTGACGCAGTGACACGATGTGCTGCTCACCGGTCGCAACCAGAACGAACAAACGCGCGATTCGACGCGGCTGAAGCGCATGGTGGTGCGTATCGGCATGTCGTGTGTCTCAACGCAGCCCGAATTCCGACCGCGCCGAAGCTTGCATCGGTGCGCGTCGATACGCCGTGCATCTCACCTATGTGCGAGATGGGCACGTCGCTGCGCCAAGCCTGCGACGCGACGTGCCGATCACCTCACCTCACATGCATACGGCGCAGCATCGCCCAGCCCGTCACCCGTCATCCCGCAATCCGCGCCGCGATTGCTTCCCCGACTGCCTGCGTGCCGGCGCTGCCCGCGAGATCGCGCGTATGCGGCCCCGTGCGCAGCACGTCCTCGATCGCTGCGACGATCGCGTCGTGCGCGTCGCGCTCGCGGCCGGCGCCGTTGCCGAGGAAGTCGAGCATCATTGCCGCCGACCAGATCATCGCGATCGGGTTCGCGATGTATTGCCCCGCGATGTCGGGCGCCGAACCGTGCACGGGCTCGAACAGCGACGGAAACGTGCGCTCGGGGTTGAGGTTCGCGGACGGCGCGATGCCGATCGTGCCGGTGCACGCGGGGCCGAGATCCGACAGGATGTCGCCGAACAGGTTCGATGCGACGACGACGTCGAAGCGGTCCGGCTGCAGCACGAAGCGGGCGCACAGGATGTCGATGTGCTGCTTGTCCCACACGATGTCCGGATAGCGCTCGGCCATCTCGGCCGCGCGCGCGTCCCACCACGGCATGCTGATCGCAATGCCGTTGCTCTTCGTCGCAACCGTCAGGCGTTTCGCGCGCCGCTGCGCGAGCTCGAACGCGAACTTCAGCACGCGCTCGGTGCCGTGCCGCGTGAAGATCGATTGCTGCACGACCACCTCGCGGTCGGTGCCTTCGAACATCGTGCCGCCGACCGACGAGTATTCGCCTTCGGTGTTCTCGCGCACGATCATGAAGTCGATGTCGCCGGCGCGGCGGCCGGCGAGCGGCGACGGCACGCCGTCGAACAGGCGTGCGGGACGCAGGTTGATGTACTGGTCGAACTCGCGGCGGAACTTCAGCAGCGAACCCCACAGCGAGATGTGGTCCGGCACCGTCGCGGGCCAGCCGACCGCGCCGAACAGGATCGCGTCCATGCCGGACAGCTGCGCTTTCCAGTCCTCCGGCATCATCCGGCCATGCTGCGCGTAGTAGTCGCAGCTCGCCCATTCGATGTGCGTGAAGTCGAAGCGGATGCCGAAGCGGGCCGTCACCGCGTCGAGCGCGCGCAAGCCTTCGGGCATCACTTCACGGCCGATGCCGTCGCCGGGGATGACGGCGATTTGGTAAATCCTGTCGCTCATGCGAATGCTCCTCCAGATCGATTCGGGCCGCCGCGGGTAACGCGCGCAGCGGCGGACGACCTCATTCTATTTATTTCCATCCGGATTAAAATCGCCGAAAGGGTTAATCGACTTTCCACGAATCGTGAACAAATCGCCGAACCTCGACGACCTGCGCGTGTTCAGCGTCGTCGTCCGCCTGACGAGCTTCAGTGCGGCGGCCGAGCAGCTCGGCGTGTCGCCCGCGTATGTCAGCAAGCGCATTGCGCAACTGGAAGCGCAGCTCGGCACGCGGCTGCTGCACCGCTCGACGCGCCGCGTCGCGGTGACGGAAGCCGGCGAACGCGTGCTCGCGCGCGCCGAGAAGATTCTCGACGACGTCGATCACCTCGTCGAGGACGTGTCGACCACGCGCACGGTGCCGCGCGGCACGCTGCGCATCTCGAGCAGTTTCGGCTTCGGCCGGCACGTCGTCGCGCCGGCGCTGCTCGCGTTCACCGAGCGTTTTCCGCAGCTGAACGTGCGGCTCGATCTGTTCGACCGGCTCGTCGACGTCGCGGGCGAAGGGTTCGACCTCGACATCCGGATCGGCGACGAGATCGCCGAGCACCTGATCGCGCGCCGGCTCGCGTCGAATTACCGCGTGCTGTGCGCGTCGCCCGCCTATCTCGCGCGGCGCGGCACGCCGCGCACGCTCGCGGAGCTTTCGTCGCATGAATGCCTCGCGATCAAGGAGCGCGATCATCCGCTTGGCGTGTGGCGCATGAATGTGCGCGGCGAGACGCAGACCGTGAAGGTCGGCGGCGCGCTGTCGACGAATCATGGCGAAGTCGCCGTGCAATGGGCGCTCGCGGGGCGCGGGATCGTGCTGCGGTCGATCTGGGAGGCCGGGCCGCTGATCGCGCGCGGCGCGCTATGCCGCGTGTTGCCGGACGCGACCCAGCCCGCGAACGTCTGGGCCGTCTATCCGGAACGGGTCGCGACGTCCGCGAAGGTGCGCGTGTGCGTCGACTTTCTCACGGATGAGTTCGCGCATCTGAACGACACGGCGAGCGATGACGTCGCGTGATGCGCGCCAAAGGTGAGCTTTTACGGGGACGTGATTCAGTGCCGGCCCGCGTTACTTCACAGCCGGTTGTCCTTCGCCAGCGTGAGCACGCGCGCCCAGCGTTGCGCGTCGCGCTTGTCCGTCATCGGCAGCTTCCATTCGCTGCGCGCGGCATCGCGGACCTGCACGACGAGATGCCAGCGCCCCCCGATCGGTGCGGCCAGGCAGCCGTCGAGCTGCGACAGCGTATAGCGGCCGTCCGCGCCATCGTGCGACAGCCATAGCAGCCCCTGCGTCGCGGACACGCGCAACTCGCCCCACGCGCGATGCACGATGTGGGTCCAGCCTTCTTCCCTCGTGTTCGGCGCGATGTCGCGGCGGCGCTTGATCCACCACGCGACCAGCGCAATCAGCAGCGCGGCGGCAAGCACCGCGGCGGTCACCGCGACCGGCTCGCCGAACTGCGCGGCGATCACGTGAAAAGTATGAACCGCGCCCCACGCGAGCGCGATGAGCGCGAACAGCGCAATGAAAATCGGCATGTCGGATTCGGAAAGAGGAACGGACCGGCGCAGGCAGCGCGCCGGTCCATCGTGCACGACGTCACCGCTTGCGGTGAATGTCGTGCGTCACGAAGCCCGCGTCGTTGACGGGCAACGCGAGGCCGTCCTTGACGGCGAGCGTCTTGCGGATGTCGTCGAGACCCGCGGCCCAGTGGTCGCGCATCGTCGACAGACCGAACTGATAGTCCTTGTAGTGATGCTCGTACGCCTTCTGCTGGTAGATCAGGTGCTGGATGTTGTATTTCTTCCCGCACGACATCGCTTCCGCCTCGATGCACCACGGATCGGTCTTGCGCTGCTCCTCCGGCACCCTGTCGAGCACCTGGCGCAGCACGTTGCGATAGCGCTGTTCGCGCTGCAGCGTATCGGTGACGAAACGCGTGCGGCTCGAGTACTGGACGTCCTTCGTGCGCTCGGCGACGTCGGCCAGCGAACGCGGCAGCGGCCCGCGCGCGCTCCACAGGTCGACCTGGAACGCGAGCGTGTCGCGGCGCGGCCGCGCGCGCAGCACTTCCATCAGCGGCGTGTTCGACACGACGCCGCCGTCCCAGTAGTACTCGCCTTCGATCTCGACCGGCGGGAACGCGGGCGGCAGCGCGCCGGACGCCATGAAGTGCTCCGGCTCGAGGCGGATGCGCGCGTTGTCGAAGTAGACGAAGTTGCCGGTGCCGACGTTGACCGCGCCGACCGACACGCGGGTCTCGCCCGAGTTGATGCGGTCGAAATCGCACAGCTTGAGCAGCGTCGAGCGCAACGCCGACGTGTCGTACCAGCTGACCTTGTCCGGATGATCGGACACGCCCGGCAGCGGCGGCGGGACGCGCGGCGCGAAGAAGCCCCGTTGGCCCTGCATCATCGCGCTCGCGGCCTGCGATGCGGTGAAGAACGTGCGGACCTGATCGATGCTGTTGAACAGCGCGAACTCGAAAGCCGCCGGAACCGCCGGAAAGAACGCCGGCTGGCAGATCGTTTCCCAGAACTGACGCAGCCGCTCGACGCGATGCTCGGGCGCGTTGCCCGCGATCAGCGCGGTGTTGAGCGCGCCGATCGAGATGCCCGCGATCCAGTCGAGCGGAATGCCCGCTTCGTGCAAGCCTTCGAACACGCCTGCCTGATAGGCGCCGAGCGCGCCGCCGCCCTGCAGCACGAGTGCGATCGTCTCGTAGGGAAGCGTGCGGGCGGCGGCCGGCGCGCCGGCCTCATGATGCAGGTCCGCCGCATCGACGGCCTGCTTTTCTGTACGGGCGTGCGGTTTCATCAATTGCTCCGAGAAATCCCGCCATTGATGGCGGGGAGGAAAGGAGTGCGCTTGACAGGCAGCTTCTCCCACGGGTTAGGATGGCCGGCATGATTCTTGTCTACCGCTACCGGGTGAAGTCGCTCAACGGACTCCTTAACAAACAGAGCCGAGCGGTGACCTAAGTCTGGAACTTCTGCAATGACACGCAGAAGCACGCGCTCAAGTGGCGCAAGAAGTGGCCGACGGGGTTCGACCTGAACGTGCTGACGACCGGCAGCAGCAAGGCACTCGGCATCCACTCCGGCACGGTCAACGCGACGTGCGAGCAATACGCGAAATCGCGCAGCCAGCGCCGTCGCCCTTATCTGCGCTATCGCGGCAGAAAGTCGCTTGGCTGGGTGCCGCTGAAGGGCCGCGACCTGAAGCGCGAGGGCGACGCGTTTCGCTTTGCCGGCAACACCTTCCGCGTATTCAATAGCCGCCTGCTTCCCGAAGGCAAGATCAAGGACGGCACCAACTTCGCGCAGGATGCGCGCGGCAACTGGTTTCTCAACATCGTGATCGAGATGCCCGATGTTCCGGCCCGTCCGATCCGTTCCGGTGTCGGCATCGATCTGGGCCTGAAAGACTTCGCCACACTTTCGACCGGCGAAAAACTGCCGAATGACCGGTTCGGCCGGCGCGCGGCCGACAAGCTGGCGAAGGCGCAGCGGGCGCGAAAGCACAAACGGCATATCGCGAAGCTGCATGCCAAGGTGGCGAATGTCCGTGCCGATTTCCAGCACAAGCTCGCGCTCGATCTGGTGCGACGCTTCGATTACATCGCGGTCGGCAACGTGTCGGCCGCCAGTCTCGCCAGAACCAGGATGGCGAAGAGCGTCTACGACGCATCCTGGTCGTCCTTCCGGAACAAGCTCCGTTACAAGGCGATCGCGCACGGAGCCACGTTCGAGGAAGTGGACGAAAGCGGTTCTACCCAGTCCTGTTCGGCGTGCGGGTCGAGAGACAGCACGACGCGGCCGAAAGGTATCGCGGGACTGCGAATAAGAGAGTGGACCTGCAGTGACTGCGGTGTCGTGCATGATCGCGATATCAACGCTGCGTTGAACATTCTCCGATGCGGACGTGCATCGCCAGGTGTGGGAATCGCCTCCCTTTAGGGAGGCGAGGACGTTACTGCATGAACCAGCCGTGGCTGACGATGAACGACTGGCCGGTCAGCGCGGCGCTCGGGAACGCCGACAGGAACAGCACCGTCTGCGCGACGTCCTGCACCGTCGTGAACACGCCGTCGACCGTGTTGCCGAGCATCACCTTCTTCACCACTTCGTCTTCGCTGATCCCGAGCTCCTTGGCCTGCTCCGGAATCTGCTTGTCGACGAGCGGCGTGCGCACGAAGCCCGGGCACACGACGTGCGAGCGCACGTTGTGCTTCGCGCCTTCCTTCGCCAGCACGCGCGCGAGACCCAGCAGCCCGTGCTTCGCGGTCACGTACGCCGACTTCAGCGGCGACGCCTCGTGCGAGTGCACCGAGCCCATGTAGATCACGACGCCGCCGCGGTCGTCCTTGTACATGTGCTTGAGCGCCGCCTTGGTGGTCAGGAACGCGCCGTCGACGTGGATCGCCTGCATCTTCTTCCAGTCGGCGAACGCGTAGTTCTCGATCGGGTTGACGATCTGGATGCCCGCGTTCGACACGAGGATGTCGATCGAGCCGAACGTTTCGGCCACCTTGTCGATGCCGCTGTTGACGGCGTCCTCGTTCGTCACGTCCATCGCGACGCCGATCGCCTTGCCGCCCGCCTGCTTGATTTCCTCGGCGACGGCGTTCGCGCCGTCCTGGTTCAGGTCGGCGATCGCCACCGCCGAGCCCGCCTTTGCCAGTTCCAGCGCGATTTCCTTGCCGATGCCGCTCGCGGCGCCGGTGACGACTGCGGTCTTGCCATTCAGATTGCTCATGTTCGAGTTTCCGTAATCAAGGGTGGAAAAAGGGGAAAAGGACGGCGGGCGTTACTGCGCCAGGTAATCGTAGACGACTTCGCCGAGCCCGAGCGTCAAATCCGCGACGATATGCCGGGCCTCGACGATCTCGAGCACCGGCAGGTCGGCGACCGGCGCGAGCGCATGCGGCGACAGCTCGAGCGAGGCCGGGCCGGTCCATGCGCCTTTCATCTGGATATCCTCCATGTAGTAGCGCACCAGCTCGCAGACGCGCGCCGAGCCATCGACATGAGGAATGATCTTCAGCAGGAAATTGGGGCTGGCGAGGCGCTTGGCCTGCTCGGCGATGTCCAGCTCGCGGTGCTTGTAGCCCATCGTGCCGGTCGCGACGCGCACCTTGCCGTAGTCGAGCGTGCCGAGGAGGTGATCGGTGTTCACGTGCAGCGTGGGCGACGCGAGCTTCTTCGGGAATCCCCACAGCTCGCGGCCGCCGGCGATCGGCGGATGGTCGTCGAGGTACATCGCGAGCGTGTAGCTGCCCGGCTGGCCGTTGTATTCGACGGGGATCACCTGGCCGCTTTCGGTGTAGTCGCCGAAGCCGGTGGAGTCGGCCATGCGAATGAATTCGTAATGCACGAGCGGCTCGGTGACCTGCAGGGGTTCAGGCACGATTTCGCGCAGACGATCCGGATCGGTGCGATACGTGATGATCAGGAACTCACGATCGACGAAACGGTAAGGGCCCATCGGGAAGGCAGGGCTGGTCAACGGCATCGCAAAGGCTTTCGATCGGACATCGCTGGGTTTCATGCGGACTCCTTGTTGTTGATCGGCTTCGTTGATGAGTGCTCGTAATCCTATGCCTGCGCGCCGTCGTTGTGCGATGCCACAACTGGAATAAATTGTTGCAGAATCCGATGAATTGACAACGCAAATGTTGATTCGAACGGCGTCAATGGCCCGATGGACGCTCAGCGCACCGATCGTCGCAGGTGTCGATGACGTCGCGATGTGGTCGAGGGTGAGCTTTTTCGGGATTCATGGTGAGGTTTTACGGGAAACGCTCCACCCGAAATATTTCAACTGTGTGAACTTTTGTTGCGACACGCACTCTAAAAGCGTCCTTGCGGCCGGACGGCCGGCCATCGCGGTGCCGGACGTCGTTAAGCATTGCTTAAGCGAGCTGCACTTAGCATCAGACGTGACCGGAGGACCGGTCGCGCATTCCCGCCCCACGTATCCCGATACATGCAGAATCTCAACCTCACCCTGTTTTCCGCGATCAACGCCGGCGCGACGCCGCAACCGGGCGTCGCGACGCTCGCGATCCTTGCCGCCGACTGGCTCGTCTATGCGATTCCGGCAATGCTGCTGCTGACCTGGCTGTTCGGCGTGCGCACGACGCGGCGCCAGGCCATCGAGGCCGGCGTCGGCGCGTGCGTGGCGCTCGTGCTCGCCCAGGTGCTGTCGCACTTCTGGTTCTCGCCGCGGCCGTTCATGGCGGGCGTCGGCACGCAGTTGATCCCGCATGCGCCGGACGGCTCGTTTCCGAGCGATCACATGACGTTCGTCTGGAGCGTGGCGGTCGGCATGCTGCTCGGCGGCGCGACGCGCATGACGGGCCTCGTGATGGCGGCGATGGCCGCCGCGATCGCGTGGGGACGGATCTATGCGGGTGTGCACTGGCCGTTCGACATGGCGGGCGGCGTGCTGGTCGGCACCGCCGGCGCGCTGGCCGCGCACCTGTATGCGCGGCCCGTCACGGCGATGCTCGAGCGCATCGGCGAGTCGGTGCATGCGGTCGTGATGGGGCGTCTGCACACGCCGTAACGAGGAAGGATCGGGCCGGGGCGGTCAGCCCGGCGTTCTGGCCGATTCGGCCGCCGCCGCCGGGGCGGCGCCGCCGTGCAGCTCGGCCGTGTCTGCCGGCTGCCGCGCGGCGTCGCGCTCGAGCGCGCTCTCCTTGAGGATCGCGCACATCGCGACGAACAGCGCCAGCACGACGGCCGCGAGGCCGCAGTAGCCGGCGATCTTCAGGTGGCGAAGGAAAGGCGCAGCGTGGCTTTCTTTTGTCATGACCGGGCGCTCCTGGGGCGGACAGCGTCGACTGCCTGACAGCGGCATCGCAGACGTAGGTATATACCAGCCGCCGCGCCAATGCCAAGCCGTCCGCGCGCCGGAACCCCCTCTGTCGGGAGTCCGAATCCCCGGAGCCCGTCGCCGGATGCCAGTCACGTCAGTCGTCGAGCGATTCGTGCACCGCGCTCGCGCCGCGCTTCCAGTAGGCCGCCGCACGAATCCGCGCCTTGTCGACACCCCGCTCGCCGGTCAGATGCTGCCTTACCGCGCGCATCGCGAGCGCTTCGCCGGCCGCCCACACGTAGCCATCACCACTCGGCAAAGGCAGGTCGCGGACGGCGTCCAGCAGCGCGTCGCCGTCGCCGGCCTGCGCTTCGTCGCGGAAACGCCAGATCTCATGCACTTCCGCGCGCGTATCGAACGCGATCTGCGCGCGGCGGTCCGCGACTTCCAGCACGACCGCCGCGCGCGAGCCGGCGGGCAGTTCTTCCAGACGCCGGGCGATGGCCGGCAGCGCGGTGTCGTCGCCGATCAGCAGATGCCAGTCGAAACCGGTCGGCACGACGAACGAACCGCGCGGGCCGCCGATGCCGAGCCATTGGCCGACGCACGCCTGCGCGGCCCACTGCGACGCCGAGCCCGCGTGGTTCAGCACGAATTCCAGATCCAGTTCGCACTTCGTACGATCGAAGCGCCGCGGCGTGAAGTCGCGCGCGACGGGCCTCGGCTCGCCGTCGGGAAACACCGGGCCGTCCGGCCCCAGCGACGGCAGCGCGGGGCGCTCGGCGCCGGGCGGCGGCAGGAACACCTTCACGTGATCGTCGAACGACGCCGATTCGAAATCGGCGAGATCGGGGCCGCTCAGCGTGACGCGCAGCAGGTGCGGCGTCACCGCGTGAATGCGGACGACCTGCAAGAGGCGGAACTTGAGTGTGTGACGCACGCGCGTCACGGTGCGTTCGGGGGTGTGTCGATTCAATCTGTTCTCCTGATTGAGGTGGCTCCGGTCACTCGCCGGTGCGGCCTTCGATGTCGGCGGTCGCGCGCCGCAGGATCGCGGCGATGCGGCGCTGCTCGTCGGCGGACGCGCCGCTCTTGTGCAGCAGCGCATGCTTTAGCGCGACGCGCGCTTCGACGAATTCCGGCAGCCAGCCGCCGTGCGACTCGTCCGCGGTTTCGCCTGCCGTTTCGCCGGCGAACGCGCGGCGCATGAATTCCATCTTTCGCGCGAGATGGGTGAGGCGCGCGAACAGCATGTCGACGCGTTCGCGCTGTGCTTCGAGGTGCGCGCGGCCGGCGTCGGTGAGCGCGTAGCGCTTGCGGTTGCCCTCCGCCTGCGACGCGACGAAGCCGACTTCCTCCAGGTAGGTCAGCGCCGGGTAGACCATGCCGGGGCTCGGGCTGTAGAAGCCGTTCGAGCGAGTGTCGAGCGCCTTGATCAACTCGTATCCGTGGCTCGGCTGGTCGGCGACGAGCGCCAGCAGCAGCAATTGCAGATCGTCGGAGCTGAACTGGCGGCCGCGCGGCATCGCGTCGTCACCGCCGAATCCCCCGAATCCGCCGGGGCCGCCGCCGAAAGGCCCGCCGCCGAACGGATCGCGGCCGCGGCGATGGCGGCCGATCGCGTGCCAGAAACCGGTGAACCAGGCGGGGGCGGAATGCGCACCGTACCCGTCGCAACGGGCGTGGCCGCGGAAGTGGCTGTGTCGCATGATCGAGTCCTATATGTCGAAAAACATATCTAAAGATATATATCGAAAGATAGGAAGTCAAGGCGGGATTGGGGAGGGCTGGGGGCTGCGGGTTTTCTGTAGGGGGGCAGGTTGTAGCGACTCCACCATTCATCCAACGCGATATCGCCGGTTCGTGAATCTCTTCTCCACGGAGGGCTCTGGCTGATACATTGATCGACCTTTTGTGCTTATCTTCTCTTGCCGCCAGCGCTCCGTGTCTGATTTGAAAACGTCGGCGCCTCATTCCTGGCTGCACCCGCGCAGAGTGCACGCCAAGAGAATCCCGAAATGAGCGCCCGAGTTATTTATCGGAGTGGTGCAAGAACGAAGGCAGGTCAATCGCCGTGGGGGAAAACTGAGTGGAAGCTAAGGGAATTCTGTTCGATGCATACGGCACGCTTTGCGAAATTCGCGACAAGCGGCGGCCGTTTGCGAAGCTGGTCCAGGCGAGCCCGGATCGCCAGCGCGCGCGCGATCTCGTCATGACGCGACCGTTCAACCTGCGTGAAGCCGCACGTGAATTCGAGGTGGATGGTCTGGATCTTGATGTGCTGGAAGACGATCTGGCTGCCGAACTGGCCAGTATCGAGCTCTTCGAGGAGGTTCCCGAAGTGCTCGAGCATCTGCGTGCCAGCGGCCTTCGGCTCGGTGTTGTTTCCAACCTGGCTCAGCCTTATGCAGAGCCGCTGCTACGATTAATGCCGTTCGACTTTGACGCCTATGCATGGTCGTTTTCGGTTGGCTCCCTGAAGCCGGATTCGGCAATATTCACCGCGGCATTGAAAATGCTCGATTTGTCGCCGGAAGAAGTCGTGATGGTTGGCGATACTTTCGACGCAGACTACGAAGGCGCCCGAAAATCCGGCATACGTGCATTGCATCTGGATCGCGAGGGTGTGTTTGACCGGCCGGTGCCGACCATCACGACGCTGCGCAAGCTGACCGCCTATGCACCGGGATATCGTGAGCCTGAATGAAATGGACCGCGCCGGCAGTCAGGGCGCGCTTCGATAGCATCCCCGGAATGGGCCTCGAGTCGTTGCAGGCAACTTATCGTGAAGTGCAGCTGCGCCGGGGCCCATTCCTCCATTGCTGGCAACCCGAGACACCCGCCAAGGCTTCGACCAACGACACGCAATGACGTACGCCATCGACCCATGATGGCTACGTCGGCATAACGGCTGGCGATCTCAAAGCGCTACTGGCCACACGCTTGCACCTCTGCTGTCGGAACCGGCAACGAGGGCGTTGCGAGCGGGACAACGCGCACCAGCCGTCACGAGTCCGACACGCTCGGCGCAACGCAACGGGTACGACCCGCACGCGTCTCCGAAGGACCTCCTCACACGCCTGCCGACTCACAGGGCCCGCGGCGTTAATGCCTCTTCGCCGGCCGCAGACCGGCCCCCCATATAACCCGAACCGTCAAGACGAGTTCGCCGCGCGTCTTCCTTACATAAAGCCTTAAGTTTGATACCATGGCGCCCACATTCGTATGATAGTTGCATGGATTCTGTATTGGTTCTGTATGGGTTCGGACTCAAGGAGCGAAGCAGGAATGATGGTGCTGGCGCCTGGCGCAAACACCGCTTTAGGGGCACCTCAATGTTCCTGGACGCTGGAATGCGCGAACACCTCGGCCTTCGGGGAATATGCCGCAGTCGCTCTGCTCCCGGTTGACGACAAGCGTCAGCCCAAGGGGGATGCAGCGCTGTTCCAGGTCGAACAGGACTGGATGGCGTGGAGCGGCAGCCAGGAGCGAATCGGCTGCCGACTGAACCTTTCGGCGCTTCCGGCCGGCGCAGACCGTGTGCTCGCTGTCGTGTACACCTTCTCGGCCATCGGCCCGGTGCGCGAGCTCCGTTCCCTTCGCCTGCAGGTCGACGACCAGATCGAGTTCAGCCTGAACCTCGCCGAGAATGGCGAATCCGCGATCATCATCGGCGAGTTCTACTGCCGTAACCAGCAGTGGAAGTTCCGCGCGCTGGCAGAAGGCTCTGCCTACGGACTCTCCGCCCTCGGCCGCAGGATCGGGCTGGCGATCGACGACGCGCATCCCGATCGGCGTCCAGGCTCGCCCGATTCATGCCGATCCGCCACCGGCACCGGCTTCGCCGTCAGCCCGACGCACATCCTCACCTGCGCGCATGTCATCGAGGACATGCAGGAAATCCACATCGCTTCCTTCGAGGGCCGGCACCGTGCCGAGCCCGTGGTGGTGGATCGCCGGAACGACCTGGCGCTACTGCGCGTCCAGGGGGCGCCCGCCTTCCGGCAAGTCTCCTTCAGGGACGGCACGGGCTGCGACCTGGGTGAGCAGGTCGTCGCAATGGGCTACCCGCTGGCCGGTCTGGCTGGCGGAGGCGTGCACGTCACCCAGGGCGGCGTCTCCGCGCTGTTCGGCCTGCACAACGACGCCAGCCTGCTGCAGTTCACAGCCCCGATCCAGCCCGGATCGAGCGGCAGCCCTTTGTTCGATACGTCCAGTGCGGTCGTGGGGATGGTCACGTCGACCGTTCCGGATGCCCAGAACATGAATTTCGCGGTGAAGGCCGGCCTCACGCTGGCCTTCCTCGACGCCTGCGGCGTTGTCGCCTCCAGAACCCCTTCGGGCCAGACCTTCACCACAGCCCAGATATCCCGTGAGGCCCAGCAATCTCTATGGCGAATCGAGGCACGGAACCCATAGAAGCACGTTGACTTGAATCCCAAGGAAGCGGCGTGAGGTCTGCCACCGCGCGCCAATCTAGGAAGCAGCTATGGAAAGCCATGTAGCACCCGTGTCCCTCCGCGCACAGCTGATGCGGGGACTGCTCGAAGTCAAAGTCGACGACGCCGTCCTGCCTCCGTCTGCACTGTTCGGCTTCGCCGAGCGCCGTAACCCGAAGCGGGCCTTCCTGTTCGTGTCCAAGGTGCTGGGCCGGCACATACCGGTTCGCCCGTCGGTCATGTCCGCCAGCTTCGACAGCCTGGCGGCAGAGATCCCGGCGGACCTGCCCGGCCCGGTGCTCGTGATCGGCATGGCGGAAACCGCCGTCGGGCTCGGTGCCGGCGTGCACCGCGCATTGAGCGCAACCCGGCCCGATACCGTTTACCTGGTCAGCACCCGCCATCCGCTCGGCACCGAACTCTTCGCTCGATTCGAGGAAGAGCATAGCCACGCCAGCGCCCACCTGATCCACATGCCGGTCGAGCCCGAAGTCCGGGAGCTGATGCTGCAGGCCAGATCGCTGGTGCTGGTGGACGACGAAGCCTCCACCGGCAAGACCTTCGTCAACCTGCATCGCGCGCTGGTGGATGCCGGCCTGACGAAGATCGAGCGGGTCGTCACCTGCGTGCTGACCGACTGGTCCGCCGGGGCCGTCGGAAAAGCCATCGGCGATTCGGCCACGTCGGTTTCGCTGATGAAGGGCTCTTACCGATTCCATGAGGACGCGTCCGCGCCGCTGCCGGACATGCCGGATGTGGGCGCGGTCCGCGTCGGCGAATGGCGGCTCTCCGCTCGGAACGACTGGGGACGCCTGGGTGTGCGCAAGGTGGAGGACACGCTCGCGCCGGACCTTCGGGTCGCGCCGGGCGAGAAGATCATCGTGATCGGCACCGGTGAATTCGTGTGGCGGCCCTTCCTGTTGGCGGAACGCCTGAAGCGCGCTGGCGCCGACGTCCACTTCAGCTCCACCACCCGTTCCCCCATCGCCGTGGGCCACGCCATCGAGCACGCGCTCGCGTTCCCGGACAACTATGGCCTCGGCATCCCGAACTTCCTCTACAACGTGAAACCCGGCCAGTTCGACCGGGTGCTGATCTGCACCGAAACCCCCGCGCAGGCGCTGCCCGCAGAGCTGGTCGAGGCCCTGGGCGCGGAGGTCATTGTCGATGAGCAGTAATCGTCCGCTGGTGCTCGTCGATCTCGACGACACCCTGTTCCAGACCGCACGCAAGATGCCGGAAGGCGCACCGCGCACCCCGGCAACCGTGGATGTGCACGGCCAGCCCAACGGCTACATGACCCCGGTGCAACAGGCCTTCATCAGCTGGCTGCTGGCATCGGCCGACGTCGTGCCGGTCACCGCGCGCAGCGTCGAGGCGTACAGCCGCGTGAAGCTGCCGTTCACGCATGGCGCAATCTGCTCCCACGGGGGCGTGATCCTGCACGCCGACGGCACGCTCGACCAGGATTGGCACGGCCGGATGGCGGAAGCCCTCCGGAACTTCCAGGATCGTCTGCCGGCGCTGAGCGAAACCACGCTGCAGATCGGTCGGGAGCTCGGCTATGCCCTGCGCGGTTGGGTCGTGGAGGAGGCGGGGCTGCGCCACTACGTGGTGACCAAGCACAACGAATCGGACGACGCGGTGCTCGCCCGGGTGCTTGCCGAAGTTCAGGCCCGTGGGCTGCTGGACGGCATGCACATCCACGCCAACGGCAACAATCTGGCCTTCCTGCCCGACGGGCTGGCCAAGCGCCTGGCCGCTCGGGAATGGCTGCGCCGCGACCGCGCGCTCAACGGCGAACGCCCGGTGCTGGGCTTTGGCGACAGCATCACCGACCTCGGTTTCATGGATCTCTGCCACATGTGGGCCACGCCGGCCCGGAGCCAGCTGGCGAAGGCAGCGGAGGGCCTGATCCATGCGTGATCCGTTCGCCTCCCTCCAGACCGTCGGCAGCGGCAGCTACGCCCCGGACGACGTGCATGTCCTCCTGCAGCGCATGCAGATGCAGGTGACGGACGTTCGGGAGAAGGAACGCCTGATCCAGACGAGCCGCAAGCACTACTCCGAGATGATCGGCACGGAGCATGCGCCGACCGAGCTGCACCAGCGCCTCTACGCGCGTGCGCTGGCGCAGAACGGCAAGCGCATGGCCACCGACGTGCAGTCGCTTGCGCTGGCTTTGAATGCCGCCTGCACCGGCGCGAGCATTGCGCTCGTCTCGTTCGTGCGCGCCGGACTGCCGCTGGGCGTCCTGCTGCGCCGCGCTCTGGTTGCGATGGGGCGCGACGCGCACCACTACGGCGTCAGCATCATCCGCGACCGCGGCATCGACACGGTTGCCCTCGACGCGATCATCCGACTCCACGGTGCGGCGCACATCGTTTTCGTGGATGGCTGGACCGGCAAGGGCGCGATTTCCGGCGAACTCGCGCGCACGCTCAGCGCCGACAAGCGCTTCCCGGACGATCCGCGCCTCGTCGTGCTGGCCGACCCGTGCGGCCGCGCCTGGCTGGCGGCCTCGGCCGAGGACTGGGTGATTCCGTCCGGCATTCTGGGCGCCACCGTATCCGGCCTGGTATCGCGTTCCATCTGGCCGGCACAAGGCGGTCTGCATGGCTGCGTGGTCTACGACCACCTGCATGAGCACGACGTCACCCGCGACTTCATCGAGCAGATCGAGACCGCGCGCCGCGCATTGGGCGAGGTGCCGCAGGCCGCTCCGTGGACGGCCGACCAGCGCCTGAAGCTTCAAGCGGAAGCGGACCGCGTGGTGCATGCGCTCGCGGCGCGCTTCGAGATCGCCAACCTGAACCGCGTGAAGCCCGGCATCGCCGAGGCGACGCGCGCCGTCCTGCGCCGCGTGCCCGACCATGTGCTGGTCCGCGATCGCGGCGACAGCGACGTGCAGTTGCTGTTGCACCTTGCCGAGCGCGCCGGCGTGACCGTCGACGAGGCGGGGGCGGCCCTGGGCCCGTACCGTGCCGTGACCCTGATCCGGGGTGTGCACGGATGAAAGCCATTTCGCCGTTCGCCCTCGGGGCGACCCTGTACATGCCGGCCACCCGCAGCGACATCCTGGAAGTGGTCTTCGGCAGCAAGCTTCCCGAGCTCCGCTCGCTCGTGGTTTGCCTGGAAGATGCCGTGGCCCAGATCGACGTCGAGCGCGCGCTGGCGAACCTGCAGGCGCTGCTCACGCAGATCGACACGCGCGGCGGACGTCCCGCGGAAGGCCCGCTCCTGTTCGTCCGGCCCCGCGACGCGGGAATGGCAGCCGTGCTGAACGACTGGCCGTTGATGAGGCACGTGGACGGTTTCGTGGTGCCGAAGCTGACCTTGAAGCGCTTGCGTTTCTGGGAGAGCGCGGTCAGCAACCCGGACCTTCTCCTCATGCCCACGCTCGAGACTGCCGACGTCTACAACCCGGGCGCCATGGTGGAGCTGGGCCAGGCGCTGAAAGCCAGCCTGAACGAACGCATCATCGCGCTGCGGATCGGCGGCAACGACCTGATGGGATGCCTCGGGCTGCGCCGCAACCCGACCCGGACGCTCTACGACACCCCGATGAGTTACGTCATCCCGATGCTGGCCGGCGTCATGGGCGCTCAAGGTTTTTCGCTGACCGCGCCGGTGTTCGAACAACTGGCCACGCCGGAACTCCTGAAAGCGGAACTGGAGCTGGATATCTGTCACGGCCTGGTGGGCAAGACGGCCATTCATCCCCGCCAGGTCAGTCTCATCCAGGACACGCTGCGCGTCAGCCTGGAGGATCTCAACGCCGCCAGGCTGATCGTCGATCAGGGGGCGCAGGCCGTGTTCAAGCACAACAACGCGATGTGCGAACCGGCCACCCATCACAAGTGGGCGACCCACATCCTCGAGCGCGCCAAATGGCTTGGGGTCAAGCCTGTCGAGGCCGGCGGCGGCGAACCCAACATCCGCCTGGCGGAGGCCAACTGATGCCGGCGACGTTGTCATCCCGGGGGGCGGCGAGCCCACCCACGGCTCAAAAAAGCGGGCGCCAGGGGAGCGCCTTTGCCTCTGAATTCCAACCGAACACCGAAGATCAACAAGGAGCGTAATCATGGCACTCACCCTGAGCAAGAATCAGAGCATCTCGCTGGAGAAAACGGCCGGCACCGGCCTGAGCAACGTCAGCCTGGGTCTGGGCTGGGACCCGGTGAAGCCCAGCGGCTTCCTCTCCAGGCTGATGGGCAGCGGCAACGACTCGATCGACCTCGATGCTTCGTGCATCGTCCTGGATGGCGACTACGCGCCCATCGATGTCGTCTGGTTCCGCCAGCTGGAATCGAAGGACGGCTCGATCGAACACTCCGGCGACAACCTGACCGGCGAAGGCGACGGCGATGACGAAACCATCTACGTGGACCTGCAGCGCCTGCCGGCCAACGCGACGCATCTGGTCTTCACCGTGAACAGCTTCCGCGGCCAGACCTTCGATCAGGTCGAGAACGCGTACTGCCGCATCCTGAACGAAGCCAACGACAGCGAGCTCGCGCGCTTCAATCTGGCCGAGAAAGGCCGCCACACCGGCGTGGTGATGGCCAGCCTGAGCCGTGGGAGCGGCGGCTGGGAGTTCAAGGCGATCGGACAGTCCACCCACGGCCGCACCGCCGAAGACCTCGTCAACCTGGCCATTCAGGCGGTGCGTGCATGACCACGCTGCTTCCTGGCGGCAATGCGCCGGTCGCCACCGGCCCACTTCGCGTCGACATCAACTACGCGCCGATCCCGGGCGCCGATATCGACATCTCCGCATTCGCGCTGACCACCACGGGCAAGGTCCGTGGTGACGGCGACATGTGCTTCTACGGCCAGACCAGCATCCTCGGTGGTGCTGTCCAGCTGACCGCCAGCGCCGCAGGTCGTGCCGAGTTCACGCTGGACCTCGGTCGTCTCGACCCTGCGGTCGAGAAGGTTGCGTTGACCGCAACCATCTACGAGAACAAGGCGTCGTTCGACCGCGTGTCGACCCTGGCGCTGGGCGTCACCGGCGGCATCGAGGCCCAGATCCCGACCGGCGGCATGAACGAGACGGCGCTGATCCTCGGCGAGTTCTACCTCCGCCAGGGCGCCTGGAAGTTCCGCTGCGTCGGTCAAGGCTTCGCAGGTGGCCTGGAGCCGCTGGCGAAGCACTTCGGTGTCGACATTGCCGCGCCGACGCCGGCCCCTGCCGCTGCGCCGGCCCCGGCGCCTGTTCCGCCGGCACCGCCGAAATCGACGGTCAGCCTGAGCAAGGTCACGCTGGACAAGACGCGCGCCAGCATCAGCCTGGACAAGCCTGCAGCCGGCTTCGGCGAGATCAAGGTGAACCTGAACTGGAACCGCGGCAGTGGCGGCGGCGGCGGGCTGCTGGGCGGCCTCTTCGGCAAGAGCAACGCCGTCGACCTCGACGTCGGCTGCCTGTTCGAGCTGCAGGACGGCTACAAGGGCGTCGTCCAGGCGCTCGGCAACTGCTTCGGCGACCTGAATGACGAGCCCTACATCCAGCTCATGGGCGACGACCGCACCGGCTCCGTCGCGGGCGGCGAATGGCTGCACATCAACGGCAAGCAGTGGAGCGAGATCAAGCGGATCCTGGTCTTCGCGTTCATCTACGAAGGCGCCCCCAACTGGAAGGCGACCGACGGCGTGGTGACCGTGTTCGTTCCCGGCCAGCCCGAGATCGAGGTGCGGCTGAACGAGGAGGGCGGCCGCTACGGCATGTGCGCGATCGCGATGCTTGAAAACGTGGGCGGCGCCGTCAAGGTCACCCGCCGAGTCGACTTCCACCGTGGGCATGACGACATGGACCGTGCCTACGGATGGGGGATGAACTGGCGCGCCGGCTCCAAGTAACGACCCGTTCCCAACGACGAGGAAACCATGCTCGAGTGGCTGAAAACCAACGCGGCGAAAGCGCGCGAAACCTTGACGACGGAAGTCGCCAAGTTCAAGAACCGGACCTTCATGGAAGCGGTGGCCAACGGCTGCGCGCTCATCGCCGCGGCCGACGGCGTGATCCAGTCCGAGGAGAAGATGAAGATGGTCGGCTTCATCAACCACTCCCCGGAGCTCAAGGTCTTCAACCTGACCGATGTGATCAAGGTCTTCACCGACGCCTGCGCGAAGTTCGAGTTCGACTTCCAGATCGGTCAGGCCGAGGCGCTGAAGGCCATCAGCAAGATCAAGGGCAAGGACGGCGAAGCGCGCCTGCTGGTGCGGGTGTGCATCGCCATCGGCGGCTCGGACGGCAACTTCGACGACAAGGAGAAGGCCGCCTGTCGCCTGATCTGCCAGGAGCTGGGCCTGAACCCGGCGGACTTCGAACTCTGACGCACTGTCCACCTGGCCATGCGGAAGCATCGGCCGACAACCCGCACGTAACCCGTAGCAACCACAAGGAGCTGTACTCATGGCACTGACTCTTCAAAAAGGCGGCAACCTCTCCCTGTCCAAAGAGGCCCCTGGCTTGACCAAAATCCTGGTCGGCCTCGGCTGGGACCCGCGCGCCACCGACGGCACCGAGTTCGACCTGGACGCCAGCGCCTTCCTGCTGGGCGCCAACGGCAAGGTCCGCGGCGACGCCGACTTCATCTTCTACAACCAGCTGAAGAGCGCGGACGGCTCCGTCGAGCACACCGGCGACAACCGCACCGGCGCCGGCGACGGCGACGACGAGGTGATCAAGGTCGACCTGAGCCGCGTTCCGGCCGACGTCGAAAAAGTGGCCTTCACCGTCACCATCCACGACGCCGACGCGCGCAAGCAGAACTTCGGCCAGGTCAGCAACTCGTTCATCCGCATCGTCAACGAGACCAACAGCGCCGAGATCGTCCGCTACGACCTCGCCGAAGACGCGTCGGTCGAAACCGCGATGATCTTCGCCGAGCTGTACCGCCACAACAACGAGTGGAAGTTCCGCGCCGTGGGCCAAGGCTACGCCGGCGGCCTGCGCGCCGTGGCCAACGGCTATGGCATGAGCTTCTGATCGCTCGACTCAACTGAACTGAACAAGGAATTGCACCATGGCTGTGAGTCTGTCCAAAGGCGGTAACGTCTCCCTGTCGAAAGAGGCCCCGGGCCTGAGCGAAGTGCTGGTCGGCCTGGGCTGGGACCCGCGCGTCACCGACGGCACCGAGTTCGACCTCGACGCGTCCGTCTTCGTCACCGGGGAGAGCGGCAAGGTCCTGAGCGACGCCGGCTTCATCTTCTACAACAACAAGAAGTCCGCCGACGGCTCCGTCGAGCACCTCGGCGACAACCGTTCCGGCCAGGGCGAAGGCGATGACGAACAAGTCGTCGTCAAGCTGACCGGCCTGGCGGCCGACGTGAAGAAGCTGGTCTTCGCCGTGACCATCCACGACGCCGAAAGCCGCAAGCAGTCCTTCGGCCAGGTCTCCAATGCCTACATCCGCGTGGTGAACAAGGCCGACGGCAAGGAAATCGCGCGCTACGACCTGTCCGAAGATGCGTCGACCGAGACCGCGATGATCTTCGGCGAGCTGTATCGTCACAACGACGAGTTCAAGTTCAAGGCGATCGGCCAGGGTTTCGCCGGCGGTCTGAAGCCGCTGGCCGAAGCCCATGGCGTGAACATCGGCTGACGACCGTAGATGGAGCAAGCCCCGGCGGTCTGATCCGATTCCGCTGACGGCCGGGGCTGAGTTCAGTGTTGCACGGGACTCAGCCCTTTTGGTTTTGACTGGATCCCCTAGCCGCCGACCCGGTGATACACGAAGCCCGCATTCGTTCCGCCACCCCGAACCACCGCGATCTGAATGTTGAGATGCGCCATCGCCTCGAGATAACGGGCGTTGTTCAACGCTCCGGTAACGAGCGGCGCAAACCCCGCGCTCGCGGCGATCTCCGCGACCGCCGCATTGGCCTCGGCATCGTCGCCCGCGATGAAAGCGGTCACCGCATGTCCGTCTCGATCGATGCGCTCCGGCGTCATGATGTCGGCGAACACCGTGTTGAAACACTTCACCAGGCGAGCGCCCGGCAACCAGCGGCCGATCTGCTGCGCGGCGGAGCCGTTCGCGCCCAGCGGGAGAGGCGACCAGTCGTCGCGTAGCGCATTCGTTGCGTCGACAACGATCTTGCCGGCCAACTGCCGGGCCAGCGGCGGCAGCACCTCGGCGCATGCCTGATAGAGGACCGCGATGACGACGACGTCTCCGTGCACCGCCGCTTCCTCCAGCGACGCAACACGGTAACGCGCCCGAGGCCGCGCCCGTCCGGGGTCGCGCAGCCCGACCACCACGTCATGTCCGGCCGCGACGAGCAGCTCGGCCAGATTCCCGCCGAAATTTCCGCCACCGAGAAATGCGATCTTCATGGTCATGTTCCTCACGATTACGTCAGTGGCATCATTCTTTCAATGACGGCTTCCGCAATCAATTAGGTACCTGAAGGTAACCATGTCGAAGAAGATCGAATTGCCGCCGGATGCGTTCCTGAAGGTTTGCCCGTCCCGCGCGGTGCTGTCGCGCATCGGGCAGAAATGGACCGTGCTGACCATGGTCGCGCTGCAGAACGGGCCGATGCGTTTCGGCGATATCCGGCGCCGCCTCGAGGGCGTGTCGCAAAAGATGCTGACCCAGACGCTGCGCGCGATGGAGCGCGACGGCCTGATCGAGCGGAACGTCTATGACGAACTGCCGTTGCGCGTCGAGTACATGCTGAGCGAGCTGGCGCTCACGCTCGTGCCGCTCGTCGTCGCGCTGAAGGCCTGGGCGGAGGATGCGCTGCACACGATCGAGGCGAACAACGATGCGTTCGATCGCAAATATCCGGCCTGACGTCGTCGGCGCTGCGCGCAAGCCAATGCGCAGCGCCGACACCCGCCGATACCGCTACGGCATCAGCCGGTCCAGCAGCGGCGAGCGGAAGATCCGCTGCGGGTCGTAGCGCTCGAGGGTCGCACGCGCCGCCTCCCAGTTGCTCGCGGCGGGCTGGCCCGCGCTCTGCAGATTCGGGATCGTGGTGGCGAGCATCGTGTCGTCCTGCCATGCGGCCGTGTCGGTGTAGGCCCAGCCCTTCGACCATTCGGGACGCACCGTCGCGTACGCGCCGCTGTAGTTCGAGAGCATCCACTGCTCGATCTCGCGATAGAAGCGATCGGCGGCCGGCGTGCCCGGCAGCGTCAGGATGTCGAACCAGACGGCGACGTCCCATTCCGGATGATCAGGCCGCGGCTTGAGCGCGGACAGCGTGGGGACCACCGCGCCGGCGCCGGCCTCGGCGGGCTTGTCGAGGCCGGTGATGCGGATTTCGACGGGGCCGTTCATCGGGTATTCGCCGCGCGCCTTGTACGCGTCGACGCGGTTCTGATAGTACTGGACGAACTCGCTGACCACGCGCTGCACGTCCGCGCGCCGCGCGAGCACCGCGTAGCCGTTCGCGGTGACGCGCAGCGTCGTCGGGCGAATGTACTGCAGCACGGTGCGCGACCAGCCCCAGATGTCCGCGCTGAGCGTGAGCGCGAGACCGGCGGTCGTGATCGCGTATTGCGTCTGGCCGAACAGCGGCGTGAGCGCGCCCTCGCCGCCGATGATGATCCGCTTGACGAGATCCGACAGCGATTGCGGGATCGAATCGGAGAACGGGTAGTTGTACGGCTGCGTGACGGGGCGCGACAGCAGCGGCTTGCTGGGCTTCAGGGACCAGACCTTGAGCCACGGGCAGGTCGTGAACGGGAACCAGATCGCTTCCAGCCGGCCCGACTGATCGAGAAACGACGCGACGGTGCGGCCCTGCGCGGCGTTGGCCGAGAACAGTTCGGAGGCCGGAATGTCGATGAAGCTCTGGCAGCGCAGCCGCTGGTTCGGCCCTGCCGCGAGCGTGACTTCGACGACGAGCGCCCGGCCGATGTGCGCGAGGAACGCGCCGATATCGGGATCGTTGCGCTGGAACGTGCGCAGCGCGTATTGCCGGCTGGCGGGATCGAACACGACCGCGGTCAGCGCGATCACCAGGTTGCTCAATGAACCGTAGGTGTGGCCCGGTTGCAAGGCTTCGCCGACCGCGGGCACGGCGGTGCCGTGCGCGTCGATCGCGAGCGCGCCGCCGAGCGTAATGTCGCCCGGCGCGGGCGCGGCGACGACGCCGAGGCCGTAATCCTCGAGCTTCGCGAGCAACGTCTCCAGCGAGACGCCCGTTTGCGCGGTGACGCGCGCCGGCCGCGTCGACGTGTCGACGGACACCGCGGTCAGCGACTTCGTCGTGTCGAGCAGCACGATGTTCGCGGGAGCGGCGCCGGGTTCGAGCGTCAGCGGCGACCAGTTGTGCATGTAGCCGCGCGGGCGCACCCGGTAGCCGTTCGCGCGCGCCCAGTTGACCGTCGCGACGACGTCGTCGGCGGAGCGCGGCGCGGCGGTCCACACGTCCTGCACGACGATCTCGCCGCTCCAGTTCTGGAACGCCTGCTTGTAGAGCGGGATGTCGGCCGGGAAGCCGGGCGGCGTCGCGCCGGCCGTCGCAGCGTTCGCGGCAACCTGATAGATCGGCGTCCAGCCGGCAACGACACCGGCGGCCGCGAGCTTGGCCATGTCGGCGAGGAACGCGCGACGCGGCTTGGATTCGTCTTGGAAGTCGTGATTCATGAGTACTCCAGCTCCTGGAATTGTTTTGCGGATGGAAAGGCAAAAGACAACGCGTAGAGACCGCGGATGGTGCTGTTTCAGCGGAACGGATGCGCGCGCAGATTCGCGCGATGGCTGGCCAGGATTTGAAAAAACGATGTGCTCTGGAATATCTCGCAGACCTATTTCCGGCGGTCGTCGAATAATGATGGTCCGCGAATGCCTGTTTTCATGTTTTCGGGTTTTTAAATAAAATCCTTGGCAGTTTTAGATCATTCAATAATTCGATTTTTTCAGTTGGTCAAGGTTAGCAACTTGTATTCGTTGCGGCAAGTCACGGCGTGATCGAGTGAAATCGGGTTGCCGTTGGTAAATCCTGTCGATTTTCGCCATGATTGTTGCGGTTTGGAGAACGCTCAAAACGACCGTTTCCGTTCGGCGTTTTGTGTCAAGAAACGATCACCTGATTTATGCGTGTTCTGCAACGTCAATGTCATATTCATCGGAAATTCTATCCGGGGCGTCCCTTGGGGCTCGTGGAGCAATCGTGCCGGCGGCGGGCGGCGGGCGAATATTCATGTCGGATTGCATGGCAGATTGAATCGATCATTGAGTGAGTCGAAACTGTCGGCCGGAAAGAGACGGCCTGGTGCGTGCCGATGCGTGTCTTATGTGGATCACATCCGATTGTTATCTTGTCGAATAAGACGTCTCTGAAATGGATGTTTTTACGATTGCACGAGCGTTTTCTACCGATATTCATCACGTGCAGAAGAAAGTTTGCCCGGTGCGGCCTCGGTTGAATGCGTGAATCGCTTGTGGATTCTCGGGATCCGGCGGGCGAGTTGTTTAGTTAAATAAAAATAAATGATTTGCTAAATGCAAAATCTTAAATTCGTCGCTATCATGTTCGCCTAGGGTATACCTGAGCGTCTGCCCGAGTAAAAATTCAATCGGAATAATCGTTTCGTTTTGCGGAAACGATTTTCCGCCTGGCCTTCCGGGCAGGCGGCCAATCAGCAAAGCTCAATGACGGAAGTCACCTCGTCGGTTTTTCGCAGCATTTGCCAGTAACGATCGTCGATCAATGCGACGCCGCCGGCATGGCGCCGTCGAACACGGAGGAAACATCGTGCCTGCTTCACGCTTGTCATCGGGCTTGTCGATCGTCGATGACGGGGCCGCGGTCGCCGCGCCTGAAGATCGATCCCACGAGCACTGCGTCTTCTGGATCGCGGGCTATGCGCGCTTGAGCGACGGCGCGCGGCGCGTGTCCGAGCATCTCGGCGCGGGCTGGCGCGTATGCGAACTGGACGCCGATCCGTCGTGCGATGGGCCGCCGACCGTCGAATGGCTCGCCGCACGCCTGCTCGAACGCATCGTCGCGCTCCAGCCGCGCGGGCCGTACCGGCTCGCGGGCTGGGCGTCCGGCGGCGTGCTCGCCTACGAAGTGGCGACCCAGCTGGCCGGGCGGGACGAGACCGTCGCGTTTCTCGGCATCGCGGATGCGTTGCTGTCGACGGCCCACGCGGCCGCCCGGCCCGGGCATGCCGCCGATGCGCCGGCCGGAGAGCGTCTCGTCGAACTGGTCGCGATGGTCGCGAATGGCGGCGTGGCCGCCCGTTCGCACGACATGCGGCGGGCCGAATGGCTGCGGCTGTTCGACGGTGAAGCGGACGGCGGCGAAGCGAATGGCGGCGGCGCGCGCGCGATCGATCCGCGCGACCTGTTCGCGGACGCGGCAACGCCGGATTTCGCCGAGATCGCGTCCCGGTGTCGCGACGCGGGGCTGCTGCCGCCCGGGTTGCGCGGCCTGAGCGACGCGCAGCTGCAGCGATGGCTCGACCGCTGGGCGGCGCTCGATCACGCGTTCGCGCACTACGAGCCGTTTTCGCTGTCGATGCCCGTTCACTGGTTCGAGCTGCGCAGTGCCGGCGCGGACGCCGCCGCGCTGCCGGATCGCGCGGACGGCTGGGCGGCGCGGCTCGAGCCCGGCGAGATTTGCGTCGTCGACGTGCCGGCGCGGCACGCGTCGTCGGGCGGCGCCGCGCCGGCGCTCGGCCGCGCGATCGCGCATGCGCTGCAGGACGAGCGCCGCGCGGCCGCCGGCGGCGGCGAGCGGAAGGCGCCCCCGCCGGAGGCGGGCTATCCGTCGCACCTGCCGATCCAGCGCGGTGCGCCGGGCCGCCAGCCCGTCGTGCTGATTCCGGGCGCGGGCGACAACGTCGCGACGTTCCTGCCGTTCACGATCGCGGCGGAGCCGGGCTGGCCGATGCACGGCCTGCAGCCGCGCGGCCTCGACGGCGTGCTCGCGCCGCATGTGAGCGTCGACGCGGCGGCGACGGCATACCTGAGCGTCGTCGAACGGCTGGCGGCCGACGCGCGCGAGCCGGTGCATCTGATCGGCCATTCGTTCGGCGGCTGGGTCGCGATGGAAATCGCGTGCCGGCTGCAGGCGAGCGGCCGCCCGCCCGCGTCGCTGACGATCGTCGACACCGAGGCGCCGGCGTCGGCGGGCCGGCTGGGTCGCCAGTACACGTTCGCGAGCGTCGTGTGGAATCTCGTCCGCGCGCTCGAACAGGCGACGGGCCGCGCGCTCGGCATCGAGCGCGACGCGCTGTTTCGCGCGGACCGGCGCGGGCAATGGGCGATGCTC
The DNA here is from genome assembly GCF_002097715.1 of Burkholderia ubonensis subsp. mesacidophila. Lineage (NCBI taxonomy): Bacteria > Pseudomonadati > Pseudomonadota > Betaproteobacteria > Burkholderiales > Burkholderiaceae > Burkholderia > Burkholderia ubonensis. The sequence continues at coordinate 134,644 of NZ_CP020738.1, forward strand.
CATCGCGGGATGGTCGACGCCCGCATCATCCGCGGCGGCTCCGGGCCGCGCGACGTGCAGGGCATCGTGCGTACCTACGGGACGGCGCTGCGCACCGCGTACCGGCCGGCCGATGTCTATGCGGGGCGCGCGACGCTCGTGGTCGCCGCCGACGGCGACGACGCAGCGCGCGGCTTCGTGCCGGACGACGTGCTGTCCGGCTGGCGGCGCTTCGCGCCGCGGATGGCCATGTGGCGCTGTCCCGGCAATCACTACACGATGATCCGGCCGCCGCACGTCGCGCGCTTCGCGCAATGGTGGCAGCAGGCGGTGCGCGGCGACGGCGAGCTTGCCGTCGCCGCCGGGCCCGCGCTCGGGCAGGCATCGAACTGAACTGACACGAAGAAAGGGCGCGCGGCCCGGTGCAAGCCGGACGGCGCGCGATGGCAGCGGTGGCGCATCGCGATCCGCGCCGGGCGCGATTGCGCCGGCGTCGCGCCGCTGCCTTCAGGCACGCAATACAAGGAGAGTCAGATGGTCGAGATCTTCGCGAAGCTCGGAAAGGTGATTTCGAGCGCGGGCAGCGAGCGGTTCGCATCCGACATGCACGCGCTGCTGGCCGAGTCGATTCCGCTCGCGATCACCGGGATCAGCGAATGGACGCTCAACGAACCGGCCGGCAAGGTCGTCGACGTGCAATCGCTCGGCGCGTCCGGCGCACCCCGCGACGATCCGCGGATGGTGCCGCCCGCGGCGCAGGCCGAGCGGGACCCGGCCGGGCATCCGCTGGTGAACTGGATCGTGAGCGCCAGCGACCGGCAACTGATTCACATCAACCCGCCCGCGCGGCGCGGCGACGGCGGCGACGTGATGCCGCTGCGCGGGACGGGCGCGGGATTCCAGTGTCATCTCGTGTCGCGCAAGGCGAATCGCCGCTACGTGATCTCGCTGCATCGCACGTCGTCGCATTGCGACTTCTCGTTGCAGGAGATGTCGTTCCTGAAGAACTTCGCCGATACGCTGCTGCCGCTCGTCGAGTGGCACGCGTCGACGTGGCGGCACGGCGCGCTCGCAAGCGTGGCGCCGCGCGATCCGGCGGCCGGCGCGCCGGGTGTCGAGGCGCTGCGCCGCGACTTCGAATCGCGGCTCGCGCGCGCGGCGGTCGTGCTGTCGGCGCGCGAACGCGAAGTGTGCCTCGGCCTGCTCGCGGGCAAGATGCTGCGCGAGATGGCGGGCGAGCTCGGCCTGAAGGAGAGCACGGTCGAGACCTACATCAAGCGCGCGGCGGTCAAGCTCGGCATCAGCGGGCGGCACGGGCTCACGAAATGGATGATCGACGACTGCGCGCCATGCGCGTCGGCCGCGTGACGGACGGCGGCGGCGCGCACGCGCGCCTGCCGGCGCCGTGACGCGGGCGCGGCCGATCGCGACGGCCGCATTTGTCCCGGCTTTCCGTTGCAGACATTCCGGCGCACGGGTGCTTCAATCGACGTGCCGGGCGGAGCGCCCGGCGCGTCTCTTCCGTCATCGATCGCCTGGAATCCCTTCATGCACGAATCGACCGCCGCCGTACTGGACGAATCCGACTCGACCCTCGACTTGCGCGTGCCGAGCACGATCCGCGCGTTCCGGCATCTCGCCGCGAGCCTGCCGGGCCCGGTTCGCCTTTGCCTGTTCGACGATGCCTCCGATCGCCCGGCGTCCGGCGCGCGCGACGCGCAGCGCGTCGTCGCGACCGCGTTCGCGCGCATCGGCGCGCGCGACGTGCGGTTCGAGCCGGACGGCGCGGCAGGCCTGTCGTCGTTCGAACTGTTGATGAGCCGGCGCATCAGCGCGGCGTTCGACTACCGCTACGATCACTTCGACACGCCGCAGCGCCTGGCCTGCGCGCAGCGCGAGGCGGAAGACTTCGATTTCGATGCGCTGAGCGACGGCGTCGAGCGGGTACGGATCGCGCGCGAAGCGGGCATTGCGCTGTCCGCGTATGCGGGCTCGCGGCGCGATCTGCCGGCGGTCGTGCTCGCGCTGCCGTGCGGGATGCCGCTCGACCTGTGCCAGCGCTGGTTCGACGCGCTCGCCGAGCGCCACTTCGTGCTGACCTGGGAGACGCGCGCGCTGTTCGGCACGTGCGACGCGTTCGACGCGGCGCGGACCGACATCGACGCGCAAGTCGACGACCTGTTCGCCGTGATGGACCGCTTCGGCGTCGATCGCGCGCACCTGATGGGCATCTGCGGCGGCGCCGTCGTCGCGCTGCAGGCGGCGCTCGCGCAGCCGGCGCGGGCGGCGTCGCTGAACCTGTGGTACGGCGACTACAACCTGTCGGACGACGCGCTGCGGACGAAGCACCAGCGCAACTACGCGTGGCTGATGGAAGCCGCGGCGCAAGGGCGCGACGTCGCGCAGGATCTGCAGCGCATGTTCGCCGATCCGTCGACGCTCGTGACCGTGCCCGCCGAGATCGCGCACGCGGCGCTCTACCCGTATGCGAATGCGGAACTGATGTACCGGTATGCGAAGCTGAGCGATGCGCTCAACAAGGTCGATGCGCTTGCGCTGCTGCCGCGCGTCAGCGTGCCGACGCTCGTCGTCGCGGGCGACGACGACGAGGTCGCGCATTGCGGCGGGTCGGTGTTCGTCGCCGGGCGGATTCCCGGCGCGCGGCTCGAAGTGGAGGTGGGCGGCAGTCATCCGAAGCTGTTTCGCGCGTCGCCCGTGTCGGCGGCGCGCGCGCTGCAGTTCCTGGCGGGCCACGCGTGACGCGCGGAGCGCGGCCGGGCGCGAGCGTTCGGGTTCCTCAGGTTCCGACAAGGGGCGCCGCGCCGTCGCCGGTTTCGTCGAGCATCCAGCGGGTGAGCCCGTGACGTCCGCCGAAGCCGAGCTTGACCGCCGCCCGCTTCAGATAGGTCTCGACGGTGCTTTCGCGCAGCGCGAAGCGCCCGGCGATGGCGGGCACCGTGTCGCCGGCGAGCAGCGCCGTGCATGCCTCGATCTCTCGCGTCGACAGCTTGACGCCGGCTTGCCGCAGGCGCTCGGCGAACCGTCGCGCGAGGCGCTCCCTGCCGGATTGCGTCGCCGCGGATGCGGCTGCGGCGGGACGGCCGGTGGGCGCGTCCGAATCGAGCGCCGCGACATGGCTCGTGACGATCGGGAACAGCACGTGTGCGAAATCCTTCAGGAAGGTGCGCTCCTGCGGCGAGAAATCGTCGAACGCATTCGCGCGATATAGCGAGATCAGGTAGCAGTGGCCCTGCTTGCGGGTCGCGAGATGGAATTGCGCGCAGCGCGGCGGCGCGCTTGCCGCATGGGTGTCGAAGAAGCGGTCGAGCAGCGCGTGGGTCTGGCCGTGACCGCTGAGCGTGTCGTCGACATGCAGATGGCTTTCGCCGGAAGCCGCCGGCGGAACCGGCGGCCGATAGCCGGCGTCGCCCGCCTGGCCGGATCGCGCGAGCGCCTCGCCGACGGCGCCGATGCTGCGCACCTTGAGGTCGCCGTCGTGCATGCCGTCGACCGCGAGCTCCGAAATGCGGACCTCGTCCACGGGGACCGCCGCGAAGATCAAGCTGTACATCATCCGGGGAAAACGTCGGCTGCCGCTGCTCGAGATCGCTTCGCCGACATGTGCGAACAGTCTGCTGAACTCCATGAAAGCATTCCTGGTGACGTTGAACCCGCGCTCGCACGCGGGCTGCCGGCATGATTTAAACACCCGCCCGCGGACGCGTCTGTAACGGATAGCCGGGACAGCCGGTGAATCACCGGTGCGCCGGCGCGGCGGCGACGATTCCGGCGCGCGAGCGACTGTCCCACTTTTCTGCGACAGACAGCGCGATGCTTCGATGTTCCAATCGATGCATCCGGTGCCAAGGGTCTGTTTACATATGGAACGCACATGCGAATGCCCGAAATCGCGCGTAGGGCAAGAAGTGAGGAGCGCCGTTTGGCCGAGCCAAACAAGCGACGCGCGACGCCGCCATACGGGCGATTTCGGGCATTCCCGTGGAATGAATTTCAAGTTTGGGGTTGCCACGAGAACGGCCGCTCGCCGCGTTGTGCTCCTTGGCGATAGTCCAGTATTCGCGGCGTCGCACGCCTCGCGAGCGGCCGTTCTCGTGGCAACGCATGTGCGTTCCATATGTAAACAGACCCTGGGGGATCGCAGTGCAAGTTTCCGAATCGACCCGAGATGACCATCGCGTTCCGGAGCGTCATCGTCCTGACGTGCGCTCGCTGCATCACGCGTTCGGCATGCGCGCGCGCGAATTCCCGGATCGCATCGCGGCGTCCGACGAAACGCGGCGGCTGACCTACGCGGAGCTGGACCGCCTGTCGTCGGCGTTCGCGCGCGAGCTGCGCGACCGGGGCGTCGTGCGCGGCGCGCTCGTCGGCCTCTACATGACGCGCGGCGTCGACATGCTCGTCGCGCTGCTCGGCATCCTGAAGGCGGGCGGCGCCTATTTGCCGATCGATCCGACCTATCCGCGCGAACGCATCGCGCACGTCGTCGCGGACAGCGGCGTCGGGGTCATCGTCTGCACGTCCGATACGATCGAGCGGCTGCCCGACGTGGACGACGCGAACGTGCGCGTGCTCGCGGCCGATGCGCTGCTGCCCGCGCTCGCGGAGACGGCGGTCGAGGACGGCTACGTCGAACCGGCATCGAGTCCGGACGATCTCGCCTATGTGATCTACACATCGGGTTCGACCGGCAAGCCGAAGGGCGTGATGGTCGAGCATCGCAACGTGCTGCACCTGATCGAGCAATCGCGCGCGTGGTTCGAATTCGACGCATCCGACGTGTGGTCGCTGTTCCATTCGATCGGCTTCGACTTCTCGGTGTGGGAAGTGTGGGGCGCATGGCTGACCGGTGCGCAGGTCGCGGTCGTGCCGTATCCGGTGTCGCGGGAGCCGGCCGCGTTCCACCGCTGGCTCGCGCGCCACCGCGTGACGATCGTCAACCAGACGCCTTCCGCATTTCGGCAACTCGACGCGGCCGATCGCGGCGCGTCGCAGCCGCTCGCGCTGCGCTACGTGATCTTCGGCGGCGAAGCGCTGCCGCCGTCGCTGGTCGCGCCGTGGATCGCGCGCCACGGCGACGAGCGCACGCGCCTCATCAACATGTATGGCATCACCGAGACGACCGTGCACGTGTCGTTCAGGCGGATCACGCGGCGCGACGCGCAGGCGGCGGCGAGCCCGATCGGCGTGCCGCTGCCGCACCTGCGGCTGCACCTGCTCGACGAGCATGGGCGGCACGTGGCCGACGGCGCGACGGGCGAGATCTACGTCGAGGGCAAGGGCGTCGCACGCGGTTACCTGAACCGGCCCGAGCTCACCGCGGAACGCTTCGTGCGGCTGCGCTGCCCGCAGACGGGCGAGCCGGTGCGCGCGTACCGGACCGGCGATCTCGCGACGCGCGGCGAGAACGGCGAATACGTGTACGTCGGCCGCGCCGACGAGCAGCTGAAGATCCGCGGCTTCCGGATCGAGCCCGGCGAGATCGAGGCGGCGCTGATGCAGGGCGGCGGGCTGGACGCGTGTCACGTGCGCGGCCACGACTATGGCGAAGGCGATTGCCGGCTCGTCGCGTACGTGGTGCCGGCGCACGACGCGCAGCGCCCGACCGACGCGGCGATCGCCGGCCTGAAGGCGCGCGCGGCCGCGCATCTGTCGGATCACATGCGGCCGTCGGCCTACATCGTGCTCGCCGCGCTGCCGCTGACCGCGCACGGCAAGATCGACAAGCGCGCGTTGCCCGCGCCGGAAACGGCCGCGTGGGCGCCCGCCGCGGAAGCGGACGAGGGCGCGGCGCGCTCCGACGAGCTCGCCGCCGTGCTGCAGGTGTGGCGCGAGCGGCTCGGGCTCAAGGGCATCGGGCCGGACGACGATTTCTTCGCGTTCGGCGGCACGTCGCTCGCGCTGATTCGTTCGTTCGTCGAACTGAAATCGCGCTATCGCGTCGAGTTCGAACTCGGCGCGCTCGCGAGCGGCGCGACGGCGGCGGCGCTCGCGGGCTTCATCCGGTCGCGGCGCGTCGATGCGCCGGTTCAGGCTTGCTGACGGATGCGCGCGCGACGCGCCGCCGCCGTCACGCGCGCGCGGTGTCGTGCGCGCTGCTCGCCGTGCTGTCCGGCTGCATGCTCGGGCCGACCTACCGGCCGCCCGACGCGGCGTCGCTGAAGATCCCCGCCGCGTGGCACGCGACGCTGCCGCACGACGGCAGCGTCGTCGCGCTCGCGCACTGGTGGCAACAGTTCGACGATCCGGCGCTGTCGGCGCTGATCGACGCGGCGCAGGCGGACAGCCCGACGATCGACGCGGCGGTCGCGCGGATGCGGCAGGCGCGGGCAAGCCGCGCGACCAGCGTGGCCGGCCTGCTGCCGAAACTCGACGGCATCGCGTCGTTCAACCGGTCGAACGCGAACACGCAGGCGGTGACGTCGAACGACGTGAGCCAGTCGACATCGGTGCAGAGCGGCGAGCTGGATACGTCGCGCGCCGGCCTGCAGGCGTCGTGGGAACTCGATCTGTTCGGCAAGGCGCGGCGCGGGCTGCAGGCCGACACCGCGCGCGTCGAATCGCGCATCGACGAGTGGCATGACGCGCGCGTGAGCGTCGCATCCGACGTGGCCGATGCGTACTTCCGCACCCGTGCGTGCGAATCGCTCGTCACCGCGCAGGAGGACGAGCAGCGCTCGCGGATCGCGACGGATGAGGTGACGCGCCAGCGCGTCACGGCCGGGTTCCTGTCGCCGTCGGATGCGGCGCTGCCGAAGGCGTCGATCGCGGAAGGCGAAGACCTGCTCGCGCGCCAGCGCGCCGAGTGCGAAGTCGATCGCAACGAGCTCGTCGCATTGACCGGCCTGTCGCGCGACGCGCTCGACGCGCGGCTCGCAGCGGGCTACGCAACGGTGCCCGAGCCGCGCGGCGGCGTGCTCGCCGCGCTGCCGGCGCGCACGATCGAGCAGCGCCCCGACGTGCGCGCGTCGGAGCGCGCGCTCGCCGCGGCCAATGCGGAAATCGGCGCGGCGATTGCGGCGCGCTTGCCGTCGGTGTCGCTGTCCGGATCGATCGAGATCGACCGCTACCAGGTGAGCGGGCAGGGCTTGACGCTGCGGCCGTGGATGTTCGGCCCGACGCTCACCGTGCCGGTGTTCGACGGCGGCAGCGGCGCGGCCCGCGTCGAAGGTGCGCGCGGGCGTTATGACGAGGCGCTCGCGAACTACAAACGAAAGGTCAGGCAGGCAGTGATGGAAGTCGAAAACGCGTTGGTGCGGGTCGATGCGTCGGTCGGGCGGGAACGCGCCGCGCTCGTCGCGCAGGAGAACTACAAGCGCTACGCGCAGACCGTCGAGCGGCGGTTTCGCGTGGGTACGAGCGACGTGCTCGAAGTCGAGACCGCGCGCCGGCAGTACGTGACGAGCCGGCAGTCGGTCGCGTCCGCGCGGCTCGAGCGCGCGCAGGCGTGGGTCGCGCTGTATCGCGCGGTCGGCGGCGGCTGGCAGGCGGGGGATGCGACGGGCGATGGGCAGGCGGCGACGGATGCGGATACGGCAAAGGGTGCGCCCGCGGCGCGGGATGTGCATGCGACGCGGGATGCGCACGCTGCGGGCGACGCGCATGCGGCGGGCGATGCGCATGCGGCGAGTGGCGCGCGGATCGTGAGCGAGGCGGTGCGATGAGCGGCGGGCACTTTACGTGTGTTCTCCGGTGCGCGGCAGCGCTCGCCGTTGTCGCCGCGGTGCTCGCGGGCGGGTGCGGACCGTCGCAGCCGTCCGCGCCGCGTGCCGATCCGGCCGCGAAGCAAACCGCGAACCCGGCAGCAAACCAGGCCGCTGCCCGAACCGGCGATCCGACCGATTCCGCAACCGCCGTCCACGCCGCGCTTGGCGTGACCGTCGTCGCGCCCGACGTGCGGGACTGGGAGACGCGCGAGCAGGCGAGCGGCGCCGTCGCCGCGTACGACGAGATCGAGTTGACGGCGCCCGGCGACTTGCCGCTCGCGGCCGTCGACGCGCGCGTCGGCGACCGGGTCCGCAAAGGGCAGGCGCTCGCGCGCTTCGACACGGCCGGCCTCGCGGTGAAGCGCGCCGATGCCGATGCGGCCGTCGCCGAGGCGAATGCGCGGCTCGCGCAGGCGAGCGCGCAGCTCGAAGGCGCCAGGGCGCTCGACGCAACCGGCTCGATCAGCCGGCAGGAGCTGATCAAGGCGCAAACGCAGGAGAAGGTGAGCATCGCCCAGCTGGCGGGCGCGCGGGCGCGTCTCGCGGGCATCGAGCTGCAGTTGCGCCGCGCGACGGTGCGGGCGCCCGACGACGGCGTGGTCGCGGCCAGCAAGGCGATCGAAGGCGCGGTGCCCGCCGCCGGCGCGACGCTGTTCAAGCTGATCCGCGGCGGCCGGCTCGAATGGCGCGCGCAGCTGGGCGCGAACGCGCTCGCCGCGGTGCGCCCGGGGCAGCCCGCCGAACTCGCGCGCGCGGACGGCGGCGCCGCGCGCGGCATCGTCCGCCAGGTGTCGCCCGTGCTCGACAAGGCGACGCTCGCGGGCATCGTCTACGTCGACCTGCCGGCGGACGCCGGCTTGCAGGCGGGCGGCTTCGTGTCCGGCGCGATCGTGACGGGGCGCACGCAAGCGCTCACGCTGCCCGATTCGGCGGTGGTCGCGCGCGACGGCTTTCATTACGCATGGACGGTCGACGCGCGCCATCGCGTGCACGCGGTCAAGCTCGTGCGCGGCCGCGCGCAGGGTGGGCGCGTCGAGGTGCTCGCGGGCTTGCGGCCGGACGAGCGCGTCGTCGCGTCGGGCGCGGGCCTGCTCGACGAAGGCGACGTGGTGACGATCGTCGCGCACGGCGCGCCCATCGCCGCAAGCGCGCCTGCGTCCGCACCCGTGCGCGTCGCCGGGAACGGGAGCGCGCCGTGAACTTTCTCGAATGGTCGGTGCGCCGGCCGCTGCCGACGATCCTGCTGTTCGCGCTGCTGTGCATCGGCGGCGCGCTCGGCTTTCGCGCGCTGCCGGTCGCCGAGCTGCCGAGCGTCGATGCGCCCGTCATCGCGATCGACGCGAGCCTGCCCGGCGCGACGCCGTCGCAGCTCGAGCGCGACGTGACGCGGCCGATCGAGCAGGGCGTCGCGGGGCTCGGCGCGGTCAAGCGCGTGCTGTCGCGCGTAACGGACGGCCGGTCGCACACGACGGTCCAGTTCGCGCTCGAAGCCGACCCGCGCGACGCGCTCGAGCGCGTGCGCGCCGCGGTCGGCCGCATGCGCGGCCGCCTGCCGCCGGACATGCCGGAGCCCGTCGTCGCGCAGGAGCGCATCGAGCGCGTGCTGCTCGTCTACGCGGTGTCGTCGGCGCGGCTCGATCCGGTGGACCTGTCGTGGTTCGTCGACTCGACGCTCAGCAAGGCGCTGCTCGCGGTGCCGGGCGTCGCGCGGGTCGTGCGGCAGGGCGGCGTGGACCGGCAGATCGACGTCGCGTTGAATCCCGTCGCGCTGCAGGGGCTGCGCATCGATGCGGGCGACGTCGCGAAGCAGGTGCGCGCGCGGCTCGCGGATACGCCCGCCGCGCGCGTCGACATCGACGGCCGCGCGCAATCGGTGCGGATGGCGCAGGCGGGCGGCGGCGTCGCGGCGCTCGGCGCGCTCGACCTGCCGCTGGGCGACAGCCGGCGCGCGACGCTCGCCGACCTCGCGACGATCCGCGACGCGATCGCGAACCCGACGCAGATCACGCTTCTCGACGGCCGGCCGGTGGTCGGCGTGCAGGTGATGCAGGCGCCGGGCGCGGACGAGGTGCGCGTCGCGCAGGGCGTGCGCGACGCGATCGAGCGGCTGCGGCGCGCGCACCCGGGCGTCGACGTGCGCGGCGTCGCGGACTACGTCGAGCCGATCCAGCGCGTGTTCGACGGCGCGATGTCCGCGCTGTACGAAGGCTGCGTGCTCGCCGTCGTGATCGTGTGGCTGTTCCTGCGAGACTGGCGCGCGACGCTCGTGTCGGCGTCGGCGCTGCCGCTGTCGATCCTGCCGGCGTTTCTCGCGATGGCGTGGCTCGGCTTCTCGCTCAACCAGTTGACGATGCTCTCGCTGATTCTCGTGATCGGCGTGCTCGTCGACGACGCGATCGTCGAAGTCGAGAACATCGCGCGCCACCTCGGCGACGGCAAGCCGCCGCGCGTTGCCGCGCTCGACGGCGCGCGCGAGATCGGCGTCGCGGTGATCGCGACGTCGCTCACGCTCGTCGCGGTGTTCCTGCCGACCGCGTTCATGAACGGCGCGATCGGACGCTACTTCAAGCAGTTCGGCTGGACCGCGGCGGCCGCCGTGCTCGCGTCGCTCGCGGTCGCGCGGATGCTCACGCCGATGATGGCCGCGTACGGGCTGCGCCGCGCGCCGCCGCCACACGACGACAGCCGGGCGATGCGCGGCTATCTCGCCTGCGTGCGCTGGTGCGTCGCGCGGCCGTGGCGCTGCCTGCTGGTCGGCGCGGCGTTCGTCTGCGCGTCGGTCGTGGCGCTCGCGGCGCTGCCGAAGGCGTTCCTGCCTGCGCAGGATCGTGCGGAAATCGTCGTCGGCGTGCAGGCGCCGCCCGGCAGCGATCTCGACGCGACGCGCGCGGCGGTCGATGCGGCGCGGCGCGCGGCGGCGGGCATGACCGAGATCGCGTCGGTGTACGCGACGATCGGCGAGCGCGGCGCGGCGGGCGACGCGACCGATTCGGCCGTGCTGACGTTCGCGCTGACGCCGGCCGGCTCGCGCGCGCGCTCGCAGGCGCAGGTCGAGGCGGCGCTCGCGGGCCGCTTCGCCGCGGTGCCGGGCGTGCGCTTCACGGTCGGCGACAAGCAGACGGACAAGGTGATGTCGATCGTGCTGTCGAGCCGCGACGGCGGCCTGCTCGACGAGACCGCGCGCCGCGTCGAGCGGGCGCTGCGCGCGGCGCCCGGGCTCGGCGCGGTCGCGTCGACGGCGGCCGCGCGCCGGCCGGCGCTTGGCGTCGTGCTCGACGGGCCGCGCGCCGCCGCGCTCGGCGTCACGCGCGAAGCGGCGGCCGACGCGCTGCGGGTCGCGACCGCGGGCGACGCGCCCGAACGCCTGCCGCGGCTCGACGTCGGCGGCAGGCAGGTGCCGGTGCGCGTGCATGTGGCGGACAGGGCGAACGGGGGGCTCGACGCCGGCGACTGGCTGTCCCGGCTGCCCGTGCCGGGGCGCGACGGCAGCGTGCCGCTGTCGAGCGTCGCGCGGCTCGTCGAAGACAGCGAGCCCGCGCAGATCGACCGTCGCGAAGGCGAGCGCTACGTGACGCTCGACGTCGGGCTCGCGGGCCGCCCGCTCGGCGACGTGATCGCGCAGGTCGACCGGCTGCCGGCGCTGCGCGACCTGCCGGCCGGCGTGCGCCGCAGCGCGAGCGGCGACGCGGAATCGCTCGACGAGCTGTTCGGCGGCTTCTATTACGCGATGCTGTTCGGTCTCGCCAGCGTGTACGCGATCCTCGTGCTGCTGTTCGGCGGCTTCGTGCTGCCGGCGACGGTGCTGGTCGCGCTGCCGCTGTCGCTCGGCGGCGCGGCCGCGATGCTCGCGCTGTGCGGGCTCAGCCTGTCGCTCGCGTCGCTCGTCGGCCTGCTGATGCTGATGGGCCTGTGCACGAAGAACTCGATCCTGCTGGTGCAGTACGTGCTCGTCGCGCGCGAGCGGCAGCGGCTGTCGCGCGTCGACGCGATCGTCGACGCGTGCCGCAAGCGCGCGCGGCCGATCGCGATGACGACGTTCGCGATGATGGGTGGGCTGCTGCCGCTCGCGTTCGATGCGCAGGGCGACGTGTTCCGCTCGGCGATGGCGATCACCGTGATCGGCGGCCTCGTCACGTCGACCGCGCTGAGCCTGCTGCTCGTGCCCGTTGCGTTCGTGCTGCTCGACGCGTTGCAGGCGGGGCTCGCGAGGCGGCTCGCGTCGCGTGCTGGCGAAGCGGCGCATGGCGGGGTTCGTGAAGGCGCGGATCATCTGGACGATCGCGACGCTCACGGCGAGCGCGCACGTGGTCTTGCCGTGTCACAAGACCACGTGCAGTAGATGAGAAAAATCCTGCGAAACGGCCGATCGATCAATCATTGTTCCGGCTTTGAGAAATAATTTAATTCAGTAGTGCGATCCGTAATTTTTTTGATTTTAATGATATCGGTTCCGCGCAAAGATTTGAATGATCCATCTAGCTTCACATGCGCCATGCATTTAAAATGCCGCTAAGCTTGCAAGATCATTACTTCGAATTCGAAATTGTTTACTTTAGAATTCGGAATCCTGAGTTTGTTGCGTTGAAATGAATTGATTGAATTGCTTTCGTCGTGCTCGTTTGTTTTTCAAGAAAAGTGCGACGGAATACCTGCAAGTGAATCAACGGGTTGTCATGTGATCGACCGGGCGCGCACTGCGTCGCTCGGCGATGACACACGCCTGCCGCTTCGACAACACCTTTTTGCCATCGCGATTCAGGCTGCACGGGACGGGCGCGCGCATCGTGCCCGGCCGGTGCCATGCCGTTATCGCGGACTTTGAACTCACACTCTTGCGAGCGCTGACAATGGACGACTTTTGCCGCGCGAACTTGCCCCCGATCGAGGATTGGCCGAAATTCGTCCTTGATTTGCCGGGGCTGCAGTTTCCGCAATTTCTCAATTGCGCCGCCGCGCTGCTGGATGCCGCAGTCGAGGACCGGGGCTGGGCGGATCGCGTTGCGATCAGGACCGAGTCGGGCGTGACGTGGTCGTATCGCGAATTGCGCGATACGAGCAACCGGATCGCCAGCATGCTGGTCCACGATGCCGGCCTGGTGGCCGGCAACCGGGTGCTGTTGCACGGCACCAACCACCCGTTCCTCGCCGCGGCGTGGTTCGGCGTGGTCAAGGCGGGCGGCGTGGTCGTCACGACGATGCCGAAGCTGCGCGCGGGCGAACTGTCGACCGTCATCGACCGGGCCAAGGTCACGCACGCGATCTGCGAAGGCGCGCTGTCGGCCGAACTCGACGCGGCGATGACGCGCATGCAATGGCGCGGCGATGTCCGGCGCTACGAGACGGAGGACGCCGGTCCGCACGCGGGCTGGCTCAACGACTATTCCGCTGCATTCACGGCCGCCGAGACGCGCGCGGACGATCCTTGCCTCATCGCGTTCACGTCGGGGACGACCGGGGAACCGAAGGCGACCGTCCATTTTCATCGCGACGTGATGGCGGCCTGCCACTGCTTTCCGCAGCACGTGCTCAAGCCCACCGCCGACGACGTCTTCTGCGGATCGCCGCCGCTCGCGTTCACGTTCGGCCTCGGCGCGCTGCTGCTGTTTCCGGTCAGCGTCGGCGCGAGCGTCGTGCTGTTGCCGAAAGCCAACCCGGAACGTCTGCTGGCGGCCGTCGCCCGGCATCGGGTCAGCATCCTGTTTACGGCGCCGGCGGCCTATCGGGTCATGCTCGACCATCTCGACGATCACGACCTCTCGTCGCTGCGCAAATGCGTGGCGGCCGGTGAAGCGCTGCCGCCCTGGACGCGCGAGGCTTGGCGCGAGCGGACCGGGATGCACCTGATCGACGGGATCGGGGCGACCGAGATGCTGCATATCTTTGCGTCGACGGGCGACACCGAATCCAGGGCAGGCACGCTCGGCAAGGCGGTGCCCGGCTACCGCCTGGCCATCCTGGACGAGCAGGGCCGATGCCTGCCGCCCAATCAGATCGGCTTTCTGGCCGTGCAGGGGCCGACCGGGTGCCGCTACCTGAACGACGCGCGGCAACGCGACTACGTCAAGCACGGCTGGAACCTGACGGGGGACGCCGCCTACCTGGACGACGAAGGCTATCTGTTCTATCAGGCGCGCGCGGACGACATGATCATCACGTCCGGCTACACGGTGTCGCCCGGCGAAGTGGAGCAAGCGCTGCTGCGCCATCCCGATGTCGCCGAATGCGCGGTCGTCGGACAGATCGACGAATGGGGCGGCACGCTCATCTGCGCGCACGTCGTGCTGCAGCCGGGAATCGACGGCTCGGAGGCGTTGACGACGCAGCTGCAGCAGCACGTCAAGGGCGTGATCGCGTCGTACAAATGTCCGCATCGGGTCGCGTACCACACCGGCGGTTTGCCGCGCAACGAATCGGGCAAGTTGCGCCGCGCCGCGCTCAGGCAGGAGGCCAATGGCGCGATGCGTTCTCCGAATCACTCCGTCCGAAACGAGCTCGTCACCCTATGAAAATTCTTGGAGCCGCGGTGGCCCTGCCGGGTGCAGCGACCGCTGCGCAACCCTATGCCAACGATTACGCCGTCAAGGCAGCCCGGCAGGCGCTGCTGCAAGCCGGTTGCCTGCCGTCGGAACTGGATCTGATCGTCAGCCTGTCGATTTCGCCCAGCCGGATGGCGGACGCGCCGGCGATCGCCGGGCCGCGGCTGGCGCACCCCGTGCAGCGCGACCTGCGTGCGCGCCATGCGGCCGTGTTCGACCTGCTCGACGCGGACTGGACGCTCGCGCTCGATCTCGCGCAGAGCCATTGCCGGCAGCTCGGCTATCGACGCGCGCTCGTGGTTCGCGCGGAAGCGCTCGCGGATGTCGAGCAGGTCGCCACGAGCGGCTTCGCCGACGGCGCGGGGGCGATCGTCCTGACGCCTTCCGCCCATGACCGCGGCCATGCCAGCAGCTACGCGGACCTCGAGTCGCCCCCGTTCGCGACGCTCGACGCGATTCCCGCGCGGCGCGTGAACGGCGCCCTGTCGCTGGCCCGGTTCGAGAGCCGGTTCGATCACGCCACCGGCCGATTCGACGTTGAACCGGTCAATGCGGCCGCCGCGGTGCGCGCGATGGTCGACGACGTGCAAAGCCGCATCGACCGGCCCGTCGCCAGGCTGTTTTGCGAATCGTGGATGAGCGGATGGCCGTCGATCGCCGCCGGCGCGGGGGGCGATTGCCGCGTCGAGGTCGTCGCCGGGTCGGCTGACATCCCGAACCCGTTCCAGCTGCCCGCGTGGCTCGCGTCCCGCGTCGCAGCTTCGATGTCGTTGCGTGACGATGAACATACGGTGGTCGCCATGACGCTGGATCCGTTCAGGCCGCGCATCGCCTGCAGCACGATGGAGGTCTGATGGTGCACAACGTCCGAATCGCAAGTCTCGCGTGCCGCTTGCCGGCACGCCAGGTCCCCAACGACGATCCCGTGTTCGCGGGCGTCGAGCCCATTCCGGCGGAGTGGTGGCAATTCTGGGGCATCGAATCGCGCTACATGATCGATCCCGATGCCGGCGAATCCGAGCTTGCGCTGGCCGAGCGCACGGCGCGCGACGCGCTCGCCCGCGCCGGCGTGGAGCCCGCCGAACTCGATCTGGTGCTGTTCAACATGACGTCGCCGTTCGTCACGCACGCCGACGGCCGGCGCCGTTTCGCGCCGCGGCTGGCCCGTGCGCTGCGCGACCGGCTCGGCGCCACGCGCGCGCTCGACGCCGACGTCGAGATGGAATGCGCGAGCTTCGTGCTGCAACTGCAGATCGCCACCAACCTCATCAAGCAGGGACGGGTGAAGCGGGCGCTGGTGTGCTCGTCGGAGCGCATGTCGGCGGTGGTCGACTACACCACCAAGTCGTCGACGAACTTCGGCGACGGCGCGGCCGCGGCCGTGCTCGTCGCCGAGCCGGCCAATCCCCAAGGTGCGAATTGGCTGGATGCCGCGTATCACAGCGATGGAACGCGCTACGACCTTGCGACGATACAGTGGCGCAACGCCCGGGCCCCGGCAGACGACGATGCGGCGAGCGACGCCGACAACCCGTTCGGTGCGTATTTCACGCTCAAGCCCGAAGCGCAGGAGGCGATCTCGCGTTTCATGCCCCTGGCCATTCCCGATATCGTCGAGCGGCTGTTGCACCGGAGCGGGATCGCCATCGCCGACATCGACGCGATGGTGTTCCACCAGCCGTCGGCGCTGCTCGTGCGTTCATGGGCGCAGCGGCTCGGGCTCAAGCCGGATCAATTCGTGATACGCGTGGCCGATTGCGCGTGCCTCGTGTCGGCCGCCGTGCCGTTCGCGCTGTATGAGTCGATCCGGCAGGGCGTGATCCGGCCGGGATCGCTGGTGGTGCTTGCCGGTGCGGGCGCCGGCTGGGGCTTCGGCGCGCAATTGTGGCGCTGGGGCGAAACCGTCGTGACCGATGCGGACGACGCCGTCGCCGCCGTGACCGAACAGGAGGTCCGGGCATGAGCGCCAGACTCGTCATCGCCGGGATGGGCCACGCGCTGCCGGAACGGATCGTCAGCAACGACGAGGTCGCCGGCATGATCGACACCAGCGACGCGTTCATTCGCGAACGCACCGGCGTCGTGGCGCGACGCTATCTCGCCCCCGACCAGCATCTGGCGGATCTCGCGTGCCCGGCCGCCGAACGGGCGATGGCCGACGCCGGCGTGACGCCGCACGACGTCGACCTGCTGATCGTCAATACGCTGTCGCCGGATCATCACGACCCGTCGCAAGCGTGCTACATCCAGCCCCGGCTCGGCTTGCGCGAGGTGCCGTGCTTCGACATCCGCGCGCAATGCAGCGGCGGGCTCTACGGGATCGAGATCGCGCGCCATTTCCTCGCGAGCGGCCTGTATCGCAACGTGCTGCTGATTTGCGCCGAGGCGTTGTCGCGTCGGATCGACACCAGCAACGCCGGCCGCAACCTGTCGATCCTGCTGAGCGACGGCGCCGCCGCGCTGCTGCTGCAGGCGACGGACGACCCGGCGCGCGGCCTGATCGACCTGTCGCTCGGCGCCGACGGCACCCAGTTCGACCTGCTCATCACCGAGGCGCCCGGCGCGCGCCGCCCGCGCTTCATCGACGGCGACGACATCGCGGCCGGCCGGCATCATTTCCGGATGAAGGGCGGGCCGATGTTCGAGGACGCGACGCGGCGGATCGTCGACGCGTGCCGGCAGATGCTCGACAAGCACCGGCTGACGACCGGGGATATAGGCCTGGTCGTGCCGCACCAGCCGAACCTGCGCATCCTCGACGCGGTCATCGGGCAACTCGGGCTGCCCCGCGAGCGCTGCATGATTTCCGTCGACCAGCTGGGCAACATGGCGAGCGCGGCGTTTCCGGTCGCGCTGGCCCTCGCGCGCGAGCAAGGCCGCATGCCGGCCGGACAGCTCAATCTCCTGGTGACCTACGGCGCGGGCGCGACCTGGGCCTGTGCCCTCTATCGGAGCTGAACGACATGCTGAACGATTCCCCGGGGTGGATCGATTCGCGGCTGGCGCTCATCGGCACGGCGGACGTGCCGCTGTACGTGATCGTCAACGACGAGGCCGCGACGCTGATCGAGGGCGGCCTGAGCGGGATGACGGAGCTCGTATGGCGGCAGCTTCACGACCTGCTGCGGGACTTCGGCGGCATCCGGCATTTGCGCTACTGGTTCGTCACCCACTCGCACTATGACCACTGCAGCTTGCTGACGACGCTCAAGTCGCGCATGCCGTGGGTTCATGTATCCGGGTCTCCCGACACCTACGATGCGTTCCAGAGTCCGTCGGCCTGCCGGACCATCCGCCAGCTCGACGCGCACGCATCGCAGTCCTGGGACCCGCCCGTCGGCATCGATCTCACCGAGTTGCCCGAGCTGCTGTTCTACCCCGTCAATCCGGGCACGCGGCTCGACATCGGCGACGGCATGGAGATTCGGGCGATCGCGCTCCCGGGCCACAGCCGCTGCCAGTTCGGCTACTACTGCCCGCAACTGGACATCGGCTTCGTGTCGGATGCCCTCGGCGAGTTTCACGGCCCCACCACCTGGTTGCCGCTGGTCTTTCAGGATCTGTTCGCGTATCGGCACTCGCTGGACGTCATCGAGCAACTGGAGGCGCCGCGGCTCGCGTTGGGCCACCACGGCATCCTCACGGGCGAGCTCGCGCGGTCGGCCGTGCGGCAGGCGCGCGCTTGTCTCGATGCGCGCGAGACCGACGCGCGCGCCGTGCGCGGCAATGCCACCGCCGCGCATGAGCTGGCCCATGAATGGACTGCGCGATACGCGGCAAGGAGTGAACGCGTGGTGCCGCGCGCGCTGCATCTCAAAAGCATGATGCGCATGATCGATCTGTTCCATCGCGCCGAATAGCCGTATCGGGATTCCCGCCGCAGCAAGGCATGGGCGCCGGCCGGCGCCGGGCCGCTGCTCGCTGTTTTCATTCCTCTTCCGACGACATCATGACCACTGCGACCTTGCCGACCACGCTGAGCGAATTGCTCCAGACCCGAGCCGCCACGCTCGGCGACCAAACCGCCTACGTGTTCCTGAGCGGCCCGCCCGAACAGGAACAGGCCGACTCGATGACCTTCGCGGAGCTCGACGCCCGCGCCCGCCGGGTCGCCGCGCTGCTGCAGCAGAATGCGGTCGACATCGGCGACCGGGTCCTGCTGCTGTGCCGGCCGGGGCTCGACTACGTCAGCGCCTTCATGGGGTGCCTGTATGCGGGCGCCGTCGCGGTGCCGGCATACCCGCCGCGCAACAAGCAACATATGGTGCGGATCGCCGGCATCGTCAGGAACGCAGGCGCGAACACGATTCTGTGCTCGCCCGAAGACCTGGAGCGTTGCACGACATGGATCGCCGATACCGAAGCATCCGGCAGCACGCTGCTCGATGTCGGGGCCGCCGAGGCGATTGCGTTCCTGCCCGCGCCCGCCAGCGTGCCGCCGTCCCACGTCGCCTTCCTGCAATACACGTCGGGGACCACCGGCACGCCCAAGGGCGTGATGGTGTCGCACGGCAACCTGATGCATAACCTGGGGATGCTGCGCGAATGGTTCGGCTATGACGAGCGGAGCACGATGGTCAGCTGGCTGCCGCCGTACCACGACATGGGCCTGATCGGCGTGATCCTGACGTCGCTCTACGGTGGCTTCCGGTGCGTCCTGATGGCCCCGGAGCGTTTCATCCAGCATCCGTACCTGTGGTTGCGCGCCATCAGCCAATATCGCGCGGATCTGACGGGCGCGCCGGATTTTGCTTACCGGATGGCCTGCCGGCGAGTCTCCGACGAACAACTGGCGACGCTCGACCTGTCGTGTATCCGGACCGCCTATAACGGTGCCGAATCCGTACGCGCCAGTACCTTGTCGGATTTTGCAAAACGCTTCGCCGCCGCGGGCTTCTCCGCCGGGAGTTTTCGACCGTGTTACGGGCTGGCGGAGGGGACGCTGTTCGTCGCCGGCCGCACGGCGCAGCAGCCGATCCGGACGGTGTGCGTCGACCAGGCCGCGCTCCAGCGGCAATCCGTGGTGATCTGCGGCGAGTTCGCGGGGGTCTCGCCGGCGTCCCTGGATCGCCCGGGCGAACGTGTGCTGGTCAGCGTGGGCCGTCCCGCGGGCGACCAGCGCGTGGTCGTGCGCGATCTGCAGGCGAACGCGCATTGCGTCGACGGGGCCATCGGCGAAATCTGCGTGGCCGGCCCAAGCGTCGCCGCCGGATACTGGCAGCTGGACGAGCAGACGCAATCGACCTTCCGGCACACGCTGGCGGGCAATCCGGATCAGGCGTTCATGCGGACCGGCGATCTCGGCTTCATGCTGGGCGGCGAGCTCTACGTCACCGGCCGGCTCAAGGACATGGTCATCCTGGCCGGCCGCAACTACTACTCGGAAGACATCGAGTACGCGCTGATCGTCGGCGTGCCGGAACTGGTGCCGAACGGCTGCGCGGCCTTCATGGACGACCAGGTCGGTGCGGAGCGCCTGATCGTCGTGGCGGAAGTCGAGCGCACGCAGCGCAAGGGCAATCTCGACGGCTTCATCGACGCGATTCGCAAGGCGATCTGGAATCGCCTCGACATCGGCCCGAGCGCGATCGTGCTGGTGTCGCCCGGCAGCGTGCCGAAAACGTCGAGCGGCAAGGTGCGCCGCAGCACGTGCCGCACGCAGCTGCGCGACGGCGAGCTGACGATCCTCGCGCAGTGGGACGTCGATGCGGGCGCGCAAACGCCGGAGCCGGAGCGCCGGCAACCCGCGCGCCCGGCCGCCGCCATCGACGTGTCGCCGGCCGGCGGTCACCGGCGGCATGACGCTGCCACCGTCGACGAACTGAACGACTGGCTCAGGCACTACGCACGCACACGGATCGATTCGCGCACCATCGACGAGCGTCGGACCATTCCGCCGCACGTCGTGCTCGATTTCGGCAACCAGGGCCTCCTCGGCATGCCGATCGACCGTTCGTATGGCGGCCTTGGCCTCACGCATCGCGACACGTTGCGCGTGATCTCGCAACTGGCCGCGATCGATTCGACACTGGCTTTCTTCGTCGGCCTGAACAACACGCTCGGGATCCTGCCGATCATGCAGCATGCGCAGGCGCCGCTGCGCGACGAATTGTTGCCGAGCCTCGCGAGCGGCCGGATGCTCGCCGCCTTCGCGATGAGCGAATCGGCAGCGGGCTCCCATCCGCGCGCGATCACCTCGCGCGCGCAGCGCATCGACACCGGTGACTGGCTGGTCTCCGGAAACAAGCGCTGGAGCGGCTCATCCGCGTGGGCGGGGATCATCAACGTGTTCGCCAAGCAGGCCGACGGCACCGGGATGGTCGGACTGGCGGTGCGCCCCGGCACGCCGGGCGTGCGGATCGGCGCCGAGGAGCTGACGATGGGCGTGCGCGGCATGATCCAGAATTCGCTGCACCTGGACCGCGCACGGATCAGCGACGCGTACCGGCTCGGCGGCATCGGACAGGGCATGCCCGTCGCGCAGCAGGCCATGAACATTGCGCGCCTCGCGATCGCGGCCGTCTGCCTGGGCGGAATGAAACGCTGTGCGCAGCTGATGCATCGCTACGGGGCGCGGCGCCAGATCGGCACCGGCCTGCTGCTGGACAATCCGCTGAGCCGCCTGCGCCTGGGCGAGCTGCGGCACCGCATCGACGGACTCAACGCGCTGGTCGAGCACCTGGCCGCCGAGCTGGACCTCGGCGTCGAGGTGCCGGAGGACTGCCTGCTGGTTTCGAAGATTCTCGGCTCCGAGCTGCTGTCGCAATCGGCCGACGAGATGATGCAGTTTCTCGGCGGCCGGGGCTATATCGAAACCAACCTGGCGCCGCAGATCTTCCGGGACGCGCGCCTGACCCGCATCTTCGAGGGGCCGACCGAAACGCTGCTGGTGCACCTGGGCAGCCGTCTGCTCAACGGCAGCGACGACTTGCCGCGCTATCTGGAGCGTGCGCTGGGCGCCGGCGTGCTGGCCAGGGAGCTGCGCCAGCTGGGCGAGCAGCTGGCGGAAGACGGGCTCGCCAATGCGTCGAAACTCGACGGCGCCGCGCACGCCGCCGTCTGGGTCAATTACTGGCTCGGCTCGGTCGCGCAATGGGGATTGCTGCTGGCGGTGATCGAGCGCGCGGCTGCGCAGCAGCGCATCGACGACGGGGCGCTGCGCTGGGTGCAGAGCCAGTACGAACGCGCGATCGAGGCGGCCCAGCGGCAGGTCGGCCTGCGCGCCGCGCTGTCCACGACGGCGGAATTGAACGACTGGGCCGAGCGCAACGGCTTCGAGATCGGCTCGATCGACCAGACAGTCCCGGCTGCAAGCCAACCCGTCGATCCGCTGCTGGGCGCCGAGGCCGGCGCGCCTGACGAACCCGCCGGCGAAGACGCCGGTCCAGTGGCGGAACCGATCGTGACCGAGCCGGCGAGCCGGATCGATCGCGAGCGGGCCGACTCCGTCGAACAATGGCTCATCGCGTGGCTGGGCGAGCGCCTCAAGCAGCGCAAGCTTCGTTTGACGCGTGAGACGACGTTCGCCGAGATCGGCCTCGACTCGATCCTCGCCGTCGAAATGACGATGGTGGTCAGTGAAACGTTCAGCGTGACCGTCGATCCGTCGGCGGTCTGGGATTACCCGTCCATCTGCACGTTGGCCGCCCATGTCGCGCCCCGCATTCGCGGCGCTGCGCCGGCGGCGGCCGTTGCGCACGCCGATTCGGATGCCCCTTCGCCCATTGCAGCCCAACCTTCGACCTTGTGAGACCGTCCAACATGCACACCCGCTTCGACTTTGGTGAATCCCCCACCGCGCTGGCCAGGCAGCTCGAACATTATCTCGACGCGTATCCCAACGAAACGCGCTCGTTGCTCGGCCTGTCGGCCGGCACCGCGATCGGCGTCGAGGTGCTCGACAAGGAGTTGCCGGTCAAGCTCGAGCAGCACACGCATGCGGCAACGCTGCGCATCGGCCGCCGCGACGCGCAGCGCGTGATGGCCTATACGCGCAGCTGCAACTGGGCGAACGGCATCGTGCTGGTGCCGACGCTGGCGCGTCTGGTATTTGCCGGCGCGTTCCGCGGCCTGCGGGCCGGGACGCCGCGTGCGATGCGCGCGTTCGCGATGTCCCGCCGGTCCGACCCGACCCGCAACCTGGGGGTGCTGTGGGGCGCCTTCAACCTGTTGAGCCTGGCCGGCTGGCTGACCCTCGATCGCGGCGACGAAGACGCCGAATATGCGCTCACCCCGGCCGGCGAATATGTCGTCGCGTGCGTCGAGCGCACCCGGCCGCTGTTCGAGCAGCTGGCGAATGCCACGTCGGTGCTCCAGCATCTGCACGCGCTGTGCCATCGAAAACGCGCGGCGGCCGACGACAGCGTGCTGTATGCGCAGCTCGCGCGGATCTGCGTCGCGGGGTGGCCGGAGCTGCCGGCCCCGGCGAGCGATCTGGAGCGCCAGGTGAATGGACAGCTGCGCACGGCGATGGACGGCCTGCTGCTCGGTCCGACCTGGGTCGCGCTCGATATGCCGGTGTTCGACAAGCAGCCGGATGGCCAGTATTCGCAGTCGGCGCCCGGCATCTTCGAGAAGCTCGACGAGCAGCCCGGCGGGGTCGCGGTCGGCGCGTGGTCGCATGCGGACCCGGTCGTCCTGCACGCGGCGTGGTCGCTGATGTGCAAGTTCGGCATGGCGGAAATCGATCGGGAAAAGGTGCGCCTCACCGAGTCGGGCCGGATTCACCGGCCGATCGCCGCCCCTTACGCGGGGCTGCCCGCGTCCTACCTGCGTTCGTACGCGCTCCTCGACGAACTCCTGTTCGGCAATCCCGATCCGCTCGACATCGACAGCGACGGCCACATCGATCGCGTGATGAACGTGTATGCGTCGAGCGGCGCCGGGTCGGGGCCGGCGTCGCAGGAAATCACGACGAAAATCCTGCACAAGCTGTTCGACGACACGCCGCTCGATCGCCAGCCGGCCGGCATCGCCGACATGGGCTGCGGCGACGGCAGCGCGGTGAAGCGCCTGGCCGAGTACGTCATCCACTCGACGCGGCGCGGCCGGCACCTCGCGGACTATCCGCTGCTCGTGATCGGCGCGGACTACAACGAATCCGCGCGAGGCCGGGCCGCCGCCACCCTGTCCGCGCTGAAGGACATACCCGGCGTCCAGGTGCGCGTGATCGCCGCCGACATTTCCCAGCCCGACCGCTACGACGAAGCGGTGGCCGAAAGCGGCCTGACCGTCCGGCAGCCGGACGGCAGCGTGCGCCCGGTGCGGCTGAGCGACCTGTTGCATACCTTCATGTTCCTGGTCCACAACCGCCGGCTGAGCATCCGGCGCGAGGACGCCGCCGAAGCGATACTCGAGCGCCACCTGCGCACCGTCGATCGGTCCCGCCTGCGCATGGTCGTCGACCAGTACTATCCGGGCCGCCTGACGGTGTCGGACCAGGCCGAATACCCGATTGCGCCCGACGAGATCAAGCGTGCGTTCAAGGTCGCGTACAGCGATGCGGAAGGGCTCGTGCCCGGCTACGTGGCGGCGGCGGACCTGATCGATTTCCTGACCCGCTGGAAGCGCCATGCGAAGCACGGCTTTCTCATCGTCGAAGGCCATAGCCCGTGGGCGGAAAACCTCTGCGCGAACGCGCAGGGCGGACCGGACACGTGGTTGCGCACCGAGCAGCTGCCGTCGGTGTTCAACTGGGGCATGCATTTCGTGTCGCGCCAGTTCATGGCGCCGTTCAATGAATTCATGCTCGCGCTGACGCTGGCCGGCCTGCGTCCCGACAGCCCGATCTACGGGCGGATTCATCCGGAGGGGTTCCCGGGGCCGGATTTGCTGAGCGACTATCGCTTTTTCAGCATTGCAAATTACGTGGCCGATATCGGGATGAATCGCTAGGCGCGGTCGCGGCCGGTGTCGCGCATGTCCCGTCATTCGGTGGCAGACGCGCGCCGGCGCGCGCTCTACGATGGATCGGATCGAACCCATCCGCGAGGACATCGTGAACCGGCCCATCCCGAAGACGCTTCATCAGATCTGGTATCAGGGCGAGCATGCGCTGCCCGACAAGTACCGGCGCTACCACGCGTCGTGGCGGCGCCATCATCCCGACTGGACGCTGCGCGTGTGGGATGCGCACACGCTGCGCGAGCACGTGGCCACGCACCAGCGCTGGTTCCTGCCGCGCTACGACGCGTTCGCGCACGACATCCAGCGCATCGACAGCGCGCGCTACTGCGTGCTCGATACGTTAGGCGGCCTGTATGCCGACATGGACATCGAAAGCCTGCGGCCGGTCGACGCGCTGCTCGACGGCCGCGAGCTCGTGCTGTCGGCCACGCGCGGCTACAACAATGCGCTGATCGGCAGCGCACCCGGCCATCCGCTGTGGCATGCCGTGCACGACGCGCTGCGCGACGGCGCGACCGCGCAGCTCGACGACCTGCCGGCGCGCATGCGCGCGAGCGCGGCGGTGCAGATCGCGGCGACGACGGGGCCGCGCTTCTTCACGATGTGCATCGAACG
Source organism: Burkholderia ubonensis subsp. mesacidophila (assembly GCF_002097715.1). NCBI lineage: Bacteria > Pseudomonadati > Pseudomonadota > Betaproteobacteria > Burkholderiales > Burkholderiaceae > Burkholderia > Burkholderia ubonensis. The sequence continues at coordinate 159,404 of NZ_CP020738.1, forward strand.
CAGCGGCGTGGCCGCGTGGCCGACGACGCTGTGCTGCCCCGGCGACTATTTCGAGCCGGAGGCTGCATCCGCGCAGGCGGCGGCCGACGCGGGCGCGTACGGCCGTCACGACATGGATCTGAACTGGCAGCCGCCGCACGTGCGGCTGCTGTCGCGGTTCACGCGCGCGGTGTTCGCGGCGCAGGCCAGGATGCGCGGCGCGCGCCGCTGAACGCGCGGGCGCGGCCTGTGAAGCCGGCGCCCGCGGGCGCCGGCTCGCTCAGTAGGTATAGAACTCGGCGGGGAACGTGACGGCGCGCGACGGATCGCGCTTGAAATCGAACAGCAGCACGACCCGCGTCTTCGTGCCGCGATTCCATGCTTCGTGCTCGGTGGTGTCGTCGAACACGAGGCACGAGCCGGCGCTCCAGCTGCGCACGTCCGGGCCGACGCGGATCGCGCAGTTCTCGGACGGCTTCAGGCCGATATGGCAGCGCAGCACTTCGTTCGTGTAGCCGTAGTGCGGGCCGATGTAGGTGCCCGGCGCGAGCGACGAGAAGCCGGCGTTCACGAGGCCCGGCACCGTCTCCAGCAGGCGCGTCGTCTCCGGGCACAGCAGGCAGTTCTGCTCGACGCGCTGTTCGGCCTTGATGAGCGGAAAGACCGTCCAGTTGCCGTCGTAGATGTTCGTCTCGGGCCACTTGACGAAGGCGGCCTGCGCGAGCTCGTCGAGCTCGCGCAGGATGGTTTCCCAGCCCTGCGCGACAGCGTGGAGCGCAGGGAACTGCTCGGGCGGAAAGAACATGGGCGTTGCTCCTCGGCGTTGAAAAAATGCATGAAAGGATCAGCTTGCATCGGCGCGCGGCGCGGCATCGAGCACCGCGTCGATGCGTGCGGCGATCGCGTTGGCGAGCGGGGCCAGGTGCGCGCCGCGCGCCATGCTCAGGTGGTCGCCCGCCGCGCGATGGAGCGAGACGCCCGCCGACGTGTGCGCCGACCAGCCGAGATCCGCGCCGCCGCCGGCCGGATGCGCGCCGGCGTCGCTGATCCAGACGGCGACGGGCGTGCCGATCGGCGCGGGCGCCGGCCGGCCGGCGAGCGTCTTGTCGGCCGCGAGGTTCGCGCGGTACACGTCGACCATCCGCGCGATCCGGCTCGCGGGCACGTCGGGCGGCACGACGCCGCTTGCCCTGAGCCGCGCGGCGAACGCGTCGATCCGCTGCGCGTGCGTGAGCGGCGCGAGTGTCGCCGCGTCGATCCGCAGGTCGCGGCCGAGCGATTCGGCGAGCGCGGTCGTCATGTATTCGAGCAGGCCCGGCTCGTCGGCGGGCAGTTGCGCGGCGAACCCGGCATCGCTGACCGGCGGCGCGTCGAGCGCGACGACGAGGCGCGGCGTCGCGCCGTCGCGTTCGAGCGCGCGCGCGACCCACGCCGCGACGCTCGCGCCCCACGAATACCCGACGAGAATGAGCGGCGCGTTGGTTGCACCCGCCGCGCCCGCGTCGGCGAGCGCGCGCGCATGCGCGGCGGCGATCGCCTCGACGTCGGTGAGCGGCGTCGCGTGTTCGTCGAGCCCGGCCGCCTGCAGCCCGAGCACGCGATAGCGCGCGCCGAGGGCCGTGGCGAGCGGCACGAGCGACACGACGAGCCCGGAGATGTCGGGCAGCAGCGCGATCGTCGCGCGGTGCGCATGCGCGTCGCCGCCGAGCGGGATCACCGCGGCGCCGGACGCGATGTCCGCGCGCACGGGCGTCGCGTCGGGCGTGCTCGCCGCGGTTGCGGCGCGATCGACGGCCGCGGCGAGCGCTGCGATGCCCGCGTGCGAGAACAGCGTGGCGAGCGGCAGCGCGACGCCGAAGCGGCGCTCGATCTGCGCGACCAGCTTGACTGCGAGCAGCGAATCGCCGCCGAGCGTGAAGAAGTCCGCGTGCAGCGAGTCGACCGGATGGCCGAGCAGGTCCTCCCACAGCGCGCGCATCGCGGCTTCGGTCGGGCTGCCCGCGGCGTCGCGCGCGACGGCGCGGGCCTGCTCGGGCGCGGGCAGGCGGTCGCGGTCGAGCTTGCCGTTCGCGTTGACGGGCAGCGCGTCGATCGCGAGCACGCGTGCCGGCACGACGGCGGCGGGCAGGTGCGCGGCGAGATGCGCGCGCAGTACGTCGCTCGCGTCATGCGCGCCGACGTCGTCGGTCAGCACCGCGTAGGCGATCAGCTCCTGCCGGTCGTCCCCATGCGTGACGACGCGCGCGGCCGCCTGTCGAACCCACGGATGCGCCGCGAGGCACGCGTCGATCTCGGTCAGCTCGATCCGGATGCCGCGCAGCTTGACCTGCGCGTCGCGCCGGCCGAGGAAGTCGAGCGTGCCGTCGCGTCGCCAGCGGACCCGGTCGCCGGTTCGGTACAGCCGTTCGCCGTGTGCGAACGGGTCCGGCACGAAGCGCGCGGCGGTGAGCCCGGCGCGGCCCAGGTAGCCGCGCGCGACGCCGGCGCCGCCGATGTACAGCTCGCCTTCGACGCCGACGGGCGCGAGCGCGCCACGGGCGTCGAGCACGACGAGGCGGCTGCCCGCGATCGGCGCGCCGATCGGGACAGAGGCGGGGACAGATGCGGGCGCAGATGCGGGCATGGCGGCGGCCGGCGCGCGGCCGACGAACTGCAGGCTGGCCCAGACGGTCGCCTCGGTCGGGCCGTATTCGTTCGCGAGCGTGCACGCGGGGCCGTGCCGGTAGTGCGCATCGACGACGTTCGCGGTCAGCGTCTCGCCCGCGAGCACGACGACTTCGAGCGGCGCGAGCGACGCCGCGCACAGGTCCACCGCGAGCTTGTACAGCGACGGCACGCCGAGCCAGCCCGCGACGCGGCCGCGCTCGACCACGGCGGCGAGCGCACGCGGGTCGCGCGCGCCTTGCGCATCGGGGATGTGCAGCGTGCCGCCGCTCGCGAGCATCCAGAACAGCGTCGCGATCGAGCTGTCGAACGCGAGCGACGGCACGAGCAGCATGCTCGGGACCGGCGGGTACGCGGCGACGCGCGCGGCGGTCGACGCGGCGAGGCTGCGATGGCTGATCGCGACGCCCTTCGGCACGCCGGTCGAGCCGGACGTGAAGATCGCGTATGCCAGCGCGTCCGGATGCACGGGCGAATCGACCGGCGACGCGTCGCGCGCGGCGATGTCGGCTGCGTCGCGATCGACGAGCAGCATGGCGCGGGCCGCGTCGGCGAAGCGCGGCGCGAGCCCGGTGCGCGAGATCACGAGCGCGGGCTGCGCCTCGGCGAGGATCGTCGCCGCGCGCGCGGGCGGCTGCTCCGGATCGACCGGCACGTACACGCCGCCCGCGCGCAGGATCGCGACGAGCGCGACCACGGCGTCGATCGAGCGTTCGAGCGCGACGGCGACGACGGTCTCGGGGCCGACGCCCAGCGCGCGCAACTGGCGCGCGAGCCGGTTCGCGGCGGCGTCGAGTTCGGCGTAGCCGAGCGTGCGATCGGCGGCGACGAGCGCCGGATGCTCGGGCGCGGCGAGCGCGTGTCGTGCGATCGCGTCGTGCACGAGCGGCGCATCGAGCCGCGCCGCGCGACGGTCGCCGAACGCGAGCAGCTGCGTGCGCGCCGCGTCGTCGAGGCCGTCGAGCCGGGCGAGCGGCGCGTCCGGCAGGCGCGCGATGTCGGCGTACAGCCGCCGCAGCCGCCCGCTCAGCGCGTCGATCGTCTCGCGGTCGAACAGGTCCGCATCGTATTGCCAGTCGAGCCGCAGCCGGCCGGACGCCGTGTCCTCGTGCGCGAACAGCGTCAGCTCGAACTGCGCGGCCGTCTCGTCGTCGTCGAACGCGTCGATCTCGAGCCCCGGCAGCCGCAGCGCATGCTGCGGCGCGCTCTGCAGCACGAGCATCGCCTGGAACAGCGGCGTGCGGTCGAGCGTGCGCGCGTGGCCCGACGCGGCGACGATCGTCTCGAACGGCACGTCCTGCCATTCGAACGCGTCGAGCACGACGTCGCGCAGGCGGGCGAGCGCGTCGCGCGCGCTCGGCTCGCCGCGGAAGTCGCAGCGCAGCGGCAGCGTGTTCAGGAAGCAGCCGATCATGCGCTCGGCGTCGCGCGACGGCCGCTGCGCGATCGGGCTGCCGATCACGACTTCGTCCTGGGCGGCGTCGCGCGCGAGGAGCCATGCGTAGCCCGCGAGCAGCACGACGAACAGCGTCGTGTCGGCCTGCCGCGCGAGCGCGCGCAGCGCGGCCGTTTCGGCGGCGTCCAGCGTGAACGACACCTTGCCGCCCGCATGGCTGCGCTGTGCGCGCCGCGGCCGATCGGTCGCGAGCGCGAGGGCGTCGGGCGCGCCCGCGAGCCGCTGCCGCCAGCGCTCGAGCGCCGCGTCGAGGCGCGCGCCGGACGCCGCCGCGCGCTGGCGCGACGCGTAGTCGGCATAGCCGAACGGCAGCGGTTCGAGCGGCGCGCCGTTCGCATAGCCATGCGCGAACTCGCGCGCGAACAGGCCGAGCGACCAGCCGTCGCAGACGATGTGATGCATCGCGACGACCAGCAGCGCGTCGTGCGCGCCGAGCGTCAGCAGGCCGACGCGCAGCGGCGGCTCGGCGGCGAGATCGAAGCGCTCGAGCGCGAAGCGGCGGGCGGCGTCGCGCACGGCCGCGTCGTCCGCGCCCGCGAGATCGACGATGCGCAGTTCGGGGCGCCAGCCGGCGTGCACGCGCTGGCGCGGCGCGTCGCCTTCGAGCGCGAACGTCGTGCGCAGGCTGTCGTGCCGCGCGACGATCGCGTCGATCGCGCGCCGCGCGGCGGCGACGTCGAGCGGCCCGCGCAGGCGCAGCGCGGACGCGATGTGATAGAGCGCGCTGTCGCCGCCCGCGAGGCGGTCGAGGAACCAGAAGCGTTGCTGCGCGAACGACAGCGGGGCGGCGGGGCCGATGGCGGGCGTTTGCGCAGTCGCGTGCGTCTGCGAGGCCGGGGCGGCGTGTGCGTCGTCGCGATCGCCCGGCGGTTGCGCGCTCGGCTGTTCGCCGGCCGGCTCGCCGATCGGGGCGGCCGCGTCGATTTCCGCCGCGAGGCCCTGCACGGTCGGATGGTCGAAGATCGTCCGCAGCCGCAGGTCGATCCCGTGTTCGTCGCGCAGCCGCGCAGCCACCTGCGTCGCGAGCAGCGAATGGCCGCCGAGCTCGAAGAAGTGGCCGGCGCGGCCCACGCGCGCGATACCGAGCACTTCCGCATAGACCGATGCGACCAGGTGCTCGGTCGCGCTCACCGCGTCGCGCGTGTCGCCGCCTGCCGGCTCCGCGACGGCGGCCGCCTGCTGCGCGGACGGCAGCGCGGCACGGTCGAGCTTGCCGTTCGGCGTGAGCGGCAGGCGGTCGAGCAGCAGCACGGTCGACGGCACCATGTGCGCGGGCAGGCGCTTTTGCAGATGCGCGCGCAACGTGCGCGGCAGGTCGTCGGTCTGGCGGAACGGCACGTTGAAGAAGCGCAGCAGGTCGGCGTCGGCGGACAGCGGGACGGTATGGGGGCCGGACACACGCGATACACCGGGCGCATTCGCCGTCGTCACGTGCAGCGCGGCGTGCGCAGCCTCAGTGGGTCCGACGAACGCATCGAACGCGCCGCGTGCGTCGCCCTCCGACCAGCGCAGCCGGCACGCAGCACCCGCCGCCGACGCAGCCGCATCGACGGCGGCAGGATCGACCGCATCGTCGTGCGCGGTCGTCGCGAACCCCTCGGGCAGCAGCGCGCCGTCGTCATCGGCGTCGAGCCACGCGAGGAACGCATTCGCCTGCGCGACGCGGGCATTCGGAATCCGCCGGACGACGATGCCCGCTTCCGCGCGCAGCGCGTCGTCGCACAGCGCGCGGAGGTCGGCCGTGGCTGCTGTCTCGACATCGCGCGGCGCAGCGCCCGCGCTTGCGTCGCCGCCTGTCTTCGTGATGACCGCGTCGTAGCGGTACGCCGCAAGCTCGTTGCCGCACGCGAAGTGCTTCAGCCGCACGTCGACGTCGGCCACATCGTCGCGCCGGCTGGCGAGCGCATCGAAGAACGCCGGATCGAACAGCAGCTCGGGCTCGTGCGCGACGAGCCGCTGCAATTGCGCGCGCAGCGTCGCGCGGTCGCGCGCGCTGTCGGGCCGGCGCAGCAGCTTCGTCGCGTGGAACTGGCGCAGCAGCGGCAGGCTGCGCAGGTCGCCGACGATCAGCCGGCCACCCGGCGCGAGATGGTCGAGCGCGCGTTCGATGACGCGCAGCGCATACGCGGCGTCGGGAAAGTACTGCGCGACCGAGTTGACGACGATCGTGTCGAAATCGCGATCGAGACCGTCGAGCGCGGCGGCTTCACGCTCGACGAGCGTCACCGTGCGCAGCCCGCGCCGCTCGACGACGCTGCCGAGCCGCGCGATCGCCTGCGCGGAGAAGTCGAGCCCGACGTAGCGTTCGCACGACGCGGCGAGCGGCAGCAGCAGCATGCCGCTGCCGCAGCCGATCTCGAGCACGCGGCGCGTCGGCCGCTCGCGGATGCGCGCGAGCATTTCGTCGCGCCACATCCGCATCTCGTCGCGCGGGATCGGCTCGCCGTCGTAGCTGTCGGTCCAGCCGACGATGTCGAGCAGCTCGTCGTCGGCCGCGTCGGCGCTGTAGATCATGTCGAAGCTGTCGCGCCAGCCGGGCGCGGCGTCGGACCCGGCGTCGGACCCGGCCGACGCCGCAGGTGCGCCGGCGTCGTCGGTGCGCGGCACCGCATACGCGGCGAGTTGCGCGGCGTCGCCCGCGCCCGTCACGACGATCGCGCAGTCGGCGACGGCCGGATGCTCGCGCAGCGCCGCCTCGATGTCGCCGAGCTCGATCCGGAACCCGCGCAGCTTGACCTGCTGATCCGCGCGGCCCCGGTATTCGAGCCGGCCGTGCGCGTCGAGGCGGCCGAGGTCGCCGCTGCGGTAGAGCCGGCTGCCGGCGGCGTCGACGATGAAGCGCTCGGCCGTCAGCGCGTCGCGGCCAAGGTAGCCGCGCGCGACGCCCGCGCCGCCGACCAGGATCTCGCCGACCATGCCGGGCGGCACCGGCTGCAGGTGCGGGTCGACGAGCCGGATCGTCATGTCGGGCAGCGGCTCGCCGATCAGGCTGCCGTTGCGGCCGCGCACGTCGGCGAGCGTGATGCGCCGGTAGGTGACGTGCACGGTCGTCTCGGTGATGCCGTACATGTTGACGAGCACCGGCGCGTCGTCGCCGTGGCGGTCGATCCAGCCGCGCAGGCTCGACAGCTCCAGCGCCTCGCCGCCGAAGATCACGTGGCGCAGCGCGAGCTCCGCCTCGCGGCCGTTGCGCTCCTCCTCGGCGATCAGCTGGCGGAACGCCGACGGCGTCTGGTTCAGCACGGTCACGCGCGCGTCGCAGAGCAGGTCGTAGAACGCGTCGGCCGTGCGGCGCACCGCCTCGGGCACGATCACGAGCTCGCCGCCGTGCGCGAGCGCGCCCCAGATTTCCCACACCGAGAAGTCGAACGCGCTCGAGTGGAACAGCGTCCACACGTCGGTCTCGTCGAAGCCGAACAGCGGCTCCGTCGACGTGAACAGCCGCGCGAGGTTGCCGGCCGTCACGCACACGCCCTTCGGGCGGCCCGTCGAGCCCGACGTGAAGATCACGTACGCGAGCGCGCCGGGGTCGGGCGCGGGGAGCGGCTGCGGCGCGACGGGCGGCGCGTCGTCGTCGACCGACCAGACCGCCGACGTCGCGTGCGCGGCGGCGGGCAGCGTCGCCGCGAGCGCGCGCTCGGTGAGCACGACGGCGGGCCGCGCGTCTTCCAGCACCGTCAGCACGCGCGCTTCCGGATAGCCGGGGTCGAGCGGAATGTACGCGGCGCCCGCGCGCAGCACGGCGAGCATCGCGACGATCGTGTCGAAGCCGGGCCGGAACCACAGGCCGACGCGCGCGCCCGGGCCGAGGCCGGCGGCGACGAGCCGGTGCGCGAGCGCATCGGCGCGCGCGTCGAGCGCGCCGTAATGGAGCGTCGCATCGCCGAAACGCAGCGCGACCGCGTCGGGCCGGGCGCGCGCGTGTGCGCGCACGCGCTCGCAGACGGGCGCGAAGCGCGTGTCGGGCGATGCGGCACCGGGCGCCGTGGCGTCGATCGCGGAATCGTTCGATAAGGCGAGCTTTGACACCGGCAGGTCCGGCGCGCGCGCCGCGTGTTCGAGCAGCGCGCCGAACTGCGCGGCAAGCCGCTCGACCGACGCGCGCTCGAACAGGTCCGCGTCGAACGACAACGCGAGCGCAAGCCCGTCGCCGTCGCGCGCGAAGAACAGTTCGAGATCGAAGCGCGACGCCTCCTGCGCGACGATCGGCTCGACCGTCAGGCCGCCGAGCGCGAACGTCGCGTCGGGCGCCTGGTCGAGCATCGTGACCGCGACCTGGAACAGCGGATTGCGGCCCGCTTCGCGCGGCACGCGCAGCTCGTCGACGAGCTTGTCGTACGGCAGCGCCGCGTGGCTCATCGCGTCGCGGATCACGGTGGTTTGCCGGCGCGTCAGCTCGCGCAGGCCCGGGTCGCCGGACAGGTCGCCGCGCAGCACCACCATGTTCGCGAAGAAGCCGACCAGCGCCTGCGTCTCGACGCGATCGCGGCCGGACACCGACGTGCCGATCACGACGTCGTCCTGTCGCGCGTGGCGCGCGAGCAGCGCCATCAGGCCGGCGACGAGCACGGTAAACAGCGTCGTGCGCTCGTCGCGCGCGATGCGTTCGAGCGCCGTCACGGTGCCGGAGGGAATCGCGGCCGACAGCAGGCGCTCGGCCGGCGCCGCGTGGCGCCGCTTGTTGTTGCGGATGCCGCGCACGCCGTCGAGCGGCAGCTCCAGCGGCGTCGCGCCCGCGAGCTGGGTGCGCCAGTACGCGCGCTCGCGCGCCCAGTCCTCGCCGCCCGCGCGCTGCCACGCGGCGAAATCGCCATAGGTGATGCCGAGCGGCGGCAGCGCGTGCGGCCGGCCCGCGCGCCGCGCGTCGTACAGGCCGATCAGCTCGCGCAGCAGGATGCTCATCGACGTCGCGTCGCCGAACAGGTGATCGAGATGCATCAGCACCGCATGCTCTGCGGCCGACAGCCGCACGATGCGCAGCCGGAACGGGCGTCCGGCCGCGAGATCGAACGGCGTCGCGAACAGCGCGCGCGCGGCGTCGACGAGCGTCGCGTGCTGCGCGGCGTCGGGGCGGCCGGTCCAGTCCTCGACCGCGATGTCGGCGCCGCCGGGCGCGCCCACCTGCTGCTCGGGCACGCCGTCGCGCACGCGGATCGCGGTGCGCAGCGCGTCGTGGCGGCGCACCAGTTCGTCGACGCAGTCGACGAACAGCGTCTCGTCGAGCGCGCCGCGCAGCCGGAACGCGCTGCCGATCGTGTAGCCGCTGCCGCTTTCGTTCAGCTCGTGCAGGAACCACAGGCGCTGCTGCGCGAACGACAGCGGCGCGGCCGCGCCGGGCGGCCTGCGCGGAATCGCGCGGTCGGGGGCGAGCGCGGCGACGTCGTCGCCTGCAAGGGATTTCAGCAACGCGAGATCGAGATCGAAATCGAGATCAAGACCGGTATCGTGGGTCATGTACGGCTCCGTCGGTTCGGCATCGGGATCGGCAGAGCCGTGCTTACGACTGCGGCTGCGCTTGTTCGAGGAAGCGCCGCAGGCTGAGCGGGCGCATGTCGGTCCACACCTCGTCGACGTACGCGATGCATTCGTCCTCGGTGCCGGTCTTGCCGGCTTCGCGCCAGCCGGCGGGCACGGGCCGGTAGGTCGGCCAGATCGAATACTGTTCTTCGTCGTTGATGACGACCGTGTAGACGGTGTCGTGATCGATGTCTGCCATGAGCGTTCTCCTGGTGAAAGTGCTGTAAATCGAAAAATCCGTCATCCGAATCAAAAAAGCGCGGCGCTCAACCGAACGCGGCGCCGCCGTCGATCGCGAGCGTGCGGCCGACATACGCGTCGCATTCGATGATGAAGCGCAGCCCGAGCCAGATCTCGTCGGTCGACACCATTCGCTTGAGCGGCATCTCGTCGATCAGCCGCGCGCGGGTCGCGGCGTCGAGCGTGGCCGCCATCGGCGTGTCGGTGAGGCCGGGCGCGAGGCCCGCGACGCGCACGCGGTGCTCGGCGAGCTCGAGCGCCCAGGTGCGGGTCAGCGCGTCGAGGCCCGCCTTCGCGGCCGCGTAGTTCGACTGCCCCGCGTTGCCGGCGCTGCTGACCGACGAGATGTTGACGATCAGGCCGTCATGCGTCGCGCCGGCTTCGAGCCGCGCCGCGACGAACTCGCGCGCGAGCAGGAACGGCCCCGTCAGGTTGATGCCGATCACGCTGCCCCATTGCGCGGTGGGCAGCTTGCGCGCGTAGCGGTGCGCGTCGAGCGTCGCGAGCCGGCCGTCGCGCAGCACGCCCGCGTTGTTGACGAGCAGGTCGGGCACCGCGTCGTCGTCGACCAGCTCGGCCATCGCGGCCGCGACCGCGCGCTCCTGGCTCACGTCGACCGCCATCGTGCGCAGCCGCGCGGGTGTGGCGAGCGCGTCGGCGAGCGCGCGCAGGCCGGCCGCGTGGTGGTCGAGCGCGATCACGCGCGCCGCGCCCGCCGCGAGCAGCGCCTCGCAGAAGCGCTTGCCGATGCCGCTTGCCGCGCCCGTCACGAGCGCCGTGGTTCCTTCAATTCGCATCGCCGATCTCCTCGTTGACGACGTCGGTTTCCGATTGCGCCGCCGGTTGTGTTGCCGATTTTGCTGCGGTTTGCGCCGCCTGCTGCCGGCGCAGCGCGTCGCGTTCGGCGGGCGTCATGTCGCGCAGCCGCAGCCACGCGGCCGCGACTTTCGCCGCCGCGCCCGGCGACGTTTCGTGGCGCTCGATCAGCGCGGCCATGTCGGCCGGCGTGCGGCTCGCGAGCATCTCGCCGAGCGGCGGCTCGACGCCGAACAGCTGGATCACGCGCGCGTGAATCCGCGTGAGCAGCAGCGAATTGCCGCCGAGCTCGAAGAAGTCGCTGTCGGGCGCGATCGACGCGTCGTCGAACACGCGGCGCCACAGCGCGCACACCATGTCCTCGAGCGCGTTCGCGGCCGTGCGCGCCGGTGTGGCGGCGCGCGGGCGCGCGGGCGCCGCTGCCGCCGCGAGCGCGCGGCGGTCGAGCTTGCCGTTCGCGGTGCGCGGCAGCGCGTCGTGCAGCGCGAACATCTGCGGCACCATGTACGCGGGCAGCTGGCGCGCGAGCGCGTCGCGCAGCGGCGCGTCGTCGAACGGCCGCGCCGGGTCGCGCAGCACCAGGTGCGCCTCGAGCCCCCACGCGCGGCCGTCGAGCCCGCGCCGCACCGTCGCGGCCGCGTCGGCGATGTTGTCGAGCGCGCGCAGGTGGGCTTCGACGTCGCCGAGCTCGATCCGGTAGCCGTTGATCTTTACCTGATCGTCCGCGCGGCCGAGCAGCAGCAGCGTGCCGTCCTCGTTGCGCACCGCGAGGTCGCCGGTCGCATACAGGCGCGCGCCCGGCTCGGGCGACAGCGGATCGGGGCGGAAGCTGCGCGCGGTGCGGCCGGGCGCGCGCGTATAGCCTTGCGCGAGACCCGCGCCGGCGATCGTCAGTTCGCCGACGACGCCGGGCGGCGTCTCGTGGCCGTCCGCATCGACGACGCGCAGGCGCGTCGCGTCGAGCGCGCCGCCGATCCGGCCGGCGACGGCCGCGTCGGCGACGGGCTGCGCGGCCGACCAGATCGTCGTCTCGGTCGGCCCGTAGACGTTCAGCAGCGCGACGCCGCGCGCGAGCAGCGCGCCGGCCAGGTCGGCCGGCAGCGCCTCGCCGCCGCACCACGCATGGAAGCCCGGCTGCGGACGCCAGTCGGCCGACAGCAGCAGGCGCCACGTGAGCGGCGTCGCCTGCAGCACGGTGGTCCGCTGGTCGGCGAGCGCGCGCGCGAGCGCGACGCCGTTCGCGGCCGTCTCGGCGGACGCGATCGCGAGGTGCGCGCGGGTCACGAGCGGCAGGAAGAGTTCCAGCGCGGCGATGTCGAACGACACCGTCGTCACGCTCGTCAGCACGTCGTCCGCGCCGAGCGGGAAGCGCGCGGCGAAGCTGCGCAGCAGGTTGGCGAGGCCGCCGCGGCGCACGTCGACGCCCTTCGGGCGGCCCGTGCTGCCCGACGTGAAGATCGTGTACGCGAGCGCGTCCGGGTGCAGGCGTCGGGCGCGGGCGAGCGCGGTTTGCGCGGCGTCCAGGGTTTCGCCGCAGGCGGACGCGCCGGTACGCGCCGGCGTGATGACCGGCACGCCCGCATCGCCGACCTCGACGTCGGGATGCGCGACGATCGCGACCGGCTTCGCGTCGGCGAGCATCATCGCGCGGCGCTCGGCGGGCAGCAGCGGGTCGATCGGCACGTAGGCGGCGCCCGCGAGCAGCGCGCCGGCGAGCGCGGCGAGCAGATCGACGCCGCGCGGCAGGCAGACGGCGACCGTCGCGCCGGGGCCCGCGCCGGCCGCCGCGAGCCGGTCGGCGAGCTCGCCCGCTTCGGCGAACAGCGCGGCTCGCGTGATCGTGCGGTCCGGGCCGCGAATCTCGCTGGTCGGCGTGGCGTCGAGCGCGCGGGCGAACAGGTCGATCAGCGTGTCGGCGCCTGCATTCGCGAGCGGCGCGGACGGCGCGACTTCAGGCGCGGCGCAAGACGCGAGCGCTCCGATCGTGTCGCCGCGCTCATGCGCGATGCCGGCCGCAAGCTCGACGAGCGCGTCGACCAGCGCGTTCGCGCGCGCTGCCGGCAGCCGCGCCGCGTCGTGCACCGCGTCGATGACGAGGCCGTCCGCGTTCGGCTTCACGTACAGCATCAGCGGATAGTTCGGCGCCTCGTTCGCTTCGATCGCGCCGATCCGCAGGCCGTCCGCGTGCGCGCCCGCGTCTCGGTCGAGCGGATAGTTCTCGTAGACGAACACGCTGTCGAACAGCGGCTGCTGCGCGCTCGCGCCGCTCCACCGCTGCACGTCGACGAGGCTGCAATGCTCGTGCCGCGCGATGGCCGACTGCGCGGCGAACAGCTGGCGCAGGAACGTGCCGACGGGCAGCGCGGGCCGGCAGTCGACGCGCACGGGCAGCGTCGAGATCAGCGCGCCGACCATGCGCTCGACGTCGGCAATCTCGGCCCCGCGCCCGGCGAACGTGACGCCGAACGTGACGTCGCGGGTGCGCGCGACGCGCGACAGCAGCAGCGCATACGCACCTTCGATGACGGTGTTGAGCGTCACGCGCTCGCGCGCGGCGACGGCGTTCAGCGCGGCCGTCAGCTCGGGCGGCAGACGGCGGCGCACCGTGCCCGGCGCCGCCGCGTGCGCGCCCGCGCCGGCGGCAGGTGTCAGGCCGAGATCGAGCGGCACGTGGCGCGGGCCGAGCGTCGCGCGCCAGAATGCCTCGGCGTCGCGCAGGTCCTGCTGCGCGCGCAACCGTGCGGCGACGAAGCGTCCGTAGGACGGCGCGGCGGGCAGCGAAGGCGCGCGGCCGGCCGCGTCCGCTGCATAGCAGTGCGCGACTTCGCCGAGCAGGATCGCCATCGACCAGCCGTCGAGCAGCGCGTGATGATGGGTCCACACGAGTCGCCACGGCGCGCCGTCGCGGCGCAGCAGCGTGATGCGCATCAGCGGCGGCCGCGCGAGATCGACGCCGCGCGCGCGATCCTCGGCGAGGAACGCGGCGAGCGCGTGCTCGGGATCGCCATGCGCGCCGATCTCGCGGACTTCGAGCGCGAGCGGCCGCGGCGCGTGCACGCGCTGCACCGGCTCGTCCAGATCGCGCCACGCGAAGCTCACGCGCAGCGCGTCGTGCCGCGCGTAGACATGCGACCACGCGCGTTCGAGGCGCGCCGGATCGCACTCGCCGTCGATCGCCGCGACGATCTGCTCCAGATAGACGCCCGCCGACGCAGCGGCGGCGCGCGCGTGGTACAGCATCCCTTGCTGGGTCGACGTCAGGCTCCAGATGTCGACGACGGGCGGCTCGGCGTCGAGCAGCGCCGGCAGCGCATCCGCCGGCACGCGCGCGAGCGGGAAATCGCTCGGCGCCACCGCGGGCCGCGCGTCGCTCGCGGCGAGCAGCGCATGCAGCTCGGCCTGTGCGCGGGCGGCCAGCGTGCGCGCCTGCGCGTCGTCGAAGCGCCGCGCGTCGTAGTTCCAGCGCACGACGAGCCGGCCGTTCGCGACGAACGACACGACGTCGAGCGCGAAGCCGCGATCGTTGTCGTCGGCGGCGACGGGGCCGCAGTCTTCGCCGGCGAGCCGGATGCGCGATGCGGCGGGCAGCGCGCCGTCGGTCTGGCCGAGATAGTTGAAGCACACGTCGGGCAGCGCGCTCGTCGCGAGCGGATCGTCCGGCTGCGCGGCCGCAGCCGCGTCATGCAGCCATCCGTAGCCGCGGCCGTGCGCGGGCACCGCGCGCAGCGCGTCCTTCGCCGCGCGCAGGCGCGCGAGCGGCGACGGCGCGTCGAGCCGCTCGACGGCGAGCGGGTAGAGCGTCGTGAACCAGCCGAGCGCGCGCACGAGCGTCGCGTCCGAGCCGTCGCCGCGGCCGTGGTGCTCGACCGTCACGCCGACGCTGTTCGTGCCGGCCGTCTCGGCGAGCGCCGTCGCGAGCGCGGCGAGCAGCAATTCCTGCGCGCTCGCATGCAGCCGCGTCGCGCCGTCCTGCAGCAGGCGCGTCGTCGCGTCGGCGTCGAGCGCGTGCTCGACGGTGCGCTGGTCCGCGTAGCGCGCCGCGCCCGACGGCGCGAGCCGGCCCGCGCGGGCGGCGCGCGGCGCGGCCTCGCGCCAGTAGCGCCGTTCGGCGTCGTCGATCGCGGCGGCCGCCTGCGCGCGCGCCCAGGCGACGAAGCCGGACGGCGGCGCGGCGACCGGCTGCCCGTGCAGCGCGTCGTGCAGGTCGCGCGTCAGCACGCGCCACGACACGCCGTCGACGATCAGGTGGTGCATCACGAGCAGCAGGCGCGCGGAGCCGTCCGCGAAGCCGCGCACGTGGAGCGCGCGGAACAGCGGCGGCGCGGCGAGGTCGAGGCTGCGCTGCGCGTCGCGGGCAAGCGCCGCGAGCGCGTCGGCGGCGCCGTCGGCCGGCACGCGCGCGGTGTGGAACCACACCGCCGGCGCGCCCGCTTCGGCCAGCAATTCCTGCGTGACGCCGGCGTCGCCGGCCGTGAAGCGCACGCGAAACACGTCGTGCGCGGCAACGACGGCGGCGAGCGCGTCGCGCACCGTGTCGTCGGCGAGCTCGCCCGGCACGTCGAGCATCAGCGCCTGGTTCCAGTGCGCGGGCGCCGGCTGGCGCAGCGCGAAGAACCGCGCCTGCGCGGGCGTGAGCGGCACCGGGCCCGGCAGCGCGGCGGCCGTGGCGCCGGCCTCGGCGCCGACGCGCACCGCGATGCGCGCGAGCGCCGCGATCGTCGGATGTTCGAACACGTCACGCGGCGAGATCTGCCAGCCGCGCTGGCGGGCGCGCGCGCTCACCTGCAAGCTGACGATCGAGTCGCCGCCGAGCGCGAGGAAGTCGTCGTCCGCGCCGATCGCCGCGCGGCCGGGCAGCAGCTCGCGCCAGATGTCCGCGAGCATGTGCTCGACGGGCGTCGCGGGCGCGCGCGACGGCGCGGCGCGGCCGGCTGGATCGCCGGCCGGATCGATGGACGGAAAGCCGTTGCGGTCGGTCTTGCCGTTCGGCAGCAGCGGCCAGTCGACGGTTTCGACGAAGGCGCCCGGCACGAGCGACGCGGGCAGCCGCTCGCCGAGGAAGCGCCGGTAGTCGGCCGGCGCGGTATCGGCGGCGGCGCCGGCGTGCCGTTCGATCCACGCGACGAGGCGCACGCTGCCGTCCGGCATCGCGCGCGGCAGCACCGCGCAGCGCCGCACGGCCGGGTGCGCCGCGAGCAGGCTTTCGATCTCACCCGGCTCGACCCGCCAGCCGCGCAGCTTCAGCTGCTGATCGCCACGGCCGAGATAGTCGAGCCGGCCGTCGGGCAGGCGGCGCGCGAGGTCGCTGGTGCGGTACAGGCGGCCGCCGGCCGCGCCCGGCAGCGGATTCGGCCGGAAGCGTCGCGCGGTTTCGCCGGGGCGGCCGTGATAGCCGCGCGCGAGCCCCGCGCCGCCGATCCAGATCTCGCCGGCGACGCCGGCCGGCACGGGTTCCATGTGCTCGTCGAGGATGAACACGCTGACGTTGTCGATCGGCGTGCCGAGCGACGGCGGTGCGTCGTCGGTCGCGCCGTCTGCATCGACGGTATCTACGGTATCTACGATTACGCAGCTCGTCGCATCGACGGTCGTCTCGGCCGGGCCGTACAGGTTGATCAGCCGTGCGCGCCAGGTCTGCCGGAAGCGCTCGGCTGTCGCGCCGCGCAGCGCCTCGCCGCCGACGAACACGCGCGTCACGCGGCGCATCCGGGTGATCGCGGCCGGGTCGTCGAGGATCACGTCGAGCAGGCTCGGCACGAGCTGCACGACCGTCGCGCCGTTTTGCTCGACGGCGTCGGCGAGCGCGTTCACGTCGCGCGACGCATCGGCGGGCGCGAGCGCGAGCGTCGCGCCGCTCGCGAGCGGCGCCCAGAATTCCCACACCGATGCGTCGAAGCTCACCGGCGTCTTTTGCAGCACGACGTCCGTTGCGTCGAGCGGGAAGCGGCGCGCCATCCAGTGCATGTGGTTCGCGAGCGCGCCGCGCGACACCGCGATCGGCTTGGGCCGTCCGGTCGAGCCGGACGTGAAGACGAGGTACGCGAGCGCGTCGTCGGGCACGTCGCGCGCGATCGGCGCGGCATCGGCCGCCACGGCACCGGCCGCCGCGGCAATGGCCGCCACACGGAAGTCGTCGAGCAGCAGCAGGTCGGCGCGCGGCGTCGGCAGTTGCGCGGCCGTCGCCTCGGTCGCGACGACGAGCGCGGGCCGCGCATCGTCGAGCGTCATCTGCAGCCGCGCGGCGGGCAGGCCCACGTCGAGCAGGCAATACGCGCCGCCGGCCTTCAGCACGCCGACGAGCGCGACCGCGAGCCGTACGTCGCCCGGCGTGAGCGCGATCGCGACGACCGTGTCCGCGCCGACGCCCCGCTGGACGAGGCGCGCGGCGAGCGCGTCCGACGCGGCGTCGAGCGCGGCGAAGTCGAGTTCCGCGTCGACGCCGCGCACCGCGCAGCGCTGCGGATGCGCGCGCGCCGCGGCGCGCACGCGCGCGAGCAGGTCGCCCGCCGGCACGTCGACCGGCTCGCCGTGCGACGCACGCAACGCGGCGTCGTCGGCGGCGGCGAAGCGCGCGCCGGCATCGTCCGGCCGCGCCGCGAAATGCTCGGCCGCCTGCGCATAGCGATCCGCGAGCCATGCGATCTGCGCGTCGGAGAACGCGTCGCGGTCATAGGACAGCGACACCGTCATCCCGCGCGCGCCGTCGTTCGTGCGCGTGACGGCGAACGTCGTCGCGCACGGAATCTCGACCGCTTCGTGGCTGCGGGCCTCGAAGACCGTCAGCGCGCCGTCGCGCCGCAGGTCGTCATACGCATGGAAGTCGACGAAATTGAACGACGTGTCGAACAGCGCCGCGCCGTCGCCGGCCGCGCGCAGGCTCGCGATCGCGGCCATCGGGTAGCGGCGGTGCGCGAACAGGTCGGCTTCGGCGGCGGCGACCGCGCGCGCGAGGTTCGTCCAGCCGCGCGCCTCGACGCCGAGCCGGAACGGCAGCGTGTTGAGGAACAGGCCGACCATCGCCGCGCCGTCGGCTTCGGCCGGGCGGCCGTTCGACACGAGGCCCGTCACGACGTCGCGCGCGCCGTTCGCGAGCGACAGCACCTGCAGGTGGATCGCGAGCAGCAGCGCCTTGAGCGGCAGGCCGTTGCGCTCCGCATGCGCGCGCAGCGCGGCGACGGTCGCCGCCGGCAGCGTGCGATCGTGCCGGCCCGCGCGCGGCGTGTGCGGATCGCGCGCCGCGCGCGGCCAGCGCGGCAGCGCGGTCGACGGCGCGCCGGCGAGCCGTTCCGTCCAGAAGCGCCGCGTGTCGGCGTCGTCGAGCGCGGCTTGCTCCAGCCGCACGAATTCGCGATACGGCGTGGCCGGCGCGACGATCTCGCCGCCGCCGACGAGCGTCGCGAAATCGGCGAGCAGCCGCGCGACGCTCCAGCCGTCGAGGATCGCGTGATGGAACGCGATGCCGACCTGCCATTCGTCGTCGCCCAGCGCCTGCAGCACGATGCGCAGCAGCGACGGCTGCCGCGGGTCGCAGCGCTCGGCGCGCAGCCGCGCGAGCAGGTCGGTGAAGCGACGCTCGCGTTCGAGCGGGTCGAGCGCGCTCAGGTCCTCGATGTCGGCCTGCGGCGTCGCGCGCGCATGGACGAGCTGCAGCGGCCGCTCGACGCCGTCGAGCAGGAAGCGCGTGCGCAGCGCCGGATGCGCGGCGGCGAGCGCGTCGAGCGCGGCCGGAACGCGTGCGATGTCGATTGGCGCCCGCACGTGGAAGCACATCGCGTCGTAGTACAGGTCCCGCTCGTCGCCGGATTCCGCGTGATGCAGCATGCCCGCCTGCAGGCGGGCGAGCGGGTACGCATCCTCGACGTCCGCCGGCAGGCGGCGGCGCTCGTCGTCGCTGATCAGCGAGAACGGCGCGGCGAGCGGCGCGCGTTCGCGCGGCGCCTGGGCGTCCTGCCGGTCGCGCGGCTTCGCGGCCAGCAGCGCCTCGATCGTCCGGTGCCGAAACAGGTCCGCGATGTCGAGCGCGAAGCCGCGCTCGCGCGCGAGGCCGGCCACGCGGATGCTGCGGATCGAATCGCCGCCGAGCGCGAAGTAGTCGTCGCGCACGCCGACCGCGTCGACGCCGAGCGCTTCGCGCCAGATGTCCGCGAGCGCCGCCTCGTCGGCGTTGCGCGGCGCGACGTGCGCATCCGCCGCGCGGGCCGGCGCGGGCAGCGCGCGCCGGTCGAGCTTGCCGTTCGACGTCAGCGCGAACGCGCTCGTCGCGATCAGGAACGACGGCACTTCGTGCGCGGGCAGCCGCGCGTCGAGATGGCGGCGCAGCGCGTCGACGTCGACCGTGACGCCGGGCCGCGCGACGAACCATGCGCACAGGCGCGCGTCCTGCATGTCCTGCGTGTCCGCTCGGCTGCGCTCGGCCGCGACGAACGCGTCGGCGACGCCCGGATGCGCGAGCAGCGCCGCGCGGACTTCATTCGGCTCGATCCGGTGGCCGCGGATCTTGAGCGCGTCGTCGCCCCGGCCGACGTACACGAGCTCGCCGTGCGCGTCGCGCCGCGCGAGGTCGCCCGAATGGTAGACGCGCGCCGCGCCGACGCCGGTGAAGCGCTGCGCGGTGAGCTCGGGCCGGTTCAGGTAGCCGAGCGCGACGCCCGCGCCGCCGACCACGATCTCGCCCGTCGCGCCGTCGGGAACGTCGTGGCCGCAGGCGTCGACGACGCGCAGCGTGAGGTCCGCGAGCGGCTCGCCGATCGGCGACGCGTCGGCGTCCACGTCACGCGCGTGCATCGTGCGCAGCGTCGCGTGCACGGTGATCTCGGTGATCCCGTACATGTTGTTCAGGCGCGGCGTCGCGTCGCCGCGCCGCGCGATCCAGCCGGCGAGGTCGCGCGGGTGGAGCGCCTCGCCGCCGAACACGACGTGGCGCAGCGCGAGCGCGAGCCGCAGCCGCGCGTCGGCCGCATCGAGCATCCGGAACGACGACGGCGTCTGGCTCAGCATCGTCACGCGCTCGGCGCCGAGCAGCGCGAGGAGCGCGTGCGGATCGCGCGCGCTCTCCCGCGACGCGATCACGACGCGCCCGCCATGCAGCAGCCCGCCCCACAGCTCCCACACCGAGAAATCGAACGCGAACGAATGCGTGCAGCTCCACGTGTCGTGCGGGCCGAAGCCGAAGTGCGCGCGCGTCACGGCGAACAGGCGGCTCACGTTGTCGTGGCTGACGAGCACGCCTTTCGGCTGGCCGGTCGAGCCCGACGTGTAGATCACGTAGGCCGGCTGGTCGCGCTCGACCGGCTCGAACGCCGTGTCGTCGGCCGGCGCCGGCCAGGCGTCGACGTCGTCGATCAGCAGCAGGTCGCAGCCTTGCGGCGCGCGCGCGGCGGTCGAGCGCACGGCGAGCAGCTGGCGCGCGCCGCTGTCGGCGACGAGGTACGCGAGCCGTTCGTCCGGATGCGTGCTGTCGAGCGGCACGTAGCAGCCGCCCGCGAGCAGCACGCCGAGCATCGCGGCGACGGCCGACGCGTCGCGCTCGAGCAGCAGCGCGACGCGATCGCCGCGCGCGAGCCCCGCGGCGCGCAGCCGGGCGGCAATCGCGCGCGCATGCGCGGCGAGCTGCGCATACGATGCGCGCCCGCCCGAATGCGTGACGGCGATGCGCTCGCCGGCATCGGCTGCGATCGCGAGAAATTGTTGCGCGAGGCCGGGGGCATGACGCTCATCGGCGGCAGCCGACGGCAACGCCAGCCGTTCCGGCCGCAGCCCGACGTCGCGCAGCGGCGCCGCCGCGTGTTCGACGAACGCCTGCACGACATGCAGCACCGCGTCGAGCACGCCCTGCGCGGCGTGCGCGTCGATGCGCGCCTCGTCGAAGCCGAGCTTCACGCCGATCTGCTCGGGGCCCGGCGCGAAGCTCAGCGTCAGCGGCAGGTGCGTATGCTCTTCCTGCTGGACCTCCGAGATCCGGAAGCCGACGTCGGCCGTCTCCAGCGCGTCCTGCAGCGGGAAATTGTCGACCGCGACGAGGCATTCGAACAGCGGCCGGTCCGGCGCGACGCCGGCCGCGTCGCGCACGTCGGGCAGCGCGCAGTGCGCGAGCCGCAGCAGGCCGTGCTGGCCGCGCTGCACGTCGCCGAGCCACTCCACGACGCTGAGCCCGTCCGGCACCGCGATCCGGAACGGCACGGTGTTCGCGAGCAGCCCGACCATCTGCTGGATGCCGTCGACGGGCGCGGTGCGGCCCGACAGCACGAGCCCGAACACGGCTTCGTCCGCGCGCGCGAGACGGCTCAGCACGAATGCGCACGCGCCGATCAGCACGGTGCCGGCCGTCACGCGCGCCGCCGCCGCGAGCCGCACGACGTCCGCCGCGGGCAGCGTGGCGCGCAGCGCGCGCATGCGCCGGCCGTCTTCGCCGGGCCGCGCCGGGCGATCGACGCCGAGCGGCATCGGCAGGCTCGCGCCGTCGAGCAGGGTGCGCCACGCGTCGACGTCGCGCGCGCGATCCTGCGCGCCGAGCCAGTCGACGTAATCGGAGAAACGCGCGGCGGCGGGCTGCGCCGCGTGCGCCGGGTTCGCGTAGAGCGCGAAGAAATCCTTCAGCACGAGCGGCAGCGACCAGCCGTCGATGATCACGTGATGATGGGTCCACACGAGTGTCCAGCGCGCGTCGTCGTCGCGGATCAACGCGACGCGCATCAGCGGCGGACGGTTCAGCCGGAAGCCCTGCCGGCGCTGTTCGTCGGCGAAGCGGGCCAGCGCGTCGGCGCGCGTGCCGGCGGGGCGGCCACGCCAGTCTTCGACGATCAGCGGCACCGTCGCGTCGGCGAACACGACTTGCCGCGGCTCGGACTGTCCGCGCGTGACGAACGCGCTGCGCAGCGTTTCGTGACGGCGTACCAGCGCCGCGAGCGCGGCCCGGAAGCGCTCGGGGTCGACGTCGCCGTCGAGCCGGCAGACGATCTGCTCGAGATAGGCGGGGCTGTCGGGCGTCGCGAGCGCGTGGAACAGCATGCCGCGCTGCAGCGGCGACAGGCCGATGATGCGCTCCACGGCAGGGGTGGCGCGCGGGTCGGAAACGGCGGGGCGGGTCTGAGCTTGGCTCATTCGGTATCCGTAAGGTCGAGAAGCAGGGCGTCGAGTTCGGCGGGCCGCAAATGTTCGCCGCCCGGCAGCGGCGACGATGGCGGCTGCGACGCGGTAGGCGTCGCGTCGAGTCGTGCGGCGAGATGCGCGCACAGCGAGCGGAGCGCGTCGTCGGTCAGCGCGGCGAGGCGGTCGATGTCGGGCGGTGCGGTGGTGTCGCACGGCGCGCCGCTGTATGCGAAGCGGATCGACAGCGCGCCGGCCGCGATCGCCGCGTCGATCGCGAGCGGATGCGGCACCGGGTCGTCTGGCGCGCGGCCGTCGGGCAGGCCGCCCGCCGCGATGCGCGCGCCGAGCTCGGGCAGCGCGCCGGCGTCGCCGTCGGCGGCCGTGCCGAGATAGTTCCAGCTGACCGCGCGCGGGCGCGCATCGGCGAGCGTGCCGTGCTGCGTCAGCACGCCGAAGCCGACGCCGCCGTCGGGCACCGCGCGCAGCAGCGCCTTCGCGCGCGCGATCGCGGCGTTCCAGTCGTCGTCGGACTCGATGCGCAACGGATAGACGCAGGTGAACCAGCCGACCGTCTGCGACACGTCGGCGTCGACGCCTGCCGGCACCTGCCGGCCGTGGCCTTCGACGTCGAGCCGCAGCGCGGCGTCGCCGGTCCAGTCGCGCCAGGCGCGTGCGAGCGCGGTGAGCAGCAGTTCGTGCGTGCGGGTGTCGTGCACGCGATTGAGCGGGCCGTTCAGTTGAGCGGTGAGGTCGGCGTCGAACGCGAGCCGCACGATGTCGAGCGCGTCGACGCGGCCCGCTGCGCCGAGCGTGTCGGCGGCATCACCGGCCGTGGCGGCCAGCATCGATTCCCAGAAGCCGCGCTCGGTCTCGCGGGCGGCCGCGGTCGCGGCGAGCGCGCCGTTCCAGCGGCGGTAGCTCGTCGAGCGCGGCGCGGCCGGCATCGGTTCGCCGCGCCGCGCGGCGCGGTAGTACGCGTCGAGATCGGCGAGCAGGATGCGCCACGACGCGACGTCCATCACCAGGTGGTGGGCGACGACGATCAGCTCCGGCGCGCCGGTCGGGCCGTGCGGCACGTAGGCGGCATGCGCGACGGGGCCGTGCACCGGATCGAGCGTCGCCTGCAGCGTGGCCGCGTATGCATTGAGCGCCGCGTCGTCCGCGAGCGCGCCGGATGTGATTGCAAGCGGCAGCAGCGCCGCACCGTCGCGCGGCGCATAGCGCTGCCGCCAGCCGTTCGCGTCACGTTCGACGCGCAGCCGCAGTGCGTCGTGACGCAGCGCGAGCGCGGCCAGCGCGCGGGTGAGCGCGTCGGGATCGAGCGGCGCCGCGAGCGCGAGCCGCACGTCGATCGTGAAGCGTCGGGGCGCGTCACCACTGCGTTCGAGGAACCAGCGCTGGATCGGCGCGAGCGGGACCTCGGCTACGTCGGGTTCCGGCTCGGGCGCAAGCGTGCGAGCTTCGACAGCGACGCGCGCGCGGCAGACGTCGGCGATCGCGCGCGGCGTGCGCAGCTCCAGCACCTCGCCCGCGCCGATCTTGACGCCGTGCCGCAGCAGCGTCGCGCCGACCTGCAGCGCGAGGATCGAGTCGCCGCCGAGCGCGAAGTAGTCGTCGTCGACGCGCGCGTCGGGCACGCCGAGCACCTGGCGGAACGCGTCGCGCACCCAGCGCTCGACGTCGTCGCGCGGTGAGTCGGCCACAGCATCGGCCACCGCGTCGCCGGCTGGGCGCGGCGCCGGCGCGTGCGCGTCGCGCAGCGTCGCGCGATCGATCTTGCCCGACGACGTGAGCGGCCAGTCCGTCACGGCGACGAAGCGCGCCGGCACCTCGTGCGGCGCGAGCGCGCGAGCCGCATGCGCGCGCAGCGCGTCGGCGTCGAACGTGGCGGCGTCGCGCGGAATCACGAACGCGGTCAATTCCGGGCGGCGCCCGGATTCGGTCACGTCGACCAGCGCCTCGCGCACCGACGGATCGCGCAGCAGCACGCCGGCGATGCCGTCCGGATCGATCCGGTAGCCGCGCAGCTTCACGTGGCCGCCCGCGCGGCCGAGATAGCGGATCGAACCGTCGGCGAGCATGACGCCGCGATCGCCGGTCCGGTACAGGCGCGCGCCCGGCTGGGCCGACGTCGGGTCCGGCACGAAGCTCGCGGCGGTGAGCCCGGGGCGGCCGAGATAGCCGCGCGCGAGCGCGGGCCCGCCGACGCAGATCTCGCCCGCGACGCCGGCCGGCGCCACGCCGAGCCATTCGTCGAGCACGACGGTCCGTACGCCTGAGATGCCCGCGCCGATCGGCGGCAGCGGCTCGTGGGCGTCGCACGCGTGCATATTCGTGCAGACGGTCGCTTCGCTCGGCCCGTACGCGTTGACGACCCGGCGGCCGCGCGCCCAGCGCGCGAGCAGCCCGGCGGGCGCGGCCTCGCCGGCGGCGACGATCGTCCGGACGCCGGCGAGATCGGCGTCGTCGAGCGCCGCGAGGAGCGACGGCGGCAGCGTGACGTGCGTGATGCTGCCCGCGCGGGCGGCGTCGATCAGCGCATCCGACGTGCCGCTCTGCTTCGCGCCTTCGGGCGGCAGCACGAGCGCGGCGCCGCTCGACAGCGCCGTGAAGATCTCCGCGACCGACGCATCGAACGTGAGCGGCGGGAACAGGAAGATCCGGCTGTGCGCGTCGACCGCGAACCCCGCGTGCATCGCGCGGCACATGTTCGCGATGCCCGCGTGCGTGACGCCGACGCCTTTCGGCTCGCCGGTCGAGCCCGACGTGTAGATCACGTAGGCGAGGCTCGACGGCGGCGGCGCTGCGTGCTCTGCCGCCGCGTCGCCGGCTGCTTCGAGCAGGTCGGCGATGCGCAGCGCGGTGATACCGTCCGCGCCGTCCGCATCGGTCGGCGTCGATTCGTCCGCGACGATCACGAAGCGCGCGCCGGCGTCGCGCAGCATGTAGCTCAGGCGGGCGGGCGGATAGTGCGGATCGAGCGGCAGGTAAGCGGCGCCCGCCTTGAGGATGCCGAGGAGCGCCGCGATCGCGTGCGCGCCGCGCGGCAGCATCATCCCGACGATCGTCTCCGGTCCGGCGCCGAGCCGGCGCAGGTGCGCGGCGATCGTGTCGGCCCGGCGCGCGAGCGCCGCGTAGGTCAGCGTGTCGGTCGGCGTGATCAGCGCGGGCGCGTCGGGTTGGCGTGAGGCCGTGCGCTCGAACAGTTCATGCGCGAGCGGCGCGTCGGGCGCGGCGAGCGCGGAGTCGGGCCGCGCGGCCGGCTCGTCGCCGATTTCGGCGAGCGTCGCGTCGGGCGTCGCGGCGAACCGCTCGACGAGCCGTGCAAGCCGTTCGACGAGCGCCGCCGCCTGCGCGTCCGGATAGCGGTTCGCGTCGTATTCGAGCCGCAGCGTGAAGCGCTCGCCGGGAATGATCGCGAGCGTGACCGGGTAGTTCGTGTGCTCGTGATAGTCGGGCCGTGCGAACACGAGGCCGTCGGGCGCGGCGAAGTCGCCGTCGACCGGATAGTTCTCGAACACGACGAGCGTGTCGAACAGGTCGTTCGTCTCCGCGCCGGCCGCGCGCAGGATGTCGGGCAGGCGCTCGTGCTCGCTCGAGAGCAGCTCGGCGAGCGCCTGCTGCACGCGGCCGAGCAGCGTGCGGACGGTCTGCGCCGGGGCGAGCGTCACGCGCAGCGGCAGCGTGTTGATGAAGAGGCCGATCATCGCGTCGGCGCCCGGCGCGCCGCTCGATCGGCCCGACAGCGTGACGCCGAATGCGACGTCCGCGCCGACGCCGCTGCGCGCGAGCAGCAGCGCCCACGCGGCGTCGAACACGGTGCTCGGCGTCACGCCGGCATCGCGTGCAAGCCGCTCGATCGCGTCGCTCGCCACGCGCGTCAGCGCGATGTCGTGGCGCGCCTGGCGCGCCGGGCCTCGCGCAGGGGCGGCGAGGCGCGCAGGCGCCAGCCCCGCGAGGCGGGCGCGCCACGCGTCATGCGTTGCGCCCGCCTCGCGCAGCGCGAGCCACGCGAGATGGTCGGCGAAACGGCGCGGCGCGGGCAGCGCGGCGTCGCGGCCCGTATAGATCGCGATCAGCTCGCGGAAGAACACCGGAATCGACCAGCCGTCGAGCAGGATGTGATGGAAGCTCCACAGCCAGCGGTGGCGTTGCGGGCCGAGCGCGGCAACTGCCAGGCGCATCAGCGGCGGGCGCGCCAGGTCGAACGGCTGCGCGGCGTCGTCGCGCAGCCATTGCGCGAGCCGCGCGTCCTGCTCGGCCGGCGTGGCGGCGTCGGACCAGTCGAGCCACGCGACGGGCAGCGTCGGCTGCGCATCGACGAACTGGATCGGCCGGCCGGCCGCGCGCGCGACGAAGCCCGCGCGCAGCGCATCGTGCCGCGCGAGCATCGCCTGCCACGCGGCCGCGAAACGCGGCAGGTCGAGCGGGCCGTCGACGACCGCCGTGATCTGCTCGTGGAACGCGGTCGATGCGCGATGCGCGCTCGTCTCGAACAGCATGCCCTCCTGCAACGGCGTGAGGCTCGCGAGCGTCGCCGCGTCGGCGACCTCGGGGGCGAGTTCGTCCATCTCGTGCTGCGCGAGGCGCGCGAGCGGATGGTCGGCCGCGAGCCGCGGCGCGGCGGCGATCGCGTCGAGCAGCGCGTCGAGCCGCGCGATCCAGCGCTGCGCCGCGTCGTGCACGCGCTGCGGATCGAGCACCTGCGGCGCATAGCGCCAGTCCATCCGCAGCTCGCCGTCGATCACGCTCGCGACCACGTCGAGCGTGAAGCTGCGGCGGTTCGCGGCGGCGCGCTCGCCGACGATCAGGTCCGGGCGCAACGCGAACGCGCCGTTCGCCGGGCGGCCGATCACGCCGAGGAAGTTGAAGCTGATCTCCGGCAGCCCGGCGGCGTCGAGCCGCTGCCGGGCGTCGGGCGATGCGCCGAGCCAGCGCGCGAGGCCGTATTCGTGCCGGCGCGGCGCGAGCGCGGCGAGCGCGTGCGCGGCGCTCGCGAGCAGGTCGAGCGGCGCGTCGTCGCGCAGGCAGCCGTCGAGCACGATCGGGCTGAGCGCGGTGAACCAGCCGACGAGCGACGACGCGTCGACGCCGTATTCGCCATCCCGGCCGTGATGTTCGAGCGTCAGCGCGACGCGCTCGCTGTCGAGCGCGGGCGCGAGCGCCGCGCACAGCGACGCGATCAGGATCGCCTGGGTGCGCGAGCGGCGGCCGGCCGGGCCGCTGTCGAGCAGGCGCGCGGTTTGCTGCGGTGACAGGCGCCACGTGTCGACGCGCGTGTCGGCTTCAAGCCCCGGGGCCTTGGTATCCGCACGCGTTGGCAGCGTCGCGAAGCCGCGCTCGGCGAGCGCGAGCCACGGCGCGGGGTCGGCCGCCAGCGCGGCGGCGCTCGCCGCGCGATGCCAGTCCGCGAGCGACACGGCCGGGGCGGGCGGCGGCGCGTCGCCCGCGAGCGACGCGGCGAGCTGGTGCAGCAGCACCGACCACGAGAACGCGTCGACGGCGACGTGATGCACGGCGAGCGCGAGCAGTGCCGGCGCGCCGTCGCGGCGGATCAGCGCGGCGCGCGCGAGCGGGCCGTTTCGCAGGTCGAGCCGCGCGGCGAGCGACGCGATCGCCGAGCGCGCGTCGTCGTCGTTCGCGGCCGTGCGGACGTCGAGCGGAAAGCGCTCCGGCGCGTCGTCCGGCGCGAACGCGACGCTCGCGCGGCCCGCGTCGAGCGTCACGCGCTGGCGCAGCGCCGCGTGCTGCGCGGCCAGCTGCCGCAACGCGTCGCGCAGCGGCTCGGGTGCGATCGCGTGGGTCGTCTCGACGACGATCGTCTGCGCCCAGTGATTCGGCTCGGCGAGACCGAGCTGCGCGAACCACGCGACGATCGGCGTCGGCGGCAGCGCGTCGTCCACGTGCGGCTCGCCGGCGGCTTGCGTCGCGGCAAGCGGCGCGTGAGCGCGCGGCGCGCGATCGAGTGCTTCCGCGAGCGCGCGCAGGCTGGCGCCGCCGAGCATCTGGGCGGGCGTCAGGTGTAGTCCCTTGCCGCGCGCCTCGACGATCGCGCGCAGCGCGCTCAGGCTGTCGCCGCCGAGCGAGAAGAAGCTGTCGTCGCGGCCGGGCTCGCGGCCGAGGATGCGGGCCCAGACTTCGGCGAGCGCTTGCTCGGTCGGGGTGGCGGGCGGCGTGGGCGCGGCGTCGGCGTGGCAGGCGTCGTCGCTTTCGTGCGTCGTCGCGTCAGCGGCCGGCGCGATCGGCTGCGGCGCCGCGAGTCCCGGCAGCGGCAATTGCGCGATCGGCGCGTGCGGATCGCGCAGCGCCGCGTCGAGCAGCTCGGCGAAGCTTGCGAGCCAGGTGTCGGCGGCCTGCGCGTCGAGCACGTCGCAGCGATGCTCGAGCGCCGCATGCAGCGCGTCCGCGCGCGGCTCGACCATCATCGTCAGGTCGAATTTCGCGGTGGCCGGATACACGGGCACGACGTCGATCGACAGCGTGCCGAGCCGCGGCGCGCGCAGCGGCGCGCTCTGCAGCGCGAACAGCGCGTGGAAGAGCGGCGTGTCGACCGCGTCGCGCGCATGCCGCCGCGCGACCTCGTCGAACGGCGCGCGCGAATGCGCGAACGCCTCGAGCACGACGCCGCGGCAGCGCGCGACCAGCGTCGCGAAATCGGGCTCGCCCGACACGTCGATGTCGAGCACGAGCGTATTCGCGAAGAAGCCGATCATCGGCTCGAACTCCGGGCGCAGCCGGTTCGCGACCGGCGTGCCGATCGCGAGCCGCGTCGCGCCGCTCGCGCGATGCAGCAGCGCGGCGAACGCGGCGAGCAGCACGACGAACGGCGTCGTGTCGGCTGCGCGCGCGTGCTGCTCGACGCGCCCGCCGCGCATCGTGGCGAGCGGGCGCTGTGTCGTCCTGCCTTGGGCCGTGCGCCGCGTTGCAGGATCGGCCGCGCGTGGAAACGGCAACGGCGCGAGCGGCGCAAGCCGGCCCGCCCAGAAATCGACGTCGGCGGTCAGCACGTCGCCGGCTTCTTCTTCCCAGCTCGCGTAGTCGCCGTACTGGAGCAACGGCTCGTCGGGCGCGCTTGCCGCCGCGCCGGTTTCGAACGCGTATTGCGCGTCGAGCTCGCCGACGATCCGGTCGAGCGACCAGCCGTCGCACGCGATGTGATGGATCACGAGCGACAGCACGTGCTCGTCCGGCGCAAGCGCGAACAGCGTCGCGCGCAGCATCTGCGGGCGACGCAGGTCGAACGGCGTCGCCGCTTCGTCGGCGAGGCGCGCGTGCAGCGCGTCGCGCGCGAGCGGCTCGCGTGCGAGCTCGAATGCCGCATCCTCGTGCACGAACTGCATCGGCTCGCCGTCGACCGCGCCGTAGCTCGTGCGCAGGATTTCATGGCGGCGCACGAGCGCGTCGAGGCTGCGCGCGAGCGCGTCGGCGTCGAGCGCGCCGACGATGCGCAGCGCGAGCGGGATCGCGTAGGCGGTCGAGCTCGGGTCGAGCTCGGCCAGCATCCACAGGCGCCGCTGCGCGCGCGCTTGCGGATAGACGAAGACGTCGTGCGTGTCGAGCGGATCGCGGTTCGTTTGCGTCATTTCAGGGGGCGTTTTCGAGAGTCGTGAGGTGCGAGCCGTCGGGCCCGGCGGAAATCCGTGCGCGGACGCGGGGCGCGCGGCGCACCGGCGTGGGCGTCGACGCGCCCGCCGCGCCCGCATCGGCCGCGAGCGAATCGATCCACGCGGCGAGCGCGTGCAGCGTCGGCTGCGTGAACATCCCTTGCAGCGGCAGATCGAGACCCGTGGCGAGACGCGCCGCGTTCAGCGCCTTGAGCGACGCGATGCTGTCGCCGCCTAGCGCGAAGAAGCTGTCGTGGCGGGCGGGCTCGCGGCCGAGGACGCGGGCCCAGATGTCGGCGAGCAGGCGCTCGGTGGGCGTGGCGGGCGGCTCGCGATTGGCGTCGTCGGAGACGGCTTCCGGCTTGGGCAGCGCGCGGCGGTCGAGCTTGCCGTTGACGGTGAGGGGCAGCGCGTCGAGGACGACGAAGTGCGCGGGAATCATGTGAGCCGGCAGGTGCGCGGCGAGGTGGGCGCGCAGCGCGGCGGGATCGAGTTCGTCGTGCGCCGCGTCATCCGCATGCCGCTGCGTGACGTAAGCGACGAGCCGCGCATTGCCGTGCGCATCGTCGTCGGCGACCACGGCTGCATCGCGCACGCGCGGATGGTCGCGCAACGCGGCTTCGATTTCGCCGGGCTCGATGCGGAAGCCGCGAATCTTGATCTGCTGGTCGGCGCGGCCGAGATAGACGATCTCGCCGTCGGCGCGGCGTCGCGCGAGGTCGCCTGCGCGATAGCGCCGTGCGCCCGGCGCGCCGTCCGGATCGGGGACGAAGCGGGCTGCGGTGAGGCCGGGACGATTCAGATAGCCGCGCGCGACGCCCGCGCCGCCGACGTGGATCTCGCCGGCGACGCCGTCGAGAACCGGCTCGCCGTGGCGATCGAGCAACTGCAACGAGAGATCGGCCAGCGGCGCGCCGATCGGGCTGAAGGGTGCGTCGGCATCAGCACGGCACAGCGTGCGCGCGGTGACGTGGACGGTGGTCTCGGTGATGCCGTACATGTTGACGAGGCGGGGCCGCTCGTCGCCGTAGCGGTCAAACCAGTCGCGCAGCGCGGCGGGGTCGAGCGCTTCGCCGCCGAACACGACGAGGCGCAGCGCGGAGAGCGTGCCGGGCTGCCGGTCGAGCAGACGGAAGGCCGACGGCGTCTGGCTGAGGACGGACACGCGATGCACACGCAGGAAGTCGGCGAACGCGAGCGGATCGCGGCTCGTCTCGAAAGGGACGAAGACCGCTTGCGCGCCGTGCAGCAGCGCACCCCACAGCTCCCACACGGAGAAGTCGAACGCGGTGGAATGGAAGACGCTCCACACGTCGTGCTCGGAAAGCGAGAACGGTTCACGAGTAACGTCGAACAGGCGCAGCACGTTCGCGTGAGTGACGACGCAGCCCTTGGGCGTGCCGGTGGAGCCGGACGTGTAGATCACATAGGCGGCTTGCGCGGCGCAGACGGCGCGGGGCGGAGCCGTTCGGGCGCGGTCGCCACCGACATCGTCGAGACTGATCGCACTGCGCGGCAGATCGCCTGAGCGCGGTAGGCGTTCGAGCTCGTCGTTGGTTCCGACGATGGCGATCATCGCGCTGTCGTCGATGAGGAAATGCAGTCGCTCGTCGGGATAGGCGGAATCGAGCGGCACATAGGCAGCGCCGGTCTTGAGGATCGCGAGCATGCCGATCGCGAAATGGATATCGCGTCCGGACGCGAGACCGACGCGCAACTCGGGGCCGGCGCCGAGATCGCGCAACGTCCAGGCAAGTGCGTTGGCGTGCGCGTCGAGTTGCGCATAGGTAAGCGAGCCGGCGTCGCCCGACACGGCAACCGCATCCGGATCGTGCGCGGCGATCTGCTCGAACGCATCGCACAGATTCGCGTGCCGCAGCGTCGGCGCGATCGGCGTGCGCGTCGTCGCCGGCAAGCCGCGCACGCCGGCGACCGGCATCGCGAGCCACGGCGCGTCGACGTCGGCCGCGATGTCGCGCAGCGCCGCGTCGAGCACCGCGACGTGCCGCTCGACCTGCGCCGCGCGAAACTGCGCGACGTCGTAATGCAGCGACACGTCGAACCCGTCGCCGGCCGGGTCGCGCGCGAACTGCACGAGCAGCGGGAAGTCGGTTTCCTCGTGCGCGTCGAAGTCGACCACCGCGACGCCGGGCAGATCGAGCGCGTCGCGATAGACGTGGAAATGGATGTAGTTGAACGCGACGTCGAACAGGCGGCCCGCGCCGGCCTCGTCGGCGATCGCGGCGAGCGGCAGGCGCTTGAGCGCGTCGAGCTCGCGCTCGGCGGCGGCGACCTGCCGGATCAGCCCGGCCCATGAACCGGGCGCGAGACGCGCGCCGAACGGCACGGTGTTCAGGAAGAGGCCGGTCGCCCGCGTGCTGTGCGCGTGATCGGGCCGGTTGTGGACGACGTAGCCCGTCACCGGGCAGTCCGATCCCGTCAGCATCGACAGCGTGCGCAGATGCGCGGCGAGCAGCAGCGTGCGCAGCTCGACGCCGAGCGTGCGGGCGCGCGCGGCGAGCGACGCCGACAACGGCGGCGACACGCGCCGGACGATGCGCTCGACCGTGCGTCGTCCATCGGTCCGGGTCGCGTCGTCGCCGCCGTTCGCACCGCCGCCGCCGTCCGCACCGTCGCTGCCGGCGAGCAGCGTCGCGGGCCGGCGGGAAAGCCGCTCGCGCCACGCGCGGCGCAGCGCGTCGTCCGCGAGCGCGTCGCGCTCGGCGGCAGCGTGCAGCGCCAGCACCGGCGCGTCGCTCGCGGGCTCGGCGAGCGGGCCGCCGCATGCGTTGCCGATGATCTCCGTCATCAGCGTCGCGACACTCCAGCCGTCGACGATCGCGTGATGAAAGCTCAGTGTCACGTGGATCGCGTCGTCGGCGACGCGATGGATGAACAGCCGCAGCATCGGGCCGTGCGCGACGTCGAAGTCGTGCTGCTGCTCGGCGGCGACGAACGCGTCGAGCTCGGCTTGCCGCGCAGCGTTGTCCAGCGTGCGGCAATCGAACACCTCAAGCGCCGGGGCGGCTTCGCGCCGGATCAGTTGCAGCGGCGTCGAGAAGCCGTCGAGCGCGAACACGGTGCGCAGCGTCGCGTGCGCGCGCGTCACGGCTGCGAGCGCGCGGCGCCATGCGGCTTCGTCCCACGCGGGAATCCGCAG
Organism: Burkholderia ubonensis subsp. mesacidophila; assembly: GCF_002097715.1. Lineage (NCBI taxonomy): Bacteria > Pseudomonadati > Pseudomonadota > Betaproteobacteria > Burkholderiales > Burkholderiaceae > Burkholderia > Burkholderia ubonensis. The sequence continues at coordinate 191,928 of NZ_CP020738.1, forward strand.
GCGATAGCGGAACACGTCGTGGAAGACCGTGCCGCCGTCGCGTTCGCGATGGAACAGCATCCCGAGTTGCAGGCGGGACATCGGCAGCGCGTCTTCGAGCCCGTCGGGCAGCAACGCGCGGTCGGCGTCCGACAGCAGCGCGAATGGCGCGGGCGCGGCGGACACCGACAGCGGCGGCAACGGGTCGCGATCGACGGCTTCGGCGAGCGCGGCGAGCGTCGGGCATTCGCGCAACTGGCGCGGCGACACGTATACGCCCTGCGCACGTGCGTCGGTGACGACTTCGAGCGAATTGAGGCTGTCGCCGCCGAGCGCGAAGAAACTGTCGTGGCGGGCGGGGGCACGGCCGAGGACGCGGGTCCAGATGTCGGCGAGCAGACGCTCGGTGGGCGTGGCGGGCGGCTCGCGATTGGTGTCGTCGGAGACGGCTTCCGGCTTGGGCAGCGCGCGGCGGTCGAGCTTGCCGTTGACGGTGAGCGGCAGCGCGTCGAGGACGACGAGGTGCGCGGGAATCATGTGAGCCGGCAGGTGCGCGGCGAGGTGGGCGCGCAGCGCGGCGGGATCGAGTCCGTCGTGCGCCGCGTCATCCGCATGCCGCTGCGTGACGTAAGCGACGAGCCGCGCATTGCCGTGCGCATCGTCGTCGGCGACCACGGCCGCATCGCGCACGCGCGGATGGTCGCGCAACGCGGCTTCGATCTCGCCGGGCTCGATGCGGAAGCCGCGAATCTTGATCTGCTGGTCGGCGCGGCCGAGATAGACGATCTCGCCGTCGGCGCGGCGTCGCGCGAGGTCGCCTGCGCGATAGCGCCGCGCGCCCGGCGCGCCGTCCGGATCAGGCACGAAGCGGGCTGCGGTGAGGCCGGGACGATTCAGATAGCCGCGCGCGACGCCCGCACCGCCAACGTGAATCTCGCCGGCGACGCCGTCGAGAACCGGCTCGCCGTGGCGATCGAGCAGTTGCAGCGAGAGATCGGCCAGCGGCGCGCCGATCGGGCTGAGCGGTGCGTCGGCGTCAGCACGGCACAGCGTGCGCGCGGTGACATGGACGGTGGTCTCGGTGATGCCGTACATGTTGACGAGGCGGGGCCGCTCGTCGCCGTAGCGGTCGAACCAGTCGCGCAGCGCGGCGGGGTCGAGCGCTTCGCCGCCGAACACGACGAGGCGCAGCGCGGAGAGCGTGCCGGGCTGCCGGTCGAGCAGGCGGAAGGCCGACGGCGTCTGGCTCAGGACGGACACGCGATGCACACGCAGGAAATCGGCGAACGCGAGCGGATCGCGGCTCGTCTCGAAGGGGACGAAGACCGCTTGCGCGCCGTGCAGCAGCGCGCCCCAGAGTTCCCACACGGAGAAGTCGAACGCGGTGGAGTGGAAGACGCTCCACACGTCGTCACTGGCGAGCGAGAACGGCTCACGCGTGACGTCGAACAGGCGCAGCACGTTCGCGTGAGTAACGACGCAGCCTTTAGGTGTGCCGGTGGAGCCGGATGTGTAGATCACATAGGCGGCTTGCGCGGCGCAGACGGCGCGGGGCGGAGCCGTTCGGGCGCGGTCGCCACCAACATCGTCGAGACTGATCGCACAGCGCGGCAGATCACCCGAGCGCGGCAGGCGTTCTAGCTCGTCGTTGGTTCCGACGATGGCGATCATCGCGCTGTCGTCGATGAGGAAACGCAGTCGCTCGTCGGGATAGGCGGAATCGAGCGGCACATAGGCAGCGCCGGTCTTGAGGATCGCGAGCATGCCGATCGCGAAATGGATGTCGCGTCCGGACGCGAGACCGATGCGCAACTCGGGGCCGGCGCCAAGATCGCGCAACGTCCAGGCAAGTGCGTTGGCGCGCGCGTCGAGCTGCGCATAGGTAAGCGAGCCGGCGTCGCCCGACACGGCAACCGCATCCGGATAGTGCGCGGCGATCCGCTCGAACGCATCACTCAGGTTCGCGCGTGACAGCGCCGGAAGGCCGCTCACAAGCGCCGCTCGAGCATCGAGAACCGTCGGCTTCACCGGAACGAGCCGCGCGTTCGCGTCGTCGAGCGCTTCGTGCAGCACGTCCCGGAACGTATCGACGAGCGTCTGCGGCGCGAGATCGCCGAAGCAAGAATCGTTCGTGTCGAAGTCGATGTAGATCGGCCGTCGCGCGCTGAAGTCGCGCACGTAGACGCGCAGCGGATAGCTTTGCGCGGGCGTGCGCAGCGGCGTCACCGTCGTCGACGTGCCGTCGAACGTCGCGTCGTAGTCGTGCCGCTCGTACGACAGGCTCACTTCGAACGGCAGCCGGCCCTGGTCGCCCGACAGCGCGTCGAGCGGATAGCGCTGATGGCGGAAATCGGCCTTCAGCTGCGCGCCGATCCGCGCGACGAGATCCGCGAACGTGTCGGCGGGCGCCGCCGGCGTGCGCAGCACGCAAAAGCCGAGAAAAAGCCCGATCGTCTGCTTGTCCGTCGCGGTGCGCCGGTTCAGGATCGGCAGGCCGATCGCGAGATCGCGTGCGCCGACGACGCGAAACAGCGTCGCCTGCAGGACCGCCGCGAAGAAATGGAACGGGCTCGCGCGCTGCGCGTCGGACCACGCGTGCAGCGCGGCGGTGTCGGCCGCGCTCAGCTCGAGCACCGTGCGACGGTTCGATTGCGACGTCGCGCGCGGGAAATACTCGCTGTCATACGACGCGAGGCGCTCGGCCCAGTAGCGGCGCGACGCGTCGCATTTGTCGGAGGCCAGATACGCGCGCTCGTCCGCGAGCATCGCGTCGACGCGGGTCTCGTGCCACGCAGACGGCGTCTCGCCCGCCCGCAGCCGGTTGTACGCTTCGCAGATGCGTGCGTAGAAGAGGGACGTGCCCCATCCGTCGAACAGCGCGTGATGGAATTTCGTATAGGCGACGTAGTCGTCGTCGCCAACCTGCATCAGCACCATCCGGCAGGCGATTTCGCGACCGTCGGTCGCAAAGCGGTGATTCACGAAATCGTCGTCGATGAAGCGCTGCGCTTCGGCATGCGGATCGGCGTGCGCGCGCAGGTCGAGCATCTCGCGCACGAAGCGCGCGTCGTCGTGCACGATCTGGAACAGGCCGTCGTCGCCGTCATGCAGCGACGAGCGCACCGCGGCGCTGTGCTGCGCGACGAAGTCCGCCGCGCGCCAGAACAGCGCGACATCGAGCGCGCCGACGATGCGCGACGACGCGCCGATGTGCGCGAGCCGATGGTCTTCATGGATGTTTTGCGCCGCGAGGATGTTGCGCTGTGCCGCCCGGAGGGGGTATTTCATCGGACTGCCCGCCGTAGATGGATTCGCTGTAGAGGGTTCTTCGGATGCCGATACATTGCGCACGCGTCGCCGGATGCGGCCATTCGCAAGTGACGGAAATTAAAACACCGCGCCGGCCGAGCGTCTGTCCCCCCAACGCCGGACAATGCGCGCGCGGTCCGTCATGCATTCCCATGACAGACATCGTCCGTCGCCGGTGCTCTAATCCGGCAGGCCTGTTCGCGCGGCTGCCGCACGAACGTCGAATCCGGCGCGTTCGCGCCGCGTGAGCTTCATCGCGCTCAAACCGGGAAGGAATGCATGTCGCCGGGTCGTCGTTTCTTTTTTTTCTGGCTGGGCGAATCGTCGATGCAATTCGCCGCCGCGCTGATGTCGTTCGCACTCGGCGTGTGGGTCTATCGGCATTCCGGCTCGGTGACGGCCTTTTCGAATACGGTGATCGCCGCGACGCTGCCGTCGGTGCTGATCCTGCCGTTCGCGGGCGGCCTGGCCGACCGGATCGACCGCAAGCTCATCATCGTGTCGGCCAACGCGGCGCTCGCGTTGCTGACGCTGCTGCTGCTCGCGCTGTTGTTCGCAGGCAAGCTGCAGCCGGTACATCTTTACGCGTTCAACGCGTGCGCGTCGGCGGTCGGCGCATTTCGGACACCTTCCTGTCAGGCATCGATCCATTCAATTGTCGAGAACGGCGCGCTGACTCGCGCGAACGGCCTGATGGGCATCGGCAAGAACGTGTCGACGCTCGTCGCGCCGCTGCTCGGCGGGATCATCATGGGCGGCGCCGGCCTGAACGCGGTATTCGCGATCCATTTCTTCGCGAACCTCGCGGCGATGCTGTGCGTGTTCAGGGCGCTTGCGCATCTCGGCACGGCGTCCGCCGAGCCGGCCCGCGCGAAGCGGCCGCTGCTGCGCGACGTGCTGTCGGGCATCGCGAGCGCGCTGCGCTTCTTCGAAGCGGAGCCGCTGATGCTCGGGCTGCTCGGGTACGTGATGATCCAGAGCGCGCTGCTCTCGCTCGCGACGATGATGATCGCGCCGCTCGTGCTCTCGAATCATTCGAGCGCGCAGCTCGGGCTCGTCTACACGTCAGCCGCGATCGGCGGGCTCGCCGGCATGTCGCTCCTCATCGCGACGACCAATCCGCAGCGCCTGATGCTGATCGTCGTGTGCGCGGATGCGGTGCTGTCGCTGTGCATGCTGTCGATCGGCCTCGTGTCGGACACGTCGGCGTACTGCGCGATCGCGTTCGTCGCGCTGGCGGTGGGCAGCGTCGCCGAGGGGTGCTGCAACGCGCTGTGGATGCGCAAGATCCCGGCGCGCAACAAGGCCAGCGTGCTGTCGTTCGTCAGCATGCTGATGATCGCGACGATGACGGTCGTCGTCGCGGTGGGCGGGTTCGTCGTCGATCGTGTGCTGGAGCCCGCGCTGTCGGCGGGCGGGCCGTTCGCGCAGGCGGCGAACGCGTGGTTCGGGATCGGCAAGGGCGGCGGCGTCGCGCTGCTGTTCGTCGCGGTGGGCGCGACGAGCGTGCTGCTGTGCGCGTGCATGTTCGCCCATCCGCGCATGCGGCGGATCGATCTGCTGGTGCCGGATGGCGCGGGATGAGCGGGCGCGGCGGAAGGCGTCGCGACCTTGCCGCCGCGCATCGTCGACCGATGCGCGGCGGCGGCCGTTCGGGCGGCCGTCCTGATTCAGCGCGGCACGGCCGTCGCGATCAGGCCTGCGCGTCGGCCAGCATCTGGCCGGCGATTTCGCCGACGCGCTCCAGCGCGCGCCGATGCTCGGCGCTCCACGGTCCCGGCAGGCTGATCCGGATGCAGTTCCGATAGGTGTCCGACGCGCTGAACATCGTCCCGGGAGCGATCAGGATCTGTTCTTCGAGGCAGGCCTTGAACAGGGTCAACGAATCCAGCTTGCCCGGCAGTTCGACCCACAACATCGATCCGCCGACCGGGTCGGTCATGCGCGTGCCGGTCGGAAACGCGCGGGCAATGATCCGGCGGGCGTCGCCGACGCTGTTGCTGTTCGCCTTGTGCAACTGGCGGAGCCGGCGGTTGTAGCTGGATTCCGTCAACAGTTCGGCCAGCGCGAGCTCGTTGAGCGAGCAGTTGCCGCCCGACGTCGCCGATTTCAGCATCCTTACCCTGGCCGCAAAGCGCCCGGCGTGCAGCCAGCCGACGCGCAAGCCCGGGGCGATCGTCTTCGAATAGGAGCCGCACGGCAGCACCCAGCCGTCCGCGTCGAACGACCTCACCGCGCGGGAATAGGCATCGCCCGTGACGAGGTCGCTGTAGATCACGTCCTCGATCATCGGAACCCCGTGGTTCGCCAGCAGCTGCGCCAGGCGCTCGCGTTCCGCGAGCGGCATGCAGGTGCCCATCGGATTCGACAGCGTCGGCGTCGCCAGCACCGCACTCACCTGGCACGTGCGCAACGCCAACGCCAGCGCATCGACGGAAAGACCGTCGCGAGGGTGAGCGGGGATCTCCAGGACGCGCAGCCCGAGCGCGTCCAGTATCCGCAGGAAGCCGAACGACGTCGGCGATTCCACTGCAATCGTGTCCCCGGGTTTCGACAAGGCCATCAGGCAGAGGCTGACGGATTCGGTCGTGCCGGTCGTCAGCACGATCTCGCGAGGATCGAGCGTGCATCCCATCGCGAGCGTGCGCCGGGCGATCGCCTTGCGCAGCGCGTCCTCGCCGGGCGGCGTCGGGTAGCGCGCCAGCGAGGTGCCGCTGCGCTGGATGGCGCGCAGCACCGCGCGCCTCGTCTTGTCGGACTGCATCAGCCCGCTCGACGGATAGCCCGATCCGAACGACACGAGGTTCGGCGCGCTGGCCGAGTACATCATCGTTTCGATGAGCGTTGCCGCCTCGACCGCGGCCGACAACGCGGGGGGCGGGCTTGCCTCGGGCTCCGGCAGCTCGCGCGAGCGTTGTGCAACGTAATGCCCCGCTTTCGGCCGGGACTCGATCAGCCGCGCGTCCTCGAGATTCCTGTACGCCTCCAGTACCGTCGACAGCGATACCGCGTGTTCCTTCGCACACTTTCGCAACGAAGGCAGGCGATCGCCGCTGGCGTATGTGCCTAGCCGGATTGCCGATTCGATCTGATGAGCCAGTTGCAAATAAAGGGGCTGGTTTCGTTTTGGATTTTCTTGCATCGGGCGATTCTCTTTATTTGATATGCCGCAACTCGAATACCCATACTTGCGAATCGTTAATGTGACGTGGCGCGTCATTTTCAATCCGCTTCAATCAGTACAGATACCCGGATCCGGAACCAGTACAGAACGCCGGCCGGCCGTGTTGTACATACGCGAGTTTATCTCCCGTGTGCCTAGCGCCTTTGTCCGGCAACCCCGAACATTTCGAGTCCATTACACGGGGTGCTGCCAAACGACCGCATTATTAACGATGCTCACCATCCAGACCGAAACCATCCGAATCAAGGCAGCACCTGACGTCGATCCATTCAGCGTATATCGCATGGCTGTAGAGCGATTCGGCGCGGAACACGTATTCCTGGCCGAATCGGTCAGCGGCCCCGAAATCGATTGCAAGCAGTCTTTCGTCGCGATACGACGAATTGCGTCCATCCGCTTCACTGCGGATTCGGTCAATATCGACGCGGCTCCCGAAATTAGGGGGCATTTGACGCACACCGCCGAGACCCTGCCGGACGCGCCCCGATTCGATCCCGACGGCCGCGCGGACCTCGATTCCCCGGACCAGTTGTGGCGCCTGATGCGCGCGTTCCTGTTTTCCAGCTATCGCGTCGCAACCACCACGGACGAATTCGCGGCCGGCTTCGTCGTGCGGCTCGATTACGACACGGCGGCGCTGATCGAGCGCCTGCCGCGCCGGTTGCCGCGCACGAACGCGACACTCGTTCGCCTCGATCTGTACCAGCACGTGGTGGCGTTTCATCGCGACAGGGTCGCGCTTCACGTGAACTATGGCCCCGGCTTCGGCGAACCCGACATTCCGTCGCTTCGACAGCTGCTCACGGCTGCGCCGCCGTTTCGGCCCGCCGCGCCGGAGGCGTCCGGCATCCGGTTCTCGACGACGAAGGAACGCTATCTCGACGCCTGCCGGACCGCGCTGGACCATATCCATGCGGGCGACATCTACCAGGTGCAGCTCGGCCACGAGATCCGCGTCAGGACCGGCATGGACCCGGTGTCGCTCTACGCGCATCTCAGGGCGCAGAACCCGTCGCCATACATGTTCCTGCATCAGGTCGACGACATGACGCTGGTGGGCGCGAGTCCCGAGAACTACGTTCGGCTCGAAGGGCGTCGCCTGTCGATGCGGCCGATCGCCGGCACGCTGGCGAAATCGCCGGCCGTCGACGGGGATACGCTGCGGCGCGAATTGTGTGCGTCCGTGAAGGAGAACGCGGAACACGTGATGCTGGTCGATCTGTGCCGCAATGACATCGGACGCCTGTGCGAACCCGGTTCGCTCGACGTTCCGAGCCTGATGGCGATGGAGGAGTTTCCGTCTCTCTATCACCTGGTTTCCACCGTGACCGGCGAGCTGCGGGCCGGATGCGACGCCGTGGATGTCCTGCGCGCGACGTTTCCCGCCGGGACCATGGTGGGGGCGCCGAAGATCAGGGCCATGGAGATCATCGAGCAACTGGAAGCGTCGCCGCGCGGCCAATATGCCGGCGCGATCGGCCTGATCGATTTCCGGGGCGGGATGAACATGGCGCTGTGCATTCGGATGGCTTGCCGGATCGACGGCGAATACCGGTTGAGGGCGAGCGCGGGCGTGGTGTTCGATTCGGAGCCGGAGCGGGAATGGCTCGAAACGCTGGCCAAGATGCGGCTGGCTTATCGCATTCTGACGGGACAGGAGCTCGTGGCATGAACGTCGCACTTGTGGATGCTTACGACAGTTTCGTATACGTCATCGACTTGTATCTCCGGACGATGGGCCTGCAGACCCGCGTGCTGCGATGCGACGATCCGCGCATCGATCGCCTGCTGGCCGAGCCGCCGTCCGCGGTGGTGCTGGGGCCCGGGCCGGGCCGCCCGGAAGACGCGGGCTACCCGCAGATGATCCGCGCACTCGAAGGGCGCGTGCCGGTCATGGGCGTGTGCCTGGGCCATCAGGCGATCGGCCTCGCCTATGGCGGGGAGGTCGTGCGGGCAGGCACCTGCATGCACGGCAAGACGAGCGTCGTCGCCAATGACGGGACGGGCGTCTTCGCCAAGACGTCGGGCAAGCCGTTCTCGGCGACCCGCTACCACTCGCTCGTGATCGCGCGCGACAGCGTGCCCGACCCGCTGGTCGTCAGCGCGCATGCGCTCGACGACAACGAGGTGATGGGCGTGCGCCATCGGCGCTATCCGATCGAAGGGGTGCAATTCCATCCGGAGAGCATTTCCACCGAGAACGGCATGTCGATCTTCAGCAGTTTCTTCGAGTACTACCTGGGCGCCGACGCGCCATTCTCAACCGCATCATCAACCCATTCGTAGAGCGACCCGATGAACACTGTTTCGTACGACGACGTTTCCTTCGACACGGAAAGCGCGCCTTGGGCGAGCTGGAGCAAACCCGGCGCGGACGGCCGCGTCAAGACCTTCTTTTCCAACGGCAAGCGCTTGCGCCTGCTCGAGCTGCCCGCCGGCTTCGATGAGGCGCACTGGTGCACGGTGGGTCACCAGGGGTTCGTTTTCGAGGGGTGCTTCACGATCATCTTCGACGACCGAACCTTCGAGTGCCGGCCGGGCACGGTATTTTCGATCCCGGACGGCGTGCGTCATCGGTCCAGGGGCGCGGCCGACGGCCAAACGCTCGTGTTCGTCGTCGACGACCAGGGCGATCAGGCGCAGCGATAACCCATGCCATCCACCATGACGCTCCCGTCCCGCTCGCTGCGGGACGCACTCGATGCCTGTCGCGCGCGCGGCGGCTCCGTGGTGGAGATCGACGCCGGGCTCGACCCGCGCGTCGAAATCGCCGCCCACTATCGCGCGCATTTCGCGACGTCGCCGGGCAGTTCCCGCAGCGGCGACGAGCCTGTCGTGCTCTACGCCGGCGGGAACGGACGCATGCCGGTGCTGATGGGATTGTTCGGCTCGCGCGCGCGCAACGAATGGCTGCTCGGCGCGGAGCCGGGGGGCGGGGCGCGGCACTTCGCGCAACTGCTCGGCTCGCGCGTCGCGCCCGAATGGCGCGACGCGCCGCCGTGTCGCGAGCGCCAGGCGCCGGAGCGGCTGCGCGCGCTGCCGGTCCCGACCACCACCGCCGTCGATGCCGGGCCTTACCTGACGGCCGGCATCGTCTGCGCAGGCGACCCCGACAGCGGTTTCGCGAGCGTGTCGATTCACCGGATGCGTGTGCTCGACGATTCGCGCCTGACGATCTGGATTTTTCCCGGACGCGATCTCGACCGGCTGTACCGGAAGGCGCTCGACGCAGGGCGGACGCTGCCCGTGTCGATCAATATCGGCGCGCCGCCGGCCGTGTACCTGACGTCGAGCCTGAGCGCGCCGTTCGTCGAGCCGGGAAGCGGCGAGATCGAAGCGGCGGGCGCGATGCTCGGCGCACCGCTCGAGCTTGCGCGCTGCGCGACGAACGACACGTTCTGCTTCGCCCGCAGCGAGATCGTGATCGAGGGAACGCTGCTGGCGGACACGGCGGACGAATATGCGAACGCGGCCAACCGCTTCGCGATGCCCGAATTCCTGGGCTATATGGGCGAAGCGCGCGCGTCGCTTCCGGTGGTCGAGGTCAGCGCGGTGTTTCATCGGCGTGACGCGATCTTTCAGGCGTTTCTCGGCCCCGGAAAGGAGCAGTCGGAGCTGCTCGCGTTGCCCGCCGAGGCCGGCATGCTCCGTCACCTGAGCCAACTGGCGCCGGAGGATGCGACGCTGCTCGACGCGCACTACCTGTCGGCGGGCGGCGGGCAACTGATCCTCGTGCTGCGCGTCCGCAAGCACCGCGACACGCCCGGTGCGATGGAGCGGATCCGTCGCGCGGTCATCGAGCGGCACGCGCTCGTCAAGGCGATCTGGATCGTCGACGAGGATATCGACATTCACTCTCCCGAAGACGTGCTCTGGGCGGCGGCGACGCGTTTTCAGCCGAGCCGCGACCTCTACATGCAGACGCGCGTTGCCGGCTTTCCGCTCGATCCGTCGCAAGGCATCGGCTATCTCGACGCATCCGCATGCGTGACCGACAAATATCTGCTGGACCTGACCGCGCCGGTGGCGCTTGCGCAGCGATTCCGGCGCACCTGGTAAAGGCTTTGACCGACTGGACAAGAACATGAACCCACCTGAATCGAATCCGCTGCATTTCACCATTGTCACCGGCTCGGAGCGCGCCTCGGGGAACACCGAGCAAGTGGCCGAGCACATCGGCGCGCTGCTGGCCGACGAGGGCTGCACGATCGACATCGTGCGCCTGCGCGAACACCGGATTGCGCCGTGCGGCGCGTGCGGCGAATGCAATACGCGCACGTCGGCGTGCGAGCAGGACGACGACATGCCCGCGATCATCGCGCGGCTGCGCAAAGCCGACGGCATCGTGTACGCGGTGCCCGTGCACGGCTACGGCATGGCGCATCCGATGCAGATCTTCATCGAACGGGCGGGCGTCGGCTACCTGCGCTTCGAGCGGCCGCTGGCCAACAAGGTCGCGGGCGCCGTCGTCACGGGCCGGCGCTATGCGCACGAAACGGTATTCCACCAGCTCGTCAGCAATTTCCTGCTCAACCGGATGATTCTCGTCGGCAGCGGGTATCCGGTCGTCATCCACGGCGGTTCGCCGGGAGCCGGCATGCAGGACCGCGAAGGCCTTGCGTCGGTCCGTTCGATGATCGCGCGCATGACCGGCATGGCGCGCCTGCTGCGCGCGACGCCCGCGGCGCTGCGCGCGCAATGCCTCGTTCTGGACACCGTCAACGAGCGTGCGGCGTAGGCCACCCGCACCGATTTTTCCCCGCACGCATTCATCTCATTTCTGGAGGGATTCACATGCACGCAGCAGAACAGTTGGCGGACATCCGCCGGCAAATCGACGGCATCGACGATCAGATCGTGCCGTTGCTCGCGAAACGCATCTCGCTCGCGCTGGAAGCGTCGCGATACAAGCACTCCGTCGACGAGATTCGCGGCTGCGACCGGGTGCAGCAGGTGCTCGACGCCGTGGCGGCGCGGGTGCGCCAGGCCGACGGCGACGTCGACACGATCGTCGCGATCTACCGCTTCATCATCGAGGCGCTCACCGAGCTTCAACTGCGCGAGAAGGGGCTGGCGAACTCATGATGCGCGGCTTTCGCTACTCCGACGCGCTGGCCGCCGATTTTCCCGGCTTGTCCTCGCTCGTGTGCATGGTCGACGGCATTTCCGCGGAGCCGGTCGTCAGCGACACGGTGGAGCGCAATCTGGCGATCGCGCGCGAACAGCTGCAGCGGCACGGATCGGAAAGTCAGCTCGAGTCTGTCCGCCACTGGCGCGCCGCCTACCGGAAAACCGGCGTCGACCCGACCAAGTTCCGGATGGCGGCCGAATCGATTCTGCGGCGGCTGCGCGCCAGCGACGCATTCACCACCGGATTGCACCCGTTCGTCACGCTCTGCAATGCGTTGTCCGCCCGGTTCGCGGTGCCGGTCGCCGGACTCGACATCGACCGCATCGACGGGCGGCTCGAAGTGGGCTACGCGTCCGGCCGGTCGGAATACGACGGGTTCGACGGCGTGGTGTCCGTCGTGCCCGCCGGCGAAGTGACGTTCGAGGACGAGGCGAACCGTGCGCATGCGCGCAAATGGTCGCATCGGCAGAGCGGCCTGTCCGCGATATCGCCGTCGACGACGCGTGCGTTCGTCATCGCTGAAGCGTTGCATCCGGAGGGGGAGCGCGATCTGCTCGCCCTGTCGGAGGCGCTGAGCTACGCCATCCACACGCACTGGCCGGGCGCGACGTGCGCAAGCCGGATGCTTGCCGGCGATGCGCTGACTGCCGGGTTTTCCTATCCCTGAAGTTTTCGGAACGATCAAATGACTCAGACCACTCGCTTTATCCTTGATGAATCGCGGCTTCCGCATACGTGGTACAACCTCGCCGCGGACTTGCCGAAGCCGATGCCGCCGATGCTTCACCCCGACACCCGGCAGCCCGTGCAGGCGGACGATCTCGCACGGCTGTTTCCGCCGGCAATCGTCGAGCAGGAACTGTCGGTCGAGCGGGATATTCCGATTCCCGAGGCCGTGCGCGATATCTATCGTCTGTGGCGGCCGTCCCCGCTCATGCGCGCGCATCGGCTGGAGCGGGCGCTCGATACGCCGGCGCGGATCTACTACAAATACGAAGGCGTGTCGCCGGCCGGCTCCCACAAGCCCAATTCGGCGATACCGCAGGCCTGGTACAACAAGCAGGCCGGCGTGAAACGGCTGGTGACGGAGACCGGCGCCGGCCAGTGGGGAACGTCGCTCGCGTTCGCCGGCCAGCTTTTCGGGCTGGACGTCACGGTGTTCCAGGTGCGCGTGTCGTTCGATCAGAAACCTTATCGCCGGGCGGTCATGGAAACCTACGGCGCGCGCTGCGTGGCGTCGCCGTCGACGCTGACCGAGTTCGGCCGCAACGTGCTGTCGACTCAGCCCGATCATCCGGGGTCGTTGGGCATCGCGATTTCCGAGGCGGTCGAAGCGGCGGTGACGACGGACGACGCGCGGTATGCGCTCGGGTCGGTCCTGAATCACGTGCTGCTTCACCAGACGATCATCGGGCAGGAAGCGCTGATGCAGATGGAAATGGCGGGCGACGATCCTGACGTGATCGTTGCGTGCACCGGAGGCGGTTCCAATTTCGCGGGCCTCGTGTTTCCGTTCCTGGGCGTGCAGCTGCGCGGCGGACGGTCCCGCCGCTACGTCGCCGCCGAGCCGGCCGCATGTCCGTCATTGACGCGCGGGCGCTACGCGTATGACTTCGGCGACACGGCCGGCATTACGCCGCTTGCGAAGATGCATACGCTGGGCTCGACGTTCACGCCGCCGGGCGTTCATGCCGGCGGGTTGCGCTATCACGGCATGGCGCCGATGGTGTCGCACCTGCGCGAACTCGGCCTCATCGAGGCGATGGCGTTCCAGCAGACCGAGTGCTTCGGCGCAGGACAGCTGTTTGCGCGATGCGAGGGCATCATCCCGGCGCCGGAGGCGAACCATGCGATCGCCGGCGCCATTCATGAAGCGTTGCGGTGCAAGCGCGAAGGCCGGCCGGAGGCGATTCTGTTCAACCTGTCGGGGCACGGCCACTTCGATATGAACGCCTACCAGACCTTCAACGCGCAGAAGCTGACGGACCAGGCCTACGACGAAACCGAACTGGCTGCGGCGCTCGCCAGCCTGCCGACCGTGTCGTGATGCTGCGTCGATGACGCGCCGGCCGCATGGCCGGCGCGTTGTCATGCGCGAACGTTCAGCTTCCCGCGCCGCGCCGATACAGGCTGAGCGCAACCGCCAGGCCCGCCAGCATGCCGGCGCAGCCGCGGTTGAGCCATTGCAGCGCCTTCCCGGACAGCACCCTCATCGCATGATGACCGCCGACCGCGTACACGCTCATCAGCGCGATATCGATCAACGCGGTCGTGATCGCGAGCGTGATGTACTGGGGGGTGACTGCCGCGCGGGCCTGAATGAACTGCGGCAGGAACGCGGAGAAGAACAGCAGGCCCTTGGGATTGGATAGCGCGACCAGCAGCGAACGCCTGAATGCGGACCAGCCGTCGGATGCCGCGATCGTCTCGGTGATGTCGGGCTGGGCGAGCATCGCCGGCGCACGCCAGAGCGCCCACGCGAGATACAGCAGGTAGGCGGCGCCTACCCATTTCACGGCGGCAAACAATTGTTCCGATGCTTGCAGGATCGCGCCCAGGCCGCAGCCCACGGCGCCGATCAGGATCAGATCGGACAAGGCGGCGCCGGCGATGCCATAGGCGGCGACACGCAGGCCGCGCGTCGCGCCGTTGTTCAGCGCCAGCAGCATCGTGGGACCGGGGGTGATGGTGACGGCAGAGACCGCAACCACGTACAGCAGAAGTGTCGTTGAATCCAAGTTTCGGCTCCGAAATGGATGGACAAACGTCGTTCAGCAGATTCGGCAGCGGAATATTGTCGTCGAATTTCGGGTTCTCGTGGTGTGGCGTTGCACGGCGGCGTGACGACGGGCGGCTGCGGCTACGTCATCGCGCGGAAGCGGCGAGCGCTTGAAGCGTGTCGGCAGGCGATGGAGCGGATGGAGAGGGAGAGCGCTTGCGCCGATCCGGCTGTGCCAGCGTCATCGAGAGGGAGGCGACCGCAAGCGATCCGCAAGCGGCCGAATTCGACGCGACGATCGCGTCGATCGGCGCGGCCCGTTGCCCGGGCCGCGCCATCACTGCGTCACTTCTTCTCGGGCAGGAACCAGTTCATCACCAGCGCGCAGATGCCGCCCGTCGCGACGCCCGATTCCAGCACGTTCTTGAGCGCGTGCGGCAGGCTGGCGAGGATCTCCGGCACCTGCGACACGCCGAGGCCGAGGGCCAGCGACACCGCGATGATCAGCAGCGCGCGGCGGTCCAGCCGGATGCCGGCGAGGATGTTGATGCCGGACGCGGCCACCGCGCCGAACATCACCATCGCGGCGCCGCCGAGCACGGGCTCGGGCACGGCCTGCAGCACGCCGGCCACCGGCGGGAACAGGCCCAGCACGACGAGCATGCCCGCGATCCAGAGGCCGACGTGACGGCTCGCGATGCCGGTGAGCTGGATCACGCCGTTGTTCTGCGCGAACACGGAGCTGGGAAAGGTATTGAACATGCCGGCCAGCAGCGAGTTGGCGCCGTTGACCAGCACGCCGCCCTTGATGCGCTGCATCCATAGCGGGCCTTCGACGGGCTGCTTCGAGATCTTGCTGGTGGCGGTGACGTCGCCGATCGCTTCGAGCGACGTGACGAGGTAGATGATCAGCATCGGCACGAACAGCGACCACGAGAAGCTCAGGCCGAAGTGCAGCGGGGTCGGAATCTGGAACAGCGCGGCTTCGCGCGCGCCGGTGAAGTCGAGCCGGCCCATGAACGCGGCCGCGAGATAGCCGACCGCGAGCGCGATGACGAGCGCGGTGCTGCGCACCCAGACGACGGGCACCCGGTTCAGCAGGATGATGGTGCCGAGGACGAGCCCGGAGAGCGTCAGGTTGTCGATGCTGGCGAAATTGCCCTTGGCCATCGCGCCGTAGCCGCCGCCCATGCTGACGAGGCCGACCTTGATCAGCGTGAGGCCGATCAGCAGCACCACGATGCCGGTGACCAGCGGCGTGATGAGGCGCTTGATGAACGGCAGGATGCGCGACACGCCCATCTCGACGAACGAGCCGGCGATCACGACGCCGAAGATGGCGGCCATCACGGTCTCGACCGGGGTGCCTTGCTTGACCATCAGGCTGCCGCCGGCGATCAGCGGGCCGACGAAGTTGAAGCTGGTGCCCTGGACGATCAGCAGGCCCGCGCCGAGCGGGCCGAAGCGCCGGCACTGGACGAAGGTCGCGATGCCGGAGATCACCAGCGACATCGACACGATCAGCGTCGTGTCGCGGCTGGGCACGCCGAGGGCCTGGCAGATCAGCAGGCCGGGCGTGACGATCGGCACCAGGATCGCCAGCAGGTGCTGCAGGGCGGCCACGAACGCGACGGTCGGGGCCGGCCGGTCGTCGGGGCCGTAGACGAGGTCGCGTGTGGCTTCGGCGTCGTCGGCGCCGTGGGAAGCGGGTTGGTCGAGGGAGGCGGGTTGCATGGCGGAGCGGCCGGTCGGGGATGGAAAGTGCAGGATTTTAACGGGAAGGCCCGCCGCCCTCCCGGAAACGGCCGCCGAACGTCAGTGCGCGCCGGCCGCCGCGTCGGCGCCACCCGCCGCCTTCGACGGCTTCGTGATCCAGATCAGCGGGATGATCGCGATGAAGACGACCGCCGAAATGTAGAAGATGTCGTTCAGCCCCATCACGGCCGCCTGCGCGTCGACCGAGGCGTTGAACAGCGCGTGCGCCGAGTCCAGGTTCAGGTGCAGCATCGAGCGCGTCGCGTCGATCTGCTGCGCGAACGCCGGATTGCCGACGCTCGCCTGCTCGCTGAGCCGCACGTGATGCAGGATGGTCCGGTCGTTCCATGCGTTGCCGATCACCGACGTGCCGACCGCGCCGCAGAACGTCCGGCCGAAATTGGACAGGCCCGCCGCCGCCGGAATCTTCTCCGGCGGCAGGCCGGACAGGATGATCGACGTCAGCGGCACGAAGAACATCGCCATTGGAATCCCTTGCAGCAGCGTCGGCAGCACGAGGTCCCAGCGCGACACGTCGGTATAGAACTGCGTGCGCATCATGAACACGACCGCGAAGCCGATGAAGGCCAGCGTCGCGATATAGCGCGGATCGGTGCGCGGCAGGATGCGGCCCATGATCGGCGTGAGCACCACGGCGAACAGGCCGAGCGGCGCGGTCGTGAGCCCGGAATCGACCGCCCGGTAGCCGAGATAGCCCTGCATCCATTGCGGCAGCAGCACGAGCGTGCCGAAGAACATCCCGTATGCGACCGAGATCGCGATCGTGCCGCCCGCGAAGTTGCGTTGCGTGAACAGCCGGATGTCGACGACCGGATTCTGTTCGGTCAGCTCCCAGACGAGGAAGAACGCGAAGCCGATCAGCGCGACGATGCCGAGCGCGACGATCACGGGCGAGTTGAACCAGTCGAGGTCCTTGCCCTTGTCGAGCATGATCTGCAGCGACGCGACCCAGACGACCAGCAGCACGAGGCCGACCGTATCGATCGGCAGGCGGCGCGTCGCCGATTCGCGATCGCGGAACACGGCCCAGGTGACGGCGGCCGCGAAGATGCCGACCGGGATGTTGATGTAGAAGATCCACGACCAGTTGTAGTCGTAGGTGATCCAGCCGCCGAGCGACGGCCCGGCGATCGGGCCGACGAGCGCCGTCATCGACCATAGCGCGAGCGCGCTCGACGATTTCTGCTTCGGCCACGCGCCGAGCAGCAGCGCCTGCGACAGCGGCGCGAGCGGCCCGGCGACCACGCCTTGCAGGATCCGTGCGGCGAGCAGCGTCGGCAGGTTCGGCGCGATCCCGCACATCCACGACGCGATCACGAACAGCAGGATGGATGTGACGAACAGGCGCACCTGGCCGAAGCGCTGCGTCAGCCAGCCGGTCAGCGGGATCGACACCGCGTTTGCGGCCGCGAAGATCGTGATGACCCAGGTGCCTTCGTCGACGGAGACGCCGAGGTCGCCGGAGATCGTCGGAATCGCGACGTTCGCGATCGACGAGTCCAGCACGTTCATGAACATGGCCAGCGAAACCGCCAGCGTGCCGAGCGCCAGCTTGCCGCCCGTCAGCGGACGCGGAGTGGAATGGGGAGACATGTTGGCCTGGTTTCTCGGGATCGTGTGATGTCACGCGGGCGGCGGGCGGCCGGTTTCGCGTGCTTGCGTGCGGTGTGCGGCGGGGTGCGGAGCGGGGCGGCTTGAACGTCGCGCCCGCGCGCGGCAGGCGGCGTGCGTGGCGCTGGGGGCGATGTCATGCAGCCGGCTTCGGCGCATGGCCATCGTCACCGTGTTCGGACATCCGCACAGACTAGTGACGCGCTCGCGCGCCATCAATGTCGGCGCCGACATCAATCAATAACGAAACTTGCAAGAATCGTTCCGGAGCGGCACGGTGCGGCGGCCGCACCCGGATGACGTGAACGGGCGGCGAGCGCCGTCACGCGGGCGGCGAATGGGGCGTCAGCGCGTCGAAGAATGCGACGGCATGGTCGATGAACGCCCGCACCTTGGCGGGCAGCAGCGTGCGCGAACTGTACGCGAGACGCAGCTCGGTCGCGGCGTCGACGATCCGGAACGACTCGAGCACGCGGACGAGCCGGCCGGACGCCAGATCGTCCTGGACCAGCGGGCTCGGCAGCAGGCCGAGGCCGAAGCCCTGCAGCACCATGCCGAGGTTGAAGACGGCGTTGTTCGACGCGATCTCGTAGCGAAACGGCACGGTCACGTCGTCTTCGCCGATGCGGAACGTCAGCTCGGCCTTGCGGATCGACGGCGATATCGCGACGAACACGTGCGCATCGAGGTCGGCAGGATCCTGCGGCGTCGCGTGCTGTTTCAGATAGTCGGGCGATGCGACGAGCGTAAACGGAATGCGCTCGACGAGCCGCGTGACGACCGTGTCGGACGTCAGCATGAACGGCAGCAGCAGGCCCACGTCGAAGCCTTCCGCGACGAGATCGACCGGGCGCTCGGCCAGCGTCACGTCGATGTCGATCTTCGGGTGCTTGCGCTTGAAGCTCGCCAGCAGCGGCGTGATGCGGCTCGTCGCGGCGGTTGCGTGCGCGATCACGCGCAGCACGCCGGTCGGCTCGCGCGCCAGCATCGATGCGCCTTCCTCGAGCGCGTCGAGATCGGCGAGCACGCGCATGCACCCTTCGTAGAACTGTTCGGCGGCTTCCGTCAGCGAGATCTGGCGCGTCGTGCGATTGAACAGCCGGATGCCGAGCCGCTTCTCGAGCCCGGCGATCGCGCGCGACACCACCGGCGCGGAAAGTCCGAGGATATCCGCCGCACGCCTGAAGCTGCGCGCTTCGACGACCGAGCAGAAGATCCGTAAGCTATCGATGTACTCCATTGCAGACCGTAGAGAAGGGCGTCGTGAAAAGTGTCGTCCCGGCGCTGCGGGTCGGCTTGCACGAATATTACCGTTTCTTGTCGGCGCTGCCGTTCGCGTCACCGCAGCTGCACCGCCGCCAGCAACAGCACCATGCTGCCGATCGCGCCGTCGAGCATGCGCCACGCGACCGCCTTCCGGAACCACGGCGCGAGCAGCCGCGCACCGTACCCCAGACCGAGGAACCACACGACGCTGACCGTCATCGCGCCGATCGCGAACGCGAGCCGCGCGCCTTCCGGCTCGCGCGCGCCGGCCGTGCCGATCAGCAGGAACGTGTCGAGATAGACGTGCGGGTTGAGCCACGTGAATGCGAGCGTCATCAGCACGACCGCGAGCGCGCTCTGCGGCGGCGGCGCGACGCCGTCCTCGCGCACGTCGAGCGTCGCGTGCCCCGGCTTGATCGCGCGCCGCAATGCATTGAGGCCGAACCACGCGAGATAGGCGAGCCCGACGTACAGCACCGCGTGGACGAACGTCGGATAGCGTTCGACGAGCACCGACGCGCCGCCGACGCCCGCGCCGATCAGGATCATGTCGGACAGCGCGCACAGCAGCACGATCTTGCCGACGTGCGCGCGCATGATGCCCTGACGGAGCACGAACGCGTTCTGCGCGCCGATGGTGACGATGAGCGACGCGCACAGCGCCGCGCCATGGGAAAAAGCGAGCCAGTTCATGGTGGATGACAGCAGTAGACGAAAGATTCGAGTGACGCTAGTCTGCGGGAGCTGGCCGGCTAAGAAAAGCTAATTCAGCTAATGTCGATTAAGGAATTCTGATGCTCGACTATGCATTGCTCGACGCGCTCGCGGCGGTGATCCGGCACGGCTCGTTCGAACGGGCGGCGAAGGAGCTGAACGTCACGCCGTCGGCGGTGTCGCAGCGCGTGAAACTGCTCGAGGAGCGCGTCGGCAGCGTGATCGTGAAGCGCGGGCAGCCGTGCGTCGCGACCACCTCCGGCGCGCTGCTGTGCCGCCATACCGAGCGCGTGCAGCTGCTCGAAGCGGAGTTGTCCGGGCGGATGCCCGCGTTGCCGGGCGCGCTCGCGGCCGACTGGCCGACGTTGCGGGTCGCGGTGAACGACGACAGCGTCGCGACGTGGTTCATCGACGCGGTGGCGCCGTTCTGCGCGGAGCGCGAGACGCTGCTCGATCTCGTGATCGACGATCAGGACCATACGGCGTCGCGCATCCGCGACGGCAGCGTGCAGGGCGCGGTGACCGCGCAGGCCGAGCCGATCCAGGGCTGCCGCTCGACGCGGCTCGGGCGCATCCGCTATCACGCCGTGTGTTCGCCCGAGTTTCATGCGCGCTATTTCAGCGACGGGATCAATCGCGATGCGCTGCGCCGCGCGCCGTGCGTGATGTTCAATCCCAAGGACGGCTTGCAGGCGCGCTTCATCCGGCGCGTGACGCGCGCGGATCTCGATCCGCCGCAGCACTGGATACCGCATGTCGCAGGCTATCTGCGCGCGTGCGAAACGGGGCTGGGATGGGGGATGTGTCCGGACCGGATGATCGAGCGTCAGCTGGCGGCGGGGGAGCTGGTCGAGATGTCGGCGGGACGCACCGTCGACATCGAGCTGTACTGGCAGAGCTGGCGCCTGTCGATCGGCTGGCTCGACGATTTCAGCGCGGCGCTCAAGGCGCGGGCCGCGCTGTTTCTCGATTGACGCGCGAGCGGCCGCACGCGGTGCGCGCGGCCGGGTTCGGCGTCAGACGTGGCGCAGGCCGTCGAAGTCGACGATGTGCACGAGGCGGCCGTGCATTTCGATCAGGCCGCGCTTCTGGAATTTCGACAGCGTGCGGCTGACCGTTTCGAGCGTCATGCCGAGATAGCTGCCGATGTCCTCGCGGGTCATCCGCAGGTTGAATTCCGTCGGCGAATAGCCGCGCTTCAGGTAGCGCGACGACACGTCGAGCAGGAACGCGGCCACCCGCTCCTCGGCGTTC
Source organism: Burkholderia ubonensis subsp. mesacidophila (assembly GCF_002097715.1). Lineage (NCBI taxonomy): Bacteria > Pseudomonadati > Pseudomonadota > Betaproteobacteria > Burkholderiales > Burkholderiaceae > Burkholderia > Burkholderia ubonensis. Next base: position 212,871 of record NZ_CP020738.1, read on the forward strand.
AGCGAACCGAGCAGCATCGTCTGCGACGTTTCGCGCACGATCTGCTCGCTCATCAGCTTGTGCATGCGCAGCTGCATCGAGCCGGCCTCGGAGCACAGCGACTTGAGCGCGCTGTACGGAATCACGCAGACCGAGCTGTCTTCGAGCGCGACCGCGGTGCGCGGGTGCGTGTCGTCGCAGATGCCGTCGAGGCCGAGCGCTTCGCCCGCGAGGTGCAGGCCGGTGACTTGCTCGCGGCCGTCGTGACGCGTCGCGACGGTCTTCAGTGAACCCGAGCGCACCGCATACAGGTTGTCGAAGGCGTCGCCTTCGCGGAACAGCGCTTCGCCGCGCTTGACCGCGCGCGCGGCGCAGATGACCGTCTCGAGGCGGCTGAGCGCTTCGGGCGCCAGGCCCTGCGGCATGCACAGGTGCCGCATCGCGCACGACGAGCAGTGCGCAGCCTGGCGAGGCGCCCAGCTGGCGGCGTGAGTCGTGGTGGCGTGGCGTGGGGCGACGGGCGTCAACATGATCGGTTTCTCCGGCGTTGAATCGACGGAATCATTGTCCCACCGCAAGTTGGGGCGGTCGGGTGACAAAACGTCGCGATTCGTTGTAGGCATGACCGGCGGCGCGACGGCGTCCGTGGCGCGCGCCGGACGGGGTTCAGTTCGGCTGTTCGCCGGCGTGCGCGGCGGCGGGAATCAGCAGCACGGGCAGCGTCGCGTGCCGCACGCATTGCTCGGCGATGCTGCCGAGCACGAGCCGGCGGAAGCCGCGGCGGCCATGCGTGCCGAGCACGAGCAGGTCGGCGCCGAACGCGGTCGCGCCTTCGAGGATCAGCGACGACACGTCCGCGATCGACGTCGCTTCGCCGAACCGGGCTTCGCCCTTCACGTCGGCGGCCTGCATCCGCTGCGTGTATTCCTTCGCGAGTTCGTTGCCCTGCTCGACGAGCTGGTCGCGCAGCACGGAAGGATCGTAGCCGGGCACGTTGTAGTAGATCGCGGCGTTCTCGACGACGTAATACGGCTGCAGCTGCGCGCCGTGCGCTTGCGCGAGCGCAAGCGCGGCATCGAACGCGTGGCGGGAGGTATCGCTGCCGTCGACGGCAACCAGAATACGCTTGTACATGGCTTCTCCGAGATGCGGGTTGAAAAGGAACCGGCCGGAGGCCGGTTGCACGGCGCGCTGCTGCGACGCAGATTAAACGAATGGCGGCGACCTTGCAGTGCCGTCAGGTCGTGCAGCACGCCGCCGGCAACGCCGCGCTCGATTGCTTCGCAGGACGATACGCACGTCGGTGTTGGGTGCCTGCGCAACGATCGTCGGATCGGCGATGCGCGGGCTTCGCCATTGAAGCGCAAACGACGTCACGCGACCTGACGTCGATCAAACGATGTGCACGTTGGGTACGCTCGGCGACATGCCGGATGCGGCATGGACATGGTAGGAAAGCGGCGGCTCGGGCGCCGGTGATGGCGGAGCGCGTGAAGGCGCGACAGGACGTCGCAGCTTCCGGCGTCCGGGCGTCGCGATGGGGATGGACCGACCGTCCGGTGCGGCCGCTCGAGCAGCTGGAATGCCTGCTGCCGCGGACGCTGTCGCAAGCGTGTGCAGGTCGCCGCGCGCCAAGATGGTGCGTGTCGTTTCACGGCGAGCCGACGTCGCGACGCGCGCGGCAACCGCCGCGCAAACGCTTGCTTCAAACGCCGCGGCTAGCGCGGCGCCGCCTTCAGCTCGATCACCCGTTCCGGCCGGCGCGCGTGGCCCGGCCAGTGCTCGCGCCCCCGCATCCGGCGCACCGGGTTCACGACCTCTGCGTCGATCGGCTGCGGCGCATCGAAGCCCTTTTCGATCATCACGTAGCCCGCGCGCAGCGCAAGCGCCGGATGATTGCCGCCCGGCCGGCTGTCGTAGCCCGCGAGGCCGTCGCCGGATTCGGGCATCGCGTTGTCGAGCGACGCATTGCTCGTCGTGACCTGGTCGGGCGACATCGGCTCGCCCCGCGCGAGGCGTGCCGCTTCGCGATTCTTGCCGTCCGTGTCGACGGTGCTGTCGTGCGCATCGTCGTTGTACAACTCGATGCTGCGCGGATGCGTGGAACGCATTTGTGCAGACGATTGCATCGCGGATCTCCTGGCGGCGATTCTCTCCGGATCGTAGCAAGTCCCGTTCCGGACGCGACGGGAAAAGGCGCGCGCGCGGTCGCCGCGGCCGTGCTGCGCGCGCTGATTTGTCATGATTTATTTCAGCTAGAAGATGCGTTTTCTACAGAGTATGATTCTTTTCCGACGAAGCGGCGACAGGGGATGCAGCATGGCCGCTTCCGCCCCGACCAGGGCGCCGCAACGCCCTGACGGACGGGCAGTGAACAAAAGAAAGCAAGGGACTTGAGGTGGCGGACTCATGCAAGCGACTACTGCCTTCACGCATCGCGGTTACCTGTTGAACTGCGCGCCGGCGCGCGCCGGCGACGGTTCGTTCAAGCCCTATGTCGTGATCTCGCGATCGAGCGACGGGGAGCTCGTCGCCAATCGTTTCTTTCCGTCGGAACTCCAGTTCAACGACGCGGACGCCGCGATCGCGCACGCGCGCGACTGGGCGGTGCGCTGGATCGACGCGAGCAGCGTCACGATCTGACGCCGGCCCCCGGCTGAAAAACGCGGTAATCTTGGCAGACCCGTCACTTTTATTTGCGGCCGCGCGCGCAGCGCCGGCTGCCCGCTTTTTGCATATGTCGAAATCGCCTGTCCGTCAGTGGGGCCTCGAAGAGATCGTCGCCGGTTTGCGCGAGTCGCGCGAGGAACTGCATCGTACGCGCCATCCGCGCGGCATTCGTGAACTCCCGTCCCGCGACGCGATCTGCAAGATCGTGACCGGCCTGCGCGCGTCGATGTTCCCGACGCATTACGGCGCGCCGGACCTGACCGACGAGACCGTCGACTATTACGTCGGCCATACGCTGGAGAGCACGTTGCGCGTGCTGTCCGAGCAGATCCGCCGCGCGCTGCCGTTCCTGCCCGAGCAGGCGGATACGCCGGCCGCGGAACTCGACGAACGCGCGTTCGATATCGCGCGCAAGTTCGGGAAGCAACTGCCGGCGATCCGCGCGCTGCTCGTCAGCGACATCCAGGCTGCGTATGCGGGCGATCCGGCCGCGCAGCACATCACGGAAATCCTGCTGTGCTACCCCGGCGTGCTGGCGATGATGCATCACCGGCTCGCGCATGCGCTGCATCGTCTCGGCGTGCCGCTGCTCGCACGTTTCATCAATGAAATCGCGCATTCGGCCACCGGCATCGACATCCACCCCGGCGCGCAGATCGGGCCGAGCTTCTTCATCGACCACGGCACCGGCGTCGTGATCGGCGAAACGGCGATCATCGGCGAGCGCGTGCGCGTGTACCAGGCCGTCACGCTCGGCGCGAAGAGCTTCCCGGCCGACGGCGACGGCGCGCTCGTCAAGGGCAATGCGCGCCACCCGATCGTCGAGGACGACGTGGTGATCTACGCGGGCGCGACGATTCTCGGCCGCGTGACGATCGGCCGCGGCTCGGTGATCGGCGGCAACGTGTGGCTCACGCACAGCGTGCCGCCGGGCACGAGCGTCGCGCAGAGCAAGGCGCGCGAGGGCGACCGCGCGGAGAAGCCGTAACGGCGGCGCCGGCCCGCGCGTGACGGTCGCATTGACGTGGCTACGGCGCGCCACGCGTGCGCGTCAGCGCTTGCCCGCCGGCGAACGGTGCTTGTACAGCACGTCCTGATCGACGCGGATCAGGTTCTGTCCCGCATCGACGACGAAATCCACGCCGTTGTACGCCGCGCCGGTCAGCAGCAGGATCGCGCGCGCGACGTCGTTCGGCCCCGCGATGCGCGCGAGCGGCGTCGACGCGCGGCTCGCGTGTTCGAAGTCCGCCTGGGTCTGGTCGTCGCTCGGCAGCATCAGGCCCGGAAACACCGCGTTCACGCGCAGCACCGGCGATGCCGACAGCGCGAGCATCTGCGTCAGGTTGCCGAGCGCCGCCTTCGCGACCGTGTAGCTGAAGTGGTCGCGATGGAAGTTCTCCTTGATCTTCTGGTCGACCACGTTTACGACGACGCCCTGCGCGCCCGCCGCGCGCGCGCGCTCGTAGAACGCGCGCGTGAGCAGGATCGGCGCGCGGCAATTGACGGCCCACGCCTGGTCGAGCGCGGCGAGGTCGAAGCTCGGGAAGTGGTCCTGCCAGAACACCGACGCGTTGTTGACCAGCACGTCGAGGCGGCCGAAGCGCGCATAGACGGCGTCGATCAGCGCGGCCACCTGCGCGGCGTCCGACAGGTCCGCCTGCAGCGCCACCGAGTCCGGGCCGCGTTCGGCAATCGCGTCGGCCGCCGCGTGCGCGGCGTCGGCCGAGCGGTCGAAGTGGATCGCGGTGCGATAGCCCTGCGCGGCGAAATACTCGGCGAATGCGCGCCCTGCCCGGCGCGCTGCGCCGGTCACGAGCACCACGGGCGCATCCGCCGTCTGCTTCGTAGGCTCCATTTACGTATTCGTCAGGTTCACTGAAGAAGGATTCGCGACGATCGACAGGAATTCGCGCCGCGTCGACGGATCGGTGCGGAACGTGCCGAGCATGCGCGACGTGACCATCTCGACGCCCGGCTTGTGGATGCCGCGCGTCGAGATGCACTGGTGCGCGGCTTCGAGAATCACGCCGACGCCCTTCGGCTGCAGCACGTCGAACAGCGTGTCGGCGATCTGCACGGTCATCTTTTCCTGGATCTGCAGACGCTTCGCGAACGCATCGACGAGCCGCGCGAGCTTCGAGATGCCGACGACGCGGTGGTTCGGCAGGTACGCGACGTGCGCGCGGCCGATGATCGGCACCATGTGGTGCTCGCAGTAGCTTTCGAAGCGGATGTCCTTCAGCACGATCATCTCGTCGTAGCCGTCGACCTCGCTGAACGTGCGCGCGAGGATGTCGCGCGGTTCGTGCCCATAGCCGGAGAAGAACTCCTCGTACGCGCGCACGACGCGCGCCGGCGTGTCGACGAGGCCTTCGCGCGCCGGATCGTCGCCGGCCCAGCGCAGCAGCACGCGGACGGCTTCCTCGGCCTCCGAACGGCTCGGCCGGGACGCGGCCGGTTCGGGCCGCGAGGATTTTTTACCCATGTATTCGCTCCATCGAGTACGGCCGCCTGCGGCGGCGCGATGGGGAGCATTGTTTCATGCTTTCGGCGGTCGTGCGTCGCGCGGCCGCCATGTGTCGCCATGCGTTGCCGGTTCACTTCGGCCACTCGTCCTGCTCGTCGTTGAACAGCGACGCGACGACGCCGCGCAGCCACGCCGTGCGCGGATCGTTGTGAAACTTGCGATGCCAGTGCTGCTTCAGGTCGAAGCGCGGCAACGCGAGCGGCGGCTCGACGGGCGTGATGAACGCGTGCTCGGCCGCATACGCGTAGCCGATCGCGTGCGGCACCGTCGCGATCAGGTCGGTGCGGCTCAGGATGAACGGCAGGCTCATGAAGTGCGGCGTCTCGAGCACCGCGCGCCGATGCATCCGCTGTTTCGCGAGATATTTCTCGAGCACTTCCTGGCTGCGTCCTTCCGCGCGCACCACCGCATGCCCGCACGCGAGGTACTGCTCGACCGTGAACGGCCGCGCCTGTTCGAGCGGATGGCCGCGTCGCATCAGGCACACGAAGCGGTGCGTGAAGAGCCGCTGCTGGAAGAAGTTGTTGCCGTCGAGATCGGGGAAGTAGCCGACCGCGAGATCGAGCGAGCCGGCTTCGAGACCGCGCCCGACTTCGTCGTGCGCGAGCGACACCGAGCGCAGGTTCGCATGCGGCGCGCGCGTCGCGAGCGCCTGCAGCAGCTTCGGCAGGAACACGATCTCGCCGACGTCCGACAGCGCGATCGAGAACGTATGCGTGCTGACCGCCGGATCGAAGTCGTGCGGCGCGACGAGGCCGCGCTCGATCTGCGCGAGCGCGTCGCGCGCGGCGGGCAGGAGCGCCAGCGCGCGCGGCGTCGGCTCCATCCCGCGCGACGTGCGCACGAACAGCGGATCGCCGAAGTATTCGCGCAGGCGGCCGAGCGCCGCGCTCACACGCGGCTGGCTGACGCCGAGCCGGTCGCCGGCGCGGCTCACGTTGCGCGTGTCGTCGAGCGCGACGAGGTAGGGAATCAGGTTCAGATCGAGCGCATCCATCACGGCACCAATATTCGCGAAACGTATACAACTTATCTCCTGAATCGCGTTGCCGCATAGTCGGGAAAGCGCTCAAATTCGTTTCACTATTCGAATCAATGTTCAGCTTTGCATGGGACCGGAGTAAGCGCTGAAGCGCTAACTCCGGTCGACAAGGAGACAAACATGCGCACCCAAGTCGCGATCATCGGCGCCGGTCCGTCCGGCCTTCTGCTTTCCCATCTGCTGCGCCTGCAAGGCGTCGATTCCATCCTCGTCGAGGCGCGTTCGCGCGAATACTGCGAGAACCGGATTCGCGCCGGCGTGCTAGAGCAGGGCACGGTCGACACGCTGAACGCGGCCGGCCTCGGCGACCGGATGCGTCGCGAAGGGCTCGAGCATCACGGCATCGAGCTGCTGTTCGGCGGCCAGCGGCACCGCATCGACCTGACCGGGCTCACCGGCGGGCGCGCGATCACCGTCTACAGCCAGCACGAAGTGGTGCGCGACCTGATCGCGGCCGGCGATGCGCATGGGCACGCGATGCATTTCGAGGTCGTCGACGTCGCGCTGCACGACGTCGACGGCGACAAGCCGTTCGTCACCTTCAAGCACGCGGACGGCCGCGCGGACCGCATCGACTGCGACTACGTCGCCGGCTGCGACGGCTTTCACGGCATCGCGCGGCAGACCATTCCCGCCGAGCGGCAGCGCACGTTCGAGCGCGTCTACCCGTACGCGTGGCTCGGCATCCTCGCCGACGCGGCGCCATCGCTCGACGAACTCGTCTATGCGCACCACGAGCGCGGCTTCGCGCTGTTCTCGATGCGCTCGCCCGCCGTCACGCGCCTCTACCTGCAATGCAAGCCGGACGAGAACCTCGACGAATGGTCCGACGCGCGAATCTGGGACGAGCTGCACACGCGCTTCTCGAACGACACGGGCTGGACGCCGGCCGAGGGCCGGATCACGCAGAGGAGCGTGACGCCGATGCGCAGCTTCGTGTCGGAGACGATGCAGTACGGGCGCCTCTTCCTTGCCGGCGATGCCGCGCACATCGTGCCGCCGACCGGCGCGAAGGGGATGAACCTCGCGGTGGCCGACGTCCGCGCGCTGGCCCGTGCGCTCGGCGCGCACTACCGGCACGGCGACGCCGCGCTGCTCGACGCGTATTCGGCGACCTGCCTCGATCGCATCTGGCGCGCCGAGCATTTCTCATACTTCATGACGAACATGCTGCATCCGTCCACGGACGACACGCCGTTCGTCAACCGCCTGAAGCTCGCCGAACTCAAGTATGTGACGCGTTCCCGGGCCGCCGCGCAGGCGCTCGCGGAGAACTACGTCGGGCTGCCGTTCGACGACGAGACCCCTGGGGCATCCCGCCTTGACAACGCGCTGTGCGCGACTCTATGATCGGCCATCGTTCGCTAATCGAATCTAGGTTCGATTAGCGAACAAAGCCGGGTTCGGACACGGGCCCGGCGCGGCACGCGAGACGCGCGTGTTCCCTCGACAGGCCGCGCCTCGTGCCGCGGGTACGTATCAGGAAGAGACATGGTCAACAAGATTTTCGAATCGCTTCAGTCGGCGGTCGCCGACGTTCACGACGGCGCGACGATCATGATCGGCGGCTTCGGCACGGCCGGCATGCCGTCCGAGCTGATCGACGCGCTGATCGAGCAGGGCGCGCGCGACCTGACGATCGTCAACAACAACGCGGGCAACGGCGAGACCGGTCTCGCCGCGCTGCTGAACGCGAAGCGGGTGCGCAAGATCATCTGCTCGTTCCCGCGCCAGAGCGACTCGCAGGTGTTCGACGCGCTGTACCGCGCGGGCGAGATCGAGCTCGAGCTGGTGCCGCAAGGCAACCTCGCCGAGCGCATCCGCGCGGCGGGCGCCGGCATCGGCGGGTTCTTCACGCCGACCGGCTACGGCACGACGCTCGCCGAAGGCAAGGAAACGCGCGAGATCGACGGCAAGCTCTATGTGTTCGAGAAGCCGATCCACGCCGATTTCGCGCTCGTGAAGGCGTACAAGGGCGACCGCTGGGGCAACCTCGTGTACCGCAAGACCGCGCGCAACTTCGGGCCGATCATGGCGAGCGCCGCGAAGGTGTCGATCGTGCAGGTGTCGGAAGTCGTGCCGCTCGGCGGGCTGAACCCGGAGCACATCGTGACGCCGGGCATTTTCGTGCAGCGCATCGTCGAAGTGCCCCAGGCCGCGCATGCGGCCGAGTTGGCCACCGAACGCGCCGCGTCCCAAGCCGCCTGACTCGAGGAAAACCGACATGAAACGACTGACCCGCGATGAAATGGCCAAGCGCGTCGCCCAGGACATCCCCGAAGGCGCGTACGTGAACCTCGGCATCGGCGTGCCGACGCTGGTGGGCAACCACCTCGACCCGAGCAAGGAAATCTTCCTGCACAGCGAGAACGGCCTGCTCGGCATGGGCCCGGCGCCCGCGCCCGGTGACGAAGACGACGAGCTGATCAACGCCGGCAAGCAGCACGTGACGCTGCTCACGGGCGGCGCGTATTTCCACCACGCCGATTCGTTCGCGATGATGCGCGGCGGCCATCTCGACTACTGCGTGCTCGGTGCGTTCCAGGTGTCCGCGACGGGCGACCTCGCGAACTGGCATACCGGCGCACCCGACGCGATTCCGGCCGTCGGCGGCGCGATGGACCTCGCGATCGGCGCGAAGCAGGTGTTCGTGATGATGGAGCACCTGACGAAGCAGGGCGAGAGCAAGATCGTCGCGCAATGCTCGTATCCGGTCACGGGCATCCGTTGCGTGAGCCGCATCTATACGGATCTCGCCGTGCTCGACGTGACGCGCGACGGCCTCGCGGTGACGGAGATCTTCACCGACCTGTCGTTCGACGCGCTGCAGCAGCTGACCGGCGTGCCGCTGATCGACGCGACGCAGAAGGCCGCGGCCTGAACCGGATGCCGGCGTGCGTGCCCGCGCACGCCGGCGCGCTTCGTTGGACAATAAGCGCACCCTGTATCCCGACCTGACGCCATGCTCGAAGACAGCGCCCGCCTGACCTCCCTCATCTGCGGCACCGAGCCGCTCAACCGGATCTGGTCCCCCCGCGCGACGATCCAGCGCATGCTCGACGTCGAGGCGGCGCTCGCGCGCGCGCTCGCCGCGCGGCAGGTGATTCCCGCTGCCGCGGTCGCGCCGATCGAACGCGCGTGCGATGCCGGCCAGCTCGACGCCGACGCACTCGCGCGCGATGCCGCGCTCGGCGGCAACCTCGCGATTCCGCTCGTCAAGCAACTCACCGCGCGCGTGAAGGCCGACGACCCCGAAGCCGCGAAATTCGTGCACTGGGGCGCGACGAGCCAGGACATCATCGATACCGCGACGGTCCTGCAGCTGCGTGACACGCTCGACGTGCTCGAACCGCTGCTCGACACCGCCTGCGCGTCGCTTGCCGAGCTTGCACGCACGCATCGCGCGACGCCCGCGATCGGTCGCACGTGGCTGCAGCAGGCGCTGCCGATCACGCTCGGCCTGAAGTTCGCGCAATGGCTCGACGCGCTGCTGCGTCACCGCGCGCGTTTCGCGGAGCTGCGCGCGCGTGCGCTGGTGCTGCAGTTCGGCGGCGCGGCGGGCACGCTCGCGAGCCTGCGCGAGCACGCGCAGGGTGTCGCGGCCGCGCTCGCCGACGACCTGAAGCTCGCGCTGCCGGCGGTGCCGTGGCACACGCAGCGCGACCGCATCGCCGAAGCGGCCGCGTGCTTCGGCATGCTGACCGGCACGCTCGGCAAGATCGCGCGCGACGTGTCGCTGCAGATGCAGACCGAAGTCGGCGAGCTTGGCGAGCCGGCCGCGGCCGGCAAGGGCGGCTCGTCGACGATGCCGCACAAGCGCAATCCGGTCGGCTGCGCGGCGGTGCTGACGGCCGCGGTGCGCGCGCCGGGCCTCGTCGCGACGGTGTTCGCCGGCATGGTCCAGGAGCACGAGCGCGCGCTCGGCGGCTGGCAGGCCGAATGGGACGCGCTGCCCGACCTCGCGCGCCTGACGGGCGGCGCGCTCGCGCAGATCGCGCAGATCGTCGCGGGCCTCGACGTCAACACCGAACGCCTGGCCGCCAATCTCGACCTGACGCGCGGCCTGATCCTCGGCGAAGCGGTGATGCTCGCGCTCGGCGACCGGATCGGCCGGCTCGATGCGCACCATCTCGTCGAGCACGCGTCGAAGGAAGCGGTGCGCACCGGCGCGACGCTGTTCGACGTGCTCGCCGCCGATCCGGCCGTGTCCGCCCACCTGTCGCGCGACGCGCTCGCAAGCCTGCTCGATCCCGCCCATTACGTCGGCGAGGCGCACGCCTATGTCGATGCCGTGCTCGCCGCGTGCGCGAGCGCGAACCTTCAAGGAGAACACTGATGCCTTTCGCCACTGTCAACGGCGTGCAACTGCATTACCGGATCGATCGCGCCGCGCGCGACGACGCGCCGTGGCTCGTCTTCTCGAACTCGCTCGGCGCCGACCTGCAGATGTGGGCGCCGCAGATCCGCCCGCTCGCGCAGCACTTCAACATCCTGCGCTACGACACGCGCGGCCACGGCCATTCGGCCGCGCCGGCCGGCTCGTACACGATCGACCAGCTCGCGGGCGACGTGATCGGCCTGCTCGATCATGTCGGCATCGTGCGCGCGCATTTCTGCGGGATCTCGATGGGCGGCCTGACGGGCGCGGCGCTCGCCGCGCGCTTCCCGTCGCGGATCGGCCGCGCGGTGCTCGCGAACACGTCCGCGAAGATCGGTTCGCCGGAAGTGTGGACGCCGCGCGCGCAGAAGGCGCGCACCGAAGGAATGACCGCGCTCGCCGACGCCGTGCTGCCGCGCTGGTTCACGGCCGCGTTCGTCGAGCGCGAGCCGCGCCTGATCGACGCGATCCGCGACACGTTCGTGCATACCGACAACGACGGCTACGCGGCGAACTGCGACGCGCTGAACGCGGCCGACCTGCGCGACGAAGTGAAGGGCATCGCGCTCCCGGTGCTCGTCGTGACGGGCACGCATGACCTGTCGACGCCGCCCGACCAGGGCCGCGCGCTCGCGGCGGCGATTCCCGGCGCGAAGCACGTCGAATTCGACGCCGCGCACATCTCGAACATCGAATGCACCGACGGCTTCAACCGCGCGCTGCTCGATTTCCTGACTGCCTGAGGAGGCCGCGATGGATGACCAGCAACGTTACGAAGCGGGGATGACGGTGCGCCGCGCGGTGCTCGGCGACGCGCACGTCGACCGTTCGATCGAGAACCGCACCGAAGTCACCGAAGAATTCCAGAACCTGATCACGCGCTATGCATGGGGCGAGATCTGGACGCGCGACGGGCTGCCGCGCCACACGCGCAGCCTGCTGACGATCGCGATGATGGTCGCGCTGAATCGCGGCGAGGAGCTCGCGCTGCATCTGCGCGCGGCGCGCAACAACGGCGTGACGCGCGACGAGATCAAGGAAGTGCTGCTGCAGACCGCGATCTACTGCGGCGTGCCGGCGGCGAACTCGGCGTTCCATCTCGCGGACCGGATCTTCAAGGAGCAGGATGGGGCCGCCTAGGACGGCCGGCCAGGCACGGCCGGCCATCGATGACAAACGCGCCGGCAGAGCATCGGCGCGCAGCGCACCGTGAAGGATGCGCAATAAAGGAAGGGCGCGGCAGAGAGGCCGCGCCGCATACATATATCAGGAGACTAGCGATGAATCGCGCCCCGGTCGTCAACGTACAGACCTTCATCAACGAGCAGCCGTTCGGCGGCTTCCAGTGGCTCATCTTCCTCATGTGTTTCGTGATCGTCCTGCTGGACGGTTTCGATACCGCCGCGATTGGCTTCATTGCGCCGTCGCTGCTGACCGAATGGCATCTGACCAAGCCCGATCTCGCGCCCGTGCTCAGCGCCGCGCTGTTCGGCCTCGCGTGCGGCGCGCTCGTGTCGGGCCCGCTGTCCGACCGCCTCGGGCGCCGCGCGCTGCTGCTCGGCTCGGTGTTCCTGTTCGGCGCGGCGTGTCTTGCCTCCGCGTTCTCGTCGGGCATCGAACAGCTGACGGTCCTGCGTTTCGTGACCGGCGTCGGCCTGGGCGCGGCGATGCCGAACGCCGTCACGATGATGGGCGAGTTCTGCCCCGACCAGCGCCGCGCGACCGTGATCAACCTGATGTTCTGCGGCTTTCCGCTCGGCGCCGCGTTCGGCGGCTTCCTCGCCGCGTGGATGATTCCGCATTTCGGCTGGCGCAGCGTGCTGATGCTGGGCGGCGTGACGCCGTTGCTGCTCGGCGTGCTGCTGCTCGTCAAGATGCCGGAGTCGGTGCGCTTCATGGTCGCGAACAGCCGGCCCGTCGACCACATCCGCGCGACGCTGGCGCGCATTTCGCGCGACGCGCTGAACGCCGGCTCGTTCGTGATGACGGAGACCGCGCCGCAGACGGGCGGCAAGGGCGTCGGCGTCGTGCTGTCGCGCTCGTATGTCGTCGGCTCCGTGATGCTGTGGCTGGCCTACTTCATGGGCCTCGTGATCTTCTACGCGTCGATCAACTGGATGCCGATCCTGCTGAAGGAGGCCGGCCTGACGCCGAAAAGCGCGACGCTGATCTCGGCGCTGTTCCCGCTCGGCGGCGTCGGCGCCGTGCTGTGCGGCGTGCTGATGGACCGCTTCAATGCGAACCGCGTGATTGCCGTGTGCTATGCGCTGACGGCCGTCAGCGTGTACGCGATCGGGCAGGCGGTCGGCAACGTCGGGCTGCTCGTGCTGATCGTGTTCGTCGCCGGCGTGCTGATGAACACCGCGCAATCGTCGATGCCCGCGCTGGCCGCGGCGTTCTATCCGACCGAGGGGCGCGGCACCGGCGTCGCGTGGATGCTCGGCGTCGGGCGCTTCGGCGGGATTGCCGGCTCGTTTCTCGTCGCCGAGCTGACGCGCCGCCACTTCACGTTCGCGGGCGTGTTCGCGACGATCGCCGTCGCCGGCGTGCTGTCCTGCGTCGCGCTGCTGATCAAGCAGACGGCGCGGCCGTATGAGGCCGCGCCGTCGTCGGGCAACGCGAAGCCGCTCGGCCACTGATCGAGGAAGCCGGCGCGCTGCCGCGTGGCAGCGCCGCTATTCTTCCGCGTCGTGCTGCTTGACGAAGTTGCGCAGATACGCGAGCAGCGCAGCATCGCGGCTGCGATGGTCGGCGAGGTTGGGGGCGCCCACGTCTTCCTCCTCGCCGAACAGGCTTGGCGGCGCGCGATACGTGCCGACCTCGATGTCCTCGCGCAGAATCCGGATGTCGTGGGTTTCCTGGTGATATTCGGCGACCCAGTGCATCCCTTCGATGTGCTCGCCTGCCCTCAGCGTTGGATTCATCGGTTTGTCTCCCGGCAGCAGCGGCTTCACCGGCGAAGCGGTGTTGCGCGCCTGGAATCCAAGCGTACGCCAGCACGTGGCGAATCTCAACGGGTGCGCTTAGTGCGGCAGCAGGTGCGCGACGAGCGGATACAGGGACAGAATCAACAGCACGGCCATCGTCACGTTGAACATGCGCAGCGCGCGCGGGTTCGACAGGAAGCGTCGCAGGCCCTGGCCGAACGCCGCCCACAGGCAGATGCACGGAAAGCCGATCAGGATGAACACGACGGCCATCCACGCGGCGTTCATGCCGTAGTCGGCGGACAGCCGGACCGTCGTGGCCGCGGTCAGCACCATCATCCATGCCTTCGGATTGACCCATTGGAACGCGGCGGCTTCGACGAACGTCATCGGCCGCGCCTTGCCGCCGTGCGCGCTGACCTCGCCGGACGTGCCGATCCGCCATGCGAGATACAGCAGGTACGCGACGCTTGCGGCCTCGAGGATCGTGTACAGCGTCGGGACGCGCTTGAACGCCTCGCCGAGACCGAAGCCGACGCACAGCATCAGGATCGCGACGCCGATGCTGATGCCGAACAGATGCGGCATCGTGCGGCGGAAACCGAAATTGACGCCGGACGCGAGCAGCATCGTGTTGTTCGGGCCGGGCGTGATCGACGTGACGAGCGCGAACAGCATGCCGGCGGGCAGTGCGCTCAGGGTGAGGAATTCCATTGCGTGATTCTCCATCGGTGAGGCGGGGGATGGAGGCAGTCTAGCGACAGTTGGCTATACAGTACCGGTACAGTTGGTTTGACGGATGCCGGTACGGGGACGGTGGCTGGATTCCGGTAACTTCTACGCGAGTGTTGTCTTTCAGAAAAGGTGTCCGCAGTCTCGATACAGAGGTGGCAGCGCGAATTCGGACAGTCGGATAAGTGGAGCGACCGGGGCCTGAGCCAGCGATAACGCCGGCAAAGGAACCCGGAAGATGACAAAGAGAACCCGACGGACGCACTCAGCGGCGTTCAAACCGAAGGTGGCACTGGCAGCGGTCAAAGGCGAGCGGACGCCGTCCGAATTGGCGCAGCAGTTCGATGTACATCCGAACCAGATCACGGAATGAAAGCGGCAGCTGCAAGAGCGTGCGGCGGATGTGTTTGGCGCGGCCGGTGCGCCCTCGAACGAGCCGCCGGTTGATCTGAAATCGTTGCACGCGAAGATCGGGCAGTTGACGCTTGAGAACGATTTTTTAGAAGGCGCGCTCACCAAAGCAGGATTGTTGAGCGCAAAGCGATGATCGACCGTAACCATGCGTTGCCGGTTTCGCAGCAGGCCCGACTCGTCGGCATCGCGAGATCGAGCGTGTATTACCAGCGGCAGCCGGTGCGTGAGGCGGATCAGTTGTTGATGCGGCGGATCGACGAGCTGCACATGGAGTTTCCGTTTGCCGGCGCGCGGATGCTGGCGCGTCTGTTGCGCCGGGAGGGCCATGAGGTCGGCCGCCGGCGCGTGCGCACGCTGATGAAGCGCATGGGCGTGGAAGCGCTGTACTGCAAGCCGAACACGAGCCGGCGCAATGCGCAGCACAAGATCTGGCCGTACCTGCTGCGCGGCATGAAGATCGACCGGGGCAATCAGGCGTGGGCACTGGACACGACCTACATTCCGATGGCGCGAGGCTTCGTGTACCTGAACGGCGGTGGTGGACTGGGCGAGCCGCAAGGTTCTCGCGCACCGAGTGGCCATCACGCTGGAAGCGGTGCATGCTGTTGAAGCGCTTGAAGAAGCGTTCGCCCGGTACGGGCAGCCCGACGTCGTGAATACGGATCAGGGCAGTCGGTTCACGGCGAATGCGTTCACGCAAGCCATTCTGGGCCGAGGCGTCCGGCTGTCGATGGACGGCAAGGGAAGCTGGCGGGACAACGTGTTCGTCGAGCGAGTGTGGCGCAGCATCAAGTACGAAGAGGTCTACCTGAAAGCGTACGAGTCGGTCAGCCATGCACGGCGCTCCATCGGCGAGTACATCAGCTTGTACAACCGGAAACGGCCCCATTCGAGCCTGGCGGATCAGACGCCGGATGAGGCATACTTGGCGACGCTGCCTGCGATCAAATCGGCAGCATGATTGTCTCGGACGTTCCACTTAAAAATCTCAGAAGACTGTCCGAACGAGCGAGGCCACCTCTCTGCGACTCCGTAGGCTGACTTGAGATAATCCTGAGGCTGACCCGTTGAACAAGCCGCCGCGCGCACTGCGCTTCGCCTGGTCGTAGGACTGCGAAAAACGCTGGCCGGCGGCCGCCATGCCCGAGTTGGTGACGGTTAGTGTTGCTTGGGATGATCATGCGGATCATGGCCCTGACGCGAGATAGCGCTTGCATGGCTGTGGGATAGGGCGCACTCTCATCATGTTCGATGTGCGCGACCGATGGTTTTGCGTCGACACCTTGCGATTCCCCCGGTCAGCACGGCTCCCCAGAAAGCTCACCACAACGATCCCGCGAGCGAACGTCGAAGCTGCGAACTTCGCGCGTCAACCGAGCCTCCCTCTGAGGCTCGATCCGGCAGTTCAGCGCGCGAGAGATGCCGTCGGCGGCAAGCCCGCGGGTAGTCGTCCGCGCCTCCTATAGGGCGGACGACGACTAAATTCGGTCACCGCGACGGTCCTGACAATTGATTTCTTTTTTTGGGAACCGACATGCCTAAGCAAACCGAACTGAAGTCAGCCAGGCCCGTCAGGCAAAGCGATTACGTTGACGTGCAAAAGGCGCGCGCTTTGGAACTGAAGCGCGCGGACAGCGAGCGCGCCCAGAAACGGCGTGAAAATGACGCCTGCATCAATGTCAACGCGAGCAAGTGGCGTTATATCGGTCAGGAGGGTTAGATGGGGCATAGTGCCGTGACACTCAACTTTCCTAATCCCAGTCGCACCTACGACGCTTCCAGACACTGTGTGTGCTTCTGGGGCTACGACAATTCTCGCGAGATTACCTTTCTGGTCGACGATGCGATGCTGGCGAAACTGAACTCCGACATGGGTTCTGGCGAGCCCGCCTTGCTTGCGGCCTTCGACCGCAATCGCGACCGGATTCTGGGACTTGCCAGAGACCTTTACAAGGGAGGTCCCCAGAACTGGTACACGATCTCGTGAGAGTGGTCCCCGTTCGCGCGCGCATCCCATGTACGCCTTCTTTCCGACCTGCACTAGCCGCAGGTAGTTGCTTGCTCGCGTAGGGACCCGCTAATCGTTCGGGCGTGCGGCCCGGGCGGCTCGGTCAGGCGGGCGCATACGACTATTTCCTGGCGAACGTCACTGGTGCGAGTATGCGGAAGTTCGAACGGCAACCTGCGGAACTTTGAGGGAGCGCGTGGGGGTGCGCTCGGTGGGGAGCGACTGGTGGCTAACCTGGTATGACCGCGCTCCAACGTTGAGCCATCCAGTTTTGTATCGCCGCGTGCGCGGGTATGCCGGGTCTGAGGGGGACATGGATCGGTCAAAGCATGCGCTGCTTGATTATCACGAACGCAGCAAGCACCGTCTCAACTTCTACGCTCCCGGCCCTGGGGGGCTCGACTGGACAACCCAGCCGGATCCGTTTCGGGTATTTCACGGCACACCGCGCGTTGCTCTGCCGTTAGCCGCGGACACCCTGGCCACGCGCTACAACGCGTTACGCTGCGGCACCCTGCCGCCCGCGCAGGGATTCGATCTATCCAATCTGGCGATCCTGTTCGAACTCTCGCTCGGCTTGTCGGCGTGGAAATCCTATGGCGCCCAGCGGTGGGCACTGCGCTGCAACCCTTCGAGCGGAAATCTGCATCCGACCGAGGGCTATCTTCTGTGTCCGGCTCTGCCCGGCTTGTCCGCAGGCGTCTACCACTACTTGAGCCGGGATCATGCGCTTGAACAGCGCGCTGCGGTGGACGAGCCGCAATGGACTGAGGCGTTTTCGGAAAGCGGCGTCCTGGTCGGCATAAGCTCGATCCACTGGCGCGAGGCGTGGAAATACGGCATGCGCGCCTGGCGCTACTGCCAGCAGGATTGCGGCCATGTCATCGCTGCGATGAGTTACGCAGCCGCAGCGCTCGGCTGGCAGACGCGGTTGATGGAGTCGGCTGCGGATGATGCAGTGGCCGGCTTGCTTGGCGTGGACCGCCGCGAAGATTTCAAGGAAGCCGAAACGGAGGCGCCGGATCTCGTGCTCTGGATTGGTAACCCTGACACGCGGCCAGATCTCGAGAGCATGCTGATCGCTTTGGACAGGGCACAGTGGCACGGCCGCGCCAATCAACTGAGTTCGGGACATGTGGCGTGGCCGGACATCGATTCGATTCATCGCGCCACACACAAGACCCATACTCGCGAACCACCCTCGCCACCGAATCCGGAGCAGTGTTCAGCGCCGGCGATGCCAACCCTCGATCTCAGCTTCGCCCGAATCGCCAGACAGCGTCGCAGCGCCGTGAATTTCGATGGCACAACGCGCATCAGCGACGCGGCTTTTTTCAGCATGCTGGCGTGCCTGCTGACACATCCCGACACGCCGCCGTGGAATGCGCTGACGTCTCCTGCCACAGTACACGCGGCGCTATTGGTGCACCGCGTCGACGGCCTGGAGCCGGGCCTGTAT
This sequence comes from Burkholderia ubonensis subsp. mesacidophila, assembly GCF_002097715.1. NCBI lineage: Bacteria > Pseudomonadati > Pseudomonadota > Betaproteobacteria > Burkholderiales > Burkholderiaceae > Burkholderia > Burkholderia ubonensis. The sequence goes on from NZ_CP020738.1 coordinate 231,007, forward strand.
ATGCTCGTAAGAACGCCGGGTGCACTGCCGGATCTCAAGCGATCTCTGCGTCCAGAATGGCTGTGGCAAAAGATCGGGCCGGACCATCTGCCGCTCTATCTTCTACTGCCTTACGATTTGCGCGCGGCGGCAAAGTTGATTTGCTGCCACCAGGATATCGGTGCTGATTCCTGCTTTGCGCTTGGAATGATCGCGAGATTCGAAATCGCGTTGAAGCAACCATGGCGTTATCGCCATCTGTTCTGGGAATGCGGCATGCTTGGCCAAGCGCTTTATCTCGAAGCAGAAGCCGCCGGCGTGTGCGCGACGGGGATTGGCTGTTTTTTCGATGATGAAATGCACGCATTGCTTGGAGTGAAGGATCATGTCTGGCAATCCCTGTATCACTTCACCGTCGGTGGCGCGGTGGACGATCCACGCCTGTCGGCGTTTCCGCCGTACGAAATTCAGCCCTGATGCGAAAGCCCACGCATCGATCTTGGCGAGGGAATATCCGCAAGGATCGCTCGCTGCCCGAACATCGCACGTAGTCGTCATGTTCCCGATCGCGCGTCATGTCGATGCGATGAACGCCGCGGAAGCGATCACCATGACCCGTGCGTAGTGAGCGACGGGCATATTGGTCCGATGTCGCTGGGTCGTCCTTGCCAGCTTCCCGTCGATCTGTCCGGATTCGACCGCATCCGTTCCATTTCACCCAGAGTGCTAGGATGATTGAGCACACGCAGAAAGTCATCATGGACGATCTCACATTCAGTACCAAAACACACTTCGCACGCATTCGTGTGATGGAATCTGCGTGTGGTTTGTACCGAGGCTAAGTGTATCGGCGCCGCGACACTGAGGGACCGAACGATGATCCGCCATACCAGACTGACACCGATCGAGAGCAGTACGGTCTCGCGCTCGAAGACGCCAAGATCCTCGCGCAACGTCTGCTTCGCTAGTTCGAGTCTTAAGCCGATGACTCTTCGCGTCGTTGGGTCGTCTTAGGTAGACGCCGCAGCCACTGGAGGAGTCACGTATGTCGGGTCAGCCGTCCATGATCGAAAACCATCTGCTAGCAGCATTACCGGCAGATGATCTGGCGCATATTTCTCAGCAGCTCGCGTTGGTTGACATGCCGTTGGGGAAGGTGCTGTACGAGTCGGGTGGTGCTCTCAGTCACGTCTATTTTCCGACGACGTCCATCGTGTCGCTGTTGTACGTGATGGAAGACGGTTCGTCAGCCGAAATTGCCATCGTCGGCAACGACGGGTTGATCGGCATCGCGCTATTCATGGGGGGCGAAACAACCCCGAGCCGCGCGATCGTCCAAAGCGCAGGACACGCTTACCGACTCGATGCACGCATCCTGAAAGACGAGTTCCGTCGAGGTGGCTCGATGCAGCGGCTGTTGCTACGCTACACCCAGGCGCTCATCACTCAGATGGCGCAGACGGCCGTATGCAATCGGCATCACTCGATCGATCAGCAACTCTGTCGATGGCTCCTGCTCAGCCTCGATCGCCTGCCATCGAGCGAACTGAAAATGACGCAGGAGCTGATCGCCAACATGCTCGGTGTCCGCCGGTCGGGCGTGACGGAAGCCGCGCTGAAACTTCAGGATGCCGGGTTGATCCGGTACAACTATGGGCACATCGAGGTATTGGATCGCTCCGGGCTCGAAATGCGCGTGTGTGAATGCTACGGCGTGGTCAGGCGAGAATTCGACCGCTTGCTCCCTGATTTGAAGCGCCTTTAGAGCCGGCACAGAGGCCAGCGCGTATCCATGCCATCCGGTCCGTACGGCAGCGTACCGACTGTCAAAGCCCGCAGGCGCATGGTGAGACATGACGCACAGACTGCAGATCGGCCGCAGACTTCATCGAGATGGAAACGCCGTGATCGAAGTGGGCCGTCGCGAACCGTATCGCTTGCGCAGTTTTATCTCGACTCGGGCGGCGCGAGCCAAGCAATGACGAAACTGGGGTTGTGGAGGGAGCATGTTGATGAACGATTACCCGAAACGGGAAAAAAATGCGAAGGACGGGCAACAAGAGCAGGCGGAGGCACGCGCGACCGACGATGGAATGCCCGTGGTTCACCCGGAGCGGCAGGGAAGCCATGCCCGTTCGTGGAAAGCCGTCACACCCAAGCAACGTATTTCCGATGCAAGGAAACGTCTGGGCATGGGTTTTCTGTCGAACCTATAACGTAGGCGTAGCAAAACTCCGCGCTCTCAAACAGAACGTGGAGCCGCCCCAGCAAGGCGGAACTCGAAGCCGGCCAAGCGCCGGCTTTTTACTTTGGCACGTCGCTCGTTACGACAAACGGCGCATGCAAAGCTTTCCCGCATCAGTGAAGCGACGCAACCCGGGCAGATGAATCCGCTGAGTCGCGTTCGGCAGCTACGCCAAGACAAGTTCGCGGCAGGAGGACCGCAACGCTGGTACGCCAATTCCTTCCGTACACTCAGCCACCAACGCTTCGCGGCTTATATGGCGCGATTTCGCCACTGCATCGATCTTTTCGACGAGTTGCTTAGGGAGGCATAGCAAGACCAGCACCGAACACGATGTCGGCCGGGCAATATCGATGAACCTCCAGATTCCCTCGCCGTCGTCGATGCACGACGCCTGCAATGCCGCCATGTCCGTTGTAGGGGACGGAACGAGGCGCGCGCAATGGTCATACAGTTCATTGACCCGGTCGTTTGCGGCGTCTGCCAACTCGCTGTACGAGTTGCCCTCCACGTCCACGCCGGGAAAATCCGGCAACCATCCGCGATAGCGTGAGCCTCCCTGTCGGGTGATAAAAATGGGGTATTCCACGATCAGCTCCGAGATTCCTGCGTGACATCTATCATTGTTCTTCCCGGGGCTGGGTGTGTCGGTACGCTAGAGAACGATCTCGACGGATCCGTCCTCATGCAGGTACGTTCCGCATCCCGACTTGCCGAAAATCGGCGCGACGAGCGCGAGAGCGCCTCCCTTCGGGATTCGATGCCGCCAGTTTTGCGCATCACTCACAACCGCGGCCGCTCCGTAGCCCTATCCGGGTACGTCACCGTACAGATTTGCATCGCAATCCGGTGCATGTTCACGATCAGCGCCCAAACCTCCGATGCCTGGGCGCCAGAGGCAACCGGGCGAGTATGTGTAGTGCTTCGTGACTCTTGCCCGAAGTCGGCATCACGGAATGGAGCACCACCATGAATCCCGTCACACTATTTCTTTCCACCGCCTTTTTGTTAGCGGCGCTGGCCGTCGGCACCTTGGCCAATCCGTATCTCGCGTTACCCCTCTTCATCGTCGCCGTTCTTATCGCACTCTCCGTGAAAGTGGCCAATGTCTGGGAGAAGTTCGTGATCCTGCGCGTCGGGAAACTGCAGAGCGTCAAGGGTGCCGGTTTTTTTATGATTATCCCGATACTGGACAACGTTGTCGCGGTGATCGACGAGCGTATTCAAACGACTGCGTTCAACGCACAGGAGGCCCTTACCAGAGATACGGTGCCGGTCAACGTCGACGCCATCATTTTCTGGCATGTACACGACGCGCAGAAAGCGGCACTCGCCATCACTGATTACCGGCAGGCCATCGATCGCGTCGCGCAAACCTCGCTGCGGGAGATGATTGGTTCATCGATGCTGGCCACGCTGCTCTCTGATCGAAAAGCTGCCGATGCACACCTGGCAGATGAGATCGGCAGAAAAACCGCAGATTGGGGTATCACGGTACGGTCCGTGGAAACCCGGGACGTAGCGATCCCCGTCGCGCTGCAGGATTCGATGTCACGGCAGGCGCAAGCCGAACGCGAGAAGCAGGCGCGCGTGATACTCGGTTCCGCGGAGGCCGAGGTGGCGGCGAAATTCGTCGAAGCTTCGCGAGTCTATGAAAATCATCCGGCCGCACTTCAATTGCGGGCAATGAACATCATCTATGAAACGACAAAGGAGCGCGGGGCCACGATCCTGATTCCGAGTTCGATGGTGGACAGCTTGAACCCTGTTCTGGCGTTGGCAATTGCCGGGCATGACGTGACGGAGTCGACATCGCCGCTGACGCTCAAGACAGCGGCATAGCCACGCAGATAGTGCGTGTCGCTCGTGGCATTCGATGCGAATCGGAAGGCGCACTCGCCGCCACGACGAAGCCCGCGCGATACGAAGGTGACTCGGAGTGCGACCGTCATGTCGGCATTTCTTCTGAACGGTGAGCTGAGACTGTCCTGGTGGCAGCTTGTCTGGGTCGTGCTCGCGCTCACGCATGTCACCATCATCAGCGTGACGGTGTACCTGCACCGCTGTCAGGCGCACCGGGCGCTGGATTTGCACCCGGGCGTCAGCCACTTCTTCCGGTTCTGGCTGTGGTTGACGACCGGTATGCTGACCACGCAGTGGGTCGCGGTGCATCGCAAGCATCACGCCAGGGACGAGACCGGGGAAGATCCGCACAGCCCGCGAATCCGGGGCTTCGCGACCGTGCTGCTCCGCGGCGCGGAACTGTATCGAGCCGAAGCGCGGAACGAGGAAACGCTACGCAGATATGGGTTGGGCACGCCAGACGACTGGCTCGAACGCCACGTCTACGCTCGCTATCCGAATCTCGGCGTTGGGCTGCTGGCTGTGATCGACGTCGGGCTGTTCGGGCTACCCGGCGTGTCGGCGTGGGCGATCCAGATGATGTGGATTCCGTTCTGGGCCGGCGGCGTGGTCAATGGTTGCGGCCACTTCAGCGGTTATCGGAATTTCGCCACGTCCGATGCGAGCACCAACATCTTTCCGCTGGGCATCCTGATCGGCGGAGAAGAGTTGCATAACAATCACCACGCGTACGTGACGTCCGCCAGGCTGTCGAACCGATGGTTCGAGTTCGACATCGGCTGGCTGTACATTCGCCTGCTGGCAGCATTGAGATTGGCGACCATTCGGCGGGTAGCAACGAAGCCGCGCCTGTTCCCGAACAAGGCTGTGGTCGACGACGCGACGCTGCAAGCGATCATCCGCGACCGACATGAAGTCATGGCCGCCTATGCGCGCATGTTCGAGCGCGCCTGCCGGTGGGAGCTGCGCCGCATCAAGGACATGAGCCGCGACGACAAGCGCGCGTTCGCGCTTGCTATGAAACGGTGGCTGCGCCAGGCCTGGGGCTATCGGGACAAGCCCGACCTGCAGGCGCTGACGAGCCGCAATGCCAGCCGGCGAATACGCGTGTACGTGGATATGTATGAGGCTTTGCTCGAGCTATGGGCGTGGTCACACGCATCGCGCGAGCAATTGCTGGTCCACTTGCAAAATTGGTGCCGCTACGCGGAGCAAAGCGATGTCACCGCGATCGCCGATTTTTCGATACGCCTGCGGCGGTATACCTGATCCCGGAACGTCCGCGACGCGCCATGCGGGATCGGCGCGCAACAACGCGAGGGGCGAGCGCCACCCTCTGGCGGCGTCGGGAGCAACGCTGCGCCACTACTTCACCAGACGGTCGGAATCTGAATAGCGCCACTTGCTCGCATTGGAATTGATGCCGGCGTAGTCGCGGGTACGCTTTTCGTCCCGTTCGATATCGGCTCGGGCCAGATCGTCGCGCTCCTTTTCTCGGGTCGCCTGATCGCGCCGATCAGGTAACGTGCTTGGATAATATTTCATAGATCCTCCGAAGTGAGGTGTGCTCGCGTAGCGAGGGGCCGCATCGAGTCAGATCGCTCGAACAGGATCGCGGTCAGATGCACGGGTGTTGGGCACAGGATGGGCGCGTGGGAAGGGGAAGTCGGTACGTTGCCGTGCAGTGGCTGCTCGAGCCGTTTCAAATCAGGAAGCAGGCGGTCGAATTCGCGTTTGACCAGGTCATAGCATTCGCACACGCGCTTTTCGAGCCCACGCCGGCCAGCACCTCGACACTCACGGTGACGTCGACAAGCAATTCCAGTGGTCGTTGCCGACCCGTTTCGGTCGGTCAAGCGGTGCTGCGCTCAAAGGCTGCTTCCAAATGTTGAGCGGCCACCCAAAAGCCTGCTGCGCTACGACGCATAGACGACGCTCGGACCGGATCCCGAAGCAGTAGCCCACAATCAATCATGAGGATCATGAGCTCTGGATCGGCCGATGGCCAACCCATCGGGCTGTAGAACGGCGCGAGATGGTGGCGCAGATCGCGCGGATCCAGAAAGTGATCGATACTTCTCAGCAGGTGTTCACGAGGGGCGTGACTAGAGCGGTTGAATTTACCGCTCAGCATGAGGCTGCCATAACCATGCCCGCCCTGGTTGAACGATCGAAGATGTACGTACCTGCAGGCACGCCGCCATCGACGATTTGTCGGACTGAACGCCTTCGCAAATAGACCTCGTTTCGAATAAGCTGCTGAGCTCGCGGTCCGCAAGGAATGTGCACGGTGGTGCAGTCAGAGAGCGGCCAGTAACCGGAGTTGATGTTCGCTTTCGGCCCCGCGAACCAGTGCGTAGGCCCGCATCTCCATGCGCTCGAGGAGCGAAATGGATTCGGAGCCGGAAAAGTCGCTCCATGCGTCGTCCGCGATCGAGGTCGGCGCGCCGCGGGCTCTCGCGAACGCTCGCAGGAGAAGGCTTGCCTCGCGGCGCAGGACGTGGCGGTCAGCGTTCAGAACATACGGCGGATAGTCAGTGCGCAAAACGAGGTAGTACGGAATCGCATTGCGATCACTTTGCATGGTGGCGATACCAGTGAGGAAGAATGCGTGCGTTCAGCTTCTCGCGTCGCGGTGGCCGACCGCTGCGTTTGACCGAACGAAGAAATGTGCCGAAGGATACTCTCCGCCTGTACCATTTTTCTGAAACAACGACGGTCAAATCGGCCATCAACGAGAGAGCAACTCGCAGCCCGAACAAATCAGCTGATGCCAGACGCCAGCAGCGTTTTCACATGTCGATGACCGAAGCTCCGCTCACCTTTCCGTCGACGATGTCCATTCCCTGCTGCCGGGCGGCACGCCTTGCCATACCGAAGTCGGAGAATGCATTCGATTGGTCCAGCCTGAAAACACGGCTCGCGGTGGAGGTTGCTATCGCGCCCGGGCGACATATCCGTACCGCAATGTCATACCCTTCGGCGTAACGGGAATGTCCGTCAAAGCGACTGAATGTGCGGGCGAAGACGAGGGGATGAAGTTCGTACCCCTTGTAGAGAAGAAGCAGGTGTGTCGACATGTTGGTCACTCCACAGGGGACGACTCACTATACCCTCGAACGAGCACCGTAGGGCGGGGCAGAGACTGTTACCAGAATTGAATTGACCGAAGGTGCCCTCGCGCGTATCGCGATCACGAGGTCTGCAAAGCGGATTGCTGCCCGTACATGACGACGGCTATCGGCCTCGTTCCTCCTCCTCTGTACGCAGCGATCTCGTCTAAACCATTATGCCGGGGACCGTTGCTCATCCCGGAGGCCAGGGGAGGGAATGACGAGCGGGAGTCTTGTCCAGCAGGCCTCCCGCCCCGCGCTGTAGCAATTTTGCATATGGGCCGCCGGTCAATGCGGGGCGATTCGCGCGAATCACTGATCCTTCGTAACCGCAATGTGTGTCTCAAGCTCCGGCTGTGCCGTTGCCAGTAGCAGCAGCGCCGCTCTGCCGAGCTTGCGTGCAAACTCATCATCGAGCGCCCCGCCGAAGTCAGCAAGCGTCCGCGGCATGACGAATGCATCGCGGCGCAACTGCTCGACCGCATCACGCGATATCGTACAGGTTTCAATCTGCCGACCGCCCACGTCGTATGTGATGATGGCGCGTTTCGGGTTCGATGTCTCCATCTCCGCCCGAACGAGGTTTTTCATTTCCGCCGCCGCAGCCGGCTTAGCAGCTCAAGCGCCACCGTGTCAGCGTCGTTGTTGATCATTTCCGCTCGCAACAGCAGGCCGCCAACACGGACGGCTGCATCCCAACTATCTTCTGTCATTGCCTGATGGTTGCGTGCAAGCTGCTCGGCAAGCGTCAGGAGCGCCGCCATCCTTGCTGACTCGCCAGAAGTCCGGCGCTCCTCCCTCCCGGCAATTAGCCGGAACAGACCAAGGACCGACTCGGCGGTAACGGAGGGGATAGTCATTCGGACTTTATACGCCCTTTCGGTCCGCCCCGCCCATATATTCGCTCTAGCCCCCGAACCTGCCTAGTACCGCCTGGCATACCCCTCGCGATACAGCGTAGCGCCGATTGACGTCAGCAGTGCGATCTCATCCTCACTCAATCGACTCCATGCCTCCGCCAACCAGCCGGCGAACCCGGCACACGCATGGTCCAGATCGGCGGCCGCCTTTCCCTCTGCGTTCATCCGCTCGAAGGTCGTCATCACGTCATGTGGCGTCATAGTCGACTCCTTGTGTGCTTTCAGCATAGTCGATCGGCGGCTTTCGCCCCCTACTCGGTCGCGCGCTCGATGTTCGCTGTCTGGTGCGCCCGTGGCCACAAGCCGAAACCGGCCAATAGCGGCTCGACCTGGTGTCCCGTTCCGTTGACGTCGACATGCTACGCGCATATGGATCGGTTAAGGCCTACCTGCGCCATGTCATCGCTCGCATCGCCGATGCATCCCGTGAACTGCGTCGGCCAGTTGCTGCCATGGGCCATCGCTGATCAGCCTTGCTCCAATATCGTTTGAGCGCCTCGCCATATCCATTGGCAGTCCTTTATGAATAGTCGATCACGAACGGCGACATCGAATATCTGAGACGGCTGAAACTCCGTTCTGAGGGAATCGGCCGATCGAGTGTCATGGTGACGTAGGCAACCAACGACAGCTGATGGCCGCCTGTTGCCCGCTGCAGCGACGTATGAAATTTGATCCGACGAATGAGCGCTGCGGTCACGGCTCTCATGGTCGCAATGGGACTACACTGAAGACGCTATAGCAGGAGGAGACAGTGATGACAGACTCTGACCCCCAAAGCACCTTCCAGGGGCTGCCGCTAACCGCGGAGCAGGACGCGGAAGTGAGGCACTACATAAAGGACCGAACCAGGCGTGGCCTGCCGTGGGACACGCCGGAGCTGAGCGCGATGCTCAAGGACATGCTGCTACCACCGGGTGACGGCAACAGCGATGCCGACTCCCCGGAAGACGAAACGAAAGCGGCCGCTGAGCGCGCAACGGCGTCGGTTGACGAAGCGATGGAACCGATCGAGGCGAGTGAGGAGCGGAATGCGGCCATGGAGTCGGAAAGCATGAAAGGCCCCAGACGATAAAGCTGCAGGCAATGACGCTTGCTTCCTGGTAGCTCCGTATTTGGGGGATCGTGAAGTATTCCGCATGGGTTCGGTGCGCATGATTCCAACGCTTGAACGGGTGCCGTCGGCCCCCGTGACATCGAGCCCCGCGACAACTGCGCTGAACACGAGGGGGCCGGATATGCGGCTGATCGAACCGGATGAACACAGAGACTTTCTGGCGACCCTGGAGCGCCGCGGTTTGGCAGAGGGCGACTTCGATCTGCAGGAAACGGATACGACCGACCCGAAGGGTGACGAGAACCTCGGTCTACAAGGCTATGTCACCATAACCAGGTTCTCGACGCAGATTACGAAGGAATACGTGATCGGCGACGAAAGCGACTGGCTACAGCATTTCAGGAAAGATCTTGAAGCGGGTGCCTTCGATAGACTGAAATGAATATCCCGACGCGACGCGCCGCACTCGGGAGGAAGTTCGCGACCGTTTGCTTGCAGAGGGTGGTCTCGACCGGGGGATCCGTCACGTCGGCTGTTCTGAACATCACGGAGGGCGCCGGCCTGCGTCATCACCGGCACCAACAGTGCGGCGGCCGTCGTCAACGGCCGACTTGTCGAGAACTAACTGACCGCTGTGTCGACCGGGCCATGCCGGAGGGCAGCCAGTTCGTAAAAGTGTTGACGGAAACGCTGGGCGCAGCTTGAGGAGGGAAGGCGCCGAGACAGACGCGGACCACTGCAGCATGATCACCGTACTACACGTGGTGACGAGCCCATTTTAGGGTGTGCTTGCTGCCTTTGTCTGAGGCCAGGCGTCTTTCCAGACAGGCTGACGATGTCCGACGTTGCAGGGCGACGTCGGACATATTCGATGTCGGTACAATCAGTACATCTTCTTAGGCGGCAGCGAGCGACGTATCTGCTTGCGCAATCTCGTCGCGGCCGCCGCTTTCCTTCGCTTTCGGGTCGCCGTCGGCTTCTCATATGCCATGCGCGCACGCAACTCCTTCAACAGGCCCGTGTTCTCAATGGAACGTCTAAAGCGGCGCAGTGCGACTTCCACAGGCTCATTCGGTTTCAGTATTACGGTAGTCAATTTCGACCCTGGTTGCGATCCGGACGGTGGCGACAAATGCAAACCAAGCGCATTCACCGATCACCATTGGCACGATGGATCAACTGGAAATTAACGACGGCGTGCCTGGCTTCATTCCGTCGAGAAAGGTTGCACCCGCTGTGGAAATGGCGCAGGTCTGAGCGGTAGGGCTGGCGGAGGTCGCCATCCTGGTTCCTTATGGTGTTTAGGATGGCGAATGTAATATTGAGCGCTTCACGTACACTCTTCCCCTGCGGCTCCCAAATTGCTGGGCGGTTGGCGTGCCACCCGAAGTTCAATTCATCAACGCTGGGAGATCATCGGCCACATGCGCGTCGAGCCATTCGAGCGCCCAGTTTTTCGCAAAGGCAATCGCATCCTCGCGCACGTCGAAGCCAGCCAGATCTCCGCTCAGTTGAACGTCACACTCACTGCCGTCTGCGCGATTGATGCTGATCCGCGCATGCGCCATGTATTCGCCGTCGGCCCTGCGCGGTGTCGGGTCGATATGGAATCGGGTTGAATCGAGCTGCATTTGTGTTCCTCCTTCAGTCGCTGCGGGGGCTAGTGGCCACCGCGAAGCATTTCGTCGCAAGCAGGAACGTCAAAGCTTGAGGAGTGCCATGATCTGGCCTGCTTCCTGGTCCGATTCGCAGCTCGCCATCCCGCCTTTGCGCAACAACGCGCGGATCGAGAAAAACATCAGGAACGCGTCCTCATCGATTTCATGGCGACGATCGCGAATTACGCCGTCCAGCTCGGCGCGAGCGTCAAACGGCAGGAACTCCTCGATGACACCAGAACCATCGTGTCGAATCCATTTCAAGAGGTCTTTCCTGTTCATATCCAGCCTCCCGACGTTGCCGGCGCGCCATGCGCCAGGCGTGTTTGAGTCTGTGGCGGTGCCGCGGACGCAGAAGCAGGATGGACCGAGGAGGAGATCAGGACGCGTTATCCAGTACGCTCATGTCCCGTAGACACGCATCGATCAGGCGCTTCGCATACGCAGTCGATACGCGTTGCGCTCGTCCGCATTGCGCGGTTTCGATGAGAGGCCCGATCACGTTCGGGGGGGGCGCCTTGAGTAGCGCGGGAATCGGTAGCGAGTCAGTCAACACATGCATCTTACGCCCATTGGCGAACTTGTACAGCGAAAGTTCCGCGAGAACTGCCGCGTGGCGTGCTGCACTGATTGGGTGCAGGGCGGGCCGGCTCAGCCAAGTGTGAACAATCTCCGATACGCGAGAGGATGGTGCCCTGATGGAAGCGTCGAAAATTCACTTAGAAATTCGAAGCAACTCAAAGCCAGGAAGCCAAGGGCGTACAGCCGGGGCGAGCCTCGCCGATCGCGGCATGTTCTTGCGCGGCCACCCGAAATGCGCTGACCGAAACAGCTTGACAGGGTGTTGGGCCCAGCGTAGGGTGGGTATCCGAAGCCTTCAAGAAGCGCGATTGCTGCTCATCACTGACCGCGGAACGCGGTATTCGTTGTCCTCTCCCTCCTTGATCCTTTTTCGTGCATCCCTATCGGGGTGCATACATTCGTTCAATATCAGGAGAATTTCCATGGATACCGGTACCGTCAAGTGGTTCAACGACAACAAGGGTTTTGGCTTTATCACGCCTGACAGCGGCGGCGACGATCTGTTTGCGCATTTCTCGGAGATTCGCGGCGATGGCTTCAAGACGCTGGCTGAAGGTCAAAAGGTCAGCTACGAGACGAAGAGCGGGCCCAAGGGGCTGCAGGCCTCGAACATCATTCCTCAGTAATCCACATCATTCGCCGGTCCTTCTTGCGGGATCGGCCACGCAGTGATCGGTCGGGGGGCTTTCGCATCCGCAGCAGGCGCTCCTAGTCCTGCTGCGGCTACCGTTTCGCCTCAAGACGACCCTCGCGGATAAGTGCGAACGTACACCACAAGGAAGAAAGTGGCGGGATGCCGCGCATCCGGCGGCGAACGATCGGACGCTCATTCATCGTGAGTTCGCGATCGACGCATACAGAGGTAACTTCGACCATGAGTCAGTTGCGTAACAAGAAATCACTCACGAGACCACGGCGCTCCAAGGATTTGCCGGTGCTCGGCGCGGCACTGAACTGGGTGCCACCCAAGGCACCCTCTGCGCCCGCCAAATCGAGCGGAAAGAAGCGCTCCACCGAGAAGCGATAACACGGCACGTTAGCGCCCGGACGAGGTGCGGCCCGCATGTCGCGTTGGTACGCGCCTCCATGCATGGGCGTTTCCGACATTTGCACTGAAACCGCTCTCCGTGCTGGGGACCGGAGATCCGCACGCCGCTGCGATTGCGGCGCGTCACATTGATTGGAGAAATTGATTTGGCAAAGGAAGAATTGCTGGAACTGGACGGCGTAGTGGATGAGGTGCTTCCGGACAGCAGGTTTCGCGTTACCCTGGAAAATGGCGCGGTCGTTGCAGCGTACGCATCGGGCCGCATGCGCAAACATCGCATCCGCATTCTCGCTGGCGATCGGGTCAGGCTGGAACTGTCGGTCTATGACCTGACCAAAGGGCGTATCAATTTCCGACACAAAGACGAACGGGCTTCGCCCAGTTCGCCTCGAAACCGATTCGCTCGACGCTAACCTGTTCGAGTGGCGAGCCGCCACTCGCGTACGGGCGGCAGCAACCCATCTTGACGCATTCACGCGGCGAAGCACTTAACGCCGCTTTGCCAATCGCAGCGGACAACCTTGCCGACGGCGGCACATCGAGCCTCCGTCGTGACATAAAGCCAGCGTCCGTGCAGGGAATTCGCTGGATCATCGCCGAAGTATTCGATCGACGCTACATGGCGCTGACACGCGTCGGAAGTGTGTTGGTCGCAGAAAGCAAGCGTTGGACACGTGCCGAGCAACGCGCGTATGATCGATGCATCAAAGCGCAGTCGCCAACCGACCAATCCTCTCGACCGCGCGCCGTACCCCCTGCCATTTTGTTGCGTCGCGCCCCGTCCGCGCGCCTTGTTTAATCCCTTTGCCCTTACCTGTCGCGGTATGTAGCGCCGATACAGGATTGATTGCGCTCGCCTACGCAATTCGCTGCTATCAATCACCAGGAGTTCATCATGAGTATGCATATCTATCGCGGATTCGAAATATATCCGTTGATTTACCCTCACTTTCAAGCAGGCGCTGGCCGTACGCACAATTACGAAGCCGGTTTCGACGCGGCGGTCAAGGTTTGCCTTCGCGGCACTGCCACCACGCTGACCCGGAGCCAGACCTTCAAGCTTGTCGACGGTTCGCCGTTTGCCAGTGCCGGTGACGCACGCCGGGCTTCGCAACGTTATGCAGAAGACATCATCGACCAGAACCGAGGCGAACATTGGATGCTCGACGCAGTACTTTGATGTGGATCTCTGTTGTGCAGCAATGCATGGGAGCGCGCGACAATCGGAGACGCGCGTCCCGAACTGAAATTGCGCAAGCCGACGCCATGCTGCCGGTCAACGGAAAACTCGCGTCGAAACACCAACATTCCTTTCTGTCCAGTGCTCTCAAGGCAGATCAACGGACGAGCGGCCGCATTGTGCAACTGCCGCGCTACGCGCCGATGGACGTCGTGTTGCCAATCGACGCTGCGTAACGACCAAGCCGGACCAAGCCGGCCGAGGCAGGTTCAATCGATTCCTTGCGTCTTTTCGTGCCCCTGGACTTGTTCTTCGAGCAAAGTGCGCGCGAGCGCTCGAGCGGCGTCACGCGCTTCCACGTCCGTCGCAAAATCCCCTTCGGTATCGTATTGCTCAGATGAGCCTGGATCCTCTCCAATGTGGTGCAAGTGGACGATTCCGCGATAGCGCCCAGACACGGTCTTCATCACGCGAAGGCGCGCCACGTGCGTATGGGTTGTACACACTTCATCATCCACGATGCCTTCCTTGCCAAGACCCCGGGTGAGACAACGACATAGTCGACTTCACCCGCACGGCCTGCATCTGTGCGTTTGATCCCCGGTAAACTTCGGTAAGGCGGGGTTATCGCCGCCAGCGCGGAGATTTCAATGTTTGCGGTGCATCCACCCCAAGTGATGGGAATCCAACCACTGAACGACTTCCATACTCGGATGTTCGCTCCGGTAACGGCGCGCCAACGCGACTGCAACCACCGCGACCACCACGAAACCAACCACCCAACCAATCATCGACTGAGTCATGACAGCCTCCTTGTGGAATGCAGCCATGACTGAATTCTAGGCGTCTTGGGGGAAGGATTCTCAAGTCCTGCGCCACGCCGCGCGGCCGAACCACCTCCACATACACGATCCTGGGGAAGGTACGCCCGACCTCCACCTGATCGGTAGCGCCCCATATCCAAGGATCTGGTTCGCAAGCGATTAAGCAGGTCATAGACTGGAAAAGAGTCGCGTCGGAAAGCGAACCGCTGCTGTCTCGGCACCAGGATGTCGGCAAACGCGCGCTCATGCGTCTGACGACAGGCTGCGGTTGATCAGCCGCCGGGCCAACAGGCGCCATCCGATCGCGTAGACGCCACCGACACCCAGACGAATCGCTTTCCTCAGGTCGCCCGGGTGATAGGGGCGCATGCTCGGTCGAATCCGAGATATCTGCCACCATGCGTCAGGCGTCGAGGCGGAAATCCTGTTGACGTACGAGTCGCGGCGAGGCCTGACCGTCACGCGGCCCACACACCAAATGATCATGGAAACTGTACTCGATGCGTGAAGCGCTCGAAGCCAAGGCGGCGAGCCCGGCAGCGCAGCATGCATACCTGCCCGATACAGACGCCGTTCGCGACGCCGTCCCAATTGTGCGCTACACCCGATGTTGAGGTCCGCAAACTACCGTTCGTTGTGTGCGAGCGGGTGCGAAGTACACACTTTCGCGCGGACATACGGACGAATGGGAGCGAAAAAGAAAATACCCGCTCACCAAGCGGGCATTTGAAGAGGTGGGGCGGGAACATACCACGGAACCACGTCCAATCCGGTAAGCCCTGCATCGAGCGATGTGACGTAACGCAGCAGGTCTTCGATGCGCCCTTCTGACACGAACTGCTCGGCAGTCTTGTAATCAAAGGCCGGCAACGGTTCACTGCGATATCAGAAGAGCGTCCTCTGAACATCGCCGGAGATACCGGTAGCCGCTCGGATGATCCGAAGCGCGTCCCGAAGGAACTGCTGCACACTTTCGGAGCCCGCCAGGCGGCTCACCGTATTGCGATGTACGTGGGCCAGCCGTGCGAGCGTCAGCATATCGATATGAAGGCAATAGCAAACCGGCGAGCCGAAATGATTGGCGTGGTGCTATCCGGGTCTCGCAAGGACGCCATGAATTGATCGAAACTGCTTGGCGGCGCTGAGCCGCGGGCGACATCTGGGTCCATAGCAGGTTACTCGGTGCACACGATTTGCGTCCCATCAGGTGCTTGCGCGCATCTCTGAGGTGGCGTTCGTCGCCAAATTCTGCCGGGATACGCGACGTAGATGGGCAACCTTCCCAAGGGACGACTTTTCGGAGAATTCCCGTGCCCGAGGACACTTTTTCTGAGACGGGTGCCATGCGGTTGTCATCAGAAAAGATGCCCGCAGTCTCAATTTATCCCGGGCAGGCCGTGGCCGCGGCCGTCGTGCGGCGCGCGATCCGCTCCAGCTCGTCGAGCAAGTACCCGATCAACCGGGAACGCCCGTCACGTGAGAGGACATCGTCATCCGCGACGATGCGGATGTGGTTGACCCCGTCGGACCGATCGACGCCAATGGCCAGGTTGACGGGATAGTGAAAGCGATCCTGACCTTCCCAGTTCGACGATTCCAGCCGCCCCGGCCGTTGCACGCCATCGAAATTGGTGAAGTTCATCGAGTAGCGGAAATCGCGTCCGCCGTGCGCATGCAGGATGCGCGACAGCGGGTAAAGCGAGAAATCCGCGACCGTGTTCAATTCACGATGCACGTCCACCAGATCCTGCTCGACCTCCGCCGCCGGATCCACCCGCATCGAGAACGGCAGGATGTTCCAGTACAGCCCTGCGGATTCCAGCGATCCGTCGATGTCGGCCGTCCGGCCGTTCGTCACCGCGCCGAACGTGACGTGTCGATCGCCTTCGAGCGCCGCGATCGCCCGGCACGCGGCCACAAAAAAGGCCGCCTTGGTCTGCACGCGCAACCCCTGGCACAGCCGGTACAGCGCGTCGACGGTGCGCGCGTCGATCGCGCCGTCCGTTTCGCCGATTCGCGCCGCCCGCCTGCCGGGCGCGCGCAGGAAGCCGGGATTGATCGCGTAGTCGGCCCAGAACGCGCGCGCGCGCGTCGAGCGGCTCATGTCCTGCTGCGCCAGCACGTAAGCATCGAACGGATCCGGCCGCGACGTGGTCGGGCGTGGCGGCTGCCCATAGCGGTCGAGCGCGTCGGCGAGCAGCCGCTGCTGCCCCCAGCCGTCGTCGACCGCGTGATGCGTCTCGAGCGTCACGCGGGCGCGCCGCGGCGACACGCGCGTCAGGCTGGCATACAGCAGCGGACTTTCCGCGTCGAACGGATTGATGACCGTCACCGCCTGTCCGCCCGCACCCGTCGCCGGCCGCGCGTGGCCGGCGGGCGAGACGGTGACGGCCAGCCTGGGCCGGCTCGCGCGCGTCCTGACGATCCCGCCGTCGCGCCGGGCGAACACGGCGCTGAACACCGGCTGTTCCGACAAGGTCTCGACCAGGCAGCGTCGCAGCGCGTCGACGTCGATCTCCGCATGAGGATCGTGCACGTCGAACGATTGAACGACGTGATAGACGCCGTTGCGGTGGGCGAGATTCTCGTCGTAGGCGTTCAGCATGATGGTCTGCATGTCCGACGCGCTCGCGCTGCCGCGGGCGGCCGGCGCGGCGGCGGGCGGATCGGCGCGCTTGCACGCTGCCGCGAGGTTCGCGACGTTGCCGTGCACGAAGATGTCCTGCACGCCGACACGCCACCCGGCGCGCGCCATCGCGAGCGCGAGATCGACGGCCCGGATCGAGTCGCCGCCGGCTTCGAAGAAATCGGTGTCGATCGATGCGTGCGGGCTGCCCAGCACGGTTCGCCAGATCGACAGCAGCGCCGCCTCGTTGTCGGACATGGCCGTGTCGCGACGCGCCGACAGCGCGACGGAGCGCGCCCGCATCGTGTCGAAATCGACCTTGCCGTTGCGCGTCAGCGCGACCGAGTCGATCACGTAGAAATGCTGCGGCATGCAGAAACCCGGCAGCCTGCGCCCGAATTGCGCGCGCAGGTCCGCGATCGTCAGCGTGGCGCGGCCGTCCGGCATCACGTAGGCGTCGAGCACGTCCACGCCGTCGACGGCGCGCGCCGACACATAGGCGTCCTGCACGCCGTCGCACGCGCGCAGGGTCGATTCGATCTCGCCGAGCGACACGCGAAAGCCGCGCAGCTTCAGGTAGCCGTTCTTTCTCGACACGTAGGCAACCCGGCCGTCGGGCAAATAGCGCGCCAGATCGCCGGTGCGATACATGCGTTCGCCGGGGCGCCCGGCGAACGGGCAGGGCACGAACGCATCGGCGGTCAGGTCGGCTCGCGCGTGATAGCCGCGCGCGAGCCCCGGCCCGCTGACGAACAGTTCACCGACGACGCCTGGCGGCACGGGTGCGCCATGCTCGTCGAGGATGTACATCCGCAGGTCGGGAATCGGGTCGCCGATCAGGCTCTCGCTGGCCTCCAGCTCCGTGTCGGGGTCGACCGGATGCAAGGTCACGTGCACGGTCGTCTCGGTGATGCCGTACATGTTGACGACGACCGGGCCCGCCGGGCCGGCCAGCGCGTACCAGCGCGCCAGTTGCCGGAAATCCAGCCGCTCGCCGCCGAAGATGATCAGCTTGAGCGTCGCCAGCCGGCGAAATGCGTCGGGATACTGCTCCAGATAGGCGCACAGCCGGTAGAAGGACGACGGCGTCTGGTTGAGCACGGTGATGTTCGCGCTCGCGATGAAGTCGCACAGCGCGGCCGGGTCGCGGATGTCACGTTCCGCCGGAATCGCCAGCAAGCCGCCGTACAGCAGCGCGCCCCAGATCTCCCACACCGAGAAATCGAACGCGATGGTATGCAGCAGCGGCCATGCGTCGTCCTCGGAAAACTCGAAGCTCGGCGCGGTCTCGTGGAACAGGCGCATCACGCTGCGGTGCGAAATCATCACGCCCTTGGGTTGGCCGGTCGAACCGGACGTGTAGATGACGTAGGCCAGCGTGTCGGGATGAACCTTCGGCATCGGCGCGACGGGGGCGGCGTCGGCGAGCGCCGCGTCGTCGTCGATGACGACGATCGGCGCGCCGCCGGCCCGGCCGAGCGATTCGGCGCGTTCGAGCGCATCGCGCGGCGCGACGATCGCGCCCAGGCCGGCTTCGCGAACCAGCTCCAGCAGGCGCGCGGGCGGATAGCCAAGATCCAGCGGAACGTAGGCTGCTCCGCATTTCATCGCGGCGAGCATCGAGATCACGGCTTTCGGCCTGTCCTCGATGACGACGCCGACCCGGTCGTCCGGCGCGATGCCGGCGCGGATCAGGCGCGCGGCGAGCCGGTCGCTTTGCGCGTCCAGTCCGCCGTAGCTGAGGGTGGTCGTGCCGTACGCGAGCGCCGGCGCATCGGGGCGGGCGCGCGCGACGTCCCGGAATCGTTCGCTGACGGTCAGCGCTTCGTCGTTCATGATGGGCACCGAGCAGGCAGGTTGAAGGTCCGCCCGGCGGGCGAGACCGGGCGTTCAGGCGACGCCGTACAGGATGTCGGCGGTTCGCCCGTACTCGCGTTCGAGGCCGCCGTCGTAGGCGAGATTCAGCACGCTGCGCCGCGCGTCGGACGCGATCGGCGTCACGCGATGCAGGCATGCGCCGGCGTCCAGCAGGTAGCAGTCGCCCGCGACGTGGTGCTCGACTTCAATGCGACCGTGCGCGCCCGCCAGCGCGACGCCGGCTTCGATGTCCGTGTCGGCGTCGAGCCGTTGATCGGCACAGAATTCGCGCCAGTTGCGGATGAATTCGACATTGCCGCCCTCGTCGCGACGCGGCGACTCGAGGATGACGACCAGCGCGAATTGCGGATCGTCGAGATGCCAGCCGTGCGTGTCGTGAACCGATTCGAGATAGTTCGCGACCATGAATTCCGCCTGATGGCGGACGAAGCACACCTGGCCGCGCGCGATGCGCCCGAGCGCCGCGCGCAGTTCGCTGTTGCCGTACAGCAGCGCCAGCGGCAGCGATTCGTCGACGATGCGGTCACCGCCGATGACGGACAGCCGGCGCGGGGTGTTGTATCCGGGCATCGTGAACTCGCGCCGCGTGCTGGCGGCCTGGATTCGCGCGACCTCGCCCTGGATGAACGCAAACGCGGCCGAGGTGAAGAAGCCCGGCAACTTCACGTATCCCCGCGAACCGAAGTCCGCCGCCAATGCCTCGATATTGACCGGGTCTCGATAAGGGCTGGCCACCGGATTGCTGACCAGCCAGTCAAACAGGGATTGATTGTCCATATCTGCTCGCACGCGACGAGGTTGTTCGGTGCGCGTCGTGCGTCCCGCCAGCGGCGGCCGGCGACGCGACGCGCGGCTTCAGCTGGCCGCGATGCTGGCGTCCGACAGGCATTCGGTCAGCGCGTCTTCGATCCTCGCTCCGAGATCGGCGAGCATCGCGAAGGAATCGAGCACGAAGTATTGCTTCTGCAGCTTGAAGGTGTCGTAGTCGGACGCGAAGACTCGCGCGAAATCGAATGGCGCGACCCGGATCCGGCCGCTGTATACCGCGTCGCATTCGGCGGCCGAGGTGGCGATGGCCGCGCCGAGGATCTTGAGCCGGCCATGCTCCATCACCAGGCCGGTCTCGATCGCATACCAGTACAACCGCCCGAGAAGCCGCAGCGCCTGCGGATTGTCGAGGAACTTCAGCGCGACCCCGGAGTACGCATCCAGGAAGCCGCTATAGACAGGGCTGGTCAACAAGGGCAGATGGCCGAGCGAATCGTGGAACAGATCCGGCAGCACGGAGAACTCCAGCTCCTCGGGCTGCCTGAGTTCATGGGCGATGGGGAATATCCGACGCTGGAGCATCGGATAGAACTCGTCGCTCGGCAGCAATCCGTCGACGGCTCGCACGCCCCAGCCGCAGGCGCGGCGCACCTTGGCGTCGATGTCCTCGATCCGCTCCGCCACCTGCTGCGTGAAGCGCAACTGATCGAGGCCGGTCTTGAATTCGCGGCATCCGTGAAGCGACAGGCGCGCGACATAGCCACGCATCAATTCAAACCAGGTGCGATCGTCCTGCCGGGGATCACGCGTGCCGGGTGCCATGCCGCTTCCGATGTCCATGCAAACTCCCTGTTCGAAGATCGTGTCACTCACGGGTGCCGGCCGAAACCCGTTCGGCCGGCGCTGGCGCGGCGCCTGCGTTGCGCGCCGAACGCAAGCCGGTCCTGGGCTTGCGGAACGACTGGACGTCGAGCGCTTGCAGGACCGTGCGATCCGGATCGGCATGCATCGCCGCGAGCAAGGCGACGAGGCTGTCGAGGAAGCCGCGCGCGGAATGCTCGAGAAAGAGGTCGGCCGCGTATTCCACGGAGATCGTCATGCCGTCGGGGCCGTCGCACAGCGCAAACGACAGGTCGAACTTGGCGGTCTGCGCGGGAAGTTCGATTTCGCGCGCACGGATGCCATCCAGTTCCCACATCCGTTCGTCCGTTTCATGGGTCACGCACACCTGGAACAGCGGATGCCACCCGAGCGAACGCGCGGGTTCGAGCGCCTCGACCAGCCGGTCGAACGGCAGATGTGCGTGATCGAGCGCGTCGTGCACGCGTTGCCGCGTGTGCGCGACGGCGTCGCGGAACGTGGCCTGTTCGTCGAAACGGGTGCGCAACACCAGCAGGTTCGCGAACAGGCCGAGCGTATTCTCGAACTCGGGACGGCCGCGGCCGGCGACCGGGTAGCCGATGCAGATGTCGCGTTCGCTGCTGATCCGGTGCAGCAGCGCGCTCACGGCGGTCGCGAACAATACGAACGGCGTCGTTTGCAGGGCCTTGACCTGCGCCGCAAACGCTGCCGTCGCATCGGGCGACAGCGCGATCCGCGCAACGCCGCCGGTGTGGCTTCGCACCGGCGGTCGCGGCCGGTCGAGCGGCAGGTTCAGCAAGGCCGGCGCGCCGCGCAGCGTGTCGCGCCAATACGCGAGATCGCCCGGCAGGTCGCCGTGCGCGTAGACGTCGCGTTGCCATCTCACGAACTCGCGATACTGGCCGGGCGTGTCCGGCAGGACCGGCGCCCGCCCGTGCCTGAACGCGCGATAGAGCATGTCCAGCTCGCGCGCCATGATCTGGGCGGACCAGCCGTCGACCACGATATGGTGAATGCCGAACAGCAGCAGGTGACGTTCTTGCGCCATCCGCACGAGCGTCGCCTGGAGCAGCGGCCCGCGTGCGAGATCGAAGGGCCGCACCGCGAAATCGCGCGTTGCGTCATGCAACGCGGCATCGCGCGCGGCGGCGTCGAGCGTCGAGAGATCCAGCCAACCCAGTTCGAACGGCTCGGCCGCGCCAATGTGCTGGTGGACCTGCGCGCCGGTTTCGATGAACGTGGTTCGCAACGCCTCGTGACGTTCGATCAGCAGGTCGAATGCCGCGCCGAGCGGTGCGGGATCGACGACGCCATCGAATTCGAGGACGTACCGGATTGCGTAGGACGAGTTGCCGGTGGTTGCCTTGTCGATGAAGTACAGGCCGAGCTGCGGCGCGCTGAGCGGCTCGGTCGCGGGTTCCCGGTGCGCGTCGCCGCGCGGCCTCGGCGTTTCCGCGGCGACGGGCTCGAGCGCTTCCGCGCACTCCGCCAGCGACGCATTGCCCAGCAGCACGGCGAACGGCAGCTTGTGGCCGAGCTCCCGCGCACAGCGCGCGGCGAGGCGGATCGCACTCAACGAACTGCCGCCATTGACGTAGAAACTCTCGTCGGTGGCCAGCGCGTCGACGTTGAGCAGCGCGCGCGTGAGCGCGAAGAACTGCGCGGACAGACCGGTTGCCGCGCCGCCCTGCGGCTCGGGCGTACGGCCCGGCTCATGAGCGTGTGCGCGCAGCGCGGCGAGATCCGGCTTGCCGTGCGACGTCAACGGAATGCCCGGCACCGCGTAGATGCGCTTCGGCGACAGGTAGGCCGGCAACCTGTCGCTCATCCATTGCCGGATCGCCCGGACCGACGGCTCCGGGCCGTCGCGCTCGAGCACGACATACGCGACGAGGCGTTTCTGTCCGAGCCCGTCCAGTTCGACGTCGACGACCGCTTCGTTGACGTCCGGGTGCTTGAGCAGTTCCGCCAGCACCTCGCCGAACTCGACGCGAAAGCCGTCGATCTTGACCTGCCCGTCGCGTCGGCCCTTGTAGCGGATGTCGCCGCGCGCATCCCGCACGCAGATGTCGCCGGTACGGTACAGGCGGCTGCCGGGCGCGCCGGCGAAGGGATTCGGCACGAACCGTTCCGCCGTCAGATCCGGCTGGCGGTAATACCCCCTGGCGAGACCGGCGCCGCCCAGGTACAGCTCGCCCGGCACGCCGACCGGGACCGGTTGCATGTCCTCGTCGAGAATGTGCGCGCAGGTGTTCGCGAACGGCCGCCCGATCGGCACGTCGCCGTCGCGCAAGTCCTCGTCGCGGACCACGTGCGTGCAGCTCAGCGTGGTGACTTCGGTCGGCCCGTAGCCATTGATCAGCTCGGCGCGCACGCCTGTCTCGCGCAAGCGCAGCAGGGCGGCCGCGTCCGCGCGATCGCCGCCGAAGAGGATGTGCTCGACATCGACGAACATGCCGGGCATTTCGTGCGACAGCCGCGAAAGCAGCGTGCTGGCGAAGTTGATCGCCCGGATCCGGTGGCGCTGCAGGAAGGCACTGAATTCGGCCGGGTCGAGCATCAGGTGATTCTCGACCAGCGCCACCGTGCCGCCATGCAGCAGCGCGCCCCAGATTTCGAGCGTGGACGGGTCGAACGACGCGCTCGCGAGCTGCGGGATGGTCAGGCCGCGCTCGAACGGCAGGAACGGATTGTCGAGCACGAGCCGGGCGATCGCGCGATGATCGATCGCCACGCCCTTCGGACGACCGGTGGAGCCGGATGTGTACATGATGTACGCGAGCTGAGCGGGCGTCTCGAGGCGTGGCGGGTTCGCGGATTCGTCGGAGCAGGCCGCCGGGTCGGGCGCCACGGGGGCGAGCTCGACGAACGTCAGCCCGCTCGCGGCATCGAGCAGCGCCGTGCGGAACTGCGGCTCACGGACGACGATGGCGATGCCCGAGTTGTGCAGCAGGTGGTTCAGGCGTTCGGCCTGATAGTTGGAATCGAGCGGGACATAGCAGCCGCCCGCCTTCAGGATGCCGAGAATGCCGACCACCATGTTGAAGCCGCGCCCGGTGAGGAGCCCGACCGGCGTCTCGGGGCCGACGTGGAGCGCCTTCAGCCGCCACGCAAGCCGGTTGGCCAGCGCATTCAGCGCGTCATACGTCAGCTCGTGCGCGCCGTGGACGAGCGCCGCGTGCTCGGGCGTGCGCGCGGCCTGCGCCTCGAACAGCGTGGCGATCGACGCGGACGGCAGCGCCGGGGTCGGCCCGGTTCCCATCCGCATCAGCCAGTCGAGCGTGGCGTCGTCCAGCAGGCGCAGGCGGCCGATCGGCTGGTCGGGATCTCCGGCGGCGCTGGCCACCAGGCGCATCAGTTGCGCCAGCATCCGGTCGATCGTGGTGCGCTCGAACAGCTCGGTGCTGTACTCGGCCTTCAGGCGCCATTGCTGGTCGGTGTCCTGTTCGATCGCGAGCAGCAAGTCGAACTTCGCCGTGTGCGTCGGGATGTGGGCGTCGCGCGCACGCACGCCGTCGAGCACCCAGCCCTGGTCGTCGGCTTCGTGGGTCACGCAGACCTGGAACAGCGGATGCCATCCGAGCGAACGCGCCGGCTCCAGCACCTCGACCAGCCGATCGAACGGCATGGCGGCGTGATCGAAGGCGTCGAGCACCTGTTGCTGCGTGCGCTCGACCGCCATCCGGAACGTCGTTGCCTCGTCGACGCGGCTGCGCAGCACCAGCATGTTCGTG
Organism: Burkholderia ubonensis subsp. mesacidophila; assembly: GCF_002097715.1. Taxonomy (NCBI): domain Bacteria; kingdom Pseudomonadati; phylum Pseudomonadota; class Betaproteobacteria; order Burkholderiales; family Burkholderiaceae; genus Burkholderia; species Burkholderia ubonensis. The sequence continues at coordinate 255,343 of NZ_CP020738.1, forward strand.
AACAGGCCGATCGTGTCCTCGAACTCGACGTGATGGCGCCCGGCGACCGGATAGCCCACGCATAGGTCGCGCTCGCCGCTGAGGCGATGAAGCAGCACGTTCGCGAGCGTGGCGAACAGCACGAACGGCGTGGTGCCGAGTGCGTCGAGCAGGGCGGCGAAACCGGCCGCCGCGTCGGGCGGCAGATTCGCGCGGACGAGGTCGCCCGCGTAGCGCCGGACGGCGGCGCGCGGCCGGTCGAACGGCAGGTTCAGCACGGTGGGCGCGCCGCGCAACGCGGCCTGCCAGTAGGCGAGGTCGTCCGCCATCTCGTGGTGCGCGTAGCGCTCGCGCTGCCACTGCGCGAACTCGCGGTACTGCGCGGGCGGATCGGGCAGGTCGGGTGTCCCGCCGCGCCGGCATGCCTGGTAGAGCGTGTCGAGTTCTTGCGCGAGCACCTGTGCAGACCATCCGTCGAACACGATGTGGTGGATGCCGAGCAGCAGCAGATGGCGCTCGCGAGCCAGGCGCACCAGCATGGCCCGGATCAGGGGGCCGCGCGCGAGATCGAAGCCGCGCGCCGCGAAACGTTGCGACAGCGTGTCGACCGTCGCCGCGCGCACGTCGTCATCGAGATCTGCCAGGTCCTGCCAATCGAGCTCGCAGCGCGCGGCGTCGCCGATGCGCTGATGGACCTGGCCGTCGATCTCGACGAAGCTCGCCCGCAGCGCGTCGTGGCGCGCGACCAGGCCGTCGAGCGCCGCGGCCAGCGCGCCGCGATCGATATCCGCGGCGAATTCGAGCGTGTACGGCACCGTGTACAGCGCGGCGGCGGCGGCGATCCGGTCGAGGAAATACAGCCCTTCCTGCCCATACGCACACGGAAACAGATCGGTCGTTTTCATGGGTGAGCGCCGCCGGCGACTTAATCGGTCGAGTAATGCAGGTTGATCGGACGCCAGAACAGCGCGGCGCCCCACAGCAGGGTCGCGCCGACGCCGGCGGCGCCCACCAGGTAGAACGCGGGCGCGTAGGCCATCGTGCCGAACAGTGCGCCGCCCAGCAGCGATCCGACGGGTATCGAGCCCCAGACGATCAGGCGGATGGCCGAGGTCATGCGGCCGAGCAACGATTCCGGCGTGACTTCCTGGCGCAGCGTCATCTGCATGATCGACGCGATCGTCGAACTGCCGCCCATCACGGCAAGCGCGAGTCCCGCGACGATCAGGTCCGCCGGCGCGGACGATTTCGCGAGCGGGATCGCCAGAATCGACGCGACGGCGATCAGCTGCGTGAGCGCCAGCGTGGGCAGGGAGCCGATCAGGCGTCGCAGGGCAGAGGTCAGCGGCGCGCTGACGAGCGCGCCGATGCCGAGCGCGCTCAGCACGAAGCCGATCTCGGCCGCCGACGCGCCAATATCCCGTTGCAGCCACAGGTAGAGGCCCGGCAGCAGCGCGAAGTAGGCGATATGCCAGATCACGCCGCCCAGCGCGATCAGCACCAGCAAACGGTTCGTCAGCACGAACGCGAGGCCGTTCTTCAACGCGATGAAGAAATGCTCGTCGGCGGGCCGGATCCGCTCCTTTTCGGGTTCATGCCGAACCAGGCAGATCATGACGAACGACCACAGGTATGACACCGCGTCCAGCAGGATCGCGCCCGGCGCGCCGATCAACGACATGATCGAGCCGGCGAAGCCGGGGCCGACGGTTTCCGCGACCGACTGCACCATCGCGAGCCGGCTGTTGCCTGTCGACAGTTCGTCCTTGTCGATCACGGTCGGCACGTAGGCCCAGAACGCGGTGTCGAAGAACACGGTCAATGAGGAGACGGCGAAGGCGATCAAGTACAGCGCCGCGGCGTGCAGCAGGCCGAGCCAGTAGAGCACGGGCACGAGCAGCAAGATCAGGAAGCGCGCGAAGTCGCATGCGATCAGCAGCTTGCGGCGCGGCATCCGGTCCACCAGCACGCCGGAGACGAGACCGAACAGCACCGTGGGAAACCCTTCGAGGGACAACAGCAAGCCGAGCTCGATCGCGGAAAAATGCAGGTTCTGAACCGCGAACAGCGGAATGACGATCTGCGAAATCTGGCTGCCGATCGCGGATGTGCCGTGGGCCATCCACAAAAAGCCGAACGCCTTTCCCAGCTTCTTCTTCATTGAACGAGATTCCCGGCAAGTACGGAAGGCGCCGACCATGCGTGAAGCGAGGCGGCCGCATGGGCGCTGGCCCGGTGCGGCGACGACGAGCCCGCCGCGCGTGGATTGATTCGACGGGGGGCCTGCTGCGTCCGCTCGTCGAACGGCATCGTTGCCGCCGGCGAGCCCCCCGGCATGCATGGCCCGTGGCGGGTCAGTCGCTCGCGCGTTGTTGCTCCATCGCGAGCCGCAGGCTTTTCGGACGCATGTCGGTCCACACGTCCTTGATGTGACTCAGGCAGGCTTCCCGAGCGCCCGCGAAACCGCTCGCGTGCCAGCCGGCGGGCAGCGCCTTTCCTTCGGGCCAGATTGAATACTGTTCTTCATTGTTGAGCACAACGATGTAATTCACAGCGCAACCCTCCAGATCCTCATCCGTCACGTCGCAATCACGTCTGGCACCCCAACGCTTCCCTGGCCCGCCGAGCCAGGTCGTGGGCAGGCGAACGGCACTAAAACATCGCCGCTCAGGAGGCAAGCGGCGCTCAGGCTAATGACATATTCAAATGACGGGCAATTGCCGCCGGATACTGAAGTGACGTGTTCGTCATTATTACTTGAATAATCAAGCCGCCCCGGCAAATTACGCGGCAATGCGGTGTAATCGACGGAGACTTGATTATGCGGGATGCGCGAAAGCGCTATCGGTGCCAAAGCTACCACGTAGAAAAATAATCCGTCAAACTTTTTTTGATGGCGTGAGCGTGGTGGTTTTTTGTGTCCCCCATTGTAGGGGCATACGTCGAGAGATTTGCGTGGTATCAAATTTAATCTTTGTATTTCAATGTGTTGTGGTTGTGATCTCAAGATTTGGTGTCCGCGTCGAAATGGGGGTTATGGCTTTAGTGCAAATACTCTAAACATTGGTCGAGTGAAGTTGCAGTATCCTCTTCGGGCGCGGTTGATTAACTTTCAACAGAAGTCTTTGCTCCGCTTTCGGCGTGGATTGCTTGTGCTGGCGCTTTGCCTGGGCAGGGATTCGGGGTGTTCGGCTGGGTCGGTATTCGTGATTTTTCACGAATGTGACAGGCAGCCGCACGGCCGGTAATATCCGGTGCGTGAAGTGCGGCGTGAAAAAAGCGCGCTGCTCCATTGAGTTCGCCCGCGCTTCGATGTCGTGGCGACAACGGGTGGTGCCAAGCGTGCCGAACCCGGTAATGCAAATGCAGAAGGACCGCGGTCGACGCGGTAGGGAATCTCGTCCGGGCGCGGCGTCGCGTCCGGTTGCAGCGTGATCATTGCCTCACTTCCGTCTATTTCGCATGAACGAATCGGCCAACGCACACGCAATGCCGGGGCGGTCCGACACCCTGGCGATAGTCGAAAAACTCCTTTCCAAGCGGGGCGTCATGCTCGGCAACATGTCGCCGGGCGACATGGCCACGATGCTCGCGCTGGCGTCGCTCGCGATTCCGGCCGATACGCCGCTCGATGAAGCGGCCGTCAATCAGGCACTCATCCGCTGGTTGAGCGACACCGGCTCGATGCTGCGCATCGACCACGTCGAGCTGAGGCGTACGCTGATCGATCTGCGCTACTGGCAACGCGACGGCTTCGGACGAAGCTACGAGCGACAGGCGCTGCCGGCCGGCCATGGCGCGCAAGCGCATGTCGCCGCGCTGGAGGCGGTCGACATCGAGCGTTTCGTGGCCGACGCCCGCGCTCGCCACGAAGCGCTGCGCACCGAGCGGATGGCGGCCCACGCGCGCAAGAGCGCAACCGCGGACTAGCCGCCGACCGTGGCGTTCGCGGCCATGCGTGACCCGCGGCCGCGACGCCGGATCCACGATCGCGATACATCGAGGAGGGACCAATGAGGCCAGTCATGCCGACTGAACGAGCCGCCCGGCTGGATCCGGATGCGCAGTCCGCCGTCCGGGCGAGCGCGGCCCGCGCGCGCCCGGGGCGCGCGCCGGACCGGAATCCCGCGTACGAAGTCCGGATGCCCGGTTCCGCCCGGATGCGGCGCGATGCCTAGTCATCCGACCGACCTCCCGCTGTCGCATCCTCCGCAGCTCGACGCGCTGTTCGATGCGCGCGCCGCCGCGCACCCCGATCGCCCCGCGCTGCATGTCGAGGAACGCGTGATCAGCTATGCGGCGCTGGCCGCGCGAAAGGCCGGCGTGCGCGATGCGTTGCTGGACGCGGGGCTGTTCGACGCGCACCGCTCCATCGGCCTGCTCTGCGCCAAGGCGGCAGACGCTTACGCGGCGATGCTGGCGATCATGGCGAGCGGCAACGTGTACGTGCCCCTCAATCCGGGCCATCCGCCCGAGCGCATCCGCAAGATTGTGGAATCGGCGCGCCTGTCGACCTTCGTCGTCGACGCGGCGTCGTTTCCGGCGATCGCCGGCTGGCTGGTCGAGGTGGCCGCCGACGTCACGGTCTTCATGCTGAACGCGTCGTCCGACGCCGCCGTCGCGCATCCGGCGAACGTCCGGCTGCGCGCCGTCCGGCCCGCCGACGGCGCGCCGGTCCGCCCGGCGGCCGCGCACACCTGCGAGCTTGCCTACCTGATGTTCACCTCCGGCAGCACCGGCGCGCCCAAGGGCGTACCGGTCAAGCACGCGAACGTGCTCGCGCTGCTGGCTGGCCTGCGTCCGGTGCTCGCGTTGCACGGCGACGACCGACTCACCCATTTCGCGGAACTCAGCTTCGATTTCTCGGTGGGCGAGATCTTTCCGTGCTGGGATGCGGGGGCTTGCCTGTACCTGCCATCGCAGGTGGACCTGCTCGATCCGGCCGCCTTCGTTCGGCGCCACGGGCTGACCGTATGGAGTTCCGTGCCGACGCTGGGCGCATACGTGCAGCAACTCGCCGCGCTGTCCAGCGGGCGCATGCCGACGTTGCGCCTCGCGCTGTTCTGCGGCGAGGCGCTGCCGACAGGCTTGGCGCGCTTCTGGCATGACGCCGCGCCGGACGCCCGGATCGTCAACCTCTATGGCCCCACCGAGGCCACGGTGTTCGCCACGTCGTATACGTTCGACCCCGCCGCGCCGCCGCCAGGCGAGTGGGTGCCGATCGGCGAGCCGTTCGATACGGTGCTCGCGCGCATCGACACGGCGGGCGAGCCCGATCGCCCGATCGGCGAACTGCTGCTGGCGGGCCCGCAGGTCGTCGAGCGGTACTGGGGCGAAGCGGGCGCATCGGGCGAATCGGCCGGCCGTTTCGTCGCCGATCCCGCGATCGCGGACCGGCGCTGGTATCGCACCGGCGATCTCGTCAGCCGCAGCCCGCATCACGGCTACGTATTCCATGGACGCGCGGATCATCAGGTGAAAGTGCGCGGCTTTCGCATCGAGTTGCAGGAGATCGAAGCGACCTTGCGCCGCCTGTTGCCGGACCAGCAGGTCGCCGTGGTGGCCGCGCGCGGCGGCGTCGGGCAGGAGGCGGAACTGGTGGCGTTCTGTGCCCGGCTCGACATCGACCGCGACGAGCTGGCCCGGCGGTGCGCGCTCGAGCTTCCGGCCTACATGGTGCCGCACGTGGTGATGGCGCTGGCGCCGTTTCCCGTCAACGTCAATGGAAAGGTCGACTACCTGAGCCTTCAGCGTCTCGCCGCCGCGGCGCTTGCGGAACCGGAAGCGGTTCCGGCGCCGGCGAGATGACGAATTTCCCCATTCGCAACCCGAACCCCGAAGAAGCGTCGATGCCCTCATCCACATTCAGCTATCCCGCCACCGCGCAGCAGGAAGGCCTGTGGCTCCTGCATCAAGCGAGCGCCGGCCGTTACCTGTACAACTGCCCGTTCGCGTTTCGCGTGCGTGGCGCGCTCGACTGCGACGCGCTGGCGGCCGCGTTCCGCGCGCTGGTTGCCCGCCACGACAGTCTGCGCACCGTCTTCGCGTCCCGGCCGGACGGCCTGTCGCAGATCGTGCACGAGACGCTGCCGCCCGCCATCCGCGTGGTCGACCTGTCGGCACGGGACGCCACGGTTGCCGCGAACGAGCTTGAACGCCTGGCGGAAGCGGTCAGCTTCGAACCGTTCGATCTCGAACACGGGCCGCTCGTGCGCATGACGGTCGCGAAGACTGCGCCGGACGATTACGCGTTGATGTTCGCGTTGCACCACACCGTGTTCGATGAATGGTCGACCGACGTGCTGATCCAGGAGATGAACGCGCTCTACGGCATCCTGATGCGCGGCGGCGACGTCGGGGAACTGTCCGCCCCGCGCATGCAGTTCCCCGAGTATGCGGCGTGGCTGGGCCGACCGGAGGCCGCGCCGGAGATCCGGCGCCAGCTCGAACACTGGCGCGGCAGTCTGGCCGACGCGGCGGCGCCGGTCATGCTGCCGACCGACACCCGCCCGGTGACGGCGCGCGACGATTACCGCGGCGCGCGCGAGCATTGCATGCTGGACGCGCGTGCTCGCGAGGCGATGGACGAACTGGCGCAGCGCCTGCACGCGCCGCCGGCCGCGATCCTGATCGCGACGTTCGCGGCGATCCTGGGCCGCTACGCCCACGAGCGGGATATTGCGCTGGGGTTTCTGGTGTCCGGCCGCCAGCTGGCCGACAGCGAATCGATGATCGGCCTGCTCGTCAATAGTCTGGTGTTGCGGATTCGGCTCGGCGAAGAACCGAGTTTCGAGGATCTCGTGCGGCAGACGCGCGACCGGCTGTTCGACGCCTATACGAATCAGGACGTGCCGTTCCAGCAGGTCGTCAGCGAACTCAATCCGGCACGCAGCGCCGACAGCCATCCGCTGTTCCGTTGCTGCGTGAACTATCATCCGGGCGCGCGCGCGTCGCTCGCGTTCGCGGGCCTGAGCAGCGAGCCCCTCGATATCTGCCCCGTCATCGCGCAATTCGAGCTGCTGCTCGACGCATGGCCGACCGACGACGGCCGGCTCGCATGCTGCTTCGAATACCGGGCCGGCATGTTCGACCGCGATGCGATCCGGCGCTTCGTGGCCCGGTTCCGCACGCTCCTCGGCGCGTTCGTTGCCGAACCGGCCGCGCGGGTGTCGGGCGCGCCGCTGGTCGACGCGTCCGAGCGGGCGCAGTTGCTGCGCGACTGGAACGCCACCGGCCGCGACTTTGACCTGGAGGCGGGGTTCGCGGCGTCATTCGATGCGATCGCGAGCGTCTATCCCGACAAGACGGCGCTCGTGTTCGGTGACCAGCAGCTGTCCTATGCGGAACTGGACCGGCTCACGAACGACGTGGCGGCCTATCTGCGGGCGCAGGGCGTCGGTCCGGAAATGCGGGTCGGCCTGTGCGTCGAGGCATCGTTCGACATGATCGTCGGCATGTTCGGGATCCTGAAGGCCGGTGCGGCCTATGTCGCGCTCGATCCGGAAGATCCGCCGATGCGGCGCGATTACCTGATCGACCATGCGCGCCTGTCGTTCGTGCTCGCGCAGTCGCGCTTCCTCTGCCGCGTTTCCGGATCCGGGTTGCCGTGCGCGGCGCTCGATCGCGACGTCGCGGGCTTCGCGGCGGCCGGCCGGCCTCATGCCGCGCCGGGCGGCCATGCCGGCCAGCTGGCTTACCTGATGTACACGTCGGGGTCGACCGGTCATCCGAAGGCTGTCGCGATCGCCTGGGCCAGCGTGTCGAACCACGTTCACTCGTTTCGCGAGATCAGCGGCCTGCGCGCTGACGATCGCTGCATGCTGTTCTCGAGCTTTGCGTTCGACGGCTCGGTCGAGGAGATCTTCGCGCCGCTGCTGACCGGGGCCACGCTCGTGATCCATCCGGAACGCCCCGTGCCGATCGACACGCTGGAGCGCCTGATCGTGTCGCACCAGCTGACCTTTCTCGATTTCACCGCGGGCTACTGGAACGTCTGGCTGGATCTGCTGGTCGCGCGCAACCGCCAGATTCCGGCGCCGGTCCGCCAGGTCGTGATCGGCGGTGAACTGATCCGGGCCAATCAGCTGATCAGCTGGGACCGGGTCAACCGCGACGGCGAGGTTTCGCTGCTGATTACCTACGGGCCGACGGAGGCCACCGTGATCGCGGCAGGCGTGCAATACGGGAGCGCGACGTCGCCGGTTCGCCTCGCGCATCGCGATGGCTATCTCGGCCGGCCGCTCGGCAATCTGTCGGCCTACGTGCTGGACGACGATCTCGCGCTCCTGCCGGCGGGCGCCGTCGGCGAGCTCTATATTGCCGGCGCGAACCTCGCGCGCGGCTATTTCGATGCGCCGGCGGCGACCGCCGAGCGCTTCGTCCCGAATCCGCATGCGACCACGCCGGGGCAGCGTCTTTATCGTACCGGCGATCTCGCGATGTGGCTGCCGGACGGCACGCTGCTGCATCGGGGCCGGGCCGACAATCAGATCAAGTTCCGCGGTTTTCGCATCGAACTCGGCGAGATCGAGCGCTGTCTCGCGCAGTTCCCGCATGCGCAAGCGGCGGTGGCCGCGGTAGCCGTCGCGCCGAACGGCGATCCGACGCTGGCGGTATTCGTGATGGCCGAGCACGGCCACGAACTGCAGGTGGAGGCGCTGCGCCAGTTCCTCGCCGCGAAGCTGCCGGCCTATCTGGTCCCGCAACGCATCGAGATCAGCGGGACCTTTCCGGTCAAGCCGAGCGGCAAGACCGACGTGGCGAAGCTGGTCGAGGCGATCGATTGGGCGAAGGGCGATGCGGCGGACCGGCCGCGCGCGTCGGAAAGCGGCATCGTCGGCGAAATCACGGGCATGTTCTCCACGCTGCTCAAGCGTGGCGAGCTGGCGCCCGGCGAGAACTTCTTCAAGGCGGGCGGCCATTCACTGCTCGCGCTGCAGGTCCTGTCGCGCATCCGGCAAGCGCACGGCGTCCAGGTGTCGATCAAGGATTTCTACCAGCAACCCACGGCCGAAGGTCTTGCCCAGGTTGTCGACCGCCTGAAGCAGTCGACTGCGGCCGGCAATCGTCCGAGGCTCTCTCCGCTCACGCGCGCGCAGCGCACCTGACCACTTCGTGGACCGACACTCATGACCCATCTCGACGAATCGACCCTGGATTGCCTGATCATCGGCTTTCACGACCCGGATTTCTCAGAGTTCGTGGACATGATGCGCGGCACCGGCGAAGACACGGGCGCGTTCCGCGACCTGAACCTGACGTTCACCGAGGTCGACGGCAAGCCGATGCGCTGCCTTGACCTGATCAATCACCTGATGACGGAGGCGGGCCTGCCGCCCGACACGCCCTACGAGAATTGCGACTTCGTCTGGCCGGTCGTGCTCTATCTCGGCTCGTTCCTGCACCGGCGCGGCTATTCGTTCGACTACGTCAGCCTGTTCCATCGCGAGCGGGACGAGCTCGCCGAACGTTTCAAGGGGAAGCGTTTCCGGAGCGTCGTGATCACGACCACGGTCTACGTATCGCCGCAGCCGATCATCGAGATCGTCGAGTTCCTGCGCTCGATCGGCATCGATGCGCCCTTCATCATCGGCGGTCCCTATATCTCGAGCCAGCACAAGGTATTGACGCAGGATGAGATGGCGCTGACGTTCGACTTCATCGGCGGCGACATCTACGTGATCAGCTCCGAGGGCGAATCGACGCTCGCGAAGGTGCTGGAAAGGCTGAAGGCTGGCGAAAGCCTGGACGGCATTCCGAACATCGTCGTGGCGACCGGCGACGGGTTCGACTTCCATCCGTTGGAGACCGAGCGCAACGAGCTTCATGACGAGCCGATCGATTACACGCTGTTCGGCCCGGAGGCGATCGGCCGGTTCGTGTCGTTGAGGACGGCGAAATCCTGTCCGTTCTCCTGCAACTTCTGCGGATTCCCCCAACGGGCGGGCAGTTACGTGTACACCGATATCGGGCACGTGGAGCGGGAGCTCGACGCGATCGCCAATCTCGGCACGGTCTCGACGCTGACCTTCCTCGACGATACGTTCAACGTGCCCAAAGGCCGCTTCAAGTCGATCCTGCGCCTGATGATCGAGCGAGGCTATGGCTTCCGCTGGAACTCCTTCTACCGCTCGGACCACGGCGACGCCGAGACGATCGAACTGATGGCCGAGTCCGGTTGCGAAGGCGTGTTCCTCGGCATCGAATCCGGCTGCGACCGGATCCTCGAGCTGATGAACAAGGCGGCTCGCAAGAAGCACTACGGCGCGGCGATCGACAAGTTCCGCGAGGTCGGCATCACCACCTACGGTTCGTTCATCATCGGTTTCCCCGGGGAAACTCGCGACTCGGTGTTCGAAACCATGGAATTCATCGAGACCCATGCGCCGACGTTTTATCGGGCGCAACTGTTCTATCTGGATCCGGCAACGCCGGTCTGGCGCGACCGCGAGCAGCTCGGCGTGGTTGGCGGCGGCTTCGAGTGGCGGCACCCGACCATGGACAACCATGAAGCCAGCGCACTGATCGAGCAGATGTTTCTGCAGATCCGGAATTCGGTCTGGTGTCCGCAAAACGGCTTTGAGGACTGGAGCATCTACTATCTGATGCGCCACGGCTTCGCGCGCGACGACGTGACCGCGTTTGTGCGCGGCTTCAACGAGCTGGTCGGCATGAAGCTCCAGCCGCCTCAGGATTGCGCCGCGCGCGACTACGTGATGGACACGTTGCGCGACATCGCGGTGGCGGCGCGCCGCCGCTATCTGGCGCAGCCTCGCACGCTGATGCCCGTGCCGAAACCGCGTGCGGAGCCGGCGCGGCAGAAGGTACTGCCCATTCTGGTGCGGTGAGCCTGATTCGGAGCCGGATGATGACGAGCCTGGAAAGCCACGCTGCCGCTGCGGCGGTGGAACGGATCGAGAACGCGCTGCTGTGCATCGCCTCCGGCGTGCTGAAGCGTGCGGAGATATCGAGCCGTGAAGATCTGTTCAAGACCTACGGCATGCAGTCCCTGACCGCACTGCGCGTCGTGGTCGCCGCGCGCGCGCAGGATATCGCGTTGTCGATCGTCGATCTCTATCAGCATCGAACCGTGTGCGCGGTCGCGCGACATCTCGCGGGCCCGGCGGCGGAGGTCGGCAACGCGGCGCCGTCAGGCCGGTGTGGTGGCGGCAGCGTGACGTGATGAAGCAGACGAAACCGCTTTGTCGCGTGCACGCATCCTTGCCGTCGTCATCCGTTGCGCGGTTCGCCGGGACTTGTCCTAGCGGCCTGCAAGGGTGAATGGCTCCGCCGCGACAGGTCGCGGCGGGGGGCGCGTTCCAGATTACGTCAGGTCGAACCGATCGGCGTTCGTGACGTTCGCCCATGTCCGTTACCGCTGCAAAGAACGGTGGTCCTCATGCAGCGCAAGGGCGCCTGCCAGACGGCTGCTTCGTGCGCGTTCATCGAGATCGCGCTGGACGTAGCGGGGACGCTCGCACGGCGTCCGAAGCAAGCGGCCCCGGCATCCGGAAAGCAAATACTACTTACTACATTCGATTCCGCGCTTTGCAAGATCGGGACTCGCACTTATCCATGGCACTTTTGTGCAACGCTTAATCGTTGTCCATGGAATATCGATTCGTCGATGAATCGACCGCTTGCGACACATTCGATCGCTCGCCGACATCGAATGGAAATTGCATTGATTAATCTTGGCGAAGCATTTCCCGCGCCGCTAAATCTAGGCTTTAAGTTCTAAATTTCCTCGGCGGCTAAAGATGCTGAGAATCGCTGCCGATAATGTGTCAATTGGATGATGGTCATCACGATGATTCCGATGACATAAATTTTCAGAAAAACGGATGTCGCGATACCCATGTCAAGCGTAACGCGCACCTCGTCACGGTTTCGATTCGTTGATTGCGCGAAGTAGGTTGCCATCGCACGCACACTATCGCGAATGCAGAAAAAACATGCGCGATTGCCCAAGAATTCATCAAGCGACCATTTGTGCTGCGATCGGCATCGTCGTTCTCCTGTGCATGGTTCCGCGCGGCAAGGCTGCGGCCGCGCCGATACCCGATGGGGCCCAGACGCCCCGCCAGCAGATGCAGGACCTGCAGGATCTCTGGCAGGCTGAGCAGCAGGAATCGCGCCGGAGATCCTTGCAACAGGCCGTGCCGGCCGATGCGAATCCGGCTGCGGCAACCGACCTTGGCACGACGTGCCTGCAATGGCAATCCGTCGAGCTGAAGGGGCTCGACTTGCTGAGCGCCGGACAGAAGCAAACGCTGCTGGACGCGCTGCCCGCAGGTTGCGTGACCGCGCAGAGGCTCGGCGAGCTGACTCGCCTGATTACCGCGATGTTCCTGCAACAGGGCTATTTCCGCATCAACCTGGACTCGAGCCACGTCGGCCGGACGCTGACATGGACGGTCAGGCCGGCCAGGGTCGCGGCGATACGCAACGCCACGTCCTTGAATACGGCGAGCTTGTTCCCGGGCCTGATCGGGGAGCCGGTCAACGTGCACGATCTCGATCAGGGCCTCGAGCAGGCCAACCGGCTCCCCGGCCATCACGTGACGATGGACGTGTACCCCGATCGCAACGGGGATGTCGTCATTGCGCTGACGGACGTTCCCGCCGGGGCGGTGCATGGCTCGATCGGCTGGAACAACTTCGGTCCCGGCAGTACGGGCCGCGCGCAGGCCGTTGCCCAATTCAGCGTGTCCAATCCGACCGGCCTCGCGGACAGCCTCGCGTTCAATGCAACCAGCACGCTTCACACCGATCCGTCTCGTTACAGCCGCAGCGCGGGCGCGCTCTACAGCATTCCGTTCGGCCACTGGACATTCTCGGCGCTGGGTGGCGCGTCGGTCTATCGCACGCTCGCATCGCTGGTCATCCATACGGTTCGGCTCGACGGCAATTCATGGTTCGCGGGGCTGCGCGGCGAGTATGTGTTCTCCCGCGACGGCGCGCATATCAGCTCCGCGTATGGGCAACTGACGCGCGTGGTCGTGGAGAGCCGCTTCATGGGCAGCACGCTGGCCATTCAGAGCGCGTCCCTCACGACGCTCGCCGCCGGTCTCAATCACACGGCGCTTGTGGGCCGCAACGTGCTCGGCGCGAACCTGGAATACAAGCAGGGGCTGAGCTGGCTCGGCGCGGACAAGGATGCTCCCGGAAGCGGCCTGCCGGTCTCGCAGTTCAGGAAGACGACGACCTCGTTGTCATGGTCGCACGCGTATCAGGCGTACCGGCAGACCCTCCGCTTCGACCATGTGCTGGCCGCGCAATACAGCGCGGACAACTTGCCGCCGATCGAACAGATGGGCATCACGGATCGCGGCAGCATACGCGGCTTTCGCAATACCTACCTGACCGGCGATTACGGGTTCTATCTGCGGCAGACCGTTTCGAGCCCGCAGCATGTCGCAAGCGGGATGTTCAGCCCGTACCTCGGCCTCGACGCGGGCCGCGTTCGCCAGCATGGCGGGCAGTGGCGGGGCGCCGTCAGCGGCACGCTCGGCGTCGCGTTCGACCGGAAACCCTGGTCGGCCGACCTCGCATTCAGCAAGGGCAGGACGTTTGCGCAATTCAGTGGCGATGCTTGGGATACCGAATTCATGGCCCAGGTCGTTGCACGCTTTTAACCGACGGCGCGTGCCGCCCGCGCAGAGACCCGATTCCCGGCGTGAATGCGCCTGCGTCGCGCCCGGGCATGTCGAGCGCGCATCGAAAGATCGAAACCAGCCGGCGCAAGACCGGCGGATTGCAGAGGGGCAGCAGCGGCATCGAGCTGTCGTGGCATGACGGAGACGAACGGCGGCTTCACGTCGCCGGAGAAGCTTGAAGACCAACTGTTGCTTTTGATCACTGGGGGGGAACCTATGTCTGAGCACCCGATGAAATCATGCAGACTGTCTGCATCCGGAAAGCTGTCCGTCCTTGTAGGGCTGGCCATATGGAGCATGAACGCGGCCCACGCGCAGAATATCGTGCCGGTCGGGAATACGGGCGTCAGCCAACATAACGGCGTAGACGTTGTCAACATCGCGGCACCGAACGCCGGCGGACTGTCGCTCAATCAGTACAACAAATTCAACGTCGGCACCCAGGGTGCGGTGCTCAACAATTCGACGGTTGCCGGACAGTCGCAACTCGCGGGGCAATTGGCCGCAAACGCGCAACTGCAGGGGCAGGCGGCCAAGGTCATCCTGAACGAAGTGGTCAGCAAGAATCCGTCGCTGCTGCTGGGCAAGCAGGAAGTCTTCGGGATGGCGGCGGACTATGTGCTCGCCAACCCGAACGGCATCACCTGCTCGGGATGCGGTTTCATCAACACCCCGCGTGCATCGCTCGTGGTCGGCACGCCCGAGCTGGCGAACGGAAGCCTCGCCGGCTTTGCGGTCGGCGCCAACGGCGGCAACAACGGCCTCGCCGTGTCCGGCAACGTGTCCGGCGCGGCCGTGCTGGACCTGATTGCGCCAAAAGTCGACGTCAACGGCAACCTTCAGGCCAGCGACAGCGTCAATGTCATCGCAGGCCGCCAGCAAGTCGACTACGCGGGGCTCGGGAGACACGACCTGACCGCGAACGAGAAGGCGGCCGCCTCTTCGGTTCCGGTGCTCGACGGTTCCGTCGTCGGCAGCATCTCGGCGGGCACGATTCGCATCTACAACAGTGACCCGCAGGCAAGCACCAGCGTTCATGCCAATCTGGACGCCGGTCAGGGCATCGACATGCAGGCGGCCGGGAATGTGTCCATCACCGCCAGCCAGATCGACGCGCCGCAGATTGCGGTTGCGGCGAACAATCTCGCGATGCAAGGGCAGGTGCAGGGCGTCGACGCCACGACCGCGCCGAGTTCCAGCGGTTCATGGTTCAGTGGAACCCACGCGACATCGGGCGCCAGCCACACCGAAACGTTCGCGGCGACGCAAATCCACGGCGGCGACGTCAGCCTGAACGCGGCCGGCAAGGCCAGCCTGAATGCCGTGCAGATCGATGCGCGCAACGTGAACGTGACGGCGGGCAGCGTCGCGCTCGACAGTACCGTGACGACCCGTACTGCTTCAAGCACCGACAAGCAAGGCAAAATATTCTGGAGCAACTCGACCCGGCAGGACCAGCAGGCGCAAACGCTGTACGGCAACGACTGGCATGCGGATCGGGACATCGGCATCCATGCGACGCGCGGCGCGGTGAGCGTGAACGCCGCCGCGATCGCGGCCGGCGGATCGGTCGCCGTCGACGGCAGCCAGGGCGTGACGCTCGGTGGTACCGTCGCCCGGAATGGGACCGTGACGGCCAACCGCTACGTCAATGAAACCGCCGCGCTCAAGACCGGTCAGCAGGTGACGTCCGGCACGGAGCAGACTTACCACGGCACCACCATTCAGGCCGGCAACAACGTCAGTATCGGCAGCGCGGCGGACGTGAGCCTGCTCGGCGCGCAAGTCGATGCGGCGCAGGTTGCGATTGCGAGCCACGGAACGACGACCATCGGCGCGCAATCCAGCCAGAACGAGCAGAGCCAGCAACAGAACTTCGTGTACTGGGGCGGGATTGGCGGCGGCGAGACGCATGGCACGCGGACAACCGCCACGACGCAACACGGGAGCGCGATCAACGCCCGGAACGTGTCCGTGCAAGGCGACGGCGGCGTGAACGTCGTGGGCAGCACGCTGAGCGGCAGCAGCGGCGTGCAACTGGCGTCCGCCAACGGCGGCGTCAGCATCGGGCATGTGTCCAACCACACGGAGACGTTGCAGAACGACCGGCACGGCACCGCATTCAATATCACCGACAAGAGCCATACGTCGCAGCGCGACAGCGACACCACGGTCGCATCGGCGATCGCCTCGCAAGGCGCCATTCAGGTGAACAGCGCGAAGGACATCTCGTTGACGGGCAGCAGCGTCACTGCGGGCGGCGCCTTGAACGTCCATGCCGCCGGCACGATTCGCAGCGACATTGCCGATGCGCAGACGTCGACCACGACGCAGGATTTCACGCTCGGTACCGTGCCGAACGTTCAGCACAGCACGTCGGGAACCACGCTGAACGTGACCGCGGGAATCGGGCTGCAGGGCGTGACGCACACCGTCGGCCAAGGCAGCGGCGTGGCGACCGCCAGCACGCTGAGCGGCGGCACGGTGACGCTTCAGGGCGATACGGCGATCGACCTCAAGGGCAGCCGGATTTCGGCTACCGCCGGCGACGTCAAGCTGGCCGGACAGAACGTGAGCGTCGGGGCCGGTGACAGCAAGGTGACCAGCAATTTCGACGACACCAACGTCACCGGGGCTGGCGTGTATGTGAGCGGCCAGCTCACGAACGTCGACACCAGCAGCATCGCCAGCTTCGTCGACGGCATCGGCAAGATCGGTGTCGGTCAGGTTGGCATCGGCGCCCAGGCCGGCACGCAGCAGACCCATGCCCGCAACGAAGCGCATCAGGCGATCGTGTCGACTGTTCAGGCATCCGGCAATGTCGCGATGCGGGCCGATCAGACGTTGCGGAACACGGGCACCGTGGTGACCACGCCCGGCACGATCAGCCTGACCGCGCGCGACGTCGTCAACGACGCGGCAGCGAACACGACGACCCGCACGGTCGTCAGCGGCGACGGCAAGGTCGCGTTCGCAGCAAACGCGATGCTTTCTGCACCGTTGACCGCCGAGCTGGGAGTCGACGGCCAGGGCGCTGCCTCGACTGCCGTCAACACCACGGCCGTTGTCAGCAAGCTCTCCGGCGGGCAGATCAACGTGAATGGAAGCCGCAGCGTGACGGACGTCGGCACGCAATATGCCGCCGCGGGTGACGTCAACATCCACGCCGGCACGTATGCGGGCAATGCCGCTGAAAATTCGCAGGTCACGACCGTCCGGACGGGCAGCGCGGGCGCCAAGGTGAGCGCGAGCACGGTCACGTTCCAGGACTTCACCGTGCAGGCGAGCGCCAATGGCGCGTACCAGTATCAGCAGACCGGCAACGCGCAGGCGGTACTCGGCAATATCAACGCGCAAAACGTGACGATTCAGGCGGACAACACGCTGTCGTCGGCGATGAACATCGCGGCTGCCGATCACGTGACGCTGGCCGCGGGGCAGGACGTCACCGTTGCGCAGGCCAGCAATCGCCAATGGCAAGTCCAGGCGGGCGTATCGGCCGGCGGCAGCCTGGGCGCGACCGCCGTTCCGGCTGCCGGCGTGATCGTGCCGTCGTCGTTTTCCGTCAATGGCGGCGTGAACTATCAAAACGCGCGGGATAGCCAGGCCGTGGCCGCCGGCGTTTCCGGCAAAAGCATTGCCATTTCGGCGGGCAACTCGGCGGTGGTGCAAGGCGCAACGCTCAAGGGCGATAACGTCACGATGCAGGCGGCCAAGGTCGCATTCGATGCCGGCTACGACCACCATGACGCCTTCGGCATCGGTACGAAGGGCAATGTTTCGGTCACCCTGCTTCCGGGTGCCGGTGGCGCGTCGATCGGCGGCGGGACGCTCGGCGCCGGCGTGAACGTGGTCAGCGAAAGCGCGTCGCAAGCGCATGGCGGCAGTATCGTGGCCGGCAACGTGAGCCTGATCGGCGACAGCCGGGACCATGACCTTGCAGTCGTCGGCGCCAGCATCAAGGCCGACAACCTGACCATCCGCAACCAGTCCGGCAACGTGTCCGTCATCGCCGCCAAGGGCGAGACGCATAAGGCGAACTGGAACGTTGGTGGCGGCGGGACGGCTGGCTCGAACGACAAGCGGCTGGTCAACCTCGGCGCCAATGCGCAAGTTGGCGTCGACGGCGAGAACAGCACGACGTATCAAGTTGGGCAGATCAACGCCGGGACCGTCAATCTCGCCGCCGGGCAGGACATCACGCTGCAGACCAACCTGCAGGCCGGCGTGCTGAACGGGCAAGCCGGCGGCAACGTGTCGGTGTCGTCCGCTCAGAATCGGAAGGACACGTTCCGCTTCAGTTTCGCGGCGAGCGCGAACGACGTTCCGATTCCCGCCGGCCAGACGACGGCAGCCGACGCCATCAAGACAATCGGCAATGCAGTGGCCAAGGACGGCGCCGCGGCGCTCAACCCGAAGGGCAACGTGGCGCTGACGCTCGACAACACGGCGAGCACCCAGGTCAGCACCGTTCACGCCGGGCAGATGAACGTGACGGCGGGCGGCGGGCAAGTGACGATCAATGCCGCGAACGTGAGCAGCGACGGTGGCGCCGGCTTTGGCGGGGCAGCGGTCACGACCACGGGCTACCGCGATTCCGCATACCGCGTCGATTTCAGCGGGGCAGCATCTGCATTGCCGGGTGCGCCGGTGTCGGGATCCTCTGCCAATGGCAATCCGTTTCAGTGGCCGATCAACGGCAACGTCAACGTGAGTGCGAAAGACACCGAGATCAATGCCTCAGTCGGCCTGAAGTAACCGTCTGATCCTGGTTGGCTCGATCGCCTGGGGCGGGCAGCCCCAGGCGTTTTTTTTTGCGGGCGCGACTGGATCGAAGAAGACGGCAGCCAACGCATCTTGATGCACCGCTTTCGTCAGCCTTCGCGAAGCGAATTCGGCTTGAGCGCCCGTGAATCCGCCCGCGGGATTTCACTTTGGCGAACAAATTCGTTCAATTTTTTTCGCTTTTCGTGGCTCAGTGCCTCCGTTTACTCTCACGGCACCCAATTGCACGCCGTCTTCGGCCGCCCACGCGCGCAATTGAAATAACCGAAACGGAGACTAGACGTGCCCAAAGCCAGCCCCCTCGCACCTACCGCCGGCGTCCGGCAGACCGGGACATTCGCGCACCTTCGCTCCATTTTCAGCGGCTCGGTGGGGAACCTCATCGAGTATTACGACTGGTACGTGTATTCGGCCTTTTCGCTGTATTTCGCCAAGGTCTTCTTCCCGAGCGGCAGCCAGACGGTCCAGTTGCTCAATACCGCGGCCATCTTTGCCGTCGGCTTCGTCATGCGTCCGATCGGCGGCTGGCTGGTCGGCCTGTATGCCGACCGCAAGGGGCGCAAGGCGGCCTTGCTCGTTTCGGTGCTGGCGATGTGCGCGGGCTCGTTGATCATCGGCCTGACGCCGGGCTACAACAGCATTGGCCTGGCGGCGCCCATTCTGTTGGTGACCGCGCGTCTCGTGCAGGGGTTGAGCCTCGGCGGCGAATACGCCAGTTCGGCCACTTACCTGAGCGAAATGGCCGACAAGACGAACCGCGGCTTCTACTCCAGCTTTCTGTTCGCGACGCTCTCGCTCGGTCAGTTGCTGGCGATGGCCGTGCTCGTGGTGCTGCAGCAGTTCTTCCTGACCGCCGAGCAGCTGGAAAGCTGGGGCTGGCGCATCCCGTTCCTCATCGGGGCCCTGGCGTCCTGCGCGGCAATCCTGTTGCGCCGGAACATGGAAGAAACCGAATCGTTCGAACTGGCCCGCAAGCACAAGCGCCCGCCGCCGTCCCTGGCGGCATTGTTCAAGCACAAGCGCGAATGCCTGATCGTCGCCGGCCTGACGCTCGGTGGCACGGTCGCGTTCTACGCGTACACGACGTACATGCAGAAGTTTCTGGTCAATAGCGCGGGGATGAGCAAGGCCGACGCTTCCATGGTGTCGGTGGTCAGCCTGATTGTGTTCGTGTTGCTGCAGCCGGTGTTCGGCAGCTTGTCGGACCGGATCGGCCGCCGCCCGTTGCTGATCGCCTTCGGCGTACTGGGAACGGTATGCACCGTGCCGATCTTCCACGAGCTGACCAAGGTTCAGAGCATCGGCGGCGCGCTCATGCTGATATTGGCTGCGCTGTTGATCGTCAGCCTGTATTCGTCCGTCAGCGCGGTGGCCAAGGCCGAACTGTTTCCGGTCGGCATCCGCGCGCTGGGCGTGGGGTTGCCCTATGCCATCACGGTGTCGCTGTTCGGCGGCACGGCCGAGTACATCGCCCTGTGGACCAAGAGCATCGGGCACGAAAGCTGGTTCTTCTGGTATGTGTCCGCATGCGTGCTGGTGTCGCTGCTGTGCTATTTGTGGATGCCCGATCCGAAGAAAGTATCCTGCATCGATCAGGATTGAGCGCCACGACCGGGCGCCCGGCGCAGCAACGCGCTGGCTGGACTAGCGAAAATCCGCGTACTGCCGCACCAGCGCCAGCATCGCTGGAATCAGTGCGCGCATGTCGCCGCGCCGCCACTGAAACGCATAGGGAAGCGGCGACAAAGCGGGCTTGCTCGTCAATCGCACCAGCGCCGCGTCCATGTGCGCGGCGGCCCAATCGGCAGGCAGGAAGCCGATGCCGACACCTTCGCGCATCATGCCCGCCAGCGCGCTCCAGTTGTTGCACGTGATTCGGCGCGCATGATTGACGCCGGTCGCCAGCAACCACTCGTCCAGCACGTGCGTCGTGCCGGCGCCGGCGGGCAACGTGACGAGCGGGTGCTGCTCCAGCAACGCGGGCGTCAACGTGCGTGCGCCGCCGACCAGTTGCTCCGACGCCATCCATGCAAACCGGGCCTCCGTCACCTGCTGCGACAGGATGCTGCCGCGCGACGAACGACCCGCGATCACCGCGAAGTCGAGCTCGCCTGCATCGACCTTGGCTTCGAGCACGGCGCCGACGTCGACGTACGGCTCCAGCCTCAATTGCGGATGCAATTTCTGGACGGCTGCCACGAATCGCGGCAGCCAGGTCAAAGCGGACAGCTCGCCCACGCCGAAGCTCAGGCGACCGGTCAATCCCTTGTCCTGCGCGAACGCATCCTGCAACGCAGCCACGGATTCCAGCACCCGGATCGCGGCGGGCAGCAACGTCTCGCCATCCTCCGTCAACACGGCCCGATGGCCGCTGCGGTCGAACAGCACGCGCCCCGTGGCCTGCTCCAGTTCGTTGATCCGCTTGGACAACGAGGAAATGGACAGGTTGAGCCGCTGCGCCGCGGTTGCGAAATTCGCGGAGGTCGCCGCCCAGTAAAACGCATCCAGCTGCTTGAAAGTCGGAGTCGCCAAGGTATTTCACTTTTTTCGAACGATTTCGTTTGAACATTATCGCTTTTATTCGATGGTGCGGCTACCTAGAATGGCAGCGTCGTTTCAGGGAAACTCATTGATGACCACCGTTACCTCTCGAATCGCGGAAGCGCGCCAACCTGCGGCCAGCGCCGGCGTACCGCCCCGTGCGTTGCGGAACATGCTGAGCCTGCACGACTTCGAGGCCCGCGCGCGGCGGATCTTGCCGCGTCCGATCTTCGGTTACGTCAGCGGTGCCGCGGAAGACAACCGCACGCTGGACGACAACCGTGCGGTGTTCGAGGAATACGGGTTGCTGACGCGCGTACTGCGTGACGTTTCCCGGCGGCAACAGACGGTTGAATTGTTCGGTCAGCGATTTGCGTCGCCTTTCGGCATCGCGCCGATGGGCATCAATGCGCTGTCGACGTATCGGGGCGACATCGTGCTGGCACGCGCGGCGCAGGCGGCCGGGATTCTCTCCATCATGAGCGGCTCATCGCTCATTCCGTTGGAAGACGTTGCCGCGGCTGCGCCGGGAACGTGGTTCCAGGCGTACATTCCGGGCGATCATGCCCGCATCAGCGCGCTGCTCGAGCGCATTGCGCGCGCCGGCTACCGGACGCTGGTGATCACCGTGGACATCCCCGTGTCGGCCAACCGGGAAAACAACGTCCGTGCGGGCTTCTCGACGCCGCTGCGCCCCAGCCTGCGCCTTTGCTGGGATGGTCTGACACGGCCGCGATGGCTGCTGGGCACCTTCGCACGGACGCTGGCCGCACACGGCATGCCCCACTTCGAGAATTCCTTCGCGACGCGCGGCGCGCCGATCCTCTCCGCCAACGTGCTGCGGGATTTCTCCGCGCGCGACCACCTCAACTGGGAACACCTGGCGCGCATCCGGCAGCAATGGAAGGGCGAGCTGGTCATCAAGGGCATCCTGAGTGTCGAGGATGCCGTCACCGCGCGCGAGGCGGGCGCGGACGGGATCATTCTGTCCAATCATGGCGGCCGCCAGCTGGACGGCGCTGCGTCGCCGATGCGGATCCTGCGGGACGTGGTGCACGCCGTGGGGAGCGAGTATCCGGTGATGGTCGACAGCGGTTTTCGGCGGGGGGCGGACGTGCTCAAGGCACTGGCGCTCGGCGCGCGCATGGTGTTCGTGGGACGCCCGTTCAATTATGCGGCCGCCGTCGCGGGTGAGTCGGGCGTGACGCATGCGATCCGGCTGCTGCAGGAAGAAATCGATCGCGACATGGCGATGGTGGGCGCAAACGGCTGCGGCGAGCTCACATCCGAAATTCTGGTCCGCAAGCGCTGACCGGCGGCGCTGTCATCGCTGTCACGGAAAAGTCTTTGCTGTAACCAGTTGTAATAGGCTGGTCCGGAATCGGACCGGTCATCCGCTTGACATTGGGCGGGAATGTAATGCCGGGGCGCCGACGCGACACCTTCGATTGATCGGCACGGACCCTCGCCGCAGTGCGACACGGTCTGACGACGCCACGATCATGTCGGTCCTGTCAGACGACACCCGTCCTTCCAATGTCATGAGGAATCCTATGAAACACTGCAACGTCAAGCGCGTGCTCCGGCTCGGAGCCGTCATGTCCGCCGTGCTTCTTGCGTCACACGCTCGCGCCGACGGGTTCAGCGCCACGGATGCCGCTCGCGTGCCGAGCGGTCAGTTCGTCACGCCGCTGGCCGTGCGCGGCGCGGTCCAGCAGTTTCTGAATCCGGGCCTGCCGGCCTACCCGCATTTCGTCGCGGGCGAAGCGGTGCGCTCGCAACTGAGCCCGGACGGCAAGACGCTCGCGATCATCACCGCCGGACAGAATTCGCTGTACCGTCCGGACGGCACGGTCGACACCGCGAACTCGACGCAATACATCTTCCTGTACGACGTGTCGGGCGCGAACAAGACCCGCCCGGCGCTGAAGCAGGTGCTCCAGCAGACCAACGCGTTCGTCGGCCTGGTCTTCTCGCACGACGGCGGCAAGCTTTACGCGACGGGCGGCAGCGACGACGCGGTTTACGTCTACGCCCGACAAGGCGGCGCATGGGCGCTGTCGAGCACGATTGCGCTCGGCCACAACGGCAAGGGCGTCGGCATTCGCGTCCAGCCGAACGCGGCCGGTCTCGCGCTGTCGTCCGACGGCAAGACGCTCGTCGTCGCGAACAATTACAACGATTCGATCAGCGTGATCGATACCGCGACCAACAGCGTGCGTTACGAGCACGACCTGCGTCCGTTCTTCTCCGGTAACGAAGGCCGGAGCGGCGACGCCGGCGGCACCTTTCCGTTCGCGGTGGTCGTCAAGGGCAACGGTGTCGCGTACGTGTCGTCGGATCGCGATCGCGAGATCGTCGCGATCGATATTTCGTCGCCGTCCCACGGCCGCCTGATCAAGCGCATCAAGCTGGACGGCAGCGCGCTCGGCATGACGCTCGACGCGTCGCAATCGATGCTGTTCGTCGCGCAGGACAACGCCGACCAGGTCGCGGTGATCGATACGAACAGCAATGCGGTCGTGACCCGGATCGACGCGCGTGCGCCGGCGGGCGTGCTGGCGCATGGCCAGGCGCACACCGGTGCGGCGACGTACTCGGTCACGCTGTCGCGCGACGGCCGCACGCTTTACGCGACCAACGCCGGCGCGAACGAGATCGCCGTCATCCCGCTCGTCGGCCCGCGCGCATACCGTGTCACCGGGCTGATCCCGACCGCGTTCGAGCCGCATGACGTGACGTTCAGCGCCGACGGTACGTGGATGTACGTGGTCAACGGCAAGAGTGCGACCGGCCCGAATCCGGACCATCTGTTCGGCGCGACCCCGGCGCAGGCCGCCGCGTCGCGCGCGTCGAACGAGTACCAGTTCCAGCTCGAGCGCGCGTCGCTCGTGAGCGCGCCGGTGCCGGCGGCCAGCGAGTTGCCGCAGCTGACGCAGCAGGCCGCGCGCAACAACTTCTATCGTCCGGAGGACAACGACCAGGATCGCGAAGTGATGGGTTTCCTGCGCCGTCACATCAAGCACGTGATCTACGTCGTCAAGGAAAACCGCACGTTCGACCAGGTGCTCGGCGACATCGGCAACGGCGCCAACGGCGATCCGAGGCTGGCCCAGTTCGGCCGGGGCATCACGCCGAACTTCCATCGCCTGGCGAGCCAGTTCGTGACGCTCGACAACTTCATGAACCCGGGCGACGGCAGTATGGACGGCTGGTCGTGGGCGCTCCAGGGGCGTGTCACCAACACCGAGACGATTACCCAGCAGATCAACTACGCAGCGGTCAACCGTGGCCTCTCCTATGAGAGCGAGGGCTCGAACCGCAACGTGCCGGTGAATTGGGAGACGGTGCAGCAACGCGACGCGGCGGCGGGCCCGGCCGGCACCACGAACTACAGCAATGCCGCCGCCGGCCTTCCGGGCGGCGCGGCGAACCTGCTGCCCGGCACCGGCAATCACGCGTCGTCCGATGCGCCGTTCGGCCGCCAGCAAGGCTACATCTTCGACGCGGTGCTCGCAGCCGGCGGCACGGTCCGCAACTACGGTTTCCTCGTGAACAACATCGGCAGCATCGGCACGGCCGCGAACCCGATCATGGATCCGCGCGCGGCAGGCGTCGTCCAGGCCGCCGCGCTCGATCCGAGGCTCGCATCGATGACCGACGTATTCTTCCGCGGCTTCGACCAGACCTACCCGGATCAGTGGCGTCTCAATGAGTGGAAGCACGAGTTCGACCAGTACGTCGCGGGCGGCAACCTGCCTACGCTGTCGCTGGTGCGTTTGTCCCACGATCACATGGGGGCGTTCGGCACGGCGTTCGCCGGCGTGAACACGCCGGAAACGCAGCAAGCGGACAACGATCTGGCAGTCGGCCGGCTCGTCGAGGCCGTTGCGAAGAGCCCGTATGCGAACGACACGCTGATCGTCGTGACCGAGGACGACGTGCAGGACGGTCCCGATCACGTGGATTCGCACCGCGGGCCCGCATACATCATCGGGCCGTACGTGAAGCAGGGCGCGGTGGTCCGGACGCGTTACAGCCAGGTCAACGCGCTGCGCACGATCGAGGACGTGCTCGGCACGCAGCACATGAACCTGAACACCGCGTACCAGCGCCCGATGACCGACGTGTTCGACGTGCACGGTCCGGCTTCGTGGAACTACACGGCCGTTGCATCGACGGTGCTGAAGACCACCGGGCTGCAGCTGGCCCAGGGGGCGGACGCGAGCGTGCAATATGCGGCCGGGTCGGATGTCACGCCGAAACATGATGCGGCGTACTGGGCGAAGGTGACCGCGAAGTTCAACTTCGACGATGCCGACGAGGTGCCGGCGGATCAGTTCAACCGCGTGCTGTGGAAGGGCATGATGGGCCCGAAGCCGTATCCGAAGCTCAAGGGCCGCACGCAGAAGGTGGCGAGCCGCGACGACGACTGATCGTTTGAGCGGCCACGCGTTCTCCTTCTATATATAGAAGAATGCAAACCGGCTACGCGTGCTGCGACGCCGGGTTCATCAACGCAAAAGCCCCCGTGCGCGGCAGCGCACGGGGGCTTTTGAATTTATTTCACGAAACCCCTTGCGCTTGGCGCGGGACGTGCCTAGAATCACGCCTCTTTCGCGCTAACGGCAACGCGGCGCGGAAGAGGGGAAGCGAAGCGGTTCGGGTGTCTGGGTTCAGGCGCCGGGGTCGCCGAGGAAGATGAACCCCGCAGTCGCAACGATGTAGTAAAAAAAGTTGTTGACGAACTGCGAAACAGAGTTCATAATCTCGTTTCTCTGCTGCTGACAACGCAGCGCTGCCGAGAAAGCGGTACTTCTCGCAGAAATGCTCTTTAAAAATTAACAGCCGATAAGTGTGGGCGCTTGATGACAGCGAGCCGATCCTTGGATCGGATTAGCAAAAGTATCAAGAGTCTCACACTAAAGTAAGTCAGGTTTATGAAGCAATTCATATTCCTGTCAGCTTTGAGTGAGCGACCGGTTCTACGGAACCGAAAACAGTAACAGGTTTGAACTGAAGAGTTTGATCCTGGCTCAGATTGAACGCTGGCGGCATGCCTTACACATGCAAGTCGAACGGCAGCACGGGTGCTTGCACCTGGTGGCGAGTGGCGAACGGGTGAGTAATACATCGGAACATGTCCTGTAGTGGGGGATAGCCCGGCGAAAGCCGGATTAATACCGCATACGATCTACGGATGAAAGCGGGGGACCTTCGGGCCTCGCGCTATAGGGTTGGCCGATGGCTGATTAGCTAGTTGGTGGGGTAAAGGCCTACCAAGGCGACGATCAGTAGCTGGTCTGAGAGGACGACCAGCCACACTGGGACTGAGACACGGCCCAGACTCCTACGGGAGGCAGCAGTGGGGAATTTTGGACAATGGGGGAAACCCTGATCCAGCAATGCCGCGTGTGTGAAGAAGGCCTTCGGGTTGTAAAGCACTTTTGTCCGGAAAGAAATCCTTGATCCTAATATGGTCGGGGGATGACGGTACCGGAAGAATAAGCACCGGCTAACTACGTGCCAGCAGCCGCGGTAATACGTAGGGTGCGAGCGTTAATCGGAATTACTGGGCGTAAAGCGTGCGCAGGCGGTTTGCTAAGACCGATGTGAAATCCCCGGGCTCAACCTGGGAACTGCATTGGTGACTGGCAGGCTAGAGTATGGCAGAGGGGGGTAGAATTCCACGTGTAGCAGTGAAATGCGTAGAGATGTGGAGGAATACCGATGGCGAAGGCAGCCCCCTGGGCCAATACTGACGCTCATGCACGAAAGCGTGGGGAGCAAACAGGATTAGATACCCTGGTAGTCCACGCCCTAAACGATGTCAACTAGTTGTTGGGGATTCATTTCCTTAGTAACGTAGCTAACGCGTGAAGTTGACCGCCTGGGGAGTACGGTCGCAAGATTAAAACTCAAAGGAATTGACGGGGACCCGCACAAGCGGTGGATGATGTGGATTAATTCGATGCAACGCGAAAAACCTTACCTACCCTTGACATGGTCGGAATCCCGAAGAGATTCGGGAGTGCTCGAAAGAGAACCGGCGCACAGGTGCTGCATGGCTGTCGTCAGCTCGTGTCGTGAGATGTTGGGTTAAGTCCCGCAACGAGCGCAACCCTTGTCCTTAGTTGCTACGCAAGAGCACTCTAAGGAGACTGCCGGTGACAAACCGGAGGAAGGTGGGGATGACGTCAAGTCCTCATGGCCCTTATGGGTAGGGCTTCACACGTCATACAATGGTCGGAACAGAGGGTCGCCAACCCGCGAGGGGGAGCTAATCCCAGAAAACCGATCGTAGTCCGGATTGCACTCTGCAACTCGAGTGCATGAAGCTGGAATCGCTAGTAATCGCGGATCAGCATGCCGCGGTGAATACGTTCCCGGGTCTTGTACACACCGCCCGTCACACCATGGGAGTGGGTTTTACCAGAAGTGGCTAGTCTAACCGCAAGGAGGACGGTCACCACGGTAGGATTCATGACTGGGGTGAAGTCGTAACAAGGTAGCCGTATCGGAAGGTGCGGCTGGATCACCTCCTTTCTAGAGCTATCTCGCACAAGTTGAGCGCTCACGCTTATCGGCTGTAAATCAAGACAGACTCAGGGGTCTGTAGCTCAGTCGGTTAGAGCACCGTCTTGATAAGGCGGGGGTCGTTGGTTCGAATCCAACCAGACCCACCATTGTCTGACGTGGAAACCTGGGGAAGTCTCTGTACATGGGGGCATAGCTCAGCTGGGAGAGCACCTGCTTTGCAAGCAGGGGGTCGTCGGTTCGATCCCGTCTGCCTCCACCAATCTTCAATGACAAACATTCGAATGATGATTGTTCGAGTCTTTGTCATTGGCGATTGAGCCAGTCAGAGTGATATGAGTAACACCATATCGGCTGTCGTTCTTTAACAATCTGGAAGAAGTAAGTAATTTGGATAGCGGAAGCGTCTTTGAGATGGACGTGGAAACTATCCGGGTTGTGATTGTATCGATGTATCTCAAGATGATTCGGGTCTACTCCCTTCGGGAGTGGGGCCAGCGTAAGCGCTAAAGCGCTAACGCTGGACCGACATCAATTGGAATACGGCACAACGCGAGAACTCAACCTGTAACAGTCGTCGCAAGACAGACTCGTTATAGGGTCAAGCGAACAAGTGCATGTGGTGGATGCCTTGGCGATCACAGGCGATGAAGGACGCGGTAGCCTGCGAAAAGCTACGGGGAGCTGGCAAACGAGCTTTGATCCGTAGATGTCCGAATGGGGAAACCCGGCCCTTTTGGGTCATCCTAGACTGAATACATAGGTCTAGTGAAGCGAACGCGGTGAACTGAAACATCTAAGTAACCGCAGGAAAAGAAATCAACCGAGATTCCCAAAGTAGTGGCGAGCGAAATGGGATGAGCCTTGTACTCTTTATTTGTATTGTTAGCCGAACGCTCTGGAAAGTGCGGCCATAGCAGGTGATAGCCCTGTAGGCGAAAACAGTATGAAAGAACTAAGTGTACGACAAGTAGGGCGGGACACGTGAAATCCTGTCTGAAGATGGGGGGACCATCCTCCAAGGCTAAATACTCGTGATCGACCGATAGTGAACCAGTACCGTGAGGGAAAGGCGAAAAGAACCCCGGGAGGGGAGTGAAATAGATCCTGAAACCGCATGCATACAAACAGTCGGAGCCTCGTAAGGGGTGACGGCGTACCTTTTGTATAATGGGTCAGCGACTTACGTTCAGTAGCAAGCTTAACCGTATAGGGCAGGCGTAGCGAAAGCGAGTCCGAATAGGGCGTTCAGTTGCTGGGCGTAGACCCGAAACCAAGTGATCTATCCATGGCCAGGATGAAGGTGCGGTAACACGTACTGGAGGTCCGAACCCACTAACGTTGAAAAGTTAGGGGATGAGCTGTGGATAGGGGTGAAAGGCTAAACAAACTTGGAAATAGCTGGTTCTCTCCGAAAACTATTTAGGTAGTGCCTCGTGTCTCACCTTCGGGGGTAGAGCACTGTCATGGTTGGGGGGTCTATTGCAGATTACCCCGCCATAGCAAACTCCGAATACCGAAGAGTGCAATCACGGGAGACAGACATCGGGTGCTAACGTCCGGTGTCAAGAGGGAAACAACCCAGACCGCCAGCTAAGGTCCCCAAATATAGCTAAGTGGGAAACGAAGTGGGAAGGCTAAAACAGTCAGGAGGTTGGCTTAGAAGCAGCCACCCTTTAAAGAAAGCGTAATAGCTCACTGATCGAGTCGTCCTGCGCGGAAGATGTAACGGGGCTAAGCTATATACCGAAGCTGCGGATGCGTGCTTAGCACGCATGGTAGGAGAGCGTTCCGTAAGCCTGCGAAGGTGCCTTGTAAAGGGTGCTGGAGGTATCGGAAGTGCGAATGCTGACATGAGTAGCGATAAAGGGGGTGAAAGGCCCCCTCGCCGTAAGCCCAAGGTTTCCTACGCAACGTTCATCGGCGTAGGGTGAGTCGGCCCCTAAGGCGAGGCAGAAATGCGTAGCTGATGGGAAGCAGGTCAATATTCCTGCACCATTGTTAGATGCGATGGGGGGACGGATCGCGGAAGGTTGTCCGGGTGTTGGAAGTCCCGGTCGCTGCATTGGAGAAGGCGCTTAGGCAAATCCGGGCGCAGGATTCAAGGGTGTGGCGCGAGCTCCTTAGGGAGCGAAGCAATTGGAAGTGGTTCCAAGAAAAGCCTCTAAGCTTCAGTCTAACGATGACCGTACCGCAAACCGACACAGGTGGGCGAGATGAGTATTCTAAGGCGCTTGAGAGAACTCGGGAGAAGGAACTCGGCAAATTGGTACCGTAACTTCGGGATAAGGTACGCCCTTGTAGCTTGACTGGCCTGCGCCAGGAGGGTGAAGGGGTTGCAATAAACTGGTGGCTGCGACTGTTTAATAAAAACACAGCACTCTGCAAACACGAAAGTGGACGTATAGGGTGTGACGCCTGCCCGGTGCCGGAAGATTAAATGATGGGGTGCAAGCTCTTGATTGAAGTCCCGGTAAACGGCGGCCGTAACTATAACGGTCCTAAGGTAGCGAAATTCCTTGTCGGGTAAGTTCCGACCTGCACGAATGGCGTAACGATGGCCACACTGTCTCCTCCCGAGACTCAGCGAAGTTGAAGTGTTTGTGATGATGCAATCTACCCGCGGCTAGACGGAAAGACCCCATGAACCTTTACTGTAGCTTTGCATTGGACTTTGAACCGATCTGTGTAGGATAGGTGGGAGGCTATGAAACCGGAACGCTAGTTTCGGTGGAGCCGTCCTTGAAATACCACCCTGGTTTGTTTGAGGTTCTAACCTTGGCCCGTGATCCGGGTCGGGGACAGTGCATGGTAGGCAGTTTGACTGGGGCGGTCTCCTCCCAAAGCGTAACGGAGGAGTACGAAGGTACGCTAGGTACGGTCGGAAATCGTGCTGATAGTGCAATGGCATAAGCGTGCTTAACTGCGAGACCGACAAGTCGAGCAGGTGCGAAAGCAGGTCATAGTGATCCGGTGGTTCTGTATGGAAGGGCCATCGCTCAACGGATAAAAGGTACTCTGGGGATAACAGGCTGATACCGCCCAAGAGTTCATATCGACGGCGGTGTTTGGCACCTCGATGTCGGCTCATCTCATCCTGGGGCTGTAGCCGGTCCCAAGGGTATGGCTGTTCGCCATTTAAAGAGGTACGTGAGCTGGGTTTAAAACGTCGTGAGACAGTTTGGTCCCTATCTGCCGTGGGCGTTGGATATTTGAAGGGGGCTGCTCCTAGTACGAGAGGACCGGAGTGGACGAACCTCTGGTGTACCGGTTGTCACGCCAGTGGCATCGCCGGGTAGCTATGTTCGGAAGAGATAACCGCTGAAAGCATCTAAGCGGGAAACTCGCCTTAAGATGAGATATCCCTGGGGACTAGATCCCCTTGAAGGGTCGTTCGAGACCAGGACGTTGATAGGTCAGGTGTGTAAGCGCAGTAATGCGTTCAGCTAACTGATACTAATTGCCCGTAAGGCTTGATCCTATAACAAGTCTGTTTTACAGCGGTTGAATGACCGCGATGTGCCGATACGCACAACCCAAGATTACTGCTTCTTCCAAGATTGGTCGCGCTGCGAAGCCGCGCGACAACCCTCTTTGCCTGATGACCATAGCGAGTCGGTCCCACCCCTTCCCATCCCGAACAGGACCGTGAAACGACTCTACGCCGATGATAGTGCGGATTCCCGTGTGAAAGTAGGTAATCGTCAGGCTCCCTTAGTCAGAAACCCCCGCCCATCCGGCGGGGGTTTTTGCATTTCCAGCGCCAGAAATGTCACGGGATCGGCCCGTGCACAAATCACCTCTCTCCTTGGCGAAGGGAAAGGAGTCCGAGCAGCAGCTCGTCGCGATGTGCGGCAAGCTCGTTCACGGACCGGGATTGCAGTTCGTCGTGTACACCCTGGATGATGGTGGCGCGAACTTCCGGGGTCAGCTCGGGCGTCCCGAGAACATGCCACCACGCCGTCAGCGGCCCGGTGAACTGCTCGAAGAAATGTTCGATGCCGCCCTCGCCGCCGCCCAGATGAAACAGCAGATTGGGCCCCATGCCGCCCCAGCGCAGGCCCGGCCCCCAGCAAACCGCCGTATCCGCATCGGCTACGCTGACGACCCCTTCCGAAATCAGATGCACGATCTCCCGGTAGAGCGCCGCTTGCAGGCGATTGGCCACGTGCCCGGGGACTTCCTTGTGCAGGCGAACGGTCCGTTTTCCCAAGCCGCGATAGAAGGCCGTCGCGCGTTCGATCGTTTCTTCCGAGGTTTGCGCGCCACCGACTATTTCCACGAGCGGTATCAGGTGCGGTGGATTGAACGGATGCCCGATGACGCAACGCTCGGGATGGCGCTCGCACGCCGACTGGATCTCGCTCATGGTCAGGCCTGACGAGCTCGAAGCGATGATCGTTTCAGGCGCCAGGATGGCGTCGAGATGCTGGTAGAGTGCCTTCTTGAAATCGAGCCGTTCAGGCCCGTTCTCCTGGACGAAATCGCTGCAGGCCACCGCATCGTCGAGATTGGCCGTGAACTGCAGCCTTGCACGCGAGGCCCTCGGCGCGAGTCCCAGCCGTTCAAGCGCAGGCCATGCCGAGTCGATGAACGCTTCGAGCTTCGGTCCGGCATCCGGTGCGATGTCCGTCGCAACGACGTCCAGGCCTCTGGCCAGAAACAAGGCGGCCCAGCTTGCGCCGATGACACCGGTGCCGATGATGGCGATTCGGTTGATATCTTTTCCCATGACGAACAATCCTTCAGGTGGAGTGGGATCAGACAAAGGCACTGAAGCCGCTGACCGCCTTGCCGACGATCAGGGCATTCATTTCACGCGTACCTTCGTAGGAATAGAGCGCTTCGGCGTCGGCAAAGAAGCGCGCGACGTTGTAGTCGAGCACGATCCCATTGCCGCCGAACACCTCCCGCGCCCAGGCGACGGTCTCGCGCATGCGTGTCGTGCAGAACGCCTTGGCCAGTGACGCATGTTCGTCCAGCAACTTGCCCTGGTCCTGCAATTCGGCCAGCCGGACGACCATGCATTGCGATGCCGTGATATTGCCGAGCATCCTGGCGAGGAGATCCTGAACCATCTGGAACGACGCGATCGGCTTGCCGAACTGCTCACGCGTCTGCGCATAGCGCAGCGCATGTTCGTAGGCGCCCATGCTGCAGCCGACTGATTCCCACGCGACGTATTGACGGGTCAGCCGCAGCACTCGCGCGGTATCGCGAAAGGACAGGTCGCCCTGGAGGCGGTTCTCCTCGGGCACCCGGCAGTTGTCGAGCGTGATCACGCCGTTCTGCACGACTCGCAGCGCGATCTTGTGCTCGATTTTTTCGACCGAGAATCCCGGGGTGGTCTTGTTCTCGACGATAAAACCCTTGACCTGGTTGTCGTCGACATCGCGCGCCCAGATGATCGACAAGTCGCACCAGGGCGAATTACCGATCCAGCGCTTCTGGCCGTTGAGGATCCACGTGTCGCCTTCCCGCTTGGCGATGGTCAGCAGGCCTCCGCCGGCGCCCGACCCGACCAGCGGTTCGGTCAACCCGAAGCAACCGATTTTTTCCAGGCGCGCCATCGGGGGCAGCCATTTCTGCTTCTGCTCCTCCGAACCGCCGAGATAGATCGATCCCATCGCCAGCCCGCTATGGACGCCGTAGAAAGTCGCGATGGACGAGTCGACGCGTGCCAGTTCCATTGCGATGAAGCCATCGAGCAGCGTGCTGCCGCCGGGGCAGCCATAACCTTCAAACCCGATTCCGGCGATGCCGAGTTCGCGGATCCCGGGAATCAGCTCGAACGGAAATGCGTCCTCGGCCCAGTATGTGTTGATGACGGGAGCAACCCGCTCCTCCATGAACGCACGCACCCGCTTGAGCAGCGCTTGTTCGGAATCGCTCAGGAATGCGTGAATCGAATAGAAATCGCTGTTCGGAGCAGGAAGCGGGCGGGGTGGTCTTGCGCTGGCAGTCATGATGATTTCCGCAGGAGAATGGATCAGGAAGCGTTCGCGGGGGCGCGCAGATAGTCGTGCACGACTTCCGCGTGACCGATGGTCAGGTCGGTCAGGATATGGATGGCCGACAGGACCTCGAGCACCGGCAGTGTGGCGACTGGCGCGAAACAATGAGGATGCAGCTCCAGGGAGGCCGGTCCGGTCCACGCGCCTTTGACCGCGACGTCGGTCACGTGATACTTGACCAGTTCGCAGACCCGGGCCGACCCGTCGACATGCGGCAGGATTTTCAGCAGGAAGCCTGGCGCCTCGAGCGTTTTCCTGACGGCGGCGAGATCGAGCGGCTCGTACTTGTAGGCCATCGTCGCGGTCGCGACGCGCACGCCGTTGTAGTCGAGCGTGCCCACCAGCGCATCGTTTCGAACTTCGAGCTTCGGTTGCGCCAGTACTTTAGGAAAACCAAGCAATTCGCGGCCGGAGGCGATGCCGGCTTCGCTGTCGAGGTACATGGCGTGGGTGAAGCCGCCGGCTGCGCCGTTGAACGACACTGGAATCACTTGACCCGATTCCGTATAGGAGCCGAGTCCGCTCGAATCCGGCATCTTGATGAATTCGTATTTGACGACCGGCTCGGAGGGAAGCAACGGCGCGGGCACGACGCGGGCAAGCGCTTGCGGATCGGTGCGATAGGTCACGATGATGAATTCGCGATCGACGAACCGGAACGGCGGCTTGGGATAGGCCGGGCTGCAGATCGGCATGGCGTACGCGCGGGTGCGGATTTCGTCTTCAGTCATGAATGGCTCCGGGTGTGCGGCAGGCCGTGGCCGGCCGCTGGATGGTGGCCGGAGCGGCTCGTTCGAGCCGCTCGACACGTTAGGCTTCAGGTCCCGCTGTCGAAGCGAGCGACAACTCCTGCGTTCTGAAGGCGGGTGATTTCCGCATCGTCGAAGCCCATTTCTTTCAGGATGTCGGTTCCGTGTTCGCCGAGTTGCGGCGCGGCGCCGGGCTTGACCTTCTGCTGGCCGACAATCTGAACCGGATTGCTGACCGTGCGCGTGGCGGGCCTGCCCGGCACGTCGAGCGGCACGACGATGCCGTTGGTTTCCAGCTGAGGATCGTGAATGATTTCCTCGGCAATCTGCACCACGCCGAAAATCACTCTTTCGGCCGTGAAGGCCTGTTTCCAGAACGCCAGCGGCTGGCTGGCGAATAGCGGATCGAGAATCTCGACCAGCGCGGCCGAATGCGTGATGCGCTGCGCGTCGTCGGCAAAGCGCGGGTCTTCCAGCAACTCGGGCATGTCGATGGCGCGAACAAAGCCGGGCCACTCCTTGTGCTGGGCCGCGACCAGCAGAAACCAGCGCCCGTCCGCCGTCCGGTAAGGATTGAGCAGCGCGTTGGGCGGATTTTTCCGATCGTGCTGAGGGAAAAACTTGCCGCCGTTGAGCCCGCCCTCGACCCAGGCCGCTGCGGCCCAGATACCGTTTGCGATCAGGGAGGTCGTCACGTGGCTGCCTTTGCCGGTCGTCGTGCGTGCGTAGAGCGCGGTGACGATCGCGGCATACAGCGTCGTCGCCGTGGCGTGGTCGCCGATTCCGGGAATGGGCAGCGTCGGCGGACTGCCGGCATCGTGGGTGACCTCCATCAGACCGGACCTTGCCCAGTAGGCCGTGACGTCGAAACCCGGCGTGTTGGCGTCGGGTCCCGCGGAGCCGTATCCGGTGATGTCGGCGTAGATCAACCTCGGATTGAGCGGCGAGAGGGCCTCGTAGGTTACCCCCAAGGTCTCGCGCACGCGCGGCGGAAAATTGACGACCACGACATCCGCCCACTCGACGAGGCGCGTCAGGACTTCCCGCGCGTCGCTCGCCTTCAGATCGAGGGCGATGCTGCGTTTATTGCGATTCGTCAGTTGCCACGCGTAGTTCGTGGCGGCGACGGGATTCGGCGGAATGCTCGAGAAGAAGCGATAGACGTCGCCGGTACCCGGCGGCTCGATCTTGATGACGTCGGCGCCGAAGTCGGCAAGAATCGTCGTGGCAGCCGGACCGGCAATGTAGCTCGCGAGATCGAGCACCTTGAGACCTGAAAATACGTGTTGTCCGTCAATCATCGAAGTGTTCCGAATTCAAGGTTGGGTATTCACGCGACGCAGGCGGGAATGGTTTCGAACGGCAAGCTTGGGCGGAGAGGCCGCGGCCTGTCAGCGCCCCACGAACTGCGGCGGGCGCTTCTCGAGAAAGGCGGTGGTGCCTTCCTTCTTGTCGTCGGTCGCGGCGCATAGCGCAAAGAGCTTTCCTTCCAGCGCCAGTCCTTCCGGCAAGGCCGCGTTGAGTCCGAGGTTGACGGCGTCGATCGCATAGGCGACGGCCAGCGGCCCGTTCGCGGCAATTTGCGCCAGGATGGCTTCGGCTCGACCGATCAGCGCATCGGCTGCGACGACTTCATTCACGAGGCCGATCCGATACGCGTCGTCGGCCGAAACCATCTCGCCGGTCAGGATGAGCTGCAACGCGACCCCTTTGCCGACGAGGCGCGGGAGCCGTTGCGTGCCGCCGAAGCCGGGAATGAGGCCAAGCTTGATTTCAGGTTGTCCGAACTTCGCGCCCGGACTCGCCAGCCGGATCGTGCAGGCCAGCGCCGTCTCGCATCCACCGCCGAGCGCCAGGCCGTTCACGGCGGCGATGACCGGTTTGCCGAGCCGCTCGACGAGATCGAGCAGCGCCTGGCCGGTACGGGTCCGCTGTTCCGCTTCGAGCGGCGTCGCGGTGGCCAATTCATTGATGTCCGCGCCGGCGATGAAGGCCCGATGGCCTGCGCCGGTCAGGATGACCCCGCGAACGTGCGGGTCGTCCCGTGCATCTTCGAACGCTGCACGCAACTCCGCGATCGCCTGCTGGCTCAGCGCATTCATCACCTCGGGGCGGTTCAGCGTCAGATAGGCGATCGCATTGCGCTTTTCGTAGAGGATGGTGTCGAAGGTAGGGGCAGAGGAATCGTGTGGCATCGGATCGACTTTTCAGACAGGTGACTGGTGCCCGTTCAAGACAGGCGGCTCGAGCAACGCGGGTGCACGCCGGCCGGTAGCGGCGGGCAAGATGCCGAGGGGGCTGCCGTCTCAGGCATCGAGCACCGGAACGCCCTCCACGACCGCGGCGAGAATCAGAAAATTCAAATTGACCGGGTTCGAATGCCGGATGCGAACCGGTCGATAGACAAGATCGCCCACTTCGATGGCGGCGTGCGTCAGCGCACAGATGCCGGGGCGTCGCGCGATCGCGACCTTCCAGATCTGATCCTCGTATCGGCATGCGGTCGGGTCTTGCCATGAAACACTGATCGTCGAGTGGCTCAGCCGTTCCAGAACCCTGACAGAACGGACTGCTGAACAGTCGTTAGAGGGGGCGCTCCGTCCGGCGGTCGACCCGGGCAGCCGGCGTTGGCCTGCATGCTGTCCGTCGCCGTCGAGCATGTCCACCATGTGCGTCCATATCGGACAATTCGGCGTACTGATTCCCAACTTGATACCTCCCCTTACATTGACGTAAGTTCAACTTAGCGGTACCGGTTACGAACCATCTTAAGGTGACGCCGATCTAGCGCATATGTCACAACACACAACGCGATTAGCTATTTTTCCAAAACGGTCGGGGTCGGTGATCGACCGCGAATTACCGTGTCGGAAACGGGCGCGAAGAAACAGCCGCAGTGGCGCAAGCCCTGCGGCTGTCTCCTGGTTCGGACGAGAAGGGGCGGGCTGCGCTTACTTGTGCGGGCCGCGCAGCTTGATGGCCATGTCGAGCTTCGAGATCCAGCCGGCGTCGTCGAGCCGCGCGCCGAGGATGTTTTCGATTCGCTCCAGCCGGTAGTTGAGGGTGTTGGGATGGATGCCGAGCACGCTGGCGGTCGCCTTGCGTCGCTGCAGTTGATCGAAGTAGGTTCGGAGCGTTTCGAGCAAATCGGGTTCGCTGGCAAGCCGTTCCACCAGAGAGACCAGATAGCCCAGCACGCGTTTGGTGCCGCGCACGCTTTCTTCGAGCGCGATCTCGGAATAGAGGCGCACGCGCGCCTGGTCGGCCCGGCCCCGGCCGAAACCGAGCGCACGGCTTGCCTCGTCCGCGGACACGGCCCAGCCTGGCGCGCCTTCGCCCGGCAGCCCGACGCCGATCGCGCTGACTTCCGGTACGGTATCCGCGACGGACGTGATCTGCTTGCCCACCTGGCGATCGCTCATGCCGATCAGGTCGCCGAGCTGGATGGGGAGCCACACGAGCAATCGCCCGCCAAACCAGATGTCGAAGAGCGCGTCGACAGGCAGTCTGACGCATCGGGCCGTTGCTGCGACGATTCGGTCGATTTCGGTCTTGAAGGTGGGGGAGTTGCTGTCGATCGAATCGACATCGATCGCCAGCGCGATGCGCGGAACGGCGCTGTCGAGGCGCAGCGCGGCTGTGGTCTTGGAGAAACCGTCGGCGTCTTCGGGAAAATTGAAGATGATGCTGTGCAACTGATAGCGCAGCGATTCTCGCCAGCGAGCCTGTTTGTATTGTTCTTCCAGGTAAGTCTGGGAAATGACTTGCGCCAGGGTGTCGAAAAACTCCATCAAATGCGGCGACACCCGAAACAGGAGCTCATCGCGCAGGCCGGCGTATTGCTCGTCGAGCTCGATATAGCAGCACCAGAGCTCGCGGGATCCCAGTCGAAACGCACGCAGCAGCGCGTCGAGGGGAACGCTCTGGTAGACCCGCCGGCGACCGTATTCCCGGAAGCTTTCGAGCGCCTCATCCGACGGCAGCTTGCCTGACAACAGCGTGTCGAGCCAGAGCCGCGAAGATAACGCGATCGAATGGCGGATATCCAGCCTGGTGGGCGAATCGAGATCGGCATACGGCTTCACGCTCATGACCGCCTTGCACACCCGATCGATGACGCCCGCGTGATTCAGGACCACGCTTTCGGTCCACTCGCGCAAGGCCGGGGATATTTCAGGAACTTGGGCCGTCACGTTATTTGCTCCTGGCGCTAACTGACTTTACGTCGACCGAGGTTGACACGAAATCGCATCGGATTCCTTTGCATCGCCGCGCTCGACCGGCGTCACGCCCAGCCCGCTCTGGACCGCCTCGAACCG
Source organism: Burkholderia ubonensis subsp. mesacidophila (assembly GCF_002097715.1). Taxonomy (NCBI): domain Bacteria; kingdom Pseudomonadati; phylum Pseudomonadota; class Betaproteobacteria; order Burkholderiales; family Burkholderiaceae; genus Burkholderia; species Burkholderia ubonensis. The sequence continues at coordinate 293,925 of NZ_CP020738.1, forward strand.
CGACCCGACCTTGAGTTTCTCGAAGATGTTCTTCAAATGCCATTTGATGGTCTCGGGGGCGACACGCAACGCCCGTCCGATTTCCTTGTTCGACAGGCCATGGGCGATATGGTTGAGGATCTCGATCTCACGCGTGCTGAGAAGATGCCGCGCGGCGCGCGGATCGTCGTCGCCTGCCGGCATGCGCTGCGGGTCGAACGCGGCGAGCAGCCGGTCGACGAAGGCCCGCTGGATGCCCGCGCAATCGGGCATGTCGCTGGCCCATCTCGTCAGCAGGCGCAGCGACGGCTCGCCTTCGTCGACGAAACTGCTGATCATGCCGTTCGACTGCGCGTAACGCAGCGCGTCTTCCAGTGCCGCGGACGCCGCTTCGTGCGCGTTTGCCTGCTCGAGCGCCAGTGCGCGCAACAGCGATGTCCGTGCCTCGAGGTATTTCATCCCGGCGCGGGCGAACGTGTGCCTCAGGTCGTCAAGCCGTTCGGCGGCCCGGTCGGGCTGGCCCGTTGCGATGTCGAGCCGCGCCTGCACCTCGCACCAGCTCGCCCATGTCTCGAGGAAAGTGCCCATCCGCGTCGGAGGCTGCTCGGGCATGAGTGCCGCCAGCCCGTCGGCGGTTTCCTTGGCGCGATCGAGCCAGCCGCGTTGCAGGCACAAGCGCACGATGTCGGCGTCGCACGACGCACGCAGGCGCAGCCAGTGCCGGGCGGCGGCAATTTCCGTTCCTTGTTCCAGGCTGAGCAGGGCCGATGCGATATCGCCATGTCTCGCGTGCAGCCGCGCCGCGGTGCGGCAGTAGCTCGACAGCGACCCGAGTGGACACGCTTGCGCGGTGATGGCCGATCGGTCGTTGATGAGTTGCCGGGCGCGGGCCAGATCGTTCCGCTCGTAGCAGACCGCGGCTAGGTAGCCTGCCGGGACCGCCGCCGCGGCGGAGTGGCGGCAAACGTTCGCTTCCGCGAAGGCGAGGGCCGACTCGAACCGCACGGCCGCCTCCGGCAAGCGCCCATTGACCAGGACATTCAGTCCGAACATGCATTCGCGGTAGACGCCCGTGTAGAGGGGCTCGTGATCGCCGGCCGGCGCGATGGCATTCTCGCGTCTGATCTGCTCGACCTCGTCGAAGCGGCCGTCGTACGTCAAGCCGAAGATCTGCGCGGCTTCGCCGATCCGCCGGACCCATGCGGAGACGGGCAGCGGCGAAGCGGCCGCTTCACGACCGAGGTCGAGCGACCGGTAGCTGTCGTCGCGAAAGCCGTAGAGCGCAGCGGCCACCGCAATCGCCTCGATCTGCAGCATCGCGTCGTTTTGGCTTGAGGCCTGAGCGCCATCGACGGCGGGGCGTGCGAGTTCGGCTTTCACCGACTGCAGCATGCTGCCGGCCTCCGGCGTGTGCATCAGGAAAGCGAGGGCCAATGCGTTGACCAGCCGCAGCCGCACGCTCGATTCCACCAGATGACGGGGCAGCTTGCCGATCAGGCTCAACAACATGCTCACGTCGCTGCGATCGATCAGCGCCATCGCGCAGTGCTCGACCCAGGTCGCGGCCTGCTGCGCGTCGCCGGCAGCCAGCGCATGTCGCACGGCCTCCGGCCATTGGCGCTCGGTTGCGAGCCACTGGCTGGCGCGACGGTGCAGCTTCGGCAGCTCGTCGGCCAGTTGCCGCGCGGCGCGTCGCCTGAGTGCGTCGGACATCAGCGCGTGATACCGGAACCATTGCCGCTCGTCGTCGAGCGCGCGCGTAAAAAGGTTGTGGCTTTCCAGCCAGTCGAGCTTTTCCCAACTGCGCGCCCCGGCGCCCATGACGGCGTCGCACAGTCCGGGGCTCATCCGATCGAGAATCGACGTGCGAAGCAGGAATTGATGGACGGCCGGCGGAAGCCGCGCCAGCACCGCGTCGTCGAGATAGGCGTCGATGCCGAACCGGTTGCCGGCAAGATCGCGGGCGACCTTGGCGGCGTCCGTTGCATCCTGCAGCGACAGCGATGCCAGTTGCAGGCCTGCTATCCATCCTTCGGTTGCATCGTGGAGCAGTTCGACGGCGGGGCGGTCGAGCGTGGCGGTCCCCGCGCGCGCGAAGAACGCCTGCGCGTCATCGGCGGAAAAGCGCAGATCCGACTCGTCGATCCGCAGGAGCTGGCCCTGTGCCTGGAATGCGGCGAGCGCCAGCCTGGGCTCGCTGCGCGCGCCGAGCAGCACATGGAAGTTGTCGGGCGCGTAGCGCAACAGGCGGGACACCGCCGCGCGCACCGGGGCGGACGCGAGGCGGTCGAAATCGTCGAGGACCAGAAAGACCTTCTTGCCGCAGGTGGCGATCTCGTTGAGCAGGACCGAGACGACGGTTCTGCCCGGGGTCAGCGGATCCTTGCACAGCAGCCGTTCGGCGTGCTGCCCGACCCCGCCTGTGCCGCGGCTCAGTGCGGCGACCAGATAAGCGCCGAATTGATCGGGATCGTCGTCGTCGCTGTCCAGGCTGAGCCATGCGACGAGCTGGTGCCGGGTGCGTAGCACTTCGCACCATTCGGACAACATCGTAGTTTTCCCGAACCCCGCCGGCGCGATGATCAGGGTGACCGTGTGCTGGGCCGCCGCCGCCAGCTTCTTCAGCAGCGGCCGCCGCGTCACGCGGCACCGTGGCGGGCGCGGCGGCGCCATTTTCGTTTGTATGAGTGAGAGATCCCAGCGTTGTTCATCGGGATCGGTCGGTCGATTCATTGCGATATACCTGGAAGATGCCGCCTCATCATAATCCGCGCCCCGGTCCGGGCGATGAGGGTTTTCCCACGGGGGGGTGCCCCTATGTCCTTCGTCAAGCGTTAGGGGCTGACTTGGGTTGGTAAATGGTGCCGTCGCGCAGCATGGCGAACAGGACGTCACAGCGTCGCCGTGCCAGCGCGATGAGCGCTTGGTTGTGGCGCTTGCCCTGCTGGATCTTGCGGGCGTAGTAAGCCCGCGAGACGGGGTCTCGCAAGGCTGCGAAGGCGGATAGGAACAAGGCGCGCTTGAGCACCTTGTTGCCGCGCCTGGACGGATGCTCACCGCGGATGGATGAGCCAGAGCGTCGGGTGACCGGGGCAAGGCCAGCGTAGGCCGCCAGGTGGGCAGCCGAAGCAAAGGCTTTGTGAGCGACTTCGGTCAGGAGTCTGGCGGCGGTCCTGACGCCGACTCCCGGCATGCTAGTCAGGACCGGCCAAAGAGGGTGAGCAAGCACCAGTCGCTCAACTTCGGCAGCGATCTCGTCGCGTTGCTTACGCAAGGCCGCAAGCTGCTGGGCTAAACGGGGCATGACGATGGTGGCGGCTTGCGTGCCGGGTACGGTCACGGCCTGTTCGCTCAGTGCCTGGACGATCTCAGCCGCCAAGCCTTTGCCCATGCGCGGCGCGAGCTTGGTGAGGCGATTGGCGAGCGTTTTCTCGCTGGTGGCGGCAAGCGCGGCGGGCGACGGGTAGCGCTCAAGCAGATCGAGCACCGCTGGATGGTCGAGGCGTGGTCCGAGAACACGTTCGAGAGCGGGATGGATCTGGGTGAGCAAGCCGCGAATGCGGTTGCTGGTTTGAGTGACCTGGGCGGCGAGATCATCGTCGAAGCCACACAGCATGGTGAGCTCGGCGAGCTGCTCGTCGGCCAATCGAAGCGAGCGCAGCGTATGCGGCATCGAGCGAGCGGCTTCGGCAATGATCGCGGCGTCGCGGGCATCGGTCTTGGCTTCGCCGGCGTGCAGATCAGCGATGCGGCGCATGGCCAGTCCGGGCAGATAGGCGACGAGCACGCCTTCGGCGCGGGCGACGGCTACAGGAAGCGCACCGATGGTAGAAGGCTGATCGACGACGAACAGCAGTCGACCGTGAGTCTTGAGCTCGGTGATGAGGGCTCGCAGCTTGACCTCGTCGTTGGGTAGCGCCTTGTTGTACAGACGCTTGCCGTTCCGATCGAGCGCGACGGCGTGATGCTGGCCTTTACCGACGTCGACGCCAATGAAGACATCGACGACGTCATGTTGTTGGGTTTCTTGCATCGCGGTTTATGCAGAGTGAACGGATTGGCCTGCAACAACGGTGGCAAGTCTCGGCATCCACGTTACGGACGGCGTCGGGATATCCCGGCCAAACCCCTATCAGCGATCACCAGCCACCCACCAGGCCCGGTGACAACACCCCCCGGATCATGACTGCGACTGGGGGCGGGAATCATGCCGGGCCTGGCTGGCCAAAACCCCGATTATCGGGGCGTGAAGATAGTAACGGGGTGCCCGTCTTCCACCCCCCCGGCGGCCCGGGCCGACCCTCCCCTTCGGTCGCGCGCACGCCGGTGCGCCGGCTCGTAATCTGGCCTCGCATGCGAATGTTCCCGAAATTGTGGGGGACGATCCGGGCCGGGGCGTCTCCTGCGATGACCCGGCGCGGATGGGGGCGTGAATCAAAAACAATGATCTTGACTGGAGGAGATGGATGAAATCGTCAACGTGTCTGCGAGCACTTGGTCTTTCTGTCGCGGCGTCGCTGGGTACGGCGCCCGGACTGGTTCACGCTCAGAGCAGCGTCACGTTGTATGGCGTGGTCGATGCGGCACTGCTGTACACGAACAAGTCGTTGAACACGAAGACCGGCGCGAATGACGGCCACAAGTTCGCGATGGTCGACGGCGCCGCGTCGGCATCGCGATTCGGCATGAGAGGGGTCGAGGATCTCGGGGGCGGGCTGAAGGCGACCTTCGTCCTCGAGAGCGGCATCGATGTCCCGAGCGGCGGGTTCGGCAATTCGAACGGCAACCTGTTCGGGCGTCAGGCATGGATCGGGTTGAGCGGCGGCTTCGGATCGTTCAAGGCCGGCCTTCAATACTCGCCGTTCGTGCTCTCCCAGATCGCGACCGACCCGCGCGACATCGCGTATTTCGGCAGCGGCGCGGTCATCTATGTCGACAACGTGCTGGTCACGGGGCTGTTCAATCAGAATGCCGTGTCCTATACGAGCCCGGTGATCGCGGGTTTCCAGGGCAGCGCGATGCTCGGCCTCGGCGGCAAGGCCGGCGATTTCCAGTCGGGCCGACAGTATTCGGGCAGCCTGAAATATCAACTGGGCGGCCTGCTCGTCACGGCGGCGCTCTACAGCGGCAACGCAGGCGGCACGGCCGCGACGCCGATTCCGAGCACCGTGCCGTTTACCGGCCGTTCGATCGGCGCCGCGTACGATTTCGGCAAGGTGACCGTCAAGGCGTCCTACGCGCTCTTCAAGGTGAGCGGATCGTTCGACAACCGGGTGGTCGGAGGCGGAGCAAGCTACCAGATGACGCCTGCGATCGACCTCGACGCCGGCGCCTGGTACACGAGCGACGGCAACGATACGGGCAATCACTCGCTCCTGACCGCGATCGGCTTGCGGTATTTCCTGTCGAAGGCCACGACGATTTACGGACAGGCCGCACTCGTCCACAACCACGGCCGGATGGACACCGGGCTGTCGATCAACGGCGCATTGTACGAGGGTGCGGGCACGACCGTGGGCGCCGTGCTCGGCATCCGCCATACGTTCTAGGCCCGGGAGCGCGCCGCGCGTCGCAGCGGCGCTCGGCGCGCTCCGACCAACTGCATTGTGAGTACCCACAATTGCGTTGTTAGTTATTCCAATTCTCTTGCCCTCGCGGCGCGCTTACCATCAAAAGTCGAGTCGCGCGGGATCTGTTAACAGTCCTCCGTTCTTCCAGCCGGGGCCGCATCGGCGTCCGGCTTTCGCGACAGGCACGCGGCGGTCCGCCCGGGCCTGGTTCCGTCGTGCCCATTCAATCATCGAGTCAACCTTGCGGCATTCGATCATGCCTCCATTGCCCGCTGCCGTGCGTACCTTGCTGATGCGTTCATCCACCACCCTGAAAGCCGTCTCGCTCGCGGCAAGCCTGTCGCTGGGCGGCTGTGCGCCCGCGCCGTCGCTCGCCGTGTTCGGCGCCGCGTTTCCGGACTGGTTGTTCTGCATCGTCTTCGGCGTGCTGGGCACCGTCATCGTTCATGTCGTGCTGGGCAAGCGCGGCAAGCGCGCGTGGCTCGCGCCGCTCGCGATCAGCTACCCGGCGCTTTGCGCGCTGCTCGCGATGGCGTTCTGGCTGTTCTTCTTCCCCCACTGATCACGCGTACCGCATATGTCCGACGCCTCCAGCGCCTCGCGCAAAAAGTCACTTCCCGCGTTGCTCATCGTCGTTGCCGCACTGGTGGTGCTCGGCGTCGTCCTGTGGCGCATCGATCGCACGCCGAGTACCGACGATGCGTACGTCTATGCCGACACGATCAACGTGGTGCCGGAAGTCAACGGGCGCATCGTCGAGATGCCGGTGCGCGACAACCAGCCGGTCAAGCGGGGCGACCTGCTGTTCCGGATCGATCCGCGGCCTTACCAGGATGCGCTGAACCAGGCGCGGGCACGGCTCGATACGCTCGACAAGCAGATCGCCCTCACGCAGCGCTCGGTCAATGCGCAGCAGTACAACGCGCAATCCGTGAAGGCGGCGGTCGAGCGCTCGCGCGCGCAGGCGAATCAGGCGACCGATACGCTGCGTCGTCTCGAGCCGCTGCTCTCGCACGGCTATACGTCGGCGGAAGACGTGGACCGGGCCCGCACCGCGCAACGCGCGGCCCAAGCGGAATTGAATGCCGCGATGCTGCAGGCCCAGCAGGCGTCGGCGGCGGTGAGCGGCGTGGATGCGCTGGTTGCGCAGCGTGCCGAAGTCAGCGCGCAGATCGCGATCGCTGAATTGAATCTCGAGTTTACCGAGGTGCGTGCGCCGTTCGACGGGCGCGTCGCGGCGTTGCGCACGACGGTGGGGCAGTTCGCATCCGCGCTCAAGCCGGTGTTCACGTTGATCGATACCCGTCACTGGTATGTGGTCGCGAATTTCCGCGAAACCGATCTGAAGGGCGTGCGCGCGGGGATTCCGGCCACCGTCTACCTGATGAGCGACACCGGCAAGCGGTTCGAGGGCACGGTCGATTCGATCAGCTACGGCGTGCTCCCCGACGACGGCGGCGTGGTGCTGGAAGGGTTGCCGCGGGTGCAGCGCAGCATCAACTGGGTGCACGTGTCGCAGCGCTTCCCGGTCAAGATCGCGGTGCAGAACCCGGACCCGGCGCTGTTCCGGGTCGGCACGTCGGCGGTCGCCACGCTGCGCCGCGACGGCCACGCGCACGATGCATCCCGCTGAGCAAGACATGGACGCGGAACATTCCCTGCCGGACCGTCTGCAACGGCTCGCCCGCTTCGTGGGCGGCGAAATCCGTCCGTATCCGGGGCGCATGAACGTGACGCTGCGCTGCGTGCTGACCAGCGCGCTCGTGATCGTCACGTCGATGGCGCTGCAGGTGCCGCTGCTGGCCCTGTCGCTGATCGTCGTGTTCTACGTGACGCAGGCCAACGTCGTCGTGACGCGCCTGATCGGCACGCTGTTCATCATCGGCTCGACCGCGGCGGTGGCCAGCGCGATCCTGGTGCTGAAGCTGACCTACGACTATCCGCTGCTGCGGATCCTGCTGGCCAGTGCGCTGTTCTTTATCAGCGTCTACCTGATGCGGGTGGCCAAGATCGGCGTCGTGTTCTTCATCGTCGGCCTGATCGTCATCTACGTGCAGACCTTCGTCGACCAGACCGACCAGGCCGAACTGCTGGTGCGCGCGGTGTTGTGGGTGTGGGTCGCGGTCAACTATGCGATCGCGCTGACGCTCGTGATCAATACGCTGTTCCTGCCCGCCGAACCCGTGCGCCAGCTCGAAGCCGCGATGTGCGGGCAACTGGACGCGATCGACGCGTCTTTGGCGGGGCTCGAGCACGGCACGCCGGCCGCCGGTGTGCCGGGCGCGCGCGCAGTCCAGGTGGCCGCGTTGACGCTCCAGAAGCTGCTTCGCTTCGCAACGATGCGAGATGCGGCCTATCGCAAGAACCAGGCGCTGCACCTGGCGCGCGTGGCGACGGTCTCGCGTCTGTACGCGGCCACCGGCCACCTGCCGGCCGCCGTGGCCGCCGTAACCGGATTGGCCGCCGACGTGATTCCCGCGCTGCGCGACGCATGCCGCAGCCTCGGCGACGCGATCAGGACCAGCACACCATACGTCGCGCCCCGGGCACTGGCCGAACTGACGGCCGGCGGATTGCCCGGCGCGCTGGCGGAGATGCGCGACGCGCTGCTGGCATTCGCGGATCGATCCGCCGCACCGCCGGATGCCGAATCGCCGGCGGAAAAGGGCCGCCTGCTGGTGCCCGATGCGTTCGGCAATCCGGTCTATGCGCAGTTCGCGCTGAAGACGCTGATGGCGGCCCTGTTCAGCTATGTCTTCTATATCGCAACCGATTGGCAAGGCATCCATACGATGATGCTGAGCTGCCTGATCGTCGCTCAACCAAGCCTGGGCGCCACCGCGCAGCGCGCCGCGCTGCGGATCGGCGGCGCGGCAGTCGGCAGCGTGCTGGCGCTCGCGATGGTCGTGTGGGTCGTGCCGCATCTCGACGGGATCGTCGGCCTGCTGCTGATGGCGTTGCCCGTCATTGCACTCGGCGCGTGGGTGGCCGCAGGGTCCGAGCGCATCAGCTACGCCGGCATCCAGATCATGTTTACGTTTGCGCTGGCGTTGCTGGAGCAATTCGGTCCGACCACCAACCTGACCGAGATTCGCGACCGGATGGTCGGCATCCTGCTCGGCGTCGCGGTGTCGGCGGTCGTCCACGCGTTCCTGTGGCCCGAGGCCGAGGGCGAGGCCCTGCGCCAGCGCGTGGCGGGGCTGCTGCGCCGGATCGGCGCACACCTGCGTCCGGGTGCGACAGGCCCGGTGCCTGCCGGTCTTTGGAGCGAGCTGGCCGATTGCGAGGCGATGGCCGCGCGCGTCGCACTGGAGCCGGGTTGGCAGATGGCCGAAGGGCAGCACGAAGGCTGGACCATGCGCATGCAGACCTTGCTGGCCCACGCCAGGGAAATCCTGTTGGCCACCGACGCGTTCGGCGCGGAACGGCGGTCACTGCGCGTGCCCGATCGGACCGAGGCCGCCGCGATCGCGTTTCAACAGGCGCTGGCTGCGTCGCTGGACGGCTACGCACGCGGGCTGGCCGAACACCCGCTGACGGTCGATGCGCCGCCTCGCGCTGCATTGGATGCGTTGTCGGCATGCTGCGCGACCGACCTGTCGGCGCAACCGACCGATCTCCTGCGAGCCGCCTGCGAGCGATTGTTGACCCGGGCCGGGAACCTGGCAAACCAGATAGCGATCCTGCCCGCCTGGGCCGAGGATTCCGTCAGCCCCGCATTTTCCTCGCGAGCTTCGCAAGCATGACCGTTTCGTTGAACCGATTTTCCTCTTCATCGCTGCGCCGTGTCGCCGTGGCGGTCCTGCTGTGCGGCCTGTCCGCCTGTGCGTGGATTCGCCACGATACCAAGCCGGCGCCGGCATTCGATCCCGAGCGCATCCGCCTGGCCGACGACATCCATCTCGCGAACGACGGCTGGCCATCGGCACGCTGGTGGACCCGCTACGCCGATCCGCAGCTCGACGCGCTGGTCGAGCGCGCGCTCGGCGATTCGCCGACGATGGCGATCGCGCGCACGCGCGTCGCCCAGGCCAAGGCCCATGTCGATCTCGTGAATGCCGGCACGAACCTGCAGGTGTCCGCGCTCGGCTCGGTGGACCGTGAGCGCGTGTCGGGCAACGGCTTCCTGGGGGCGTATTCCGGCAATCAGCCGCTGCTGGGGGCGACGGGGCCCTGGTATACGGAGGGCGTCGTCGGCCTCGGCGCGAGTCTCGATGTCGATATCTGGGGCAAGGAGCGCGCGCAGGTGGCCGCGGCGCTGGGCGTGCGGAATGCGCGTGCGGTCGAGATCTCGGCCGTCGAGCTGGAGATTGCATCGGACGTTGCGCAGCTTTATTACGGTATCCAGACTACCTATCGACTGATCGACATGCTGGAGCAGCTGCACGCTATCGCGACCATCTCGGTCGATGCGCATGCCACGCGCGCGGAGCGTGGTCTGGAGCCGCGGACGCAGACCGAAACGGCGCGCGCCCAACAACTGGCGACGGAGCGGCAGATCGTGGCCGCGCGAGGGCGCATCACGCAGTTGCGTGAATCGTTGCGTGCGCTGATCGGCGCGCGCTCCGACGAACTGGGCGACATCCGACCCGTGCCGCTGCCGTCGCCGCCGTCTTCGTTGCCGACCGCGCTCTCGTACGAATTCCTGGCCCGACGGCCGGATCTGCAGGCGATGCGCTGGTATGTCGAAGCGTCGTTCGACCAGATCGACGCGGCCAAGGCCGCGTTCTATCCGAGCTTCGACATCAAGGCGTTCTTCGGCGTCAACGCGCTGCATCTGGCCGACCTGTTCACGCATGCGAGCCAGCAGATCAATCTGGTTCCGGGCCTGACCTTGCCGATTTTCGACGGCGGCCGGCTCAACGCGAATCTCGGCGGCGCGCGTACCGCGAGCGACCTGTTGATTCTGCAGTACGACCAGGCGGTATTGAACGCGGTGCGCGACGTCGCAATGACCGGCAGCCAGCTACAGGATCTCGACGCCGAAGCAAAGCTGCAGACGGAGAAGATCCAGGCGGTGAAGTTTGCGCAGGACAGCGCCGATGCTCACTACCGAACCGGACTGGCGAGCCGGCTTTCCGCCGTGGAGGCGAAACAGGCGGTGCTCGTCGAACGCATCGTGCTGCTGGATATCGACGGGCGACGGATCAGTCAGGACATCGCGCTGGCGAAGGCGCTGGGCGGCGGTTATCGGGCGGAAGCGCCGGTCACGCTGAATCCCCGGTAGCGCGGAACATGTCCGACAGGCTTTCTCCACCAGTTTGCCGCGATGGCTCACTCGAGATAGACGGCGTTCGTTCGATGCTGGGCGTCTATGTCTCGGTCAAGCGGCTGTTCAATCAGCGAACGTTGACGGCGCTCGGGATTCCGTTTTCCCACGGCAGTGCGCTCGTTCACCTCGCGCGCAGCGAGACGGTGTCATGTCAGGAACTCGCAGGATCGCTGGGGTGTGGCACAGGCCGCATTTCGCGTCTGGTGGATGACCTCGAGAACCGGGCGCTGGTCGTGCGCCGCCGTAATGGCGACGATCGCCGCGCGCTGGATCTTGCGCTGACGCCGGCTGGCCTGGCGCTCGCGGAGCGCATCCCTTCGGTGCTGGCGGAAGCCAGGGATGCCGTCCTGAATCGACTGTCCGCGCAAGAGCGGGCGTTTCTCAAGCGGTTCCTCTATCGGATTATCGGAGAAATCGACAGGCATCCGGGTTGACGCGCGATGCCGAGCCCTTCCCGAAACACCTGGATCAATTTACGTCACGTGTCGAAACCCGTCCTGATTGCCTGTCACGAATGCGACGCGCTGTTGCACAAGCCGCGTCCTGGCGGCCGCGACGTCGCGCATTGCCCGCGCTGCAACGCGGTGCTCTACCGCAGCAGCTCGGCCCAGCTCGAGCGGATCTGCGCGCTCGCGCTCGCAGGGCTGATCACGTTCGTGATCGCGCAGGCATTCCCGATCCTCGAGATGGACGTGAACGGCAACCGCGTGCAGACGACGCTGCTCGGCGCGATCGAATCGCTGTGGCGTCAGGATATGGCGCTCGTCGCCGTGATGGTGTTCTGCTCGACCGTGCTGTTTCCGCTCGTCGAGATGGCCGCGCTGCTGTACCTGCTGTTCCCGATGCAGCGCGGACACGTGCCGCCCGGGTTCAACGTCGTGCTGCGCGCGATCCAGCTGGTGCGCCCGTGGGGGATGATCGAGGTGTTCATGCTCGGCATCGTCGTGACCATCGTCAAGATGGTCACGCTCGCGCGCGTCGTGCCGGAAGCCGCGCTGTTCGCGTTCGCCGCGCTGACGCTGATGATCGCCGTCGTGCTGATGTTCGATCCGCAGATGCTGTGGGACATCGCCGACGACCTGCGCGCCGGGCGCGCGCCGTCGCGCGACCGCAGCGACGCGGCATCGTCGGAGGCGCGCCGATGACCACGCCGACCGCCGCCCGCGAGGGCCTCGCCAGCTGCCACACGTGCGGGCTCGTGCAGCCGCTCGGCCACGCGCATGCGCATTGCGCACGCTGCGGCGGCGCGCTCCACTTCCGCACGCCGAACAGCATCGCGCGCACCTGGGCGCTGCTGATCGCCGCCGCGATCCTCTACATACCGGCAAACCTGCTGCCGATCATGCGCACCGCGTCGCTCGTCGGCTCGCAGGAGGACACGATCATGAGCGGCGTGGTCCTGTTCTGGGTATCGGGCGACTGGCCGCTCGCCGTCGTCGTGTTCGTCGCCAGCATCCTCGTGCCGATGCTCAAGCTCGGCGTGCTGCTGATCCTCGTGATCAGCGCGCAGCGCCGCTCGTCGTGGCGGCCGATGCAGCGCACGCGCCTGTTCCGGATCGTCGAGCGCATCGGCCGCTGGTCGATGCTCGACATCTTCGTCGTGACGCTCACCGTCGCGCTCGTCCACTTCCGATCGCTCGCCACCATCACGGCCGGCCCCGGCGCGCTTGCGTTCGGCTCGGTCGTGATCCTCACGATGCTCGCGTCGATGCAGTTCGATCCCCGCCTGATCTGGGATCCTGTCGAAACCTCAGGGAAACACCATGAATAGTCCGCAAGGCCCGCAGCACGACCAGCCCCGGCCGCCCGATCCGGCGATCTCGTCGAAAAGCGGCTGGCTGCCGTCGCTCGTCTGGCTCGTGCCGCTGATCGCCGCGCTGATCGGCATCGGCCTCGTGATCAAGTCCGTGCGCGAGCGCGGCCCGGAAATCACGATCAGCTTCCACAGTGCCGAGGGCCTCGAGCCCGGCAAGACCCAGGTCAAGTACAAGGACGTCGAGATCGGCATGGTCAAGACGATCTCGCTGTCGAAGGACCTGGCGCGCGTGCTGGTCGACGTGCAGCTCAAGAAGGAAGCCGAGAACTTCGCGGTCAAGGGCTCGCGCTTCTGGGTCGTGCGTCCTCGGATCGGCGCGACTGGCGTGTCGGGGCTCGGCACGCTGCTGTCGGGCGCGTATATCGGCGTCGACATCGGCCGCTCGCATGACGCCCACACCAGCTTCACCGGCCTCGAGACGCCGCCGGCCGTCACGGCCGACCAGAAAGGCACGCAGTACGTGCTGCGCGGCGCGTCGCTCGGCTCCGTCGACATCGGCTCGCCGGTCTACTACCGGCGCGTGCAGGTCGGCCAGGTGGTCGGCTTCGCGCTCGACAAGGACGGCACGGGCGTGACCTTCAACGTGTTCGTCAACGCGCCGTACGACCAGTACGTCGGCATGAATTCGCGCTGGTGGCAGGCGAGCGGCGTCGACCTGCGGCTCGACTCGAGCGGCTTCAAGCTGAACACGCAGTCGCTCGCGACCGTGATCCTCGGCGGCATCGCGTTCCAGGCGCCGCCCGGCCAGAGCAGCGGCACGAGCGCGCCGAACGACACGACGTTCCACCTCGCGTCCGACGAGGCCGATGCGATGCGCGAGCCGGACGGCGAACTGGTGCAGGTCGTGATGAACTTCAACCAGTCGCTACGCGGGCTCGCGGTCGGCGCGCCGGTCGACTTCCGCGGCATCGTGCTCGGCGAAGTCACGAGCATCGGCATCGACTACGACCCGAAGGCGAAGAACTTCACGATGCCGGTGACGATGAACCTCTATCCGGATCGCCTCGGCAAGCGTTTCCAGGATGCGGTCGGCTACCAGGGCGACGCCGCACGCCGGCTGATCCTGAAGCGGCTGGTATCCGGTTATGGGTTGCGCGGCCAACTGCGGACGGGGAACCTGCTGACCGGTCAGTCGTACGTCGCGCTCGATTTCTTCCCGCAGGCGCGGGCGGAGTCGATCGATATCACGAAGCCGCTCCTGGAGCTGCCGACCGTGCCGAACACGCTCGACGAACTGCAGCTTCAGGTGGCCGACATCGCGAAGAAGCTCGACAAGGTGCCGTTCGACCAGATCGGCGCGAACCTGAACAGCACGCTTGCGAACGCCGACAAGCTGTTCAGGCAGCTCGACACGCAGGTCGCGCCCGAGGCGCGCGACACGCTGTCGGCCGCGAAGCAGACCTTTGTGACCGCGGAAGCAACGCTGCAGCAGGATTCGCCGCTGCAGTCCGACGTGCGCGGCGCGCTGAAGGAACTCACGCGCACGCTGCAATCGCTGAACGCGCTCGCCGACTATCTCGAACGGCATCCCGAAGCGTTGCTGCAAGGCAAACCCGGAGACAGGAAATGATCGTACGCTTGCCACGCCGCGTCCGAGGCGCCGCGTCTGCTGTTTGCGCGATTGCCGCCGCGCTGACACTCGCCGCGTGCAGTTCGCCGCCCGCGCGATTCTATACGCTCACCCCCGCCGACGCGGCGCTCGCGGTGCGCACGGCGCCGGCCAACCCGCCGTTCCTGATCGAGGTGCCGTCCATCGGCGAGCCCGAGCAGGTCGCGAAGAGCCAGCTCGTCGTGCAGAAGAACGCCGCGCAGGTCGACGTGCTCGAGCAGGAGCGCTGGGCGTCGCCGCCCGCCGACGAGATCCGCCGCGCGCTGTCCGACGATCTCGCCGCGCAGCTCGGCACGATCGACGTCGCGAACTCCGCGTATCCGGCCGGCGTGCCGGTGTACCGCGTCAGCGTCAACGTGCAGCGCTTCGAGTCGTGGCCGGCCAAGCGTGCGGCGATCGACGCGGTGTGGAGCGTGCGCGCGGTCGGCACGCAGGTTGTGATGACCTGCCGCACGAGCGTCGCGGAGCCGGTCGCCGACGGCTACGACGCGCTCGTGGCGGGCCATCGACGGGCAATCGCCGTGCTGGCCGGGCGGATCGCAGCGGGCGTGCGGGCGATGGAAGAAACGCATGCGCCCGGTGCGGCAACGGCTTCGCCGAGCCGGCTGGCGGGAACCGGCCTATCGTCCGGCAAATCGCAGGCGCCGGCGTGGCCGTGCCGAAATCAATGACGATGCGTCCGTCGGACTTGTGTCGCGGGCCTGTCGTCGAATCGGAGCCCGACCTCTGCGATAGTGATGCAGATGCCTTCGTCGCGGAAGCCGGCCGTGACGGGCCGAGGAAAAAAAGCATCGACACGCTGCGAGCGATGCGGATTTTCATTCGGGTTGCAGAGGCGGGCGGATTCACCGAGGCGGCTCGGCGCTGGAAGTTTTCGGTCACGTCGGCCTCTCGCACCGTTTCCGCGCTGGAGGCGTCGTTGCGTGCACGCCTGCTGGAGCGCTCGACGCGCCGCGTGCTGCTCACGCCCGTCGGCGAGCGTTACATGACGCGCTGCAAGCAGATCCTCGATTGCGTGGACGAAGCGGAAGCCGAAGCCGCGGGCGGTGGCGTTCATCCCGCCGGAAAACTGAAGGTCCATGCTTCGCCGGTGCTGGGGCAGCGTTACGTCATGTCCCTGATCGCTCGCTATCGGCAACGCTATCCCGACGTGCGGGTCGAGCTCACCTTGACGAACGGGATGCCGGATCTGTTCGGCGAAGGCGCCGGCACCGCGCTGGCGCTGCACCGGAACGTGCCCGAACCGGGCCTGGCGTCGCGATGTCTCGGGCAGCTATTCGGCATTGTTTGCGCATCGCGCGGATACATCGAAACGCATGGTGCGCCCCAGCTGCCGCAGGACCTGGCCAGCCACGTTTGCCTGGGCGTCACGGGGCCGGGGCTGCGGCCGGACGAGTGGGTGCTTGCCGGGCCCGACGGTACGGAGACGGCGGTGCCGGTGCGTCCGGCGTTTCAGGTCAACGTCGCCGAAACCCTGGCAGTCGGCATTCGCGAAGGCATGGGTATCGGGGTTCTGCCGATCGGTCTGGCGGCCACGGGGCTTCGCAATGGCGAATATGTCCGGGTCATGCCGGATTACCGCGCGTCGGTCACGAACGTCTACGCGCTCTATCCGCCGCAACGCCATCGCGACGACAGGATTCGAACCTGGATCGACTTCATCGAGGACGCGTTTCCCGCATTGCTGCGTGCCGACGAGCAGATCGTTCGATAGCCGGGGTACGCGATCGCGTGAGCCGGCCCTAACAGGCTGTTGAAATTGGATACGGTGTAAACGGGCGCTGCGGGCGGTGCGTTAGAGATATCGTGTTCATGATCTTGGGCAAACGAGAGCGATGCGCGGAATGGACGAGATGCAAGAACCGCTGTTCACGACGGTGAAGCTGGAAGACTTCGTGCCGGCTGATCACCCGTTGCGGCCGCTTCGGCTGCTGGTCAATCAAGCGCTGAAGCGGCTCAACGGGCTGTTCAGCACGATCTATGCAGACAGCGGCCGGGCCTCGATTGCGCCTGAGAAGCTGCTGCGTGCGTTGCTGCTGCAAGTGTTTTATTCGGTGCGCAGCGAGCGCATGCTGATGGAGCAGATGCGATACAACCTGCTGTTCCGCTGGTTCGTCGGCCTCGCCATCGAAGACGCCGTCTGGGATCACTCGGTGTTCTCGAAGAACCGCGATCGTCTGCTCGAGCACGAAGTGGTCGAAGCGTTCTTTACTGAAGTCATGAGCCTGGCCGACAAGCAAGGGCTGCTGTCCAGAGAACACTTCTCGGTCGATGGCACGCTGATCCAGGCATGGGCCAGCCACAAGAGCTTCCGGCCCAAGGACGGTTCGGACGATCCGCCGGCCGGCGGTGGCCGCAATGTCGACACCGACTGGAAGGGCAAGCGACGCAGCAACGAGACTCACGAGTCGAGCACCGATTCGGACGCGCGGCTGTTTAGGAAGAGCAAAGGCACGCCGTCCATCCTGTGTTACCAGGGGCACATCCTGATGGAGAACCGCTCGGGCTTGGTAGTGGGTGCTGTGGTGAGCCATGCCGATGGCTTTGGCGAACGCGCCAGCGCGTTGCGCCTGCTCGATTGCGTGCCGGGCCGTCACGCCAAGACGCTCGGCGCCGACAAGGGTTACGACATGCGCGACTTTGTGCGGGACTGTCGTGCGCGCAAGGTGACGCCGCATGTCGCGCGCAACGACGCGCATCAAGGCGGCAGCGCGATCGACGGGCGCACGTCGCGGCACGTCGGCTATGGCATCAGCCAAGTCATTCGCAAACGCATCGAGGAGCACTTCGGCTGGGGCAAGACCGTCGGCCGGATTCGACAGACCGTGTATCGCGGCATCAAGCGAGTCGACCAGCACTTCAAACTGACGATGCTGGCGAGCAACCTGACTCGAATGGCCCGAATACTGACGGCGGTGCCACAAGGGGCAATGCGATGAGCCGGCCAAGCGTGGCCGTCGCGCGGCAACGCGTCGGCTAGCCCGCTCGCCAGCGGGGCAGCCGGGACGATTTATCCGCAACTCAGCAGCCAATCGCATACGAAACCCTTTTAAATAGTGCCCCGGCCGTCAAAACGAGGCGCTTTTCAACAGCCTGCTAAGCGTGACGCGTTCCGTTTTCGACGATGCGGCCGAGCAGGCGCTCGAGCGAATGGATCTCGTCGGCGTCGAACCTCGACAGCAGCGCGTCGGAAACGTCCGAGACGATCGCCGGAATCCGGGCGGCGACCGCCTGCCCCAATGGGGTGATGTGGAGCCTGACGATGCGGCGGTCTTCGTCGCAACGCATGCGCTCCAGCAGGTCGTGTTGCTCCATCCGGTCGATCAATCGTGTGATGGAACTGGCGTCCACCTCGCATTGCCGCGCAAGATCGGCCGCCGTGCGGGCGGATTGAGTCGCGAGCAGGAACAGAATGCGCGCCTGGGTGTCCGTCACGCCCAGTTCGGCCTCGGTGCGTCGCGAGATCGCGCGACACATCACGCTCTGGGTTCGTTTCAGCAGGTAGCCCAGCCCGTCGCCGGCTTGCCGTGTTTCTGCGTTGTGGTGGTTCAATGAGGCTGCGTTGTCCATGACGCCGCTGCTCCGATTCGTGGTTTGCCCCGGCGGAGAAGGGGGCTGTCGTGGCGACAACGCGGTGCTTGCCGTTCGTGTCGCCGTCCCTGGCCGTGACCACGGCACCAAAATCTGAAAAAATGACCGGCGCCAGGCAAGCGTGCCATACCCGGCAAAACTGACGTTTGCCGGCGCGCAAGAGGGGGCGTCCGGACTGGTGCACGCGACCAGTCGCGCCCGCTGCCGCGGCGGGCAAGGACGCGGTCCGCCTGCGTGCCGATGTCGACAACGTTATCCGAGCGTCGGGACGCGCGAAATGGGAAATGGTGTGGCCGGCGATGTGGCTTTTCACAATCCCCAGGCGATCGCTCCCGCCGGAGCGCAGGATCAAATTGATGAGAACGGCTGATGGCTGCGAAAAACAGAAGGGCTGAATCGACCATGACGCCCGTCGATGTGCCCGTCACGTCGGCGCTGATGCGCGACAAAGTGAGGGCGCTGGCGGCGGATCCGTCGGACGTCGTCGCGCGCACGTATGCGGCGCTGACCCGAATCGGCGGCTACGACGGCCTGACGCCCGCGATGCGGAAAGACATCATGGATTCGATCGAGGTGTCGCAGCGGTTGTGGTTCGAATCCGTGTCCACGGGGAAGTTTCCGTCGTCCGACGACCTGGAGGGCCTGCAGGAATTCGGGCGCCGGCGGGTTCACCAGGGCATACCGTTGTCTTCGTTGCTGCGGAGCTTCTGGGTCGGTCCGCGCGAGTTATGGCGCGTCTGCGCGGAGCTCGGCAGCGAGCACGACGCGTTGCGCGACGAACTGCTGTTCGTGCTGTCACCGTATCTGATGGAATATTTCGATTACATGGTGCAGCTGATCTCGCAGGCTTACCTCGATGAGCAATATCAGCAGGCGCGATGGCGCGAGTCGCTGCGTTATCAGCTGCACGAGATCGTCTTCAGTCACGCCACGGATGAAGAGGGGTTCCGCAAGACGATCCAGGCGCTGGGCCTGGACCACGCGTCGCCGAGAATTGCGCTGGCGATCGAATGCGAGCGGCTCGAGCGCGGTGCGATGCGATCGGACCGCGAACTCGACCGCATCGTGCTGTCGGTGGCACGGCACCTGGCGTGCCAGAAGGATGACCTGGTCGACGTATGGCATCGCGATTGCCTCGTCATCTGGGCGCCATGCAATCCGGGCGAATCGGCGAGCGCGAGCGACCGGCGCGTCGACGCATGCATGACGGCGCTGCTCGGCGGCGCGGGCGGAATCGGCGGGATCGGCATGGGGCTGTCGGGCTCCGGCGCGAAAGGATGGGCGACGTCGGCCGACGAGGCGATCCGGGCACTGGATGTCGGCAAGCACCGTGGCGGCGACGGCCCGTTGCACCGGTTCTCGGACATCGTCGTCGGCGAGTGCATTCGCAGCCATGACAGTGCGCACAATTACCTGCTGTCGCTGACGCAGGAATTGTCCGGCGAGCAGGACCTGATACTGACGCTCGAGACCTTCTTTGCCAATATGCAGCGCCGGAAAGTGACCGCCGCGGCGCTCGGCGTTCATCCGAACACGCTGGATCACCGCCTCGAGCGGATTGAAAACATCCTGGGCGCCAAGCTCGATCACGCGGCGTGGGTTGCGAAGCTGGAAATCGCGTTGAAACTCCAGGGGACCGGCGAACGGAGCAGGTGAGCCGGCGTAGTGTTCATCGAGCAGCCGCCTGTCATCACAGGCGGCTGATCCACAGCTCGACGTTCGGCCGCGCGTGCGTCGAGCCGCCGACGCACGCGCGCGCTGCCGTCAGTTCACGCCCGCGGCACTCCATGCGCGCGCAACCGTTGCGCTCTCAACCGAATTCGCGCCGTACAGGTCGTTCGCCGCCTGGATCGACGCGCGCCGCGCGTTCGGGTAGCTGGAGCCGGCGGTCAGGTACACCGTCAGCGTCCGGTACCAGATCTTGCCGGCCTTGTCGCGCCCGAGCCCACTGAAGCTGGTGTCGCCGTTGCAGACCAGCTGGCTCTTCGACAGTGCGGAGTCGGTTGCCGGCACCACCGGGCCTTCCGACAGCAGGTAGAAGAAGCGGTTGCCGACGCCCGACGAGAAGTGCGGATCGTGGCGCGGATTCCACCACGAGAAGCCGCCGGACGGATAGCAGCTGTACGACCGCCCGTCGAGATCCTGCTTGTACATCTTGCGCAGGCCACCGTTGATCACGCGCGCGCCGATCACGTAGTTGCCCGGATCGTTCGGGTTGTTCGCGTAGTACTTGACGAGCGTGCCGAAGATGTCGGACGTCGATTCGTTGAGACCGCCCGCGTCGCCCGAATAGTTCAGGCCCGCGGTGGCCTGGGTCACGCCGTGGCTCATCTCGTGCCCGGCCACGTCGATCGACACGACGGGGTTCGGCAGGCGGGTGCCAGGTTCGCCGTCACCGTACACCATCATGCGCGTGTCTCCCAGCCAGGCCGCGTTCGCGCCGGTCGTGCCGCTGCCGGTGTTGAACACCACGTGGGCGAAGCTCTTCACGCCCTGGCCGTCGTTGAAGATGCCGTTGCGGTTGTGCGTGCTCCTGTAGTAGTCCCAAGTGAGCGCGAGACCATAATCGATGTCGGCTGCGACGGTCTGCCGGTCGGTGGTCGCGTTGTTGCCCCACACGTTCGTGCTGCTGGTGAAGATCGGCAAGTCAGTGGCCTGCGGGACATCATCCGAGGACAGGCCGCGGCCGTCGTAGACCGAGCCGCCGCCGCGGGTCGGATCGAGCATCCGGTACGAGTTCGTGCCGAGCTGGTCGGTCGTCAGCGGCAGGTTGCCGTAGTACAGCGAACGGCCGGTGCCGGTGGCGGCGGAGGCGGCGGTCATGATCAGGTCCTGCGCATCCACGACGGCGCCCGTGCGTGCGTCGACGTAGTAGAGCACGGCTTCGGTGTGCGCGTCGGTCGCCTTGCCGTACACACGCACCGCATAGGCCAGCGTCGGCGCGGTGTCGCGTGCGAACACGACGAGCTCCGGCTCCTCGACGCGGCGCACCTGTGCGCCGAAGCGCGCGGACGCGGCGCGCCGGGCCACGGCCGCACCGACGTCGGGCGCGTTGCGCACCACGAAGCGGTCGCCGACCTTGCCGATCTTGCCGGCAAGGTTGATCGGCACGGACTGGGTCACGCTCGCCTGTTTCAGTTGCCCCTGGCTCGAGTGAACGACGACGTCGCCGCCGATCACGCGCAGGCCCGAGTAGAAGCGGTCGAAGCGCACGTGCTCGGTGCCGTCGGGGTCGACGATCACGTCACGCACCTGGAACTGATCGCCTTCCGTCGGTGCGCCCGCCTTCGCGAACTTGAGCGTGCGCGCGGCACTGCCGGCGGCTAGGTTGAAGCTGGACGGGTTCTGCTGGATCAACTGCAGCGCCCGGTCGACTGTGGCCTGCTGGTCACCGGCTTGCGCAAATGCGCTGAAGCTGGCGAGGGAAATTGCGGCGACCGACAGCAGGCAAGACAGTTTCTTCATGTAATCCTCCAGATAATGAATGCGTAATTATTGAAAGTTTATTGAATGCAACCACTAAGCAAGAGAGGTACTGTGAACTGCAAAGCCATGCTAGGAGGTCAAATTAATATTTACAAGATAATTGCAAATAAATTAACTTTTGATTGTGTCTGCCTGAACCGTGTCAGGTATTGGTGAGAAATATGAAATGATGCTGTGCGATGCGGATGGGTGAAATTTGTGGTATGTGGGCAGGCAGGTGATGTTGGTCGTGTTTTATTTCGTTGGCTATTCGATTTGATTATTGATGGCGGCAATATGAATATTCGGCGGGCTCATGACGTGCGCACGTCGACTTCGGCGGCCTGTGTGGTCGGATGAGCGCTGGATGTCCGGCGTACAGGCCGGTATGCGGAGCGCCGCATCGTATGGAAGGATGAAATGGTGCGGCGTGCGATGGCGCGCAAAAAAGGCGACCACCGCATGACGCGATGGTCGCCAGAGGCGAATACCGAGGCAGTATCCGCGGAGACACACGAGGTCCCGCGCCGTGCGCGGGGAGAGGCGGCAAGCTGCCAGCCGGCAAGTGGCCCGGCTAGCCAATGCAACGGAAAGTCCGCGTTATTCCTTTGATCAAAAGATGAATGAAAAAAGGGTGCCGTGGCCAAGCGTTGCTTTTGTGATGCTGGCGATTGGATGCGCGGCTCGCCCGAATCGAATTCTAGGAATTAGCAGGTTCGCCGTCTCCTGACAGTTCTATTGGGTAGGCGATCTTTGAAGCGAAGCAATCGCGATAATGCTCGCACCGCGTCGAAGTTAATCAAAGCACGAAATTGATTCGTGATCTTAAACGACTGGATGGTCGTCGGCATCGGGCGCCGGTTTCTCTGCCGGCGTTCCCCTTCCGGTTCGCCCATGCCTAAACTGAAAGGGCGTCCATGCTCGTCCGGGAAAAGATCATGCGAATGCGCCGTGGTCATTCATCTGCTCAATTTCCTCCTCAACAGGTTGAAGCCGTCGAGGGGGAGCGGAGCTTCAGGTCACTCGCGGATGCGATCCCCCATATCGTGTGGACGGCCGATCCGGACGGCTGGGTCGACTACATGAACTGCCGGGGGCTCAGCTATGGCGGCGTCACCCTCGAGCAGGCCCAGGCGCAGGGCTGGGAATCTTTCCTGCACCCGGACGATTTGCAGCTCGCGATCGATACGTGGACGCGCGCGATCCAGAGCGGCGTCGAGTTCGAAATCGAATATCGGCTGAGACGGGCTTCCGACGGCGCTTATCGATGGTTTCTATGTCGCGCGTTGCCGTTCCGGGATCGCGATGGAAAGATCGTCAAGTGGTTCGGCACCGAGACCGACATCGAAGACCTGAAGCAGGCGAGAGCCGCCGCGGAGCGCGCGAACCGCGCGAAGTCCGATTTCCTGTCCAGCATGAGCCACGAGCTGCGCAGCCCGCTCAATGCGATCCTGGGCTTCGCGCAGCTCATGGCGTCCGATTCGCCGCCGCCGACGCCGTCGCAGCAGGCGAGCATCGACCAGATCCTGCGGGCGGGATGGCATCTGCTCGAGCTGATCAACGACGTGCTCGACCTGGCGAAAATCGAATCCGGGCAAGTCGCGATTTCGCCCGAACCCGTGTCGTTGCGCGATGCATTGCGCGAATGCGAATCGATGATCGAGCCGCAGGCGCGGCAACGAGGCATTCGTGTGAGCTTTCCCGATGTCGAGCCGCGCTGCCATGTCCGCGCGGACCGGACGCGCGTCAAGCAGATCCTGCTCAACCTGCTGTCGAACGCGATCAAATACAACCGCCCGTCAGGCGCGGTCGACGTCGATTGCGACCTGCGCGTGCCGGGCCGGATTCGCGTCAGTGTGCGCGACACCGGCCTGGGCTTGTCGCCGGAGCAACTGGGCCAGTTGTTCCAGCCGTTCAATCGCCTGGGGCAGGATGCCGGCGCCGAGGAGGGCACGGGCATCGGCCTGGTCGTCGCGAAACGTCTGACGGAACTGATGGGCGGCGCCATCGGCGCCGACAGCACCGTCGGGAAGGGAAGCGTGTTCTGGATCGAGCTCGATGCGGCGGCAGCTCCGGAAGCCGCCGCGCGGGTCGGCGCACAGCCCGCCACGCCGGCCGGACACACGACCGCGGAGACGCCCGCCGAGCTGCCCGCGCATACCGTGCTCTACATCGAGGACAATCCGGCCAACCGGGCGCTTGTGGAGCAACTGCTCGCGCGGCGCGCGGACCTGCGCATGCTCAGCGCGGCGACCGGGCAACTCGGTGTGGCGCTGGCGCGCAGCGCGCTGCCGCAGGTGATCCTGATGGACATCAACCTGCCCGACATCAGCGGCATCGACGCGCTGGGCCTGTTGCTCAGCCATCCTGAAACGGCGGCGATTCCGGTCGTGGCGCTCAGTTCGAATGCCATGCCGCGCGACATCGACCAGGGCCTGAAGGCGGGCTTCTTCCGCTATCTGACGAAGCCGATCCGGATCGAGCCGTTCATGCATGCGCTGGCCGAGGCGATTGCGTTTGCGGAAGGAAAGCGATGATGCGGGGCTGCGCACCATGATCGATTCGTCTGCCATCCTCGACGCCAGGATCCTGGTCGTCGACGATCTGGAGGCCAATATCCTGCTGCTCGAGCAGATCCTGCATCGGGCGGGCTACGCACACGTCGCGTCGACGATGGATGCCTCCGCGGTGTGCGAGCTGCACCGCCGGAACGGCTACGACCTGATCCTGCTCGATCTCCAGATGCCCGGCATCGATGGCTTTCAGGTGATGGAGAGCCTGAAGGCGCTCGAGGCGGACAGCTATCTGCCTGTCATCGTGATCACCGCGCAGCCGGCCCACAAATTGCGCGCATTGCAGGCCGGCGCGAAGGACTTCATCAGCAAGCCGTTCGATCTGGCCGAAGTGCTGATGCGGGTCCGCAACATGCTGGAAGTTCGCCTGCTGCATCGGGCGTTGCGCGACTACGGCAAGGCGCTCGAACAGAAGGTGCGGGAAGTGGAGGCGAGCCGCGAGCGGATTCGTGAACAGAGCGACGAGCTGAAGGGCCTGTACGCGAAGGTCGTCGCCGAGCAGAAGGTCTCCGAGCGGCTGCTGCTCAACATGCTGCCTTCTCCGATCGCCGAGCGCCTGAAGGCCCATCTCGACGACCTCGCCGACAGTTTCCCGGAAGTGATCGCAGACCGGTTTCCGGAGGTGTCGGTGTTGTTCGCGGATATCGTCGACTTCACCGGCTTTTCGGCGGGCATGCGCCCCGAGCAGCTCGTCGAGATGCTCAACGAGATCTTCACCGAGTTCGACCTCATCGCCGACGCGCGCGGCCTCGAGAAGATCAAGACCATCGGCGACGCGTACATGGCGGCCGCGGGGCTGCCGTTCCCGGTGGCCGACCACGCGGAGCGGGCCGCGCATATGGCGCTCGACATGATCGATGCGCTGGCCCGCTTCAACGCGCTCAGGCGCTGCAACCTGCAATTGCGCATCGGCATCAACAGCGGAGAGGTCGTGGCCGGCGTGATCGGCAAGCGCAAGTTCATCTACGACTTGTGGGGGATGGCCGTCAACCTCGCGAGCAGGATGGAGTCGCAAGGCGTGGCAGGGCGCGTGCAGTTGACGGAAGCCACGCGCGAGCGGCTGGGCGAGCCGTTCGTCTGCGAGGCACGCGGCACGATCGCGGCGAAGGGCATGGGCGAGTTGCGCACGTGGTTCCTGGTCGGCAGGGCCGGCGCAGCGGCGAGTTGAAGCAGGGTATTCCGGCCGCTGCCGAGCGGTCAGTCGTCGCCGTCCCCGTTGCACGGGCCGGCATACCGGCTCGCGACGATGGACGGCAACGCCACGGGTGCACCGCAGTCGATCGACCACGCAAGGCGCACGAACTGGGCCTCGGTCCACGCGAGCGGCGTCGCCGACGTCGTGCCTGTGCCGGCGGCGAAACCGGGCAGCCCCGACGGCGCGTGCCGATCCCAGACCTGCTCCGGCAGCATCAGCCCGTCGTTCGTGCTGGCCGCCATCGCGTCGAGGCGCGTGCGCGCGAGATCGGGCTGATTTGCAGCCAGCTCGTATTCGCCGCGCTCGCCCGCGAAGATCGGCCACGCGCGCCCGATCGTCATTTGACTGCCGGCCGGGAGGCCCATGCGCCATGCGCTGCCGTCGCGCTGCTCGCCATAGCCGTCGAAGGTGTAGCGATGCCAGAACATGCCGTTCGGCGTGGTCACACCCAGGTGCGCGTCGACCACCGCGAGGCTGTTCAGGATCACCGGATCGTCGGCCGGCTTCACGCCGAGCCTGACGAGATCGAGAAAGCTCGGGTCGACCACCGCGCGCTGGTCGATGTCGTCCGGACCGCTGTCGCCGATGTGGTACGGCGTGGCGGCATCGGGCTGCCGGTCCTTGGTCAATCGCAGGTAGTACGGCGCGCGCGAGTACGGGCCGGTCCGGGTTGCCGTCCATGACTCCACGTTGCGCTGCCAGTCGTCCGCCGTGGCCGCGTAGGCGGCGGCTGACGCCGCATCGCCGTTGCGGCGTGCGATATCCGCCGCGGCGACGAGGCCGGCGATCTGGGCCGCGATGGCAGCCGGCGAATAGCCGCCCTGATTCTCCCAGCGCTCCGCCGGCGTGTACGGCCCGGTCGCGACGATGAAATCGGCTGCCTTCCGGATGTGATTCACGTACGTCGGCCTGTCGAAGCGCCGCAGTTGCCAGGCCAGCACGATCGGGAACGACACTTCGTCCATCTGCAGGCCGCCCCAGTACGGCGTGCCGTCGACCTGCGAGTTCTGCGGGAAAGCGCCGTCGGCTTTCTGCTGCGTCGCGAGCAGCCAGTCCAGCGCGCGCTCGGCGGCGCTGCGATCGCCCGCGGCGATCAGCGCGGTCGCAATCTGGTAGAGGTCCCGCGCCCACACGAGATGGTAGGGCCCGGACGGTTGGTCGAGCGCGGTGCCGAACGCCCAGGGCATCGACGGCGAAGCGGCGAACGCGCCGCGCCAGGTCTTGTCCTCATGCGCGGCGAGGATCATCACGGCCGCGTTGTACAGGCGGAGGTGAGCGGCCGCGCTTGCCGGCGCCGGCTTGAGTGTCCGCAGGTAGCGATGCCAGCCTTCGGCATACCGGCGGGCCGTCGACGCGAATCCGTCGGCCAGCGTGCACTGTGCGTCGCGGGTCGCCTGCGCGGCGTCGTCGCCGAACCCGATCGCGAGCGTGACGTGCGTGCGCGTCACGCCGTCGAGCGGCGTCTGGCCGGTCTGCACGACATTGCCTTGCGGCGCGCACGCATAGGTCCGGGTCATGCGAAAGTGCCGGCCGATGTCCTGCCAGCCGTCGCTGGCGCCGGCATAGCCGTTCGACACGCGGGTAAAGGGCGGATTCGACGCGAACGCGGTCGCGACGTTGCCGTTGCGCGCGGTCAGCGTCGCGCCGTTCGTCTCTCCCGTCGTGTTCATCAGCGCATTGCCGGGTGCCGGATTCAGCAGCGCATAGACCTGATAGGGCTGTCCGTCGAGCGATTCGAACGTGACGTCGACGAGCACCACCGGACGCGCCGGGTCCGTTGCGTACGTCTTCGTCAGTCGGAAGCGGCCGGCGTGGTCGACGTCGACCTGACGGTAGGCGAGGCCGTCCGCTTCGGTCAGCGTCGTCTCGTGCGTCGCATGGTCGGCGACGCGTGCTGCGAAGGTCGTGCCGTCCGAGACCACGAACTGCAGGCCGCGAACGCTCGGCGTGTCGAGACGCGGGTAGTAGATCTCGTCGAGGCCGGCGCTTCCGAGCGTGAACCAGACCTTGCTTTCGATCGTCGTCGACGTTCCGAAGCCGTGCTTGTTCGCCGGATTCCAAGTGCCTGTCGCGCCCGGGGCGCCGGGCGCGACGCCTTGGGCTTGCGCGGAGGAGGTTCCGGCGAGCGCGGCTGGCGATGCGGCAGCGGGATGCTTGGAATTCATGAGATCGTCCCCTTCAGGCGACGTAGTCGCACTACGTCATCGCGCGAACCGTTCTCTATCGGCGTGGTGACACGCTAGCGGAGGCCGTCCATTCAGTCACTGCGTTTTTTCCATGACGTGCGCACCTTTGCGCCGCTATCACGGATGGTGTTTGCGACTCGGCACGCCAGCGGCTCGATGGGGCACACACTACCGCAAGGTCTGAACCACCTCTTCGGCCGCGCGAATGCCCGATTGCAGCGCGCCTTCGAAGTAGCCCATCCACTCGGTTGCCGTTTCGGTGCCGGCCCAATGAATATGTCCGACCGGCTCGCGGATGCTGTCGCCGAAAGACGTCAGCACGCCCGGCGGCATATGCGCCGCGTAGCCGCCCTGGGCCCATTCATCCGCCGTCCAGTCGTGGTCGACATAGTCCAGCGGCTGACGGGCGTCGTCGCCGAAGTAATGCACCAGGTCCGATATGACCTGCTCGCGACGCGCTTCCTTGCCGGCGGCGCTCAACGCCATCGCGTGGTTCCCTTCTATCAGGCCGACCAGCGCGCCGAGGCTTTCGTCGTCAGGCGACTGATCGAAGACGAGCCCAAAATGACGGTCGGTACTCACGACGGCGCCGTTCAGCCCTCGGCGCCGCCAGAACGGCGCCCGATAGGCAACATGCACCTTGATGACGGAGCCCATCGGCATGCGCTGCAGCAACGCGGCACGCTTGACCGGCAGCGGAGGACTGTAGTGAATGCGGGACGCAAGCGCCGGCGGCGCGGTCACGATCACGCGCCTGGCGGCATAGGCGCCCTGCGGGCAGATCACGCGAACACCATCGGCATCCTGTTCGATCGCTCGCGCGGGCGAGTCGAGCAGGATGCATCCACCCAGCCTGTCAGCCATGCGCCGCGGTATCTGCCATGCGCCGCCGAGGAACTTGTCCTGCTGCGCACCGCCCTGCGTGCCGATCATGACCTCCAGCCCTTGCCCTTGCCGAAGGCACTCCAGGAAGAACAGGTACGAGACGTGCAACGTGTCGGCGCAAAGGATCGCGCCGGCCAGAATGCGGGTGAAGTCACGCGCGGTGGCGGTCCGCACATGCTTGTCGATCCATGTTTCGAGCGACAGCGCGTCCCACTCGCGGGCGCGTGTCGCCGACCAGGGGGCACCCGCCGGCAGCATCTGCATGTCGCGCTTCCAGCGATGGACGACGAGACCGAGCGCCAGCGTAGACAGCACAGGAAGCTTCGGAATGCTGGACGTATACGGATGGACTTTGCCCTTGAAACTCACGAGGCTGGCGCCTTCGGTGTATTGCGCATGCACGCGGACGCCGAGCGCTTGCGCCTGAGCCCGCAACAGTGTCTGCTGCGGCCCTACCCACTGCCCGCCGAAATCGACGGCGTGGCCGCCGACCTCGCCGGACATCGCGCGGCCGCCGACCCGGTCGCGCGCCTCGAGCACCAGCACACGCTTTCCGGCATCCTTCAATTCAAGGGCCGCCTTCAGGCCTGCCAGTCCCGCGCCGACCACGATCACGTCCGGCGTCGAATTGCGCGGGCTCGTGTTGCTCTGCATGTCTTCCGTCTCCTCGTGTCCGGCAGTGTTGCCCCGCCGTCAACAGAGGGGCAGTGACCGCGCGTGATTCAGGGCAAGGCCGCAACCGCCAGAATGGCTTTCACCGCATCGTCCTCGATTCCCCTGATATCCGACGGGAATCGATTGCGCTGCGGAATCAGCACCAGTAGTCCCTCGATCTGCGCGGTGATCAGCGCGGCTCGGCGCGCCAGTGCGCTCGGCGACAGGCCGGGATTCACGTCGGCCACAAACCGTGCGATCACGTTGCGTTGAAATTGATAGCCCTCTTCCAGGCTCTTTCGCGCGAATTCCTGCGTCTGGGCAAGCGCCCAGAAATTGACGAAGAGACATTGGGTCCTGGGTTGCTTGCCGTCCTCGATCAACAAGCGGACCACTTTTTCCAGTCGCGCTTCAGGCGACAGGGTCTCGTCGGTCCTGACACCGTCGTAGGTGTCCGAATACGCTTCGATGGTGGTCGTGATGATCGCGCCAAAGAGCGCTTCGCGCGTCGGGAAGTAGTGCTGCAGGTTCGACAGCGCCAATCCGGCCTTCGATGCCACCTTCCGCATGCTCAGCCCGCCGTAGCCCTCCGCGAGAAAAATCTCGAACGCGCTTGCCATGATGCGGCTCACCGTATTGCGTCCGCGCTCCGTCACGGCGCGTCCGTTGTCACCACCTTCCAGATTCACGATCTCCTCCATGCGCCGGCAGATGCGAGCGCTGCTTCGCCTGCGATCGAAACGCCGCGTTCAATTCATGAAAGATGACGTTATAGGTCGAGTGACCTGATTTTGCAAGATGCTGGTTGCCCAGGTTTTGGTGGCCGGCACGAAATCCGTAAAAAAGCGAGGGTTAACCCAAGTTGCGAGGCGATTCTTCCCCGCCGTATAAATTTTCTAGGTCAAATGACATAGAAATCATGCGGGGCAGCCGCCATCATGGCGATGGCGGCTGGTGTCGAATCCGGTTTCCCGACGACGCAGTGTGAACGTGCAGAGGGTGAAGAGACTGGATGTTGCGTGCGGGATCAGGTCCGTGCGGTGGCGCGCTTCTTTGCGGGAACAGTCTTGGTATCCGTCGAGCCTGCTTCACTCCACGGCACGAATACGTCGCTCAGCATCACTTTGCCGAACTCGAGCCTCGAAAGACGCTCGACCGAGTCGCGCATGCCCTCCAGCACACCGTGAACGTTGCAATGGTCGGCCCATTCCGAGAACGGGTTCTCGATCGAAAACTGGAACATCTCGCTTTCCCCGACCGCGTCGTAGATATCCAGCAGCGTGATCGTATCGGCACGCCGGGCGAGCCGTACGCCGCCGCCGCCGCCGCGCGACGATTCGAGCAAGCCGGCCTTGACCAGCAACGAGACGATCTGGCGCACACGCGCCGCATGGGTGTCGACCCATTTTGCGATGGTCGCGGTAGCGAGCTGGCGCGGGTGATGCGCGCCGACGAACGACATGATGTAGCACGCCGTGACGAATTTGGTCGATTTCAACGCGGGTTCCTGTGGCTGGGGCGGAGTGTGCGATACGGAGTTTATATCGCGATCTGCAGCTCTCGAGAAAAGCGGCTTGACGCGCGGAGCACGAGTCACTACGCTATCTTCAAATGTTAACGTGACTATAACATTCGTGAGGGAGCAGCATGTCAGTACCGGAAAATGGCGAACGGCGTCGTGTGCTTGTGGTTCACGCTCACCCGGAGCCTCGATCGTTCACGTCGTCGATGTTCTGCGCGGCGCAGGAGGTTTTGACGCAGGCGGGTGATGAGGTTCGCACCTCTGACCTTTATGCGAAATCATTCAATCCAGTTGCCGGCCCGTCCGATTTCGGGACCCGCGACGATCCCGACTATCTCGTCTATGCGAAGGAGCAGCGAGCCGGTCGCAGCAACGGGACGTTGTCGGCCGACATCGAGGAAGAGGTCGACAACGTGTTGTGGGCGGATCTCGTCATCCTCAACTTCCCGATCTTCTGGTTCTCGGTGCCGGCGATCCTGAAAGGCTGGATCGACCGGGTATTCCTGTCGGGAACGTTCTATGGCGGCATGCGCTTCTACGATCGTGGCGGGCTCAAGGGCAAGCGCGTCTGGGTCACGACAACGCTCGGCGGGCGTCCGCACATGTTCGGCAAGGATGCGGTGCACGGGGAGATCGAGGGCATGTTGTCCCACCTGCTGCGCGGCAGCCTTGCCTATGTGGGTTTCGACGTGCTGGAGCCGTTCTTCGGCTATCACATCCCGTACATCACCGACGACGAGCGCAAAGCAATCCTGACGCGGTTCCGGCATGAGGTGGCGAACTGGCGCACGCGCCGGACCCTGTCGTTCCCGTCGCTCGATGATTTCGACGCGCGGCTTTATCCGAAAGGGGACGCGTATTGAACGGCGAGGTAACGACCGGGATGCCGACCGACGCATTCATCAAGGGCTTTCGATACGAGCTGGCCAACCGTGCTTTCGCGCTGCGGGCGATCGCACGTGTGGCGAGACGTCTTGACGGCGATGCGCGTCTGCCGTTCTGGGAGGCCTACCTGAAGCTGGAGCAGTTCAATGTGCCTCGTTACCGAGCGGCGGCCGAGACTTGGGGGCTGGATGCCGCCCCGGGATGGTGGACCCGGGGCAAGGCATGGGTGGTCGGCTCGGTACCCAGACTTCTGCTCACGTCCTTGCTGAAATTCGTGTACGCGCAGACCGTTCCGTATCTGGACGAACTGCGCAATCTGCGTCGCATCGGTCCCGCAAAGGCTCACCTCTTCCTCGACTACATGGTCGATCAGGAGGCGTTGCAAGTCGACATGATGCGACTTGCGCTGGACGGGCGTTATGCCGAAGTGACGCACCGTCTCGATGCGTTTCTTCGCCAGTATGAAGAGGCCCGGCCTGCCGCAACGGCGTGAGCCTCATCGGGTTTGATGAATCGGCGGTCCTCCGGGCCGCTCCGATACAGGTCCGCACGGTCAGGCCCTGTGCCCCGAAATCGGCCCGGCCTCGCCGGTCAGGTTCAACAGGCTGTCGATCCACGAGAGAAACGTCGAGAGCGTGAAATCCGACCATTGCTGGGTGCGGAAAGCCTTCATCACCGGCGCGTCGGCCGGCTCCTTCTGGTTGAGCAGGTCGGCGACGAAGGTTCCGACATCCGCGTCGATGCCGTTCTCGTGAATCCCCGATCCCGTAAAGCTGACCACGGTGACCTGGTGATTCTGGATGAAGTCGTTGCGCGCCCACGGCATGAAGTAGCCGAAGTTCGGCAATGGATCCAGCGTGCCCTTCAGCCGCGCGAGTTCCTGGTCGAACATCGCGAGCGACAGCGCGTCCTTGGTCGCGTCGTCGGGCGCCGCGATCACCGCCGGCACGAACGCGCGGTAATGGTAGGCCGCCTCGA
Organism: Burkholderia ubonensis subsp. mesacidophila; assembly: GCF_002097715.1. Taxonomy (NCBI): domain Bacteria; kingdom Pseudomonadati; phylum Pseudomonadota; class Betaproteobacteria; order Burkholderiales; family Burkholderiaceae; genus Burkholderia; species Burkholderia ubonensis. The sequence continues at coordinate 326,105 of NZ_CP020738.1, forward strand.
TCTTGTCGCGCTGATACGTGGAATAGCCGAAGCGGTCGTGCGGAAAGGTCGTCGCCAATGCCGCATACGCACTGCCGAGATTGCCGGGATCGAAGTTGCGGGTCAGCTGGCTGTTCACCGTGATCAGCCCGTCCGGGCCCGTCATCCCCCATTCGTCGCGCACCCTGCTGTACAGGCCGACTGACGGATAGGCCGCCGGGTCGGCGTTGAACGGCGTATTGAACACCGTGCCGGCGTCGTTGAGCAGCGAGCTGTTCTGCTGCGGCTGCAGCGTGTTGCGCAGCGTCGCGTAGTTGCCGAGCGTGCCGTAGCCGCCCGCGCTCGTGCCGTACACCAGCAGCCGGCCGGGCTTGCCGAAGCCGTGCGCGACGAGCCATTGCGCGACGGCCTGGATGTTCTTCAGGCCGCTGAAATGCTGGATTCGCCAGTCCCCCGTCGGCGACGTGTAGTTGCGCACCGCGCTGCCCATGTGGATGTCGCCGGTGCAGTACGGCACGAACACCTGCGTCCACTCCTGCGTCTCCACCTTCGGCTCGCCGACGAGAATGTGCGCGAGGTCCATCCGCGTCATCAGCGGCGACAGGAACGACGACACCAGCGTCTGGTTCACGGTGCCGTTCATGTAGTTGTGCGGGATGCCGTCCGGGTTGAAGCTGCCGAGGCCGGTCTCCGCGCCGGTCGCCGTCTGCGTGCAGGTGCCGTAGTTCCAGCACGCGCCGCCCGGCTGCATCATGTACAGCAGGTTGTCCGACTGCGCGCGGTTGATGTAGAAGCGCATCGGCGTGCCATTGCCGCACGACGCGCCGCTGCTTTCCGGCAACGTCACTTCGTACCACGAATAATAGGGAATCGACGGATCCGGTATCGTCGTGCCGGCCGCATGGCCGTTGAGCGCCGCGCAGCCCAACAGGCCCGCGAGCGCGAGCCTGCGCAGATGGTTCGCTGTGAACATGCCCCCTCCATTTCGATGAATGCGACGTGGTCGCCGCGTCCCGGCGCGGCGTCAGGCGTCCGGCGTTCAGTGCGCGCCGGGCGATGAAGCGCCGTCGAACAGCTGAACGCGCAGCGCCTGCAACCGCTGCGCGATGACGGCCTGTTGCTGGGCGGGATCGGGCACGCTCGCCTGCACTTGCAGGACGATGTCGCGGCTCTGTCGCGCGTAGTCCTGGTAACGCGGATCCTGCGCCGGAGACGGACCGACGGTCTGCCGCGCATACGCGTCCCATTGCTGGTGCATCGACTGGATGGCCGCGCCGCGCGTCGCGGGATCGGCGTTCGCATCCGTCAGCAGCGCGACGCTGAGCGCTTCCGCCTGCACCGGCACGATCTCGTTGCGTGCGACGTGCTCGGGCAGTTCGTCGAGAATCCGGCGCGCCAACTCGGCGAGTTCGGCCGGCGGCAAGCGGTTGCGGCCGTTGCCGTACGCCGCGATTTCGTCGCGAAAGCGGGCGAACGCGACGATGCGCTGCAACTCTGCGTCCGCATCCGGACGGCCCGCGAGGCTGCGGCGCAGCGCGTCGAGATCGAGACGGCGTTCCGCCGGCCCGGGCGCGACCGAGGCCGGAGCGGCCGTGCCGGTGGATGTGGCCTGCGCTGCTTGCACGGCCGCGCCCGAGGTCGGAGGTGACGCGGCGGCGGCCTGAGTCGGTGACTCGTATCGCCAGATCGCAACGGCGGCGGCGATTGTTGCAACCGCGCCGGCGCGTCGCCAGAGTGTCCGGTGCTTGTTCACGCCGTTTCGCTGAGGTTTCATGCCGCTCTCCGTCGGGGCATCGCGAATGGGTTCTAGGTCGAAACCCGCTTGCCGTCAAAAGCGGCACTAGAACCCATCCACTAGACGGACGCCGGCCGGGCGTGCCGATTCGATCCGCGCGAACGGGCCGTACGTCGCTCACGCTGCGGCGCGACAACGCGCGCCACGCCCGCGCGGCGCACGACGCGGCGCGGCGGTTCGCGTGCGTCGCCATGCCAAGCAAGCGGCGGTCCAGCCGCGTTTGGAGGGCCGATCGTGCAGGTGTGCGGGCGATGCGATTGGCCGGATCGGACCCATCGAACGACCCGCTGCGCGCTTGGGCCGCTTCACGGTTGGCCCTATGCTGACTTCCCGGGCGCATCGACCGTCGATGCGCAGAGTGCCTTCCCCTTATCCGAGCCAGGTCGATGAGCCGTGCAGACACGCCGCGCCGGGCATTACCCGCCGCGCACGATTACCCGTATTACCGCGATGCGCTCGCGGGCCGCGCCCTGCCGGCGGCGTTCGTCGACCTCGAGCACGTCGAGGCCAATCTCGCGGACCTGAAGCGCCGGGCCGGCGGCCTGCCGATCCGACTCGCGACCAAGTCGCTGCGTTCGCGTGCGCTGATCCGCACCGTGCTGGCCGCCGGCCCGTTCATGCGGGGACTGCTGTGCTACTCGGCCGCCGAAGCGGCGTGGCTCGCGGACGACGGCTTCGATGACATCGTCGTCGCGTATCCGACGGTCGAGCCCGCGGATTTGCGCGCGGTCGCCGCGCAACTGCGGCAGCATCGTGCGATCACCCTGATGGTCGACGACGCCGCGCAGGTCGAGCGCATCGACCGTTTCGCGCGCAACGAAGGCGTCGTGTTTCCGCTCGCGATCGATCTCGACATGTCGTCGGTCTTTCCGGGCCTGTACTTCGGCATGTACCGGTCGCCGGTGCGCGACGTTGCCGGCGCGGTTGCGCTCGCGGACGACATCGCCGGGCGGCAGGGCGTGCGGCTCGCGGGCCTGATGGGCTACGAGGGGCAGATCGCCGGGGTGTCGGATGCGGTGCCGGGCAGCGCCGCGCGCAACGCGCTGCTGCGCTACCTGAAGCGGAGCTCCACGCGGGAGATCAACGCGCGGCGCCAGGCGGTCGTCGAGGCGCTCGCGGCGGCCGGCCATGCGCTGCGCTTCGTCAACGGCGGCGGCACCGGCAGCTTCGAAAGCACGCGCGGCGATCCGTCGGTCACCGAGCTGGCGGCCGGCTCCGGTCTCTACGCGCCGGCGCTGTTCGACCATTACGCCGCGTTCCGCGCGCAGCCCGCCGCCGGCTTCGCGTTGCCGGTCGCCCGCATGCCGCAGCCCGGCATCGTCACGTGCTCGGGCGGCGGCTACGTCGCGTCCGGCCCGGCCGGCCGGAGCCGGCTGCCGCAGCCGTGGCTGCCGGCCGGCTGCACGCTGATCGGCAACGAAGGCGCGGGCGAGGTGCAGACCCCCGTGCGCGTTCCGGCCGGCGTCGCTCCCGCGATCGGCGAGCCGATCCTGTTCCGGCACGCGAAGGCGGGCGAGCTGTGCGAGCGCTTCAACACGCTGCTGCTGATCCGCGATGGCCGCGTGGCCGGCGAGGCGCTTACCTACCGGGGCGAAGGCAAGAGCTTTTTCTAGCGGGCGGCGCGGCCCGTTCTGGTCGCCGCCGTGCGGCATGTCGTCAACACGCAACCGACAAGGAAACCTTCATGTGGCGCAACTGGTCCGGGTACGTATGCAGTCCTAAGGCAACCGTTTCGACACCCGCGACGCGCGACGCGCTGGCGGCCGTGTTGCGCGACGCGGCGGCTTCCGGCTCGACCGTGCGGGCGGCGGGCGCCGGCCATTCGTTTGCGCCGCTCGTGCAGACCGACGACGTGATCCTGTCGCTCGACCGGATGCAGGGCGTGATCGACGTCGACCAGGCGCGGCGCGTCGCGCGGGTGCACGCGGGCACGCGGCTGTGGACGCTCGGCCCCGCGCTCGCCGCGCACGGCCTCGCGATGGAGAATCTCGGCGACATCAACGTGCAGTCGATCGCCGGCGCGACCAGCACCGGCACGCACGGCACGGGCATCACGCTCGGCAACCTGTCGACGCAGATCGAGAGCCTCACGTTCATGCGCGCGGACGGCTCGGAAATCCGCGCGTCGGCCGACACGAATCCGGAGCTGTTCGCAGGCGGCCGGATCGGGCTCGGCATGCTCGGCGTGCTGACCGAGATCGGCCTGCGTCTCGTGCCGTCGTTCCAGCTGCGTCTGGAACGCGGCGGAATGAACCTCGACGATTGCCTCGCGCAGGCGGACGCGCTGATCGACCGGCACCGCTCGTTCGAGTTCTACTGGTTTCCGCACACGGACACTGTGCTGACGAAGGCGTGGGACGTGACCAGCGAAGCGATCGACACTGCGCACTGGGCCGGCCGCGCCGCCGAAGCGTTCCTCGAGAACACGGTGTTCGGCGCGCTGTGCGGGCTCGGCCGGCGCGTGCCGGCGCTGTGTCCGTCGCTGAGCCGGCTGTGCGCGTCGACCGTCTCGGCCGGCCGGCAGGTGAACGCGAGTCACGCGATGCTGTCGACGGTGCGCCGGGTCCGCTTCAACGAAATGGAATGGGCGGTGCCCGCCGAGCGCGGCGCCGACGCACTGCGGGAAATCCGCGCGTTCGTCGCTCGCAAGACCTTCCCGCTGATGTTCCCGATCGAATACCGCTGGGTGCGCGGCGACGACATCTGGCTGAGCCCCGACTACGGACGCGACAGCGTGCGCATCTCGGTGCACCAGTATCGCGGCATGCCGTTCGACACGTACTTCGCGGGCGTGCAGGCGATCTGCCTGAATCATGGCGGGCGGCCGCACTGGGGCAAGGTGCATTCGCTGGGCGCCGCCGATCTCGCGGCGCGCTATCCGCGCTGGGACGACTTCCTCGCGCTGCGCGAGCGCATGGATCCGCAGGGGCGCTTCCTGACGCCGTACTTGCGCGGGCTGTTCGGCATGAGCGGGCGGCGCGCCCATCGTGATGGACCGGCCGCTGTTTATCTGGAGAACCGATGAGCTCAACCGTTCTGGATTCCGCCGGCCCGTCGCGCCCCGATCCGTCGGGCGGCGCCGTCGTCCGCCTCGCGCTTGCGTTCGCGGCGGCGACCAATGGGCTGATCCTGTCGCCGTTTCTCGTCGCGGCGGTGATGACGCGCTTCCGGCTCGACGACGGCGCCGCGACCGCGCTCGTCAGCGTCGAGATCCTCGGCATCGCGATCAGTTGCGCGCTGCTGCCGCGCCGGATCGCGCGCGCGGCCCGCCCGTTCACGCTGGCGGGCGCGCTCGGTGCGATCGCAGGCCAGGCGCTCAGCGCCGTCGCGCCCGGCATCGTGTCGGCCGGCGCGGCGCGCGGGCTGACGGGCTTGTTCGAGGGCATGCTGTTCGTCGTCGTCGCGTCCGGCGTATCACAACGCGCGTCGACGGATCGCCTCTGGGGGCAAATCAACCTGCTCGCGGGCGGCATCAACGGCGGCATCCTCGTGTTTGTGTCGGCGCTGCCGGCCGCGTGGCTCGGGCGCTGGATCTTCGTGCTGCTGGCGGGTGTGCTGGCCGTGCTCGCGCCCGCGATCCGCGGCATCGATGCGTTTGCGGCGCAGCCGGCCCAGGCGCGCACGCGCGACGGCAGCCTGCCGTGGCGCCCGATCGTCGCGATCTGGGTCGTGACGGCGCTGGTCTACGGCGTGCAGGCGTCGCAGTGGGCGATCGCCGGGTTCGTCGGCGCACGCGCCGGGCTGTCGCCGCCGACGATCGGCGTGCTGCTGTCGGTGTCGTCGCTGCTCGGCTTCGTCGGCGCGGCGATCCCCGCGCATCCTGCCTGCCGCCGGCATCGCGTCTCGATCATCTGGGCCGCGCAGCTCGCGGTGATCGCGTCGATCGAATGGTTCTTCGGTTCGACGGGCGGCGGCGCGTATTTCTTGAGCCAGCTGCTGCTGAACAGCGCGTTCTTCGTCATCGTGCCGTTCCTGACCGGCATGCTGTCCGACGTCGATCCTGACGGCTCGCTCGTCGCGCGCACCCTGGTGGTCACGTTCTTCGCGGCGGGCATCGGCACCGCGCTGTCCGGCGCGCTGCTCGACCGCTACGGCGGCGCGCGCGTCGCGCACGTGTTGGGCGCCGCCGTGCTGGCCGCCGCGCCGTTCGTCCGGCTCGCGCTGCGCCGCGCGGCGCCCGTGGGCGCGCACGGCGGTGTCGGTCATCCGTCGCGCTGAACCGCGCGCCACGCTGGCCGCCACGCACCACGAAAATGGCCGCCGCGGCCTTGTTCCGCGCAAATTTGGCTTCCTACATTCGACCGCGACGGCGCGATATCGCCGGCCCCGTCTTCCGTTCGGAGCGCAGAATGATTCGTCACGAAAACCTTCGCGCAGCGTGCAGCGCGATGATGGTCCTGGCTTGCGCCGCCGCGCACGCGCAAAGCAGCATCACGCTCTATGGCGTGCTCGACGCGGGCATCCGCTATGAAACGCATGGCGTGTCTTATGCGCCCGACGGCACGCCGGCGTCGACGGGCCGCAAGGTCTCGATGGCGGACGGCGGCGGCCTGACCGAAAGCTACTGGGGCCTCAAGGGCAATGAGGACTTCGGCGGCGGCCTATCGGCGCAGTTCAACGTGGAGAGCCACTTCGGGCCGAACAGCGGCAGCATCGTGCCGGCGGGCTCGGTCAACTTCTTCCAGGTCGCGTATGTGGGGCTGACGTCGTCGACGCTCGGTCAGCTGACGCTCGGCCGCCAGTACAACGTCCCGTTCGAGAGCGTATCGCTGTCCTACGGATCGAACCTGTGGGCGGGCCAGCAGGACCCGTACTTCAACCTGTTCAAGCCGGAACAGACGATGCTGGCGGCCGCCCGCACCAGCAACATGATCCAGTATGGCGCGCAGCGCGGCGCCTTGTACCTGCTCGCGCAATACGCGCCGGGCGGGCGCGCGGGCAGCGGCGTGCTCGGCAGCCAACTGGGAGCTGCCGTCGCGTATGCGCCGGACAAGGGGCCGTTCACGCTCGGCGCATCGTTCATGCGCAGCTGGGACGACGTCACCCATGCGAAATTCGACATCTATTCGGGCGGCGGGTCGCTGACGATCGGCGACGCGACCTTCAACGCCGGCTACATCGAGAATGCGCGCGACAACGACTTCACGTCGTTCGCGAACGGCCCGTTCAGCCCGTCCGATCTCGCGGGGCTCGGCATCATCTCGCCGGCGCAGGTGGCCGATCCGAACGTGCCCGGCGGATTCCGCCGGCGCAAGATGGTGCTTGCCGGGCTGTCCTATCGGATCACGCCGACGTTGACCGCGGCCGTCAACGCGTGGTGGACCACGCAATCCGGCTACTCGGCGGACTTCGACGGCCGCGCGCGGCAGTTCCAGGTGATCGCCGGCTACAGCCTGTCGAAGCGCGACATGCTCTGCGCGGAAGTCGACTACGCGATCTACCGCGGCGGCCTCGTCGGCGCGCAGCTCGTCGGCATCAACGGACAGGCGCCGAGCACCAGCACCACCCAGCTCGGCGCGACGGTCGGCCTGCGCCATTACTTCTGAGCGGAACCGACGGGGAGCGGCCGGCGGCGGAGGAGGCGCCCCGGCAGGGCGGGACATGTACAATCCGTGGAAAAAAGACATGGAGCATCCATGGACGAGACAGCCCGCTATACGACGGCGAATCTGCCGGTTCATTTGCTGCGGTGCCTGGCGGAGACAAGCAGGGAACTGGGCATCGATCCCACACGGCTGTGCCTCGGGCTCGGCTTCGATGTTGCGGACCTCTCCAATCCGTCGTGCCGGATCTCGTTGCGCCAGGCGGGCGCGATGATCCGGCGTGCGCTCGAGATGGCGCCGGCGCGCGCGCTCGGCCTCGAACTCGGCATGAGCGAGACGATCGCGTCGATCGGCCTGGTCGGCTACGCGATGCTCACGAGCCCCACCGTCAAGGATGCGATCGCAGTGGGCATGCGGCTGCAGCGGCACACCGGCCCGCTGATGCATTTCGACATGACGGCGGACGCCCGGACGCTGTCGATCTGCGCGACCAACGTCTTCCTCGAGTCCGACATCGAGGCGTTCCTCGTCGAGGAAGCGTTCGGCAGTTTCCTGAAGATCGGGCGCTCGCTTGCCGGCAGCGCGTTCCAGCCCAAGGCCGTCGATCTCAGCTACCCGCGGCCCGACTACGCGGTGCACTATATGCGCGTGTTCCAGTGCCCGGTCCGGTTCGAGCAGGAGCACAACCTGTTCGCGTTCGATGCCGCGTGGGGCGATCGGGCGATCGCGACCCACGATCCGCTGGCTCATCGCCAGGCGCTCGAATTCCTGCAGACGGCGCTGCCGGGCGAGCCCGAAGGCACCGACTTCCTCGAATCGATCGAGCGGATCGTGCGACGCGACTTGCGGTGTGCGCCTGCGCTGTCCGCGATCGCCTCGCAGCTGTGCATGAGCGAGCGCACGCTTCGGCGGCGTCTGGCCGATCAGGGCGTGTCGTATCAGATCGTGATCGACACGATTCGCAAGAAGCGCGCGTTCAAGCTGCTCAACAATCCGCGGCTGTCGATCGAGGATGTCGCGCATGAAGTCGGGTACAGCGACTCGCATAACTTTCGCCGCGCGTTCAAGCGGTGGACCGGGCATGGTCCGCGGGAAGGGGCGGACGTGATCAAGATCGACGGATAAAGGGCGCGGTCACAAGCGTCAATCAGTACCCTCACGTCGCCGGTCAGTTCAGCCGAAAACAGCTGTTCAGCCCTGGAAGTAGTTCAAGCCCAGCGCGCGCTTGACCTCGGACAGTGTCGCGCCGGCCACCTCCCGTGCGCGCATCGTGCCGCGATGCAGGATCGCCAGCACCTCGGCCCGGTCGCTCTCCAGCTCGCGACGGCGTGTGCGAATCGGTTCAATCAGCGACTGGAGCCGCTCGTTCAGCACCCGCTTGACCACGCTGTCGCCGAGGCCGCCTCGACGATAGTGGGATTTGAGTTCGTCCACTTTCTGCGCGTCCGGCTCGAACGCATCGAGAAACGCGAACACGACGTTGCCTTCCACCTGGCCCGGGTCGCTGACGCGCAAGTGGTACGGGTCCGTGTACATGTTGTTGACCGCCTTCGTGATTTCATCCGGCGTGGCGCCCAACGCGATCGCGTTCCCGAGGGATTTGCTCATCTTGGCTTTGCCGTCGATGCCGGGCAAGCGCGTGACCGGCGACAGCAACGCCTCGCATTCGACCAGCACCGGCCGGTCGACGGTGTTGTTGAAGCGGCGCACCAGTTCGTTGGTCTGCTCGATCATCGGCAGCTGGTCGTCGCCCACCGGCACGTGCGTCGCCTTGAATGCGGTGATATCGGCCGCCTGACTGACCGGATAGGTCAGGAAGCCCGCCGGGATGTCGCGCTCGAACCCGCGCAGGCGGATTTCCTCCTTGATCGTGGGGTTGCGCTCGAGGCGCGCGACCGTCACGAGGTTGAGCAGGTACTGCGACAGCTCCGCCAGTTCGTGCACCTGCGACTGGATGGCGATGGTCGACTTCGTTGGGTCGATGCCCACCGCAAGATAGTCGAGCGCGACTTCGACGACGTTTTCGGTCACTCTCTGATGCCGGCCGACGTTGTCGGTCAACGCCTGGGTGTCAGCGAGGAGCAGGAACTGCCGTGCTTCATGTTGAAGCCGGACGCGGGTGCGCAGTGAGCCGATGTAGTGGCCGAGGTGAAGCGGGCCGGTGGTCCGGTCGCCGGTCAGGATGGTGGGCTGGTTTGCGTGTGTCATGGACTGGAGCCTCATGGTTTTGACGCCACCAGCCATCAGCGCGCTGAAACGAAAATGCCGCCAAGACTGGCGGCATCACGTTTGCGATATGCGTGGGGAAACGGGCCGCCGGTTTTAGGCGGGCCACCAACGATGCAGGTTCGGGGTGGTCGGGTTCGTATCCATGGGGGGAGTATAGCGCGGTGGTGCGGGGAGTGTCGGGTGAGGGCTTGGACGCGGACATGCTGGTCGATCGTCGCGGAGTGCCGCGAACCAGAGGTGGGGTTTGGCCTACTGCAAAAATGGGAGATTGCTCCATAGCACCCTTCGTCGCTCGTTTGCACAATTCAAACGTGGCTAGCGTAGGTAGACGCATCTGTTTGAGACGGCGACCGGCTGGAGTCGGCCATAAACAGCCAATCGCCTTCCTGTCCTACCAGACATTCAAACGGCTGATGCTTTCAAAGAGCAGACGCTCATTCACCACGCATGCCCCTGGAAGGCCAGACTATTTGCTCAGTATCGCCTCGCGCCGCGCCCCGAGCAAACCCCAGCAACGTCGAAAGTCCGCGAGGCAACTTTATTTTGTGAATGACAGTAGCTCGGCCGGTTGACATCCGCCGCAATCGAGGCGCTTTGGTTGTTTGTTCGATATCAAACAGATCGAATGAGATTCGTCGGCTAATGTGAATCGCTAGATGTTCGTGTTACAGAACGCACCACCTACGTGGCACAGTTGGGCCCGAGTGGCAGCGGCGCCAAAACTGCTTTACCAATATCGCTGGGGGAAAAGGCGTCCCGATTGGACTCTAAGCGATAAAGAGAGGCTCAGATGGCTAACTTGGCCACGCAGATTCTCGATTTGACCCGCGTCGTTACCGATGCCGATGATGCCCAACCAGGCAAACCTGTCCAGATCAGCGTGCTGCCCGGTTTCAGTTCCTCACTACCGACAACCACGACACTCAATGGGGTGACTCTGTCCGGGGCGCTAGTCGGAGCCCTCCCAAGCAGCCTAACTGGTACGATCACCGGCGTCCTCAACACGCTGGTTGATCCCGTCACACTCAAGGTGACGTATCAGGTAAAGAAGGATGGGATGCCGGTGGCGACTACGGATTTCACCGCAACGCCACCGATTGCGGTTGCCAGCGTGCCGAGCGATCCACTCAACGTTGCTTTCCTGCTCAAACCGCCCGTGGGCGAAGATACTTCCGCGACGGAACCTTCTCATTACCAAATCGACGTTAACTTGACTGTGACAGTTGAGGGCGTGAGCGAGTCCAAGACCATAACCGTTCCGATTGATATGCCGGCGATCCAGATTCCGGCTCTTCTGCTCCTCGGGAAGCATGCCAACTTTGCAGCCTACGATGGGGACAATCCCGGCTCGCTCTTCGTAATGGTACGTGCGTCATCCCCACTGCGAGAGCTTGGCGAAGTGGTAGCGGCACTGAACCGTTTGATGGGGTTACTCAAAACAGTAAAGTCAGTGCTCGACGTCGGTAGCGTGTTCTTGGACACCTTGGGATACGCAGCAACCCTGATCGGAACTATACCGACCATTTACTTCAGTGTTGGCAATACCCCGAATCTCGACGGCGAGGGGCTGTCCTTCGAGGACGATGCCAGTGCCCTACTGCTTATCGGAGTAAAAGATACCAAGGTGACGCTCTACAGCGATGGAGGATTTGAGAAAGGCGGAATTGATGAGGAATACAGCGTCTTCACCGTCGACGAAATCGCGATCAGTGGAATTCCGACAGGCCTCGGGCTCATAAAGATTGACACATTTGTCGGACTCGATTGGCAGACCGACAAGGGTGATCACATGAACGATGATACGTCTTCCGTACGCTGGGGCGGAATCTGAGTGAAGGAGCGATCAATATGGCCGCCATACTTGATGTCTGGATAGCGAAGCCGGGCGATCCCTGTTATGTCGATGATCGTGAATGGTTCGTGAATGTCCTCGATGCGAACGGCAACGTGTACCACTGGTCCAGTAAAGATTATGCCAATCTTCAAGCACCTCACGGCCATTGGGCCGATAGCATTCCTCCCGGATGCTACATCGTGCAGGCCCAAGGCAGGGATGACAAGGGCCAGCCGATTTATACTGACCACGCCATCGTAGAAGTCGGATGTGAAGGATATGTCTGTGTCCGGCTTTTTGTCGCTGACGCTCAAGAACCTGGGCCGAGACCGCGGCGATGTGAAATCCAGATCACCGAAGTGACCGGTATCGGGTCCGAACCAACATCCATCCAGGTAAGCGGCACTGCTGTCAATTGCAAGCAAATTGACATAACCGTCCATTGCCGTAGCGCTCAAACTGCGCACACAGTGGCCGCCGTTACGGCGAGCGGCCACTGGACCGCGAATCTTAGCGCAAGTGAGTTGAGGTGCAAATGTGGCCGAGGTGTGTTCGTCAAGGCGTTTTGTGTAGATGACCCCAACTGCGTGAGGGTGTTCGAGACCGAGAAGCTCTCGTGCACACAATCGAATTCGCCACGCTAAGACTGGAATCCCGGGCTTGTGTGGCGAGATATTGACTGGACCTAGCGCGTCGGAATGCGGACAACTACTTTCGCCAGCACTGCGCGGGCCGCCAACAACTCACGGTCGGGCTGCAAATGAGCGACAAGTTCACGTCCCCGTTGGACTGGAGAAGGAAATGCAGAACATAGCTCCGTTGGAAGATCGCGACGCTCTCTACTATCCATACGTGCACATTCGGGATGAAGACTGGCTGAAGAGGACGCTGTTGGTGTTCCCGGGCATGGCTCGTATGATCGCGGATGATTACACGCCCAATGACGGGGATCTAGTGGTTGCTTTGAGTACTGGTCCGAAGCCTCTGTTAAGGCGGGCGGACCTGTCTACACCTCTCGCAAAGGCCGCACAGCAGCGTCTGCTGTCGGAGATGGCGGCCGACTTGGCTTCAGATCGTGACGGATACCTGGCGAGGTTTGGGGAGGACGCAAGCAAGGCGGCGACCAGCGCGGACCCATTAGGGTTTCAGATGCATATTGGCAGAGCCAGCTATGAACTCGCCGAGTTCCTCCGCAGCAATGGGTTGGCGTGGACGCCGCCGCCAGACATCATTGACCACCCAAACTACGTCCAGATGCACCCCCGCATTGGCGAGGCAGTGCTCGGTACGATTGCAGTTGCGTGCGCCCGAGATGAAGGCTTCGATATCGTCGCAAATTCCGACGATGCACCGAGTCGGAAGCTCAATCAATGTATCGCGATGGACACCGCCACCGCTGTCTACGACGCCATCGTGAGAGGCAAGGTATCAGGTCAACATGAGCAATTAAGCGATACCGCCGTTTTGGAGGTCATCGCGCACTTTCATTGCGATGTGTCCAAGCTCAGCGCCGAAAATCTGATCGCTCTTGCCGATGAACGAGAGGCCCTGAGCAACCTGAAGGCCGAACTGTACAAAATGGCGTCGACCGTACCTACCATGACGAATGAAAAGAATCTTGAGGCAAGATTGCACGCACTGGCCGATGCGGCAATCAGGCGCTGGGAAGGAGACAGAGCAAATTTGAGCGCCGTGGCGCGCCAGATATTTGGCCTTGAGGCGAGCGCCAAAGGGATTGCCGAGGTCATGAACAAAGCTGTGGAGAAATTCACTGGCCCAGGCGGAATAACTGCAGCCGCAGCAACCAGTATTGGATGGTCGGTGACACATCCGCTGCTAGCGATGGGCGGCGGGCTGACGCTAGGATTTGTCGTCCACAGTATTGCATCGATCGCAAAGGCCCGTGAGCGTGAAGAAAGCAGCCCGTTTCGGTACCTTTCAGAGGCCACGAAGAGGGGGGTGGTCATCTCCGTCGGGGCGTAGCTGCCCCCAGGCTTCGTTTTGATTCTCGTGTACTTCGATCGAAAGTACGACCGCCGTGGGTCGCTGGTCAGTTCGTGGTCGATTGGTTAAGGTGTATTAGCCGGAACTCGATCTGACAGGTAGTCGGGCTGTTAGGGAAGAAGCGCTCAATGAGGAATGAGTTTCTCCTTGCCGAGTCCTCACCTAGCGAACCAATGACACCCACGACCCGATCACAAGATCCCGAAAACGCCGACTCTGGACCGTCACCTGGTGCGATCAAACTCGCCATTGCTACCCTCATCGGATTGTGGCTTCCGTGGATCGGCTTCGCGTACTGGTATGAGGAGGTCGGCGGATTTCACAGCGGAATCTTCGCCCCCGGCACGATGGAATTCCTCGGATTCACCGTTGCCACGTGGGTCGTGACGCCACTCTTTACGTTGATTTACATCGTTTATGCGAGGCGCTCAGCACCTCGCAACGCATATGACCAAGCAATGTTCGCCATTGAGTGGTTGATTCTGATTGGAATGTGGATGTTCACTGCAGTTCCATTCTTCGGCCGCTAGATCGTCACGCGCGAGACGCGTGGCCCTGCGCCAACGGCCTCGATCAAGAGAAACCTGTCTTTGCAGTCGCGATGAGTCGAAAGGCCGAAACGGGTTGCGGATTCAACCGGTCGCCGGCCCCGATTCACGGCATCTCACGTCGACTACCGCAGCGACCCCCCCTCACTCCCCAACCAAATGCAGCACGATATCCCGCTGATGCGCGGCACGCCGATGCTCGAACAGGTAAATCCCTTGCCACGTCCCGAGCACCATCCGTCCATGCTCCACAGGAATCGACAGTTGCACCTGCGTGAGCGCCGTGCGCAAATGCGCGGGCATGTCGTCGGGGCCTTCGGTGTCGTGCTCGTAGCGCGAGCTATCTTCGGGCGCGAGCGCCGCGAAGTAGCGTTCCAGATCGCGCTGCACCGACGGATCCGCATTCTCCTGGATCAGCAGCGAAGCGGACGTGTGCCGGCAGAACACGGTGAGCAGGCCGGTGCGGATCGACTGCTGGTCGACGAACGCGCACACCTGCGACGTGAACTCGATGAGGCCGCGTCCGCGCGCGTCGACGATAACGTGTTGAATGGCCTGTTTCATGGTGAATGCATGCGATGTGCTCAGGCCAGCGCGGCGAAGCCGTCGGCTTCGATCTGCCGCGCGTCGGCGGGGCGAACGACGCGCGCGACCTCGACGCCGTTGCGCAGGAAAACCAGCGTCGGCCAGAGCTTGACGCCGAATGAGCGTCCGAGCGGACGGCCAGGACCGTCTTCGATTTTCAGGTGCCGAACCGCGGGGTGCGCCGAAAACGAGTCGCGAATCGCGGGCTGCGCGCCCTGGCAGATCCCGCACCAGTTCGCACCGAACTCGATGACGGTCGCGCCGGCGAGCGCGTCGACTTCCGCGCGGGTGGGCGCGTCCGCGCTATAGGCTTGTGGTGATTGCATCACGGCCCCATGTGCTTGAAGAGAGTGCGGCCGCATTCGCGGCCCGTGCGATTACTGTAGCGGAAAAGGCCGCAGGCGGCGTAGAGGCCGCGCTCACTCGTAGCGCAACGCGTCGGCAGGCCGGACCCGCGCGCTGTGCCAGCTCGGATAGAGCGTCGCGAGCGCCGACAGCAGGAACGCAATGGCGCCGACTTCGATCACGTCGGTCACGACGAGCTTCGACGGCAGCTTGTCGAGGAAATAGACGGACGGCGTCAGAAAGTGGATCCCGAGCATCTGCTCGATCGCGGGCAGCAGCCAGGGAATGCTCGCTGCGATCGCACAACCGATCACCACGCCCGTCATCGTCCCGACCAGGCCGATCGTCATTCCCTGGATCGCAAAGATCCTCATGATCGAGCCGGGCTGGGCGCCGAGCGTGCGCAGGATCGCGATGTCGGCCTGTTTCTGCGTGACCGTCATCACGAGCGACGAGACGAGATTGAACGCCGCGACCGCGACGATCAGCAGCAGGATCACGAACAGCATGCGCTTCTGCAACTGCTCGGCGACGAACCACGTGCGGTTCTGCCGGGTCCAGTCGCGGATGTAGAGATCGCCGGACAGCGAGCGTGCAAGCTGCAGCGCGATCTCCGGCGCGCGCTCCATGTCGTCGATGCGCAGCCGCACGCCGGTCGGCGCTGCGACATGGAACAGCGTCTGCGCATCGCCGATGTGGATGAACGCGAGCGTGCTGTCGTACTGGTAATGGCCGGACTCGAACGTGCCGACCACCTTGAATTGCCTGAATTGCGGCAGCAGGTTGCGCATCTGCGCGGCGCTGCCGGGCGCGAAGAACGTCAGCCGGTCGCCGACCTGCACCTGCAGGGTGGACGCGAGCGCGGCGCCGAGCACGATGCCGAGCTCGCCCGGCGCAAGCGCGTCGAGGCGGCCGCTCTTCATGTCTTTCGCAATGTCGGACACCTGCGGCTCGAGCCGCGGGTCGATGCCGCGCAACGCGACGCCGGTGACCTTGCCGCCGTGCGTGAGCAGCGCCTGCGCCTCGACATACGGCGCCGCGCTCCTGACCGACGGATTGCGCAGCGATTCGTCGGCAGTCAGTTTCCAGTCCGGCATCGCGCCGGTCGGCGAGAAGATCTCGATGTGCGCGAGCACGGCTAGCATGCGGTCCCGCACCTCGCTCCTGAACCCGTTCATCACGGACAGCACGATGATCAGCGCGGCCACGCCGAGCGCGATGCCGGACATCGACGCGACGGCGATGAACGAAATGAAGCCGTTGCCGGTCGTGCCGCTCGTGCGTTTGCCGGCGCGGGTGTACCGCAACCCGATCTGCCATTCATACGGGAGTTTCAAGCACTTTCCTCTGGAAGAGCGGTTCGTCAAGGGGAGCACTTTATTCGAACGTCATCCTCGCGACGCGGCCGGACCATGCTCGCCCGCGCGGGTCACGCTTTGCGACGCGGAATGTCCAGCTCGAAGATGGACCCACCGGCGCGCGACGTGACATACCGCGCATGGCCGTGGTGAGCCTGGGCGATCGCGCGGACGACCGACAGGCCGAGACCTGAGCCGCCGAATTTGCGGGAACGCGACACGTCCGCGCGCGTAAAGGGCTCGAACGCATGTCGCGCGAATTCGGGGCTGAGGCCGGGGCCTTCGTCTTCCACGCGAAGGACGACGCTCGCCCCCTGTAGCGCGACCTCGATGCGCAGCTTGCCGGGCACCGCGTAGCGGCGCGCGTTGTCGAGCAGCGCGAGCAGCGCCTGCCTGATGCGCGCGCCGTCGCATGGCACGACGATCGCGGTGGCGGCCATTTCGACGGCAAAGCCGGCGTCGTGCAGCGCGTCGCTGACCGAATCGACGGCGCTCCGGACTTCGAGCGCGATGTCGGTCGGCTGGATGTTCATGTCGAGGCGCCCGATGTCCTGCAGCGTGACGATGTGCAGGTCGTCGACGAGCCGGGACAAGCCTTCGACCTGATTCAGCAGGCCGCGGAACAGCGATTCGTCCGGCTCGAACACCTTGTCCCGCAGGCCCTGCAGCCTGCCCCTGAGGATTGTGAGCGGGGTGCGCAGCTCATGGACGATCGCCGCGTTCCAGGCCGTCATCTCGGAGGTCATGCCCTGCAGCCGGATCGCCATCGCGTTGAAGTCGTCGACCAGGAGCGCCGTCTCGCCGAGCGAGCGGTCACCGGGAATCGCGCGGGCGTCCAGGTCGCCCGCGGCGATGCTGCGCGCGCTCTCCGCGAGCGAGTTGAGCGGCTTGAGAATGCGCCGGGCCAGCCGGGTCGCCATCACGACCGCGGCGATCAGTCCCGTCAGCAGCAGGATGCCGAAGATCAGGTAATCGGCCGCGTGCGGGATGAGCGCATCGATGAGGCGCTCCTGCGCGGGCGGCGAAAAAGTGAACATCAACCCGTAGATGACGAACAGGCCGACGAAAATGATCAGCGTCGTGGCGACCGAGACCAGTCCCATCGACAGCACGATCTGCCGGCTCAGCTTGCTGCGTGTGTTCACTGGATTCTCTGCAGCCGGTAGCCGACGCCGCGCATCACCTCGGGCATGCCGGGCGCGCCGGCGCATTCGAGTTTCTTGCGCAGCCGGCTGATGTGGCTGTCGACGGTGCGCTCCAGCGCGCCGCTGCCGGCGAGGCACGCATCGACCAGTTCGCTGCGCGTGAAGACGCGGTTGGGCGATCGCGCCATGTGGGCGAGCAGCCGGAACTCGGTCAGCGTCAGCGACACCTGGTTTTCTCCGGCGTCCGACCGGACCTTGGCCAGATAGCTCTCGGTGTCGACCTCGAGGTTGCCGACCCGCATCACGCCCCCTGACAGCGACGTGCCGGAGCGCCGCAACACCGCGCGGATGCGTGCGACCACCTCGACGGGATTGAACGGCTTGGCGATGTAGTCGTCCGCGCCGATGCGCAAGCCCTGCAGCCGGTCGATGTCCTGATCGAGCGCCGTAATGATGACGACCGGCGTATTGCCGCGGCGGCGCAGCTCGATGAGCACCTCCCAGCCGTCCTTCTCCGGCATCTTGATGTCGAGCAGGATCAGGTCGGGCTTCAGCAGCGGCTGCACGTCGAGTGCGGCTTGCCCGTTGCCGACCCGGTAGGTGCGAAATCCCTCGCGAGTCAGGTATGCGTCGAGGATTTCCGCAATTTCCGGCTCGTCTTCAGCAATCAGTATCAGCGCATTCATCAGTTCAGCTGGCGTGTGGCCTAACAGGAGTGTGATGCAATGTTGGCGTGGCGTAGGGCTCGAAACAATGCCAGCCATAGAATCTCCATTTTCTCTCAATACTGCCGGCTGATTCGATGCGAAAATCCGCGAAAGTGCAAACGTCTCCATCGAATATTCACAATCCTTGCACGATCGCTACACCGCTGCGCGCGATGATCGGCGCCGGCCGGCGCATCGAGGGGCGCGATGAGCCAATGGCGCCGGAACGTCAGCGGCGATGAAGGATATTGGTTTGCAATCCGAATGGAAAAAGCCGAGCGTATCGTGTCGGTACGCATCGAGCCGCGACTCGCGTCAGGAAAATGAAAGCGGCGGCGCCAGACCCCACAGGTGAAAGAGTGTCGAATAGTCAGGAGATCCCGCTGCACGAAGCGAGCCGGTTCTGGGAAAACACGCTGGTGAAACGGTGGGTCCGGGGGCATGGCGAGGACGGCTACGATTTCAAGCTCCTGCTGTATCCGCTGGCCGGCATTTTCGTGCTGCTCTTCGTGCTCGTCATGTTCGAGCAGATCGGCTGGGCGCTGCTCTTGAGCACCGCCATGACGCTGTTCCTCGGCATCGCGGGGTATTACGGCGCGAAGCGGGAAATTCTGGTGTCGTCCCCCACGACGAGAGCCGTGATGAGAGCACGCACGAAGCAGGCCGCCGAACGATTCTCGTCGCTCGGCGCCGGCGCGACCGTGATGGCGATCTTCGTCCATGCGACGTCGGTGTCGCTCGCGCTGTACGGCCACATCCTGCTCGACACGATGATCAAGGACGCGTTCTCGATGCTCATCGCATTGGCGTTTCTTCCGGTCTATGTCTGCGGGGCGGTGCGCAAACTCGCGGTGGCGCGCATCGAAGAGCTCGACGCGTTGCGCAACGATGCAACCGGAACGACGCTGAAATTCGACCGGAAAGGCGCGGTCCGCGCGATCGTCGTTCAGGGCCCGGCCGGGTGGTCGAGCGTATCGGCGCTGGAATACACGGTGCTTCGGTTCAAGCCGGACATCGACCGGATCGGGCGCGAGCCCTGAATCCGAAGAAGGTGCTGGTTGACAACGGATAGTCGCGTAGCTAGATTGCTCGCATGAACGCATTTTTCGTCACGACCACGACCACCACCACCGCGACCGCATATGGCGGGCGTGGAGGAGGTCGCGCGTCGTAGATCGGTGCGTCAGATCACCCCAAAGCCCCGCCGGAGACGACGGGGCTTTTTTCATGCTCCGTTTTCGTCGGCATCAACGTGAATGGAGAACAGGATGGATGCATTCGATCACCGCGTGCTCGGCAACAAGCTCGATTTGTTTCACCAGCAGGACGAAAGCCCCGGCGCCGTCTTCTGGCATCCGCGCGGGATGGTGCTTTATCGCGTCGTCGAGGACTACATTCGCGAACGGATGAGGCAGGCCGGGTTCGCGGAAGTGCGCACACCGCAGATCGCGTCGCGCGCGCTCTGGGAGCAAAGCGGCCACTGGGAGAAATTCGGCAGGAACATGTTCTCGCTCGACAGCGACGGACAGCCGTTCTGTCTCAAGCCGATGAGCTGCCCGTGCCATGTGCAGGTATTCAAGCGCGGGTCGCGCTCGTATCGCGACTTGCCTGTCCGCTATTCGGAGTTCGGCGCGGTGCACCGGGCCGAGCCGTCCGGCGCGCTGCACGGCCTGATGCGGGCCCGGGCGTTCACGCAGGACGACGCCCACGTGCTCTGCATGGAGGAACAGGTCGAAGCCGAGGTCGCGCGGTTCTGCCACCTGCTGAAGACGATCTACGCGGATTTCGGGTTCGACCGTTTCGATGTCGCGTTGTCGACGAGGCCGGCGGTGCGCGCCGGCGACGACGCGCTGTGGGACCGCTCCGAATCGATGCTGGCGCTGGCCGCGCGGTCGGCCGGCCTGCACTTCGAGATACTGCAGGGAGAAGGGGCGTTTTACGGGCCCAAGCTCGAATTCCATCTGCTCGACCGCGAGGGACGCAAGTGGCAGTGCGGCACGATCCAGCTCGATTTCGTATTGCCGGAGCGGCTCGGCGCGACGTATGCGTCGGAGAGCGGCGCGAAGGCGACGCCGGTCATGCTGCATCACGCGGTGCTCGGGAGCCTCGAGCGCTTCATCGGCATCCTGCTCGAGCACTATGAGGGATGGCTGCCGACGTGGCTGGCTCCCGACCAGATCGTCGTGGCCAACATCGGCGATAAAGAACGTCCGTTTGCGGACAGTGCGGCGCTTGCGTTCGAAAATATCGGTTGCCGCGTATTGCGCGACTTCCGCCCGGAACGCCTGCCGCGCAAGATCTTCGACGCGCGCGAACTGGCTGCGCCGATCGTCGCGGTAGCCGGACCGAAGGAAGCGCAAGCCGGCGCGGTGTCGCTGAGACTGAAGAACGGCGAACAGCATGCGTTGTCGATCGATGACGCGCTTGCGTATCTGGAAAAGCAGGTAGGCACGCCGTCGCGTTCGCGCGCGCTTCGCATGCGGGCCTGACGTCGCTGGCCGGTCGGCGTCTCGACACCAAAAAGCAATCTAATTAATAAGTATGTCTATTTAAATTGAGGTCGTCGAGCCGCCGTCCCATCCCGGTGAACTCGCTGCACGGACAGAGTCCGGGAGCGCGTTCGCCGGAAGGGCGCGGCGTGTTTGGCGCGGCGGTTCGCCGTCGCGCCCGCCGGCGGCATGAACGGATACGGTGAAGCTAGAGTCCACCCTCTGATTCCGCATCGCGCTGCCGCAAAAAACTGTCATCCGGCGCTTGCGGCGACCGCGCGTACGACATGCCGAATGTTGCGCGAGCGATCCTCGGCATTTCGTCGCTCCCGTCCAGCGGGCAAGCCCGGCGCGGCGTTGCCCGATGTCGCTCGATGCGCCTAAGCGTATCCGGCCCCGCCGCGTTGCGCGCGATCTGCATTCAAGCGACGAATGTGTGCATCGCAACAATCCATTTCATCCGCGGCGATCGTGCCGGTAAGGTGAACGCACGTTCGAATTTGATCGAGCGATGCGAATCCTCCACTCGACGACGCCATGAAAACGACTTCCGATCGACCTGCGCAAGCAACATCCTCGACTGCCGGCGGCTCGCCGCACGGCGGCGGGAATGCGCGCGCGGCGGGCCTGCGCCTGCCAGCCAGGCTGGTGGGCCCGATCGTGCTCGGCACGCTGCTCAACGCGCTGAACTCGTCGATGATCGCGGTCGCGCTCGTCAGCATCCAGCAGGCGTTCGCGCCGCAGGGCGCCGCGCATGAACGCATCGACACGATGTGGCTCGTGTCGGGCCTCTATCTTGCGACGGCCGTCGGCCAGCCGACGATGGGGCGGCTCGCCGATCGCTTCGGCGCGAAGCGGATCTTCTGCATCGGCCTCGCGATCGTACTGATCGCGTCCGCGCTCGCGCCGTTCGCGCCGTCGCTCGGGTGGCTGATCGCGTCGCGCGTCGCGCTCGGCATCGGCACATCCGCCGCGTATCCGGCCGGCATGGCAATGATCCGCACATGGTCGCAGCGGCACGCGAACGGCGCGACGCCGACGGGCGGCCTCGGAGCGATCTCGGTCGCGGCGCAGGTGGCCGTCGCGTTCGGGCCGCCGCTCGGCGGCGCGCTCGTGCAGTTCGCCGGCTGGCGCGCGATCTTCTGGATCAACGTGCCGATCGTGCTGCTGGCCTTCGCGCTGGCGTGGCTGTGGGTCCCGGCCGACGCCGCGCAGCACGGCGCGCACGAACGCCGCACGCTGAAGGAGCTGGACCTGCCGGGCGTCGCGCTGTTCATCCTGACGCTCGCGAGCCTGCTGCTGTTCCTGCAGTCGGTGTCGCGCGGGCCCGACTGGCGACTGCTCGTCGCGACGCTGGTCCTGTGCCCGCTGCTGGTGCGGCGCGAGCGGCAGGCCGCGACGCCGCTGATCGATATCCGCATGCTGAGCGAGAACCGTGCGCTCACGAGCACGTACCTGCGCTGCGTCGGCACCTACGCGGTGTTCTACGCGATCTTCTATGCGCTGCCGATGTGGCTGCAGGAGGCCAAGCGCCTGTCCGCCGCCGACGCCGGCCTCGTGATGCTGCCGGTCGCCGGAGTCGGCACGGTGGCGACGATGCTCGCGACCCGCGTCGCGCACCGTCACGGCTCGCGGCCGGTGCTGATCATCGGCTCCGCGATGCTGTGCGTCGGCAGCGTCGTGATGAGTCTCCTCTCCAGCGCGATGCCGGTCTGGTCGATCGTGCTGCTGTCGATCGTGTTCGGCGTGCCGAACGGCTTCAACAATCTCGGCAATCAGGCGGCGCTCTACCAGAGCGCGCCGCACGACCGGATCGGCACGGCCTCGGGGCTGTACCGCACCGCGCAGTATGTCGGCGGCAGCCTGTCGTTTGCGCTCGTCGGGCTGGCCCTCGGCCATCCGGCGAGCGATCGCGGCCTGCGCGAGCTGGCCATCGTCCTGGCGGTCATCAGCGTGCTGCTGCTGCTCAACGCAGCATCGAGCCGGCACCTGGATGCCGCCGCTTCTTCCATCCCCCAACAGAAGTGAGGTTCTTACATGTCCATTCCGACACTCAATCGCACGGTCGCCCTGGTCGCAATCGATCTGCAGAACGGCATCGTGTCGCTGCCGGTCGTGCCCTACACCGGCGCGCAGGTCGTGGCGAAGACGGTCGAGCTCGCGACCGCGTTTCGTGCACTGCAGCTCCCCGTCATCTACGTGCACACGAGCTACCAGCCGGACGGCGGCGTTGCGCTCAAGGTCAAGACGGATGCGCCGTCGGCGCCGCCGAACCTTGATCCCGAGTGGAGCGCGTTCGCGCCGGCGCTCGGCGTGCAGCCGTCCGACATCGTCGTGACGAAGCATCAGTGGGGCGCGTTCACCGGCACCGATCTCGACGTGCAACTGCGCCGGCGCGGCATCACCGACATCGTGCTGACCGGGATCGCAACCAACATCGGCGTCGAATCGACGGCGCGCCAGGCATACGAGAACAACTACAACGTCGTCGTGGTCAGCGACGCGGTCAGCACGTCGTCCGCCGACGCGCAGACCTTCGCGCTGACGCAGATCTTCCCGAAGCTCGGGCAGGTCGCCGCGGCGGCCGACGTGGAGGCGGCACTGGAGCAGGCGTATTCGCGCTGAACGAAGCGGCGTGTTCGGCGTGCACCATTCATACAGAGTCATTTACCGAGGCATGACGATGATCAAGACCGATGCATGGGTTCTCTACGCAGGACCGGAACCGAGCAGGAAGCAGGCGCCCGTCGCGGGCGAGCTGCGTCGCGAAACCTTCGAATTCTCCGATCTGGAAGCCGACGAGGTGCTGGTCGAGCCGCTGTACGGCTCGTGGGAAGCGAACCTCGACCACGCGCTGTCGCGCAATCCGGTGGACATCTGCCGGCAGCGCCGCGAGGACAAGATCGTGCTCGGCAACGGTGCGCTGGTGCGCATCGTCGAGCGCGGCAGCGGCGTGAAGGCGCTGAAGGAAGGCGAGATCTGCATGGTGATGCCGTTCGGCAAGCGCGACGAATACGGGTTCGCCGAACTCGTCTACGCGTATGACGCGCCGGGCACGATCGGCGTGATGGCGCAGCGGACCAAGATGCGCGCCGACAACCTGGTGGCGGTGCCGACGGACAGCCGCCATTCGCTGCTGCAATGGGCGACGTACGGCCGCTACTTCACCGCGTGGGACAACTGGAAGGTGGCGTCGGCGTGCTGGCGCTCGCAGCTGCCGGACGTCGACCCGGCCGACTACCTGGTGTTCGGCTGGGGCGGCGGCACGACGCTCGCCGAGCTGCAGCTCGCGAAGCGCGAGGGCTTTCGCGTCGCGATGACGGCGAGCAACGACCGGCGCCTGGAGGAGCTCGCGAAGCTCGGCATCACGCCGGTGGATCGCCGCAAGTTTCCGAATCTCGCGTATGACGACGAGCGCTACAAGACCGATCCGGAGTACCAGGCGAGCTATCGCGAGTCGGAGCGCGTGTTCGCGGAGACGATCGCCGAACTGAGCGGCGG
Organism: Burkholderia ubonensis subsp. mesacidophila; assembly: GCF_002097715.1. Lineage (NCBI taxonomy): Bacteria > Pseudomonadati > Pseudomonadota > Betaproteobacteria > Burkholderiales > Burkholderiaceae > Burkholderia > Burkholderia ubonensis. The sequence goes on from NZ_CP020738.1 coordinate 350,167, forward strand.
CCGCGGCGTCGCGATCTTCCTCGACAACCTGGGCGGCGCGCTGTATCGCGCGACCATGCGCGTGGTCGGCCGCACCGGCATCGTCACGACGGTCGGCTGGAAGACCGGGATGCGTCTGTGGAACCTGCGCGCGACGGAATGCATCAACCGCCGCCTGCACATTCACACGCATGCGTGGCGCTATGACGACAGCATCACGATCCGCGACTTCCAGGAAACGAGCGGCTGGATCGGCCAGGAGCCGACCGAGATCTTCGATTTCGACGAGGTGCCGAAGCTCGCGTCCGACTACCTGAACGGGAAGATCCAGACGTACTTCCCGATCTACCGGATCAACGCGGTCTGAGTAGCAGGTCGCGCGCCGCGCCCGCATCGCCGCACGACGATTAGTCATGCAGACGATGTCGGTGCGCGGCGCGCCGTGCAATCCATCTGAATGGAGAACGGCATGGCCTCTGTGGAAATCGGGGACGTCGACGCCGGCGCGGCGTCGGACGTCTCAAAACCGGCGCCGCTCGACGGCATTCGCGTGATCGATGCCGCGACGCTGTTCGCGGGCCCGCTCGCGGCGACGATGCTCGCGGACTACGGCGCCGACGTGATCAAGGTCGAGCATCCGGACGGCGATCCGGCGCGCAAGTACGGCGCGCGCCGCGACGACGTGCCGTTGTGGTGGAAGGTGCTCGCGCGCAACAAACGGGCGGTCACGCTGAATCTCGGCACGGCCGACGGCCAGCGGATCTTTCGCGAGCTGGCCGCGCAGGCGGACGTGGTCGTCGAGAATTTCCGGCCCGGCACGCTCGAACGCTGGGGGCTCGGCTACGACGCGCTGTCCGCGATCAACCCGCGGCTCGTGCTCGTGCGGGTGACGGGCTTCGGCCAGTTCGGCCCGTATGCGAGCCGCCCTGGCTTCGGCACGCTGGCCGAGGCGATGAGCGGGCTTGCGTCGATTACCGGCGAGGCGGGCGGGCCGCCGCTGTTGCCGTCGTTCCCGCTCGCGGACACGGTCGCGGGGCTGACCGCCGCGTTCGCGATCATGACCGCGCTGAAGGCGCGCGAGCGCACCGGGCGCGGCCAGGTCGTCGATCTCGCGATCATCGAGACGATGCTCGCCGCGATGGGCGCGCAGGTCGCGAGCTACGACCAGACGGGCCGGGTGCCCGAGCGCACCGGCAACCGATCGCCGAACAATTCGCCGCGCGGCGTCTACCGCACGTCGGACGGCAAGTGGGTCGCGCTGTCGACGTCGGCGCACAGCATCGCGGAGCGCGTGATGCGTCTCGTCGGCCGCGCGGACCTGATCGACGAACCGTGGTTCGCGAACGGCGCCGAGCGCGCGAAGCATGCGGACGAGCTGGATGCGGCGGTCGGCGGCTGGATCGGGCAGCGCACGCGTGACGAGGTGATCGCCGAATTCGAGCGCGCGCAGGCGGCGGTCGCGCCGATCTACGACGTCGCGGACGTGCTGCGCGATCCGCAGTACGCGGCGCTCGGCTCGGTCGTGTCGGTGCCCGACGCGGAGCTCGGCGCGTTCCGCACGCACAACGTGCCGTTCCGGCTGTCCGACACGCCCGGCGCGATCCGCTGGGGGGGACCTGCGCGCGGCACGCACAACGACGAAGTATTCGGCGCATTGGGACTGGAGCGGCGCGAGATCGCCGATTTGACCGAGCGAGGCATTCTATGAAAACCAGCGCAACTTACCGCAGTTACCTTTACGTGCCCGCGCACAAGGCGCAGGTGGTGGAGAAGGCCTATGCAAGCGAAGCCGATGCCATCGTGCTCGACCTTGAGGATGCCGTGCCGGCCAGCCACAAGGCCGAGGCACGCCAGGCGGCCGCCGCGATGCTCGCGGAAGGTCCGCCGAAGCCGACGTACGTGCGGATCAATCCGATCGGCAGCCCATGGTGCCGCGACGACGTCGAGGCGATCGCGCAGCCGGCGCTGCAGGCGCTGCGCCTGCCGAAATGCGACCTGCCGCAACAGATCCAGGAGGTCGCGGGCTGGCTCGATGCGCTCGGCTGCGACGCGGGGATCCAGATCCTCATCGAATCGGCGTACGGCGTCGAGACCGCGTACCAGCTTGCGACCGCATCGCCGCGGCTCGAGCGGATCGGGCTCGGCGAGAGCGATCTGCGCGCGGACCTGCAGATCGGCGTCGACAACTTCACGCTCGAAGTGTGCCGCGCGCGTTGCGTGGTCGTGTCGCGCGCGGCGGGGCTGAACGGGCCGATCCAGACCGTCTATCACACGCTGCCCGATCTCGACGGGCTGAAGGAATCGACGCTGCGCGCGAAATCGATGGGCTTTCTCGGCCGCTTCGCGATCCATCCGTCGCAGCTACCGGTGATCAACGAAGTGTTCACGCCGTCGGAGGACGAGATCCGCGCGGCCGAGCGCGTGCTCGAGGCGGTCGATGCGGCGGCGGGCCAGGCCTCGGCGTCGTCGGTGTTCGTGCTGCCGGACGGCCGCGTGGTCGCGCCGCCGCTGATCGCCAACGCGCGCGTGACGCTTGCGCTCGCGAACAATCTTCGACTCAGTGGAGCACTGGCATGAGCACACCCGAGACGCTTTCTGCCCCGGCGGCCGCGGCCGCGACAAACCGGCCCGCGCCGCCCGACGGCATCGTCGGCGCGCTCGGCCGCTTCGCGGCGGCGGTGCGCGCCGAAGGGCTCGATCGCCGGCTGCGCGTCGAAGCCGCCGCGCGCGTGCTCGACGTGGTCGGCAACAGCCTGATCGCGCACGACGAACCGGTCGCGCAGTCGGTGCTGCAGGTCGCGCGGCGCTGGGCCGGCACCGGCCCGGCGAGCGTGATCGGCGCGCCCGACCGGCTGCCGGCCGCGAGCGCCGCGCTCGTCAACGGCACGCTCGCGCATGCGATGGACTTCGACGATTCGCACATGCTGTCGGTGCTGCATCCGAGCGCGTCCGTGATCCCGGCCGCGCTCGCCGCGGCACAGGCCAGCGGCGCATCGGGCGCGGCGCTGCTCGATGCGATCACGGTCGGCACCGAGGTGTGCATCCGGCTCGGCGTCGCCGCGTACAACGCGCGGCTCGGCAATTCGGTGTTCTTCGAGCGCGGCCAGCACGCGACGTCCATCTGCGGCACGGTCGGCGCGGCGGCGGCGGCGGCGATGCTGCTCGGGCTCGACGCCGCGCAGATCGCGGCGGCGCTCGGCATTGCCGCGAGCATGGGCGCGGGCCTGCTCGAGGCGAACCGCACCGGCGGCTCGGTGAAGCGGATCCACTGCGGCTGGGCGGCGCACGCGGGCGTCAGCGCGGCGGAACTGGCGGGCGCGGGCGTGACCGCGCCGCCGACCGCGCTCGAAGGCCGCTTCGGCTTCTTCCACGCGTGGTGCGGCGACCTCGCCGACGTCGACGCGGTGCTGCGCGACCTGGGCGACGAGTGGGAGACGAGCCGGATCATCTTCAAGCCGTATCCGTGCAACCACTTCACGCATCCGGGCATCGACGCGGCGCTGCAGCTGAAGGCGGAAGGCGTGACGGCGGACGACGTGGTGTCGGCCGAACTGCGGGTCGCGACGTCGACGCTGCGCACGATCAGCGAGCCGGCGGAGCTGAAGGCCAATCCGCCGAACGGCTATGCGGCGGCGTTCTCGGGGCCGTACACGGTCGCGGCGGCACTGCTCGGCGGCGGCGGGCTCGGCGTCTGGTTCGACGATTTCGACGATGCGCTTGCGCAGGACCCCGCACGGCGCGCGCTGGCCGCGAAGGTGCGCTGCGTGGCCGATCCGTGGTGCGACGCGCGCTTCCCGAATTTCCTGCCGGCCGTGCTGCGCGTCGAGCTGCGCGACGGGCAGGTGCGCGAGGCGCGGATCGAGTCGAGCAAGGGCACGAATTCGCGGCCGCTGACCGAGCAGGAGCTCACCGCGAAGTTCGTGCTGGCGGCGAGTTCGAAACTCGGCATGGCGCGCGCGCTCGCGCTGCGCGACGCGGTGCAGGCGCTCGCCGATGACGCGCCGCTCGACGCGCTCGCGGCGCTGACGTCGGGCGCTGAAGGAGGAAACCGATCTTGAATGCACTCCGCTGGAAAAAGCGGCCGCCCGGCTCGAACTGGGGCGATTTCGGTCCGGACGATCAGAAAGGGCGGCTGAACTGGCTGACGCCGGACAAGGTGCGGCAGGGCGTCGCCGAGGTCCGCGAAGGGCTGTCGTTCTCGCTGAGCCTGCCGCTGGACGTGCCGCGCGGCGGCGGGCTGAACGCGCGGCGCCGGCCGCCGGCGGTCATGCCGGCGCTGCTGGGCGACAAGCCGTACTTCGGCTACCGCGCCGACGAACAGGTTGCGAACGCAACCGATGTGGTCTGCGACGATGCGTTTTGCATGCACTCGCAGTTCTCGACGCAATGGGACGGCCTGTCGCACGTGGGCGGCCTGTTCGACGCGGACGACGACGGCGTGCCTGAAATCGTGTTCTACAACGGCTTCCGGATGGGCGAGCATCTGCGGGTGCCGCAGGAAGGCGACGCGACGGGCGGCGCGCGCGCGCTCGGCATCGAGGTGATGGCGCAGACGGGCGTGCAGGGGCGCGGCGTGCTGATCGACCTGCGGCGTCATTTCGGCGACGCGCGCACGAAGGTCGGCTTCGCGCAGTTGATGCAGGTGATGGAGGCGGACCGCGTGCAGGTGGAGCGCGGCGACATTGTCTGCCTTCACACCGGCTTCGCGGATCTGCTGCTGAACGACGACGGCGGATCGCCGGCGACGGTCGCGAGCGCGTGCGTGCTGGACAGCAGCGATGCGCGGCTGCTGCGATGGATCGACGAATCGGGGCTCGCCGCGCTCGTGGCCGACAACCACGCGATCGAGGAGCGCCCGCAGCATACGCAGTCGCTCGCGCAACCGGGCGCACTGATGCCGCTGCACGAACTGTGCCTGTTCAAGCTCGGCATTCACCTCGGCGAGCTGTGGCACCTGACGCCGCTCGCGAACTGGCTGCATGCGCACCGCCGGAACCGGTTTCTGCTGACCGCGCCGCCGTTGCACATCCGCGGCCTGGTCGGCGCGCCGGCGAATCCTGTCGCGACTGTTTGAGCCTGCGGGCGGCGGCTGTGGCGGTGGCCGCCCGCACTTTTTTTGCAGCGCAACCGGCTTGCGCAAAGCGCGGATTCAATTGCCGATTGGCAAGGTATTCGGAAGAATCGCTGCGAAACGGGAAATTTAATTTAAAAACCTAACTAATATCGTCCTTTATCTAAAAAATATCGACGCGTCAAGATTGGACTATTCTTGTGCATTGCACTAAATATCAGGGGATTGCTCCGTTTGCGGAATATCGTAATCGGAGGCGGTGATTAACCTGTTTAGTGGATGGTCGCAAACATGAATCTACGTTCGATCGATCTGAACCTGCTGGTCATACTCGATGCGCTGCTGACGGAAAAACAGGTCACGCGGGCCGGCCAGAAGGTCGGCCTCACGCAGCCGGCCGTCAGCAACGCGCTGGCGCGCCTGCGGTTCGTGTTCAAGGACGAGATCCTGGCGCGCACCGCGGTCGGCATGGAATTGACGCCGCGCGCGCAGGCGCTGGCCATGCCGGTTCGACAGATCATGCAACAAATCGAGGAATTATTTGAGTCGGATTATCAATTCAACCCTTTTACGTCCGAGCGCCATTTTACGGTGCGCATGTCGGATCTCACTGAATTGCTTTTACTGCCGGCCCTGCTGCGCTGCATGAGGCTGACCGGCCCGAATATCGGCATGGACATCGTGCACATGAGCGCCGGCAAGACCGCCGACGCGCTCGAATCGGGGCTGCTCGACATGGCGATCAGCGCGGGCCTCGAACATTCGGGCACGCTGTCGTCGCAAACGGTGTTTCACGACCGGATGGTCTGCGTGATGAGCCGCAGCCATCCGGACGCGGGCAAGCCGCTGACGCTCGAACGGTTTCTCGCGCTCGACTTCCTCAACGTGACGATCAACCCGGTCGACCACAGCTTGATCGACAACCTGCTCGCGAACATGAACTGCACGCGGCGCATCGTGCTCAACGTGCCGCACTGGCTCGTCGTGCCGAACATGCTCGACGCGCTGCCGTACGCGGTGATCATGTCGGAGCGGCATGCGCTGAGCCTCGACGATGCGCGGCTCGTGATCCGCGAGCTGCCGCTCGCGATGGAGCCCGTCGCGTGGTCGCTGTACTGGCACCGCCGCTACGACGGCAGCAACGCGCACGCATGGCTGCGCGGGCGCATCGTCCAGGTCGCGGAAGCGCTCGAGCGGCACGGCGTCGCGGCGGAGGCTTAGGGCGTCAGCCGACGACGAGCAGCGGCGGCAGCGTTGCGACGTCGGCTTGTTCGTCGAGCCGCCACAGGTAATCGAGCGCCGCCCGGATCTGCGTCGCGCTCCAGTGCCGCCGGCAGTTCTTCGTGAACTTCGCCTCGTAGTCGTCGCGCCGCATCGGCCGCGTCGGCGAGCCGGGCAGGTCGTCCACCTGCTTCGTGCAGGTCGTGCCGTCTTCGCACTCGGCCGTCACCCGGTTCGGCGCCTGCGCCGGGTAGCGGGCGGTCAGCGCCGGGTCCTCGCGCACCGTGATCCGCTCGATCAGCGCGCGCAGCGCTGGATCGCGCAGCGCGTCGTGCCGGTAGCTCTCGGTCGTGATGTCGCCGTCGAGCATCGCGCGCGCGACGATGTACGGCAGGCTGTGATCGGCGGTCTCGTGGGTCGACGGCGCCCATTTTTCCCGGTCGCGGCCGGCCGTCACGTAGCCGACCTCGGTCGTGTGGATCTCGATGCGCCGGATGCGGTGCAGGTCGCCGACCTGCGCGGCGACGTCGAGCGCGGCCGGAATCGCGGTTTGCGTGAGCCCTTGCGCGGGATAGAACTTCACGAAGCACTTGCCGATCCGGAACGCGCCGCCGCGCCCGCCGAATTCGCGCGTGTCGACGGCGAACGGCCCGGACACCTGCGGAAAGAATCCCGCCATGCCTTCGAAGATCGGCGCGGGGCCGGTCAGCCCGGCGCGCGCGAGCTGCGTCGAGAACACCGCGTTGCGCGCCGCGTCCGCGTCGGCGAGCGCCTTCCAGTTCGACAGCTGCTGGACGCGCGTCTGGTTCAGCGCGAGATGGCCGTTGATCGACAGGTTCACCGCCTGCACCAGTTGCGGCGCGGGCATGCGCATCAGCTTGCCCGCGGCGAGCGCGACGGCGGGCAGGCTGTAGCAGGTGTGGTCCCAGCCGCGCGGGCTGATCGCGGCGGCGTCCATCAGCCGGCACGCGATCTCGTACGCGATCGCGATCGACAGGATCAGGTCGCGGCCGCTCGCATGCTGCGCTTCGGCGACGGCGAGGCATGCGGACATGTTGTCGCTCGGATGGCCGGTCTCCTTGCCGGCGTACGCGTCGTTGAAATCGTAGTAGCGCAGCGCGGCGCCGGTCGCGAACGCAGCGAGATCGGGGCTCGTGCGCCGGTTTGTGCCGACGATCGTCGACACGCCGCCCGGCGACGCGAGCGCCGCGTCGCGCGCGATGAGCACCGGACGTTCGTCGTGCGCGGCGATCGCGCAGCCGAGCGCGTCGATCAGGTGCGCCTTGATCGTCTCGATCGTCGCGGCGTCGAGGTCGCGGTACTGCAGCCCGGCCGCGTAGTCGGCGAGCTGTTGCGCGAGATCCGGGCGGCCGGCGGTGGCGCCGGCGGCCGGCAGCGCGCCGGCGCGGGCGCGGGCGAGCGGCAGCGCGAGCGCGGCGCCGGTCAGCGTGGCAAGGAAGTGGCGGCGGTTCATGGTGCGAGGGCTCCGAAGGTTCCGAAACTGGGGGACAGGCGAGGTCAGAACAGCTTGCGCAGGCCGAGCGCTGCGCCCGCGCTGCTGGCGCGGTCGGCGGCCAGCGTGTAGTGGAGAAAGTTGTAGTTGTAGTTGTCGAAGTCGAGCGCGGCGCGGCGCGCGTAGCCGCTCGCCAGGTACAGCGTGACGGTCTTGGACAGGAAGTAGTTCAGCTGCAGCGTGACCTGCTGCGGGTTGGCCGGGTGTGGCGCGGGCGTCTGCGCGTTCGGCGGATTCTGCGCGCGGATGTCCTCGTAATAGAACGCGCCGACCGCCTGCAGGAACGGGGTGATCGCGTAGCGCACGCCGGCCCACCAGAACGTGTAGCGCGTCACGACCGACGGCGCGGCGACGCCGCTTTGGCCGTGCGTGACGCCGGCCAGCAACTGCGCGCGGTCGACGGACACGATCGCGGCGGCGGCGTAGCGGCGGAAATGCGCGAAGCCGCCCGGCTGCGGCGTGTTGACGTTGTCGAACGCGGCGGCGAACGAGAAGACGCCGCCGGCATAGTCGAAGCCGGCGCCGTACGCGGCGTTCGACTGGAACGCGCCGGGCGTGCCGCCGAACGCATAGTGCGTCTCCAGCGTCAGCGAGCCGATCTTCGCGAGGTACTTGGCGACGTTGTTCTCGCGGAAATTGACGCCGACGATCGCGCCGGCCGGCTCGTACAGCGTCGAGTACGCGCCCGTCGGCGAATAGGGCTCCATGATGTCGAACAGCGTCGAGTACTGGTGGCCGAGCCGCAGCGCGCCCCAGCGCGCGTGCTGCAGCCCGACCCACGCGGAGCGGTCGAAGCCGCCCGCGCCGGTGCCGGTGCCGTTGTTCAGGTTGATGCCGCTTTCGAGCCGGAACGCGGCCTGCCAGCCGCCGCCGAGTTCCTCGACGCCCTTCAGGCCCCAGCGCGAACCGCTCTTGCCGCCCGAGGCCATCCGCACGAGCGACGCCGACGACTTGTCGCCGGGCGCGGCCTGGTGGGTGAGGAATTCCGTATAGATGTCGGCCACGCCATACAGCGTGATCGTGCTCTGCGCGCAGGCGCCGGCCGATACGAGGCCCAGTCCGCACAGCGCGGACATCCGCTTGCCCATGGCTTGTCTCCTTCGTGGGTCGTTATTGGTTTGATTGCTGCGCCGCGCCGGTCGAGCGGCGCGGCGGTGCCGCGGGACGGCGCTATCCGGGCCGGGCGGCGAACGGGCGGCGTCGCGGCGGGACGCACGCGCCTGCGCAGGAACGAAGCGCGGCGATGAAGGGCGGCGCGCGCATCACCGGGGCGCGGCGCCGGCGCGCGCCTGCACGGCCGCGTGACGCGCGAGCACGCGCTTCGCGCGGGCGACGCCGGGCGCGTCGATCATCCGGCCGTCGATGCGCAGCGCGCCGCGCCCGTTCGCGCGCGCGTCGTCGTAGGCGGCCAGCAGCGCGCGCGCGTCGCGCACCGCGTCGTCGTCGGGCCGGAACGCGCGGTTCAGCGCGCCGACCTGCAGCGGGTGGATGCAGGTCGCGCCCGCATAGCCGAGCTCGGCGGACGCGCGCGCGATGCGCTCGAACGCGTCGAGATCGCGCAGCTCGTCGAGGCCGCCGATCAGGCCGAGCGGCAGGATGCCGGCCGCGCGCGCGGCGATGATCAGCAACTGCTTCGGCACGCGCAGCACGTCGGCGCTCGCGCCGCTTTCGCAGTTCAGCGCGAAGTCGCCGCCGCCGAGCATCATCGCGACGACGCGCGGCGACGCCCGCGCGATCCGGTCCATCGCCTGGAACGCGCGCGGGGTCTCGACGATCGCGACGATCCGCGTGCCGCCGGGCGGCGCGCCGGTTTCCTCCTCGAGCGCGGCCAGCAGCTCGTCGATCGCCTCGACATGCGAGCCGCCGCGCACCTTCGGCAGCACGACGCCGTCCGCGCCGGCCCGGACGGCCGCGCGCAGGTCGGGCACCAGCAGGTCGAGCGGGCCGTTGGCGCGCACCAGCACGTCGCGGCCGGGCGCGCGCAGCGCCGGCACGGCGTCGGCCAGCCCGTCGCGGGCGGCCGCCTTGCACGCGGGCGGGACGCTGTCCTCGAGATCGAGGATCAACGCATCGGCGTCGCTCGCGGCGGCCGATGCGACGAAACGGGGGACATGGGCCGGGACGTACAGCAGCGAGCGCCAGACGGGTTGGGACGACGAATTCATCGGGGGTCTCAAAAAATGAAAGTCGCTTTCATTTTTGTGATGGATGGCCGCATTCGTCAAGATTATCGTTAACGCCTAGTTTCAAGGAATGTTGCGCGATGATGAACGAATGAAGCGGCGCGGATTCATGTTGATGTGATCGACGTTATGCGTATAATGAAAGTGACTTTCATTTTTTCAGATGCCGGTCGCCGCGACGCGGCACGTATCGCCCGGCATCGCACGAGGTGGACATGAGCAAGGTGGAGACAAGCAATCCGGCAGAGGGCGGCGTGGCCGCGGTCAACCGCGCGCTGACCGCGCTGCTGGCGTTCGGCAACGCGCCCGGCGGGCTGATGCTCGCGCAGGTCAGCGAGGAGACGGGGCTCAACATGAGCACGCTGTTGCGGATGTTCGAATCGCTCGAGCAGTTCCGCTTCATCAAGCGCCTGCCGGACGGGCGCTACGTGCTGGGGCCCGCCGTGTTCCAGCTCGGGATGATGTACCGCGAGTCGTTCCAGCTGCGCGAGTACGTGATGCCGATCCTGTCGAAGCTGTCGGCGGAAACCGGCGAAACAGCCGCGTTCTACGTGCGCGAAGGCGACCAGCGCGTGTGCCTGTTCCGCATCCAGGCGCAGCGCTCGGTGCGCACGCATCTGCGCGAGGGCGACCGCTTCCCGCTCGACGTCGGCGCGGCCGGGCGCGTGCTGCTCGCGTTCAGCGGCACGCGCGGCGGCGACTACGAGAAGACGGCCGAGCAGGGCTACGCGGTGTCGATCGCCGAGCGCGACCCGGAAAGCGCGGCGATCGCGTGCCCGGCGTTCGGCGTCGGCCGCGTGCTGAGCGGCGCGATCTCGCTCGGCGTGCCGCGCTATCGCTTCAACAAGAAGGTGCTGGCCGACTACCTGCCGCGCGTGCAGGCCGCTGCCGCCGAGCTGACGCATGTGCTGGGCGGCGATCTGCCCGCCGCGGGCGCGGCGTTCCGCGCGGCCGACCAGCTCGGCGCGCTGCTCGAGTAGCGCCGTCCCGCAGTTCGCATCGAACGACACACACCAACCAGGAGACAAGCATGTTCGTTCCCGACCCGCAGGCCGCTCACGCGGCCGGCGCGCGCCGTCGCGCGTCCACCGGCCCGATCCACCCGAAACCGTTCGACGCCGGCGCGCAGGGGCCGCTCGCGGGCGTGCGCGTCGTCGACCTGTCGCGCCTGATGGCGGGCAACATGCTGAGCGTGCAGCTAGCCGATTTCGGCGCGGACGTCGTGAAGGTCGAGAGCGAGCGCGGCGATACGCTGCGCGCGGTCGGCGCGGGCGGGATCAGCACGAACTGGAAGGTGTACGGGCGCAACAAGCGCAGCGTGTGCGTCGACCTGCGAGCGCCCGAGGGGATCGACATCGTCCGCCGGCTGGTGCGCGACGCGGACGTGTTCGTCGAGAGCTTCAAGCCCGGCGTCGCCGAGAAGATGGGGCTCGGCCCGGACGACCTGCTCGCGATCCGGCCGGAGCTGGTGATCGCGCGAATCTCCGGCTGGGGGCAGACGGGGCCGTACCGCCACAAGCCGGGCTTCGGCACGCTCGCCGAAGGGTACGCGGGGTTCGCGGCGATCAACGGGTTCGCCGATCGCGAGCCGGTGCTGCCGCCGATGTTCCTCGGCGACATGACGGCCGGGCTGTCCGGCGCGATCGCCGTGCTGGTCGCGCTGCATGCGCGCGACGCGCACGGCGCGGCGGGGCAGGTGATCGACGTGTCGTTGTTCGAGCCGCTGCTGTCGATTCTCGGGCCGGCCGCCGCGAACTACGTGATGACCGGCGAGATCAAGGCGCGCACCGGCAGCCGCTCGTCGAACACCGCGCCCCGCAACGCGTATCGCACCCGCGACGGCAAGTGGCTGTGCCTGTCGAGTTCGACGCAGGCGATGGCCGAGCGGCTGTTCCGCGCGATCGGCCGCGCGGACCTGATCGACGATCCCCGCTACGCGACCAACGTGCAGCGCGTGCAGCACGCGGACGCGCTCGACGCGATCGTCGGCGAGTTCATCGCCGCGCGCGATCTCGACGCCAATCTCGCATTCTTCGAGGACGCGGGCGTGACGGTCGGGCCGATCCAGGATATCGCGCAGATCGTTCAGGATCGCTACGTGATCGAGCGCGAGGCGCTCGTCGAGCTGCCGGACGACGACGTCGGCAGCCTGCCGATGCACAACATCACGCCGCGCCTGTCGGCCACGCCCGGCACGTTCCGCCGGCCGGCGCCCGCGCTCGGCGAGAACAATCGCGAGATCCTGCTGCCGCTGCTCGGCGAATGCGAATACGAGCGGCTCGCCGGGCTGGGCGTGATCCGCGCGCGGTAGGCGCGACGCGGCCGCGAAGGACGGCCGCGCGCCGGCCGCCGCACCCTGGACATTACATGGAGGAGACACCATGAAGCCACGCTGGACCCACCGGCCGCCCGGCTCGAACTGGGGGGATTTCGGCCCGGACGACCAGAAAGGGCGCCTGAACTGGCTGACGGCCGACGCGGTGCTGCGCGGCGTCGCGGAGGTGCGCGAAGGACGCGTGTTTTCGCTGAGCCTGCCGCTCGATGTGCCGCGCGGCGGCGGGCTGAACGCGCGGCGCCGGCCGCCGGCGATCATGCCGGCATTGCTCGGCGACAAGCCTTACTTCGGCTATCGCGCGGACGAACAGGTTGCCAACGCAACCGACGTGGTTTGCGACGATTCGTTCTGCATGCACTCGCAGTTCTCGACGCAATGGGATGCGCTGTCGCACGTCGGCTCGCTGTTCGATCCGGCGGGCGACGGTGAGCGAGCCCGCGTGTTCTACAACGGCTACCGGATGGACGAGCACATCCACGTGCCCGAAGCCGGCGCGTCGATGGGCGGCGCGAAGGCGCTCGGCATCGAGGTGATGGCGCAGACGGGCGTGCAGGGGCGCGGCGTGCTGGTCGACCTGCGCCGCCACTTCGGCGACGAGCGGCGCAAGATCGGCTACGCGGAATGGATGGCGGTGCTGCGCGCGGACGACGTGGTCGTCGAGCGCGGCGACATCGTGTGCGTGCATACGGGCTTCGCCGATCGCCTGCTCGACGCCGACGCGCGCGGCGAGCCCGGCGCGCCGGACGTGTGCTGCGTGCTCGACGGCCACGACCCGCGCCTGCTCGAATGGATCGACGCATCGGGGCTCGCCGCGCTCGCAGCGGACAACCACGCGGTCGAGGAGCGCCCGCGCCATCCATCGGCGCGCGAGCGGCCCGGCGCGCTGATGCCGTTGCACGAGCTGTGCCTGTTCAAGCTCGGCATCCATCTCGGCGAGCTGTGGCACCTGACGCCGCTCGCCGACTGGCTGCGCGCGCACCGGCGCAACCGCTTCCTGCTGACCGCGCCGCCGCTGCACCTGCGCGGGCTCGTCGGGTCGCCGGTCAATCCGGTCGCCACCGTGTGAACGCCGGCGCCGCGCGCACCCCGCGCCGGCGCCCTGTCCGCCGCTTCGCGCAGGCCGCGCGGGCGGATCATCGAGGAAACGCCATGTCCCATTCCCATGCGGCGTCGATCGCCGCGCGCATCGACCGCCTGCCCGCGACGGCCAGCATCTGGACGCTCGTGCTGTTCCTGAGCGTCGGCGGGTTTTTCGAGGTCTACGACCTGTTCCAGATGACCTACCTGCCGCCGGGGCTGATCCGCGACGGCATCTTTCACGCGGGCTCGCACGGCGTGCTCGGCATGTCGGACCAGGGCGCGCTCGGCGCGGCGACGTTCGCCGGGCTGTTCGTCGGCGAGATGTTCGTGTCGCGCCTCGCGGATCGCTTCGGGCGGCGCGCGCTGTTCACCGGCGCGCTGCTGCTCTATACGGCGGCGAGCCTCGCGATGTGCGTGCAGACGCATGCGCTCGGCATTCTCGTGTGCCGCTTCATCGCGGGCTGCGGCATCGGCGCGGAGCTGATCACGATCGGCGCGTTCCTGACCGAGCTGGTGCCGAAGGCGGTGCGCGGCCGCGCGTTCGCGCTGTGCTTCGCGGTCGGTTACCTCGCGATGCCGGTGCTCGCGCTGGTGTCGTGGCTGTGGGTGCCGCGCGATCCGCTCGGGATGTCCGGGTGGCGCTGGGTCGTACTGCTCGGCGGCAGCGGCGCGGTCGTCGTCTGGTGGCTGCAGTCGCGGTTGCCGGAGTCGCCGCGCTGGCTCGCCCGCGCCGGCCGCGAGTCCGAGGCCGAAGCCGTGCTGCAGCGGCTCGAGCAGGCGGTCGAGCGGGAATCCGGCCGGCCGCTGCCCGCGGTCCGGCTACCGGCCGTCGTAGCGCCGGCCGCGCAGCGTGCGCCGTCGATGTGGGATGCGCGGCATCGCGGCCGCACGGCGATGCTGATCGCGTTCAATGCATTCCTGAGCATCGGCTTCTTCGGCTTCAGCCAGTGGCTGCCGACGCTGCTCGCCGCGCAGGGCGCGAGCGTCACGAAGAGCCTCGGGTATGCGTTCGTGATCGCGTTCGCGTATCCGGTGTCGCCGTTCGTCGCCGGCCTGCTCGCCGACCGGATCGAGCGCAAGTGGCTGATCGTCGCGTCGGCGTTCGGCGTCGCGCTGTTCGGCACCGCGTTCGCGATGTCGGCGCAGGCGCCGTTTGTGATCGCGTTCGGGCTGCTCGTCACGCTGTCCAACACGGTGCTCGCGAGCAACGGCACCGCGTACCAGTCGGAAGTGTTTCCGACCGAGATTCGCGGGCGCGCGCTCGGCTTCGTGCATTCGATCGGCCGCCTGACGGGAATCGCGAGCAGTTTCATCGTCGCGCTGCTGCTCGAGCGCGCCGGGGTGTCCGCGGTGTTCGTGCTGATCGGCGGCAGCATGCTGATCGTGATGCTGTCGATCGGCGCGTTCGGGCCGAGGACCAACAACCGCGCGCTCGACGAGATTTCGGACGGCGGCGCAGACGCCGCGGCGGGCGAGGCAGCAACCGCGCGGCTGGACGTGCTGCCGACGCGGCGGTCGTGAGGCGCGGAGACTGCGCGGGCGTCTCGTCCCGGGCGTCCGCGCGGTCTCGCGACAGGAGTCAGCAGCCGGCGCACGGATCGCCTGCGGCACGCTGCCTCGACGGGCAGCACACGGAGCCGTACGAGCAGAACACGCAGCAGTCGCCCGGCTTCGGCGTCAGCAGCGCCTTGCAGCCCTGGCATTCGTAGAAGAACTGGCACGCGTCGACCGGCATCGTTTCCCGCCGCGCGAATCCGCAGCGGGGGCAGGTCAGTACGGATTCCAAATTGAGTTCGCTCATGATGGTCGTTCAGGCAGACATACCGGCACGCGTTCGGCGTCAACGGTCCGTATCTCGCACGTTCGGCGGCCATGACCACGGCGAGCGCCGGCGGATCAGCTCGTCGAGCGACAGGACGCCGCCGCCGCGGCACAGCAGGATGAGCAGCATCGCCGCCCACTGCAGGTGCGTCGGCCACGCGAGCGGATACACGAAAATCTCGATGACGGTGGTCATCCCCAGCAGCACCAGCGCGACCGGCCGCACGCCGAGCCCCAGCACGAGCAGCACAGGGGTGCCGAGTTCGATCGACACGGCCACGTAGGCGGCGATATCCGGCGGCAGCAGCGGGAGCCGATACTCGTCGTGAAACAGCGCCAGCGCGGCGTTCCAGTCCGCGAGCTTCGTCATCGCCGAATTCCAGAAGATCGTGGCGACCGCGAGCCGCAGCGGGATCGCGAGCAGCCAGTATGGCACGCGATCGAGCCACCGGATCGCGCGCGACAGCACGACGCGCAACGGCATGCCGATGTGTCCGGTTCGGGCGGGACGGGTCATGATGACGGTCCTTCTGCGAGCGACCGGCGTTCGTGCGCCGGCCCGACGTCGGTGAAGCAGCCGCGCGCGAGCAGCACGGCCAGCCATGCGGGGCCGTCGACGTCCGGCGCGCGGGACAGTGCGTCGCGAATCGGTTCGCCGGTCAGGAGCGCCGCGGCGATCGACCATTCGCCGCCGGTCAGCCGCGGCATCTCGATGCCGTGTTCGGTGCGCTGCACGAGCAGGCGCACGGGGCCGCTGTCCGGATCGATGCGCGACAACGCGGCGTCGTCCTGTTCGAGCACGGCACGCCAGATCGCGTCGGCGGGGCCGTCGCACGCCAGCAGCGCCACGGCCGGATGCGGCCGCAGGCGCAACGCGCCGAGCGCGTCATCGTCGAGCGACGCGAGACCGGCGAGCGCGAGCGGGGCGGCATCGGGCGCGTGCAGGATGACGTCGACCTGCCATTCGAGCCGCGCGACGTCGACGAGGTACGGCGTCGACGCGATCTCCGGCAACCCGGCGAGGCATGCCGGGAAGGCCGCGCCGTAGGCGTCGAGCCACGCGCTGTCCGGCGGCGTCGCGGCGATGAAGCGCCGCGCGGCGCCTTCGAAGCAGTCTTCGCCCACCAGACGTGCGAACGCCGGAAAGGCCAGCCGCAGCGCGTTCACGAGCACGCCGGTCGCCGTATTGCGATGGATCGACAGGCGCGCGGGCGAAGCCAGCCCGTCGGACGCCACCCACGCCGACGCGTCGTCGCCGGCGCCGGTCAGGCTCCGCCGGATCGCGTGCTGCAGCTCAGCCAGCGAGGGCGCATCGGCGGTCATGTCGAACCTCCTCCAGCATCGTTTCCGCGATCTCGGCCTCCTGGAGCAGCACGTCCAGCGGCGGCACGTCGGTATCCCATTCGATGAGCGTCGGCACCGGGCCGAAGCGGCGCAGCGCGTCGCGGTACAGCGCCCAGACCGCGGGCGCGACGCGCGAGCCGTGATCGTCGATGCGCAGCGTGTGACCGCCGTCGATCTGCGCGACACGGTGTCCGGCCAGGTGAATTTCGCCGATCGCCGAGGGCGGCAGCGCGTCGAGATAGGTCTGCGGATTCCAGCCGTGATTCGACGCGCTCACGTAGATGTTGTTGACGTCGCACAGCAGCCCGCAGCCGGTGCGTTGCGCGAGCTCCGCGAGAAACGTCCACTCGGGAATCGTCGAATGGACGTAGCGCAGGTAGGTGGACGGATTCTCGACGAGGATGCGGCGGCCGAGCGCGGTCTGGACCTGGTCGACGTGCCGGCACACCAGCGCGAGCGCCTCTTCGGTCATCGGCAGCGGCAGCAGGTCGGCCAGGTAGCTGCCGCCGATCGCGCTCCACGACAGATGCTCCGACACGAGGCCAGGTTCGAAGCGGCGCACCGCGGTGCACACGCGGGCCAGGTGGGCGGCGTCGAGCCCGTCCGCGCTGCCGAGCGACAGGCCCACGCCATGCAGCGACAGCGGATGGTCGCGGCGGATCGCGTCCAGGCAGCGCGGCGTGCTGCCGCCGCCCATGTAGTTCTCGGTGTGGACCTCGAACCACGTACCGACCGGCGGCCGCTCCAGCGCGTCGCGGTGATGGCGGAAGCGCAGGCCCACCCCGGCCCGCGCCGGCACCTGGCCGGCGGCAGCGTGAAATCGGGTCTCGACCGCGCGCATGATCGGGCGGTTGATCAGCCGGCCTTGAGCTTCCCGCCGGCGATCTTGCCGCAGTCGCCGGCCGGCAGCAGCACGAAGGATTTCGGGTCGCGCGCCTGCGTGGACTGGCCGGCGCACGAGTGCGCGCCTTCGGCGCAATCGTTCTTCGCCACGGCGTTGACGCCGTAGCATTTCTCGAGGTGGTTTTGTGCCATTCTGGCCATGTTGTCTTTGACGACCTGCGGCGCGTTGCTCATGTCCTTCATCGCTTGGGCCTGCGCGGGCGCGGCCTGCATCGCGAGCGCGAGTCCGACGGCGGCCGACAGCGAGGCAAGGGTCGAAACGGACGGGTTCATGGTGACGTCTCCAGAGGGGGATCGCCGGTGCGCGACCTTGTCAGAAAATTCGTTCCCGCGCGACAAAAGGTTACGCAGCGCCGGCGGCATTTTCCGGACCGTCGCCTGCGGCACGGAGCGTAGCCATGTCAGATCCGCATGACCGTCGAAGACGCCGCGTCCGGCTGGTGCAGCCGGCGCCGGTTCAACGCGAGGACGCCGCCGACGTCACGCTGGCGCGCGCCGACGGTTCACCCGACTGGTCGGCGCTGATGGCGCACGCGCAGGCCGGGGACCGGGCCGCATACCGCCGCCTGCTCGAAAGCGTGACGCCTTACCTCCGGCGGCTCGCCGCGCGGCACGGCGTCGGTCCCGATACGGTCGACGACGTGGTGCAGGAGATCCTGGTGTCGCTGCACCAGGCGCGCGGCACGTATTCGCCCGAGCGGCCGTTCGGGCCGTGGCTGGTCGCGATCGCGAGCCGCCGGATCGTCGATGCGTTGCGCCGCCAGGGGCGCGCGCTCGCGCGCGAGACGCCGCTCGACCCCGAGCACGAAACCTTGTCCGGCGACGGAGCGAATCTTATGGAAGAAGCGGCTGACGCACAGGTGCTGCGCGCGATGCTCGCGCAACTGCCGCCCGGGCAGCGCGATGCCGTGCGGCTGCTGAAACTCGAGGAGATGTCCCTCAAGGAGGCGGCGCTAGCCACCGGGATGAGCGTCGCGGCGCTGAAGGTCGCCGTGCATCGCGGGATCAAGACGCTGCGCAAGCTGCTGGGAAACGACGACGGGAGCGGCCAATGAAGCGCTCGACAACCGAACTGATCGAGTCGCTGGTCGCCGACGGGGCGGCCGTGCGCGTGTTGCGCAGTCCGTTCCGGCGCGCGGCCGGCTGGCTGTTGTTTGCGGCGCTGCTGGTCGCGTGCGTCGCGCTCGCGCACGGTGCGAGGCCGGACCTGGCGTCGAAGCTGCACGATCCCGGGTTCGTCACGAGCGTCGGCGCCGCCGTGGCGACGGGCGTGCTAGCGGCGCTCGCGGCGTTCGTCGCGAGCGTGCCCGGGCGGTCGATGCGCTGGTTGTGGTTGCCGGTGCCGGCGCTGCTGGTGTGGATCTCGGCGATCGGCTACGGCTGCCTGACGAACTGGGTCGCCATCGGGCCGGACGGCGTGTCGCTCGGCGAGACGGCGCGCTGTTTCGCGACGCTCGTGCTGGTCGGCGTGCCGCTCGGACTGGCGCTGATCGTGATGCTGCGCCACGTCGCGACCCTCGCGCCGCTGCCGGCGGCGCTGGCGGGCGCGCTCGCGGTGTCGGCGATGACGGCGGCGGCGCTGTCCGTGTTTCATCCGCTCGATGCGACGGTCATGATCCTCGCGTGGCACTTCGGCTTGACGGTGATCCTGCTGGCAGGGGGCGCCCGCTTCGCCCGCCGCCTGTTCGAGTGGGCGGCGCCGCCGGCGAGCGTGCCGGGCGGCGATGCATGAGCCGATCCGGCTTTACAAGCGCGCAACTGTTAAACACTGTGAGCCATTCGTCAGCATTTGCAACGAGCGTAACAAGTTGGCGAAAACCGCTGGCAGCGCAGCCAACGCCCGCTACAGTAGCTCTCACCTGCCGCACGGTGCGGCGAGGAGCGTGACGGTCCGCACGGATGCGGCCGCACCGACAATGTCCTTGGGGAGAAGAAACATGAACAAGCTTCGTACGGTTCTGCTCGGCGCTGCGCTGACGGCTATGGCTACCTCGGCCGCTTTCGCGCAGACGGCCCAGACGGGCGCACAGGGTTCGGCTGGTGCCGGCCTGCAGGTGCAGACGCCGGTTCTCGGCGTCGGCGCGAATGCGCAGGCTGGCGCCGGCGCGAATGCAGCGGGTTCGGGCGCGGGCAACCTCGTCGGCGGCGCGCTCAACAGCGTCGGCAAGACGGTCGGCGGCGCCGGCGTGGCAGCAGGTGATGCGGTCAACGGCGCGACCCACGCAGTGGGTTCGGCAGCCGGCTCGGCAAAGGACGCCGCCACGTCGGCCGCGCATTCGGCGAAGGCGCACGTGAAGCATGTCGCGGGCTCGGCGAAGCAGCATGCGCAAGGCGCGATGACGACGGCGGGCGATGTCGCCGGCAACGCGAAGGCCAAGGCCGGCGAAGCGCTCGACGGCGCGGCGACCGCGGCGCAAGGCGGCGCATCGGTCGGCGTGAAGGGCTCGGTTGCGGCGCAGGGCACCGCGCAGTAATCGGCTTCCGCCTGACGACGGCCCGGTCCTGCTTCGATGCAGGGCCGGGCCGTTTTGCCGTCTACGCAGTGAGTTAGGGGGATGAATGCGTGTGGCGCGTATCGCGATTCGGAAGCAGTGGCGCTTCGCATACGAAATTCCGGATGTCTTTCGGCTGCCGAATGTGGTCGAGCTTCCATAACCTCGACTACGCTGCCCCCCCTTTTCTCATCGAAGTTCATCAGTCTCTTTACGCAAACGGCAAACGGTTATTTCAGTACACGCTTCCAGCCACGAGAAAAGCGCTTGTACTAAACACCCGTCGCAGGTTTTCGCGGCCCCACGCAAGTTCGTTCACGAACATTGTTGTCAACCGTTGCCGTTTGCTGGACGTGCGTTCGGCCATCCGTTATCCAGTCAGCTTCCGCAAAACAAATCGAATGCTGAGAGAACAGGACAACACATGGCCGGCCCTGAGACCCTTCCCGCCCCGCGGCGCCCGATCCCCAAAGCCCTCCAGCAGAACGCCGAAGCCCGGCGCGTGATCGTCAGCCCGGTTCCCGCGCCCGCGACATCACCGAAGGTGGTCGCAGCCCGCGCCGAATCGGCCACGAACCACGGCCTCGAGATTTTCGTCCAGTGCCTGTACATGATTCCGGTCGTCGGCAACGCGATGTCGCTCTACGACGTCGGCGTCGACATCTACCGGATCTGCAGCGAGCCGGGCGGCGCGAAGAAGGTCCTCAGCTGGAGCATCCTCGCGATCGACGCGATCGGGGTCGTGCCCGCCGCGGGCAATGCGACCCGGCCGGCCCGCGCGGTCGTCAAGGAGGTGCTGCTCGCGTTTGCCAAGGGCGCGGGCGCGGCGGCGCTGGTCGAGCTGTTCTGGGCCACGGCCGGCGGCGACGTGATCGCGTTCATGGCCGATCTGGATGCGCACCTGAAGCAATGGAAGGACGACATCGTCAAGGGTGTGCGCGACGCGTCGCGGACGGTGCGGCGCTTCGTGATCAATCCGGTCTCGGCTGCGGAGCAGATGGGGCGCATCAAAAAGAACCGCGGATTCCTGTCCTGGGTGCCGTCGACCGAGGAAATTGCGCTGCACGGCATCGATCAGTTGCTCAAGCTGTCCGGTCAGCGCGACGCGATCGTCGCGTGGCTCGACGAATTCGACCGCAACACGGGGCCGATGCTCGACGCGGCGTTCGGCGACGTGGCGCAGGCCGGCAGCCTGCTGTTCATGGCCGCGCAGATCACCGCGGAGATCAAGGCGCGGCGCGCGCGCAAGGTGCCGTCGCATGTCGCGCAGGCCACCCCGGGCACGATGCTGGCGCCGCACAAGAAGCGCGGCGCGCATCGCGATTCGACACAGAAGGGCGCGCAGCCGAGCAACCTGCCGGCGAAGGACGGCTGCGGGTGCCCGCCCACTGCGAGCGCGAAGCCGGTCAACTACGCGATGGGCGACGAGAACCTCGAGCAGACGGACTTCGTGCTCGACGGGATCGCACCGATCGTGTGGACGCGGCGCTACCGGTCGAGCCTCGAGGCGTACGACGCGAGTGCGCTCGGCGCGCTGGAGCAGCCCATATCACCTGTCGCTCGAAGAACGGGACGGTGTCCTGACGTTCTTCGATCCCGACAACCGCGCGGTGCCGCTGCCGCCGGTGGAGATCGGCGAATCGGTCGAGGTGCCGGCCGAGCAATTCGCCGTCACGCGCCCGGATAATCGGCACATTCAACTGGCCTATCCCGACGGCAGTCGAGAGGATTACGAACGGCATGGCATGGTGACGCATGCGCGCTATCGCCTCATCGCCCGCCAGGGCCGCGACGGCCTCGGCCTGACCTTCTCGTACAACGCAGCCGGCGAACTCGCCACGCTCAGCGACGGTGCGGAGAACGCGATCCGCCTCGAATACGTCGACGGACGAGTCGTGGCGATCTACCGCACGGGCGTGCCAGGCCTCGCCCGGGAAGCGCTCGCGCGCTACACCTACGACGCGGCAGGCGACCTGACCAGCCACGTCGACATGCTGGGATTCCGGCGCACGTACGCGTACCAGCAGCACCTGCTCACACGCTACACGGACCTCAACGGCAACGCCGCGAATCTGGCGTGGGACTGGCCGGGCAAGCGCGCCGGCCTGCCCGCGCCGGCCGACGCGCAGTGCGTGCGCACCTGGCTCGGCGACGACGGGCAGCACATTCAGGACGAGATGCATTTCGAGTACCACCGCGAGCACTGGTACACGAAGGTCACCGATGCGGACGGCCACGCGACGATCCATCGCTACGACTATCACAACCGGATCGTGCTGGTCGCATATGCGGACGGGACCACGGACGGATTCGAATGGGACGCACACCACCGTCTCGTCGGCACCCAAAACGCATTGGGGCACACGCAGCGCTTCGACTACGACGCGCAGGGGCGCCTCACCGCCGAAACGGACGCGCTCGGCAACACGACGCGCACCGAGTACAACGCGGACGGCTTGCCGATCCAGGTCACGGCGCCGGATGGCCGTGTCACGCAGACCGAATACGATCCGCTCGGCCGGCCGGTCTCGGCGACGGACGCCGCCGGCCGGACCACGCGCTACACATGGAGCGGCAACGGCCGCCTGCTGTCGCTGACCGACCCGAAAGGCGGCGTGAAGCGCTTCCGCCACGACAACGCGGGACGGCTCGTCGAGTCGACCGACTGTTCCGGCCACGCGACACGCTACGGCTACGACGAGCGCGGCCACCTGTCGCGCCTTACCGATGCCGAGGGCCACGCGACGATATACCGCTGCGACACGCGGGGGCAGGTCGTCAGCGTCACGCATCCGGACGGGGGCGAGGAGCGCTTCACGTGGGACGGCGAAGGCAACCTGCGCACCTACCGGGACGGCGCGGGCCAGCTGACGGAGTATGCGTTCAACGCCCGCCGGCAGCCGACCTGGCGTAAGGATGCGGCGGGACGGCAACTGACCTATGCGTACGACCGGCAGTGGCGGCTGACCACGCTGACCAACGAGAACGAGGAGCAGACCCGGTTCCGCTACGACCCGCTGGGGCAACTGATCGAGCAGACGGACTTCGACGGCGGCACGACCCGCTACCGGTGGGACGAGGCAGGCCGGCTGGCCGGTTCGCAGCAAGGCGACGTCGACACGACCTACACGCGTGACCCGCTCGGGCGGCTCACGCGGCGCGAGATCGACGGACCGGCTGGCCGTAGCCGGGTTGCCGAGCACTTCTATTACGACGCGCGCGGCCGGCTGACGACCGCGCAGGGCACCAACAGCACGGTCCGGCTGCACTACGACGATGCCGACAACCTGATCGCCGAAGCGCAGACCCACGGCCCGGACACGGGTGTCGCCTACACGGCGGTGACGCGGCACGAATACGACGCGCTCGGCAACCGGATCCGCACGCAGCTACCGAATACGCGCACGATCGACTGGCTGCGCTATGGCTCGGGCCATGTGCACGGGGTGCTGCTGGACGGCCAGCCGCTGGTCGACTTCGAGCGCGACAAGCTGCATCGCGAAACTGTTCGACGTCACCGCAGTTTCGAGCAGACCCGTGAATACGACCCGGCCGGGCGGCTGCGGCGGATGATCGTGCGCCGCGATGCACACGCGCTGCCGACGGACTGGATCGCCGCGCGACAGTACCGGTACGACGCGGCGGGCCAACTGACGCGCATCGAGGATCGCACGCGCGGGGCGACGGACTACGCGTACGACCCGGTGGGGCGGTTGCTGAAGGCGGCGACGCCGGACCTGAAGGAAGTCTTTGCGTTCGATCCGGCCGGCAATCCGGTGGACCCGGAGCAGCTGACGCCGCGCCCGACCGAGGAAACGCGCGAGGAGATGAGCCGGCGGCACCAGCGCATCATCGCGCAGGATCGGGTGTGGCAGGACGCGCATCCGGGCGAGCGGATGACGCCCGAGCAGATCGCGCGGCGCACGCGGATGGCAGACGAAGCCGGCCAGCTGAACGCGTGGGAGCAGGCGCTGCCGAAGTGCGTGGGCAACGTGTTGAGGGAGTTGAACCGCACCCGCTACGACCATGACACACACGGCAACCTGATCCGCAAAACCGAGCCGGGCGGCGTGACGTGGCTGTACGCATACGATGCGGCGAACCGGCTGAAGCGGGCCGATCGCTACACGAAACCGCCGGCGGCAAACGAGATCGACCGGCTCGAGCGGACGCAGGACGGCACCGCGTTCATCCCGGGTACGGTGCGGCCGGCATTGCAGGTGCGCTTCGAATATGACGCGTTCGGGCGGCGCACGCTGAAGGAGGTGGGACGGCCGGACGGCAGCATTGACCGGACGGTGTTCACGTGGGACGGCGACGTGCTGCTGATGGAGGAGCGCTTCCACTTGCCGCCGCGGCAGCCGGGCGAATATGAGCCGTTGACCTTCCGGCCGGTGCAGATCGTGCGCGAGGATCCGGACGATGCGTATTCGCTGCCGGTGGCGCAGCGAATACATACGCTGAGCGAGCGGCATCAGTGGCAAGGGGCGTCGCTCTACCTGCACGAACCTGGCACGTTCGTGCCGCTGGCGCGGCTGGACGAGACGCTGGTGGAGGCGGCGTTCATTGCGACGGGGACGGATGGCCGGTTCGTGCAGGTGCCGGCGAAGACGCGGCATGCGACGCTGTTCTATCAGAACGATCACCTGGGGACGCCGCAGGAACTGCTGGACGAGTCAGGGAAAGTCATCTGGCTCGGCCGGTACAGGGCGTGGGGTGGAGAGAAGACCGTTTGGCAGCCGCAGCCGGAACGCAATGAAGCGGGGAATCCGATCCGGTTCCAGGGGCAGTACCATGACGAAGAGACGGGGCTGCATTACAACCGGCATCGGTACTATGATCCGGGCAGCGGGCGGTTCGTCAGCAAGGACCCGATCGGACTGCAAGGTGGCATCAACGTCTATCAATACGCGCCAAATCCGTTGGAGTGGATTGATCCGCTTGGGTTGGCACGCACGTCAAGTGGCGGAGCGGGAAGGAAACCCACATCGAACAAGCCAAATCAGAACTCCAAATGTCCTTGCAGGAAAGAGTGGGAAGTAACCCGCTACGACCGAATTTGTGAGGCGATGCTGAACGGAACGCGGGCAAAGTATTTTCGCGATCCCAAGACGAAGCAATGGTGGTCCGCCGACACGGAGGGGCACGGAGGTTCTGCATGGAAAGTTATGGAAGAGCAGGGTGGCAATCTTGTTCATTTCCGCGATGCGGACGTCTATGGTGACTTTATGGGGAAGCACAAAGGCGAGACGGGAAAAGTAATGTCGATGAAGGACATGAAGTGCCGAGATGCCAAGGGTGAGTGATGATGAAAATTCAAACCGCAGAAGAATTCAAGAGATATGCAGAAAGTGATGACGATGCCGAGTTTTCAAAAACTCAATGGGAGGCGTCTGATAATGTGTGGTTTTCGGTCTTGGAAAAATACCCGGAGCTTTCACGGAGCGTAGCCTTTAACAATACGATTTCCATGAGCGTTTTGGATCGTTTGTCGGAAAGCAACGATTGGATGGCGCGGTGTGACGTTGCAATGAAAAGAAGGATAAGTCGAGACATATTTGAAAGGTTGTCGCTGGATCCTGAATCGGCTGTTCGAAAAAGAATAGCTCTTAATCCGAAAGTTCCGGGAGATATATTGGCTCGTCTTGCCGTTGATCAGGACGAGTCGGTAGCAGAGGCAGCAAAAGAGCGATTGGGATCGTAGATGGAAGTAGCCGCGTTCGAAGCTGTCGTTATAACAGTTTGTGCTCAATGGGTTTGAAGCCGAAGAGTTCGATGTGTGTACGATTTGCTATCCGATCTGTTCTGGTCAACCGTCGCTCGATGTCGAGAGGCCTTGTCACACAAGGCTCAACGACGTGTCATTCGCCGCGCGATACTGCTACGACGACGAATGCGGCGTGCATCGCCCCAAGCGATTGCGACAACTGAAGGGTTGTCCGTAGCGGCAAGTAGACGGGGCTGCACTATAACCGGCATCGGTACTATGATCCGAACGCCGGGCGGTTCATATCGAAGGATCCGATTGGGCTGCAAGGCGGGATCAATGCGTTCCAGTACGCGCCGAATCCGGTAAGCTGGATTGATCCTCTTGGACTGGAAGGCGAAGACCTCGGAGTAATTTATCGCGGGGGTAGTCGAACTCCAGTAAATTTGACTCCCCGTACGCAGGACGTGACGGGATTGTCTGCCAACGTTAAGCCTGTGCCAGGTAAGCGTGTCGTTATTGATACGTCAAAATTAAATCTATTGTGTGCTATTTGTGATAACAAAAAACAGGGCACGTTTCGATCAAGCCAAAAGATCCCTCGCAGATGGCTGGCTGGATTCAAAGCAGAGCAGAAGGGGGAGATCATCCGTTGACAAAAGAGCTCGAAAATGCTGTTGTGGGAGTTGTGAAAAAATGACCGCAATACGAAGTGTATGTGAGGATGTTGTATTTCTATTAAATCCTGTAATTGATGTCCTGGAGAAATTGAAGGGGGATATCAACTGCCGCGTGAATGAGATGAAAATCCTTGTGGGAGCTTATGGGACAGAAAATTTTATTTTATTTGCATATTTGAGCATGTTGAGGCATAAAAATGGAGGGGAAATAGCGATTACTGTTTCTGTCGATGTTTCTGATGATTTCATAAATATTGATTCAGATGTTTGTGAAAATTCTGGGCGTATTATTTTGGATGGACCGAAGTTAACGGAGAAATTTTCAGATTGGCCTTCTTCTCGTGCAGCATGCGATGTCTGGCTGGAAAGATTTTGCAGTTTTCTTTCCGAAAATATTGATGCTATCGTTGACGAGGCAAGAAAACTTCCCGATGAGGGGGCTGAATAATATAAATGCGGAATTCCGTTCGTTCGGCGGTAACAGGCAATCGCCCGCTATGACCGTGATGCACACGGCGTGACGTGGCTGTATGCATACGATGCGGCGAACCGGCTGAAGCGGGCGGATCGCTACGCGAAACCGCCGGCGGCGAACGAGATCGACCGGCTCGAGCGGACGCAGGACGGCACCGCGTTCATCCCGGGCACCGTGCGGCCGGCATTGCAGGTGCGCTTCGAATATGACGCGTTCGGGCGGCGCACACTGAAGGAGGTGGGACGGCCGGACGGCAGCATCGACCGGACGGTATTCACGTGGGACGGCGACGTGCTGCTGATGGAAGAGCGCTTCCACTTGCCGCCGCGGCAGCCGGGCGAATATGAGCCGTTGACCTTCCGCCCGGTCCAAATCGTACGCGAGGATCCGGACGATGCGTATTCGCTGCCGGTGGCGCAGCGAATGCACACGCTAAGCGAGCGGCATCAGTGGCAAGGGGCGTCGCTCTACCTGCACGAACCCGGCACGTTCGTGCCGCTGGCGCGGCTGGACGAGATGCTGGTGGAGGCGGCGTTCATTACGACGGGGACGGATGGCCGGTTCGTGCAGGTGCCGGCGAAGACGCGGCATGCGACGCTGTTTTACCAGAACGATCATCTGGGGACGCCGCAGGAACTGCTGGACGAGTCGGGGAAGGTGGTGTGGCTCGGCCGGTACCGGGCGTGGCGCGGGGAGAAGACCGTTTGGCAGGCGCAGCCGGAACGGCATGAAGCGGGGAATCCGATCCGGTTCCAGGGGCAGTACCATGACGAAGAGACGGGGCTGCACTATAACCGGTATCGGTACTATGATCCGGGCAGCGGCAGGTTCATCTCGAAGGATCCGATCGGACTGCATGGCGGGCTGAACGTATTCCTGTACGCACCTAACCCTATAACTTGGGTCGATGCGTTAGGGTTGACGGGCAAGCCTCTTCCTGGGCCCACGAAGATCAATCGGATTGTGGGGGTAACTCGGTCGATAACCTCCATTTGAAAGAGCCAGAAAGGAAGCTCAATCCTCCTGGAATCTCTGTCCTGCATGGCTGCTGTCCCTGCGCTGCAGCTCAACAGATGAGGAATGCCTTTCCGAAGGCCACGGGCTTGCTGAAGGCAACTGAAACTGTCGCATCAGGTACGGCAGATGCCATCCGAGGAGCGGGGTTCGATGTTATTGAGGATCCGACTAATAAATTTCCAAACCACGCTCGAATCATTCATCCTAGTGGTGCCGACGGCTTCAGCGATGAAAACCTCGATCGATTGTCTGAAGCACTTGGGAAAACCACGGGGTGCCCACGATGATGAAATTCCATTTAAACGACTACAGCGGAAATTTGGCGGGCGAGGTCACGGTAACTTCTTCGGAGGGGGGGCTCATGCTTGGCAACTTTGCCCCTGGCTCGAATTTTCGCTCGTATGAACAACTCTTCATGGAATTTGAGCAAGCCGCAAACAATCAGCTTCTTGTAGAGATAGATAGACTAGAGCGTGAAATCACTGAACTTGGCTTTTATTTGGTTGGCCCACTTCCGCAAGAGGGCCGACTTGAAATTGAAGACTTGCAGATCATGGGAAGCGATGTGAGCTTTCGAGTGAAATGTTAAGCGCCAAGGGCCGTAGTTGCGGCCCTTCGTGTTATCGGGGTAGGCATGAATCTGGTGTGATGGTGATCTGGCGAGAGATGTGATTGGAGGAGAGGTAGACGTGGTCGCCAGGATTGAGGCCGACGAGTTCGATGTGTGTACGACCTGCTATTTGATCTGCTCGGGCCAACGGTCGTGCAATGCCCAGCTACCTTGTTGCGCAAGGGCTGCCGGGGGACGACCGTTGAAGACGGTCTGTGAAGTCCTGGGTGTGTCGCGCTCGAATCTCACGGTCAAATCGAAGCGCCCCGCTGAATGGGGCGACCGGCGCAAGACGCCCGTTCTGGATGACATGCCGCTCCTCGCCGACCTTCAAGAGTTGGTTGCCGACCTGCCAACGTACGGCTACCGGCGTGCCTGGGCGCTGCTGAGGCGAAGCCGGGACGCGCTGGGCCAACCTCGCGTCAATGCGAAACGGGTGTATCGCGTCATGCGTCGCCACGGTCTGCTGCTCGAACGCAGCGCTCGTCATGCCCCCTCTACGCGTCGGCACGATGGCAAGGTTGCGGTGGACAGAAGCAACGTGCGCTGGTGCTCGGACGGTTTCGAATTCCGCTGCGACGACGGTGCCCCTTTGCGCGTCGTCTTCGCACTGGACTGCTGTGACCGGGAAGCCATGAGCTGGGCTGCGACCACGGGCGGCTACACCGGCGACATGGTGCGCGACGTGATGCTTCAGGCTGTCGAAAACCGTTTCCACGGCGCGCTGCAAACCGATGGCGAAATCGAGTGGCTAAGCGACAACGGCTCCTGCTACATTGCCGACGAGGCGCTGACGTTCTCGCAGCAAATCGGCTTGATGCCGGTCACGACACCCGTGAGAAGTCCGCAGAGCAACGGGATGGCCGAGAGCTTCGTCAAAACGATGAAGCGCGATTACGTTTCTTGGATGCCCAAACCGGATGCCAGAACGGCGCTGCAAAACTTGGCCATTGCATTCGACCACTACAACGAGTCGCATCCACACAGCGCCCTGAAATACCGCTCGCCACGCGAGTTTCGCCAGCAAGCAAATTCTCCAACCTAAGCGTGACCACGTGTCTGGTCATGCAGGGGCAAGTCCGCGCGGCGCGATTCTGGTTCGGTCACGACGACCGAACCGACTTGAGACGCCTAACCCGGAAACAACCGTCCCTGCCCCGAGATCACCGATTCGAAATCGTCGCGCAGGAACGGCAGGATCGCATCGGCGACCGGCTGCAGCTGGCGGCTCAGGTAGAACGCATAGTCGATCGGCGAGCGCATCGTTTCGAGCGGCTCGGGGCCGGCCGTCGTCATCACATAGCTGATCCAGCCGCCGCGCTGGTATTGCAGCGGCCGGCCGTGCGCGTCGTTGAACGCGTCGGCCATGCGCGCCGCGCGCACATGCGGCGGCACGTTGCGCTGGTACTCGCGCAGCGGTCGGCGCACGCGCTTGCGATAGACCAGCAGTTCGTCGAGCTCGCCGGCCAGCGTACGGCGGACGTAGTCGCGGATGAAGTCCTGATACGGCTCCCGCCTGAACACGAGCCGGTACAGTTCCCGCTGGAACTGCTGCGCGAGCGGCGTCCAGTCGGTACGCACCGTCTCGAGGCCCTTGAACACGACGTCCTCGCCGCCGTCCGGCGCGACCGCGAGGCCGGCGTAGCGCTTCTTGCTGCCTTCCTCCGCGCCGCGCACGGTCGGCATCAGGAAGCGGCGGTAGTGCCGCTCGTACTGCAATTCCAGCGCGCTCTCCAGCCCGAAGTGCTCGCGCAGGTGCGCGGTCCACCAGCGATTCACGTGCTCGACGATCGCGCGTCCGGTGCGCGCGGCCGCGTCGTCGTCGTGCGCCTGCCCGAGCCAGACGAACGTCGAATCGGTGTCGCCGTAGATTACTTCGTAACCCTGAGATTCGATCAGCGCGCGCGTGCGGTGCATGATCTCGTGGCCGCGCATCGTGATCGACGACGCGAGCCGCGGATCGAAGAACCGGCAGCCGGCGGAGCCGAGCACGCCGTAGAACGCGTTCATGATGATCTTCAGCGCCTGCGACAGCGGCGCGTTGCGCCGGCGCTTCGCGACGTCGCGGCCTTCCCACACCCGCCGCACGATGTCGGGCAGGCAATGCTGCGTGCGCGAGAAGCGCGCGCCGAGGAAGCCGGGCACGGACGCGTCGTCGCCGGGCTGCGCGAGGCCTTCGATCAGCCCGACCGGATCGATCAGGAACGTGCGGATGATCGACGGATACAGGCTCTTGTAGTCGAGCACGAGCACCGAATCGTAGAGGCCCGGCCGCGAATCCATCACGAAGCCGCCGGGGCTCGTCTGCCCGGTCACGTCGCCGAGGTTCGGCGCGACGTAGCCGAGCCGGTGCATGCGCGGCATGTACAGGTGCGTGAAGGCCGCGACCGAGCCGCCGGTGCGGTCCGCCGCGAGGCCCGTGACGGTCGCGCGTTCGAGCATGAACGACAGCAGGTCCGCCTTCTCGAAGATGCGCGTGACGAGCTCGCAATCCTTCAGGTTGTAGCGCGCGAGCGCGGGCTTGTTGTGATCGAAGCGGCGCTGGATTTCGTCCATCCGCTGATACGGGTTGTCGATCGCCTTGCCTTCGCCGAGCAGCGACTGCGCGACGTATTCGAGGCTGAACGACGGGAAGCTCCAGGTGGCGGATTTCAGCGCGTCGATGCCGTCGATCAGCAGTCTTCCGGCCGCCGCGGCGAAGAAATGGTCCGGCTGCTGGCTGTGCGCGCGCCAGTCGAGCACGCCGCCGCCGCGGCCGAGCCGCAGCGGCACGCGATACTGCTCGGCGTGCGCGTGCAGCACGCGCAGGTCGAACTGGATCAGGTTCCAGCCGATGATCACGTCCGGGTCGTGCTGCGCGAACCAGTCGTTCAGCCGCGCGAGCAGCGCGGGCCGGTCGTCGCAGTAGTCGAAGCGGAAGTCGAGGTCGCGGGCGTCGCCCGCGTCGCCGTTGGGCGGACCGAGCATGAACACCTGCCGTTGCCCGCAGCCTTCCAGCGCGATCGAATAGAGTTCGCCGTGCGCGCTGGTCTCGATGTCGAGCGACACGCAGCGCAGTGCGGGCCGATAGTCGGCCGCGGCCTTCAGCTCGCCGTCGGCCAGCGCGCCGTCGCCGGCCGGCACGCCGCGGAACCGGACCGGCGCGGTGATGAACCGCTCCATCATGTAGCGCTCGGGCGGCAGCACGTCCGCTTCGTAGACGTCGACGCCGGCCTGGGCCAGCCGCTTCTGGAGTCCCGCCAGATGGCGATAGCGGCGGCAGTAGAGGCCGACGACCGGGCGCTGCCGGAAGTCGCGCAGCGCGAGCGGGCGAAGCTCGGCACCGGTTTCGCCGGCCAGCACGCGCGCGGCCGGCGCCTGCTGTTCGGCCGGGATGAACGCGACGGCTTCCTGCGGGCGCAGCCGCACCTGGCGCGGACCGCGTTCGGTGGCCAGCCAGAACTCGATTTCGACGCCGGTTGCGGTGTCACGCCAGTGGCGGGTGAGGATGAATCCCTGCTCGAATTCCGTCAAAACGCGCGCTCGTCGTTGGTGCCCAGGCGGCGGATTTTAGCAAGCGGGGTGCCGGTCCGCCGTATGCGAATCGTAAGATTTTCGGCTTCCCCGGTCCGAATCCGCCCCGTCGATCCCGCATTCAAATAGTCCTCTTAACGGAACCGGACTAGGCGTATACACGCGGGTCGGCGGCGGCGAAGCCCGCTGTCACGCCGATATAAGCGCTTCGACATGCGCCGCATGCTCGTCGCCCGATAGGACGTGATGTTCTGTTCGCCTACCCTTCGCTACGGCAAAGTGCGGACGACAGGGGACAACCCTGCGACGTTGCCGACCAAACCTATTAGATACGAGACAAACCTGACGACGGCCCAAGGCGACCGTTTCAGCATGCTGATAAAGGAGCAAGCTCATGAGTGATACCCCGGTGCAGCCGGCCGCCGGCGTCGGCGCGCAAGCGGAGTTCGGCGCGAACGGCGCCATCGACCGATACTTCGGGATTTCGGCGCGCGGCAGCACGCGGCGCCGCGAAATCGTCGCGGGCATCACCACCTTCCTGGCGATGGTCTATTCGGTGTTCGTCGTGCCCGGCATGTTCGGCAAGGCCGGCTTCGACGCGAGCGCCGTGTTCGTCGCCGTGTGCCTGACGACGGCGTTCGGCTCGCTGCTGATGGGCCTGTGGGCGAAGCTGCCGATCGCGATCGGCTGCGCGATCTCGCTCACCGCCTTTACCGCGTTCGGCCTCGTGCTCGGCAAGGGCCTGCAGCCGGCGGTCGCGCTCGGCGCGGTGTTCCTGATGGGGCTCGTGTTCACCGGCATTTCCGTCACCGGCGTGCGCTCGTGGATCCTGCGCAACCTGCCCGCGGGCGTCGCGCACGGCACGGGGATCGGCATCGGCCTGTTCCTGCTGCTGATCGCGTCGAACGACGTCGGCCTCGTCGTCAAGAACCCGGGCGCCGGCCTGCCGGTGTCGCTCGGCCACATTACCGCGCTGCCGGTGATCATGTCGGTGATCGGGCTCGCCGCGATCTTCGGGCTGGAAAAGCGTCGCGTGCCGGGCGGGATCCTGCTCGTCGTGATCGCGATCTCGGCGTTCGGCCTCGCGTTCGATCCGGCCGTGAAGTACCGCGGCGTGTTCGCGCTGCCGTCGCTGAGCGCGCCGGGCCACGCGTCGCTGATCGGCGCGATGGACATCAAGGGCGCGCTGTCGCTCGCGGTGCTGCCGAGCGTGCTGGCGCTCGTGATGACCGCCGTGTTCGACGCGACCGGCACGATCCGCGCGGTCGCGGGGCAGGCCGGCCTGCTCGACGAGAAGGGCCGCATCATCAACGGCGGCCGCGCGCTGACCGCGGACTCGGTGAGCTCGATCTTCTCCGGCTTCCTTGGCGGCGCGCCGGCGGCGGCCTACATCGAATCGAGCGTCGGCGTGGCCGCCGGCGCGAAGACGGGCCTTGCGGCCGCGGTGGTCGGGCTGCTGTTCCTGGTCGTGATGTTCTTCTCGCCGATCGCGGCGCTGGTGCCGTCGTATGCGACCGCGCCCGCGCTGATGTATGTCGGCCTGCTGATGCTCGGCAGCGTGAGCAAGCTGCACATGGACGACATGGTCGACGCGATGTCGGGGCTCGTGTGCGCGGTCTTCATCGTGCTGACCGCGAACATCGTGACGGGGATCATGCTCGGGTTCTCGACGCTTGTGATCGGGCGGGTTGCGAGCGGGGAGGTTCGGAAACTCAATGTCGGGACGGTGAGTATCGCGGCGGTGCTTGTCGTGTTCTATCTTGGGGGGTGGGCGATCTGACGTTTGG
Source organism: Burkholderia ubonensis subsp. mesacidophila (assembly GCF_002097715.1). NCBI lineage: Bacteria > Pseudomonadati > Pseudomonadota > Betaproteobacteria > Burkholderiales > Burkholderiaceae > Burkholderia > Burkholderia ubonensis. Next base: position 383,898 of record NZ_CP020738.1, read on the forward strand.
TTGCGCGCATGGTCGCAGGCGAGATCGCGGTAGCGGAGTGAGTGGAGCGCATCTCCTCCGCCATCCGGTTCGCTTGATCATGGCGTTTACCTAACATGCCGTGCCGCCCTTGACACGCAGGGTTTGGGTCGCGCCCCTGTGGGTGACTGTCAGGAAACCGGTTTGTTCGGTCGAATCGGCTTGCTCATTCGTGGCGCCATTCCTGAGCGTCTCGATCACCCGAGTGGTGTGCGACGTATCTTCGAACACATGGGTGTACCGGAGCACACCCTCGGCGCTCGACTCATCCACCTTGCTTGCGGTCAAATGCACTCGGGTGAGCGTGCCATCAATCCGAATGAAGCCGGTTCCTTCGGTGTCCGAGCTACTATCACGGAAGACGGGCCCAGCCGACTCTGGCGCCCCCTCACGCGTCAATTCGGTCGTGCAGCCGTTCAGCTCATTTTCACCGTCGTCGAGCGAAAGCGTATCGACTGAAAGGGCGCGAGGCGACGGGGGTGTCGATGACTCCGGCTGCGCCGTTCCAGCGTGATAAGCGGCGGCATGAGATGGTGTTGCCGAATGGTCGTTGCAGGCCGTGAGCGAACTCGCTGCGCCGCACAGCACCAGCAACAGCGGGATGATTTTTTTTCTTGGCATGGATGGATGGGCTGAATATTCGAGGCTTGAGAGATTTGGGAATCCCGGTGCCTATCAAACTTACGTAGCGCCCGCAGCCGTCATCGGTGGCGGATAAGCGGAAGGCGACAGGTTTCGAAGCACCATGCGATCAAGCTCGGCTCGCGCATGCGCAATTTTCGCGTCGGCTGCAACGATTCTCTTTTGGTGGCGATAACGCGCCACGAGAACCGAACCGATTATCACCAGACCGAAGACGACATTCGCAACGGCCGGCGTATTGTCCGCCAGCTGGCCGGCCACGGTACCCACGATCGCCCCGGCAAGCACGCCGAACGCAGCAGCCAAGATGCCATCGACGATCCAGTTCTTCGAAGGGTATTTGAGCCGGGCGACATTGAGTGCGACGACGGCATCCACCATGCCTTCCACCTTGCCCTGTACGGTATCAAGCTGGTCCTCGATGACCTCCATCAGGCGACGGGCACGCTCCTTGTCCGATTTGGCAAGCACACCGGCGCTGGAATAGGTATTCAGGATGCGTTCCACTTCTTTCCAGGTGGCGTCCAGATCGGTTGAAACCAGACCTTCTTCCCGCAGATAGTTCCACCCGGTATCGACATCGTTGAGGTCGACGTAGGTGCCGTACGTTGCACAGCACTCGAAAACCGCAAATGCGCGACGTAGCGCAAGGTCAGTGGTGAAGTTGTCATTGGCTCGCGACCGCTGGCTTTTCGCCATGTCGATCGTCGAATTGCTTGATGATTCGCTGCGTTTTCCGAATCCGAATCCCATGCGCGTCCTTCATTTGTTTGGAGGCCGGGATTCAACATGTTGAGATTTCCCGACCGGCCAATTTTACGACAGTTGCATTTGCACATTCTCTCGCGCCTGGCCGGCCTGGAACCTGCGCGCGGGCGCGCAGTCAGAAGGCCTTTCAAACTGCAGAGTCGAGGCTCGAATGAATCGAATTTTTCGCGGATTGGCGTTGACGGCGGCGCTGGCCGGTGTGGCAGGGCTCGCCGCGTGTGAAACCAGCGCAGGCAACGTGCAGGCATCCGCGGCGCGGCCGGCGGACGGCCGGCCGGTCACGAAAACCGTCTACGTCGCGCCGCAAACAAAACGCTGCGTCGGCGTCGCGCCGATGGAATGCCTGCAGGTGCGCGACCGGCCCGACAGCGCGTGGAGCCTGTGGTACGCGGGCATCGAAGGCTTCGACTTCAAGCCGGGCTTCCGTTACGAACTCGAGATCGACGAATACAAGGTCGCGCAGCCGCCGGCCGACGGCTCGTCGATCCGCTGGGTGCTGAAGCGCGTCGTGTCGCGCACCCCGGCGAGCGAGTGACGCGCACGGGTGTCGTTGCATGTGCGGCTATCCGCCGAACGCGGTGACGATCGCGTCGATCGTCACGCGGATGCGCGCGGTGTGCCGCAGGTCCTGATGCGTGACGAGCCAGATTTCGTATTGCGCATCGTTCGAGCGATCGGGCCAGACGCGCACGAGGCCGTCGCGTTCGGCCATCGGCACCGGTAGCTCGCAGAGGCCGAGGCCGGCCTTCAGCGCCGCGCGCAGCGTCAGGTTCGTGTTGAGCCGCGCGACGATGCGGCCGTCCGTCAGCGGTTCCCCGATGAACGACGGCGCGCGCGCCTTCGCGAAATGCGGCTGGTAGACGACCAGATCGTGCCCGGCGAACCGCTCGCCCGGCACCGGTTCGCCGTGGCGCCGCACATAGTCGGGTGACGCGAACAGCCCGACTTCCCAGCTCGCGAGCCGGCGCGCGAGCAGGTCCGGGTTGCGCGGCTTGACGGTCCGGATCGCGATGTCGGCTTCGCGCTTCGCGAGATTGAGCACCTGCGTCGTCGTGTCGAGCAGCACCGACACGTCCGGATGCGTCGCATGCAGCCGCGCGATCGCCGGCATCACGTATTCCTGCGCGAGCGCGTCCGTGGTCGACAGCTTCACTTCGCCGGCCAGGCGCTTGTCGACGCCTTGCGTGTGGCGCACGAGGTCGTGCGCGGACTGTTCCATCGCTTCGGCCGCGCGGATCGCGATCCTGCCGACCGGCGTCAATTCATAGCCGTTCGACGTGCGCAGGAACAGCGTCGCGCCGAGCGCGTGCTCGAGCGCGGCGAGCCGGCGGCCGACCGTCGCCTGGTCGATATCGAGCGCGCGCGCGGCGGCGCGCAAGGTCCGTTCCCGATGAAGCGCGACGAAAATGCGCGCGTCGTCCCAGTTCATGTCGCCCCCGGCGTGATGCAAATTTGCATCATACGATCGGCAATTCGCTGCGTGTCAAGCGCGCGGCGCGTCACTACACTTTTTTCAACCGATGCGGCGATTCGGCGTGTGGATCGAATCCGCCGCGCATCCGGACTTTCGAAAAAGGTGAAGTCGTGTCGAACGTAACGCAAGCCCTTCCCGCGGCGATGACCGCGATCGAGATCACGCAGCCGGGCGCGCCCGACGTGCTGGCGCCCGTGCAGCGGCCGGTGCCTGCGCCGGCCGCCGACGAAGTGCTGATCCGCGTGCACGCGGCCGGCGTGAACGGCCCCGACCTGCTGCAGCGCAAGGGGTTGTACGATCCGCCGCCGGGCGCGTCGGACATTCCTGGCCTCGAAATCGCGGGCGAGATCGTCGCCGTCGGGCGCGACGTGACCCGGTTAGCGATCGGCGAACGCGTCTGCGCGCTGATCACGGGCGGCGGCTATGCGGAGTACGCGGTGGCGCACGAAAGCAATGCGCTGGCGATTCCCGACGGCCTGTCGATGGTCGAAGCGGCCGCGCTGCCCGAGACCTTCCTGACGGTGTGGCTGAACATGTTCCAGCGCGGCCGGTTCGCGGCGGGCGACAGCGTGCTGATTCACGGCGGCGCGTCCGGCATCGGTACCACGGCAACGATGCTCGCGAAGGCGTTCGGCGCGTCGACGATCATCACGACAGTCAGTTCCGACGCGCAGCGCGACGCGAGCCGCGCGCTCGGCGCCGACGTCGCGGTCAATTACCGGAACGAGGATTTCGTCGACGCAGCGATGCGCGCGACGAATGGGCGCGGCGTCGACGTGATCGTCGATATCGTCGCCGGCGATTACGTCGCGCGGAATTACGCGGTGGCCGCGATGAACGGCCGCATCGTGCAGATCGGCGTGATCAAGGGGCCGGCGCAGTCGCTCGACCTGTTCCCGATGCTGACGAAGCGCATCACGCACCTTGGCTCGACGCTGCGTTCACGCTCACCGGAGGAAAAGGCGGCGCTGATCGAGGATCTCGAACGGGCGGTGTGGCCGCACATCCGTAGCGGCGTGGTGAAGCCGCTGATCGACCGGACCTTCGATCTCGACGATGCGCACGCCGCCCACGCGTTGATGGAGTCGAGCGCGCACATCGGCAAGGTCGTGCTGACGACCGCGGCGGCGCGCGCCGCGTAAACGGCCGCGCCGCTCGCGCGTGCGCTCAGCAGTGGCCGAGCGGCGCGGTCGAGCGCGCGACGTCGGCGATCCGCACGCAGCGGGACATGCCGTAGATTTCGGCCTCCCGGCGCTCGTGCTCGCTGCTGGCGACCGCCGCCGCACATTCCCGCGGCACGCCGAGCGCCTGCAGCGCGACGTCGTACGGATGCTGGCTCGCGTCGATGGACGGCTGGCCGGCATCCGCGACGACGACCGAGAAGCGGTCGAGGCTCGCCGTGCCGAACTGCCCTTCGAACAGCGCGCTGAACCGCGCCGCCGGCAAGGTCGTCACGAGGCCCAGGCGATAGCCTTCCGCCGAAGCCTGATCGAGCCACTGCAGGATGGTCTCGCGCTGCTGCTGCGATTCGCGCGAGTCGGGGGTCGCTTCGATTTGTTCAAACGCTGCGTCGAGTCTGGTGACGATGGCTTCGATGACCACGGGTGTTTCCTTTTGAGAGACGTGATGGTCCGCTCGCTGACGGGAATGCCACGACCTTATCGTCGAAACGGAACACAAAACCAATTAATCTTTTTGTTCGACTCATAAGGTTCGACTGATATCTCGATTTTGCGATTTCGCGTGCGTATCGGCGTCCTGACGTATTGCCGACACGGCTTGCAACGATATGCGGCATTGCTTCATTCGCAGTGCGTGCCGCGCACACGAAAAGTGCATCGGTTCGCACAGAACCGGTGCACTTCTCATGGCTGCCGTCGATTCAATGCAGCTTGATCGACGGCTGGTTGCGACGCTGCAGCCAATGGCCGAACGCTTGAAGCAACGCGCGCGTCACGCCGTGCACGCTGAACAGGTGCTTGCGATAGAGAAAACGGTACAGGCCGGACGCGGCGAGACCGTCGACGATCAGCGAGCGCGAGCGCATGCCGAGCTCCGCCTGATAGACCGCGCCGGCCTGGCCGAGCGACACGACGGTGCCGGCGTCGCGGAACGTGAAGCCGGCCACCGGCTTGCCGGACAGCCGTCGCGCGAATGCGTGGCTCAGGTACACGGCCTGCTGGTGCGCGACCTGCGCGCGCGGCGGCAGGAAGCCGTGCGCGCCCGCGGACGGGCAGGCCGCGCAATCGCCGAACGCGAACACGTGCGGATCGTCCGGCGTTTGCAGCGTGTCGGTCACGATCACCTGGTTCGCATTGTTGAGCGCGATGTCGCCAATCGTCCGCAGCATTGCGGGGCCGGCCACGCCGGCGGCCCAGATCGTGATGTCGCTTGCGAGCCGTTCGCCGGTCGCGGTCACGATCGCGTCCAGTCCGACTTCCGCGACGCGCGTGCTCGTCAGCACGTCGACGTGCAACTCGCGGAGCTGCGCGTGCATGCGTGCGGAGAGGCGTTCGTCGAGCACCGGCAGCACGCGCGGGCCGCCTTCGATCAGGCGGATGCGGACGTCGCGATCCGGGCTCAGCGCCTTGAAGCGATAGGCCGCGAGCTGATCGACCGCATGCGTGAGCGCGGCGGCGAGCTCCACGCCGGTCGCGCCTGCGCCGATCACGTTGATGCAGACGGGCGGCGCGCGCCGGTCCGGCTGCCGTTCCGCGAGATGGTTGGCCTTCGCGCACGCGGCGAGGAACTTGCGGCGAAAATCCTCGGCCTGCTCGACGTTTTCGAGCGGGAGCGCATGGCGGGACGCGCCCGGCACGTTGAAGAAGTTCGTCACGCTGCCGACCGCGAGCACCAGATCGTCGTAGTGCACGTCCCGCGGCGGCAGGATTTCCGAGCCGTCGCCGTCGAGCACGGCGCCGATCGTCGCGACGCGCCGCACCCGGTCCACGCGCTGCAGCTCGCCCTGAACGAACTGGAAGCCGTGCCGCTTCGCTTGCGCCGCGTATTCGATCGTGTGGCTCGCCGGGTCGCGATGCCCGGAGGCCGCCTCGTGCAGCAGCGGCTTCCAGAAATGCGTCGGAGAACGATCGACGAGCACGATGTCCGCCAGGCCGCGCCGCCCGACGGCGTCGCCGAGGCGCGTCGCCAGTTGCAGGCCGCCGGCGCCGCCGCCGACGATCACGATGCGTGGAACGCGCGTCGCGCGATCCGTTGCTGGGGGGAAGAGGGGCATGGCCATGAGAGGCTCCTCGTTGTTGTCGATACGGATGACAGATTTCGAGATACGACGATATAGTTCGGCATCCGCTCAGACAATTTAATGTTTATCGCCGACCCATATGTATTCACTTATAGGAAAGACCGCGACGTTCCGGCAGCTGAAGGCGCTGGACATGATCGCGCGGCTGGGCAGCGTGTCGCGCGCCGCGCAGGAACTGAACCTGACGCAGCCGGCCGTGTCGCTGCAGGTCCGGCTGCTGGAGGAGTCGGTCGGCGCGGCGCTGCTGCAGCGGGTGGGGCGCGGCGTGCAGCTGACCGCGGCGGGCGAGATCGTCGCGCGTTATGCGCGCGAGATCCTGCATCTGTGGAGCGAGGCGGGCGACGAAGTGGCGGCGCTGACCGGCGAGCTCGGCGGCACGCTGCGGATCGGCGCGATCACGACGGCCGAGTACCTGATTCCGCCGTTGCTCGTCAAGTTCACGGCGACGCGGCCGCACGTGAAGACGTATTTCAAGGTCGGCAACCGCGACGACATCATCCGCATGCTCGCCACCCATGAAATCGATCTCGCGGTGATGGGGAGCCCGCCGAAGGAGCTGCGCACCCACGCCGTCGAGTTCGCGAAGCATCCGATGGTGTTCGTCGCGGCGCCGGGACATCCGCTGATGCAGCGCAAGCGCGTGTCGCTGAAGGATCTCGAATCGGCGCACCTGCTGGTGCGCGAGCGCGGCGCCGGCACCCGGACCACCGTGGAGAGCCTGTTCAAGTCGTCGGGGTTCAAGTTTCATGTGGGCTCCGAACTGTCGAGCAACGAGGCGATCAAGCAGATGGCCGAGGCCGGGCTCGGCGTCGCATTCCTGTCGCTGCATGCGTGCGCGCTCGAATTGCGCACGGGCCTGCTGGGCCAGCTGCCGTTTCCCGGCAACCCGATCGAGCGCGAATGGGTCGTGGTGACGCTGGCCGACCGGCGGATCTCGCAGGTGAACGGGCTGTTCCGCGATTTCCTGATCAAGCAGGGCGCGCCCGTCATCGACGGCGCGACGGTGGCGCCCCACGAGCGGCGCCGCAAGTAAGGAGCGCCGCTCATCGGTTTTTCCGATGACTGAAATCGCCGCGACGTCCCTACTCGCGCGCACGGCCGCCGGCTACCGTGACGATTCCGTTACTGCCGAGGCCACACATGTCCAAGCTGAACCTGAAACTGTTGGGTCCGTGCCTGCTCGCGATCGCGATCGACGCGATGGGGTTCGGGCTCGTGTACCCGATCATGGCGGCGATCTTTTCCGATCCGCGCTCGGGCGTGATCGGCGCCGACACGCCGGCGCACCTGCGCAACTTCTACCTGGGGCTCGGGTACGGCGTCTATCCGTTCTTCATGTTCTTCGGCTCGTCGCTGATGGGCGAGCTGTCCGACCGCTACGGCCGCCGCCGGATCATGCTGCTGTGCGTGTTCGGCCTCGCGTTCGGCTACCTGCTGATGGCGCTCGGCGCGCTGCTGCCGAGCATCGCGCTGCTGCTGGCCGGGCGCGGTCTCACCGGCCTGATGGCCGGCTGCCAGGGCATCGCGCAGGCAGCGATCGCCGATCTCAGCACGCCGGAGAACAAGGCGTACAACATGAGCATCATGTCCGTCGCGTTCAGCGCGGGCGTGATCGTCGGCCCGGTGCTCGGCGGCCTGACGTCGGACCGCACGATCGCGCCGTTCTTCAACTACGGCACGCCGTTCCTGCTGGTCGCCGCGCTCGGCGTCGCCTGCGGGCTGTGGACGGCGCGCTGCTATCGCGACGCCGTCGCGCCGGCCGGCGGCGCGCGCATCGACCTGCTGCTGCCGGTGCGGATCATCTGCGAGGCCGGTGCGCACGGCCGCGTCGCGTGCCTGTCGGTCGTGTTCTTCCTGATGCAGGTGGGCTACGGGCTGTATCTGCAGACCATCATGCTTGCGCTGCAGACGCGCTTCCAGTACACGAGCGCGCAGCTCGGCCTGTTCAGCGGCCTGATCGGCCTGAGCTTCGTGTTCGGGCTCGTGGTCGTCGTGCGGCTGATGCTGAAGGTGTGGGGCGTCGTCGAGATCGCGAGGACGGGGCTGCTCGTCGCCGGTGTGGGCCAGCTGCTGTCGGCGCTGTTCCCGCATGAAGGCGCGCTGTGGGCGCTCGGGATGGTGGTCGGCTGCTTCGACATGGTCGCCTATACGACGATGTACACCGCGTACTCGGACGCCGTCCCCGAGGACCGCCAGGGCTGGGCGCTCGGCGTCGCGGGCTCGGTGATGGCGATCGCGTGGGTCGTGACGGGCTTCCTGACCAACCTGCTGCCCGTGCTGGGCGAGCTCGGCCTGCTGACGGCGGGCGGCCTGAGCTTCGTGCTGAGCTTCGCGGTGATGACGGCGTACGGCCGACGCTGGGGCGCGCCGCCGGTGCGGGCCGGCGTGCAACGCGTATAGTGCGCGGACACGGCGCGTGCCGTTCACTGCCACTACCGGGGAACCTATGGATTTGCTGTCCGCGATGCGCATCTTCGTGCGGGTGGTCGAGCGCGGCAACCTGTCGCGCGCCGCGCGGGATCTCGGCCTCGGCCAGCCCGCCGTCAGCGATCGCATCGAGCGGCTCGAACGGCATCTCGGGGTCCGGCTGCTCCTGCGCAGCACGCGCGCGGTGTCGTGCACGGACGAAGGCGCGCTGTTCTACCAGAAGAGCAAGGTCGTCCTCGACGCGGCGGACGAAGCGCAGGCCGCGGTGACGCCCGGCGACGACGCCGTGCGCGGGTGCATCCGGATCGCCGCGCCGCACGGGATCGGCGAGGTCGTGCTGCCCGGCGTGCTGGCGGCCATCCGCGAACGGCATCCGAAGCTGCAGATCGATCTCGTGCTGAACGACGCCGTCACCGACCCGGTGACCGAGGGCGTGGACATTTCGCTGCGGCTCGGCGAGCTCGGGACCGGCAACTTCGTCGCGCGCCGGCTCGGCCACGTGCGCCGCGTGCTGGTCGCGGCGCGCGCGTATGTCGACGCGCACGGCCGGCCGGCGCAGCCGGCCGATCTCGCCGCGCATCCGTTCATCCGCGTGGCGGGACTGTTCGCCGACGGTCAGCTGCGGCTCGCGCGCGCGTCGGACGCGCCGCGGCCGACGCCGATCGATATCGTCGTCAGCACGAGCCATTGGCGGCCCGCCTACGAGATGCTGGTCGGCGGCGCGGGCATCGGCGTGCTGCAGGAACCGGTGTGCGGCGACGCACTGGCGAGCGGGCGGCTCGTCGAGCTGCTGCCCGGTCATACGGTGCCGGGCTTCGAGCTGCACGCGCTGTATCCGGTCGCGCGGTCGGTTTCGGCGAAAACGCAGGCCGTGATGAAGATCCTGGAAGTGCATCTGCATCCGGCGTTCGCGGCGGACGCGGCGCGGTTGCGCGAAGCTTGAGCGCGCGCCGCGTCAGGCGCCCGCGGGGTTCCACTGGCGATACCGCTGCGTCAGCCTGCGCGTGCGGAGCTGGTCGAGCACGAGGCTCAGGACCGGCGAGTAACGACGCCGCGGTTTCTGTCCCGCCCCGATCGCGCGCAGGCTGCGCTTGACGAGCGCCATCGTGGCCAGCCCGGCGGCGGCCTTGTCGCGCCACCGGACGTGCACGGCGGGCGCGTCGATCACCTGACCGTCGCGCCAGCGCTGCGGCAGGTCCGGGACGGACGCCAGCGCGGTCGCCATGCCGACCACCGCGACGCCTTGCTCAAGCACGGCTTGCGCAACGGGTTGCCGGCGAATGCCGCCGGTCGTCATCACCGGCATCCGGGCGACCGCGGCGATGTCGCGCGCGAACGAGAGGAAATAGGCTTCGCGCGCGAGCGTGCGGCCGTCCGCGGTGCGGCCCTGCATCGCCGGGCTTTCGTAGCTGCCGCCGGACAGTTCGACGAGATCGACCGGCAGTTCGTTGAGCTGCAGCACGATCTGCTTCGCGTCGTCCTCGGAAAACCCGCCGCGCTGGAAGTCCGCGGAATTGAGCTTGACCGCGACGCTGAACGCGGCGCCGACTCGCGCGCGCACTGCGCGCACGACCGACATCAGCAGCCGCGCGCGGTTTTCCGGCGAGCCGCCCCAGTCGTCCTGGCGCCGGTTGGTCAGCGGCGACAGGAACTGCGAGATCAGGTAGCCGTGCGCCGCATGGATCTGCACGCCGTCGAAGCCGGCCGCCTCGGCCGCCGCCGCGGTGTCGGCGAAGCGCTCGATCACCTCGTGGATCTCGGCTTCGGTCATCTCGCGCGGCGTCGCGATCAGCTTGCTGTGCCGGCCGAGGTCGACCGGCACGGCGGACGGCGCCCAGCCGTCGCGGCCCATCGCCGCCAGCACCTGTCGCCCGGGATGGTTGATCTGCATCCACACGCGCGCGCCGTGCCGGCGCGCCGCGGCCGTCCACGCGCGGAACGGCTCGAGCGGCGTGTTGCGCTCCAGCACGACGCCGCCCGGGCCGGTCAGCGCGCGTCCATCGATCATCACGTTGCCGGTGATCAGCAGGCCTGCGCCGCCCGCGCCCCACGCGGCGTACAGGCGCTGCAGCGCTTTGCCGGGCAACTGGCCCGGGTCGGCCATGTTTTCCTCCATCGCGGCCTTCGCGATGCGGTTGGGCAGGGTGGCGCCGTTGGGCAGCGTCAGCGGGGTAAAGAGCGATGTCGTCATGGGAAGACCTGTTCGGTACGCGTGATCGGCCTATACTAGGTTTCAAGTCGACTTGAAGGTCAAGCACTATGAAAATCGGGGAATTGGCCGCACGGACCGGCATGACGACGTCCGCCATCCGCTTCTACGAACAGAGCGGCCTGCTGCCGCCGGCCGGCCGCGGCGCGAACGGCTACCGGATCTACGACGAGGCCGCGGCGGAGCGGCTGCGGCAGATCCAGCTCGCGCAGCGGCTCGGCTTCTCGCTGGACGAAATGCGCGGCGTCGCCGAGGACATGGACGCGTTCGCGAAGGAGGGCCTGCTCGTGCGCATCGACGAACGGTTGCGCGAGATCGACGCGCTGCGCGCGAAGCTGGACGGGCAGCGCGGGGAGCTGCAGCGGATCCGCGACACGCTCCAGGCCGAGTGGGAGGCCGGGCGGTGTCTCAAGGTGGAAGCGTTGCAGGCGGAAGCGCCGGCGGCGGCCGCGAAGGGCCGGCGCGCCCGGCGGCCGGCGCCTTCGCCCGATTTCGGCGGGCGCAGGAAAGCGGCCGGCAATCTGTAGCGCGTTGCGCCCGGGTCGCGCGGCGATGGCCGACGCGGTTCCGTGCGATCGCTTTTCGGCGGCGCGGGTCAGTTGATCCGGTCGATCGTGTCAACGGCGCTTGCCAGCACCGCGCGCGCCTTGTCGCGCCGCCGCCGTGCGAGCCGTTCCGCGCCCGTCTGCCGTTCGTGCTCGCCGGCGATGAACGCCTGGATGTCGGGGAGCCGGCGGATCGTGCCGCGCGAGCCCCACTGGCCATCCGGCATCTCCATCGGAAAGACCCATACGCGCGGCGCGACGTCCTCGTGCGTGCCGCCTTCGGCGCGCACGACGGCCGCGGTGATCTCCCTGACGAGCGTTTCCCGAGCGGCGTCCGTGTATTGCCCTTCCGGCACCGTCGGCACGATCCGGTAGCGCGGCCGCGTCGACGGCACACCGCCCACGAACGTGGCGGCGGGGCGGTGCAGGAAGAGCACGGACACGCTTTGCGCGTTCGCGTTGTCCGGCTCGAAGCCTTCGGCCCGCAGCAGGATGTCCGTCATCTCCTTGAGCAGGCGCGCCTCGGCTTCGGGCGTCAACGCGTCCTGCGGAATCAGTGCGTCGATCATAGGCATGTCGATGGTCCTTCGTCAGTGGTTGGGACGAGGCCATCATCGCGCTTGCGCCGCGTCGCGGCGAGTGGCAGGATCGCCATTCTCCAAGGGAATTCAGACAGCATGGCCATCGTCCGCATCTGGGTCTACGACGGGATCCTGGCGTCCGGCGTCGCCGGCCCGATCGACGTGTTCAACGCCGCGAACAGCCTGGGCGCGGGCGACCTTAAGTCGTCGCGGGAGCTCGTCTGGCGCGTCGAGTCGCTCGACGGTCTCCCGGTGCGCGCCGCCTCCGGCCAGGCCATCGCGGTGGACGGGCGCATCGACGCCCGCAAGCGCGCCGACGCGATCCTCGTGACCGCGCCGTTCGTCGCCGACATGGACACGTTCCTCGCCCGCGCCGACCAGGTGCGCGCGCTGTCGTCCGCGCTGCGCCGCCAGCATCAGGCCGGCGCGCTGCTCGCGTCCTATTGCACCGGCAGCTATCTGCTGGCCGAGGCCGGGCTGCTCGACGGCCGGATTGCGACGACCCACTGGGCGAGGGCGACGGATTTCCTGCGGCGCTACCCGAAGGTCGAACTGCGCGCGCATGAAGTCCTGACGGAGCAGGCCGGCATCGTGTGCAGCGGCGCGGTGACGTCGTATCTCAACCTGGCGCTGCGCGTCGTCGAACGGCTCGCCGATCCGCTGCTGGCGGCGCGCGTCGCGAAGCTGCTGCTGATCGACGTCAATCGCGCATCGCAGGCGTCGTACGCGACGCTGCTCGACGACCACGGGCATACCGACCCGCTCGTCGCGCGGGCGCAGCGCCGGATGGAGGCGACGCTGCGGCAACGGTTCCGGCTGGCCGACCTCGCCGCCGAGCTGGCCGTCAGCGAGCGGACGCTCAACCGGCGGTTCCGGCAGGCGGTGGGCGATGCGCCGCTGGGGTATCTGCAGACGCTGCGCGTCGAGGTCGCCAAGCGCTTGCTGGAGGCGGGCAACGTCAGCCTCGATGCGATCGGCGAGCAGGTCGGCTATGTCGATCTCAGCACGTTCCGGCAGCTGTTCAAGCGCAAGACGGGGCTGTCGCCGCGCGAGTACCAGCGCCGGTTCGCGCAATCGCTGGAACCCGGCGCGGCGGATGATGCCGTCGATCGTCCGGCGAGGCGGTAACGCACCTCAACCGATCCCGAAGTCGTCGTTGCTGTCCGGGATCGAATTCAGCAACGACTCGAACCATCGCCACCCGACGATGCCGAGCGCGAATGCGCCGGCTGCGGCGAATGCCGAGCGGACGGCCCGGGAACCGTTTCGCGGTTCTTTCCGCGGCGACTCGGGCGGCAGCGGGCCGGCGAACGCCGTTCGCCGCGAACAGCAGGATTGCATGACGGTCTCCGCAAGGGTCGAATGCCCCGATCGTAGCGAGCCGATCGCGCGCCCGCGCGCATGCAAGGATCGCGCGAACAGAATCGGATGATCGTTTTCGCGTCGTCGCACGACGCGCGGCCGGCGGCAAGCGCGCCGGCCGAATCGGCGTCACAATGCGCATTCGATTCGCGACTTGACGAGACGATGCGATGAGCGATGCAACTCCGGCCGCGCACCCGGACCCCGGCGTGCCGGTCATCCTGCGTTCCAGCGCCGAACGCGGCTGGCAAGGCTTCGGCGCGGCGCTGCTGGGCATTCGCGCGGGCACCCACCGGATTCCGGCGGCCGACTATCACCGGGTCGGCGTGCATGTCGGCGCGCCGGTGCGCGCGCACTGCGTGTGCGACGGGAGCCGGTCCGCGCGCATCCAGGCGCACGGCGACGCCGACGTGATCCCGGCCGGGCTGCCCGGCCAGTGGACCGACGACGGCGACTGCCGGATCCTGCGCATCTCGATCAGCGACGCGTTCGTGCGCGCGACCTTCGACCAGCTCGAACTCAAGCCGTCGCAGGCGCAGATCCGCCGGCGCATGCAGGTGCGCGACCCGCGCCTGCAGCACATCGCGTGGGCGCTGTCCGCCGAGCTGGAAGCGGACGACGCATCGGATCCGCTCTACGCCGAAAGCCTGTGCACGGCGCTGGTCGCGCGGCTCGTCGACGCCGCGCCGGCGTTGCGCGGCAGGCGGCACGCGCTCGCGCCGACGGCCGCCGCGCGCGTGATCGACTACATCGAGGGCAACCTCGAGCGGCGGCTGACGCTGTCCGAACTCGCCGCGCTGGTGGCGATCAGCGTGCCGCATTTCAAGGTGCTGTTTCGCGAGACGCTCGGCATGCCCGTGCATCAGTACGTCGTGCAGCGCCGCGTCGAGCGCGCGAAGGCGCTGCTGCTCGAAGGCCGGCTCAGCATCAGCCAGGTCGCGCTCGAAGCGGGATTCGCGCACCAGAGCCACATGGCGAACTGGATGAACCGCCTGCTCGGCGCGACGCCGCGCGAGATCGCCCGCTCGGCGGCAGCGACGGCGCAGGTCGCGTCGCGCGTCGCCGGCAGCGTCGGCGACGAACGATCCGCCCCGTACTGAATCCGCGCGCGGATCGCTAGCCGGCCTGTTGTCCTGCGTCGGTCCGCTCCGTGAATCCGGCGGCCGGGTTTGCCGCGCCGCCGGCGGACGTCGCCCGCCAGCCGAAAAATACCAGCACCGCGACGATCGCCTGCGCGCCGGCGATGAACGCGACGCAGCCCGCCCAGCCCCAGCGATGCCAGCCGGGCACCGGCAGGATCGAGCCGAGGCTGCCGCCGAAATAATAGAAGGACAGGTAGAGGCCGATCGCCGTCGATCGCGCGTCCGGCGCGCGCTGCGATATGAACGCATTGGCCGCCGCCTGCTCGACGAACACCGCGGTCGAGCTGAGCACGAGACCGGTCAGGATCACCGGGAGGCGGGCCGACAGCGTCAGCATCGCGCCGACGATCGCGAGCCCCGCGGCCGCGAGTGCAGGATCGCGCGGCCCGCGACGCGCGGCGACGCGTCCCGCGAGCGGCGTGACGACGACCGCGACGAGAAACACCGCGTAGATCGCGCCGATCGCGGCCGTATCGAAACCGAACGGCGCACGCGCGAGGCGCAGGCCGACGAACGTGAACGTGGCGACCTGCGACGCGAGCACGCACGCGCCGATCGCGAACGACGCGAGCAGCGGCCCGCGCGTGACGAGCTGCCATCGCGACGGTCCGGCGGCATCGTCCGGACGCGCGCCGCGCGACGCCGGCAGGCACGCATGGATCGCGACGCCGGTCGCGAGACACAGCACGGCGACGATGTCGAGCGCATGACGCCAGCCGAATGCGGACGTGAAGACGTTGGTGACGAAGCGGCCCGCGAAGCCGCCGAGCGTCGTGCCGGCGACGAACAGCGCGCTGACCTCCGTCGCTTCGGCGCGGCCGAAGGTCTCGCCGATGGCCGCGATCGAGATCGCGAAGATGAACGGCACCAGCACGCCCGCGGCAAACCGCGCGGCGAGAAACGACGGAAAGCTCGCCGCGTGCGCGGACCACGCCACCGGCAGCGCGACCGCCGTCGCGGCGCAGGCGATCACGGTGCGGCGCTCGAAGCGCGCGGCCAGCGCGCCGGCGAACGGAGCGATAATGGCGACGGCCAGCGTGGTCGCGCTGACGCCCTGGCCCGCGCGCTCCGCGCTCACGCCGAACGCGGCGGCGAGTTCGCGCAGGATGCCCTGCGTTGCATAGAGATCGAGAAAGGCTGCGAATCCGCACAGGAAGAAGGCGGTTCGGACGATGCGGTGGTTCACGGATGGACGCCCTGTCTGGTTCACGTGAGAAGTCTGACGATCGGGCCACGCGCGCGCCAATACAGTTTTCACCGTCATTGATACCGGAAAGACAAGAATGCTCGACCTGCGCCGCCTTCGCTATTTCGTGACCGTCGCGGACGAGTTGCATTTCGGGCGCGCGGCGCTGCGCCTGCACATCGCGCAGCCGCCGTTGACGCGCCACATCGCCGCCCTCGAAGCCGAGCTCGGCGTGCGGCTGTTCGAGCGGTCGACGCGCGCGGTCCGTCTCACGCCGGAAGGCGCGCTGTTTCTCGAACAGGCGCGCAGCGTGATGCAGGCGGTCGGCGACGCGGAAGCGACCGCGCGCAAGATGGCGCAGGGCATCGCCGGCCGCATCGTGATCGGCTATGCGAGTTCGATTCCGATGTCCGACGCATTTTCGACACTCGTCCGCGATGCGGGCCGCGGCATGCCGGACGTGGAGCTGGCGTTCCGGGAAGTATCGACCGCCGGCCAGCGCCAGCAGATCGCCGACGGCGCGATGGACATCGGGTTCGGCTGGTCCGCGGCGACGGCGCCCGATGCGCGCCTCCGGTCCCTCGTCGTCGCGCGCGAGCCGCTCGTCGCCGCGGTGCCCGCCCAGAGCGCGCACGCGGGCAACGCGACGATCGCGTTCGCCGACCTCGCGGCGGAGCCCTTCGTCACGTATCCGCCCGGATACGGTTCCGCGTTGAACGCGGCGCTGGACGATCTGTGCGAGCAGGCCGGCATTGCACCGCGCATGGGCCCGACCGCTTCGCAGATCACGACGCTGGTGTCGCTGGTGGCCGCGGAGCGCGGCGTCGCGATCGTGCCAGGCTTCACGTCGGCATTGCAGCGCCCGGGCGTCGCCTACGTGCCGCTGGCCGGCGCGCCGGTGCTCGAACAGACCGTCCTGTGGCGCGAGCCGTTTGCTTCGGCCTGCGTCGAGCGGTTCGTCGCGCTGGCGAAAGCGCTCGCGTGAACAGCCGCGTCAGGACAGCGCGTCGAGGTTGGTTCGATCGCCGGCCGTCGGCGGCGAGGAAATGACCAGGAACACGACTTCTTCCGTGGACGTATTGGCAAACCGGTGCTTGACGCCGGGCGGCACGTGCACGCCTTGCCCCGCGCCGAACGTCACCGAGCGGCCGTCGAACTGGAGGGTGGCCGTCCCGGAGAGGACGAAGAAGAACTGCCGCGCATGGGTATGAAAGTGCGCCACTTCGCCGGCGCCGGCCGGAACGCGCTCCTGAATGACGCTCAGGTCGGATTGCTTCAGCAGGTGCCACCCGTCGCAAACGGTCCCCCAGACATAGTGTTCCGAGGTCTCGTGCGATACAGCGGAGATTGCTTCGGTCATCAGACACTCCAGTCGTAATCGGATTCGATTGCCCTGCTGAAACCACCCGGCACGACGCGCAATTCAGCGCTCGAGCCCCTTCTGCACGTACCACGACAACGGCAGCGTCAGCAGCAGAAGCGCCGCCAGCGCGATCAGCGCGGCGGGAACGCCGGCGATGTCGCCCAACCGCCCGAACACCACGGGCGCCAGCGCGCCGCCGCCGATGGTGCCGGTATAGAACAGCGCGAACGCCTGGTCGCGCCGGCCCGCGCCCGCCAGTTCCGGCACGGCGCCGTACAGCACCGACGACGTGCCGTTCAGCGCAAGCCCGAGCAGCGGCAGCATCGCCATCATCGCGGCGAGCGGCGCGAACACCGCGAGCAGGATCAGCAACGACGTCGCGGACTCGGTCAGCCACACCGTCCTCATCATGCCGATGCGCGCGCCCAGATAACCGCAGAACAGCTTGCCGAACGCGCCGCCGACGAACAGCAGCGTCAGCGCGAGGCCGATGCCGGCGGTGCCGGCGCCCTTGCTCTTCAGCAGGAACGGCAGGAACGTGAGAAACCCCATCCGCACCGCGCTGTCGAGGGTGCCGGTGGCGAGCAGCGCCCGCAGGCCGGCGGGCGAGCCGCCGCTTGCCGCCGCGCCGGGCGCTGGCTTGCGCGCGGCGCGCGCCGCGTGCTGCGACGGAATCAGCCACGCCATCAGCACCGCCGACACCATGCCGAGCAGGCCGATCAGCGTCGCGCTGGTGCGCCACGTCACGACCGTCAGCAGCAGGCCGATCAGGCCGGGGATCAGCGTCTTGCCGATGTCGCCGGAGAAGTTGTATTGCGACAGCGCTTCCTTGACGCCGCCGCCGGGCTCGTACGCCTCGGTGACCATCGACGACGCGAGCGGGTGCTGCGTGCTCGCGCCGAGCCCGCCCAGCACGAGCGCGATCAGCAGCGCCGCGAGCCCGCCGGCCTGGCCGGCGACTAGGTACGCGAGGCCGGCGAGCGCGGTGCCGCCGACCAGCAGGCGCTTGCGTCCCCAGCGGCCGGCGGCGCGGCTCGCGAGCAACTGGAAGCCGGCCATCATGCCGGAATAGGCGCCGCGCAGCAGGCCGACCTGTGCGTAGTTGATGCCGAATTGCGCTTGCCAGATCGGCAGCAGCACGTAGATGACGTCGGTCAGCCCGTCGTGCACCGCGTGCGCGCCGCACGCGGCCCATAGCGAGCGGCGGCGCTTGGATGCGTCGCCCGCGTGCGGTGTGCCGAGAGAGTGGCCGTCTGTCAGTTCGCTCATCGTTGTTTTTGTGCTGCGGGTCGGAAGCGGATCATTTAATCACGGATGCAACGGAAATGAACAGCGAGCGGTTTTCAACGGCGCGCCGACGCCGTCATCCTTCCGTGCTCGTTTCATCCGTGCGTGCGCGCCGGCGCGACCGCGCGTGCCGATAATCGGCGCACATCCCCCCAACAGGAGCGAATCGTGTTCGTGATCTTCGGCGCATCAGGCAACGTCGGCCATGCCACCGCCACGGCGCTGCGCCACGCAGGCCATCCCGTGCGCGCGGTCGTGCGCGACGCGCGTCATCGCGAGCGGCTCGCGCGCATCGGCTGCGACGTCGTGCTCGCCGACCTGACCGACGAGCGGTCGGTTGCCGCGGCGCTCGACGGCGCGCACGGCGTGCAGATGCTGTGCCCGGTGCCGACCGCCGACGCCGATCCCGCAACGACGATGCGCCGGACGATCGACGTCGCGACCGCGGCGCTCGCCGCGAACCCGCCGCCGGTGCTGCTGGCGCTGTCGGACTACGGCGCGGAGCTGGACATCGACACCGGCATCACGAGCCTGTTCCATGACCTCGAGGAACGGATGAAGCCGATCGCCACGCGCCTGACGCTGCTGCGTTCCGCGGAGCACCTGCAGAACTGGGCGAGGGTGATGCCGGCCGCGCTTGCGACGGGCGTCCTGCCGAGCCTGCACCATCCGGTCGACAAGGCGTTTCCGGCGGTGTCGGCGCCGGACGTCGGCGTCGTGGCGGCGGAGTTGCTGCTCGACGACGCAGATGCCGGCGGGCCGCGCGTCGTCAGCGTTGAAGGGCCGCGACGCGTCAGCGCGTGCGACATCGCGGAGGCGCTCGGCCAGGCGGCCGGCCGGTCGATCGTCGCGCGCGAGCTGCCGCGCGACGCGTGGACCGCGACGCTGCTGCGCGCGGGCCTCGGCGAGCGTCATGCGCGCCTGATCACCGATCTCTACGACGTGCACAACGCCGGGCTGATCGACGTCGAGCACGACGCGACCGAACGGCGCTTCGGCGGGACCGAGCCGGGCGATGCGCTCGCGGCGCTGGTGGCAAGCGCGACGCGCTGAGCGATGCTCGTCAGGTACTGATCTGAAGATGCCCGTCGACGACCGCGACGCGCACGCCGCCGCCAGACAGCGACGCCGTGCCTGCCGGGAACGGATGCACCGGCGCATCGGTCGGCCGCCACGCGTAGCGCGTCAGCAATGCCCGGTAGCCGCCGCGGATCACGAAGCCGCCGCACTTGTCGGCATACGCGTCGCGCCGCATCCGGTACGCGCGCGGCAGGTCGTACCACGGCAGCTTCGGCAGGTCGTGATGCACGAGGTGGTAGTTGTTGTTCAGGTACAGGAGCCGCATCGCGAAGCCGGCCTCGTTGATCGCGATGCGCGCTTTCGGATCGCGGGCGGCGCGATGCTCGTACAGCGAGCGGATCATCGCGAGCGCGTGCGCGGGCCACGTGACCGCGAGCAGGTAATACCACCACGGCACGCCGATCGCGAGTTGCAGCCACGCGAGCAGCGCGACGACGCACGCGACGTGCGCGGCCCACATCGGCAGATAGCGCAGGTCGCCGCGCCGGAACGCGGCGAACGATGCGGCGAACATCGCGGCGACGCTCGCCGGCGGACCGACGACGAGCCGCCCGGCGAAGGTCTTGCGCGCGACCCATAGCGCGCGGCGCCAGCGCGGCAGCGCCGTCCATTGCCGGGGCGACAGGTAGTTCGTTTCCGGGTCGACGCCGGGCACGGTGAGGTCTTCGTCGCGATGATGGTCGAGATGCGTGTCGCGATACAGCGTGTACGGATACCAGACCGACAGCGGCGGATAGCCGAGCAGTGCGTTCACGCGCGCCGAGCGCGTCGGATGGCCGTGCAGCAGTTCATGCTGCAGCGACAGGTGCCACGCGCACAGCAGGATCAGCGGCGGCGTCGCGGCGGCGAGCGGCAACGCGCCAGCGCGCACGAGCAGCAGCACGCCCAGCCAGCCGCCGTAGATGACGGCAATCAGCAACCAGGTCGGCCACTCGGTGCGCGCGGTGAAGCGGGCGTCGAGCGCCGCGATCGCGCGCGCGTGATCGACGTCGAAGTATTCGGCCATGCCTCACTTTAATCAGGCGAAGCCGGCCGCCCAATCAATGAATTTGCATTTGCTTATCTCGGACGCCCGGACCCGCGATCCTGCGTAGAATGCGCGCATGAGCCGCTGGA
Source organism: Burkholderia ubonensis subsp. mesacidophila (assembly GCF_002097715.1). Classification (NCBI taxonomy): domain Bacteria; kingdom Pseudomonadati; phylum Pseudomonadota; class Betaproteobacteria; order Burkholderiales; family Burkholderiaceae; genus Burkholderia; species Burkholderia ubonensis. Next base: position 404,360 of record NZ_CP020738.1, read on the forward strand.
TCGCCGGACTGCCGATGTACAACGTGACGCCGCGCCACGCCGTGCTGTGGCGCGCGCTGCTGCGTGATGCGCTCGACGCCTTTGCGCACGCGGGCGGGCCGGCTGGCGTCACGCTGCGCGACGAACCGTTCGGCGAGCTGCTGTCCTTCTGGCGCCGCGACGACCTGCTGCTGTCGCAGACCTGCGGGTATCCGTACCGGATGCTCGGGCTCGGCGATGCGGTGCGCCTGATCGCCACGCCCGCATTCGATGTGGAAGGCTGTGAAGGCGCGGACTATCGCAGCGTGCTCGTCGTGTCGGCGCGCGCGCATGCGGGCGGCGCGACGACGCTCGCCGCGTGCCGCGGCCTGCGTGCCGCCTATAACGGCGACGATTCGCACAGCGGAATGAACGCGTTCCGGCATGCGGTCGCGCCGCATGCGCGCGACGGGCGTTTCTTCGCGTCGGCGGCACGGTTCGGTTCGCATCTGAACGTGCTGCGCGCGCTGGGTGAGGATGAAGCGGATTGCGCGGCGATCGATTGCGTGACGTTCGCCTACGTGCGCGACGCGCTGCCCGGCCTGCTGCGCGACGTGCGCGCGATCGGCATGAGCGCGCCGGCGCCGGGCCTGCCGCTGATCGCGTCGCGCGCGCTCGGCGAAGCGCAGGCGGCGATGCTGCGCGACGCGCTCGATCGCGCAGTGGCGGCCGATGCCGAACGCGCGCGCGTGCTCCGGTTGCGCGGGTTCGCGCGGCTCGCTCCGGATGACTACGCCGTGATCGAGCGGTTCGCGGCCGAAGCCGCGGCGCTCGGCTACCCGGCGCTGGGTTGAAGCCGCGCGCCGGGCGTCACTCGTCCATCAGCCGGACTTTCACCCGCTTGCCCTTGATCTTGCCGGCATTGAGCTTGCGCAGCGCATCGCGCGCGATGCCGCGCTCGACCGCGACGTACGTCGAGAACTCGGTCACGTTGATCTTGCCGATCTGCGCGCCGCTGTAGCCCGCGTCGCCCGTCAGCGCGCCCAGCACGTCGCCCGGACGGATCTTGTCCTTGCGGCCGCCGAGGATCTGCAGCGTTTCCATCGGCGGCAGCAGCGGTTCGTTGGCGTCGGCCTTCAGCTCGGCGAGCGGATGCCATTCGACTTCGCGCTTCAGCGCCTGCTCGATGCCGCCGACGCGGCCCATCTCGTCCATGCTCGCGAGGCTCAGCGCCCAGCCGTCCTGGTCCGCGCGGCCCGTGCGGCCGATGCGGTGCACGTGCACTTCGGGATCGGGCGTCACGTCGACGTTGATCACCGCTTCGAGCTGCGCGATGTCGAGGCCGCGCGCGGCGACGTCGGTCGCGACGAGCACCGAGCAGCTGCGGTTCGCGAACTGGATCAGCACCTGGTCGCGTTCGCGCTGCTCGAGCTCGCCGTGCAGCGCGAGCGCGTGGAAACCCTGCGCGTGCAGCACGTCGAGCAGGTCGCGGCATTGCTGCTTCGTGTTGCAGAACGCGATCGTGCTGACCGGGCGATAGTGGTTCAGCAGCAGGCCGACCGCATGCAGCCGCTCGTCCTCGGTCACTTCGTAGAAGCGCTGGCGGATCTTGCTGTCGTCGTGCCGCTCCGCGAGCTTCACTTCCTTCGGATTGCGCAGGAACTGCTGGCTCAGCTTTGCGATGCCGTCCGGGTACGTGGCGGAGAACAGCAGCGTCTGGCGCGTCGGCGGGCATTGCCGCGCGACCTTCGCGATGTCGTCGAAGAAGCCCATGTCGAGCATCCGGTCCGCCTCGTCGAGCACGAGCGTGTTCAGCGCGTCGAGCGAGAGGGTGCCGCGGTCGAGGTGGTCCATGATGCGCCCCGGCGTGCCGACGACGATGTGCGCGCCGTGTTCGAGGCTCTGCGTCTGCGGACGCATCGGCGTGCCGCCGCACAGCGTCAGCACCTTCACGTTTTCCTCGGCGCGCGCGAGGCGGCGCACTTCCTGCGCGACCTGGTCGGCGAGTTCGCGCGTCGGGCACAGCACCATCGCCTGCACGTCGAAGCGGCGCGCGTCGAGGCGCGCCAGCAGCGCGAGCGAGAACGCGGCGGTCTTGCCGCTGCCGGTCTTCGCCTGCGCGATGAGGTCGTGGCCCGCGAGCGCGATCGGCAGGCTCGCGGCCTGGATCGGCGTCATGTCGGCATAGCCGAGCTGCGTGAGATTGGCGAGTGTGGCGGGCGTCAGCGGCAGCGTGCTGAACGGCGTGGCGGTCGGTTGGCTCATGTCAGGACAGGTCTCCGAGGTAAGGGCGGCCTTCCATCTGTTCGTAGACGACGGTGCCGTCTTCGGCTTCGAAGCGCTCGAGATAGTTGCGTGCGCCGCACAGCGGGCAGCGGAACAGCAGCCCCTGGCCTTCGTCCTTGATGACGACGTCGGATTCTTCCCACTGCGTGCCGCAGCTCTGGTTTCGGCAGGTAAACACGGTCATTCTCCAGCTGAATTCGGTTGGGCGCCCCGGCGTGTCGGGTGAGGGCGCCGGTATTGCGCGGTCGTGGCGCGCGACGCCCGCGTGAAAGGGCGGGGCGCGGTGCGGCCGTTCGCGTGATGGTTCGTCGGGGTGGATGATGGATCGGGGGCGCGATCGCAGAAACGCGCGTGGCGCAATTCTAGCGGATACGGCGCGTGCCGCGAACGCGCGCGAGGCGAGGCGGCAGAAGGCGCGGCCCGCGCACGTAAAAACGGCCATCCTCGCGGATGGCCGTTCGAATCACGCGTTGCCGCTCAGCGCATCAGAGCGCCATGTCGTTTGCGGCTTTCGCGGGCCGCGCCGGGGCGTCCGGCGTCGGGCGCGCCGGCGCGGTCATGTCGATCTTCGGCGGCGGCGACAGCTGCAGCACGTCGCTCGTGTAGGCCCACTCTTCAGCGACCTTCGCCGGGTTGCCGTTCAGCTTCGTGCCGTAGCTCGGCACGATCTGGCGGATCTTCTGCTGCCATGCGGGCGTCGCGACCTTGTCCTTGAACACCTTCTCGAGCAGGCTCAGCATGATCGGCGCGGCGGTCGACGCGCCCGGCGATGCGCCGAGCAGGCCCGCGATGCTGCCGTCCTGCGCGCTGACGATCTCGGTGCCGAGCTTCAGCACGCCGCCCTTCACCGGGTCGCGCTTGATGATCTGCACGCGCTGGCCGGCCTGCCACAGGCGCCAGTCTTCCTTCTTCGCGTTCGGGAAGTATTCCTTCAGCGCGTTGAAGCGGTCGTCGTCGGACAGCATCAGCTGGCCGGCCAGGTATTCGACGAGCGGGAATTCGTCGACGCCGACGCGCATCATCGGCATCACGTTATGCGTGTTGGTGCTGGTCAGCAGGTCGAAGTACGAGCCGTTCTTCAGGAACTTGGTCGAGAACGTCGCGAACGGTCCGAACAGGATGATCTTCTTGCCGTCGATGATCCGCGTGTCGAGGTGCGGCACCGACATCGGCGGCGAGCCGACCGACGCCTTGCCGTATGCCTTCGCGAGATGCTGCTTCACGACTTCCGGGTTGTCCGTCACGAGGAACGAGCCGCCGACCGGGAATGCGCCGTAGTCCTTCGCTTCCGGAATGCCCGACGCCTGCAGCAGGTGCAGCGCGCCGCCGCCCGCGCCGATGAACACGAACTTCGCGTCGACGTCCTGCGGCGCTTCGTTCGAGCGCAGCTTGACCCACGACACGTGCCACGTGCCGTCGGCGTTGCGCTTGATCTCGCGCACTTCGCTCGACAGCGACAGCGAGAAGTTCGGCTGGCGCTGCAGGTAGCCGACGAACTGGCGGGTGATCTCGCCGAAGTTCACGTCGGTGCCGATCGGCGTCCAGGTGGCGGCGACCTTCTGCTTGCGGTCGCGGCCTTCCATCATCAGCGGCACCCACTGCTTGATCTGGTCGTAGTCTTCCGAGTACTGCATCCCGCGGAACAGCGGGCTTGCCTGCAGCGCCTCGTAGCGCTTCTTCAGGTAGCGGACGTTGTCGTCGCCCCACACGAAGCTCATGTGCGGCGTCGAATTGATGAATGAGCGCGGGTTCTTCAGCACGCCCTGCTTCACTTGCCATGCCCAGAACTGGCGCGAGATCTGGAACGACTCGTTGATCTGGATCGCCTTCGAGATGTCGATCTTGCCGTCCGCCTTTTCCGGCGTGTAGTTGAGCTCGGCGAGCGCGGAGTGGCCGGTGCCTGCGTTGTTCCAGCCGTTCGAACTTTCCTGCGCGACGCCGTCGAGACGCTCGACCATCATCATCGACCAGTCCGGCTGCAGCTCGTGCAGCCAGACGCCGAGCGTCGAGCTCATGATGCCGCCGCCCACCAGCAGGACGTCGACCTTCTTCGTGTCCGCCGCATGCGCGGACGACGCGGCTACGCACAGCGCGAGCCCTGACAGCATTACCCGTAACGTTTTGATCACAGCAGATCCCTTTTTCAACTTGAATGCACCGGTTTGCCACGCCGTCCGGCCGGGGCGACACACGCATCCGGATATCCGGATCGCAAATCCGGGATTCCGGATTGACGCGGGCGGACGTTGCATTTGCGCACGCGAAGCCGACGCGAAGGGCACCTTCGGAGCGACTTGCGGCAGGCACGCAATCACCTGCATCGAGTGGGCGCGCAATGCGCCAAGGCCCTTGCGGCAAGCCTGAGCGGTTGGGGTTTCAGGCTGCTTCGAAAAGGGCCGCACGCGACGCTTTCGCCGGGGGCGGGGTGGCAAGGGGCGCGTAATATAACCGAACTCGATTGCCGTGTCGCACGCGGAAAATGTCCTTGTTTCTGTGGGGTTTTTCGTGCGTCCGGGTTTCCGGAACGGGGGCTCGGGCAGGTGGGGATTCGACGTGACGGGGAGGGCGTCGCGGCCGATGTTCCAGCCGCATTCAGGTACGGATGCGCAAGCCGCTTACTTGCCCGAACCACCTCCGCAAAATTGCGCGAACCCCTCCGCCGAATTCGCGAAGCCCTTCTGCTTCGCGAGCTCCCACGGCCGCTCGCACTGCTTGGTCTGTTCGCACCAGGCATAGCCGGCCGAGCCGATGCAGCCGTGCGCGTCGCGGTCGCCGCCGACGATCGGCGTGGACGATTGCGCAGGCGGAGCCGGTTGTGCAGCGCATGCGCTCAATGCGAACACGGTGGCAGCGGCCAGCGAGACTGACGGGATGAAACGCTTCATGGGGTAGTGCTCCGTGAAATGGAGATAGGGGGTAGCGATGCCGACGCTCACTCCTCCGGCACCGGCACGCGCGACGAGAACTTCACCTCGCGCAGCGCGAGGCTCGACTGGATCGACGAGACGCCGGCCTGCTTCCTTAGCACGTGTTCGACGAATTCCGCATACGCGTCGAGATCCGTCGCGACGACCTGCAGGATGTAGTCGGCCGCGCCCGTGATCTTGTGGCACGACAGCACTTCGTCGTGACGCCGCATCACGTTCTCGAAGTGATCGGAATCCTTGTCCGAGTGCATGTTGAACGTGACGTGAACGAACGCGAACACGTTCATGCCGAGCGCGCGCCGGTCGAGATTGGCCTGGTAGCCGGTGATCACGCCTTCGTCCTCGAGCCGCTTGCGCCGCCGCCAGCACGGCGTGACGCTCAGCGACAGCCGTTCGCCGAGCGTCGCGTTCGACAGCGCGCCGTCCTCCTGCAGCAGACGGAGCATCGCGCGGTCGACGCCGTCCAGTTCAGCTGAAGCGCGATTTTTGCTCATTTTCGAGATTCCGTAGGCGGTTTTCTCAAAAGTGTACGAAAGGCGCAAGCGAAAAGCAAAGCTATTGCCGTGTGCCGTCAATAAACTGTTGCTCACCCCCTCACCGCAACGGTCAATCATGCTCACGATCTACAGCAGCGATCATCAACTGCATCGCGGCGTCGAATTGAAGGACGGCGCGATCACCGATTCGTTCGAGAACCCGCTTCGCGCCGAGACCGTGCTCGCGCAAGTCCGGGCCAGCGGCCTCGGCGACGTGATCGCGCCGAAGCCGTTCGACCGCGCGAGCTACGCCGGCGCGCACAGCCGCCGCTACGTCGAGTTCCTCGCCGGCGCCTGGGACGCATGGCGTGCGACCGGCAAGACCTGCCAGGCGCTGCCGCTCGTGTGGCCGGTGCGCGCGATGCCCGCTGCCGCGACGCCGCCCGCGTTCATCGACGGCCAGCTCGGCTTCTATGCGATGGACGCGGGCTCGCCGATCAACGCCGGCACGTGGGGCGCGGTGAGCGCCGCCGCGAACTCGGCGCTGACGGGCGCCGACGTGCTGTCTAACGGAACGCTCGGAACGCCCGGCGCGCGCGCGGCGTTCGCGCTGTGCCGCCCGCCCGGACACCACGCGGGCCGCGAATACATGGGCGGCTACTGCTACCTGAACAACGCGGCGATCGCGGCCCAGCACTGCATCGCGCGCGGCGCGTCGCGCGTCGCGGTGCTCGATGTCGACTTCCATCACGGCAACGGCACGCAGGACATCTTCTACGACCGGTCGGACGTGCTGTTCGTGTCGATCCACGGCGAGCCGTCGGTGTCGTACCCGTACTTCTCCGGCTATGCGGACGAGCGCGGCACGGGCGACGGCGAGGGCTACAACCTGAACCTGCCGCTGCCGAAGGGCACGCAGTGGAGCGCTTACGACGCAGCGCTCGGTTGCGCGACGACGGCGATCGCGGCGCATGCGCCCGACGTGCTCGTCGTGTCGCTCGGCGTCGACACGTTCGAGCACGACCCGATCAGCCACTTCCGCCTGCGCACGCAGGACTACCTGCGCATCGGCGAGATGCTTGCGCGCCTGAACCTGCCGACGCTGTTCGTGATGGAAGGCGGCTACATGGTCGACGAGATCGGCGTCAACGCGGTCAACGTGCTGCTGGGATTCGAAGGCCGCGCGTGAGCGCGCCGCGCGGACCGGTTCGGCGGCGGCCCCGCAGGCTGCCGCAATCAAAGGAGCAACAAGCATGACGCGATATCCGAACGCGGCGGCGCGCGAGCTCGACCTCATTCCGACGCCGCGCGATCCGAAGAACCTGTTCGGCGTCGCGCTCGGCCGCGAGGAGCGCGCGATGCTCGCGGCCCTTCGGCATTGACGATTCGCAACGAGACGACAACGTGTCCCGGCGCCTTGCGTCGGACCGAACAACAACGGAGACAGACATGATTCGACATCACAAGAAGGCATTGGCCGCAGCAGCGGCGCTGACCTGCGCGCTGTCCGCGCACGCGGACGACATCGTGCGCATCGGCCACGTGGCGCCGCTGACCGGCGCGATCGCGCACCTCGGCAAGGACAGCGAGAACGGCGCGCGGCTGGCCGTCGAGGAGATCAACGCGAAAGGGCTCGTGATCGACGGCAAGAAGGTGACGCTGCAGCTCGATCCGCAGGACGACGCGGGCGATCCGCGCACCGCGACGCAGGTCGCGCAGCGGCTCGTCGACGACAAGGTGGCGGGCGTCGTCGGCCATCACAACTCCGGCACGTCGATCCCGGCGTCGCGCGTGTACCGCGACGGCGGCATCGTGCAGATCTCGCAGGCGGCGACCAACCCGATGTACACGCAGCAGGGCTTCAAGACGACGTACCGGGTCGTCGCGACCGACGCGCAGCAGGGGCCGGCGCTCGCCGCCTATGCGGCGAAGCGCATGGGCATCAGGACCGTCGCCGTGATCGACGATGCGACCGCCTACGGGCAGGGGCTTGCGACCGAGTTCGAGAAGGCGGCGAAGGCGGCCGGCCTGAAGGTCGTGTCGCGCGACGCGACGAACGACAAGGCGATCGATTTCCGCGCGATCCTCACGAAGATCAAGGGCGAGAATCCCGACGCGGTGATGTACGGCGGCATGGACGCGACGGGCGGCCCGCTCGCGAAGCAGGCGCGCCAGCTCGGCCTGCGCGCGAAGATCCTCGGCGGCGACGGCGTCTGCTCGACGGACCTGCCGAAGCTCGCGGGCGCCGCGTCCGACAACGTCGTGTGCTCCGAAGCCGGCATCGCGCTCGAGAAGATGCCGGGCGGCGCGGCGTTCGCGAAGCGCTACGAAGCGCGCTTCCACCAGCCGCTGCAGGTCTATGCGCCGTTCTCGTACGACGCCGTGTACATCATCGTCGACGCGATGAAGCGCGCGAACTCGACGTCGGCCGCGAAGGTGCTGGCCGCGATGCCGGCCACCGACTATCGCGGCGTGATCGGCGAGACCAGCTTCACGCCGCAAGGCGACCTGAAGCATGGCGCGATCTCCGTGTACTCGTACCAGGCCGGGAGGAAGGTGCTGCTCGACATCGTCCGGATGTGACGCGACAGGCCGGCTTCGCGCCGCCTACCGGGCGATCACCTTCCGGTAGATCACGAAGCCGGACTTTTCCGCGACGGTGTCGTAGAGCCGCATCGCGGTGTGGTTCGTCTCATGCGTCTGCCAGTAGACGCGTTCCGCCCGCGCGCTGCTCGCGGCCGCATACACGGCCTCGACCAGCGCGCGCCCGACGCCCTTGCCGCGCTCGCGGTCGACCGTGAACAGGTCCTGCAGGTAGCAGGTCGGGCCGATCAGCGTCGTGCTGCGGTGATACAGGAAATGCACGAGCCCGACGAGCGCGCCGTCGCGTTCCGCGACCAGCGCATGCACGGGCTCGTAGCCGTCGAAGAAGCGGGACCACGTGAGCTTCGTGACTTCGACCGGCAGCGCCGTTTCGCCGAAGCGGCCATAGAAGCGGTTGTAGCCATCCCACAGGGGCAGCCAGCGGTCGTAGTCGTCCTCCCGGACGGGGCGTACGGTCAGGCTCGTATCGGTAGTGTTCATCTGTTGCTCCGAGAAACCCCGCCATGTATGGCCGGGAGGAAAGGTGTGCTCTTGACAGGCAGCTTCTTCCACCGGTTAGGATGGTCGGCATGATCCTTGTCTACCGCTACCGCGTGAAGTCGCTCAACGGACTCCTTAACAAGCAGAGCCGAGCGGTGAACTACGTGTGGAACTTCTGCAATGACACGCAGAAGCATGCGCTCAAGTGGGGCAAAAAGTGGCCGACGGGTTTCGACCTGAACGTGCTGACGACTGGCAGCAGCAAGGAACTCGGCATCCACTCCGGCACTGTCAACGCAACGTGCGAGCAGTACGCGAAATCGCGCAGCCAGCACCGCCGCCCGTACTTGCGCTATCGCGGCAGGAAGTCGCTCGGCTGGGTGCCGTTGAAGGGCCGTGACCTGAAACGCGAGGGCGACGCGTTTCGCTTTGCCGGCCACACCTTCCGGGTGTTCAACAGCCGACCGCTTCCCGACGGCAAGATCAAGGACGGCACCAACTTCGCGCAGGATGCGCGCGGCAACTGGTTCCTGAACATCGTGATCGAGAGGCCCGATGTTCCGGCGCGCCCGATCCGTTCCGGCGTCGGCATCGATCTCGGCCTGAAAGACTTCGCCACACTTTCGACCGGCGAGAAGGTTCCCCATGACCGGTTCGGCCGGCGTGCGGCCGACAAGCTGGCGACGGCGCAGCGGGCGCGCAAGCACAAGCGGCATATCGCGAAGCTGCACGCCAAGGTGGCCAACGCCCGCGCCGATTTCCAGCACAAGCTCGCGCTCGATCTGGTGCGGCGCTTCGATTACATCGCGGTCGGCAACGTGTCGGCCGTGAAACTCGCCAGAACCAGGATGGCGAAGAGCGTCTACGACGCAGCCTGGTCGTCCTTCCGGGACAAGCTCCGTTACAAGGCGATGGCGCACGGAGCGACGTTCGAGGAAGTGGACGAAAGCGGTTCGACCCAGTCCTGTTCGGCGTGCGGGTCGAAAGACAGCACGACGCGGCCGAAAGGTATCGCGGGACTGCGAATAAGAGAGTGGACCTGCAGTGGCTGTGGTGTCGTGCATGATCGAGATACCAACGCTGCGTTGAACATTCTCCGATGCGGACGTGCATCGCCAGTGGTGGGAATCCGCCGCCTTTAGGCGGCGGAGGACGTCAAGTGTATCGACCTCTCGTTAGCGTGAAAATGTCGCCTTCGCCGGCGTGACCGGAAACGGCGCAGGCGTTTACGATAGAAAATTCGTGGCACCATGTATAGACCCATGTCTAACACCATTCCTGGAGCCACGATGGACTACGGCGTCTTGCTGTCGATGTTCGAACGCGAAGGCGGGCGGCCCGGCCCCGCGCGAATGTCGCAGCAGCATCGGCTGTACGCGTGCCTGCGCACCGCGATTCTCGACGGCAGGATCGCGGAAGGCGCGCGCCTCGCGCCGTCGCGAACGCTGGCGGACGAACTCGGCATCGCCCGCAATTCCGTGCTGTACGCGTATGAACGGCTGGCCGCGGAAGGCTTCGTGATCGGCACGCGACAGGGCACGGTGGTCGCGCGCATGGGGCTGCGTCGTGCGCCGGTCGACACGGCCGGCGCGTGCGGCGATGCCGTGCTGTTGTCGCGGCGCGTCGCGCACGTCGCGCGCGCGGCCGACGGCATCGACGAATCGCTGCCGTTCGTGCCCGGCACGCCCGCGCTCGACGAATTCCCGCTCGCGCAATGGCGGCGCTGCATCGAGCGTGCCTGGCGCGAGGCCGGGCCCGTGCAGCTCGGCTACCAGTCCGCGGCGGGCGACGCGACGCTGCGCGACGCGATCGCCGGCTACCTGCGCGTATCGCGCGGGGTGCGCTGCGACGCGGATCAGATCGTCGTCACGGACGGCACGCAGAACGGGCTGGACCTGTGCGCCCGCGCGCTGGCCGACGCCGGCGACACCGCATGGATCGAGAACCCCGGCTACCACGGCGCGCGCAATGCGTTCCTGGCGGCGGACCTGCGCGTCGCGCCGATCGGCGTCGACGCCGACGGGCTGGCGCCGCGCGCGGAGGACTGGCGCGATCGCCCGCCGAAGCTGATCTACATCACGCCGTCGCACCAGTATCCGCTCGGCTCGGTGATGAGCCTCGAGCGGCGGCTCGCGCTCGTCGAGCAGGCGCGTGCGGCCGGCGCGTGGATCGTCGAGGACGACTACGACAGCGAGTTCCGGCATCACGGCGCGCCGCTCGCCGCGGTGCAGGGCCTCGCCGACGACGCGCCGGTCGTCTATCTCGGCACCTTCAGCAAGGTGATGTTTCCGGCGCTGCGGATCGGCTTCCTGGTCGCGCCGCCGGCGCTCGCGCGCGCGCTGCGCGAGACGGCCGGCGCGCTGATGCTGCACGGGCGCGCGGTCGAGCAGCGGGCGCTGGCGAACTTCATCGAGGCCGGGCACTTCACGCGCCACCTGCGGCGCATGCGCAGGCTGTACGACGAGCGGCGCGCCGCGCTGCAGGAGGCGCTCGAGCGGCACTTGCGCGCGCAGTTGACGGTGTCGGGCGGGGCCGGCGGCATGCACCTGTCCGCGCGGCTCGACGTGCCGGTGGCGGATGTCGCGCTCAGCCGCGTCGCGCAGCGGCACGGGCTGATCCTGCGTCCGCTGTCGTCGTTCTGCCTGCCGGGAACGGAGCAGGGCTACAACGGCCTCGTGCTCGGGTACGGCGGCGTGCCGGCCGCGCAGATGGACCGGCTCGCGCGGCGGATCGGCGACATGATCGCGCTCGCGGCGGCGGGTTGACGATACCGGCCGCGCTCGCGCCCGGCGTCGTAACGATCTATAACCTTTCTGGTCGGGTGATCCGGCGCGGCGCCGCGTCGTCCGGCACGTTGGCCGGGCCGGCGGGCAGGGGTGTACGCGGAACGTTGCAGGCGATCGCGGGATCGCCCCGGAGGCCGCCTGCAGCCGTGCCGCGGCGCGCGTTTGCGACGATCGGCCGGGGCCGTCCGGCGCGTTTGGTGCACTCGACCGTCATCACGCCAGTTCGCGACGCGCATCCCATAAGCGATTGCGTTCCACGCGCGGCGAGCCGGCCGGTCACGCCGAGACGTGCGGCAGCGCCGTGGAATAATCCGGCGCCGCTGTCATGGACCACGCACGTTGCCGACAGGCGAACGGCACGGTCACGCGCCTGACGGCCGCAGTCGAAGCGTCCGCCGCTCCGCCGCCCGAGCGGCCGGCTTTTCCTTGAACAGAAGCAGAACAGAACCCCATGCAGGTGTGCTGATGTCATCGTCCATCGAAATTCGAATCAACGGCCGCGAGGTGCAGCTCGACCTCGCGGACGGCGCGGCGCCGCTTCTCTACGTGCTGCGCAACGACCTTGCGCTGAACGGCCCGAAGTACGGGTGCGGCCTCGGCGAATGCGGCGCGTGCACGGTGCTGATCGACGGCGTCGCCGCGCGTTCCTGCACGATTCCCGTTGACGGCGTGCGCGGCAAGGCGGTCACGACGCTCGAAGGGCTGTCGCGCGATGGCGCGCGGCATCCGGTCCAGCAGGCGTTCGTCGACCGGCAGGCGATGCAGTGCGGCTACTGCGCGAACGGGATGATCATGACGCTCGTCGCGCTGTTCGAACGCGATCCCGATGCGAGCCGCGACGACATCGTGCGTGAGCTCGCGTACAACCTGTGCCGCTGCGGCACGCACGTCGAGATCCTGGCCGCCGCCGAGCGCGCGCAGGCATTGCTGAAGGAGCGCGCGCGATGAACGGATTCGATGCAACCCGCCGCCGCCTGTTGCAGGCGGGCGGCCTGCTGATGGTGAGCGTCGCGCTGCCGGTGTCGCTGCGCGCGTCGGCGAGCGACGCCGCGCGACCGACTGCGGATGCGACGGTGGCGACAGGGCCCGCGCCCGATCGCGTCGACAGCTTCATCGCGATCTCTGCCGACGGCGCGGTGACCGCGTTCAACGGCCACGTCGACCTCGGCACCGGCGTGCGCACGGCGCTTGCGCAGATCGTCGCCGACGAGCTGTGCGTGCCGATCGGGCGCGTGACGATGGTGCTCGGCGATACCGCGCGCACGCCGGACCAGGGGCCGACGATCGCGAGCGCGACGATCCAGGTGACCTCGGTGCCGTTGCGCCGCGCGGCCGCGCAGGTGCGCATGCTGCTCGCGCAGCGCGCCGCACGGCGCTTCGCGGTGTCCGCCGACGCGATCCGGCTGGTCGACGGCGGCGCATACCCGCGCGGGCGCGCCGCACAACGCGTCGGCTACGGTGAACTGGTGCGCGGCGCTGACCTGCACGTGCCGCTCGCGCATGATGACGCGGCGGTCGACGCCGCGGCAACCGATGCACCGGCGCGTCGCCGCTACGTCGGTGCGAGCGTGCCGCGTGTCGACATCCCGGCCAAGGCGACCGGGGCGCCGACCTACGTGCACGACGTGCGCGTGCCGGGCATGCTGCACGGCCGGGTGATCCGCCCGCCGTACCCGGGCGCGGACAGCAGCGCGCCGCTCGGCCGCAGCCTGGTGTCGGTCGACCGGGCGTCGGTCGCGCATCTGCCCGGCCTCGTCGCCGTGGTGGTGATCCGCGATTTCGTCGGGGTGGTCGCGCAGCGCGAGGAACAGGCGATCGCCGCGATGCGCGCGCTGAAGGTGCAATGGCGCGAATGGCACGCGCTGCCGGACCTCGCGCCGGACCGGCTGCGCGACGTGCTCGCCGCGCATCCTTCGAAGCCGCGGCCGCTGTGCGACTCGGCCGGCTTCGAGCAGGCGCTGGCCGGCGGCGCGCAGCGGATCGACGCGGACTACGTATGGCCGTTCCAGATGCACGCGTCGATCGGCCCGTCGTGCGCGGTGGCCGACGTCGCCGCCGGGCGTGTCGAGGTGTGGTCGGGCACGCAGAACCCGCACGAACTGCGCAAGGACCTCGCGCGCCTGCTCGAGCGGCCCGCCGCGCAGGTGAACGTGATCCGGATGGAGGCGTCCGGCTGCTACGGGCGCAATTGCGCGGACGACGTGAGTGCCGATGCCGCGCTGCTGTCGCGCGCGGTCGGCCGGCCGGTGCGGGTGCAGCTGATGCGGGAGCAGGAGGCGGGCTGGGAGCCGAAGGGCACCGCGCAGCTGATCCGCGTGCGCGGCGCGCTCGACGCGTCGCACGGTGTCGCCGCGTACGAGCTGCGCACCTGCTATCCGTCCAACGGCGCGACGACGCTGCCGCTCGTGCTGACGGGCGTGGCGCCGAACGAGCCGGTCGTCGCGCAGATGGGCGATCGCACCGCGATTCCGCAGTACGCGTATCCGGCGATGCGCGTGACCGCGGAGGACGCCGCGCCGCTCGTGCGCGCGTCGTGGCTGCGCGGCGTTTCCGCGTTGCCGAACGTGTTCGCGCACGAATGCTGGATCGACGAGGCCGCGTATCGCGCGGGCGTGGACCCGATCGCCTACCGGTTGCGCTACCTGAAGGACCCGCGCGCGATCGCGCTGCTGGCGGCGCTGAAGGCGCGCGCGGGATGGGTCGACGGTTCCGCGCACCGCGTGGCCGCGCCATCCGGGCAGCGCGTGGCGAGCGGCCGCGGCGTCGCCTACGCGCGCTACTTCCACAGCAAGTTTCCCGGCTTCGGCGCCGCGTGGGCGGCGTGGGTGTGCGACGTCGACGTCGATCGCTCGACCGGCCTGATCCGCGTGAAGAAGGTGACCGTCGCGCACGACTGCGGGCAGATGATCAATCCGGACGGCGTGCGGCATCAGGTGCACGGCAACGTGATCCAGTCGGTCAGCCGCGTGCTGAAGGAGGCCGTGTCGTTCGACGGCGCGGGCACGACGTCGCTCGAATGGGGCGCCTATCCGATCCTGCGCTTCGACGAATTGCCCGAGATCGACGCGCTGCTGCTCGACCATCCCAATGCGCCGCCGATGGGCGCGGGCGAATCGGCGTCGGTGCCGAGCGCCGCCGCGATCGCGAACGCGGTGTTCGACGCGACCGGCGTGCGCCTGCGCGAGGTGCCGTTCACGCCGGCGCGCGTGCTGCGCGCGCTGCGCGAAGCCCATGCCGGCGCGCCGGCGGCCTGACCCGCCGGACCACGACGAGACTCGATGATGAAGAACTGGAAGAAAATCGCCGGCTGGAGCGCGCTGGGCGTGGCCGCGCTTGCCGGCGTTGCGCTGGCGCTCGCATGGCAACCGGCAATCCCGCCCGTCGACCGCGTCGATGCGGGCAGCTTCGACGCCGCGCAGGTCGCGCGCGGCGCGACACTTGCGGCGCTCGGCGATTGCGCGGTGTGCCACACGCGCGCGGACGGCCCGCGCAATGCGGGCGGGCTGCCGATGCAGAGCCCGTTCGGGACGATCTACAGCACCAACATCACGCCCGATCGCGACACCGGCATCGGCGCGTGGTCGTTCGACGCGTTCCGGCGCGCGATGCGCCACGGCGTCGACCGCACCGGCCGCTACCTGTATCCGGCGTTTCCGTACACGGCGTTCACCCGCATCACCGACGACGATCTGCGCGCGCTGTATGCGTACCTGATGACGCAGCCGCCGGTGCGCAATGCGCCGCCGCCCACCCGGCTGGCGTTCCCGTTCAACATCCGGCCGGGCATCGCGGGATGGAACCTGCTGTTCCTGCGGACGGGACCGGTGCCGGACGACGCCACGGCCGGCGCGGAATGGAACCGCGGCCGCTACCTGGTCGAGGGCCTCGGGCACTGCGGCGCATGCCATTCGCCGCGCAACCTCGCTTATGCGGAACTCGGCGGCGCGCGTCATCTCGGCGGCGGCGAGGCCGAAGGCTGGATCGCGCCCGCGCTGACGGGCGCGTCGCGCGCGCCGACGCCGTGGACCGCCGGCGAGCTGGCCGAATTCATGCGTCACGGCTTCACTGCGCGTCACGGCGTTGCAGCCGGCCCGATGGCGCCGGTGGTTGCGGAGGGGTTGTCGACGCAGTCCGACGCGGATCTGCGTGCGATGGCGGCTTACCTGGTCTCGCTCCCGCCGCACGCGGGCGAATCCGCGCCGACGGTTCGCCCGGAACCGTCCCGCGTCGCGATCGAGACGGCTGCTGCACCGGGCGCGCGCTTGTTCGCGGGCGCGTGCATGGCATGTCATGCGCAGGCGGGCGGACCGACGCTGTACGGGGTGCGGCCGTCGCTCGCGCTCAACAGCAACCTGCACGATGCGCGACCCGACAATGCGATCCGGATCGTGCTGGACGGCATCGGCAAGCCGGCCGCGGGCGAGCTCGGCTACATGCCGGCGTTTCGTCACAACCTGAACGACCGGCAGATCGCCGACTTGCTGAACTACCTGCGCACGGATCTCGCCGGACGTCCGGCATGGCCGGGGCTCGAGCAGGTGGTCGGCGCGGTGCGGGCAGCGACGCGCCCGGTGCGATGACGGCCGCGCGGCGCAACGGGCGCCGCCGGCGGTCGGGCCGGCTCGCATCGCGTGACGAAATCGTGACGGAAACGTGATGCGCGCGTGACATCGCGCGCACGGACGGTGCGGGTTCGATGTGATCGAGGTTCGCGACGCCGCGGCGGGCGTCGCGCGTGACGTGCCGACGGGGCGGTCAGAAGGCCGCGACGTGCGCCAGACGCGCGAACGAGTGGCTGCTCACCAGTTCGACGATGGTCTGCGTCGACACGCTCGTCGGCAGCAACGAGACGGCGGACGGCTCGAACCAGCTGCAATGCGCGATCTCGTTGCGCGCCCGGGGCATGACGTCGGGCGCGACGTCGGTGACGAACACGTGGTGCAGCTTCGCCAGTCCGCCGAACTGGAACGCGTAGGCAACCGGCAGGTCTGCCAGTCCCGTTTCCTCCCACAATTCGCGATGCGCGGCCGCCTGTGGCGATTCGCGGCGCTTGACCATGCCGCCCGGCAACGACCAGCGGGACGGCCTGCGCGCGACGAGCAGGATGCGCGTGCCTTGCCGGCACACGATGGTCGCGCGTTCCCGGATGATGGCGGCGGCGTCGGGGCGGAAACTCATGATTGCTGCGGGGCGATTGATGCGGACTGCGATGGACGACAGCGGCAATCATGACATGGCTTGGCGTCGCGTGGTGGCGAAATGACGGCGCCGGATCCGTTACCGAAAAGAAAGAATCGCCGCCCGGCGCACGGTTTACGATGCGCAACTCGATGATCCGCACGATCGCGGCCGTTTCGCCGGCCCGCAAGCCGATGCGCCGTTTGTCGTCGACGGCAGCTACCTCGGCCGCGAGCATTTCGACGGCGTGGAATCGCGCGACGGACTGTCGATGCGTTTCGCCGGCTGGTCGCTGCCGCTGCACGCGTACATGGACGCGATGGAAGCGGCGGGGCTGGCGATCGTGTCGCTGCGCGAGCCGCTGCCGGATCGTGCGGATACGGACACGTTGAAGCAGTGGTCGCGCGTGCCGCTGTTCCTGTGGATCAAGGCGGGGCCGCTGGGCTAGCGCCTGCCGGATGCACATGTCACTTCGCCCATCGTCGATTGCATACGTTTCGTCATTTAGCTAATATTCAAAACGTTCAACGCAACCGATCGAGCATCCGTGGACGACGTGACCCGCATCAGCGCCCTTGCCAATGAAAGCCGGCTCGCCGTCATGCGCTGGCTGAAGAACCCGAGCAGGCATTTCCCGCCGCAGGTGCACGCCGACATTGAAAAGGTCGGCGTGTGCTGCACGTTTATCACCGAGAAGCTCGGCATCGCGCCGGCGACGACCACCCGCCACATGCAGATCCTCGCGGATGCCGGCCTGGTGCGTGCGACCCGGCTCGGAAAATTCACCTATTACAAGCGGATCGACGCCGAGCTGAAGCGGCTGAGCCGCGATCTGTCGCAACTCTGAGAGAACCCACATGGATGAACTTGACCTGCAGGCGGACGCGGATCGACGCGCGCACGCCTATCTGGCGTCGGTGGACACGCGCCGCGTGTTTCCGGATGCCGCCGCGCTGGCCAATCTGGCCGCCTTCGACGAGCCGCTGCCGGAACACGGCAAGCCGGCCGACGACGTGCTCCGGCTGCTCGACGGCGCCGGTTCGCCCGCGACCGTCGTGTCGAACGGCCCGAACTATTTCGGCTTCGTGATCGGCGCCGCGCTGCCGGCCGCCTCGGCGGCCGAGCGCCTGATGCTCGCGTGGGACCAGTGCGCGTCGTCGTTCGACAATTCGCCGGTGGCCGCGACGATCGAACGGCAGGCGGCGCGCTGGGTCGTCGACGCGCTCGATCTGCCGCGCGACAGCGCGGTCGGCTTCGGCACCAGCGCGACCGCGTGCACGCTCGTCGCGATCGCCGCCGCGCGGCGCGCGCTGCTCGCGCGCAAGGGGTGGGACTTCGAAGGCGACGGCCTGATCGGCGCGCCCGAGGTCAAGGTGGTGATTTCGGCGCTCGCGCACATCACGGTCAAGAAGGCGCTGCGGGTGCTCGGCTTCGGGATGAAGCGCATCGTCGTCGCGCCGGTGGACGCGCACGGGCGCATCGACCCCGATCGCCTGCCGCCGCTCGACGACCTGACGATCTTCTGCATGCAGGCCGGCGAAGTGAACACCGGCGAATTCGACCCGTTCGCCGCGCTGATTCCGCGCGCGAAGGCGGCGGGCGCATGGGTGCACGTCGACGGCGCGTTCGGCCTGTGGGCGCGCGCGTCGTCGAAGGCGGCGCTGACCGACGGCATCGACGGCGCGGACAGTTGGACGACCGACGGTCACAAGTGGCTCAACACGCCGTACGACGGCGCGATGGTGATCTGCCGGGACGCCGACGCGCTCGCCGTTGCGATGAACGCCGCCGCCGCGTATTCGAGCGCCGAACGGGACGCGCAGATGAACCTCAACCTCGAGTTCTCGCGACGGGCGCGCGGCATCCCGATCTGGGCCGCGTTACGCTCGCTCGGCCGCGACGGCGTGGCCGCGATGATCGACCGGCATTGCGCGCTGGCGTCGCGCGTTGCGACGGGCCTGCGAGCGGCCGGCTACGACGTGCTGAACCGCGTCGTGCTCAACCAGGTGCTGGTGCGCGCCGAGTCGGACGCGCAGACCGTCGCGATCCGCGAGGCCGCGCAGGCTTCGGGCGACGTGTGGTTCGGCCCGACCGTGTGGCAGGGGCGGCCGGCGTTCCGGATCAGCGTGTCGTCGTGGCGCACTGAGGAAGCACACGTCGACCGGCTCGTCGACTTGCTCGCCGGGCTGTACAAGCGTCACGCGGCGTAAGTCGGGCGGGTGCATGGCGGGCGGGCGCGAACGTCCGTCCGCCGCATTGCGGATCGGCCGACGCCGGCCTTCGGAGTTTCGCCAATACGCACAGTCTCGTTATTAATCAAAGCCTCGCGCAATTCGCAATAGTTGATATCCCGGTTTAATTCTATGGATTATATTTTCGTGGGGTTAATGAATATCTATCGGAACTGGTGTCAATTAAAATCGTCATAACAATAAATTATTTGCCCGCCTCCGACCCGCTGCTAGTCTCGTTTACGCGCGAATGACTCATATTTCACTGCGCTAACGGAGTATTTAAAGAAAGTCAGGAGGTGGTGATGAAGACGCTAAAAAATTGTGGCCGCTCGTCAATCAAAACACTGTTCGCATCGGTATTCCTGCTGGTTGCCTTGACCGGTTTTTCCGAACAGGCAGGCGCGCAAACCGTCATTTGTACCGGAAGCGAGACGTTGTCATTCAATCCGGCATTGACCAATACCCAGCGGAACCTTGTCGTGACGGACACGGCAAGCCTGTCGCCGTGCCTCGTGGTGGGTGTCTCCGGAATCAACTCGGCCACCGAGAGCGCTCAAGGTGTTGCCGATTTATCGTGTCAGATGTTGCTCGGCGGAGGACCCGCGACAAAAATCATCCGCTGGTCGAACGGGCAGTCCAGTACGTTCAGCTATACCGCCACGAGCAGCGCAATCAACGGGAATTTCGTCATTACGCAAACGGGTAACATTTCCGCGGGATTATTCAAGGGTCAATCCGCCGTTGGCGTCAGCACGCTCACGTCCCTGAGCCAGCCTGATTTTCTCACTGCATGCGCAGGCAGCGGCATCACAAGTGTAAGCGGAGGCACCACGCTGACGATTGCTCCGCCGCTTTGATTCATAAACGGCAACAAATGGCAACCGACCTTCGGCAAGCGACGGAATGGCGCGGAAGCATCCGGGCCAGCGGATCGTTCCGAAATATCGCAAAATAGCGGGCACGCTGAACCGTCACAATCCGTTCCTCCTTGCCCGAAGGTCCCGCATGATCGACTCGTCCGCCGTTGCGGCGGTGTTTTCCGTCTATGTCGCCGGCGTCGTGATACCCGGCCCGAACTTCGTCGCGGTCGCGCATCGCGCCGCGTCCGGCGCGCGCGCCGAGTCGCTCGCGCTCGTCGCGGGCATCGTGATGGTCAACCTGTTCTGGGCGGGCTGCGCGATCCTCGGCATCGGCTTCGTATTCGCGGTGTTTCCGTGGCTCGCGACGCTCGTGCGCATCGCCGGCGCCGCCTATCTCGTCTGGTTCGGGCTGCGGCTCATCGCGGCGTCGGGCGCGCCCGGGCAGCCCCGCGCGGGCGCGGCGGGCGGGTCCGCCGGGCTGCGTCCGGCGTTCCTGCACGGCGTCGCGACCAACCTGGCGAATCCCAAATCGATCGCTTTCTATGCGGCGGTGTTCTCGTCGGCCGCGCCGGCCCATGTGTCTTCCGCGACGTTCTTCGCGATGCTGGCGACCGTCGGCGTCACCGCCGCCTGCTGGTACGGATTCGTCGCGCTCGTGCTGTCGCATGACGCGATCGCGTCCATGTATCGACGCGCGAAACGCTGGGTCGACCGCGTCTGCGGCGCGCTGATCGTCGCGCTCGGCATCCGGCAGTTCATGCGCTGATGCGTTGTCGGCATCTGCCGCCCCCTCCCCCCGAAACGTTGCAGGCCTCGTTGCGAGAACAACCATGTCCACACAACCCCGTGAACTGCTGAAAGCCGCCGATATCGCGAACATGGAGCCGGAGCGCGCGGTCCATTCGCTGAACGGCAACGCGGTGCGCCTGCGGAAATCGATCGGCGACCTGACCGGGCTCACGCAGCTCGGCGTGCACCTGATCACGCTGATGCCCGGACACGCGTCCGCCGAATATCACCGGCACTGGTACGAAGATGAATTCGTCTACGTGCTGTCCGGGAGCGGGACGGCGACGATCGGCGAGCAGGACCACGTGGTCGGCGCGGGCGATTTCCTCGGCTTCGCACGCGGCGGCGACGCGCATACGCTGGTGAACACCGGTGACGAGCCGCTGGTGATTTTCGTCTGCGGGCAGCGACTCGAGCACGACGTGTGCGATTACCCGAGAAGCGGCAAGCGCATGTTCTGGGCCGGGAAGCGCGAGGCGATGATCGATCTGCCCGATGACGAGGAACAGGCATGACGCCGAGGTTGTCTACGACATTCGCGATCCGGTCACGGCCATGAACGACGCGCGGCCTGTCGCGCTCGTTACCGGCTCGACGTCGGGCATCGGCGCAGCGATCGCGCGGCGGCTGTCGGCGGACGGCTACGCGGTGATCCTGCATTCGCGACGCTCCGTCGAAACGGGGCTGGCGATGGCGCGCGCGCTGGGCGCGGCGGCGTACGTGCAGGCCGATCTGGCCGACGACGCCGAGCGGGTGCGGCTGGTCCGCGACGCGCTCGCCGTGTGGGGCAGGCTCGACCTGCTGGTCAACAACGCGGGGATCAGCCGCGTGATTCCGCACGACGACCTTGCCGCGGCCACGCCGGCGATCTGGCAGGAACTGCATGAAGTCAACGTGATCGCGCCGTTCCGGCTGGTCGCCGAAGCGCAGGCGGCGCTGCGCGAAGCCGCGTCGCGCGGCCGGCCCGGTTGCGTCGTGAACGTCAGCTCGCATGCGGGCGTGCGGCCGAAGGGCGCGTCGATTCCGTATGCGGCGACGAAGGCGGCGCTCAACCACATGACGCGCCTGCTCGCGCTGTCGCTGGCGCCGGACATTCGCGTCAATGCGGTCGCGCCGGGCCTCGTCGACACGCCGCTGACCGCCGGCTGGACGGATGCGCGGCAGCGCTGGCGCGAGCACGCGCCGATGCGCCGCGCGGCGCAGCCGGACGACGTCGCGCAGACGGTCGCGATGCTGGCCGCATCGGACTATGTCACCGGCGAAATCGTGCTGCTCGACGGCGGGTTGAACCTGACGTAGGGATTGAAGGCCGCAAGATGCCGGGCGGCGCGCCGCGTCCGCCTAGCCGAGCAAATGCCGCAGCACGCCGGCCGACACGATGCCGATCGTCACGGTCGGCAGGATCGACAGGCGGGTCGCGGCCAGCAGCGTGACGGCCAGCGCGAGCAGGTCCGCGGGCCGGCTCGACACGAAGGCCGGCGCGATCACCGAGATCAGCACGCAGCCGGGCACGTTCTCCATGACCGCCGTCATGCGCGGGCTGAGCGTGCGGTTGCGCAGCAATACGTAGCCGAGGATGCGCGACAGGTATGTCGTCGACGCCATCAGCACGATGGTCGCGACGGTGTGGAAATCAGGCAGCATCGCGCGGCTCCCACAGCACGGCAGCGATCAGCCCTGCGCACGCGCCGGCCGCGACGTACCACGCGCCCGGGACGGCCAGGTGCGTGACGGCCGCGACGACGAGGCTGACGAACCACGGCCGGCTCGCGCGCACGCCTTTCCACATGCCCCTGAGCAGCACCAGGAAAACCGCCGTGAACGCCATGTCGAAGCCGTACCGCTCGACGTCGCCGATCGTCGGCCCGAGCGCGGCGCCGAGCGTCGTCATCGACAGCCATGTCATGTAGAGGCCGGCGGCCACGCCCGCGTAATACGGGACGCTGATGTGGTCGGCCGAGCGGTGCCGCGCGTCGGCGAGCGACATCGCCCAGCTCTCGTCGCACATGAAGAACAGCGCCGCGAACGCGCGCCTGCGCGGCAGGCGCCGGATGTACGGCGCGAACGCGGCGCCCATCAGGATGTGCCGCGAGTTCACCAGGAACGACATCGCGACGATCAGCGCGATGTGCGGCGGCGAGGTCCACAGCCGGATTGCCGCGAATTCGGAGCCGCCGCCGAAATTGAGGCCGGTCAGCATCGGCACTTCGAGCAGGCTCAGGCCCTTCTGGGCGGCCTGCGCGCCCAGCACCAGCGCAAACGGAACGAAACCCAGCATCATGGGCAGCGACGCACGCAGGCCGCGGCCCATCTCCAGCAAGAACGCGGACTGCTGGCGCAGCCCGGTCGACGTTGAAACACTACTGCTCATCACACCTCCTTCGGGAGACGGATTGTCTGCTTTTTTGACTCGAATCGGGTTGCGTTGTGGCCAGTTCTTTCGGAGAATTTGGCATCGAACGCGCGATACGCGGATTTTTTGGAATCGGATGCCAAATGAAGCTTGATGCCATCGACCGGCGGATTCTGAGCGCGCTCCAGCGCGACGGCCGCATGCAGAACGTGGAGCTCGCGCACGAGGTCGGGCTCTCGCCGTCGCCGTGCCTGCGGCGCGTGCGGCTGCTCGAGGAAGCGGGCGTGATCGAGAAATACGTGGCCGTGCTGAACCCCGCGAAGGTCGGCAAGGGGCTGACGATCTTCACGCGCGTGTGGCTGAAGGGGCAGGACGCGGAATCCGTGAACCGCTTCGCCGACGCCGTCCAGCAGATGCCGGAAGTCGTCGAGTGCCATCTGATGGCGGGCGACTGCGATTTCCTGCTGCGCGTCGTCGCGGCCGACATCGACGACTACCGGCGTTTCCAGATGGAATACCTGACGCGCATTCCGGGCGTGCTGAGCGTGAAGACCGACATTCCGATGCAGAAGGTCAAGCTCACGTCGGCGCTGCCGACGTAGCGCCGCACCGGTGACAATCGCCGGATAAACTGGCGGGCCAAGCCGCTTCGCCGCGCGCCAGGTCATGCGTCGGGACAGATGCGCTACTTCTTGTCGAGCCCTTCATGCCGCCACTCAACAATCCGTGGAATTCGCTGGAAATCGTCAAGCTCGTGCTCGGCGTGCTGACGCCGCTGTCGGTGGCCTGCCTCGGTTGGCTCGTCGCGCGCCGGCTCAAGCGGCTGGAACTCGTGCAGTGGACCAACCAGAAGCTGATCGAGAAACGGCTCGCGCTCTACGACGCGGTCGCGCCGCTGCTCAACCAGCTGCTGTGCTTCTACACGTGGGTCGGCCACTGGAAGGACATTTCGCCGGACGACGTGATCCGGGCCAAGCGCGAGCTGGACCGCACGTTCCATATCTACCGCTACCTGTTCGGCGACGACGTGTACGACGCGTACCACACGTACATCCATGCGCTGTTCGAGACGCACACGGGCGCGGGCCAGGATGCGCGAATCCGTTCGCTCATCGAGGCGCCGAACGGCGATCGCACGAAGCATGGCGCGTACGCGTGGAACCCGGCGTGGTACGGGCGGTTCGCGATCGCGAACGTCGTGGACGGCGCCGAAGTGCGCGCGCACTACACGCGGCTGATGGAGGCGCTGCGCGTTTCGCTGGGCGCGAACCGATGAATTGGCGGCCGGCGCGACGTGGATGCGACGCGCGGGTCAGCTCCGCCCGGCGGCCGCGAGCCGCGCGGCGAGCCCGACGAACACGGTGCCGAGCAGGTACTGCGGCAGCTTCGACGGACGCCGGCGCGCGCCGATCCGGCGGCTCAGCCGGCTCGCGGACACGATGACCGCGCCGTTGACCACGAGGCCGATCAGGTTGAGCACGGTCGCGAGCACGAGAATCTGCACGGCGATCGTGCCGTTCTCCGGCCGGATGAATTGCGGGAACAGCGCCAGCACGAACAGCGCCATCTTCGGGTTGAGGAGGTTCGTCGTCAGGCCCTGGCGAAAGATCGTCGTGGTGGGGCGGCGCGGGGCCGACGCGTCCGGCGTCAGCGACGTCGCGTCCGAGCGGAACGTCTTCCACGCGAGATAGAGCAGGTACGCGGCGCCGGCGAAGCGCACGGCGTCGTACGCGATCGGCACGGCCAGGAACAACTGCGACAGGCCGAGCGCGGCGGCCAGCGCGTGGCAGTAGGTGCCGGCCTGGATGCCCGCCAGCGTCGCGAACCCGGCGCGCCGGCCCTGGCTGACGCTGCGCGACGCGATCAGCAGCATGTCGGGGCCGGGCGTGGCGGTCAGCGCGAGACACGCGCCGGAGAACAGCGCGAGCGTGGAGAAGTCGATCATGGGCGTTCCTTTGTACCGGTTCGGCGCAAAAGGAAGAACAGTGTAGGAACGCGCGCGATGCCGGTCAACCGCGCGATCGACGTGGCGCTACACGCGGTCGAGCAGGTCGACGAGCAGCTTGGCCCCGTCGGCCCCTTTCGTGGAATCCGTCCACAGCCGGTCGATCATCTTCCGGTACATCGCGACGGCGTCGGCTGACGTGGTGATCGTCGCGATGCCGGTGCGGATGTTCGGCAGCTCGCCGAGCCGGAACGGCGACACCGCGATATGCGCGCTGTCGTCGTCCTCGAAGATCTGGAAGGTCTCGTTCGGCAGGTTGTCGCTGACGATCCCGATCCGCACGCCCTTGGCATCGTCCTCGAGCATTCCGACGATCCGCATCACCTCGCGGCGCGCGGCGAGCTTCCGCTCGAGCTGCACGCCGGGCGGCAGCCCGAGGCGGCCGACCAGGCCGTGGTGCAGGAACTGCTCGATCTGGCGCAGCCCGATCAGGCTCGTCACGTTCAGCGGGGCGCGCCGGAACGCGGCTTTCCGGTCCGCGAGGATCGCCATCACTTTCGACTGCGTCTGCCGCCACGCGGCATCGGTCAGCGACGGCGGGATGCTTTCCTCGAGCATCTGGCGCAGCCAGCCTTCGTAATCGTCGGACGTCAGCAGGAACGAGAACGGATCGAAATGCGCGACGATCCGCTGCGAGCGGCTTTCGAGCTGGCGCATGCGCTCGAAGTAGCTGATCGCCGAATCGTGATACTCGACCTCGACGCCCATCAGGTTCGCGAGCGACACGCCGAACAGCGCGGCGAGCCGCTCGAGCGTATCGATCTTCACGATCTCGCCGCGTTCGAGCTTATAGACCGCCGCGCGCGAGATGTTCAGGCGCTCGGCGACATCCTCGCTGCGCAACTCGGCGGCCATCCGGTACGCACGCAAGCGCTCGCCAATGCTGTTGAAGTCGAAGCGCGCGCCACGCAGGCGCGTTTTTCGGGATCCGGCTGTGGACATGGGGTACCCCTGGGTGGCAGGTGAAAAAAATCGACAGACACCGTGTTGCGCGAAGGCGCCGCGACGACCGATGTTTGTCTATTTTTTTGTATCGGGTATTTTAACGTAGACGACGGCGGATGCACGCACACCCGCGGCTTGCGGTCGTCTTGTGCGCGGCAGCGACCGGCAACCGGCTCGTGTCCACGCGGGTGCGCATCGTCTAAATATTTGGACAGTCGGCGAAGGCGCAGACGCTGTCGGCGATGGCGACATCGCACTTTCCAACCATTCCCACGTACCGGCCCATTGCGCCGGGAGGAGAAAACATGACCCCACGGACCCCGCTGACCCGATACCGGGCAGGATTCCTGATGGCCGGCGCGGCAAGCGCGCTGTGCGTCGCGCCGCTCGCGCACGCGCAGTCGAGCGTGACGCTGTACGGCGTCGCCGACGCTTTCGTCGGCGCGATGAAAGCTCCCGGCGGCCGCACGGCGGTCGTGCAGTCGGGCGGCGGGATGACGACGTCGTTCTGGGGTATCGGCGGCACCGAGGATCTCGGCAACGGCAACAAGGCCGTCTTCGTGCTCGAGAGCTACTTCCAGCCGCAAAGCGGCGCATACGGCCGCTACGGCGGCGACAGCCCGTTTTCGCGCAACGCGTACATAGGACTGCAGACGCGGTTCGGCCAGCTTCGCGCCGGCCGCATCACGACGCCGCTGTATCTCGCGACGATCCAGTTCAATCCGCTGTTCAATTCGTACACGTTCTCGCCGATGATCTTCCACACGTTCAAAGGCGTGGGCGCCGAGGGCGTGGTCGGCGATTCGGCGTGGAACAACGCGCTCGCCTATACGAGCCCGACGTTCGGCGGATTCAATGCGGGGCTGCTGTATGCGCTCGGCAATACGGCCGGCCGCAACGGCGCGAAGAAATGGAGCGTCAACGCGAACTACGCGCGGGGGGCGTTCGCGGCCGCCGCGGTCTTCCAGTACGTGAATTTCAGCGCGACGCCCGGCGATCTCGGCGGCGCGCTCGCCGCGGCACCCGGCCTGTCGAGCCAGCGCACGGTGCAGGTCGGCGCGTCGTACGACTGGCGGGTCGTGAAGCTGTTCGCGCAGTACATGAACGTCGCGAGCCGCGCGCAGCGCGGCAATTTCCACGGCGATACGGTGCAGGCGGGCGTCAGCGTGCCGATTGGCACCGGCGCGCTGCTGGCAAGCTATGCGTACACGCATTCGAGCAGGTCGCTCGCCGACGGCGAGCATCGCAGCACCGGCGCGCTCGGCTACGACTATCCGCTGTCGAAGCGCACCGACCTCTATTCGGCGATCAAGGTCGATCACGTCGGCGGGCTGTCGACCGGCATCACGTACGGCGCGGGCCTGCGCACGCGTTTCTGACGAAGGCGCGCAATGCGAGGCTTCGCGCGCGGTTTCCCGCGCAGTTTCCCGGTATACCCCGATACATCGGACGCTTGCATTCCATTTTTGATGCGAGTAGTCTAAATATTTAGACGAGGAGGAGAGCATGAACCTTTTGGACGCCACGCAGTGGCTGGCACAGGACATCGTCGGCTTTTCCGACATTCACCGGTTCGCCACGCGCTGCCGGGACGCGGCGGCGCCGCACGGGCGCGAATCGGCTGCGCTGGTGCTGCTCGCGCAGGCGGCCGCGACGTTCGCCGAGCGGCAGGAGGGCGTGGCGGTCTGCACGGAGACGGTGCAGGCGTTTCTCGCCGGGCTGCGCGAGCATGCGCGGCGGCTGAGCGACGCGAGCCTGCGCTCGGACGACGCGCTGCTCGCGGCGCTCAACGGTTTCGCCGCGCAGGTGTCGAAGGAACTGGTCGTCTGAAGCACGGCGCCGGCGCCGATCCGCCCGGGCCGCTTGTCTAAAAAAAACGACAGACGGCCGCGATGCGGATCGCCGGCATCGATATCCCCCTCCTCACGATACGGACAATCATGGAAGCGAACCTTCGATCCGCCGCGGCCGCGCCCGCCGGCGAACCGCCCGAGCGGGTGTCGCGCTACGCGTGGAAAGTGCTGGCCGGCTCGGCCATCGGCTATGCGATGGACGGCTTCGACCTGCTGATCCTCGGCTTCATGCTGCCGGCGATTTCGGCGTCGCTGCAGCTCGGCGCGCAGCAGGCGGGGGCGCTCGTCACGTGGACGCTCGTCGGCGCGGTCGCGGGCGGCGTGATCTTCGGCGCGCTCAGCGATCGCTACGGCCGCGTGCGCGTGCTGACCTGGACGATCCTGCTGTTCGCGGTGTTCACCGGGCTGTGCGCGTTCGCGCAGGGCTTCTGGGACCTGCTCGCATACCGGACCATCGCCGGCATCGGCCTCGGCGGCGAATTCGGCATCGGCATGGCGCTCGCGGCCGAAGCGTGGCCGGCCAGCAAGCGTGCGCGCGTGTCGTCGTACGTGGCGCTCGGCTGGCAGAGCGGCGTGCTCGCGGCGTCGCTGCTGACGCCGCTGCTGCTGCAGAGCGTCGGCTGGCGCGGCATGTTCGCGATCGGCGTGCTGCCCGCGATCGTCGCCTGGGTGCTGCGCAACAAGCTGCACGAGCCGGAAGTGTTCGTCCGCAGCAAGCAGCCGGCGCGCACGGGCGCGCGCTTCCGCCTGCTGTTCGCCGATGCGCGCACGACCCGCACGAGCATCGGCATCGTCGTGCTGTGCGCGGTCCAGAACTTCGGCTACTACGGGATCATGATCTGGATGCCGACGTTCCTGTCGAAGCAGCTCGGCTTCTCGCTGACGAAATCCGGGCTGTGGACCGCGGTGACCGTGCTCGGGATGATGGCCGGCGTCTGGGTGTTCGGGCACCTGGCCGACCGGATCGGCCGCAAGCCGACGTTCCTGCTGTACCAGGTCGGCTCGGTGGCGATGGTGTTCGCGTATTCGCAGCTGACGGACCCGGCCACGATGCTGTGGGGCGGCGCGCTGATGGGCATGTTCGTGAACGGCATGGTCGGCGGCTACGGCACGCTGATGTCCGAGGCGTACCCGACCGCGGTCCGCGCGACCGCGCAGAACGTGCTGTGGAACGTCGGCCGCGCGATCGGCGGCCTCGGGCCGCTCGTCGTCGGCGCGCTTGCCGCGCGCTACTCGTTCCAGATCGCGATCGCGATGCTGGCCGCGCTGTACATGCTCGACATGATCGTCACGGTCACGCTGATTCCGGAACTGAAGGACCGCGCGCTCGACTGACGCGCGCGCCGTCCGGCCAACCGCAACGAGGAGAAAACGATGGACGTGATCGATGCGGCGCGCGACTGCGCGCAGCCGTGGGCGGCCGGCGTCGCCACGCACACGTGCGACGTGGTCGAGCACCGGGCGGTGAACCGGCGCTATCGCTACCTGCGCGTGCGAGCCGACGCGCCGCTCGCGCGCGTCACGCAGGCCGGCCAGTTCTATCAGCTGGTCTGCCCCGTCGGCGATCTGTACCGCCCGTTCCTGCCGCGCCCGATGAGCGTGTACGGTGTCGGCCCCGACGCCGGCGAAATCGAGTTCCTGTACAACGTGACCGGCGAAGGCACGCGCGCGCTCGCGCAGCTCGGCGCGGGCGACCGGCTGCCGATCGTCGGGCCGCTCGGGACCCCGTTCACGCTCGACCCCGGCGCGCGGCGGCTGCTGCTCGTCGCGCGCGGCGTCGGTCTCGCGACGATGGCGCCGCTCGTGCAGCGGGCGGCACGGGCGGGCATTGCGCTGACGGTCGTGATGTCGGCGCGCACGCCGGACGACCTGATGACCGCGGAATTCCTGCGCGGCGCGCCGGCCGACGTGCATGCGGTGTTCGACAGCGACGGCACGTCGGCGGTCGCGAACGTGGACGCGCTGCTGCGCGACGTGATCGCGCGCGATCGGCCGGACGCGGTCTACACGTGCGGCTCGCAACGGCTGCTCGCGCTGCTGCAGCGCGTGCTTGCCGACCATCCGTCGATGCGCGGCGAGGTCGCGCTCGAGCAGCGGATGGCGTGCGGGATGGGCGTGTGCCTGTCGTGCGTGCGGATGTTCGACGACGGCGAAACCCGCGCATTCCGGCGCGTGTGCCGCGAGGGCCCGGTGTTCGCGATTCGCGACGTGGTGGCGGAGGTGGAGTTTGGCTGACCTGACCGTACGCGTGGGCGAACTGCGCCTGCGCAATCCCGTGATGCCGGCCTCCGGCTGTTTCGCGATCGAGTATCGCGACGCGCTCGACCTGAGCGGGCTCGGCGCGCTCGTGATCAAGAGCGTGTCGCCCGTCAGCCGCCCGGGCAACCCGACGCCGCGCGTCGCCGACGCGGGCGACGGCATGCTGAATTCGATCGGCATTCCGAGCCGCGGAATCGACGATTACCTTGAACACGTGCTGCCCGCGTACACCGGTTACGGCACGCCGGTCGTCGCGTCGGTGTCCGCCGATACGGCGGACGCGTTCGCGAGCGCGTGCGCGGCGCTGTCGCGGCCGGACGTCGCGGCGATCGAGGCGAACATCTCATGCCCGAATCTCGAGGCGGACGGCATGGCGTTCGGGATGGACGCGGGCACGACCCGGCAGGTCGTCGACGCGATCCGTCGGCGCACCGGGCATCCGCTGTGGGTGAAGCTGACGCCGAACGCGGGCAACATCGCGACGATCGCGAAAGCGGCCGAGGACGCGGGCGCCGATGCGGTCGTGATGGGCAACACGGTGCTCGGCATGTCGATCGACGTGCGCACGCGCCGGCCGTCGCTCGGCAACGTGATGGGCGGCCTGTCCGGGCCGTCGATCAAGCCGATCGCGCTGCGGCTCGTCCACCAGTGCTACCGCGCCGTGTCGATTCCGGTGATCGGCTGCGGCGGGATCCGCAGTGCCGCCGACGCCGTCGAGTTTCTGCTCGCCGGCGCGAGCGCGGTGCAGGTGGGCACCGCGTCGTTCCGCGATCCGGGCGTGATGCGCACGATCATCGACGGGCTCGCGCAGTTTTGCGCGGACGAGGGCATCGGCGCGATCGCGTCGCTGACCGGGCAGGTCAGGCTCGACGCGGACCTGGGCGAGCGCTGGCGGCGCTTTTGCGCGGCGCCGGCGCGCGCGGGCGGCACGCTGGCGGAGACGCAATGAACGGGCATGCAGACTGGCCGGGCGCGCCGGCGGACGGCGACGCTCGTGGGTTCGCGACGCCCGACCCGGCGGCGCTGCCGCTTGCCGAACTGACGGCGCTCGCCGAGCAGTGGTTCGACGAGATCCGCACGCTGTCGGCCGACGGCGCGGGCGTCACGCGCGAGAGCTACGGCGCGAGCGAAACGGCGGCCGCGCAGCGGCTCGCGGCGCACGCGGAACGCGAGGGCATCGCGGTGCGCACCGACCGCGCGGCCAACCTGGTCTTCAGCCTGCCCGACGCGGATCCGCAGGCGAGCGCGATCTGGGTCGGCTCGCATCTCGACTCGGTGCCGCACGGCGGCAACTACGATGGGCTCGCGGGCATCGTCGCGGGGCTGCTGTGCCTCGTCGCGCAACGGCGCGCCGGCCGGGCGTCGCCACGCCCGCTGAACGTGATCGCGCTGCGCGGCGAAGAGAGCGCGTGGTTCGGCAAGGCCTATATGGGATCGAGCGCGCTGTTCGGCCGGCTGAAGCCGGACGATCTCGCGATGAAGCATCGCAGCACCGGCCAGTCGCTCGCCGACTGCATGGCGGCGGCGGGCGTCGACGTCGACGCGGTGCGAGCGGGCAAGCCGCTGTTCGACGTGCGGCGCGCCCATGCATACCTGGAGCTCCACATCGAACAGGGGCCCGTGATGGTCGCGCGCGGGCTGCCGGTCGCGGTCGTGTCCGGCATTCGCGGCAATGTGCGGCACAACTCCATCAGCTGCATCGGCGAGGCCGGCCACTCCGGCGCGGTGCCGCGCAACCTGCGGCACGACGCGATCTTCGCCGTCGCCGAGCTGATCACGCGGCTCGACGAGCACTGGCGCCGGCTGCTCGAACGCGACATCGATCTCGTCGTGACGACCGGCATCGTGTCGACCGACCAGGACGAGCATTCGATTTCGCGGATTCCCGGCCAGGTGCATTTCAGCTTCGAGGCGCGCAGCGAGAGCACGGAGACGCTCGACGTCTTCCATGAGCTGTTGCTCGCCGAATGCAATTCGATCGCGCGCGAGCGCGGCGTGCGGTTCGATTTCGATCGGCGGCTGGCGAGCGCGCCGGCGCGCATGGACGCCGCCCTGCGCACCGCGCTCGCCGACGCGTGCGCGCGGCTCGACGTGCCGTTCGCGACGCTGCCGAGCGGCGCGGGCCACGACGCGGCGCTGTTCGCGAACGCGGGCGTGCCGAGCGGGATGCTGTTCGTGCGCAACGAGCACGGGTCGCACAACCCGCACGAGGCGATGGCGATCGACGATTTCATGCTGGGCGTGCGCGTGCTCGCCGACACGATCGAGCGGCTGTGAGCGGCGCTACGGCGACGTGCTGCCGCTCACGCAGGCGGGACGTTCGCGCCTGCGTCTCCCTCCGCGCGGCTCACCTGCGCGAGCACGAACGCGTAGACGTCGTCGAGCGCCGACACGATGCGCGTGCCGGCCGCGACGCCGTCGAACGCGCCCGCGGGGCCCACGCAGATCAGCGGTTTCGCGAAGCGCGTCGCGAGGCGGATCTCGTCGAGCGTGCCCTTGCTCCCCGGCAGCGCGACGACGACGTCGCTCGTCAGCACGTTCACGTAGTTGCGGCTCAACGCGTCGTCAGGCGCGTCGGCTTCCTTGCGCGGCAGCGGCGTGACGATGGACAGGTCGATGAACGGATTCGGATAGCCGGCGATCGGCACGAAACCGAACAGCGGATGCGTTTCGCTCGGCACGATGCCGATCGAGCGGCCGCGACGCCCCGGCGTGCTCGCGTACGCGCGCGCGACCGACAGCATCACGCCGCGGCCGGCGCCGGTCAGCAGGTCGAATCCTTGCGCGGCGATCCACGTTCCGAGCGGCGTCGCCAACTCCGGCCATTCGTTCTTGCCCGAGCCCATCACGCCAATGATCGCCATCTTGTCCTCCTGGTTGGCCGACGCGAGGCGCGCCGATCCCAGCGATCGTGCGTGCCGTCCGTCTTTTTAATTATACACATCGGCCGATTTCCGGTAATGAGGCACCGACGAAGGCGTGAAAATTGTGGATTTTCCCGCCTTGCATTTTTCCTTCACTTTATTTAGTCTAAAAAAATAGATTTATCGACGGACGTATCGCGGCTCGAGGGTTCGCCGGTACGCAGACGTCTCCGGGGCGCTACAGCCCGCTACAACCTGAGAGAGAGGTGTATTCATGCTTGACCACGCCACCAACGAACTGCTGACCCGCGTGGGGCCGGGCACGCCGTGCGGCGAGTTGCTGCGCCGCTACTGGCATCCGGTCGGTTATTCGTCGGAGCTGGCTGAAGCCGGCCAGACGAAACGCGTGCGGATCCTCGGCGAGGACCTGGTGCTCGCGCGCACCGGCAACGGCGGCGTGCTGCTCGTGCAGGAGCGCTGCCCGCATCGCGGCGCGTCGCTGCTGTACGGCTTCGTCGAGGAGGAGACGATCCGCTGCGCGTATCACGGCTGGCAGTACAACGCGGCCGGCGAATGCGTGGAGCGGCCGTTCGAATCGGCGAAGGCGAGCCGCATGTGCAAGAAGCTGATCGACAGCTATGCGACGCACGAATGCGGCGGGCTGATCTTCGCGTACATGGGGCCGGCGGAACAGAAGCCCGCGTTCCCGAACTGGGACATCCTCGTGCGCAACGACGGCGTCCGCCATTTCGAGGTGCAGGACGACCTCGCGTGCAACTGGTTCCAGGTGCAGGAAAACGCGGTCGACGTCACGCACACGTACTACACGCATTCGAAATACTTCGAGCATCTCGGCATGCGCGACGCGTCCGGGTTCGGCAAGCCGTTCAAGCGGTTCGGCTTCCAGCGCTTCGACTGGGGGATCGTGAAGAGCTGGGAATACGAAGGCGAGGGCCGCGGCTGGGGCAACCTGATGGTGTTCCCGAACATGCTCCGCATCATGACCGAGATGCACTGGCGCGTGCCGGTCGACGATACGACGACGCGGATCGTCTGGGTGTCGTTCACGCCGAACGCCGACGGCGCGCAGCCGCAAGCGGACGCGGCGCCGAAGATCGTCCGGCAGCCGGCGCGCACCGACGCATCGGGCCGCTACCTGATGGACACGTTCATGAGCCAGGATGCGATGGCGGTGGAGACGCAGGGCCCGATCTTCGATCGTTCGCGCGAGAACCTCGGCGCGTCCGATCGCGGGATCGTGATGTTCCGCCAGATGCTGCAGGAGCAGATCGACGCGGTCGCGCGCGGCGAGCGGCCGGTCGCGAACGTGTACGGCGGCGCGCCGGACGTGACCGACCTGCGCGAATGGATGGGCGGCTATCTGCCGATGAGCTGCGCGCCGGACCCGACGTTCCGCCAGCAGCGTGAATTCGGCGACATCTTCGACGAGTCGCACGTCGAATACGAGATCCCGGCGAACTCGCCGGTGATGCGCGCTTGAGCGGCGGTGCGATCGGCGGGCCGGGCCGCGCGGCCGGCATGCTGACGGGCGGCCGCGTCACGGCCGCGCTGCTCGCGGCGGGGCTCGCGACCGTCGCCGCGCTCGGCGCGCGCGGCGCGCTGTCGGCCGGCGACGCGCGGATCGTCGCGATCGTGTTCACCTGCATCGTGCTGTGGGCGACGGGCGCGGTCGCGAGCCTCTGGGTGTCGCTGCTGTTCTTCTTCCTCGCGGCGACCTGCACGTCGGTGCCGACCGCCGAGATCTTCTCGGGCTTCGGGTCCAGCGCGTTCTGGCTCGTGTTCAGCGGCGCGGCGATCGGCTTCGCGCTGAAGGAGAGCGGCCTGAGCGAACGGATCGGCATCGCGCTCGCGCGCCGGATCGGCGGCTCGTACCTGAAGGCGCTGCTCGCGTTCGCGATCCTGAGCTTCCTGCTGTCGCTCGTGATGCCGTCGACGTTCGGGCGGATCGCGATCCTGATCCCGATCGCGCTCGGCTACTGCGACGTCGTGAAGCTCGGCGCGCACGCGAACGGGCGGCGCGGCATCCTGCTGCTCGTGATCGTCGGCTCGTACGAACTGGCCGCCGCGGTGCTGCCCGCGAACCTGCCGAACGTGATCATGGCGGGGATTCTCGAGCAGTCGCACGGGCTGCACCTGCGCTTCTCCGAGTATCTGCTGCTGTTCTTTCCGGCCGGCGTGGTCGTGCGCGGCGCGGTGCTGGTGCTCGCGTCCTACTGGCTGTTCGCGGATACGGTCGGCGAAGTCGAGATTCCGGCGGCGCGCGTCGCGCTCGGCCGCCGCGAATGGCACGCGATCGTGCTGCTCGCGATCACGCTCGCGCTGTGGTTCACCGACGCCGTGCATCACATCGCGCCCGGCTGGGTCGGGCTCGGCTTCACGCTCGTCTACTTCGCCACGTCGCCGCCCGCGCAGCTCGAGCGCTTCACCGCGACGCTGAAGATGGACCTGCTGTGGTTCATCGCGGCGATCATCGGGCTGACCGCGCTCGTCAACCATCTCGACATGCGCGTGCCGGACACGCTCGCGCTCGACGCGCTGCGCGACAGCCCGATGCTCGCGTACTTCGCGCTGACCGCGCTGTCGATCGTCGTCTGTTTCGCGGTCACATCGAACGCGGAACCGGCGCTGTACGTGCCGATCGTGTCGCGCTTGCTCGCGCAGGGGCTGCATCTGAAGGCGGGCCTGCTCGCGCAGGTGATGGGCTATGCGACCACGGTCCTGCCGTACCAGTCGCCGCCGATCGTGTTCGGCAACGCGCTCGCGCAGCTGGACCGGCGCGCGGCGCTCCGATATTGCGTCGCGACGGCGCTGCTGGGCGTGGTGTTCGTGATTCCGGTCAATGCGTTGTGGTGGCGGCTGATCGGGCTGCTGTGAGTTTTCCTGAACGGGGATTCCAATGATCGACAACGATCTGATTGCCGCGCGCGTGATCGCGCGCGAGCGCGTCGCGTGCGACGTGATTTCGCTGCGGCTCGTCAGCGACGCGCCGGGTCTCGCGCTGCCGGCGTTCGAGGCCGGCGCGCATATCGACCTGCATCTGCGCGACGGGCTCACGCGCAAGTACTCGCTGTGCAACGACCCGATCGAGCACGGCGTGTACGAGATCGCGATCAAGCGCGAGCCGGCGTCGCGCGGCGGCTCCGCGCACGTGCACGACGCGATCCGGGTCGGCGACGTGCTGCGGATCGGCGCGCCGCTGAATTACTTCCCGCTCGCGCCGGACGACAGCCCGGCGGTGCTGCTCGCCGCCGGGATCGGCGTGACGCCGTTGCTCGCGATGGCGCACAGCCTGTTGCGCGCGGGGCGGCCGCTCGCGTTCCACTACTTCGTGCGTTCGGCCGACGCGGCCGCGTACGGGGCGACGCTCGCGTCGCAGCTCGCGAACGTCGCGACGGTGCACACGGGGCTGACGCCCGATGCGACCGGCGACGCGATCGCGGCGATCGTCGGCGCGATGGATGCACGTTCGCATCTGTATTTCTGCGGGCCGGCGCCGTTCATGGCGGCCGTCGATGCGATCGCGCGCCCGGCGCTCGGCGACGCGCGGCTCCATCACGAGCATTTTTCCGCGCCGGCCGCCGACCAGACGGTCGGCGCGGGCGAGACCGCCGGGTTCGAGATCGAGCTCGCGCGCTCGCGGCGCACGCTGCGCGTGCCGCCGCAGCAGTCGATCACCGATGTGCTGTACGACCACGGCATCGAGGTCGCCACGTCGTGCGAGGCGGGCGTGTGCGGCGCATGCCGGACGACCGTGCTCGGCGGCACGCCCGATCATCGGGACGCGTTCCTGAGCGCGGCGGACAAGGCCCGCAACGATTGCATGATGCCGTGCGTGTCGCGATGCCGCGGCGAACGGCTGGTGCTGGATCTGTGAGTTGCCATGGGGGCGGCGGCCCGGCCTAGCCATCCGGTTAGACTGACGTTCCTGTCCGCCTCCGGCCCAGCGTCCCATGGATCTCACCAGAACGATCGTCATCGGCAATTCCGGCTCGGGAAAGAGCTGGCTGGCGCAACGCATCGCCCGGTCGCACGCGGCGACGCTCGTGGATCTCGACCTGATTCACTGGCTGCCCGGCGGTTTCGACCAGCCGCGGGACCGCGACGACGCGATGCGCCTGGTCAAGCGCGCGGCCGGGCGTGACCGCTGGGTGATCGAAGGCATCTACGGCTGGCTGGTCGAAGGGATACTCGCGGATGCGACGGCGCTCGTCTGGTTGCGCGTAGAGCCGGCCGATTGCGTCGCCGCGATCCGGCAGCGCGGGATTCGGCGCGGCGGCAGCGAAGCGTCGCTGGCGGCGCTGCTGCAATGGGCCGCGACGTATCGGAGCCGTCAGGGCTCGAGTGCGTACGCCGCGCACGAGCGGATCTTCGACGAGTTCCGGCGCGATCGCTTGTGTCTGTCGAGCCGTGACGAAGTCACGGCGTTCGCTGCGTCATTGGCCGATTCCCGACAGGCGTGATGGCCCGGTCAGCGGCGATGGCGGCAATCCCGGCGAGCGGGCGAAGCGGGTGGGAAATGCCGCCGCGCCCGCGCGCTCAGGCCCGCGCGACGACGTCGATGCGCAGCGGCTCGCCGCCGGCCGCGATCGCGAGCAGGTGGTCGACGTTCGGATGCGCGCCCGGACGGTTGCGCGCATCGGCCGTATGTTCGGCGAACACCGCGAGGCCGTGCTCGGCCGCCTTCGCGTCCAGCGCGCCGAACGTCTGCTGCAGGTAGTGGTACACCGCGAGCGAGCCCTGCTTGCCCGGCTTGTTCTCGATGGTCGCGACCACGTCGCCGTGGCCGTCGACGAGGTCGATGCGCTCGATGCCGTCGATGGACGGCAGTTGCGCGAGGTTGTCCTTGAATACGCTGGTCGGTTGAATCACTGGAAACGCTCCGTCGGTTCGGTAAAGGGCATCGCGGGCCGTATCTTATCCGATCGGCTGCGGCGAGTCGGCGGCCGTTCGCGCGCGGTCAACGTCCGGGCTGCGATACAGGCGCTCGGGAATCTCCGCGAGCCGCGACGCGCGAACCTGCCGCGGCGCGAGCCCGTAGAACTTCTGGAAGCTCATGATCAGCGGCGACCACTTGTCGGGATCGATGCGGTCCGGATCGCCGTCCATCAGCAGGTCCGGATGCACATGCACGCGCTGAATCCGCACCTCGAACACGCAGATGCGCCCGCGCCCTTCCGGGGAATCCTCGGCGACACCGTGCCGGGCCGCCACGACGGCTTCCAGGTGCACCGGACATTCGAGCGCGCGCGGCGCCGCCACCGTGTCGGACGCCGCTTCGGTGAGCCCGGCCCGCCCGAACTTGTCGGGCTCGTACACGTAGCCGCGCGCCTGCTTGGACGCCGGCACCGGGCTGGCGCCCGTCGTGCGCGCGATGCGGTCCACCGCATCCGCCTGCGCCGCCGACGGCAGGTTCAGCACGCACTCGCCGGTGCGGATCAGGTTCTGCGTGGTCCGGGAACTGGCCGCGAGGCCGAGCACGCCGCGCCAGCCGAGCCAGAAGGCGGACGACATCGGCGCGAGGTTGGCCGTGCCGTCGTCGTTGCGCGTGCCGATCAGCACGACGGGCGTGCCGAAGTAGAGGATGTTCGGTTCGCAGATGCGATGCGGAGCGTTCATGGTCGGGGCCTTCGGGTGACGGGATCAGGCTTCATGCTGATCCGTTCGCCGCCGGTCGACGCTCCGCTTCTTGTGATGTCATTCGGCGGCGAGCGTCTGCAAGCCCGCCATCCGCACGAAAACCCGCTACCCGACCAGCTGCTCCACCAGCGCGCCGAGTTCGCCCAGGTGCACGGGCTTCGGCAGGAACGCGTCGAAGACGGCCTTGTGCGCCTCCAGCGCGGCCGATTCGTACGCGCTGACGCCCAGGATCGCCGCGCGCCGCGTGCCGTCCGCCGGCGACGCGGCGAGGATCCGCTTCGCGACCTCGACGCCGTTCAGGTCGGGCAGCTCGAGATCCAGCAGCACGATGTCGTAGCGGCGCTCGGCGAAACGCGCGACGCCTTCGCTGCCGGTGCCGCACAGGTCCGCGTGGATGCCCAGCGCCGCCAGCATCGAGCCGAGCGTTTCGCGCGCGTTGTCGTTGTCGTCGACGACGAGCGCGCGGCGGTCGCGCCGGGTCGTCGCGTGCGGCGACGCCGGCGCGTCGCCTGCCGCCTCGCCGCTGTCGGGCACTTCGACCGGCAGCGTCACGACGAATTCGCTGCCTTCCCCGACGACGCTGTGCACGTCGATGTGCCCGCGCAGCGTCGTCACGATCTGGCGCACGACGGCGAGGCCCAGGCCGATGCCGTCCACGTGCAGGCCCGCCGCGTCGTTCGCGCGGTAGAACGGCTCGAAGATCTTCGACAGATGCGGCTTCGCGATGCCGGCGCCGGTGTCGCGCACGGCGATCTTCAGCTTCGGGCCGGCGGGCGCGTCGAGCAGCGTCGCGCTCACGTCGATCGTGCCGCCGTTCGTGTACTTGACCGAGTTCTCGATCAGGTTGGACAGCACCTGCTGCAGCAGCTGGCGATCCGAGCGCACGGCCAGGCCGGGCGGATCGACGCGATGCGACGCGTGGATGCGCTTGGCCGAGATCCGCTCGCGAAACGGCTCCAGCGCGTCGGCCAGGAGCGGCGCGATGCCGACGATTTCCGGTTCGGCGCGGCGCCGGGTGGAGCGCAGCTTGATGTAGTCGGTGAGGTCCCTCACCAGCGCTTCGAGCGACGACGCGGAGTTCTGCAGCCGCCGGATCGTCTTCAGGTTCGCGTCGGACTGCGGCCGCGCGAGCAGGATCTCGATCGACCCGCAGATCGCCTGCAGCGGCGTGCGCAGCTCGTGGCTGACCATGCCGAGGAACGCGTTCTTCGCCTCGACCATCTCGAACGCGCGGTCCGACGCCTGCTTCTCCGCGACGAGCGCGGCCTGCTGCCGCTCGAGCAGGTCGTCGCGCGTGCGCACCGTGTAGAACAGCAGCAGGAATAGCGCGCCGAGGATGACGCCCAGGATGACGCCGAGGATCAGGATCGCCTGCTGCTTCTCCTTCAGCTGGTGGAACGTGAAGTCCCGCTGCGCCATCTCGATCGCGCGGAAGTAGTTGGCGAGGGCGTTGACTTTCGGCCAGTACGCGTCGACGTCGGCCGCCATGCGCCGCGCCGCGCCGCGCGCGTCGCGCAGCGCCGGCACCTCGCGCTGCAGGCGGGCCATGAATTCACCGAGCGTCGCGATGTCGTCGCGCGCCTTCGGGATGCGCAGCCAGTACTCGGACACTTCGGACGGCCGCTGCAGGAAGCCGAACGACGCCGACAGCGCATCGAGCTGCGTCTCGACGCGGTCGAAGTCGTCGTCCTGGCGCGTCGCGTAGAGGATCAGCTGCCGGTCGAACCGGCTGTACGCGTTCCGGTATTGCGCGGCGGTCCAGAACACCCCTTCGCGCGGGCCCTCGAGCACGCCTTCGTTGACCGACGTCGCGAGCAGGTCATGCAGCAGGAACGCCCATGCGGCGAAGCCCAGGATCCACAGGGAGCCGAGGACGACGATGATCTTGCGCTTCTTCCATCGCCTAGCGGTCATTTCACGGTGAGGCCGATGACCTGCCACGCGAACTTCGCTTCCCCGAGCGGCGTCTTCAGTTCATCCGCGAACTGGTCGCGCGGATACATGATCCACAGCGGCCCGTAGCTGGCGTTGTCGAGCACCTTGCCGTTCATCTTGCGGGCGAGGATCACGCCGTACTTGTCGGCGTCGGACGCGGGGATCGTGAACGTGTATTCGTCGATGCAGCGAATTTCGAGCTGCGTGCCCTTCGCGCCGACGATCTTCAGCACGTCGGCGAGGCGCGGGCCGCTGAAGGTCGCCACCGGCGTCCAGCTCGTCGAGGTCGTGATCGAGTGCTGCGGCAGCGCCATCAGCGCCTGTTCGGAAAAGACGTACGCGACTTTCCCCGGCTGATTCGACTTCGTGATGTTGCCGTCGACGGTGAACTTGAACGGCGCGGCCCAGGACGCGGCGGCGGCGCCCAGCAGGCAGGCCAGCAGCAGGCCTTGCAACCAGATTCTCGGAATGCGCATGGTTTCCTCTCGCTTGTTGTCGATGTGCGGTGGGCTCGACCGGGTTCAACCCGCGGGCGCGTTGAACGGCTGGACGATCTTCAGCTCGCGCGCCACCTCGGCGAACAGGATCGGCAGGCGGACCGGCTTCTCCTCGCAGCGCGCGTTGAAGTGCGACACCACGCGCGCGATCTCGTCCTCGCTCGCCTCGCCGGTGGAGATCTTGCCCGTCAGCAGGAAGATCGGCGCGTCGCCATTTTCGCTCGAACGGATGCTGCGCACGAGATCGGCGGCGGTCTGGTCGCCGAGCATCCAGTCGAGGATGTAGCCGTCGAAATCCTCGACTTCCAGCGCTTTCCGGAATGAAGCGCCATCGTAGTAGGGGATCGCGTTTACGCCTTTTTCGATGAAGTATTCGCATACCGTCTCGGCCACGTCCGGCGAATCGTCGACCACGGCGATCCGCGCCGCGTACGCCTGCTGCTGGGTCGAGCGAAGCTCGATCACGTCGACGGGATAGGTGCGGCCTTCATGCGCGTGCTGACGTTCGATGACGATCCATTCGCCTTGCGACTGGAACGCGACGAAATCCGATTCGGCCTGGCTGCTCGCCTTCGTCGAGATCGCGGCCCGGCACCGGAAGCGCCGCGCTTCGATGACGAGCGTCGCGTCGAGCATCTCGGGGGCGGCGCCCGCATGGGCGCCCTTGTCGTCGAGCAGGATCGCGGGCGGCACGCCGAAGTGCGTCGCGATGTCCCGCAACTGCGACAGGTTCCACGGGATCAGGCCTTTCATCTTGCGGGTGACGACGGAAAAGCTGAGGCCGAGCACGTTCGCGATCGTCGTGTTGTGGCTGCGCGGCGGGATGCCGTTGCGGGTCAGGAGGTCGCGCACCTTGGTGGCGGTGATGAGGTCGGCGTTGGCCTGCTCGCTGTTGGTCATCTCGATATGGTCTCCGGTGGTTTGCGCGTCGAAGCATAGCAAAGCTGACGCGCTATGCAAACTTCAAAATAAGAATCGGCTTGACATGCCATTTTTCTCCATTATTATTGCTCACCACGTCACTATTGTTTGTCGCGTCATGTTTGGAGAGCGCGACAAAACGTGACGAACGAGTCAAAGAAGGGAACCTGAGAGAGCCTTGGGCCGAGCGCCGGCGCTGGTGGATGTCCACCGCGCCGCGCGCCCGACCGGGTATGAGCCCACGGGGTGTGATGGCTCGAATTGCGGCGCCAATAAGACCTGAGGACTGTAAAAATGTATCGCCGTTTGCTCGCATCGGGGCTGCTGATGCTGCGGGCCGCCTGCGCGCTGAACCCGTCCGCCGACAACATGGTGCGCATCTGCGACGAAAGCGGATGTTCCGATCGACCTTAAGATCAGGTCTCCTACCAAAAAAAGGAGAGCGATGACGATCGGGAGGACCCGCGCATCGCCGCGCTGGCCGGCTTCGGCGGCGGCGTGGGCGGCGGCCTCTCCGGCTTCTCGACGATGCCGGAAGGCAAGGCGACCGTGGTCGCGTTCATCGACGCGTACAACAAGATGGTCGTCGCGCTGCGCAACTACAAGGCGCAGGACGTGAAGGGCGGCCTCGGCCGCGGTGGCCAGCTGCAGGTCAACTGACGCGGCCGTCCGGCCTGCGTGTCCGTTCGCACGGGCGGCATCGACCGCCCGTGCGAACGGTCCCCGTCTTTATCTCGATATATTGCGGGCGCGTATGGCACGCGTTCGCTCATCCCTCTCTCCCGC
This sequence comes from Burkholderia ubonensis subsp. mesacidophila, assembly GCF_002097715.1. NCBI lineage: Bacteria > Pseudomonadati > Pseudomonadota > Betaproteobacteria > Burkholderiales > Burkholderiaceae > Burkholderia > Burkholderia ubonensis. The sequence continues at coordinate 447,014 of NZ_CP020738.1, forward strand.
GGCGCTCGCTTGCGGCTTCCATACGAGCCTGATCGGCCGGGCGCAATCGCGCCATTGCGCGGCCAAATTTCGTTCAAGTTTTCGTTCAAGTTCAAAAAGCTCATAAGAAACAATTGGACTTGTACTAAATGGTTCAGGCGTACCTGATTTTTGCCGCACCGTTTGGCATGATCGAAGCACTTTCACTCCACGCGTCCCAACCTTGACGCGCGTCCGCGCCGGAAATCCGCTCCGTTCCCGTGGTCGACGCGCCGACGCTCCGTGCCATGTCCTACAGCACGCTCCAGTCCATTCGCCGCTACCAGAGCATTTCGGTGTTCGGCGGCGGAATCGTCGTGACGATCCTGATCCTGATCGCCTGCGGGCTCGGGATGGCATCGATCGTCTACGGCTATCTGGAGGGAGAGCGGCGCAATTTCGTCAACGGCCTCGACGAAACGCTCGACCAGATCCAGGAGAGCGAGACGTCGTTCCGCAACGGCGTCGCCAATACGCAGCTGATCTGGCGTGAGCTCGGGCCGGCGCCCGGCCAGGTCGTGAACGGGTTCTTCGGCAACGACCAGCAGCTCGCGATCACGCCGTACCCGTCGCTCGTGGTGGGCGTGCCCGGGCAGACGCGGCAGCGCGCGGAGGTGTCGCGCTATCTCGCGCTGTCCTTCCTGCTGTCGCGCATCTGCGCCGCCAGTTCGATCAATCGCGGGCGCTTGCTGGAGGGCTATCACTACAGCATGCGCACCGGCCTGTTCGGCATCGTCCCGCATCTCGCGCGCGACAACCCCGCGCTGGCCACGCCGCAGGCGCGCGCCCGCGTCATGGCGGCATTGCGGGTCGAGTTTCCGCATTCGCGGCCGGCATCGCCGGATGGTCGTCCGCGCGTCCACTGGCTGCCGCCTTACGTCAATCCGGTAACCGGGCAGTCCCGCATCCGCATCGCCGCCGAGGCCCGCGCGGACGGTCAGCCGTTCGCGGTGCTCGTGACCGAATATGCACCCGACTACCTGCTGTCGTGGCTGCCCGAGCGTGCGCCGGACGGCGTGTTCTTCATCACGACCGCGGACCACCGGCTCGTCACGATGGATCCCTCCGCCGTGCCGGTTCCCGGCCTGGCCGAACGCCTGCTGCAGCTCGACATCGCGCAAACGGGCAAGGCGGACGGCGAACGGGTCTTTCGCGACGGCTTCGTCGTGTTTCGCAGCGCGCTCGGGTCGACCGGCTGGACGATCGCCTATGCGCTGTCGTGGGCCGACATCGCGGCCGGCATCGCCGTGCAGGCCGGCACGCTGGCCGCCGCGACGCTCGTCGCGATCGCCGTGATGTGGCTGCTGCTCGTGCGGTTCTACCGGCGCGCGCTCGTGCCGCTCTACGCGCGGTCGCAGCGCGTGTTCGACAGCGAGAGCCTGTGCCGCAACGTGATCGAGATGGCGCCGATCGGCCTTGGCCTGATTTCCCGGTCGGACGGAAGGCTGATGCTCGCCAGCGGCGCGCTGACGGACATGATCGCGCGATGCGGCGGGGCGGGGCAGACGCTGTCCGCGCAGGTCGTCGCGCAGTACGAAGCCTTCCTCGCGTGCGGCGCACCCGACGGGACGATGCAGGCCGTGCTGCCGCTGGAGGGGCCGGACGACGCGTGGCTGCATCTGGACGTCATCGCGCGCGGCGCGCGGTACCAGGGCGAGGATGTGCTGATCGCGGCGGCGGTCGATGTGACGGCGAAGCGGCAGCTCGTGCAGAAACTGGAGGAGACGGTGCGGGCGGCGGACTCGGCGAATGCGGCCAAGTCGTCGTTCCTCGCGGCGATGAGTCACGAGATCCGCACGCCGCTCAACGTGATCCTCGGCAATCTCGAACTTCTCGAACGCACGGCGCTCGACGCGTCGCAGCACGGCCGCGTGCAGACGCTGCGCACGTCGGCCGAAGGCTTGCTGGCGATCGTCAGCGACATACTGGACTTCTCGAAGATCGAGGCCGGCGCGATGTCGGTGGAGTCGATCGAGTTCGACGTGATCGCGGTGGTCGAACGCACGCTCGCCGCCTTCGCGTCGGTCGCCAAGGCGAAAGGGCTGCCGCTGTTCGCGGAAATCGACGCGAGCGGCGCGCAGCGCATGCGCGGCGATCCGACCCGGCTGGCCCAGGTGATCGGCAACCTGCTGAGCAACGCGATCAAGTTCACGAGCGACGGGCGCGTCACCGCGCGGGTGTCGGCCGGCCGGAACGGGCATGGCGTGGCCGAACTCGCGATCGAGATCGAGGACACGGGCATCGGGATTGACGATGCGCAGCGGGAGAAGCTGTTCAAGGCGTTTTCGCAGGTCGATGCGACCATCACGCGGCGTTATGGCGGCTCGGGGCTCGGGCTTGCGCTGTGCGACCGGCTCGTCGCCGCGATGGGCGGCTCGATCTCGGTCGCGAGCACGCCCGGCGCCGGCAGCTGCTTCACCGTGCGCCTGCCGCTGGGCGCGGAGATTGCCGTGGATCGCCCGCGCGACGCGTTCGACGGCCGCGCGCTGATCCTCGTGTCGGCCGACGACGCGTGGCGGAAATTCGCGCTGCCGCATCTCGATGCGTGGGGATTCGATGTCGTTGCGCTGCGCAGCCCGAGCGGGATCGCAGCCGGATGCCTGGCGCGCGCGCACGCGGTCGTGCTGTATGGCGACTCCGACGCCTGGTCCCGTGCGGAGCTCGACAGCCTGCGCGGCGCGACGCCGATCGTGCTTGCCACGCCGGACGGACCGCGCGAGCCCTACGTCGCCGGCAGGACGATACGCGTGTCGAGCTATTCGCTGAACGGCCTGCGGGCGGCCATGCGGCTGGCGGCGGCCGCGACCGGCGCGCCGCCGCTCCTGCCGGCCGGTGTCGCCGCACGGCCGCGCGACGCTCGAGGCGGCCGCGCGTTGCGCGCGCTGGTGGTCGGCGAAGCGTCGCTCGGCGGTTCCATCCTGCGCGAGCAGCTCGACGTGCTGGGGTGCGCGATCGGCACGGCGCGGCTCGGCGGCGTGGCGCTCGACATGCTGGCGAACACCTCCTGGGACGTGCTGCTGTTCGGCGCCGATCTTCCCGACATGACGGGCGGCGCGCTGGCCGAGGCCGTGCATGCGCGCGCACTGCATTGCGACATGGTGGTCGTCGCGTCGCATCTGACGCCGGACGATGCGCGCCGCTATGCGGACGCGGGCGTCGAGCGGATCCTGACGATGCCCGTCACGCTCGCTCACCTGCGCGGCGTGCTCGCGCGCGCCGCGCGTCGTCGGGGGATGGCCGCTCCGGACGAAAGGGGCGGCATGCAGGACGTGCCGTGCGCGACGGAAGCGCCGGAATTGCATGGCCGGTAACGGCGATCGGGAACGGGAAAACATCAATGTGCCAGACAGGGCAGGCAGGCGTGCCGCATCGTTGGGTGTGCGGCACTGGATTGACAGGACTGGAAAGGGGAAGGCCGTGCGCTACATGAAGAGGGTGTTCGGACTACTGCTCGGATTTGCAACACTACCGGAGAAATCCAGGAGGGATTTTCTGACGAGAATGAACGAATTCCTGATCATGTCGCCATCGCAGAAACGGCGCGCCATCATCGAGTGGCAACAGGCGGCGGATGACCGGGATGAGTGATCCGGAAGAGCACGCGATCAAACGTTAGCCGGTTGGCACGGCCCGTCGCGCGACGGGGTGAAGCGGTTCGTGCGAGCGTCCGGCCTGTCGGTATCCCGGCGCATCGAACGTACTCGGCGCGCGGCACCGCGCACAGGCGCGCGTCCGTTACGCAGTCGGGCCGCCGTCGAGGACGGTTCGTGGCCGTCGCGCTTCCCGGGCACGGGCGGAGAACGACCGGCCCGCAGCGCGTTGCGCCGTCGCATTGCGAGTCCCGGCGTTTGATGGCAAGCACCGGAACGCGCAGGCAATGCTGCTGCGGCCCTATTCGAGAAACGTCTTTTTCGCCACTTATCTTAAAATAATGCGACGCTTTATTCGGCTTGCCGAGCGCAATTGGTCGGCGGGGAAACGAAATGCGGTCGATGTCCGGCGATTCGGAGCATGACCGTGAAGCCGGACGTATCGGGGAGAACAGAAACATGGATGAATTCATTGTGCGAGTGATGGTGGCGGACGATCATCCCTCGTCCGCGCTCGGGATGTCGCAGGCACTCGCCGAAAGCAGCACGATTCGGCTGATCGGCACCGTCCCGAATTCCACGGAGCTGGTGGCCGTGCTCGACGAGCAGTCATGCGACGTGCTCGTCCTGGATTACGTGATGCCGGGCGGCAAGTACGGTGACGGACTGTCGCTGCTGTCGTTTCTGCAGCGGCGCTATCCGGCGCTTCACCTCGTGACGATCACGATGATCGACAATCCGAGCGTGCTGCATGCGATCCGGAAACAGGGCGTCGGCTGCATCCTGAGCAAGTCGGACGCGATTTCGCATCTGGTCGGCGCCGTCCATGCCGCTTATGTCGGCGCAAATTATCTGTCGCCGTTCATCAAGCAATTGCTGGAAGGCGGCGAAGTGTCGCCGTCCACGCGCCCGCTCACCACGCGCGAGATCGAGGTGGTCCGGCTCTATTGCGCCGGCTATACGGTCGGCGAGATCGCCGCCCAACTCCATCGCAGCAAGCAGACGATCAGTTCGCAGAAGTCGAGCGCGATGAAGAAGCTCGGCATCATCCGCGATGCGGACCTGATCCGCTATGCCGACGAAGGGAAGCTGCCGGACGCGAACGGCGACGATGCGCAGCGGGCGAAGGCGTAGCGCGGGCGCGACGGCCGGCCGATAACGATGCATCCCGGAACGGGATCGACGACAACGACACGACATGCCCGCAAATCTGAAAAGACTCGTCGCGCGGCTCGACGTCCAGGACTACTTCTCGCAGGCGCGATCGGCGTTTCTGCAGCGCGAGGCGCAGTTCTACGGCGGGCTGCAACTGCCGACGCTCTAGCTGGACGACTACGGAAGCAGGATGGAGCGACTCCGGGACCGAGGTCAGCAGGTGTCGCCGGAGGGGCTCGCCGATTTGCGGATGGGCATGGCGCGCCGAGCTGGCGTTACGACGATGGCCGGGAGCCGCTTTTCGCGGTGGCCGACATCAGCCCGGACCATCGAGCCGATTCGTATTCCCGTTATCTGGCGCGGGTTCCCGGTCTGCTCGATGCAAAGGGGACGCCCATCCAGCCGCCGGTCAAGCAGGAACTGCCCGGCGGATACCTGATCGGCCTGCAGGACCCGTATCTCGCGGTGATGCGGCCGTCGCTCGTGACATGGATCCGTGCACGGTCGGACGTCATGTGATGCGGTACGCACGACGGCTATACGACGCGGACGGCCGGTCGGTCGCGTGGTTCGTCGCCAATGGCGAGAGAATGGGACGCTGCCTGCCTGTTCGGCCGATTACCCGCGCCGCGCGGATTGCATCTTTTAAATACCGTCAAAGATCGACAGATGCGTGTGTGATTCGGAGGCGACGCGTGGGATCGACTCGACCCGTAGTTATTTTCGATAAGCGGGGAGGTGATTTAATTTGGACGTGTATTAAAGTCAATCTGATTGGTCAATACACGCCGAATGCTGTGGCGCCGCTGTCTGTAGCGAGACGGCGCTGAATTCGTGATGCGTCGAATCGCCGCGAGATACGATGCGTGCGGTCGCGCGCGCCGCATCTCGCGTCAGCGTGAACGAACCCCAAGCATCAGCCGTCGCGAAAGATGAAGCTGTACGCGCTCAACGCCGGCACGCCGCCGAGGTGCGCATACAGCACCTTCGAACCCGGTTCGAATTCGCCGAGCCGCACCTTGTCGATCATCCCGTGCATCGACTTGCCTTCGTAGACGGGGTCGGTCAGCACGCCTTCGAGCCGCGCGCACAGCCGGATCGCGTCGAGCGTGCCTTCGCTCGGCAAGCCGTACTCGGGGCCGCCGTAGCGCGTATCGAGGATCACGTCCTGTTCCGTGATGGCGCGCCCGAGGTCCACCAGTTCGGCGGTATGACGCGCGATCCGCGTGATCTGCGCATGCGTCTTTTCCGGCGTCGCGGACGCATCGATGCCGATCACGCGGTCCGCGCGTCCGTCGGCCGCGAAGCCGACGACCATCCCGGCCTGCGTGCTGCCCGTCACCGAGCACACGACGATGTAGTCGAACTTGAAGCCGAGCTGCGCTTCCTGCGCGCGGACTTCCTCCGCGAAGCCGACGAAGCCGAGCCCGCCGAGCGGATGTTCCGAGCAGCCGGCCGGAATCGGGTAGGGCTTGCCGCCCGCGCGCCGCACGCTCTCCAGCGCGTCTTCCCAGCTCGGGCGGATGCCGATGTCGAAGCCGTCCGGCACGAGCCGCACGTCCGCGCCCATGATTCGCGACATCTGGATGTTGCCGACGCGGTCGTAGACGGCGTCGTAATAGTTGACCCAGTTCTCCTGCACGAGCACGCACTTCATCCCGAGATGCGCGGCGACGGCCGCGACCTGGCGCGTCTGGTTCGACTGGATGCCGCCGATCGACACGAGCGTGTCGCAGCCCTGCGCGAGCGCGTCCGGCACCAGGTATTCGAGCTTGCGGGTCTTGTTGCCGCCGAACGCGAGGCCGCTGTTGCAGTCCTCGCGCTTCGCGTACAGCTCGACCTTGCCGCCGAGGTGCGCGCTCAGGCGCGCGAGCGGCTGGATCGGCGTCGGGCCGAAGGTCAGCGGGTGACGGGGGAAGCGTTGCAGGTTCATCGAATGTCTCCGGGAAGGCGGCTCGTGTGCGGGAATCGGTTCGTCGGCGCATGCCGCGTCCCGATGCAAAAATGATAGGCATCCGGGCGGGAAATGAGCTTGCGAAATAAATGACGTCGGCCTAAGTTGATGATGAATTCATCGTCGAACAAGCAATTCGAGTTCGTGAACAGGGAGACAGACGCAATGAAATTAGGCAGCAAAGCGGCGGCGGCGCCCGGCGCCGCGCCCGTGCTCGATCGCATCGACCGCGCGATCCTCCGGCAGCTTCAGCAGGACGCGTCGATCTCGAACGTGAGCCTCGCCGCAAAGGTGAAGCTGAGCGCGCCGGCGTGCCTGCGGCGCGTCGAGCGGCTCAAGGAGATGGGGTTGATCCGCGGGATCGTCGCGCTGCTGGAGCCGAAGGCGCTCGGCGCGGGGATGCTGGTCGTGATCGGCTTCGTGCTCGACCGCTCGACGCCGGAAGCGTTCGCCGCGTTCGAGAAGGCCGCGCAGAAGGTGTCGGGGTGCGTCGAATGCCACGTCGTGACCGGCGAGTTCGACTACTTCATGCTGGTGCGCACGCGCGACAGCGAGAGCTTCAACCGGCTGCATGCGGAGCAGTTGCTGTATCTGCCGGGCGTGCGGCAGGTGCGCAGCTTCATGGTGCTGAAGGAGATCCTGTCGACGCACGTGTTGCCGGTGTAGCGCGCCGTCGCCGGGCGTTCGCGCGTCTGGCGCGGTGCCTGAGCACCCGTACCGAACGGTCGCACTACGCGCGCGGCGTGACGCGCCCATGGCGGCGCGCTATGCTCGACGTTCGTTGCGGCGCAGTGCGCGGGACCGCCGCGCGGCCGCATCCAGACGGAGACGCCGATGCAGACTGCAATGCATGCCATTCAGGCACTCATCTTCGACGTACAAGGCACGGCCACGGATTTCCGCACGACGGTCGGCGCGGCCGCTCGCGAGATCGCCGGCGCGCGTGCGCGCGACATCGATTGGGGGCGCTTCGTCGACGACTGGCGGCGCAAGTACCGGCCCGCGCTCGACGCGATCCTCGCGGGCGAGCGGCCGTGGTCGCCGGTCGACCGCATCTACCGGCGCGCGCTCGACGAGGTGATCGACGCGTGGGGCCTGACGTTCTTCACCGACGACGAGCGCGAGACGCTCAATTTCGCGTGGCAGACGATCGCGCCGTGGCCGGACACGGTCGAAGGGCTGCAGCGGCTCAAGCGCAGGTTCAAGCTGGCGACGCTGTCGAATGCCGACGTGAGCGCGGTCGTCAACATCTCGAAGCACGGCGCTCTGCCGTGGGATGCGATCTTCGCGGCGGAGATGGCGGGGACGTTCAAGCCCGACCCGCGCACCTACCGGATGGCATTGCGCTATCTCGGCGTGGCGGCGGGCGACGCGATGATGGTCGCGTGCCACAAGTACGACCTGATCGCCGCCGCCGCGCTCGGCATGAAAACCGCGTTCGTCGCGCGGCCGCTCGAATTCGGTCCGGGCGGCGACGTCGATACGGCCTTCGACGACCGCTTCGACATCAACGCGCACGACTTCATCGATCTCGCCGCGCAGCTCGGCTGTTGAGCAGGGCGGGGCGCGCGAACGGCGCTAGCGCCGCCACGGCGCGTCGTCGGTGCGGGCCGTCTTCCGGTAGCGATCGCGCGCGGCGCGCACCACGTCGACGGCGACTTCGCCGTCATCCGCCAGCGCCTTCAACGCGGCGATCGCGATGTTCGCGCGATCGACCTCGAAGAACGCGCGCAATGCTTCGCGCGTGTCGCTGCGGCCGAAGCCGTCGGTGCCGAGCGTGACGTAGCGGCGCGGCACGTAGGCCCGGATCAGCTCGGGCACCGCGCGCACGTAGTCGGTCGCGGCGATCACGGGCCCGCGCGATGCGCCGAGCGCCGCCGCGACATACGGCGTCGCGTCCGTGCCGCCGAGCCGCGCAATGCGTTCGGCTTCCATCCCGTCGCGCTGCAATTCGCTGAAGCTCGTCACGCTCCACACGGCCGCGTCGATGCCCCAGTCTTCCTTCAGCATCCGCTGCGCGGCGAGCGCCTCGCCGAGAATCGCGCCCGCGCCGAGCAGCTGCACGCGCGCGGTGTCCAGCGACGCCGGCGACAGCGGATGGATCCCCTTGAGAATCCCTTCGCGCAGCGCATGCGGATCGCCGTCGGGCGCGGACGGCTGCGCGTAGTTCTCGTTGGTCACCGTCACGTAATAGAACACGTCGCGCTGCCGTTCGACCATCTCGCGCATGCCCTCGTCGACGATCGTCGCGACTTCGTACGCGAACGCCGGATCGTACGCGCGGCAGTTCGGAATCGCCGACGCCGCGAGATGGCTGCTGCCGTCCTGGTGCTGCAGGCCTTCGCCGCCGAGCGTCGTGCGGCCCGACGTCGCGCCGACCAGGAAGCCGCGCGAGCGCTGGTCGGCCGCCGCCCAGATCAGGTCGCCGATGCGCTGGAAGCCGAACATCGAGTAATAGAGGTAGAACGGCAGCATCGGCAGGTCGTGCACGCTGTACGACGTCGCGGCGGCGATCCACGACGAGATCGCGCCGGCTTCCGAAATGCCTTCCTCGAGGATCTGCCCGCGCGTGTCCTCGCGGTAGTAGAGCATCGAGCCGAGATCCTCCGGCTCGTAGCGCTGCCCGAGCGGCGAATAGATGCCGACCTGTCGGAACAGGTTGGCCATGCCGAACGTGCGCGCCTCGTCGGCGACGATCGGCACGACGCGCGAGCCGATGCCGCGATCCTTCAGCAGCGCGGCGAGGATGCGCACGAGCGCCATCGTCGTCGACATCTCGCGGCCGCCCGCGTCCAGCGCGAACGCACCCCAGGCCGGCATCGGCGGGACGGTCAGCCCCGCCGATGCCGCTCTCCGCCTTCTGGGCAGATAGCCTCCCAGGGCAGCCCGGCGTGCATGCAGGTAGCGCATCTCCGGGCTGTCTTCCGCGGGTTTGTAAAACGTGAGCCGTTCGACGTCGTCGTCCGACAGCGGCAGCCGGAAACGGTCGCGGAACGCCTTCAGGTCGTCGACGTCGAGCTTCTTCTGCTGGTGGGTCGTCATCCGGCCCTGGCCGGCCGCGCCCATCCCGAAGCCCTTCATCGTCTTCGCGAGGATCACGGTCGGCTGGCCGCGATGCGCGAGCGCGCGCGCGTACGCGGCGTGCAGCTTGCGCGCGTCGTGGCCGCCGCGGCGCAGGCGGTCGATCTCCGCGTCGGTGAGCCGCTCGGCCAGCGCGGCGAGCGCCGGGTTCCGGCTGAAGAAGCGCGCGCGGTTGTACGCGCCGTCGTTCGCGGAGAAGGTCTGGAACTGGCCGTCGACCGTTTCCGCGAACGCGCGGGCGAGCGCGCCCGCGTGGTCGCGCGCGAACAGCGGATCCCAGTCGGAGCCCCACAGCACCTTGATCACGTTCCAGCCCGCGCCCGCGAACAGCGCCTCGAGCTCGTCGATCACGCGGCCGTTGCCGCGCACCGGGCCGTCGAGCCGCTGCAGGTTGCAGTTGATCACGAACACGAGGTTGTCGAGCCCTTCGCGCGCGGCGAGCGACAGCGCGCCGAGCGATTCGGGCTCGTCCATCTCGCCGTCGCCGAAGAAGCCCCAGACCGTGCGGCCGTCGGTGTTCGTCAGGCCGCGGTGCTGCAGGTAGCGCATGAAGCGCGCCTGGTAGATCGCGTTGATCGGGCCGATGCCCATCGAGCCGGTCGGGAACTGCCAGAAATCCGGCATCAGCCACGGGTGCGGATACGAGCACAGCCCCGGCCCGGCGATTTCGCGGCGGTAGTGCTTCAGATGATCCTCGGCGAGAAACCCTTCGAGATACGCGCGCGCATAGACGCCCGGCGACGAATGCGGCTGGAAATAGACGAGGTCGCCGCCCGCGCCGGCGCCGCCGTCCGGCGCGGCCGCGCGGAAGAAATGGTTGAAGCCGACTTCGAACAGGTCGGACGCCGACGCATAGCTGGCGATGTGGCCACCGAGCTCGCCGTACGCGCGGTTCGCGCGCACGACCATCGCGAGCGCGTTCCAGCGCAGCGCGGCGGACAGCCGCTCCTCGAGCGCGAGGTCGCCCGGATAGCGCGGCTCTTCGTGCGCCGGGATCGTGTTCAGGTAGCGCGTGACGGGCGTGCGCACCGACGCGAGCCCGCGTTCCCGCGCGTATCCGGCGAGCCGGTCGAGCAGGAACTGCGCGCGGTCCTTGCCGACGTGGAAGACCACCGCGTCGAGCGCGTCGAGCCACTCGGCGGTTTCCTCGGGATCGGTGTCGACGCCGGCGGGCGTGCCGCCGGCGCGTTTCGTCTGCTCGATACCGCTCGATAAATCCGTCATCGCAGGTCTCCCGCGCGCCGGTTCCGGGGCGCGCATCAATGAAGTCATGCTACCCGCCGGCCTGCAAAATAGGCGTCTGAAATCATTGGGAATTTGCAGCGCGATAGTGTAAATATTCCGTGTGTCTCCACGAATCCGGAATATTTCCACCATGAGCGCGAATCCCCGGCGGCTCGACCGCATCGACATCGGCATCCTGAACCAGCTCCAGCAGAACGCGCGGATCACGAACGCGGAGCTGGCCCGCGCCGTCAACCTGTCGGCGACGCCGTGCTTCAACCGCGTGCGCGCGCTGGAGAAGCTCGGCCTGTTCAAGCAGCAGGTGACGCTGCTCGACCCCGAGCCGCTCGGCCTGCGGATCAACGTGTTCATCCAGGTGAGCCTCGAGAAGCAGGTCGAGGATGCGCTGCAACGCTTCGAGGAGGCGATCTCGCAGCGGCCCGAGGTGATGGAGTGCTACCTGATGTCGGGCGATGCGGATTACCTGCTGCGCGTCGTGATGCCCGACATGCGCACGCTCGAGCGCTTCATCATCGAGCGGCTGACGACGATTCCGGGCGTGTCGAACATCCGCTCGAGCTTCGCGCTCAAGCAGGTGCGCTACAAGACCGCGCTGCCGCTGCCGGCGGCGGGGCTGACGCTCGTCGATCCGGACGAGGCGGCGTCGGACTGGAGTTGAGCGCGTCGGAGCATCGTCCGTTTCACTGGTTCGACACCGATCAAGACACCGATCAAACATCACGAAAACATGGAAATCCTGATTCGCGCCTACACACCATCCGACCTGCACCGGCTGTCGGCCATCTGGTTCGACGCGTCGATGCACGCGCATCCGTTCCTCGGCGAGGCGCGCCTGCGGGAGCAGCAGGCGCTCGTCGAGAACGTCTATCTGCCCGACGCGGAAACCTGGGTCGCGTGGTGCGGCGGCGCGCCGGCCGGCTTCATCGGCTTGCTCGACACGTCGATCGGCGGCCTGTTCGTGGCCCCGGCGATGCACGGCCGCGGCATCGGCCGCGCGCTGGTCGCGCATGCGCTGACGCTCAAGGGCGCGCTCGATCTGGAGGTGTATGCGGACAACCCCGGCGCCCGCGCGTTCTATGAACGGCTCGGTTTCGAGGAAGTCTCGCGGCGCGACGAAGACGACGACGGCTTGCCGTTCGCGAACATCCGGATGCGCTCGGCGGCCTGAATGCGCGAAACACGCAGGACGGCGCGCGGCCGGCGGAATGCGCGGTGCCGGGCGCTCGTCAAGGAAAAAGCCCGCCGACGCGTGCTGTCGCACGCGGGCGGGCAAAGACACCCCGGCACGCAAGCGTGACGCGGGTGCCGCGTGAAGTCGGGAGCGCCTGCCGATTCAGAACTTGTGGCGCAGCGCGAGGCGCACGGCGACCTGGTTCGCGGTCGACGACGGCGCGTCGGTGCCGGGGATGAACGCCTGGTCGAGGATCGAGTTCGTCTTGTCGCCGGCGATGTGCTGATACGCCGCCTGCAGATAGACGTCGGTGCGCTTGGACAGGTTGTAGTCGGCCATCAGCCCGACCGAATGGATCTTCGGTTTCGCGTTGCGGGCCGACGAATCGTATTTCTCGATCGACAGCACGTACTGCGCGCCGACCATGAACGCCGGCGTGATCTGATACGCGCCGTTCACCTCGAAGTTCTGGTACTTGATCGCGCTGACCGTCGTGCCCGGCGCGATGATCGCGCCCGGCGTGCCGAGATAGCCGTTGCCGGTCGGGTTCTTGTAGTTTGAATTCGTGTACGCGAAGCCGACGGTCGCGGGCCCGAACGTGTAGTTGACGCCCGCGCCGAACACGCGCATGCGCGCCGCGATGTAGCTCGCGTCGTTCGCGGTGATCGCGCCGGCCGAGCCGTTGCCCGGATTGTTCGCCTGCAGGTAGGCCGCGCCGACGAGCAGGCCGCCGTTCTGGTATTGCGCGCCGAAGCTGTACGCGCGGTTGTCCGCGAAGTTCGTGCCGTTGCTGAAGCTGTATGCGCCGCCGAACTGGAAGCCGTTGAAGTTCGGGCTCGCGTACTTCACCGTGTTGTCGAGCCGGAACGAGTTGTCGGTGTTGTCGTTGTCGAACGGATGCGCGAGCAGGTAGCCGCCCCAGTTGCCGTTCGCCGTCGTCGGCGCGAGATAGTCGACGACGGAGTCGTATTGCCGGCCGAGCGTCAGCGTGCCGTACCGGGCGTGGCTCAGGCCGACGTAGGCCTGGCGGCCGAACATCCGGCCGCCCTGGTTCAGGCGGCCGGTGTTGACGTCGAAGCCGTTCTCGAGCTGGAACAGCGCCTTCAGGCCGCCGCCCAGATCCTCGTTCCCCTTCAGGCCCCAGCGGCTGCCCTGCGCATAGCCGCTGGCCATCTCGTAGACGTGGCCGGCGCCGACGTTGTTCGTGTAGTTGAGGCCCTCGTCGATCACGCCGTATAGCGTGACGCTGCTTTGGGCGAACACGGGCGACGCGAAGGCGGCCGTCACGGTGAGCGCCGTCAGTTTCGTTTTCATTGAGAGATCTCCGGGGTTTCCAGCTTGTGTCGGTAGTCGTGAACGCGCCCCGAGAGGCGCGCCCCATCATCCGGGGCGATGCAGGGCCACCGCGCGCGGCGTGCGATCGCGTCTTCTCCGATGACTGCCCGCATTCTTGCCAACCGGATGCGGAACCCAAAGCGAGTAATTTCGATGGATGGAATCGGCATCGCCGATGGGGCTGCCCGCATGACGGGGATCGATTGGCGCAGCCGATCGCAATGATCGGAATTACTCGCTTCCACAAACATTTTGGTGATCGAAACATGCAGCCTGGCCGCAGATGCACGCCGCTGCGCCGGATAGCGCGGCGCACAAACGACATTACCGGAGACGACCCATCATGCAGATTCGACGACTGAAGACAGTCCTTCTCGCCGCCGCGGCGATCCTGTCGGCGCCCGCGGCTCACGCGGCCGGCGGCGCGTGCGGGGACGGCAAGACGGTCCATTTCGCGGGAATCACGTGGGAAAGTGGGTCGTTCGCGACCGAAGTGCTGCGCCAGATCATGGAGAAGGGCTACGGCTGCAAGACCGACGTCGTGCCGGGCAGCACCGCCGCGACGGAAACCGCGCTCGCGCGCAACGATCTGCAGATCTGGGCCGAACAGTGGACGGGCCGCAGCGAGATCACCGCGAAGGCGGTCGCGTCGGGCGCGGTGAAGCTGATCGGCGACACGCTGCCGGGCGGCACGAAGGAAGGCTGGTTCGTGCCGGAATACGTGGTCAAGGGCGATCCGGCCCGCAACATCAAGCCGGTCGCGCCGGGGCACGCGTCGGTCGGCGACCTGCCGAAGTTCAAGCAGGTGTTCGCGGATGAGGAGGAGCCGGACAAGGGCCGCTTCCTGAACTGCCCGACGGGCTGGGACTGCGAACGCGTGAACTCGCGCCTGTTGCGCGTGCTGAAGCTCGACCAGTCGTATACGAACTTCCACCCGGGCACCGGCGCCGCGCTCGACGCGGCGATCGCGTCCGCGTACCAGCGCGGCGCGCCGATCGTGTTCTATTACTGGGGGCCGGCCGCGCTGATGGCGAAGTACAAGTTCGTCGCGCTGAAGATGCCTGCCTATAACGAAGCCTGCTGGAAGACGCTGCGCGACGAGAGCAGCACGCACCAGTGCGCGTCGTCGTACATGGTGTCGCACCTGACGGTCGGCGTGTCGAAGCCGTTCGCCGACGCGAACCCCGAGCTCGTCGCGATGTTCGAGAAGGTCCGCTTCCCGATGGACTTCCTGAACCAGACGATCCTCGACATGACGACGAAGAAGATCGATGGCGCAGCGATGGCGACGCAGTTCCTGCGCACCCATCCGGACATGTGGAAGCAGTGGGTGCCGAACGACGTCGCGCAGAAGATCGCCGGCGGCCTGAAGGGTGCGTAACGCTCGCGCGCCCTTGCGGCGCGTCGGAGACTGGATATGAACGGCTTCTTCCTGCAACTGTCGATCGCCGACTGGGTCAACAGCGCGCTCGAGACATTCGTCGCGCGGTACGGCGACAGTTTTCATCATTTCAGCGTGTTGATGCTGCGCTACCTGCTCGTGCCGCTCGAAGGCGCGCTGCGCGCGGCGCTGCCGTGGCTCGTGCTGCTCGCGGTCGGCGCGATCGCCTGGAACGCGACGCGCCGCGCGAGCCTCGGCGCGCTGTTCATGCTGCTGCTCTACGCGATCGGCTGCTTCGGCCTGTGGGACAAGCTGATGCAGACGCTCGCGCTGATGCTCGTCGCGACGGTGCTGTCGGTCGTGCTCGGCGTGCCGGCCGGGATTCTCGCGTCGCGCAGCCCGTTGCTGCGCCGGATGCTGCTGCCGGTGCTCGACGTGATGCAGACGCTGCCGAGCTTCGTCTACCTGATTCCGGTGCTGATGCTGTTCGGCCTCGGCAAGGTGCCCGCGATTCTCGCGACGATCATCTACGCGCTGCCGCCGCTGATCCGCCTGACCGACCTCGGCATCCGCCAGGTCGATCCCGACGTGACCGAGGCCGCGCGCGCGTTCGGCACGACGCGCTGGCAGCTGCTCGTCAACGTGCAGCTGCCGCTGGCGCGGCCGAGCATCATGGCGGGCATCAACCAGACGACGATGATGGCGCTGTCGATGGTCGTGATCGCATCGATGATCGGCTCGCGCGGGCTCGGCGAGGACGTGCTCGCAGGCATCCAGACGATGGACGTCGGCAAGGGCACGCAGGCCGGCATCGCGATCGTGATCCTCGCGATCGTGATCGACCGGATCAGCCAGGGCTTCGGCCAGGAGCGCCGCGCGCGCCGGCGGCTCGCGCAGCAGCGGCGGCAGAAGGGGGCGTCGCGCGTGCCGTACCGGCTGCCGCGCAAGGCGTCGTCGTCCGGCGTCGACTCGAATCAACCGGCGCAATCGTCCTAGGACCGGAGGCAGATATGGCGACCATCGACGTCAAGCACGTCTACAAACTGTTCGGCCCGGAAGCCGCGCACGCACGCGTGCTCGACCTGCTGCGCGCCGGCCGGCGCAAGGCCGACGTGCTGGCCGAAACGGGCTGCAACGTCGGGCTCAACGACGTGAGCCTCAGCATCGCGACCGGCGAGATCTTCGTGATCATGGGGCTGTCCGGCTCGGGCAAGTCGACGCTGGTGCGGCACTTCAACCGGCTGATCGAACCGACGGCCGGCGAGATCGTGATCGACGGCAGCGACGTCATCAGGCTCGACCCGCACGGGCTGCGCGAGCTGCGGCGCTACAAGGTCAGCATGGTGTTCCAGAACTTCGGGCTGCTGCCGCACCAGACCGTGCTCGACAACGCAGCGTATGCGCTGCGCACGCGCGGCGAGAAGCGACACGACGCGCTCGATGCCGCGCGCAACTGGCTGTCGAAGGTCGGGCTCGACGGTTACGCCGACCATTACCCGGACGAGCTGTCGGGCGGCATGCGGCAGCGCGTAGGCCTGGCGCGTGCGCTGGCCGCGGACACCGACGTGCTGCTGATGGACGAGGCGTTCTCCGCGCTCGATCCGCTGATCCGCACCGAGATGCAGGACCAGTTGCTCGAGCTGCAGGCGACGCTGAACAAGACCATCGTGTTCATCACGCACGATCTCGACGAGGCGCTGCGGATCGGCAACCGGATCGCGATCCTGCGCGACGGCACGCTCGTGCAGGTCGGCACGCCGGACGACATCCTGTCGCGGCCGGCGGATGACTACGTGCGGCGGTTCGTCGAGAAGCGCACAGGCGTGAACTGAGCCGCCGGATCGAACCCGCCAGCGCTTGACGCAAACAGGATTCGAAGAAAAAAAACACGCGATCGCAGTTGATACGTTTCTGAATGGCCCCTGCGCGCGGCCTTTGCCGCCCTTGCGGAACGAATCTGGCCGGAAGTCCTTGCTGGACAGGCATCTGCGATCGCAATCGAATATCCGATGCTACGGGTGAACCCGGAGGCACGAAACGACCGTGCCAAAGGTGAAACGTTTCGAGTTCGTCGCAGCGGTATGGAAAACCCCGGCATGTACTTGAATGCAAACGAGAATTCATCCGCGCATCGGGGCTGTTCCGCAGGCGTGCCGAGCGGCGCGTTTCAAACTTGAAACATAAATCGCACGCCGAAATCGGGCGAATCGGGCCAATTCGCGCGAAAAATCCAACTTTCTCTTTGCATTCAGTCACTTGCGTGATTGGCACCGCCAATGCGTGACGTGGTCCGGATTGGCGCAGTCGGCCAAGCCGCCCCTCGTTACTTCAGGAGGATTTCATGCGCAAAACTTTATTGGCGTCCGCTGCAGTCCTCGCCTTAGGATGCAGCGGCTACGCGATGGCCAACCCGTGCAGCAGCGATAGCAGTTCGACATGCAGCCAGAAGGCCGATGACGGATCGAACACGATGACCAACACGGTAGGCTCGACTCAGACCTCGACCACCGGGTCCAATGCGAACGAAGTCTCGCCCGGCGCGAGCGTCTATCAGGATTCCTACAACAGCACCAAGGTCGTCGCGCTCAGCAAGCTCGACGGCTACGTCAGCAACGTCCAGGTCTGGGGCATCGGCAACCAGGCGACCAACTCGGGCAGCGCGGCCGGCGGAAGCGGCGGCAAGGGCGGCAACGGGTATGGCGCCGGCGGCAAGGGCGGCATCGGCGGTAACGGCGGCGCCGGCGGCGCCGGCGGCAGCGGCGGCAGCGCGCATAACGGCAGTGCGTCGGCGGGCAGGGCCAGCAACGGCAGTGCGACGGCCGGCACCGGCAACGGTGGCGGAGGCGGAAACGGCGGCGCATCCGGGGCCACCGGCGGGGGAGGCGGCTACGCCACGGCGAGCGGCGGCTCAGGCTCAGGCACGGGTGGCGGCGCACTCGCGGCTTCGGTCGGCGTCGGCGGCCCGGGCAAGGGCAGCGGCACCGGCTGGGGCGGCGGCACAGGCACAGCCGATCCCGGTTCCGCATGGGCCAGGAATCATGGCAGCGGAAGCGCAACGGCGTCGACCGGCAGCGGCACAGGCACCGGTACAGGTACCGGCACGGGCAGCGGCAGCGGCTCGGGCGGCGCAGGGTCGTCAGGCGCGGCGACGGCTGCGGGCGGAGCCGGCACGGGCACGGGCGGCGCCGGCACGTCTTCGGGCGGTGCGGGCGGCACGGCGGCGGCGGTTGCGGGCAACGGCGCGGCAGGCGGCGCGGGCACGGGCGGCAGCGCGGCCAACGGTGGCGCCTCGACGACGGCCAGCAACGGCAGCGCGACCGCCGGTAGCGGCGCGGTAGGTGCGATGGGCGGCGCGGGCGGCGCGGGCGGCACCGGCAACGGCGGCGTCGGCAACGGCGCAGTCGGCGGCGCGGGTGGCGCAGGCGGAGCCAATGCGGTCAACGCGGGGACGTTCAACATGTCCAACGCGATGGCGAGCGTCGGTCAGTCCGCGGCAGGCATCATGGTCGCCAACCAGAACAGCGGCTTGGCGTCGCTGGTGCAGCAGGCCGTGACCGTGCAGGCGAACCTGACCGTCGGACGTTAGAACGGCCGGTCGGCCCCGGCGAAACGTACGCATGGCCGCGGGGTGCAGGCGATCCCGCGGCTTGCGTGCCCTCGCCGGACGGACAGGACGGCCGGCGACGGCGGGATGGCCGAATGGCCGCCTTGCCGTTGCCGGCCCATGCCGGCCTGATTTCCGTCGATCGACGGTCACGCAGATTCCGCTCCCTGCGCGTCGGGTTCGAGCCGATCCGCGCAGGGCCCAAGGAGACAGCCATGCGAATCCGCAACGCATTTTCGCTGCTGCTATTGCCTGCGGCGCTGTTGGCGGGCCTGACGGCCCGGGCGGCGCCGGACGCGTCGCGAACCAATGGGGACGCAGCCGTCAGCGCTGCGTCAACGTCCGAACCCAGCACACCGGTGGCGCTCTCGGACCTGGCCGCGCCCGTTCCGGCCGTGGTCGCCGCACCGCCTGCGACCGCGCACGCGGACGACTTCGGGGTCGCGATGACGCCTGGCCAGCTCGACGAGCATCGGGGCGGCGATGCGCTGATCGGCCAGAACTACTTGACCGGCGCGGTTTCCGACAACGTCGCGAACCGGGTGTCGACGGGCTCGAATTCGATTGTCGACGGCTCGTTCGCCAATTCGAGCGGGTTGCCGACGGTGATCCAGAATACCGGCGCCAACGTGCTGATTCAGAACGCAACGGTGCTCAACGTACGCTTCGGGAACTGAGCGATGAGACAGGCTGCCGCGGTGTGGATGGCGGCGCTCGCGTGCGCGCTGGCGGGCGCGGCTGCGCAGGCGGACGAGATGACCGTCGTCGATCCGGCCGGCGCCGGCTTCGCGATGCACGTCACGAGTCTCAAGGAAGCGCGTTTCAAGCGCACCGTGAAGCAGCAGTTCGACTTCAGCTGCGGGTCGGCCGCCGTCGCGACGCTGCTGACTTACCAGTACGACTATCCGATGACCGAGCAGACCGCGTTCGCCCAGATGTGGGAGAACGGTAATCAGGAGAAGATTCGCCGGCAGGGATTCTCGCTGCTCGACATCCGGCGCTTTCTCGAGGCGCACGGCTTCGTCGCGGACGGCTACGAGCTGCCGCTGCAGACGCTCGCCAGGACGCACACGCCGGCGATCGTGCTGATCACCGAGCACGGCTATCACCATTTCG
This sequence comes from Burkholderia ubonensis subsp. mesacidophila, assembly GCF_002097715.1. Lineage (NCBI taxonomy): Bacteria > Pseudomonadati > Pseudomonadota > Betaproteobacteria > Burkholderiales > Burkholderiaceae > Burkholderia > Burkholderia ubonensis. The sequence goes on from NZ_CP020738.1 coordinate 466,664, forward strand.
TGGTCGTGAAGGGGCTGCGCAACGGGCGTGTGCTCGTCGGCGATCCGGCCACCGGCACGCGGCCGATTTCGCTGGCGAGTTTCGAGCAGAAGTGGGAAGACCATGTGATTTTCGTGATCCACAACAAGCCCGAACTTGCGGTGTTCAACGACCCGCGCGACTGGCGCGTCGCGCCCAGCGCGCCGCTCTACACCGGCATCAACCGCGATGGCCTGTACAACGTCGTGATGCCGAAGCACGGACCGAGCGACTTTTGAGGACCGTCATGAGATCCGAGACCAGGAGGATCGCTGTGATCGCCGCGATGGCGTGCGGCGGGATGACGTCGATGGGCGCGGAGGCGATGCAGGACGCAGCGCCGGCCGCGATCGGCGAATGCGTCGTGCAGGCGAGCGGGGCGTGGCCGGCATCCGGGCCGGCGGCGTCGGCGCCCGGTCAAGCGCAGGACAGTCAAGCGCAGCACGGGCGGAACTGGCCGGCGGGCGGCGCTGTCGCGCTCAGCGACGCGCGCCTCGACGCGATGCGAGGCGGCTTCGATCTGCCGGGCGGCCTGCAGGTTTCGTTCGGCATATCGCGTGTCGCGTTCGTGAACGGCAACCTGGTCACGACGACCAACTTCAACATTCCGGACGTCAGCCAGATCACCGCGCAGCAGGCGCAGGCGCTGGCGGCCGCGAACGTGGGCGCGCTGATCCAGGTCGGCTCCGGCAATGCCGCGCAGCCCGCCGCGCTGCCGGCGCTGACCGGCGCGGTGATCCAGAATACGTTGAACAACCAGCACATCCAGGCGCTGACCACGATCAATACGTCCGTCAACACGCTGTCGATGTTCAAGAACCTGAACATCATGTCGACGCTCAACAATGCGCTGACCGGCGCATTGCCTGGCAGATGAGCGGGCAGATGAACTGGCGGCCGCATGCCGGGGGGCCGGCGCGCGTCGCACGGCCGCCTCAGAACGCAATCGGCACGCGCAGCGTCATGGCCACGTCCGGCGTGTCGCGCGTGAGGCCCGCGCCGATCGACAGGTTCAGCGTGGTCTTCGGCGACAGCCGGTACGAGTAGCCGATCAGCAGCGTGCCGAGGATCACGCGCACCGAGCCCGGCACCGTCTGGCCGTTCTCCTTCGTGGGCAGCACGATGCTCTGGTCGTAGCCGAGGCTGACCGACGCCTTCTCGTTCAGCGCGAGGCCCATGCCGATGTTGAAGCCCCAGATGTCGCCGGGCTGCACGCTGCCGACGAAGGCCTTCTGCCCGTTGAGGATCGTGAGACTCAAGTTGTCGCGGCCGAAGCTGTGCAGATAGCTGAAGTTGCCGAAGAACACCACCGGATCGGACGGAAAGAGCCAGGTGAGGCCCGGCTGGATCGCGTAGAAGCCGGAGCCGGTCGGCTGCTCGAGCGGCAGGCCGGTGCCGGTAGTGTTGCCGACGCAGCGCGTGACGCAGTCGGTGACGACGTCGAACGGGCTCTTGCCGGTGGCGGTCTTGAAGCGGAGCCAGCCGATGTAATAGAACTTGTCGGGCCCGCCGTTGTTGAACTGGTAGCGCAGCGTCATTTCGACGTCGCCGAGCCCGTTGCCGTGGCTGTTGAACGTGTTGTCCTGGGCGGAACCGGTGAAGATCTCGCGGCTGACCGTGTCGTTCGTCGAGTACACGTAGGGGATGCGGACTTCGACTTCCATCCGGTTGGTGATCCCGTAGCGCGCTGCGACCGCGGCCGTCAGCGTGGTCGTCTTGACTTCCCGCACGTCGATCAGGCCGATCAGCAGCGCCGGGATGATCGTGTAGCCGACGAGTGCGACGCGGTTCGACGATGAATAGCTGAACTGGAACGACGGCTCGACGACGAACTTGTGCTTGGGCGTCAGCACGCCGGGCTGATCGAAGATCGGCGCGACGGGCGGCGGCGCGGTGTCCGGCACGGGCGCCTGGCCGACCGGCTGGCTCGGCGCAGGGGGGGAGACGGATTGCACGTTGCCGGAGCCGGGATCGGGGCCGGGGGCGCCGGCTGCCGTTGCGGCGTCGGTCTGCGGCGCCGTGCCACCGGCGTCGCCGTTACCCGCGCCACGTTTGACCGCAAGCTCGCGGGCGTCGAGCGCCCGGCTCAGGCGCGAGAGATTCGCTTCTTCATCGGCCAGTTTGCGCTTGAGCGCGTCCAGTTCCTGCAGATGGTGATCGACTTCCCGGCGCAGCGCGGAGATGTTCTCCTGAGTCGACTGGGCGTCGAGCGACTGCGCGTGCGCCTCGGCTTGAAAGAGCAGCACGCTTGCATAGGTGATGGCACGGATGTGGCGAAATGGCATGCGCTTCACGGTGCGTCTCCATGATCAGGCTTGCAGATTCACCCCGATGCACATCGACGGCAGGCCAAAGGATGGCTCTCTGGCGGCATCGACGCGGCGCGATCGAGTGCGATGCAACATCGGCAGCGAGGCCACGCGCCGACGCAGGACTGTCATGTGCACGACGTCACCACAACGTCACTCCCGCCGCCCGAACGATGCGGCAGCAGACTTCACGAGGCTAGTGCAGGCGGGCTGCGAAAGCCAACCAGACAAACCCTTGTTCGCGTGCGGCGGGAGACACGGGGAACACCTGTTTCGCGGGGGCTTTCGTCAAAACCGAATGCATGTTTCGCGCCTGTGGGACGGGGCGCGTTCATGCCATCTTCACGGATTGGCGTGACGACGTTACCCGTTGCCAGCGGTCGATCTGATGACCGACACGTCGACGAGCCGGACACCGTACGGGCCGACCAGCTCCTTGACCTTGATCACCCCGGATACGTACGCGTTCGGCAAACCCAGATCGCGATTGCAGAGCACGATCGGCTTCCCGAGCGCGTCGTCGTCGAATCGAATACGGTATCGGCAGCCTTTTGCACTGTCTCCCGGCGTGAAGCCGGCTTCGAAGGATCGGGGCGAATGCGCGGTCACCCTGACCAGCATCGACAGCGCGAACAGACCGAACACCATGCCCCAGCCGCCGACCATGAACATGCACAGGAGCAACTCCTTGATGCTGCCGGCCTTGCGCATGTCGGGAGACACATAGGCGGCCAGCACCGCGAAGGCAATGGCAGGCACGGCGACACAAGCCGTGGAGCCGGGCCAGCCGCCGGGGTGGCAATTGTCCGTGAACCACATGCCGGCCATCATGATCACGAAGGGCCCCATGATGAGCGACATGAAAGTGATCGCGTGCCAGCGCTTGATTTCTTCTTTTCGTTTGGTCATCGAATCGGGAGTGCATCGCGGGGAAACATCCGGATCATTATGACCGACGTGCGACGCGATGCCGTGATCAGGCAGGCCGCGCGTTTCGCGTTCGCTATCGCCGCCGGCTGCGTCGGTTTTCTGGCAGTATGTCGGCGCGCGGTACCGGCGCTTCCCGCCGGCGGCTTGCGCGTTCAAGCATGGATGCCGCACGGCCGGTTCGGCCGGCATGCGCACATCGATCCCGACACTACGCCGACCACCTTCGCCAGATGAGTTCCAACCTGACCGTGCCGCCGGGCCGACCGCTCCCCCGGACCACCGACAAGCGCATGCCGGCCGAGGATCTGCCGTATCCGCTCGGCGGCCGCCACGCCGACGACCCCGCCGACGACAACCGCCTTTCCGGGTTGCTGGGCGACCGGGCCGTGTTCGAGCACATCGGGCTGCGTCCGCACATTCGCACGCGCGCCATCAGCGAGTGGGAGAGCTTCGGCGGACGTCTCAATGGAGAAATGTTCGCGGGATTGAAGAAGGTGTTCGGCTCGATCACCGAAATCGAAGTGGGGCCGATGGGCTCGCCGGCGTCGATGACGAACGATGCCGAATTCAATGGATTCGCGTCGTGGCAATGGGTCGCGTCGACCGACGACGATGCGCACTTCTTCATGTTCCGTTCGCGCGACGCCGAGTGGGCCGGCTTCCGGTGGCGCGACGAATGCTTCCGTTTTCGCCTGGCGTCCCTGCTGGGCTTCGTCCTCGAAACGGGGATGCCCGCTCGCGGCTCGGGATATTTCCAGGTGTCGGCCGTTTGCGTGTTGCGCGACGAGCCGGGGCCCAACGCGTGGTTTCGCAACGTCGAGGCCGCGCACTTCGACTTCAGCGACGCGTGGACGGCCGAGGTCGCGTTCGAATTGCTCAGCGTGCTGACGCGCGTGGCGAACTTTCTGGGCAAGGCATTGACGGCGAATCAGGTCGCCGATGCCTGACCGAACGCCAACCACCGAACGCTCGCTGTAGAGAACTCATGCTGACCGCAAAAACCATCCTGGACGACTTCGACCGCCTTGGCTTGGTCGGCAGCGACTCGATGCAACAGACCTTGCAACTGAGGCGTCCGGATTCCGGCGCGCTCGTGGATCTCGTCATGGGCGCGCTCGATCGCGCATTGCAGTCCACGACGTTCATACACACGGCGCTCGACCTGATGGATGATGCGTCTTTCGACAAGGTCGCATGCGACGCGTGGCGAATGAGCCGCGACGGACACTGGAGCGAGGTGCTGGCGGACGTGCTGGACGCCGCCGGGCTGCAGTCGCCGTCCATTTTCGCCGATGACTGGGATCGACTGCTGAATCTGGCACGCGCCCGGCAAGGGCGTCGCCTGTACCAGCGGGATGCCGCATGGCGGGCGCTCGATTCGGCGACCGTGTCGGACTGGCGACGCCAACTTGAACACGAACAGGCCTGCGACGGAACGGGACGCGAGCGGGCAATCGCACTCCTTTATTCGCGGCGATCGGAAGCTGCCCACGATGCATGGAAACGGCTGTTTCCGGAAGAAACCGAACAGGCCGGCGCGTGGTTGATGTCTGCCGGCTACGCGCTCGAGAACGGCGGAATGCGTGCATTGCACACCGAGTTGCCGTTCCATATCGATTTCGGCCGGACATCGCTCACGATGATGCGGCAAGCGTAGCACGCAGGCGGTGCGAAGGATCCATGAAGCCGGCTCATGTCGGCACGCTCGATATCCCCGCCAACTCGGCCCCGACCAATTCCGTGCTGAGATTGTGGTAGATTCCTCGCGCGGCAGTCATGCCGCGAACGTTCTCAGGGCGGGGTGAAATTCCCCACCGGCGGTAATCACGGCAGTTGCGTGTAGCCCGCGAGCGCTTGCCAAGGATTTCCCGATGGCAAGGTCAGCAGACCCGGTGTGATTCCGGGGCCGACGGTTAAAGTCCGGATGAGAGAGAGCGGGGTTGGTTGCGTACGCAAGGTACGCGGCTCGTCCCTGTGCGCCCGTTTAACTCAAACACAGGATCAGCTCATGACCCAGATTTCCAGCCTTTCCCAAACCGCTTCCCGTCGTATCGCTTTCATCCAGTCTTGCTGGCACAAGGAGATCGTGGACCAGTGTCGAGCCGCGTTTGTCTCGGAACTGAGCGATGCGAACATGGGTTCGGACTGCGACTTCTTCGAAGTGGCGGGTGCTTTCGAGATTCCGTTGCACGCAAAGCTGCTCGCGAAAACGGGCAAGTATGCGGCCATCGCCTGTGCCGGGCTGGTCGTCGATGGCGGCATCTACCGCCATGAGTTCGTCGCTCAAGCCGTGATTTCCGGGCTGATGCAGGTCCAGCTCGAAACCGAAGTCGTCGTGCTGTCGGCGGTGTTGACCCCGCATCATTTTCACGGCTCGGGCGAACACGTCAACTTCTTCCACGAGCACTTCGTCGTGAAGGGCGCGGAGCTTGCGCGCGCATGCGTCGACACGGTCGGCAAAGTCGCCACGTTGAAAGGGGAGTCTGCGCTTCTCGCCATGAAGCCGGCCGCGTGACGCTCGCATAACGAACGCGCGGAATCGCGAGCGTGCGTGCCGAGGCCTGTCCGCCTGCGGCACGCACGACGTCATTCACGGTGCCCGCACCATTGCGCGATCCGGACGGGAATCGCGACACGCACACGCATTCCATTCTTCAGATCATCCCGACCCGGCCTTTCCGGGTTTGTCTCATTGGCATCTTGTCGTGGCTCTCCTATGTTCGATACAGCTTCGCGTCGAACTGCCATTCGCTGCCGAACGGCAGCGTCGGTGCGGGAAACGGCGAAGTCCTGGTACGTGGCCGTCACAAGGAGAGCAGAATGAAAAGCAGACAATTCTCGATTGCCGTGCTGGTTGTCGCGGCCTGTCTGGCCGCTCCGCCGACGGGATGGACGCAGTCGGCAGGCCACGTGATGATCGTGACGCCCGACGAGCTCAAATGGGCCGATCTTCCGCTGGTGCCTGGCGCACAGATCGCGGTTCTCGAAGGAAAGATGGACAAGAAGGGGCCGATCGTCGCACGCGTCAGATTTCCGGCCAATGCGAAGGTGGCGCCGCACTGGCATCCGAACGTCGAACGGGTCACGGTGCTGTCCGGCATGCTCAACTACGGGATGGGCGACACCCTCGACCCGGAGAAATCGCGACCGCTCGGGCCCGGCAGCATGATCGTGATGCCGGCCAGGATGCACCACTTCGCGTGGACCAGCGAAGAAACCGTGGTCCAGCTGAACGTGATCGGGCCGTGGGGGATCGTGTATGTGAACCCGGCGGACGATCCGAGAAAGAAGTGAACGCGGCCGCGCTGCGGAAGCGGGCGTGACCGCGGCGGCGGCCGGCGCACCGTTCGCCCGCGCACTCGCGCTCGCGCTTACGCGTCGCCGGCCTGCCCCGTCTGCCGCTGCAGATCCTCCATGATCTGCTCGGCGAGGAAGTCGCACGGCGGGCGCTTCGATTTCGTGCTGCGCGCGAGGATCATCTCGAGCGGCGGCAGGTCGGGCAGCCCGTGCGAGCGGCCGAGCACCGTCAGTTGCGCGGGAATCGCGCAGCGCGCGAGCGGCGCGACTGCGAGCCCCGCTTCCACCATGCTGATCAGCCCGAGCAGGCTCGGGCTTTCATACGAGGTGCGGTACGGCACCTTCGCGCGTTCGAGGCTGCGGATCGCGTTCTCGCGCGCGACGCTGCCGGGCATGAACACCGCGATCGGCAGCGGCCGCTCCTCCCACACGCGCGGCCCGTTGGTCATCGCGGCCCACGCCATCGGCTCGTGACGCACGAAATCGCCGGACAGGCCCTTCACGCGCGTGCCGCACACGAGATCGACGGTGCCGTCCTTGAGCAGCGGCGCGAGCGCGCTGCTCGGCAGCCCGATCACCTGGATCTCGACCTTCGGATACGACGCCGAGAATTTCTTAAGCACTGAGGGAAGAAGCGACGACGCATAGTCGTCCGGCACGCCGATCACCACCTTGCCGGTCACCTCCGGCCGCACCACGGCGGCCCACGCCTCGTCGCGCAGCGCCAGCATGCGCCGCGCGAAGCCCAGCAGCACCTCGCCCTCGCGCGTCAGCACGATGCTGCGCGGCCGGCGCATGAACAGCGGCCGCCCCAGCGCGTCCTCGAGGCTCTTGATCTGCATGCTGACGGCGGATTGCGAGCGGTTCACGGCTTCGGCGGCCCGGGTCATGTTGCCGGTCTCGGCGACCGCGACGACGGTGGCGAGCACGTCGTGATCGAGCATCTTCATTGGTATCAGGAAAACTGAATGTAACGATCAACATTATGCGTTTTTATTGTCGCTACGTGCATGCCATAGTGCGATCACACAAGCGATTCCGCTGCCGCGGCTTCGTCGGGCCTGGCCCGGCACCGGCATGCCGAACCCGCGGGGTTGAACGAGGAAAACGTGGTGTATCGATGATGGACCATCCGTTGCGCGCCGCACTGGCCGCGGAATTGCACGCCCGGCCGTTCCTGCGGCTGGCCGAATCCGTATCGCTGACCCATTACGCGATCTATTCGGATGGCGAACCGGCGATCCACGACACGCTGCTGCACGCGCTGTGCCATGACGCCGGCATCGCCGCGCCGCACGAAGGCGCGACGCACTACGCGGTGCAGTCGCCGAGCGGCTGGCACCTGAAGTGGGAACGTCACACCGAGTTCTCGACCTTCACGTTCGTCGCGCCGCGCCGCGATACGGGCTATTTCGACGATCTCGCGATCGAGGGCATCCCGGCCGCGTGGTTCGCGCGGCTGGCCGGGATCCGCTTCGTCGCGGTGCGCATGGAGCTGCTGTCGGGCGATGCCGCGCGGCTCGCGTGCCGCGACGTGCGGCGCTGGTTCGACGGGCCGATGATGGTCGGTGGCAACGTGCTCGGCGGCGGCCAGGTGTTCTGCGACTGGCACGTGCGGCAAGACGGCTTCATGCGCTTTCTCGTCATCGACGACGACTTCCGCGAAGAGCAGGGCGGCCGCCTGCTGCAGCGTCTCTATGAAATCGAAACCTACCGAATGATGGCGCTGCTCGCGCTGCCGGTCGCGCGGCGGATGAGCCGCGATCTCGACGAGATCCACGCGTCGCTGCAGGCGCTGATGCAGCGGATGGACGCGCACGGCGCGCAGGGCGACGACGCGGCGCTGCTGGTCGAGCTCACGCACCTGGCGGTGCGCGTCGAATCGCTGTCGGGGTCCGGCGGGCGCTTCAGCGCGTCGCGCGCGTACGAGAAGCTCGTGCTCGCGCGCATCCAGGAACTGCGCGAGGAGCGCATCGAGGGGATGCCGACGATCGCGGAATTCATGGAGCGGCGCTTCGCGCCCGCGATGGAGACATGCCGCAGCGTGTGGGCGCGTCGCGAGCAGATCGCCGATCGCATCGCGCGCGCGGTCGACCTGCTGCGCACCCGCGTCAATCTCGCACAGGAAAAGGACGTCACGCGGCTGCTCGCCGGCATGGAGCGCACCGCGCGCAACCAGCTGCATCTGCAGCATGCGGTGGAAGGGCTGTCCGTCGCCGCGATCTCGTACTACGTGCTGTCGCTCGCGGCGGCGGCGTTCAAGGCGCTGCACGTGCTGAGCCTGCCGGTCGATCCCGAGCTGGCGGAAGGGTTGCTGATCGCGCCGGTCGTGCTCGCGGTGATCCACATCACGCGGCGCACCCGCGCGCAGATGGCGCACGCGGATGCCGGCCGCGACGGCGAGCCGCCGCGTGCGTCGAAGATGAAGCAAGTGGTTTAGAACATCAACGAAAACATAAGGAATGGAGATGACTTTTTCGCACATGCAACCGGGGTTCTTCTCGAACATCGACGACGTCGCGGAGCCGGCATGGGACGACGCGAGCGACGCCGACGACACGCGCGTGTCGTCGTATCAGGCGGTGCTGCAGGAGCCGACTGCGTCGCTCGTCGGCGGCACGACCGATCGGCCGGACGTCGCGACGGCCGCGATCCTCGGCTACAACTGAGCCGCAGCGCCGACGCGGCCCGCGCTCAGCGGCGCTCGCGCATCACGAGCGCCACCACGACGCCCGACAGGAACGTGACGGCGCCGATCGTCAGGATCGCGTCCGCGAATCTGAAGCGATCGGCGATGAGGCCCGCCGACAGCGCGCCGATCGCATAGCCGAGATCGCGCCAGAAGCGGTAGACGCTCAGCGAGCGCGCGCGCCAGCGGGGGGCCGATGCATCGGAGATCGCCGCGATCAGGCTCGGAGAGACCATCGCCGTGCCGAGGCCGAACAGCACGCTCGCGGCGAGTCACCACCCGAACCGGCCGGTCAGCGCGGTCATGAACAGGCCTGCCGCCTGCACCCACATGCCGGTGACGATCAGCCCCTTGCGGCCCCACCGGTCGCTCAACGGGCCGGTCGCGGCCTGGCATACGCCCCACACGATCGGGTAGACCGCCTTGAGGATGCCGATCCGTTCGAAGCCGAGCCCGAGCCCCGCGAAGAACAGCGGGAAGATGCCCCAGCTCATGCCGTCGTTGAGGTTGTTGATCAGGCCGGCCTGCGACGCGGCGAACAGGTTGCGATCATTGAACGACGTGAGCAGGAACACGTCACGGAACGACAGCGACGGCACCTCGTCAGGCTGGCCCGGCTGGCCGGCCTCCAGGCGCACGACGAACACCGACAGCGTGAGGCCGGCGATCGCATAGCCGATCCCGAGATAGATCGGCGCCGGCCGCAGGCCGTGGCGGCTTGCCAGGTAGCCGGTCAGGAACGCGGTCAGGCCCACCGCGAAATAGCCCGCGAACTCGTTGAGCCCGACCGCGAGGCCGCGCCCCTTCGGCCCCGCGAGATCCACCTTCATGATCACGGTCATCGACCGCGCGAAGCCCTGGCTGATGCCGAGCAGCACGTTGGCCGCGTTGCGGGCCAAGGGCTTCAAGGCCGTCCGTCTCGAGGACGGCTTTCCCGAACGGAAGGCGGCCGGTCTGGCCGTCGAGGCCGAGGGCGTCGAGTGCCGCGCGCACCGGTTGGTTCTGTCGCAATAAGGGTGGCCTGGGAAGGTGACGGAAAAGCTGGCGAAGGCGTTCCGCAAACGCAAGCGACTTTCTGCTGCGTGCCCACCAGGACAAGCTCGCTGCCCGGCCCTACTTCGACAAATCAATCTTACTCGCTGGCGATCTAAGGCATCCTGATCATCCTGATACCCCGCGCCGCCGACCGTCCTTATTTCGACAGAACCCTATTTCGACGCTTGTCGCAAATGCGGGTGATATCTGTTTGTTATGGTGCGGTTATTCTTCTGCAAAAATGCGCGAGGCGTGATGCACTCTTTGATTTCTTAAAATGAGAAATCATGGAAGCTTGGGATAGGGCGATGATTCCAAATGGGGGGATATTGTTTAATGGCGGTGCGAATTTTCTACCTGGATGTACTGGGATCTGGTTTCAGGCAAGAAATAGCGTGACACTCAGGCACTGCAATTCACGGCTTGGCTGGAAAGAGATTGATTGCCGCAAGTGCCTTCCGTCTGAAAGAACGTGCGACTCAGACAGGCGATCCGCGCGCCTGGGAGCGCTACCTTGGCGCCGGCGGGAAAGTTTCCTCCTGGCCGTCGTCGCTGATCCGGAGGGGCGCGAGACGTCCGGCGACGCGCTGAACGACGCGCCGCCGGACGATTCAGTATCCGACGTCGAGCAGCCGCGGATCGTGAAAAACCGACGTGATCATCTTCCTGAGCTTGGAGCTGTCCAGGTTGGGGCGGTCTGTCCGATACAAAAGCTCGACCTGGAACTTATTGAACCGGCCGCGCAGATCATGGATCTTTATCTCGTCGCGGACGTCTCGGCCGATTGAACAACGCAGCACCAACGAGATTCCCTTCCCGGCGGACACGCTCGAGAACAGGATCGGATAGGACCCGCACTCGACTACCCGCCTGGGCGTAATGCCGCCCTCCCGGAACAGGAGATCGAAGTTTCTCGTCGAGGCGGCTTTTTTGCTGCTAAGCAAAAAAATTTCCCCATCGAGGACGGAAATTCTATCGATGGCAGGCGACTTTTTCTCGCTGATGACAACCAGCTCGCTCGAGAATAACGGCACCCGGGCATGACGCGCGGCAGAAAATCCTGAGCCGACGATGACCATGTCGAATTCATTATTTTCATAAGCGTTGACCAGGTTGATTGTGTTTCCAATCGAAATATCGATGTCCTGATCGACATCGTGACTTAAATCTATCAGCGAGTTGACGATGTAGGGCGGCAGGCACTCGATCAGTCCAATTCGGATGCTCGACTGGCTGCCCTTGGAGTGGGCAATTTTCGCTTTGCAATCGCCCACGAGGTCCATGATCCTGAGCGCATAGTCGTAGAGTATTTTCCCTTGCGCAGTGGGCGTGATCCCATCGGTGCGCCGGTCCAGCAAGGTGACGTCAAGCGCATCCTCCAGATTCCTGATGCGATGGGAAATGCTCGATTGCACCCGATTCAGACGGGCGGCTGCCTGGGTGATGTTCCCAGTTTCCACAACGGTGACAAAGGCAAGAAGTTCGCTGGTGTTCACGTGAAATCCTCGCGCGCGAGACGGCGCCTACCGTCATGACACATGGCTGCAGTCAGGATTGGCGCCGTCGCCTCGGTGCTTTTAATGTGGACTGACGGAGAATGCCGCGTCAGCGGGTATTCATTCTAGCCATCGATATCATCGATGGCTGTGTCGATATTATTCACTGGTTGTTGCTTGCGCTGCAACATACGATTGCATCAATGAAATTGACGTGCCGATTGAGGTGCATCGCGAACTTGCCGTTGATTGCTTGAAAATCAACAGTTTGCGGCAAAGTTTCATAGTGCATGCACCTTTGTTGTGCCAAAGCGTCGATTCGTCACGCCAACCGGCTTCTTGAGCGTGTTGTTGCACCGTAATAGGTCGTTGAATTGCAATTCTTAAAATAAAAAGCAGCGATTGTTCCAGATTTTGTTCGATTGAAAAATTATTCTAACTTTCCGAGGTAAAGCATGGCGAATGCAGAATTTGATGAGGTGATGCGTGAGCTGGTCGACTATGCGTATGGCCAGGCCACGTTCGACGACGAGACGCTGCGCTTGGCGCGCTTTTGCCTGCTGGATTCGATCGGTTGCGCGATTGCCGCGTCGACCGATCACGACTGTACGAGGCTGATGAGCAGTGCGCAGTTCAGCAAGAGCAGTCGCGGCGTGCCTGTCATCGGTACGGCGCTGCGACTCGGGCCGATCGAGGCGGCCTTTCACATCGGTTCGATGATCCGCTGGCTGGAGTTCAACGACACCTGGCTTGCCCAGGAATGGGGACATCCGTCCGACAACCTGGGGGCGATCCTGTCGGCCGCCGCGTGGCGCAGCCTGACGCACGATGAGAAACAGGCCGTCGATATGACGACCGTGCTGAATACGATGATCCGCGCGTATGAGATTCATGGCGTGCTGTGCCTGACGAACTGCTTCAACGCGCTGGGCATCGATCACGTCGTGCTGGTGAAGGTGGCGTCCGCGATCGCCTCGGCCCAGATCCTTGGCTTGTCGAAGGAGCAGGCGCTGAGCGCGCTGTCCAACGCCATCATTGATGGCCATTCGCTCAGAACCTACCGGCATGCGCCTAACGCGGGCACGCGCAAGTCCTGGGCCGCTGGGGACGCGACGGCACGTGGCATGCAGCTGGCGTTGTTCGCGCAAACCGGCGAAATGGGGTATCCGACGGCGCTGACCGCGCCGCGGTGGGGATTCAACGACGCGGTGCTTCGGGGCCAGCCGTTCAACCTGTCGCGCGATCTGTCGGATTTCGTGATCAAGAATATCCTGTTCAAGGTTCCCAATCCCGCGGAGTACCACGCGCAAACGGCCGTGGAGGCTGCTATCCGGCTTCGGGACCGGCTGGCCGCGGCGGGCTTTTCTCCCGACCGTATTGAATATGTGCGGGTGGAAACCACGCGCCCGGCCGTGCAGATCATCGACAAGTCGGGTCCGCTGAAGAATTCGGCCGATCGCGATCATTGTCTCCAGTACATGATCGCCGTTGCGCTTCGCACCGGAAACCTGACGATCAAGGACTTTCACGAGCCGCTCGCGTCCGACTCGCAGCTGGATGCATTGAGACTGAAGATTTCCTGCACCGAACGCGCCTCCTTTACCGAGAGCTACTACGACCCCGAGAAACGCGCGATACCCAACGCGCTCTATCTGAAGTGCGACGGGATGACGGAAGAGCTGTCGGAGACCATCGAATATCCGCTTGGCCATGTTCGGCGCCGGGATGAATGCTTCGACGCGCTGCTCGCGAAATTCCACCTGAATCTGTCGGAAAGCCCGCTTCGCGACAGGGCGGACATGCTGGCCGATGCCGTGACTTCAGGATCGAAGCTCGATCGCATGTCCGTGGTGGACCTGCTGAAGATGTTCTCCTGCGACTAGGCGGCACCCAGGACATATTCAATTCAGTTAGCACGAGGTGAACAATTGAAAGCGGCAATTCTCGCTGGTTGCGGTGCGGAGATCGGGGCGAATCTCCTGATTCAAAATGATCCGGAAAAGGATGGTTTCGCGATCAAGGCGGTCGTCACCAATCCTCCTCCTGTTGACAAGCATTATCCCGAGCTGCGTCCGATCGACGGCATCGTCGCCCGCCTCGCCATGGCGCTGCCCGGTATCCAGTCCAGTGTCGACGTCGTGAGTGACGATACGCTCCGGATCGAGGGGCGCGAAGTCCGCTTCTATTTCGGCGACCTGGGCAAGGAACGTCCCCCCGTGGCCGAGCACTTCGACCTGGGCTTCATCGCGACCAGCAAGCTGGACATCGCCGATGACAGCCCGGTCGCCCGCAACATGAAGGAACTGGCCAGCGTGGTGCTGGGGGTGGCGGAGGCGGACGATCTTCCGAGCCTCTACGGGTGCCTGGCGGACCTGTCGAGCGATGAAATCGGCACGATCCACCGTACGGTGGTCGACACGGGCATGTATTGCCTGGGTTCCTGCCAGACGAACGGCATGCATGCGTCGTTGCGCGTTGTGGTCGAGGCGCTGAAGGCCATCGATCGCAACGCCAAGCATATCGTGGCGGTCGAGACGGATATCGTGCATCCCGATACCCCCAACGGCGTGCTCGGCACGCGCTCGTTCGAAGGGCGCATGCAGGACGCCCGCGACAATCTGCGCCCGAGCTTTTCCCAAATCGCGAAGAGCCAGCACAAGGTGATGCCGTGGGCGCCGCTGGTGAACACCGTATCGTTGCGAGCCCCCGTGCATGCGCCGGGGTATCAGATCAACCGTTTCGTCGTGAACGACGGCGGACAGTTGAACGCGGGTCTCCTCGAGGCGGCGATCGCGCGCGTGAGTGAGAAGCGCGGGTATGTCGTCAAGGCATCCCGGACGCCGCTGGGCAGCCGTGCATATGCCTACGAGCGCAGGTGCGCCACGATCGTGGCGGACGCCAACCACCTGCTGATTCTCCGGCCAGGGTATCTGGCGAATCAGGGGTTGAGTGAAATCATCATCCAGTCGTTCGTCAACAACACGGTCGGCTACTCGGCCGTCGTTCGGGCCGTGGCGCGCAGCATTGCTCTTGGCCAGCCAATTGCAACCTTCGGGAGGATTGAAAGATGACGGGTTCTCACACGGTGGATCTTCTGAGCTCCGGCTTTGTCGTGAAGACGGCGAGTTCCGAGACGTTCAACGGGAAATTGAAAGCGGAAGTCGATCAGATCCGGGCATTGCACAACATCTATCCGGAATTCATGGTTCCGGTCCTGCACGACGGGCTGGCCGCGGGGCGGCAGTTCTACATCCTCGAGAAAAAGGATGCGCTTCCGCTGTCGGAGATCGTGTTCGACGACCAGCGGCCGCTGGCTCAGCGCAGGATGATTGTTCATCACGCGCTGGGTGGCATCCAGAAGGCCATTGGCATGGAGATGAATGGCCAGGCGACGCTTGCCAACGACATGCCTGCCAGGTTGCTGGAGGAGTGGGAAGGCATCCGGTTCGCGCATGACCTGTTCGACAAGCAGATCCTGCTCAACGGTACCCGCTTCAACATGACCGGGCGCGATGTCTTTGAAAAAGCGCTTGTGCTGGCCCGCACCGAGACGTTCAGCGCGGTCGAGAAGGCCCACTTCAATTTTCACTTCGGCAACGTGCTGTACAACGAGGGCCGGTCCCAGGTCAGTTTCATCGATCCTGATTTCTCGGTGCGCGGCATCGATCCGTATTTCGGCTTCTCGAGATTTGCCTTTTCCTTCTGGCACGAGCTGGCGGCCGAGACGGAAGACGCTGTCAAGGTGGTGCCGATGTCGGATGCGCTCATGTTCGTGCTGAGAAAGCCGGACTACGGCAACATTCTCAGCGAGATTCCAGAGATCGGCAGGATCTCCGGCCTGCTTCCGTGGGTAGATGAGCACATGCAGAAGAAGTTCTATGTGCTGACGACCTACTGCTTCCTGAGGAGCATTCGTATCAACGGGAGCAAGGGGCAATGGAGCGTGCCCCGGTTCCCCGTCGTCGCCCGTCCCGAGGAAGTCCTGACGCTAGGACTGCTGGCCTATCTCGAAGGACCGAGCGTCGAGCCGGAAAGCATCCGCGCGTAATTCGCAGTCAATATAGGAAGATCAGGATATGTCGTCGGTGACCAATGCGGCAGAGCAAGGATTTGAGATACCGAGGCGCTATCTGGCGGCCGCGGCCATTTTGATTGGCGTCTTGATGGCGGCCCTCGACAGTTCCATCGTCAATATCGCGTTGCCCTCCATTTCGGAGGCATTGCGGGTCGATTCGGCCTCTGTCATCTGGGTGACCAACGGCTATCAGGTTGCCAGCGCGGCGACGATGCTGATTTGCGCGTCGCTGGGTTCAAGGATCGGGGAACGGCGCTTCTACACGGCAGGCATGGTGCTGTTTACGCTGTCGTCGCTCGGTTGCAGCCTCTCTCCGACCTTTGGCATGCTGGTCGCCATGAGAGTACTCCAGGGGGTGAGCTATGCGGTGATGATCAGTGTCGGGCTGGGGCTCTATCGGGTGATCTTTCCACCGAGTGCATTGGGAACGATATTCGGACTGAATGCGCTGGCGTTCGCGGTCGGTACGGCGATCGGCCCCGCGTTGGGCGGCCTGATCATCTCCTATCTGTCGTGGCCGTGGCTGTTCTACATCAACATCCCGCTGGGGGCGATCGCCATTGCGTTCTCGTTCATGTCCCTGGGGACCGATACCTACAAGGAGAAAGGCTTCGACTGGATCGGCGCGGTCACGTCGGCCGCGGCGTTCGGCCTGATGGCGATCTCCGTCGATCAGATCGGGCGATGGGACGACCGCACGGTTCTGCTCGGCGGGGCCGCGTCCGTCGTGTTGCTCTGCGTGTTCATCAAGGCGCAGACGCGGTCGAAGAGCCCGCTCCTGCCATTTGATATTTTCCGGTCCCGCCGTTATTCCTTCGCGGTGGTCTCGTCCATCACGATGTTCGTGTCGCAGGGGATGGCGCTCGTCGGGCTGCCGTTCGTGTTGCAACACGTCTACGCCTACTCGGTACTCGAATCGGCGTTCATCTTCACGCCATGGCCGATTGCCGTCGCGATCTGCGCGCCGATTGCCGGCCGGCTGTCGAATCGTTTCAACCCAACCCAGATATCCACGGTCGGCGTTGTGATTTTCTGCCTGGGCCTGGGCTCTCTTGTCATGCTGCCGGAGACCGCCACGGTCGCCGATTTCCTGTGGCGCGTGGCGACTTGCGGGATCGGGTATGGACTGTTCCTGCCGCCGAACAACAAGGAGATGTTTTCGAACGTGGAGGCGAATCGAACCGTCACGGCCTCCGGCGTGCTGTCGACCGCCAGGACGGCCGGGCAATCCATCGGGGCGGCGTTGGTTGCGGTGGTCATTGCGCTGCTGAATGGCCTGACCGGTCATGCGGGCTTGCATTTCGCCGGCTATGTGTTCGGGCTGGCCTGCGCCATAGCAGCACTGTCGTCGCTCGCGAGCATGCTGCGTCTTCATCGATAACGGACACGGCGCCCGCTGTGTCGATCGGGATTCGAGCGGCGATGGCGCAACGGAAGGAGACATCATGACTGAAACATCTCATCGGTCATTCGACGTGACCGTGGTGGGCGCCGGCATCTCGGGCCTGTCCGTGGCGGTCGCGGCCGCGGCGGCGGGGGCGCGCGTCGCCGTGCTGGAGCGCTCGACGGAAGACGAGTTCGGCGGCAACACACGCTGGACGGAGGCTTACTTCCGCATGTCGTCGGAGGACGAGGTCAGCGCGGATCTGGAGGCGCGTCTCGCCGAGAACGCCGGCGACCACCTGGATCCGTATATCGTCGAGCAGATGGTCCAGCCCGATCATCTGAGGCCGCCGTTCGTGAGGGCGCACGGCATGCCGGATCCGGAATTGATCGCGGAACTGGCCGGCAGGGCGCCCGAGACGGTCAAGTGGCTCAAGACGTTCGGCGTGCGCTTCGACCTTCTACCGACCTATTTCATCACGGCGGCCGCGCCCCGACTGATGCCGGTCGGAGGGGGGTTGGCGTTGATCGAGGCGTTGCGCGCGCATGCCCTGCAAGCCGGCGTCGAGATCTTCTACGAGACGAGCGCACGCGCGCTTTCGCGAGAGCGCGACGAAGCGTTCCATCTTTCCAGTGTGGGGAAGCATGGAGACGTCTTGTTCAGAAGCTCCGCCGTGGCGCTGTGCTCCGGGGGCTTCGAAGGCAATCCGGAAATGCTTGCGCGCTATCTCGGCGGGGTGGCGCGTTACGTGCGGCCGGTGGCGCGCGGTGGCTATCAGAACCGGGGCGAAGGCATTCGCATGGCGCTCGAGATCGGCGCGGCCACGGCAGGGGATTTCAGCTCGTACCATGCCGAACCGCTCGATCCCCGCTCGAAGCGGCCGGAGGCGCTCGTGATGAATTTTCCATACGGCATCCTCGTCAATCAGCACGCGGATCGATTCGTCGATGAAGCGCCGGGGCCCGTCGACGTTCACTACGATCCTATTTCCCGCGCCATCGGCGCGCAGCCGGGCGGCATCGCCTGGAGTGTCTTCGATGCATCGATCGCCGACGTGCCGAACTGGGAGCGCAGCATTCGCACCGATCGGCCGCCAATCCAGGCGGATTCGATCGAGGCGCTCGGCGACAAGCTGGCGCTTCCTCGCGAGCGCTTCGCCGCGACCATCGACGCCTACAACGCCGCGTGCCCCGCTGGAACCTTCAGGCCGCTGGAGATCGATGGGCTGGCGACCGTCGGCGTGTTCCCGAGGAAATCAAACTGGGCGCGGCCCATCGAAACGCCGCCGTTCTTTGCCTATCCGGTCATCTCAGGCATCTGCTTCACCTATGGCGGCGTGAAGACGAACCGTCGAGCCGAGGTCATCGATTGCGACGGTCGAACCATCGCCGGGCTTTACGCCGCGGGAGAGGCCGCGGGCCTGTATTACCAGACTTACACCGGCGCTACCTCGGTGATGCGCGGCGCCGTGTTCGGCAAGATCGCGGGGGAGCAGGCGGCCGGGTTCTGTCGCAATAAGGGGGGGCTGGGCAGGTGACGGAACCGACATCAAGATCAGTGGCCAATGGAAGTACCTGTATCGGGCCGTCGACAAGGACGGCAACACCAACGTCGAACAGGATGATCGAGCGATCAAGCGACCGCCCGTCCGATGATGGGCATCAAGGTGTTTCACTGAGCGAAGATTCTGCTCGGGGGCATCGAGCTGATGCGCATGATCGGAAAGGGAGGACCGAAGGCGGATAGTAACAATCAGTCGCCTGCCGAGCAATTTTACTCGCTGGTGATATAAGACGTCCTAATCATCTTGATGGCCGGCATCGCCGACCTTCCTTGTTGCGACAGAACCCTGACGTTTCATCTTCTTCAATCAGTCTCAAGGAGAGAGCATCATGATGTGGAAAAACAAAGCCCTGCTTTCGATCGCACTCGTCGCGCCCGCTGTCGCGTTTTCGCAGACCAGCGAGCCGCTGTCGCGCGCTCAGGTAGCCGACGATCTGGTTCGGTACGAACAGGCAGGCTATCGCCCGGCTATGAGCGCCGACGCGTCGCTCTACCCGGGGGACCTGCAGGAGGCGGCGGAACGCGTCGCCGCCGACCGCACGCGAACGTCGGCCTATGGTTCGACGGCCAGCGGGCAGACCGGCTCGGGCAGGACGGCTACGTCGGTCGGCCGCTGAACGACCGCTGACCGTGCCTGCCTGCACCGGCGGGCACGGTCAGCGTGCAGGCCCGCTTCACGTAGCCGCGCAGCGCGTCGCGATACAGCGGATCGGCGACAAGGATGGTCGGCGATGTTGCGCATCAAGTTGCTCAGGATGCCTTAGGTCGCAAGCTGTAGGTTCCGTCGCCATCCCAGGCCGCCCTTATTTGCGACAGAACCACCCAGTTTTATTGGGTCATCGATACTTTCGATACCTATATCGATATTATCCGTTGGCGATGCAATGCGACGCACCATAATCTAGCGTCCAAGGCCTGTCCGATAACCTCGCTCGGAGTTTAAGCAAAGTTATTGCGATCCGGATAAGCGGGCAATTCCGTATGCGCTGCACTTGAAGTGTCGTGGCGTAGATGAAGGGCTTCATGAGGCAATCGAATTTCCACTACAAAGAAATGTTCTCCAGCGTAAAGAAAGACAGGGCGGTTACCGCGTCAGGCGTCCTGTCCGCCGCCCGAACCACAGGGCAATCAGTTGGTGCCGGCGGCAGTGGTCATTGCGTTCGTGAGCTGTCCGTCAGGTGAGTCCGGCACACATTTGTGACTGATGTGTTCGCCCTCGCCGGTGCGACATCAGCATGCTCATCTCTCGCTATTTTCCGAATCCTGAAGGTACTTATACCCCCCGCCGCCATTCATGTGGATCGTCAATCTCGCGCTCAGGCGCCCCTACACGTTCATCGTGCTGGCCATCATGATCCTGCTGGCCACGCCGCTCGCGATTCTGAAAACGCCGACCGACGTACTGCCGTCCGTCGATATCCCCGTGATCAGCGTAATCTGGAACTACAGCGGGATGTCGGCGAAGGAGATGTCGGACCGGTTCACCTCAGTGCATGAACGGACCCTGACCACCACCGTCAACAATATTCAGCATCTGGAATCCCAGACCTATTCCGGGGTTTCCATGATCAAGATATTCCTGCAGCCCGGCGCCAACGTGCAAACGGCGATCGCGCAGACCGTCTCGGTGGCGCAGTACATCGTGCGCCAGATGCCGCCCGGTACCACGCCGCCCTTGATCATCAGCTATTCGGCATCGAGCATCCCCGTGATTCAGCTCGGCCTGTCGAGCGCGTCGATGACCGAGCAGTCGCTCGCCGACCTCGCGATGAACTTCCTGCGGCCGCAACTGATCACGATTCCGGGCGCACAAGTGCCCTATCCATCCGGCGGCCGCACGCGCGTGGTGTCGATCGATCTCGACACGCGCGCGATGCAAGCCAAGGGCCTGACGCCGGCCGCCATCGTCAACGCCGTCAACGCGCAGAACCTGGTGTTGCCGACCGGCACCGCCAAGATCGGCCAGACCGAATTCAACGTCACCACCAATGCCTCGCCCGACACGATCGAGGCCCTCAATCGCCTGCCGGTGCGTACGCAGAACGGCGCGACCATCTATCTCGGCGACGTCGCGCACGTGCGCGACGGCTTTTCGCCGCAAACCAACGTCGTGAGCAAGGACGACAAACGCGGCGTGTTGATGGCGATTCTCAAGAACGGCGACGCCTCCACCCTGCAGGTGGTCAACAACCTCAAGGCCTTGCTGCCTACGGTGCAGACCATGCTGCCGGCCGATCTCAAGATCACGCAACTGTTCGACCAGTCCATCTTCGTGGAAGCGGCGATCCAGGGCGTGGTCCGCGAAGCGCTGATCGCCGCCGCGCTGACGGCCGCCTTGATTCTGCTGTTCCTCGGCAATTGGCGCAGCACGCTGATCATCGCCATATCGATTCCGCTGTCGATCTTCAGCTCCCTGCTCGCGCTCTCGGCCCTCGGCGCGACCATCAATATCATGACGCTGGGCGGCCTCGCGCTCGCCGTCGGGATCCTGGTCGACGACGCGACCGTGACGATCGAGAACATCGAACGGCACCTGCACCTGGGCACGCCGCTCTACGAATCGATCCTCGACGGCGCCGGCGAAATCGCCGTGCCGGCGCTGGTCTCGACACTCTGTATCTGTATCGTGTTCGTGCCCATGTTCTTCCTGACCGGCGTGGCGCGCTACCTGTTCGTGCCGCTTGCCGAAGCCGTGGTGTTCGCGATGCTCGCCTCCTACGTGCTCTCGCGCACGCTGGTGCCGACGCTCGCGCTACTGCTGTTCAAAGGCCACGCCGAAGCGCTCGAGCACCGCGGACAGTCGACCTTCGACCGGCTGCACCGGCGCTTCAACGCGAGCTTCGAGCGTCTGCGCGGCGGTTACATCGTGCTGCTCGGCATGCTGCTGGTGCGGCGCAGGGCGTTTGCCGCCGCGTTTCTCGGCTTCTGCGTGCTGTCGACGGGCCTCGTCTTCGTGCTCGGTCAGGACTTTTTCCCGAGCGTGGATTCGGGCGACATCCGCATGCACATGCGCGCGCCGACCGGGTACCGGATCGAGGAGACCGCGCGCCTCGCCGATCGCGTGAAACAGGTGATCCACCAGCAGATCCCGGCGAACCAGCTCGACACCATCGTCGACAATCTCGGCCTGCCCGTCAGCGGCATCAACCTGGCGTACAGCAACTCGGGCACGATCGGCACGCTCGACGGCGAATTCATGATCTCGCTCAAGGGCGATCGCTCGGCCGCGCGCGGCTATATCGATGCGTTGCGCAAAGTTCTCCCGCAGCGCTTCCCCGGCGTCGAATTTTTCTTCCAGCCGTCCGACATCGTCACGCAGATCCTGAACTTCGGGCAGCCCGCCGCGATCGACCTGCAAGTGCAGGGCAACGATCTCGCCAGCGACATGCAGATCGCCAACCGCCTGATGAAGCAGGTGCGCGCGATCCCCGGCACGGTGGACGTGCATGTACTGCAGCGCAATGACGCGCCGACGCTGGCCGCCGAGATGGACCGCACCAAGATCCAGCAGCTCGGCATGTCCGCGCAGAACGTGGCGCAGGACATGCTGATCGCCCTGTCGGGCAGTTCGCAGACCTCGCCTTCGTTCTGGGTCAATCCGAAGACAGGGGTGGAATACCCGCTGGCGATCCAGACTCCGCAGTACCAGATCGCGTCGATGGACGATCTGCTCAATACACCGATCTCGAACGGCCAGCCCAGTCAGCCGCTCCAGCTGCTCGGCAACCTCGTCACCGTTCGCCAGCGCGCCGAGCCCGCCATCGTCTCGCACTACAACATCCGGCCCGTGGTCGATGTCTACGTCAGCGTCGAGAACCGCGACCTTGGCTCGGTCGCTTCGCGTATCGACGACATCATCGCGCAGGCCAAACCTACGCTGCCGCGGGGCACGCAGCTGGCCCTGCGCGGTCAGACCGAAACCATGCGCAGTTCGTACATCGGCCTCGGCGCGGGCGTGGCCATGGCCATCGTGCTGGTCTACCTGCTGATCGTCGTGAACTTCCAGTCGTGGCTCGACCCGCTGATCATCATCAGCGCGATGCCCGCCGCGCTTGCCGGCATCGCCTGGATGCTGTTCGTGACCGGCACGCACCTGAGCGTGCCGGCCCTGACCGGCGCGATCATGACGATGGGCGTGGCCACCGCAAATAGCATTCTTGTGGTGGCGTTCGCGCGCCAGCGGCTCGAGGCCGGCGCGCCGCCGCTGACCGCCGCGCTAGAGGCCGGCGCGACCCGCATCCGCCCGGTGCTGATGACCGCGCTCGCGATGATCATCGGTATGGTGCCGATGGCGCTCGGCCTCGGCGAAGGCGCCGAGCAGAACGCGCCGCTCGGCCGCGCGGTGATCGGCGGCCTGCTGTTCGCGACCGCCTCCACGCTGCTGTTCGTCCCGCTCGTTTTCGCCGGCGTGCATCAGCGCCTTGCGCAACGGCGCGCGCGGCAGCAGCCCTCCGGCGGCGCCTTCTCCGATACGCATTGATTGATCCATTGATCCATTCGAATCCTGGTTGAGCACATGGAAGACAAACATCACAGTTCCGTTGGCATACATACCGACCAAGCCGGGCTCGATCTGCCGTCGCGCATACTGGTCGCCAGGCGGGCCCGCCTCGCGCTCGTCGGGTTCGCCGTCGTGCTGGTCCTGCTCGCGGCCCGCTCGGTCGTCGCCAATCTGCTCAATGCGCGCCATCTCGACCAGCTCGTGACGCAAAACCAGCAGGTATACGTGCGCGTGGTCGAACCCAGCCTCGCCGCCAACGGCGGCCACCTGGAACTGCCCGGCACCTTGCGCGGCTACGTGGAAGCACCGATCTACGCGCGCGCCAGCGGCTACGTACGGCGCTGGAATGCCGACATCGGCGCGCAGGTGAAGCAAGGCGGGGTACTAGCCGAACTCGACACGCCCGAACTCGACCACGAGCTCACGCAGGCACAGGCCCAGCGGCAGCAGGCCTCCGCCACGCTGGCGCTGGCGCGAACCTCGTACAACCGCGCCCAGCAGCTGCGCGCGCGCGATGCCGTCTCGCAGCAGGAACTGGACGACCGCCAGGGCGCCTACGACCAGAATCTCGCCAACCTCGCCGCGGCCGACGCCAACGTCAAACGCCTGAGCGAACTGAAAGGCTTCCAGAACATCACCGCGCCGGTGAACGGCATCGTGACTCAGCGCAACGTCGATGTCGGCGATCTCGTCAATGCCGGCAACAGCGGCACGGGCCGCGCGCTGTTCACTGTCGTCCAGGCCGATAAATTGCGCCTATATGTACAGGTACCGCAGACGTACGCGCAGCAGGTTGCGCTCGGGCAACACGTCAGCGTGACCCAGCCCGAACTGGCTGGACAGACCTTCGACGGCGTCGTCACGCACACGGCGCAGGCCATCGACATTGTCACGCGCACACTGCAGATCGAAATCACGCTGCCGAACGCCGACGGCAAATTGATGCCGGGAGCCTACGTGACCGCCAGCCTGCCGATGACCAGCGCCGCGCGGCTGACGCTTCCGTCCAATACGCTGCTGTTCCGCTCCGAGGGAGCGAGCGTCGCGGTGGTCGATGCGAACGGACGGGTGCGCCTGCAGCCGGTCACGATTGCGCGCACGCTCGGCAAGACCCTCGAAATCGCCACCGGCGTGAACCCCGGCGACCGCGTCGTGCTCGATCCGAGCGACGGGCTGGCCGGAGGCGACAAGGTGAATGTCGAAGCCCCCGCCCCCCCTGCGTCAGGCGCGTCCGCCGCGCACGTTGCCGCGCTTGCTTCCGGAGGCCGTGCGTGAGTGCGTCCCTCCTGTTGCGCGCGCATGCGGGTTGCCTGCCGATCAAGGCGGCCATGCTCGCCGGTAGCTTGATCGTGCTCGCAGGCTGCACCGTCGGCCCGAACTATCAACGGCCGCTGGTCGCGTCTCCCGCGACCTGGCAAGTCGACCCGGCCGACGCCTATTGGCGCCCGGCGGCGCCGTCGCATGCGTCGCTTGCGCCGGACTGGTGGAAAGCGTTCGACGATCCGCTGCTCGACGATCTGGAAACTCGCGCGTTGGCCGGCAACGAGACCGTGCAGATCGTCACCGCCCGCTACTACGCCGCGCGCGCCACGCTCGCCTCGGTCGCCTCGGCCGAACTGCCGAGCGTCGGCTTGGCGGCCGACGCCTCACGCTACAAGATTTCAGCGGACCGGCCGCTCACGAACTACAACACGCCGAACGCGTCGACCGTCCAGAACAACGTCGGGATCGGCGCCACCGTCAGTTACGAACTCGATCTGTTCGGCAAGGTGCGGCGTACCGTCGAGGCGGCGCGGGCCAACACCGAGCAGGCCCGGGACGACCTGGCCAATGCGCGCCTCGTGATGAGCGCCGATCTCGCCACGCAATACCTGGCGCTGCGCGAGACCGACGCGGAACTCGACGTGCTGAACCGCTCCGTCGCACTGCAACAGAAAGCGCTCGATTTCGTTACGGCACAGCATGAACTCGGCGCGGCATCCGGGCTCGAACTGCAGCAGCAAAAAGCCCAGCTCGACGCCACCCGCACACAGGCGCAATTGCTGCTGAACCAGCGCGCGCAGTACGAACACGCCATCGCAACCTTGGTCGGCACGCCCGCGCCTTCGTTCTCGATCGCCCCCAAGGTCGAAACCCTCAAAGCGCCACGCCTGCCGGCCGGACTGCCGAGCGACCTGTTGCAGCGCCGGCCCGACGTCGCGTCGGCCGAGCGGGCAATGGCCGCCGCCAACGCGCAGATCGGCGTCGCGCGCGCTGCGTATTTCCCCGACCTGACGCTCTCGCCCGGCATCGGCTGGGACGCCACCCGCTTCGGCAGCTTGTTCACCGCGTCGAGTCTGCTCTGGTCGGTCGGCGCGTCCCTGACCCAGCCGTTGTTCGAAGGCGGCCGGCTCGCGGCCGGCGTCGCTTACGCGAAGGCCAATTACGCCGCAGCCCAGGCAAACTACCGGCAGACCGTATTGACCGCGTTCCAGGAAGTGCAAAATGCGGTCACGGGGCTATCCGTGCTCGATGGCGCCCTGCAACAGGCCGCAGCCGCGAGTGCCAGTGCGCGCACGCTGGCCGGCCTCGCACAGGACCGCTACGCGGGCGGCCTGACCGCGTATATCGACGTGGTCAGCGCGCAGCAGCAGTTGCTGACCAGCGAGCGCCAGGAAGTTCAGATCCGCGGCCAGCTCGCTGCGCTCGTGGCGTACCTGGCCAAGGCGCTCGGCGGCGGTTGGAGCGCGGGCGAAGTCGGCGTCGCGCAAGCGTCGCAACAGGAAGCGAGCAGTACCGGATCCTGACAGTTCCGCGCACTGCCAGGGGGAGAGCACATGAAGGTGCTGATCGTCGAAAACGAAGCCAGCGTGGTCGATTATCCGAAGGCGGGACTCAACGACGAAGGCTGGGTGGTCGAGGTCTCGACCGACGGGGGGAGATGCCGCCTGGAAAGCCGTCGAATTCGGTGGAGTCGAGAACTTCAGGCATCGACGATTTCGATAGCAACATCGAAATTATCTGTTAGCGGCCAGGTACGGATCCCGATATTCTCGAACGTGGGCTTCGTAGTTAAAGGCGCATTGCGATCAATAAGAATGGTTATCTCCGTTCGGTCGATGCAGCGGATATAAGCTTTGCGGCGATATCGATATCGCCAAGGGCTTTCAGAAGCCTATGTTTTTATGGGCGGTACTCCCGAGCTCGAATGGCTGATGGGGGTGCCGGATTGCGTGTCACGTCATGTGGCAGCCGACGAGAAAGTAAGCGGCAAAATGAGGATGGTGGGGTCCTAAATGTTTATTCGGCCACTTAAATTAACTCAGCATGTCGACATTCAGGGGCCGTCTGACGCGCCCACGCTGGTGCTCCTCCACTCCCTTGGAACAGACCTGCATCTTTGGGACCCGCAAATGGCGCGTTTAACACAACGTTATCGAGTCGTTCGACTGGACATCAGGGGCCACGGATTAAGCGCTGTCGACGCCGAGCCGTTTTCAATGTCGGATCTCGCAGACGACGTATTGGCGGTCCTGGATCGACTTCAGATAAAAGAGTTCTACGTTGCGGGAGTTTCGATTGGAGGAACGATAGCGCAATGGCTCGCATTCAAGGTGCCCAAGCGGGTCCGTGGAATGATTATTATTGATACGGCTCTTGTCAATGCCGCTCCGCCGGCGCTTTGGCGCGCACGCGCGGAAGATGTATTCAACCACGGAATCGAACATTTGGAACGGGAGATTCTCAGCCGTTGGGTTACGCCAGGATTTGTCAACACGCCAGATGCGGACGGCATGAAGCAGATGCTTCATCGAACGTCTGTCGAAGGATTCGCTGGTTGCTCCTTGGCCATCGCCAATTCGGATCTGACAACCATGAATATACCGGGCGTGAGAGCCGTCGTAATACTAGGGAGCGAAGATAAACTCACGCCGCTGGATTACGCACAACGCCTGGCTGAAAAGAGAAATGCAGAACTGCACATCATACCAGGGGCGGCTCATTTGCCGAATTTTGAGCGGCCTGACGTTCTCACGGACGAAATAATTTCGTTTATCGAGAATAAAAAAATCAGTGTCACGGACGAAAGCAGGAAGTGAGAAACAGGAGGGCCGCGTGAGTGCGGTTGCTCAGATCGAGGCTGCGCGGATCCTACTTTATGGTCGGAGTGAACGTTTATGAATCGTCGGTCGTTTATCGGTGGATCCTTGGGGCTGTGTGCCGGTGCAGCGCTTCCTATATCACAGAATTGGTCGGAAAATGCAGGCGACCGTATCGAGATGGCGCTGGGTACCGGGCTGGTGACCATTAAGCTGTATTCCGACATGGCGCCGAATCACGTGAATCGCATCAGATCACTGGTGCGTGCAAAATTCTATGACGGCGTGCCATTTTCCCGTGTCGTAGACGGGTTTATGGCACAGACGGGCGACCCTCGAAAAGAAACCGGCGTGGACTTTGTGTCGTTGCCAAAGATGACGGCGGAATTCAATAATCTCGCGTTCGAGCGGGGAACCGTTGGAATGGCCAGATCGCGGAATCCGCACAGTGCTTGCCATCAGTTTTTTATTACATTCTCAGATGCTACTTTTCTGGATCGAAGATATACCGCGTTTGGAAAAGTAACGAGTGGAATGGAGTTGATCGACAAACTTCGCCGAGGCGCTCCCGATACCGGGACGGTCGTGAATCCGGACATCATCAGAAGCATCCGACTGACGACTGTCAAAGAGGCGTAGAAGAGGTCTTTGTGACCGAGCGGATGCGCAAAGGATCGATGCGAGATGCCAAACATCACTGTCTTCATATCTGAAAGTAATCGTCTGAAACCTGATATTGCTTCAGAGTTGTCGTCCTCTTTTAAAGATCTGTGTGTGGAGGTTCTGAGGGCAAAGGAGAGCAATGTTCATGTATGTTACGTGTATTCGGAAATAGGGTTTGGAACGCCGATATATATTGAGGTAAAGCTGAGAAAAGAGGTATTCCGTACGGCGCCGGTGCTAAATGACTTCGTGAGTGAGATTGATTTGCTGATTAGAGAGAGGGTGGGGGTGGTGGCGCGAATTCGGTGCTTTTCCTACGAGAATGACAGTATTCATGCGAAGAACTGAGGGGGAAATTATGAACGCGACTTTTCCGACCAGAGATCTCGGCGACGTATCGGTTACAGCTGTTAGCGATGGCTATCTTAAGCTCGACTTCGGGATGCTCTTGAATATCCATGCAGCCGAAGCCGAGAAAATTCAGTGCAATGCGGGAGTAAAGGATCTTACCGCTGTCCATATAAATACATTTCTGGTGCGTCGGAATGGAAAGAACATACTTATCGACAGCGGTGCCGGAGGGATCAAGGGCTGGGGAGGCCGGCTCGTAACCAATCTGGCCGCGCTAGGCGTTGAGCCCGGCGGTATCGATGCGGTTCTCCTCACTCATGCCCATCCCGACCACATCGGCGGATTGCTGACCCCTGACGGCGAGCCAATCTTCACGAATGCGGAACTGATGATAAGCAGTGACGAGTTTCATTACCTGGAAGACGATCAGAATCTGAGCGAAGCAAGCGAACGAGCAAAAGGGAATTTTCTTTTTGCCAGAGACGTATTCAAAAAGTATCAGCGAAACATTCGATTGATCGAAGAGGGAGAGGCGCTTCCCGGGATTTTTTCGATTCCGCTGGAAGGCCACACGCCAGGCCACACTGGATACAGGATCGAAGGCAGCAAAGATAATCTTCTCATTTGGGGCGACATCGTTCATTTTCCGAATATTCAGCTGCTCAGGCCGGATGTTTCGATCGCGTTGGACAAGGATGCTCCGTTGGCGGCGGCGACACGCACGCGCTTGCTCGATATGGTCAGCTCGGACCGACTCATAGTCGGCGGCATGCATTTTGGGGAGCAAGGTTTCGGCCGGATCGGTAAATACAAGTCAGCATATGAGCTTGCTTATGCCGAATAACTAAACAACCACCGACTAAAGTCGGTGGGTCTGTATTGCAGACTGAAAATCCGGATACGCGTCGCCTGAACGACGCGTCTTGGTCCGGCTCCATCCTGAGAGCGTGGTACGGACGGTCGCCCGCCTGCACCGGCTGCTCGACGAACATAGCCAAACCCGGATCGAAGTGGGCGTTGTGCCAACGGCAGGAAGTGAGCTTCGGATCGAGTTTGAAGAGTGCCAGCGACTGGCGAACTGGGCCGGTGTCGGTCTGACTCCCATCAACGGTCTGGGCGTGGGTACCGTGATGACGTTGCTATCCGGGATCGGCGCGGACCTGGGCCGCTTTGCCAGCGTCAAGCATTTCTGTTCGTGGCTGGGGCCATGCCCCGGCATGAAGATCAGTGGCGGCAAGGTGCTGTCTTCGGGTGGCGAAGCGTCCGGCCAACCGGGCAAGGCAGGCGTTGAAGATGGCGGCCATGGCCCTCTCGCGCAACGATTCGGCACTTGGCGCGTTCTACCGGCGGCTGTGTACCCATATGGACAAGCCGCGCGCCAATACGGCGGCGGCCCACAAACTCGCGTGCATGGTGTCCCTCATGCTCACCTGCGGTGAGGCCTTTGTCGAACAGGGACGGCAGCGCTCCGAGGAGCAGCAACAGCAGCGCCGTGCCGCAGCACTCGGCTTCCACTTCGAGCCCCAACCGGCAGCGGCGGGAAAGCAATCTGTGTGTATATGTTTTTCACCAAAGTACGAAAATTCAATGCACGGTAGCGGAGGAGTACGATGAGTTCGGCAATTGCCAGAGAAATGGATGTCGGCGTTGTGAGCAGCGATCTCGGCGAATTGGAGGTCGATCGATCAATAACGGCGGTCAGGCCGCCAACCCGCCCGAAACTGCCCTCGCTCACAGGCAGTAGATTCTGGGCTGCATTCTTGGTATTTTTGTTTCACGCCTCCCTGCCCAGCGACCTCGCTCCATATTCAGACCCGACCACTCGGCACGTGTTTGCCGCTATTGTCAGTAAAGCAGGCTGGCTGGGTGTTTCATACTTCTTCATACTCAGCGGATTCATTATGGTGTGGTCCGCCAAGGATAACGACACCGTTGGCGACTTTTACCTGCGACGCTTCGCGAAGATTTATCCGACTCACTGTCTGACTTGGGCGATTGCGTTCGTGGTCGGCGCGGTGGGGGTGGGGGAATACAAGCTGTGGTCGTCAAACCTTCTGTTGGTAAACACTTGGGTAGATGACGTCAAATTTTTCTTCGTGGCAAACAGGCCCAGTTGGTCGCTTTGCATCGAGGCCTTTTTTTATATGATGTTCCCGGTGTTGTTTAAAGCGATGAAGGCAATACCGGAAAAGTTCGACATGTGGGGGCTGATAATCGCGACGGCGGCGTCCTTGCTCGTGCAGGCTTGTATTTACATTTGGGTCGAGCCGAATCACATGATGGGAGCGTTCCAAATCTCGCAGCGACATTTTTGGGCTTCATATATATTGCCGCCGCCGCGCCTGTTCGAATTCATTTCGGGAATGTTTGTCGCGCGGTTGCTGATGAATGGGCGGGCGCCCATGCTTTCGAAAACCGCTTCGCTCGCCTTGCTTTTTGCAACATATATCGGGGCGATGTTTGTCCCGTTCCAATTCGGTCTGAGTGTTGTTTACATTATTCCTGTCAGCTTGTTGATCGTCTCAATTGCACGTGACGATTTGGAGGCCAGGAAAACCGTGCTGAACGGGGAGACCTCTGTATGGCTGGGGGAGATCTCCTATGCATTTTATATGGTTCACTTTCTGGTGCTATTTTTCTTCTTGAATTTGTTATCCGGGAAAAAGTTCGGTCTGCCGGAGGGAAGTGCGCTTATTGCTGTCGCACTTATACTGTCGGTCTCATGCGCGTCGTTTGTGTATCGATACTTCGAGGTCCCGATGATGAGGAAAATATTGCATCATTTTAGATCAAGAAGCTGAAGTCGCTTGCTTTGGCAGGCATGCTGAAATGCCGCTCCTGCCCATCATCATGCGGGGCGGCTGAAACGTTGAATTGAGACTGTCACCTTTCAGGCCGTTGAAATACCTCCGTCCGCTCTGCACGATGTAGGTTCTCGAAATCAGAGGGGCCTTAATCAAGATCTTGGCCAATGGAAGTACCTGTGTCGGGCCGTCGCATCTGGCAGAATGGCGCGGCAGTTTCCGAGGGGGCCGCATCGAACGGCCCGACATTCTTTCGCCGAACCATTCATTCACATGACCGCACAATCAGACGTCGCAATCCAATTGGCCGCTGTCGGACAGCCGACGGCCCGGGACCTGATCAGCCGCAAGCTCAACGAATACAACGACGCGATTACCGGCCAGCCCGACAACACGGCGCTCGACGTGTACCTGACCGACCCGAAGACCGGGGAAGTCCTCGGCGGGCTGGTCGGCCGGACCTCGCTGGGGCTGTTCTTCATCGACCTGTTGTACGTGCCCGAATCGCTGCGCAAGGACGGCCTCGGCAGCAAGCTGCTGCACGCGGCGGAAGCGGAGGCGAAGCAGCGCGGCTGCGCGCGCGCGGTGCTGTACACGATCACGTTCCAGGCGCCTGCGTTCTACGAGAAGCACGGCTACCGCGCATTCGGCGAAGTGCCGTGCCAGCCGGCCGGGACCGCGCGCGTGTTCATGGTGAAGGAACTCTGAGCGTCGTCGGCCGATCCGGATCGCATCGTCCGGTCGGCCTGTCGGATGCGCTGTCTGCAAGAACGTCAGGCTCGCCCGGTTGCTTCGTTGCGCAGGTCCTTGTACCAGAACAGCGCGATCTCGCCGTCGTTCTCGCTGCCTGCGTACAGGAAGCGATCATGACCGCCGAGCACGAAGCCCGCACGCGCATACGCGCGGCATGCCGGTACGTTGTCGGCCTGGGTCTCCAGCCGCATGAAATCGAATCGCTCGCTGATCGCCCACGTTGTCGCGGCTGACAGCAGCAATGGCCCGATCCCTCGCCCGCGATGCGCGCGATCGACCGCGATCTCGGCGATTTCCGCCATGCCGTTCCAGCTTTCCGAGATCGCGACGAATCCGGCGAGCCGTCCGCGCGCCGTCGCCTGAAACAGCGCGTTGCGGCCGGCGGCTTCCTGCGCCCATCCGGCGGGATCGAAGCCGTAGTCCTTTCGACGGAGCGGAACAGGGCGGCAATCGAGAAGGTCCTGATACGGCGCGTTCAGTTCGTGCGCAATGTCCAGCGAGAAGTCGCATGCATTCAGTTCGTCGACGGATAGCGCTTCCACTTTCTCGATACAGGCGCGGTCGCTCTGGTTCATGTCTCTGGGCCGTGTGGTTGACGGGATCGCGGCGAGCCGGTTCGTCATGGCGCGCTCGCGCGCAAGGGCTCGAGTGTATGCCGCGCTTCCAATATGCGGGAAGCGCCGACGCGTCGCGTCAGCCGCCCGTCGCTTCCCGCACGCTGATCCAGCCCG
Source organism: Burkholderia ubonensis subsp. mesacidophila (assembly GCF_002097715.1). Lineage (NCBI taxonomy): Bacteria > Pseudomonadati > Pseudomonadota > Betaproteobacteria > Burkholderiales > Burkholderiaceae > Burkholderia > Burkholderia ubonensis. Next base: position 499,342 of record NZ_CP020738.1, read on the forward strand.
ACACGACGCCCGCGCGCGGATTGCGATACCGCACCTTCAGCCAGCGAGCGTCGGGACTGACGTCGATCATCTCCAGCGTGTCGCCCGCGACGACATTGCGCCGGGTCGGCGCATCCGTCATCGCATCGTGCAGCGGCAACCGCGCCACGCGCACCTTGAACGTGACCTTGCCGCCGCCGTACGCGTCAGGGCGGCGCGCGACCCGGCGGCCGCGCGCGTCGTAGGTCGCGAGCATCGATGCGGGCCCCACGCCGGGGGCATCGTCGAGCAGCGCGCTCACGTCGTCCGGCATCGCTTCGTTGGCCCGGTAGAGATACAGCCGACCGTTGCCGTCGTAGCGATAGGCGTCGGTGTACCAGAGCGGACCGCCGCGACAGGAGCTGTACAGCGTACGCTCCTTCGGCTTCGGGACGACGTCGGTCAGTTCGCCGCACTGGCCGTGCGGCAGGTCGTCCGCCGGCATGCGCAGCGGCACGAAACGTTGGCGCGCCGCGTCGTACAGGTAGATCCGGTAGCTGAAGTTGACCATGCCGCTCGGCGCGGTGACCGCGAGGTCCTGATGGCCATCGAAGTTGTAGTCGGCGGTGTCGAAATCGTAGCGCCCTTCTTCGTCGGTGACGCCGACGTCCAGCGTCTGCGTAGCGCCGCTCGGCAGGAAGCGGACGGTGAAATGCTCGCCGTCGGCGCGCTCGATGCGGGCGGTCACGTCGTGGTCGACCTTGAACGTCAGCAGCGGCTCGGCGGCGTGCACGGCGACGGGCAGCGTGCAGCAGGCGAGGCAGGCCGCGGCGAAGTGCAGGAATGGCAGGGGCGGAAAGGAGCGTTTCATCGGGCTTCGTGATCGAGTGTGTGGGCGTGCGTCAGCCGGTGCGCCGTCGTCATGCCGAGTCCGCGTGCGCGGCTTCGGCGTCGCGCGCCTTCAGCCACAGACCGAAGTCGCGCATGACTTCGACGACGGGCCGCAGCCGGTCGCCGTCGGCGGTCAGGTCGTATTCGACCTTGACCGGCACTTCCGGATACACGGTTCGCCGGACGAGCCCGGCCTCTTCGAGCGCCCGGAGATCGAGGGTCAACATCCGCTGCGAGATGCCCGGCACGTCGCGGCGCAGGTCGCTGAAGCGTTTCGGCCCGTCGAGCAGGTACGACACCAGCAGCAATCGCCAGCGCCCGCCCAGCAGGCGCATCGCTTCTTCAACGGAACATCCGGTCGCACTCGTTTTCATGCAGCTGGCTCGGTCAGTTAAATTTTTGTGGCTACGGCACAAACTACTGCCGTCTTCTCATCGGTGTTTCGATGCGTGATATTAGCGCCCGCATCGTCGCATATCGAAACCTCAAGGAACGCCATGAAGCTCTACCACGCCCCCGGCAGCTGTTCGCAGGCCATTCTTGTCGTGCTCCGCGAGCTCGGGCTGGACATCGACATCGTCGAGGTCGATCCCCGCAAGCACGTGATCGAAGACGGCCGCGACTACTACGACGTCGCCGAGCTCGGCTACGTGCCGCTGCTCGAACTCGACGACGGCACGTGCCTGCGGGAAGGGCCCGTCATCGCCCAGTTCCTGGCCGACCAGCGGCCGGAAGCGGGGCTCGCGCCGGCGCACGGCACGATGGAACGCTATCGGCTGCTCGAGTGGCTCAATTTCCTGACGGCGGAAATCCACAAGGGATTCATCCCGCTGCTGTATGCGGGCCTGGCCGGCAAGTACGTGGAGCCCGCGCGAAGAAAGCTCGACAGCCGCTTTGCGTGGACCGACCGGCAACTGGCGGGGCGAACCTTCCTGCTGGGCGACGCGTTCACGATCGCGGACACGTATCTGTTCGCGCTGACGGGCTGGGGCAAGGCCGCGTGGATGCGGTCGGTGTACAACGCGGATATCGACCTCGGCGCGTATCGTCATCTCGAGGCATGGTACGAGCGGGTCAGGAGCCGGGCGTCGGTGCAGCACGTGCTGGCGGCGGACGGGCTGCTGACCTAGGCGCCGTGTCGGTGAATCAGTTTCGGCCTGCCGTCGGCGCATCGTGCCGCTGAACTTCCAGATACCGGCTCGGCGTTTCGCCAAGCACGCGCCGAAACGCGGACGTGAACGCGCTCGGGCTCGCGTAGCCGAGGTCGAGCGCGACCCGGGTCACCGGCTGCCCCTCGCTCAGGCGCGCGACCGCCGCGAGCAGGCAGACCTGCTGCCGCCATGCGGCGAAGCTCACGCCGGTCTGGTCGCGGAAGAGGCGCGTGAAGGTGCGTCGGCTCATCCCGGCGTCGGCCGCCACCGTGTCGAGAGCGATTGCGATCGACGGCGCTTCGAACAGTTGCCGGCACACGCGTGCCAGCCGCGGATCGTCCGGCAACGGCGCATGTAGCGACAGGCGCGGCATGGCCGCCATTTCCGCGACGAGCAAGGCCATCAGCTTGCCGGCGCGCCCGTCGACGTCGTACAGCGCCGGGAGGTCGATCGCGCCGTCGAGCAACTGCTTCAGCAACGGCGATACGCCGTACACGCAGCAATGGTCGGGCAGTCCCGCCGCATGCGCCGCGTCGTCCGACACGAAGGTATTGAGCATCGTGACCGGGCCGCTCATCGTCATTTCATGCACGACGCCGGCCGGGACCCAGCAGGCCCGCTGCGGCGGCACAAGCCAGCGGCCCTGCGGGGTGGCCATGCTGATTGCGCCGCGCGATGCGAACGCGAACTGCCCGCGTCGATGCGCGTGCGTCGGGAACGTCAGGCCGGCCGGATAGTCGTTCGCGGTCACCACCACGCTGCGCGGGATGTTCTCGTAGGGATCGAGCAGGGTATTTCGCATGGCCCGGATTCTATAGCGAATGGCCTGACGTCGAAGGCGGGCCTTGATCGAGCGGCCTACGATCCGTTTCACGCGTGACGCGACGACGCAGTCGAACCAGTCGCCGGACGCCTGATCGTGATTCTTCCGGAGTCGATATGCCCAATTCCTTTCATCGCGTGGGGAACGGTCCTCATGCTGTTCTCGTGCTGCACGGCTGGTTCGGCGACGCGCGCTCGTTCGAGCCGATCGAAGCCTGGCTTTCGAGAGATCGGTTTTCCTACGTATTCGTCGATTATCGAGGCTATGGCGACAGCCGCGACACGCGCGGCGCTTACACGATCGACGAGATTGCCGCCGATGCGCTTGCGCTCGCGGATGCGCTTGGCTTTCGCACCTTCAGCCTCGTCGGTCATTCGATGGGCGCCATGGCGATCGAGAAGATTGCCGCATGCGCGCCCGAGCGCGTGCGTTCGCTGGTGCCGGTCGCGCCTGTTCCGTGCGGCGGCATCGCGTTCGACGCCGCAAAGCGTGCGCTGTTCGAAGGCGCCGCCGCGCATCCGGGCAATCGGCGAACCATCATCGACCGCAGCACCGGCGGCCGCTTGCCGTCGTCGTGGGTCGAATGGAAAGCGGCGTATTCGGCAGCGCATTCGTCGCCGGAAGCGTTTGCCGCCTACTTCCACGCATGGGCCGATACGGACTTCAGCGACGAGATTGTCGGGCGGCATCCGGTGAAGGTGCTGGTGGGCGAGCACGATCCGACGTTCAATGCGGCGCTGATGGCGGAGACCTACCTGCGGCGGTATCCGCTGGCCACGGTCGAGGTGCTGGCGAACGCCGGCCACTATCCGATGAACGAAACCCCGCTCGCGCTGGTGGCGGCGATCGAGTCGTTTCTGCTCGCGGTGGCCGAGGCGGAAGACGTTTCGACATTCCCGCTTGACGCACGCCGATCCTCGACTATATTCAATCCATAACCCGGGAGTTATGAATTCGACATGCAGAACGATCACGATGTGCTCTTCAGAACGCTCGCCGACCCGACCCGGCGGGCGATCTTCGAGCGCTTGTGTCGCGAGGGCGAGCAGACGGTCGGCGCACTGACGGCGCGGGCCGGGATTTCGCAGCCGGCCGTGTCGAAGCATCTCGGTGTCCTGAAGGAGGCCGGCCTGGTGCGTGACCGTCACGCGGGCCGGCAGACGCATTACAGCGCGCAACTCGGCGCGCTGGCCCCGCTGATCGACTGGACGAGCCGGATGACCGGCTTCTGGCAGGGCCGGTTCGACCGGCTTGAAGACCTGCTCCGGAGGATGGATCAATGAGCAATGCCGAGACAGAAACGCGCTCCGTCGTTGTCGAACGGGAGGTGCCGTATCCGCCGGAGAAAATCTGGCGCACGCTCACGCAGCCGCATCTGCTCGCGGAGTGGCTGATGCGGAACGACTTCGAGCCCGTTGTCGATCACCGCTTCAGCCTGAGCGCGGACTGGGGCGCGGTCGATTGCCGGGTGCTCGCGGTCGAGCCGCACCGGACGCTGTCTTATACGTGGGCCGCCTACGGCCTCGACAGCGTCGTGACCTGGACGCTCACCCCGACGAAAACCGGGACCCTCCTGCGGATGGAGCAGTCGGGATTCCGGCAGGATCAGGAACAGGCGTACCAAGGTGCGAAATACGGCTGGCAGAAATTCCTCGCGGCGCTGGAGCATGTGCTGGCGCGACCGGATTGACATCGGCCTTCACGACGCGAAACGAAGCGGGTTCCGTACGGCAATTTCGGCATTCACGTCCAAGGAGAAGCGCGCATGAAGAAAAGCGAGTCGCAGCAGGAGAACGGCCAGTCACCTTCGCAACTTATCGACGCGAGAATCGAGGAATTGGGCGACTGGCGCGGCGAGATGCTCGGCCGGCTGAGGGCGCTCGTCAAGGAAGCTGATCCCGACGTCGTCGAGGAGTGGAAGTGGCGCGGGGTGCCGGTGTGGTCGGATGGCGGCATCATCTGCACCGGCGAGACCTACAAGAGCGTCGTGAAGATGACCTTCGCGAAAGGGGCGGCATTGCAGGATCCCGCCGGCCTGTTCAATTCCAGTCTCGAAGGGAACACGCGGCGCGCGATCGATTTCCGCGAAGGGGAAACGATCGACGAACGCGCGTTGAAGACGCTCGTGCGCGATGCGGTGGCGCTGAACAGGTCGAAGGCCAGGCGCTGAGCGGCGGCGCGAATCAACGTGTGGCGTCAGGATTCGCCACCGTGCGCACGATACCCGGCCTTTCCCTCGAAGATTTTTTCCAGCGCGGCGCGAATCGCGTCCGCATCGTATTCGCCGGGTACGAGCGTGATGTCGTATCGGGTTGCGTTGTCGAGGTGCCCTGCCGTCCGAGCGTCGATAACGACGTGGATCGAATGGCCGGTGAACCGTACGGAATCCAGATCGTCCACCTTGTAGGTGCGTTGGTCGACGACCATGATTTCGATCGATGCGTCGTCGGGAAAGCGTGACAGCGAGAAGCAGTAGCCGCTTTGCACGTCGCTGCAGTAGAGGTACGCCATCTGGTAATGCTCGCAGAATGGCGAAGCGACTGCTGTTGCTAGAAGATGCATGAAAGTGTTCGTCGAAGAGCGTGATGCGGGTGCGCGCTCGTCCGATGCGCATCGGACGAGCCCATTCCGCCGCGAAACCCTTCCCGATCAGAAGCGATAGTTGACCGACGCGAGCGTATTGAGCTCGGTCCTGCGCTCGGTGATCGGGCTCGACGCGGCATGGTGCTGCAAGCGCCCGAGCGTCACCGCGACCGAGCCGACCCAGTGCTTCGAGAAGTCGTAGCTGACGTAGCCGTTCAGGTGCACGTCGCGGATGCCCGCGCCCGTGTTGTAGACAGGCAGCCCCGACGCCGCGCTCTGCTGGTTCGACACGCCGAAGAACGTGCGCGTATAGGTGGCGTCCGCCCACGTGAAGCCGGGCCCGGCGGAGAACAGCCAGCCGCCGACGGGCAGCGACGCATAGAGATCGGTGAGCACGGTCTTGCCCTGGTGGTGTCCGGCGATGTCCTGATACATCGCGACGGAGCCCGTGAACATCCAGACCGTGTAGTCGGCGAAGAGCTTCAGCTTCGGGCCGGCGTTCACGTTGCCGAGCCCGTGCAGGTGCGGATCGTCGCTCTCGTGGCGCGACACGAAATCGAGGGTGATGGCTGCGCCGACGTGATAGTCGTCGCCGCGTATCACGTTCACGCCCAGCACGTCGGGGCCTTGCGAGAAGATGCGGTCGTCGTAGGAAATGTCGAGCGCGGGATAGGGGAACACGCGCAAGTCCCGCGAGCCCGGGTATTGCGGCGAGACGAACAGGCCCGGCCCGAACGCGATCTTCCATTTGCCGGCGGGCTGGGCCGCCGCGTCGGCGGCCGAGGCGTCGAGCGCGCAGACGGTCAGCGACAATCCCGCCGCCAGCAGCGCGGCCCGTTTTGCGGTGAGGAACGCAGGCAGCTTCATCACGACGTCTGCCCCTTGCCCAGCGTCGCCAGTTGCCGCAGGCGGCGCGCCAGCGCCTTCGAGACGACCGGCTTGGCGCCGGCGTCGCCCGTGCGGCTTGCCATTTCGCTTTCGCGCAGGAACAGCGCGGTTTCCCGCGCGACGATTTCGCGTTCGTTGTCGGAAGTGATCATGTGATACGAGTCGTCGAGCCAGATGGTTCGCAGGAAGCTGGCCCCGATCGACGAAGCAATGAAGCGCGCATTGCGCGGGCTCGATGTTTCGTCGTCGATGGCATGGATGATCAGGCAGTCGTTGCGGATCGCGCGCACTTTCGGGCGCACGCAAGCCGCAAGCCGGCTGGCCTGGTGCAGGGCGGGGAGCGAGATCGTCGACGGACCGATTTCGCTGAAGTTGTCGCGGCTCATCGCACGCGCGATCTTCGCGCGCAGCGCCTCGTTGCGCAGGCCGTAAGGCGCCGATTCGCGATACCGGTAGCGGTAGCGCAGCGGCGAGTAATACGCCCAGTTCAGCAGGAAGCGATACCACGGGATCGCCCAGCCGTCGTACGCGAGGGTGAGCGACAGCAGCGCGACGGCCTGCGCCTGCGGACGGCGATGCGCGAGCGCCAGCGCCAGCGCCGCGCCGATCGACAGTCCGCAGATCGACACGCGTTCGTAGCGTGCGGCGAGCGCGTCGTATTCGCGCGTCGCGGCGTCGAGCCATTGCTCCATCGCCTGTTCCGGCGTGCCGGCGCTATAGCCGTCCAGCACCGGCGCGCACGTCGTGAAGCCCTCGTCGTTCAGGAAGCGCGCGAGATAGCGGAATTCCAGCGGGGAGCTGGACAGCCCGTGCAGCATCAGCACGGCGTGGCCATCGCCTTCGCCTTCGTTGAAGACCGTTCTGGCGGAGATTGACATGTGCGAGCCTTGCGTCAGTCGTCGATGCGCAGCACGAGGAAATCGCCCGCGTGCGTCGTGAAGCGTTCGCAGACGCAGTCGACGAACCGCCTGGCGCCGTCGCCCGCCGCGTCGCCCGTCGCACGCGCGGCGGACCGGCGCAACCGCACGCGGTGCCGGCCGGCCGAGAGGGTCTTCGACAGGCGGCAGAGATCGTCCGGGTCGACGTCGTCGAAGCGGGGGCCGGGCGCGATTTCCGCCGGCGGCGGCAGCGCGGCATGAGCGCCGCTCGTCGGGCCGCTCGGGCCGCCGCTCCATGCGGGGTTGTGTTCGAGCGCCTGCATCAGCACGAAGGTCCGGTGGTACTGCGACAGGTGATGCAGCAGCCGGTGCGTTTCATCGATCGCGCGGCGCGCGAGCAAGCGTTCGTTGTCGTGGCGCAGCAGCATCTCGTAGCGCGACTGCGCGACGGAGGCGATCAGTTCCGCGCGGAATTGCGCGCGCCTCAGGCGCTCGATCAGGGTGATCAGCACGAGCGCGATCAGCGGGTACGACACCACGAACAGGATGTCGGAGCGATCGATGACGCCGAACACGCCATAAGGCGGCACGAACAGGTAGTCGGCGATGCACAGGCCGGCCAGCAATACGGTCAGCGCGGGCGCAAGGCCGAAGTAGTACTCGATCAGCACGGCGGCGACGCTGAAAGCGGTGCCCGGCATGACAGGACCGAGCAGCGGGTGCAACAGGAGGCGCACACCGCTCGCCAGGCCCAGCGCGGCGAGTGCGGCAACCCATCGCCGTGGCCCGCGTGGCGCCCAGCGGCGGGCGTTCTGGATCTGCATGAGTCTGGAGTTCGCCGGCGGACCGGGCGTGATTTATCTGGGGCCAACAGGCCGGCGTAGCGACGCGCGCGCGAGTCGCGAGCGACCAACGGCACAAGTGGGCCGAACGATAGCACATGTAATTTTTCGTAGTAATTGGCGACGCGGGTTTCGGCTCGGGGATCGCGCAAGGAACGGCGCGAGAGCGCCTGCCCTCGGGCCGAGGCGGCTGCGCACGGCCTCCCGGCGATCCGGAGCGGCCGCCACGCGTCAGGCCGTCCGGAGCGTTCGGCAACATTACATACGCCATTCTTTGTCTTACCAAAAACTGTCACCAAGCACCGCTAAGCTTTCGGCACCCTCACAACCGGACTCTCCGTCATGCGTGCTCCGATTCCCGTGTCTGCCCTCCTGTTGCTCCTGCCCGCCCTTGCCGCCGCGCCGGCGCTCGCGGCCACCGCCGCGCCCGTCAGCGCGACCTGCGGCGGCAGCGCGACGCCGATCGCCGAGATCCAGGGGCCGGGCGCGCCGTCGCCGCTCGCCGGCCAGAACGTGTCGATCGAAGCGGTGGTCACCGCCGAGTTCGGCGGCGCCGACGGCTTCGGCGGCTTCTTCGTCCAGCAGGCCGATGCGCAGCGCCGCAACCAGCCGGGCGTCTCCGAAGGGCTGTTCGTCTATGCGCCCAAAGCGCGCGCGAAGGCGGGCGATCTCGTCCACGTGACGGGCAAGGTCGAGGAGAAATACGGGCAGACGCAGCTCACGCTGGCGGGCGGCATCGCGGTGTGCGCGAACGGCCAGTCGGTCACGCCCGCGACGCTCACGCTGCCCGTCGACAACGTGAACACGTTCGCCGCGTATGAAGGGATGCTGGTGCGTTTGCCGCAGAAGCTGAACGTCACCGACACCTACGAGCTCGGCCGCTACGGCAGCGTGCTGCTCAGCAACGGCCGCCTGCGCACGCCGACGAGCGTCGTGCCGCCCGCGCAGGCGCAGGCGCAAATCGACGCGAACGCGCGCAACCGGCTGGTCCTCGACGACGGCTCGAACAAGCAGAACCCGGCGACCGTCCCGTATCCGGCGCCCGGGCTCTCCGCCGCGAACACGCTGCGCGCGGGCTACACGGTCAGCAACGTCGAAGGCGTGCTCGAGATGCGCTACGGCGCATGGCGCCTGCAGCCGGTGCCCGGCGCCGCCGCGCCGGCGTTCGATGCGCGCGCGAATCCGCGCATCGCGGCGCCCGCGCGCGACCGGCACGCGAACCTGCGCGTCGCGTCGTTCAATGTCCTCAATTATTTCAACGGCAATGGCCTGGGCGGCGGCTTCGACGATCCGGCCAACCGCGGCGCGAAGACCTATCAGGAGTTCGTGCGCCAGGACGCGAAGATCGTCAGCGCGCTGAAGGCGCTCGACGCCGACGTGATCGGCCTGATGGAAATCCAGAACAACGGCTACGGCGAACTGAGCGCGGTGCGTCAGCTCGCGGCGAAGCTCGGCGCCGACTGGCGCGTCGTCGATCCGGGCACGGCGCGGCTCGGCGGCGACGCGATCGCGGTCGCGCTGATCTACGACAGTCGCAAGGTCGAACCGGTCGGCCGCGCGGCGACGCTCGCGATCGACGACAAGAACCGCCAGCCGCTCGCGCAGACGTTCCGGCGCGTCGGCGGCAAGCATGCGCTGACGGTCGCGGTCAACCATCTGAAATCGAAGAACTGCCCGGACGCGGCGAGCGACGATCTCGACCAGGGCGACGGCCAGGGCTGCTGGAACGCGACGCGCACGCGCGCGGCGGCCAAGCTCGCCGACTGGCTCGCCGGCACGCCGACCGGCGCGTCGAGCCAGGGCGTGCTGCTGATCGGCGATTTCAACAGCTACACGCATGAAGACCCGATCCGCCTGCTCGAGTCGCGCGGCTACCGGAACCTCGTGTCGCGCTGGGTCGGCGCCGATGCGTACAGCTACGTCTACAACGGCGAAGCGGGCTATCTCGATCACGCGCTCGCGTCGCTGCCGCTCGCGGCGCACGTGAAGGCCGTGCACGAATGGCACATCAACGCGGACGAGCCGGTCGCGCTGCAGTACCCGCTCGCGTACAAGAGCGCCGAGCAGCAGCGGACCTACTACGCGCCCGACGCGTACCGCTCGTCGGATCACGATCCGGTGCTGGTCGACATCGCGCTGCCGGGCGGCCGCTGATCGCCGGCAGAATGGTTTCGCCGTGCGGCGCGGATCTCACGCGCCGCACGGCGAAGCGAGTAACGAACGGTTCAGGCCGCGGTCGGAACGGGAAAGCGCAGGATGAAGGTCGTGCCTGCGTCGTTGCTCACCGCCTCGACGTTGCCGCGGTGCAGTTCCATGATCGATTTGACGATGGCGAGCCCCAGGCCCGCATTTCTGGATGAACCGTGCCGCGACGCGTCGACGCGATAGAAGCGCTCGAAAATGCGGTCGATGTGCTCCGGCGCGATCGGGCGTCCGCGATTCGTCACCTTGACGACGGAAAACCCCGCGGACGAAAACGCAGCCAGTTCGATCGTCGAGCCGGGCAGCGCGTGATCGAGCGCGTTCGACACGAGGTTGCTGACCGCGCGGCGAAACAGCGTGGCATCCGCCGCCACCCGGACGTCGCCTTCGACCACGATGCCGATGCTCTTTTCGTCGGCGATGCCCTGGAAGTACGAGGCCAGCCGGCCCAGCTCGGTCGCCGCGTCGAGGTCCGACAGCTTCAGGTGTTGTTGCGCATTGTCGGTGCGCGCGAGGAACAGCATGTTCTCGATCATGCGCTGGAGGCGCTCGCATTCCTCGATGTTCGAATCGATCAGCGCCTCGTATTCGTCGGACGTCCTGGGCCTGGACAACGTGACCTGCGACGAGCTGATCACGTTGGCCAGCGGCGTGCGCATGTCATGCGCGAGGTCCGACGAGAACTGCGACAGGCGGACGAACGCGCGCTCGAGACGGTCGAGCATGCGATTCACGGAAAGGGCGAGTTCGCGCAGCTCGATCGGGCCGCCGCCGATGTCGAGCCGCTCGTTCAGGTTGTGCGCCTCGATGCGGGAGGTCTGCCGGCCCAGGCTCTCGACCGGACGCAGGCCGCGGCGCGCGACCGCATAGCCGAGCGCGCCGACCAGGATCGCGCCGACGGCGACCGCGACCCAGATATCGACCCGATAGCTTTCGAGCAGCGATTGCCGGTCGGTCGCCGTGCGTACCAGCGCCACCCGAATGGCTTCGCCGGACGGCAGCGTGACTTCGGCGACGATGCAGCGCGACGGCCCGACGCCGTCGGGCGAGCAGGTAAAGGGCCGACGGACCGGATGCCGGCCGGTGACGAGCGTGTCGAGCTTCACGTCCGGCTTGTCGGTGTGCTCGACCAGCAGCGTGTTGCGGCTGTCGTAGATGCCCAGATAGACCCCGGGATGGGACAGCAGGACCTCGTGCACGACGGCCGGGTTCGTGCGGATGGCTTCGGTCGAGCCGCTCGCGCGCGCGAGCTGCAGGAACTGGTTCAGCTTGCCGCCGATCTCGATGTCGTCGCGCCGCTGCAGTTCCGCCGACAACGACCGGTACAGGTAGGTGCCGGTCAACGCGAACACGAGCCCCGCGACCAGCGCGAATGCGAGCGTCAGCCGCCGAAGCAGCGAGTACGGCGCCGGCCCGCCGGTCACGAGCGATCCTCGAGCACGTAGCCCATCCCGCGTATCGTGTGGATGAGCTTCTTTTCGTAGGCGTTGTCGATTTTCGCGCGCAGGCGCTTGACCGCGGCGTCCACGACGTTGGTGTCGCTGTCGAAGTTCATGTCCCATATCTGGGACGTGATGAAGGTGCGGGTGAGCACTTCGCCTTCGCGTTCGGCGAGGAGCTGCAGCAATGCAAACTCCTGCGCGGTCAGGTCGATTCGCGTGTCGCCGCGCTTCACCCGCCGCCTGATGAGGTCCACCTCGAGGTCGGCGACGTGCAGGATGTCCCGGACGTTGCGCGGTGCGCGCCGCAGCAGCGCGCGAATGCGGGCCAGGAACTCGGCGTAGGCAAACGGCTTGGGCAGGTAGTCGTCCGCGCCCAATTCGAGGCCGGTCACCTTGTCTTCAATCGCTTCGCGGGCCGTCAGCAGGAGCACCGGCGTCTGCTTCTGCTCACGCAGGCGCTTGAGCACCTCGAAGCCGTCGATGCCGGGCAGCATGACGTCCAGCACGATCAGGTCGAAGTTCTCGTGCAGCGCCAGGAACAGGCCGTCCTGGCCATTCTCGGCCACGTCGACCGTATAGCTCGCCTCCATCAATCCCTTCCGGAGATACGACGCCATTTTCGGCTCGTCTTCGACTATGAGTATGCGCATTGCAAAGGGGTACGTGCTGAGACTGTGTTCGGGCGGGTCGGTCCAGGGGCCGAGCTTAGGGCGGCGCGGCCGCGTCGGGCATGACGGCTGGATGACAAATTTTTCATGAAGCGCCGGCCGTCGACGGTCCGGACCACGTGCCTGCATGAAATTTCGGTCATTTTATGGCCATGCCCGCGTCACGCGCGCGGCGATAAGCTGCGTCCCACGTTCTTCTGACCCGACTCACTCGATTGCCGCTGGCCGGATTCCGCTTCCATGTCGTACTGGCGCACACTCTTCATCGTTGTCATGCTGGCGCTGAGCCTTCCGGTCCAGTCGTTTGCGGCCGTCTCGACGCAATGCGCCGTCGCGCCGGACGATGCGCCCCGGCACCCGGAACAGGCCGCGCCAGAATACCACCGCGACATGCCACGCATGGCGCGCGCGGACGACGCGCATCGCCCCAGGCATCACGGCGACGCACACCAGGCGCGTGCGTGTTCGATCTGCGCGTCCTGCTGCATCGAAACGGGATTGCCGGCCGCGCCCGCAGTCGCCGCCGCACCGGACGCCGCTCGCGTCGCCCACCCCATTCCGCCGCCTGCCGGCGTCGTGTCGTTCCTGACCGACGGCGTCGAGCGGCCGCCTCGCCGCCTGCCCGTCTAGTTCGCCGTCGCGGTCGATGAACCGCGCCACGCCATTCGACCTGGCGCGCTGATACGCGCGTGCCAGCTGATTCATGACGAGAGCACTTATGCGACTGATCTTTGCAGCGCTGCTCGGCGCGGCGGCTACCTTGCCGTCGCTCGCGCATGCCGCAACAACCTTTCCTGATCCGACCGACGCAGCGGCCCCGGTGCCGGCGATGACCGTTCCGTCCGCGTTCGACGGATATCAGCCTTACCGCGACGGCGACGGGCCGACGTGGCTGCAACTGAACAAGGCCGTCCTCGACAAACCGGCCAAAGGCGGCATGAAGCACGGCGGCGCGCCGGCCAAACCGGCCGACGACCATTCGAACCACGCGAAGCATGAGGAAGCCGCCAAATGATGCAACGATTCCTTTCTGCTCGAATGGGGGCGGGCATCGCGGTGATGGCGTTGCTTGCCGGCTGCACCACGTTTTCCAAGGACGGCGGGTTCGATACGGTGTCCTCCACTGCCAGGGAGCGGCTCGGCAAGGACGCGGTCGTCGTCAGGACGGACGACGACCGGAATGCCGCGGCGAAGCGGACGCAGGAGCTGCTCGCCGGGCCGCTCACGATGGACGACGCCGTGCAGGTCGCGCTGCTGAACAACCGCGGCCTTCAGGCATCCTACGCGGAGCTGGGCTTGTCCGAAGCCGACCTGGTGCAGGCCGGCCGGCTCCCGAATCCCGGGTTCACGTTCAGCCGGACCCGCGCAGGAAACGGCGACCTGAGCATCGGCCGCACGTTTTCGGCGAACGTCCTCGGCCTCCTGACGTTGCCGTTCGCCGCGCGCATCGAGGGGCGCCGCTTCGAGCAGACGAAGCTGGAGACCGCGGACGGCATGCTCAAGGTCGCCGCCGACGCGCGTCGCGCGTACGTCAACGCGGTGGCGGCCGAACAGGCGGCCAAGTACGCGGAGCAGGTGAAGGATTCCGCGGACGCCGGCGCCGAACTGGCATCGCGCATGCGCCAGGCGGGCAACTTCAGCAAGCTCGACTACGCGCGCGAGCAGGCGTTCTATGCCGATTCGGCCGCGCAGCTCGCCAGGACGCGCCAGCAGGCCGTCGCCGCGCGCGAGAAGCTGACGCGCACGATGGGCTTGTGGGGCGCCGGCGCGCAGTACACGCTTCCCGACCGTCTGCCGGACTTGCCGAAGGCCCGCCCGGATCTTAAGGACCTCGAAAGCTACGCGATGCAGAATCGCCTGGACATCCAGGCGGCGAAGCTGCAAACCCAGGGCGTCGCGTCGTCGCTGGGGCTCACCAAGGCGACGCGCTTCGTCAATGCGCTCGATGTCGGGTATCTGAACAACTACGAAACCGACAAGGGGCATGAGCGCGGCTACGAGATCAGCATCGAGATTCCGGTGTTCGACTGGGGCGGCGCCAAGGTTGCCCGCGCCGAGGCGATCTACATGCGCTCGGCAAACCAGCTCGCCCGGACCGCGATCGATGCGCGCTCGGAGGTCCGCGAGTCGTACTCGGCATACGTGTCCAGCTACGACATCGCGAAGCACTACCGCGACGAGGTCGTGCCGCTGCGCAAGACCATCTCGGACGAGCTGCTGCTCCGCTACAACGGCATGCTCGCCAGCGTCTTCGAGCTGCTCGCGGATTCGCGCGAACAGGTCGGCGCGGTCAACAGCTATATCGACTCGCTGAAGGACTACTGGCTCGCGGAGACCGATCTCCAGCAGGCAGTCGGCGGCCATCTGCCGCGAGCGGGCGCAGCCCAGCCGACTTCGGCTCCCATGGCGCAACCGGCGCCGGCAACGCATTCGGAAGGTCAATAACATGGTGTCCCGTCGACAATTTCTCAGCGGCTCCGGGGCCGCGCTCCTTGGCGCCGCGATGGTCAGCAAGGCGGGCGCCGCGTCGCTCCCTGAAGCACCGACGATGACGAAGGCGGCGACGCAGCCGCCGCTCGTGCCGCCCAACGGACGCCCGTATACGCCGGTCTCGACGCTCAACGGCTGGACCCTGCCGTGGCGCATGAAGAACGGCTGGAAGGAATTCCACCTGACGGCCGAGCCGGTCGTGCGCGAGATGGCGCCCGGGATGAAGGCGAACCTGTGGGGCTACAACGGGCAATCGCCGGGCCCGACCATCGAGGCGGTCGAGGGCGACAAGGTTCGCATCTTCGTGACGAACCGGCTGCCCGAGCATACGACCGTGCACTGGCACGGCATGCTGCTGCCCTGCGGGATGGACGGCGTGGGGGGGCTCACTCAGCCGCACATCCCGCCCGGCAAGACGTTCGTCTACGAGTTCGAGTTGGAGAAGCACGGCACGTTCATGTATCACCCGCACGGCGACGAGATGGTGCAGATGGCGATGGGGATGATGGGCATGTTCATCGTGCACCCGAAGGACCGCGGCGTGATGCCGGTCGACCGGGACTTCGTGTTCCTGCTGGCGGCCTACGACATCGACCCGGGCAGCTACACGCCGCGCGTCAACGAGATGACGGACTTCAACATGTGGACGTTCAACTCGCGCGTGTTCCCGGGCATCGACCCGCTGCCGGTGCGCGCGGGCGACCGCGTGCGCATCCGGTTCGGCAACCTGACGATGACGAATCACCCGATCCACCTGCACGGCTACAGCTTCGAGGTGGCCGGCACGGACGGCGGGTGGATTCCGCCTGCCGCGCGCTGGCCGGAGGTGACGGCCGACGTCGCGGTGGGCCAGATGCGCGCGATCGAGTTCACCGCGAACCATCCCGGCGACTGGGCGTTCCACTGCCACAAGTCGCATCACACGATGAATGCGATGGGCCATCAGGTGCCGAACCTCATCGGCGTGCCGCAGAAGGATCTCGCGAAGCGCATCAACAAGCTGGTGCCCGACTACATGGCGATGGGCAGCACCGGCGGCGCGATGGGCGAGATGGAGATGCCGCTGCCCGACAACACGCTGCCGATGATGACCGGCACCGGTCCGTTCGGGCCGCTGGAAATGGGCGGCATGTTCACCGTCGTCAAGGTCCGGCAAGGGCTGGGCCGAAACGACTTCCGCGATCCGGGCTGGTTCAGGCACCCGAAGGGAACCGTCGCCTACGAATACACCGGCGAACTGCCGGACAGCTGAATTGCATGACAAGGCCGGGCCGACCCGGCCGACCGTTTCATCACCTCAACCCTGGAGAAAGCACGATGAAGAAAGCACTTGTTTCGATTGCGATGGGCTGTGCCCTCGCGTTCTCGGCCGCGTCGCATGCGGCAGGCGAGATGGGCAACATGAACATGAGCGGCGGTGCGAAGCAGGGCGCCGACGCGAACAACAGCTTGTCGCACGGTGAAGTCAAGAAGATCGATGCGGCCGCCGGCAAGCTGACCATCAAGCACGGCCCGCTCGAGAACCTCGGCATGGACGCGATGACGATGGTCTTCAAGGTCAAGGACCCGGCGATGCTGTCGCAGGTGAAGGCCGGCGACAAGATCGATTTCGTCGCCGAGGAAGTGAGTGGCGCGCTCACCGTCACGAAGCTGCAGAAGCAGTGACGGCATGCGGGGCGCCGCGATTGTGCGGCGCCCCATCCTGACCTGACGAGACGAACCACACCATGAAGACACTCACCCTCAAGCATTTCGCCGGGCTGGCCGCGGCCGGCGCGATGGCGCTCGCGCCGGTCGCCGCGCTGGCGCACGGCAAGCTGGAAAGCGCGGTGCCCGCATCGGGCAGCACGGTCGACGTCGCGCCCGATGTGTTGCGCCTTGCCTTCAACGAAGACCTCGAACCGACCTTCAGTTCGGTCAAGGTATCCGACGCAAGCGGCACCGCCGTGACGAAGGAGAAGGCCAAGATCGACGCGTCCACGCCGCGCGTCATGACGGTCGCGGTGCCGAAGCTGGCGTCGGGCACGTACACGGTCCAGTGGGCCGTGATGACCGCGGATGCGCACAAGACCAAGGGCACCTACGCGTTCAAGGTGAAGTGATGAACGACGGGTTCCTCGGCATCTTGCGGCTGGTCGCGGTCGCCGTGCAGAACGTCGGCTTCGCCGTCGTCGTCGGGGCGCTGCTCGGCAACCGCTGGCTCGCGCGCGGCGAATCCGGCTGGCAGGAGGACATGGGCCGGCGTCTCGTCGCGACGATGCGCATCGCATCCGTCGCGTCGCTGCTGGCGAGCATGCTGTCGTTCTGGGCGCACTGTGCGCTGATGAGCGAGTCGTCGCTGTTCGAAGCAGGCCCCGCCGTGTGGTCGATGCTCGCGGGAACCGGCTTCGGGCACGCGTGGCTGGTCGGCGCCGGCTTCACGCTGTGCATCGTCGTGCTGTCGTTTCTGCCGTCACGAAGCGCGTCGCGCGTTTCGTTCGCGATGTGGATTGCGCTGGCGGGTGTCGCGCTGGCGCGCAGCAATGGCGGGCATCCGGTGGATACGGGGCTGTTCAGCGTGCCGGTCTGGGTGGATTGGCTGCATCTGCTGGCCATCAGCGCGTGGGTCGGCCTCGTGCTGGTGACGACGTATGCGGTGATGCCGCCTTTGATTCGCGCGCCGGGAAGCGAATACCGGAACGGTGCGTCGTTCGTGCAGTCGCTCTCCGACGCATCCACTTACGCGTTGATCGTCCTGTTCAGTACGGGCGCATACAACGGATGGCGGGGCGTCAACGCGCCTTCGAACCTGCTGGCGTCGACATATGGGCAGATTCTGCTGCTCAAGCTCGCGCTGGTGCTGATTGCCGCGGCGCTCGGGGGGCACAACCGGTTCTTCGAGATGCCGAAGCTGCTGACTGCGTTGAAGCATCCTGCCGCGGCTTCGCCGGCAGGCGCGCTGCGCCGGTTCGGCGCGGTGCTCAAGGTCGAGTCGCTCGTGCTGGCCGGCGTGCTGCTGGTCGCGGCCGTGCTCGTATCGAGTCCGCTGCCGGGCGCGACGTAAGCCAGCCGATTGCCGTATCCGTCCACGCGGGTGGTTCGTCCATGACGCTGCGGCATTGGCATGCGGCGACCATCCCTTTCAGGCCCGGCCGTTTGGCCGGGCTCTTTTTCGGTTCTTCGTGGATTCGTCGCTTCAGTACCGTTGCGCCGGGTAGGAGAAGGGTTGAAGTCCACGAATGGCCGGATCGACACGTACGCCGGTTTCAAGTTCTGCCAGATAGCGCCGAACCTTGCTCAGCGGATGGTCGGGAAACTGGGCATCATATTTCTGATCGTCGGCCGGGTTGCGCATGAACTCGGCGCGATGGCTCGAGTCGTAGGGATCCTGAGCCCATCCGATCAACTCGCCCGTGGCATCGTCTATTTCCGGTGGCCCCATCAGAACCATGACGGCCGCTTCGCGCATGCCGGTGACGCCCTGCTCGGCGCCTTGTACCTTGATCACATAAGAGCGATCGGCAAAGGGCAGCGTGTAAGCGCCGATAAAGGCGAAACCGCGTATCTGGTCCATTCGCGCCTTGAACAGCGTGCGCACGGCGCTCAAGGTGGTCAGTTGCGCCAGCTCCGTCTCGACAAAGGCGAGACCGTTAGCCTCGGATGTGCGACGGTAAAACGCGCGCAGCGCGTCGACGTCGTCGATGGGCGCGCCTATGTCGGGCCGGGCCATAAAGAAGTTGATCGTGAGTACGTCACCCGCTGCGTTGCTGAAGATGGCGATGCGCTCATCTTCCTGCTGCAAGACCCATTGGGCAGGAAGTTCGAACTGCTCGCTCAGTTTCGGGCCGACTGCGGCCTGCTGAAGCAGGGCGGCCGACTGTTCATGCTTCTTGCGTCCCAACAGCGCATCGATCAGGGATCGGAACGTCATGCTGCTGCTCCCGAACGGCGCTTCGCGTTCGAAACCCTCCGTGGGGCGACGACGCGTACGGAGCCCAGTTCGCGGCGGATGTGGTACGTAACCCCGTCACAGGTTGCATTGGTGATGCTACTTGGCATGTGTGCCGGTAACCGGTTCATCCTCGACCCCGTTGTATATGAATGTCGTGCAAGTTTTTTTCTCGTGCCGGGCGACCGGGATTTTCCGCATCAGCTTCGACAAATCTAGTGAAAGACGATTGCGCCGTTGTTCGCGCACATCTCAAAGGCCTTCATCCAGTCACCATAAGACTCGTAAAAGTAAGCGTCAGGCACTTGTGCCGCCTGATTACGGTACTGGACGAAATCCTGGTAGACCTTTCTGCAGACATCCGGACCAATCGTGCCTTCTGCGTCAGAGAAAGCGATCAACTCCCAAAACGGTCCGTGGTCGAGTTTCCATACCGTCTCGTCGTATCTCGATTCGGCCACTTTATTCCGGACGGACATGGTCGGCTGATATCCGGCGAGCTTGGCCAGTTCGTTCCGCCACGCGTTGTAGCCGGAATAGGAGCCGGCCCTGAAGTCGAAAGACGATTTGAACTGATACACCTTTCCGCTTTCGAGTCCGCGAAAACGATCAGGGAAGCTACCTGGATCGAGAATGACTTGATTCTCTCCTTGAGGCATCCCATCGGATGACAGATGAGGCGATTCGACAATCGTCAGTCCACTGTATGCCGTGATATCCAGTCCGGCATGTGCCGCCGAGGCGAACAGAAAGAGAATCAGCGAAAGGAGAGCTTGTTTCATCACGTTATCGATATATGCGGGATCAGGCGCCTGCGCTCCCGGGTATTATCGGCACCGTAGGTAGATTCCTTAGTGGTAGCGGCCGGCTCAAACCCTCAGTTCAGCCAGAATCTGCCCAGCGAGAAAATCACAGGGCGGCCGGCCGGACCGGGCACTGCGGGCAAGGACGACCTCGAGGTCATCCAGCGGCGGCAACCCTTCGTTCTGCGATAGCTGAACGAGGTGCCCCGGCACGCTGCATTTTGCGAGGGGCGCTATCGCGAGCCCTGCTTCGACCATGCTGATCAGGCCCATCAGGCTCGGGCTTTCGTAGGACATCCGATATTTGATGTTTTCCCGCTGCAGCGCGCTGATGGCATGGGCACGCGCCGTACTGCCATGCGCAAAAACGGCGATCGGAAGCGGGCGCTCCTTCCACACCTTTCTTGTGGGCGACCCTGCCCACACCATCGGCTCGAACCGGATGAATTCGCCCGCGACGCCCCGCGTTTTCGTGATGCAGGCGAGGTCCAGCGTGTTGTCCTTGAGCAATGGCACGAGCGCGCTGCTGGGCATGCCGATGACCCGAATTTCGACACGCGGATGCGCCGCCGCGAACTTTCCCAGAACCTGTGGCAGCAGCGACGACGCGTAGTCATCGGGAACGCCGATGGTGACGCGGCCCTTCATCTCGGGACGAACGACCGACGCCCATGCCTCATCCCGCATCGCAAGCATGCGACGGCCATAGTCCAGGAGCGTCTTGCCTTCCGCGGTAATCGTCACGTTACGGGTGCTTCGCACGAAAAGCGGTTTTCCCAGCGCTTCTTCAAGCGCCTTGATTTGCATGCTGACCGCCGACGGCGACCGATGCACGGACTCCGCACCTCGCGCAAACGATCCCGTATCGGCAATCGCCACGAGCATCTCGAGTACGTCCAGATCGAGCTTCTTCATTTTCGTCAGAAAATCTGATCAATCAATTCAGTTTAATTCGTTTTACTCGAGTATGCATCAAACCGATACTACGATCGATGATCACTTGGGGGGCGCGACAATGCACGGTACGGCATCGCTTTACGGATTTCTGACGGTCGCCGGAATGCTTGCCGTGACACCGGGCCCGAACATGGTCTACGTGATGTCGCGCTCGATTGCCCAAGGGCGCACGGCCGGGCTCATTTCGCTTGCGGGCGTCATGCTCGGATACCTCTTCTACATGTTCGGCGCAGCGTTCGGCATCACGGCATTTTTCTTGAGCGTGCCTTATGCAGGCAGTGTCCTGGGCGCGGTGGGCGCCGTGTATCTGTTCTATCTGGCGTGGCAGGCCGTGAAGCCTGGCGGCCGTTCTCCGCTGGAGGTTCGCGATCTGCCACGGGAACAGCCTCGCCGGCTCTTCGCGATGGGCGCCACGACGAGTCTGTTGAACCCGAAGCTCGCGATGATCTTCCTGTCACTCCTGCCGCAATTCATCAACCATCAGGACGGCAGCGTTCTCAGGCAGTCGCTCGTGCTCGGTTCGTCGTTGATTGTCGCGTTCGCATCGGTCAACGGCTTCGTGGCAGTCTGCTCCGGCGGCATGGCGGCGTTCCTCGCCAGCCGCCCGGGACTCCTGCTGGTTCAACGCTGGGCGATGGGCGTGATGCTGGTTGCGCTTGGCGCACACATGACCGCGGATGCATTGAAGGCGGGAGGCATCTACTGAGCCTTGTCACGTGCCGGGTTCGACACGGCATGACCGAACGGTCATGCTTGCGTCACGGGCCATTCAGGGCTCGCTCTCCAGAATGCAAGCCATTGGAGTCGCCCGTCGCGATTCCTGGTTTCGAACCGGAGAGATCACGTGAACATTCGAACTGTCGTCGCCATGGTTTTCGCAGCAACCGCCGCCACATCCGCCTTCGCGGACGGCGGTCACGATTACCCCAATGCATACGCGGCAAGTACCGCACCCGGCGCCAACAGCGCCGCTGCCGTTGCGCCGGTTGGCCCGTCCGGGAATTCAGTCGTACAGGGTAGGACCCGCGAGCAGGTTCGTCAGGAGCTGATTCGCGCGTATCACGACGGTCTGCTGCCGACCAGCAACCACGACTATCCGCCGGGCCCTGAAACCATTGCGCGCAACAAGGAACTCTACAGCCTGCGTGAACCGGTGTGGGCGGCGCAACATTGATGCGCCGGGAGGTCACTGTTCGCGACGGTGACGGATGCGTGGCATACGCGTCTCCCGTATGTGCGTTGGCGGGCCCGCTCAGCAATGGAACGCGCCCGACCCCGCGCACGGAAAGCGCGGTCGGTTTTGCGTCAGAGCGCTTGCGCCGCCCGCTGCACCGCGGCGTAGCGATCGGTCCTCATCCGGTCCAGTCGCGCCGTCACCGCCTCCAGGAGCTCGGGCGCCGCACGCTCGGGCCGCCCGCAATCGAACGGCGGCGCCGGTGCGTACTCGACGCAAAGCTGCACCGACTGTGCGAGCGCCGCGCCGGCAATCTCCGCCATCACCGACAAGGCCATGTCGATGCCGGCCGTCACACCGCCGCCGGTGATCACGTTGCCGTCGCGCACCACGCGCGCTTCATCGACGATCGCGCCGAACGGCGGCAGCAGGTCGCGCCACGACCAGTGACAGGCCGCCCGCTTGCCGCGCAACAGCCCCGCCGCCCCAAGCAGCACCGATCCCGTGCATACCGACGTCACATATTGCGCACCCTCCGCGAGCCGGCGCAGCTCGCGCAAGTAATCGGCGTCTTCCAGCGCGTCGACCACGCTCAGGCCGCCCGGCACGCACACGAGATCCGCATGCGGGATGTCGGCCAGCCGCTTGACGTTCGCAATCGTGAGGCCGCCGTCGGCGACGATCGTCCCGCCGCGGGACGAAGCCATCACGCATTGCGCGCCGGGCAGCTGCAGGAACACCTCGTAGGGGCCGGCGAAATCGAGTTGCGTCACATTGTCGAACAGCGCGAAAACGACGACGTAGGGTGCAGCGGTCATGTCGTGAATCTCCTTTGGGTGGATTGACACCCCACAGCGTCGCGCTTTATCGTTTTGGCAGCAATGTCGCCGATCCCGCTTTTTCTGCCATGCCTCACCGCATCGCCGTGCTCATCTTTCCCGACTTCCAGCTGCTCGACGCGGCCGGGCCCGTGGCCGCGTTCGAAGTCGCCGGCTGCTATCGCAAGGGCCACTACGCGCTGCGCACCATCGCCGCGCAAGCCGGCCTCGTGCGCAGCTCGTCAGGCGTGAGCTGGGCAGCCGAAGGACTGCCTGCGGCAAGCGCGGTCGACACGCTGCTCATCGCCGGCGGCGACGGCGTGGACGCGCTGATGGACGACGCGCGCCTGCATCGCTTCGTGCAGCGCTGCGCGAAGCGCGGCGCGCGCGTGACGAGCGTCTGCACGGGCAGCCTGCTGCTGGCCGCGGCCGGCGTGCTGGACAACCGGCGCGCCACCACGCACTGGTCCCGCAGCGAACAGTTCGCCCGCGCGTTCCCGCAGGTTCACCTGGAGCCCGACCATATCTATGTGAACGACGGCCCGTTCTGGACCAGCGCGGGCATCAGCGCCGGCATCGACCTGGCGCTCGCGCTGATCGGCGAGGATCTGGGGGAGCGTGTCGCGCGTGCGGTGGCGCGTCAGCTTGTCGTCTATTACCGGCGGCCCGGCGGGCAGTCACAGTTCTCCTCGCTGATCGAGATGGACTGCGCGCGCGGCCGCTTCAAGCCGCTGCTCGATCACGTGCGCCGCAACCTCGGCGCGCGTCATCGCGTCAGCGATATGGCCGAGCACGCCTGCATGAGTCCGCGTCATTTCGCGCGGGCGTTCCAGGAAGAAACCGGCCTCACGCCCGCGAAGGCGGTGGAAAAGCTGCGCGTGGAAGCGGCGCGCGCCGCGCTCGAAAGCGGGGCGTCGTCGCTGCAGCGCGTCGCGAACGAATGCGGCTTCGGCGACGCCGAGAACATGCGCCGCAGCTTTCTGCGGCTGCTGGGCGTGCCGCCGTCGCTCCTGCGAGCGCGCTGACGCGGCGCATCACGGATGCCACGTCAGCTTCGCGTCGATGGGCGTTTCCGTGATGACCCTGAAACCGAGATGCTCGTAGAGGTGCCGCGCCGGATTTCCTTGGAGAACGCTCAGCGAGACGGGTACGCCTGCGCACGTCGCTTCAGCCAATACGTCGCGCAGCAGCGCGTTGCCGATGCCTTTGCCTTGATGTGCGGGCAATACCTGGATCTGGTGGAGGTGCCACTCGTCCGTCGCTCGACTCAATTTGAGAAGCCCGATGCTCTCGGCACCGTCGCAGATGATCTTCGCGTCCTCGAAGTTCGCCTGGATGCGGCGGTGGTGCGTGTCGTCGTCGGTGGGTACGCCGGCTCTTTGCAGATGCGCGGTCATCGTGAGCTTGCGAAGGCTCAAGAGGAACGGTATGTCAGCCGGCGTTGCCGCGCGCAGCGTGATGGGTGGGTTCATGATCGGGCGGGCTTTGTCGTCACGCTTCAGCGTTTCGACAACGGTAACACGCGCTGAAGCGGTGATTCTTGCCGATTGAAAGTAGCGCTCGTCACTAGCACGGCGGGCCAGGAAGCGGGAGCGACCCGCTTGCGCGTTTGCCGATGCCCGGATATCGGGGCGAGTCGCGCAAATAGAATAATCCTTCTATGGGGCGAGGATTTTTTTGCTTTGTTTTCCGAGTGCGGGTCTGGCGATTCTGATTAAAATCGATTTCCTGCCTGCGGCCAACGGGTTCGATGAATAGCCATATCGCAACGTGAATTTCATCTCTTGCGAGTGTGGATCGGTACCGGCTGGTCATCTCCGGAAAATCCATGCATTCGTTCACCGCGATCTTCTTCCCCGCGATTGCGAAAGGCCGTGACGCACTCAGGATCATGATCCGGGCGAACATGCAGCGGGGAGATGTCAGGCGGTTCGCCACGCGTCTCAACCCATTCAAGGTCGCCCATGAGTGACAAACCCGCTCTCACTGCCGATGCATCGCTGGAAAGCACCGCATCGGCTTTTCGCGCGATGGCGCTGGCGTGCCAGATCGTATTCATGGCGCAGATGGCGACGACGGTTTATCTGCCGTCCTTGCCCATCGTGATGCGCGACCTGAAGATGACTCAGGGCGCGGCCGAGCTGTCCATCTCCGCCTATGTGATCGGCGCGGCGCTGCCCGTCCTGTTCTGGGGCGCCGCCGCGGAACGCTGGGGCCGGCGCGGCCCGTTGCTGATTTCCCTGCTGCTGTTCGCGGCCAGCAGTCTGCTGCTCGCAAGCTGCACGTCCGCTGTGGCGCTGCTGGCATTGCGCGCCATTCAGGGCATCGCGGGCGGCGGCGCGGCGATCATCGCCAGAATCGTCGTGCGGGACAACTGGCGCGGAGACGAACTGGCGCGACGGCTCTCCGTGCTGTCGATCGCGTTCATCACGGCACTGGGCGGCGGCCAGTTCATCGGCGGGCTGATCGGCCGGTACAGCCATTGGCAAGCGGGTTTCGTGCTGATGGCCGTCACCGCCGCGCTGGCGATCGGCATCTCGTATTCGCTGCCCTTGAAGGCGGGACGCCGCACCGCCGTCACGTCGGGCATGGCCGGCACCTACCGGGCCGTGCTGCGGCGCCCGGGCTTTCTGTGGCCCGCGTGCGCGGGAGGGTTGGGATTCGCGACGACCGTGACCCTGCAGGAAGTGAGCCCTTTCGTGTTCCAGGAGCATTTTCGGCTGGACGTGACGGGCTTCGGCAGTATCGGCCTGTTGATCGGCGTCGCGTATTTCAGCGGCGCGATGCTGGTCAATCGCCTCGTGAGCCGGCTGGGCGGCGTGCGGCTGATGCATGCCGGCGCGACGCTGCTCGCGCTCGCGACCACGCTGATGCTGGCGTCCTGGCTGGGCGGTCTGCTGGATCATTTCGCCGGACTGTGGATCTTCATCGCGCTGTATTGCCTGACGATTTTTGGCCAGGCGGTGCTGTTCCCCAACAGCATGGCGACCGCCGTCAGCGATGCGCATGAGTACGGCGCGCATGCGATGGCCTTGTGCGGTTTCCTGCAGCAAGGGCTGGCGGGCATCGCCGCGACCGCCGCCGTGCTGTTGCACCATGACGGCGCGTGGACCGTCGCCGTGTTCGTGCTCGGTGCGCTGACCTTGCTTCAGGTGAAGTTGAAAGTCAGGGCCAGGTAGATCGGGAGAGGCGTCTGTCAGGCGCTGACGACATTCGTGGAGTCGATGATCGAAAGCCGCGCTTACGATTTTTCGACAACCGCTCCCCAAAGCGCGCGAATTGCAGCGATACCATACGCACCTGCGTTGCGGGCTTCTGCCAATGTGTCGACGGACATTCCGCCCAACGCATAGACCGGAATCGACGTCAGCGCCGCGAGTTCGCGAAAGCGCGGCCAGCCAAGCGGTTCAGCGGTGGTATGCGTCGCAGTCGGCAGAACGGGTGAGATGGTCAACAAGTCGGCCCCGATCTGATTTGCATGCCGAATTTGGTTGGCGTCGTGACACGCAGCGGAAACCAGGAATCCGGCGGGCAAGGGTCTGCTCGAGCACGCCATCAGGCGCGTGCTGGTGAGATGTATGCCGTCCGCCTGCAGCGCCTCCACCACTTCAGTTGGCGCGTTCAACAGCAGCCGTGCATCGTAGCGCCGGCAACACGTCAACGCTTGCTCGGCCAGCCAGGCGTACTGCGATGCAGTCACGGTTTTCGCGCGGAGCTGAACCAGGCGGATGCCCGCTTTCAGCGCACGTTCCAGATCCGCGAGAAAACTGGCCAACGGTTTGTCGGCCGAGGGTTCCGGCGTGACCAGATAGGTCAACGGAAACTTGGTTGAATGCTGCATTGGGCTTGAAGGTCAGTGATGAAGGACAAGGGATGCCGGTATCGTTGTCTGAGATCAGTCGGATGTGCGGAAACGCATCTGGCCTCGTTGTGTCGCAGCCAGGCTGTACGCAACGGGCGCGGCCAGCAAACCCATCACCAGAATATAGATTGCGGGCGCGGTCACCAGATGCGTGACTTCGATCAAGTAGGCGCACACGACGGGCGCGGTCCCGCCAAAAATCGCAGTGGCAAACGAGTAGGTGCTGGCCATGCCGACGTCCCCCCAACTTTCTTTGAACAGATCGGCCAGAACGATAAAAATGACACCGACGATGCAGCCGGCCATGATGGCCAAGGCGGCCTGCGCAAGCAATTGCAAAACGGGATCGCCGGTTTGCAACACGCGGAACAGCGGATAGCTGCTGAAGACCAGCGAAACGATCCCGGCCAGGACGAGCGTGGACGCGCTTGTGACGCGAGCACCATAGCCTGCGCCGATCGTTGCCGCAGAGAAGACGATCAAAGTGACGACATTTGAAAAATGCGCATCGAAGCGGGAAGCGCCAAGATAGCTGTGTAGATAGTTCGGCATCCACACCAGCAACGCGTAGATGACAACTTCCATGAACGCAACCAGGATGAAAGCCTGGGCCAACGGCAAAGCCGGCTTCCGGAGGGAAGGGCGGAGCGCCTGCACGCTCGGGCCCTTGCTTACCGACGACCTGAGCGAGTAAATCGACAGCGACAGGGGGATGCAGAGCAAAAACGGCCAGCGCCACGATTCGGACCAGTACCCCGCAGTCGACTGGCCCGCGAGAGGGTGCAGCGCCTTGGCGAAATACGGCAGGCCGAACGTGGTGCCTGACGCCAACAGCATGCCGATGAATCCGCTCACCACAACGAAGGCGCAATAGGGCCCGCGATTCCGATCGTTTGCGTTAAGCGACACGAAATATCCGCTTAATGGCATTTCGCCGCCGGCGCAAAAACCCTGCAGCACTTTCAATGTCAGCAGCAGGAAGGTCGCAAGGTAGCCGGCCGCCTGATAGGTCGGCAGGAATGCGATCAGTGACGCTGGCGTTGCCATTCCCAGCATGCTGAATTTGAGTGCCGTGCCGGTGCCGTATCGATTGCCCAAGGCGCCGAAAAACAGGCTGCCGAACGGGCGCGCCAGGTAGCTGCTGGCGAACACCGAAAAGCTCAGCGCCAGCGCCAGTTTGTCGCTTGCGGGAGGAAAGAATAGTCGGCCGATTTCCAGTGCCATGAAGGCGGTAAGGGAAAATTCATACCATTCAAAAAGATTGGCCGTGAGCGCTATTTTCAGGACTGGGTCAAATCTTGATCGCATGAAACGCTTTCCTTCACGAGAGACAGGACGTAGGGAAGGTTTCCGTCTATGACCTTGTTGCGCAGCGCGGCGAAATGGCACTCCACCGTTCTGTCCGAGATGCGGAGGAACCGCGAGATTTCCTTGGTGCTGAGCCGCTCGGACCTTAGAAGAAAAACGCGAACTTGCGCGTCCGTCAGCGGGTTGATGAAGTACTGATGGACCTTGAAATAGGTGAGTGTTCGTTCGATCGATGTTGCAGTGTTGTAAAACTTCCTGTTCAGCAGATAGACATTGATTGGCGGGAGGGTCCGTGTAATGTCGTGCCGATAGGTGACGATCCCGAGTATTTTCTTGCGAGTTCCCAGTACCGGGAATTTGACCATTTCCTCGACCTGCGCCTCTCCGCCGTCGTCGAGAAATTGGTGCCTGCCGATTACATGGGATTTCTTTTCGCGCGCGGAAAAATCCAGTCGCTCAATCGACTTTGCATATTGCGTTCCCCAGTCGGGCTGATTGAATCTGATGTCTTGTATCGTCAAGCCCAAGAGGTCCTTTGGATTTTTTATTCCAAATTGAAGCGAGTTATGCAGATTATTTACAATGTATCTGCCGGTGTCTGCTTCCTTCAGGCTCGCCGAGGTCGGGAAGTTTTCTATGAGGCTGGCAATTGCACTGTCGCATTTCATGGCGTAGCCCGGTGAGGTGCGAGGAGGGTCCGGCGCATTGTGAACAAATTTAATAAAAATTGCCGAGATAGTTTCTGGGAAATGCGATTCACGGTCCAATCCGGCATGTGCGCGGGGCTACTGTATCAGTAATTTTCACGGATGTCTTACAGGTGCCGTCGGTGGAAAATCAATCAAGCCTTGCCGTGGTGGCGGATTTTAATGGGGTTTTGTGAGGAGGTTTGACCCCGTTGCCTTTGATATTATTTTGATTTTTTGAAACTGTTTTGTCGTTCTGATTTGTTTCGTGAACAATCAGATGAAATCGGCGGTGGGCAGGAAGGATGTGAGAAGCCTGGCTCGCAGGAAGAAGAGACGAGTTGACGCCCGTTTGTGAGCGCCGACACCAACGTGGCGTCGGTTATCGGCGATCCACTTGAGCCGCCGTTGGCGTACCCCGTTTTGACGCAAGTCTCGACGCTTGCGTCCCGCCTGCGTTTCTAGAATTGGCTCGATGCAGGCGGCCTGGCGATCGCCGGATCCGGCGATCGCATTTTCTTCCAGTTGCCCTGCGCCGGGAATTGAGCCGCTATCCGTGTTCGCGACTCGGTGAACGGGAACATCGTCGGCCTTCTGTCGCTAGGCGCGGACCTGGCGGTACCGGAACGCTTCTCCGGTGACAGAACCCTTGACCTCCTACGCAGGTGGATCATCCCGGAATCGCGTCGGTGATATGCCGGTCCATCGCTTGAATGCGCGGGCGAAATTGCTGGTGCTGGTGAATCCGAGCAAGAAGGCGATTTCGGTGACGGAGCTCGTTCGCTGCTGGATGTAATTGCAAGCCAGTTCCCGACGCGTATCGTCCATGATCTGCAGGAAATTGGTGCCGCGCTGCGCCAACCGCACCTGCAAAGTAGCGGGGCTCACGCATAACGCTTCGGCTACCTTCTCCCTGCTGCAGTCGCCGGAGGGCAGCAATTCGATGATCTTCTGCGTGACGCCGGTCACCACGTCGCGCTTGTCGAGTCGTGCAAGATATTGATTCGCGATGTTGTCGTTGACTTGCGCCAATTCCGGGCAGGCTCCGCCGAGCGGCTGCGTCAACTCATGCCTGTCGAACGTCAGCGTAATGGCCTGATTCGAAAAACTGACCGGTGCCCGCATCAACGCGCGGTACGGCTCGTCGCCCTCACGCGGCATTGGACGATGGAATTCCACGGACAGCGGGTTGAACCCCGGCTTGTACAACATGCGCATCGTTTGCACCAGGAAACCGACGAATGCGTCTTCGGTTTCGCCGCAGACCTCGATCTTGATATCGGTGGCGCGCACGGCAATCGTGTCGCCTTCTTCAATGACACGAACGGTTGCCGCCTGCGACACCAGCCGGAAGTGCCGCTCCAGCCGGTGACAGAAGTCGAGCAGCGTGCTGCTGGCGGCAAGCGCGTAGCCGAGCGCATGCAAATTGGAGATATGGATGTGCCGGGCGACCGACAGGCCGAAATACGGATTGTTGGTGGCCTCCACGCACGCACGGTATAGCCTGGTCAGGGTGGCGACAGGCAGCCGGACCATAGGGCCGTTCACCATGTGGGGTTGCACGCCGACGGAGCGAAAAATGCGCTCGCTGTCCATTCCGCCGGCTTCCAGAGTCT
Source organism: Burkholderia ubonensis subsp. mesacidophila (assembly GCF_002097715.1). Classification (NCBI taxonomy): domain Bacteria; kingdom Pseudomonadati; phylum Pseudomonadota; class Betaproteobacteria; order Burkholderiales; family Burkholderiaceae; genus Burkholderia; species Burkholderia ubonensis. The sequence goes on from NZ_CP020738.1 coordinate 529,310, forward strand.
TGGCGATTGCCGTGCAGTATCCCCCTATGGTCGTCGCTTCTTGCGTTGTGACGCGGGATGGTTGGCGGACGGATTTCAAGGCGCGGCGATGTTGACAGGCGGTGGTGCTGTCGATTCTACACGCCCGCCGAACCGGTCAAGGCACGCTCACCGCGGCCGCCAGTCGTCCGTGCTGGAACGACAACCATCCCTCCACAGTCACTGCTCACCGGCATGTTCCACGAATGGTCGCCGCGGATCGCTTTGCGGAATGTACTTTTCGTTCCAAAGAGCCGCGCGGTCATTTCCCCCTTCCTATGATGACTTACTGCCGCGGACAGGCCTGCGCCTCTCCGCCACGACAACATTCCTAAATAACCCGGAGACGTTATGACCGAAGAAACCTTGCTGTTTGAAACAACTGGCGCGGTTGCGCGCTTGACGCTGAATCGCCCCAAGGCGATGAACGCGATGAACAGGGCGCTGCTGGCCGAGCTGGACCGCCGACTGACCCAGATCGCCGCCGACGATGACATTCGCGTGCTGGTCTTGACCGGCGCCGGTCCCGCATTCTGCGCCGGCGCGGACTTGAAGGAGGTGCTGGCAAGCCAGAAGGCAGAGGCCGGCGAAGCGGATTTCCTCGACCATGCCAGCGCAACGCTTGTACGCCTGCGCAATTTCCCCAAGCCGGTGATCGCCGCACTGAACGGTGTCACCATGGCCGGCGGCCTGGAGCTGGCCATGTGCGCCGACATCGTCATCGCCGCCGAAAGCGCTGCCATCGGGGACGCCCATGCAAACTTTGGCGTCTATCCCGGCGCCGGCGGCGCAGCGGTTCTGCCGCGCCTGATTCCTCAGAACATCGCCATGTATCTGCTGTTGACCGGCAAGACGCTTTCGGCGGCCGAGATGAAGGCTTACGGTTTCGTATCCGAAGTGCATCCCGACGGCGAACTGGCCGAGGCTGGGATGAAGCTGGCCGGCCAGATTGCCGGTAAGAGTCCTATCGTGTTGCGGCGCATGAAGGAAGTCGCGCGCGCCTCCGCCGACAAGGGGCGGGACGACGCCTTGCTGCATGAGCAAGTCATGTTGCGCCGCCATCTGCGCAGCTTCGACCTGCAGGAGGGGTTGCAGGCATTCGCCGAAAAGCGCGCGCCGCGATTCCAGGGCCGTTAAGGCCACCCAATTTCGTCATCCTGCCTTTCTCATTCCTCTGTCTGGAATTATATGAACACTATCTATGTTGCCGGTGTCGGCATGACGCCGTTCGGACGCTTGCTTGATCGCAGCGTGTACGACATGGTCGGCGAGGCCGTCGCCCTGGCTTTGAAAGATGCCGGCGCAGAGGCCGCCGACATCGGCTCGGCATTCTATGCGACGCTGACCAATGGCCAGTTCCAGGGGCAGACCGCAATTCCGGGGCCGATCGCCATGCGCCGCCTCGGCATCGCAGGCATTCCGGTGTTCACCGTCGAAAACGCCTGTGCCTCCGGCGCTTCGGCATTCAACCTGGCGGTGCAGGCGCTGCGGGCCGGGACCTGCGACGTCGCGCTGGCCGTCGGCGCGGAAAAGATGAACATCGCCGACAAGGCCAAGATGTTTGCTGCGTTCGACGGCGGCTGGGACGTCTCGACTGTCGAGGAAAACAAGAAGACGCTGCTGGCATTGGGCGAAGGCGTCGAGCCCCCGCCCGGCACCATGTCCGACCGTCCCTACAGCGTGTTCATGGATGTCTATGCGGCCATCGCTCGCAACCATATGAAGCGCTATGGCACCACGCAGCACCAGATCGCCGCGGTCGCGGCCAAGAACCACCAGCACTCGGTGCATAACCCGCTGGCGCAATTCCAGCAGCCCATGACGATCGAACAGGTGCTGGCTTCGCCGCCGATCACCTACCCGCTGACGACGGCCATGTGCTCGCCGATCAGCGACGGCGCCGCCGCCGCCGTGCTGTGTACCGCCGCCGGCCTGAAGCGCCTGCAGGGCGATGCCGCCCGGGCAGTGCGCGTGCTGGCCAGTGTCATTCAGACCGGCATGACGCGCAGTGTCGACGAGCCGCACAAAATCATCGCCCACCTGGCGGCGAAGAAAGCCTACGAACAAGCCGGCGTGACGCCGCAGGACGTTGACGTTGCCGAAGTGCACGATGCGTCGGCGATCGGCGAGATCCTCAACGCCGAATCGCTGATGCTGGTGCCATTCGGCGAGGGCGGCCCCGCGGCCGAACGCGGCGACTTTACGGTCGGCGGACGCATCCCGATCAACCCGTCCGGCGGCCTCGAATCGAAAGGCCATCCGATCGGCGCGACCGGTCTCGGCCAGATTCACGAACTGGTGACGCAGTTGCGCGGCGAAGCCGGACAACGCCAGGTTCAAGGCGCACGCATCGCCATCCAGGAAAACGGCGGTGGCCTGTACGGCATCGAAGAGGCCGTGGTCGGCGTCAACATCCTGGCGAAACAATAAGGAGTCCACGATGGGACACGTATTCCGCACCGAAGAGCAGCAGGCAGCCGTCGACGGACTGAAGCGCTTCCTCAATGCCGAGATCGATCCGATCTTCAGCAAGCAATATCGCGACAAGTTCGTGCCGCGCGACAAGATGGCCGACATCATGCGCCGGCTGACGGAATTCGGGCTGGTGTCGGGCATCGCGAGCGAAGCCAACGGCGGCATGGGCCTGGATTGGCTGACGTCGCTGATGCTGTTCGAGGAGGTGGCGACCACCTCGGCCGACCTGTCGGTGCCGGTGCTGATCAACTCGTTCGGCGTCGTGCTGCTCGAGAAGGTCGCGCCCCCGCATCTGCGTGAACGCTACCTGCCCGGCCTGTTGAGCGGAGACAGTTTCGTCTCGATGGGTATTTCGGAACCCGACGTCGGCTCCAACGTGCTGGAGATCAAAACGCGTGCACGCCGCGATGGCGACCATTTCATCATCAACGGCGAAAAGACCTGGATCAGCAATGGCGAGTACTCGGACTTCCTGATCTGCACCTGCCGCACCAGCGACGATCCGCGCAAGGGGCTGACCCATTTCCTGCTCGACCGCAAGGAACATCCGTACGAAGTACGCGGCATCCACAAGATCGGCTTCAACAGCCAGTCCACCGCGCAGATCTTCCTGACCGATGTGCGCGTGCCGGCCTCCAACATGATCGGCAACGAAGGCGAGGGGCTGCGCAATACGCTCTCGCTGTTCGAGCGGTCGCGCGTATTCGTCGCCGCCCAGGGGTTGGGCATCGCTCGCCGCGCGCTTGAAGAAGCGGTTCGTTATGCAAAGGAGCGCCGTCAGCACGGCAAGGTCATCGCGGGTCACCAGTTGATCTCGGCGATGCTGGCCGAGATGGCGACCAACGTGGACGCTGCGCGCCTTTTGACCTACCGCGCAGCGTCGATGATCGAAGCCGGCGTGCCGGCCGAGATGGAAGCGGCGATGGCCAAGTATTTCGCCTGCGAGGCAGCCGTGAAAATCGCCCGCGATGCGGTGCAGATCCACGGGGGTAACGGTGTCACGACCGAATTCCTCGTCGAGAAGCTCGCGCGCGAGGCGATCATCGCACCGATTCCGGAAGGCACGACCCAGATTCAGCAACTCATTATCGGCCGCGCGTTGACCGGCGTGCCGGCGTTCTAAGAATCATAGCCACAGGAAAAATCATGCGTATTGAAGGAAAAGTCATCGTCATTACCGGCGGCGCTTCGGGCCTCGGCCTCGCCACAGCACGCTACCTGGTACAGGAAAAAGGCGCGCGCGTCGCCATCTTCGATCTGAACGCCGAGGCCGGCGCCAAGGCGGTCGAGGAGGTCGGCGCCGAACACGCGATGTTCGTGCAAACCGACGTCGCCAGCGAGGAATCGGTGCAGAACGCGGTGGCCGCCGTGACTGCCCGCTTCGGCACGGTTCACGTCTGCATCAATTGCGCGGCGCTGCCCACGCCGTGCAAGGTGCTGGGCAAGGAAGGCAAGGCCACGCCGCTGGCCAAGTTCGCGCAGGTGACGGCGGTCAACGTCAACGGCGTGTTCAACGTCATGTCGAAATGCGCCGAGCAGATGGTCAGGAACGAACCGTAAGCAGGCGAGGAGCGCGGCGTGGTCATCAACATCTCGTCGGGTGCCGCGTACGAGGCGCAGATCGGTCAAGTCGCCTATGCCGCCTCCAAGGCGGCGCTGCTAGGCATGAACATGCCGGCGGCGCGGGAGCTCGGTGACGTCGGCATTCGTGTCAACGCCATTGCGCCCGGCCTGTTCCTGACGCCGATGGTGCAGACGCTCGACGAAAAGATCGTCGCTGCGTTGAAGACGCAGATCGAAGCCCCGAGGCGCCTTGGCGACATGCGCGAGTTCGCGCACTGCTGCGCTTTCATCATCGAGAACGCCTACCTCAACGCGCACACGATCCGCCTGGACGCAGCGTCACGCCTGCGCGCGCGCTGAACGCACTGCGCCGGCGACAGGGCCGCCCTTCCTCTAAAGAAGAGGGAGGGCAAAAGAACGAAGGAGACAAATCCATGAAGATGAACTTTTGCCGCATCATGCGCTTGATGACGCTGCGCTTTCGCGACCGGCAAGCGATCGTCAATGTGGAGCGCGGTCGCAGCTACAGCTACCGCGATTACCACCTGTTGACCAACCGCATTGCCGATGCGCTGCGCAACGCGCTCGGGGTCGGCAAAGGCGACAAGTTCCTGCTCATCCTGGAAAACGACAACCTGAGCCTGATGATGCTGCCGACCGTCCTCAAGCAGGAGGGCACGGTGGTCATGACCAACCTGCGCGACGCGTCGGAAGAGCATGCGCGTCAGATCGAACTGGTCAAGCCGAAGGTCGTATTTATCGAAACGCGCCTGCTCGATGGCTACTACGCAATGTTGCGTGCGGCGGGCTGCGAGATCGTCGTCATGGACGACCCGACGCCGGAACAGGCCACGCGCCCCGGTGTGCGCGCGTTCTGGAGCCTGGTCGACGCAGCCTCTGAGCTTGACGCCAACGTCGAGCTGGACGATGACGAGCACATCTTCATGTTGCGCTTCACCGGCGGCACGACTGGCCAGGGGAAATGCGCGATGTACTCGATCGACAATCTGATGGCTTGCCGCGACGGCGGCTTCGGCAACCCGGATTTCGGCTTCAACGACCGCACACGCATGTTGCATGTGGCGCCGCTCTCGCATGGCACGCTGGTCGGTTTCGTACCGACTTTCTATGCCGGCGGCGCCAACCTGACGCTCAATCAGCTCGATCTCGAGCAATGGCGGCAAACGGTCGAACAGCAGCGCGTGACACATTCGTTCCTGGTGCCGACCGTGCTGTACCGTCTGCTCGAATTGCAGCGCGCCGACCCACGCGATTTCTCTTCGCTGAACACCCTGATCTATGGCGCCGCACCGATGAGTCCCGCCAAGCTCGAAGAACTGATCGCGTGCTTCGGGCCCATCTTCGCGCAGGTCTATGCCGCCACCGAAGTCCCGATGTTCGTGTCGACGCTCGACAAGGCCGAGCACGAGATCGGACAGAAGACCGAGGGCGGCAGCGAGCGCCTGTCTTCGGCCGGCCGGCCGACGCCGGGCGTCGAAGTTTATGTGACCGACGAGCGGGGCAAACCGCTGCCGATGGGCCAGTTCGGCGAAATCCGCATCCGCAGCCGAGCCGTCATCAAGGGGTACTACAACAATCCGGAAACGACGGCCGCCGAGTTTGCCGACGGGGCCTGGAGATCGGGCGACCTCGGCTACATCGACGAGGACGGCTACCTGCACATCGTCGACCGTCTGAAAGACATGATCATCAGTGGCGGCTTCAACGTCTATGCGATCGAAGTCGAAGCGGCGCTGGCCTCCCATCCGGCCGTCATGATGTGCGCCGTGGTTGGCGTTCCCCATCCCGAGTGGGGCGAGGCCGTGCATGCGGAAGTGCTGCTGCGTCCCGGCACCTCGGTCGAGGCCGCCGAACTGATCGCGCACGCGAAGGAAAAGCTCGGCAGCTACAAGGCCCCGAAGTCGCTCGTGTTCGTCGAGCAATTGCCGACCTCGGTGGTCGGCAAGGTGCTGCGGCGCGTGGTCAAGGAAAGGTACTGGCAGAACATGAAGCGCAGGGTCAGCTAGGCAGTTCCATGTGACATGTAAGCAGGAGTCGACTCATGGTCATGCCGTTTTGATTCCGTCCTTCATAACAACTGGAGCATTCGATGAAAAGTATTCAGGCGCGCGCGTTGGCGATTGCCGCATTGATTCTGGCCGCGTCCGGCAACGCATGGTCGCAGCCGGGCCAGACGGCCAGTGCACCTACCGGCATGCCGGCTGCATCCGCTGTGGAAAGCGCAGCGGCGCCGGTCAGCGCAAGGAAAGCCAATCGCGCGCTGCGCCGGCAGGTGTATGCCGCCATCGCCAAGCACAAGAAGATCAGCGCCGGCAATATCAGCATCGTCGTAAGAGGCGGCGCGGTGACGCTGAACGGCACAGTCACGGACGCTTCGCAGGTCAATGAGGTTGCGGAGATCGTGAAGGGCGTTCCGGGGGTGACCTCCGTGACCAACAAGCTGATCGTGCAAAAACCGTTTGGCGGTGCGTAAAGGGCCCGCACAACAGACGTTTTTCGCGTCCGGACTCATTCCATCCCGAAGACCGAATGTTGATCGCAAATGACCGGCGACCGCTGCCGCGCAGGAATAGTGTTTTGGCCAAGGGGCTGAATTGCATTGCACGGGGATGCTGCTGCTGATGCGCATGTGGCGAGTTCCAATACGTGTCCTCGTCAAGGCTGTTTTGGGCCTCGTCGCTGTCGCTGCCAGCACGTTCCGCGTTTTGCTGGTCGCGCTCCGGATTTGCTGCGTGGACGACGGCATGAAGCGCAACCAGCTGACTCGCCGGATTACTTTGGCCGGAACGGAGATCCCGATTGGTGTCGTCACGTGGGTTTTCGGGTGCTTCCGTTTACACGGATAGTAGATGGGAAACTCTGATTAATTTAGCAAACCGAACTAGTTAAAAAGCAAGGCCAGGAGGTCTACGCCGAGCGAAGTTGGCGTTGAGGCGAAGCATCTGAAGTGTTCAGTACGTACGGCGGTCGCAACAGGCCGCTTCAAAGCAAAAGAACCGGAGACGCAATGAAACTGAAATGGATAGCTGCGGCCGTTCTAGCGGCAACAGGTGGTGCAGTACACGCACAGTCGTCGGTGACGCTGTATGGTGTCATCGATTCCGGGGTGTTGTATCAAAGCACGTCGGCGGCCACGTTGAGCCCGAAGGCGCCGAACCTTGGCAAGGTCTATCGCTACAAGGACGGCGGTATCTATGCGAGCGCCTGGGGACTCAAGGGATCGGAGGACATCGGTGGCGGGTATCACGTCAATTTCAAACTGCAAGGTGAGTTCGACAGCGGCACCGGCAAGTTCAACCTGGCCGATACGCCGGGCGCGGTGGCACAGTTCAACCAGATCGCGACCGTAGGCGTGTCGGGACCATTCGGTACACTAAACTTCGGTCGACAGATCGTGCCGATTGCCTATGCAATGGCCGATACGGACGTGCGGGGGGCTCACTATTTCGGCAGCACGCTGACTGGGTGGCTCGGCATGAACCAGGCTGCCGGCTGGCAGGGCATCAGCACCAACGCGCCGATTGGCGCGCTGTACGACAGCAATGCGATTGTCTATGAATCGCCGAAGTTCGCCGGCCTGTCCGCGGCACTCGAGTATGCACCCGGAGGTGTACCGGGCAGCTTCCAGGGAGGCACGCGGGAGTCCGTCGTACTGAAATACTCGAACTATGGCCTTCGTTTTGCGGCTGGCTACTACATTGGCCACGATACGAATCCCGGCCCGAAGACTGTACCCACCGGACTTGCCAATAACCGCCTTTTCTACGTGGGCGCGCTATACACGTACCGCGCGTTCTCGATTTCCGCATCGTATTCGAACGGCAGGAATCCGGCGCATTCTGACTTGGTCAGCCTCGACCTGTATTCGGCCGGCCTCGGCTACCAGTTCTCGCCTGCCTTCAAGGTGACCAGTGGCGTGTACTACCTGAAGGACCGCAACAACTCGGCCAACAAGTCGACCGAGGTTGCCGTCGGCGCGGAGTACAGTCTGTCGAAAGCGACGCTCGTCTACGGCCAGGTGGGGCACGTGAACAACCGGGGAACGATGACCCAGCCAATAACGTTTGGCCAGCCCGTGGCGCCGGGCGTGAGCACGACAGCGGCCATGCTGGGCATCCGTCACGCTTTCTAGCATGACAGGGCCGCCTTGTTAAAGGCAGGCCCTGTCATGAACCAGATCGCTCGCATCAGTGTGTGCTTCTCGGTGCAACCTGTGTGGCGCGCACGCGCTAATCCGCCGCGTCGCGCCGTAGCAGCTTGGCCCGGTAAAGCGTTGGCGACGTGCCCGTCCAGCGCTTGAAGGCGCGCGCGAAATTGCTCGTGTCAGTGAAGCCGAGCAGGAAGGTGATTTCGGTCACCGACAGGCTGCGCTGCGCGAGGTAGCCCAGTGCCAGCTCGCGGCGCGTCTCGCCGAGCAGGTCCTGGAAGCTCGTGCCGCGCTGCGCGAGCTTCAGTTGCAGCGTCGCCTGACTCATGCACAGATCCTGCGCGAGCTTGCGGCGCGTGCAGTCGCCCGCGGGCAGCATCTTGATGATCTTGGCGCGCACGCGCGCGGTCACGTCCGCATGGTCCAGCTTGGCAAGGTATTCGGTGGCGATCTCGTCGTTGTACTGAGCGAGCTCGGCGCAGGCGCCCGACAACGGATCTTCCATCGCCGCGGCTGTGAAGATGAGCGCGGATTCGTCATGACCGAAAGTCGGCGCCACGCCGAAGGCTTGGGTGTACGGCTTCGGCCCCTCGCTCGGACAGGCGTGGTGCAGCTCCACGTGCAGTGGCGAAAAATCCTGCCGGTACAACAGGCGCATGAAGCGCAGCAGGAACGTGGTGAAGGCGTCTTCGGTCTCGCCGCACAGGTTCGTCTGATGACCGAAGCGCAGTGCAACCTCCTGCGCGTTGCGCTCGACGCGCACTGCGGCGGACTGCGAGACGATCGCGAAGTAGCGCTCCAGCCGCAGGCAAAAGTCCAGCAGGGTGCGACTGGCCATCAGCGCATAGCCGACCGCGTGGATGTTCGACACGTGGATGAAGCGCCCGACGGTCAGGCCGAAGTACGGGTCATGTGTGACCTCGACGCAGGCTCGGTAGAGCGTGGTGACCTGGCTCGACGCAAGGCGCTGCAAAGGGTCGTTGCTCACGGCTTCCGTGAGCCCGACCGCGCGCAGCACACGGCGCGCGTCCACGCCGTTGTGCTCGAGCGCGCGCGCAATCGCCAGCGCGTAGCCTGCAATGACGCTCGGCTGATCGGGGGCGACGACGGGGGAAGGCATAAAAGGAGGGGCTTGCATGCTTCGGGAAAGCTTAGGCGTGCGCCGCAGCGCCGTCCAGAGGGAAATCCCGGATGCTGCGCGGACCGGCGAATTGGCTCCACGGACCAGTGTGCGCACGACTCTCTGTCTAGTATCGAACCACGTTGCATGATGCCCCCTTGACACTATGCATGACGATCCCATGGTGACGCACCGGGCGCGCCGAACGGCGTCGGTGCGGTCTCTCTGCTCTGTACTCCCGAGTCCGGCTACGTGAGTGGTCAAGCCACACTCTGGACGGGTGGACTCATGGGAATTTGACTCCCTCGATCGACGCCATGGCACTTCTGTACCCATTCGACCCTCCATTGCCGCGCCACACAGTCGAGGTCGCCACCGGTGTGCGCTGGATCCGGCTGTCCATGCCGTTCAAGCTCGATCACATCAACGTATGGGCCATAGACACCCCCGACGGATGGGTGCTGGTGGACACCGGCCTGAACTCTCCTGACACCGTGGCCGACTGGTTGGCGTTAATGGCGCAGGGGCCTCTGGCAAGGCCGCTCCAAGGCGTGTACGCCACGCACATGCACCCGGATCACATCGGTCTGGCAGGCTGGTTCACGCGTCGCACAGGCGTACCGCTGCACATGAGCCGCCTCGAATACCTGTCCTGCCGGGTCGTGCATGCCGACACGAACCGCGAGGCCCCTCGTGACGGCGTGCTGTTTCATCGGCGCGCGGGGTGGTCGGAGCCTGCCATCGAGGGCTATCGCAGCCGCTTCGGCAGCTTCGGCAAGCATATTCATGCGCTGCCTGAGAGCTATCGGCGACTGCAGGACGGCCACCAGGTTCGGCTGGGCGAGCACGACTGGCGGATCATCACAACCGGTGGCCACTCGCCTGAGCATGTCTGCCTGTACTGCTCCGATCTGAAGCTGCTGATCTCCGGCGATCAGGTGCTACCGAAGATTTCGTCGAATGTGTCGGTGTTCGCCAGCGAGCCGCAAGCCAATCCGCTGCAGGAGTGGTACGAGTCGCTCGGCAAGCTGATGAACGGCGTGCCCAATGATGTGCTTGTGCTGCCTTCTCACAACGAGCCCTTCTACGGTTTGCATGAACGCCTGGCATCGCTCAAATCCGGACAGGACCGCGCCCTGGATCGACTGCGCCAATCGTTGGCGGCCGGGCCCCAACGGATCGTCGACGCGTTCGCCCCTCTGTTCGGCCGCCCCATCGGGGAACAGGATGCGCAGCAACTGAGTCTCGCGACCGGCGAAGCGGTGGCCTGCATGAACTACCTCATTGCCAAGCGCGTCGTGAAGTGTGTGGTCGACGACAACGACGTCGCCTGGTATTCCCTGGAAGCTTGAAGCGGACGCATGCTTCGAATTGTTGAACCGACTAACTAGCTCGCTACTTTGCGAGTATTGATCGACCCCTTGCGTTCTCCCGTGTCGCCAGCGCCACGGCGATCCGGGGCCACACCTTCAGAAGGAGTCATCGTCCTATGCCTCATCCCATTTCCCCTTTGGGCGCGGGTCACACCATTGTCAGCCTGGTGACGGTCGCCGCAGGTCTCTATAGCTTCGCCAGATATCAAAAGATCGATAGCACTACCCGGTCCGCCAGGATTTACCTGGCAGGGATGGTGGTATCCGTGTTCACGTCGTTTGGTTTGTCCAGTACCGGCGGCTTCAATGTCGGGCACGCACTCGGCATCCTGGCGCTGCTCGCAACATCGGGCGGACTGCTCGTCCCGCGAATCGAAGTCCTGGGGCGTGCGCGGCTGTACCTATCCCAGGTCGCATTCACGTTCAGCTTCTTTCTGCTGTTGGTCCCCGGGATCAACGAGACGCTGACACGACTGCCGGTTGGTCATCCCCTCGCGAATGGCCCCGAATCTCCAATCGTGCGCGGATCACTCGCCGCGTGGCTGGGTGTTTTTGTGCTGGGATCGATGTTGCAGTTTTTTTGGCTTCGTGCGTGCCGCAGTCGTACATGAATTTGCGGGGAGCGGTTTCGCTATCGTTTTGATGACGATTTCGGAAGTTCACTGGTGCAGCTTTCGATCTGCCCTCTGGAAGCGTTCCCCGCCTTACGGGGCGGGCCACTCCGCCAAAGGAGACTCCCTCCGGGAACGCTTTCATTTCTCGCGAACAGCTGCCCTGACACGAAAGTCGGTTGCTCACTCCACCGTCACCGACTTCGCGAGATTCCTCGGCTTATCAATATCCGTCCCTCGCGCAATCGCCGCGTGATACGCGAGCAGTTGCATCGGCACCGTATGCAGGATCGGAGAAAGCGGCCCGTAGTACTCATTGAGCCGAATCACATCGATTCCTTCACCCGGCGCCAACCCGCAATCGACATCGGCGAACACGAACAGCCTGCCGTTACGTGCGCTGACCTCATGCATGTTCGACCGCAGCTTCTCCAGCAGCATGTCGTTCGGCGCGACGGCAATGACCGGCATCTCGTTGCTGACGAGCGCAAGCGGCCCATGCTTGAGCTCCCCCGCCGGATAAGCCTCCGCGTGAATGTACGAAATCTCCTTCATCTTCAGCGCGCCTTCCAGCGCGATCGGGTAATGCATCCCGCGTCCGAGGAACAGCATGTTGTCCCGGCGCGCGAGCAGTTCCGACCACCCGGTGATCTGCGGTTCGAGCGCCAGCACCTTCGCGATCGCATCCGGAAGATGACGCAGCGCACGCAGATGCTGCTTCTCGTCGTCGTCGCTCAACCGGCCGCGCACCTGCGCGAGCGACAGCGCGAGCAGGAACAGCGCGACCAGCTGCGTGGTGAACGCCTTCGTCGACGCCACACCGATCTCGATGCCCGCGCGCGTGACGAACTGCAACGCGCATTCGCGCATCAGCGCGCTGGTGGCCACATTGCAGATCGCGAGCGTATGCAGCATGCCCGTCTGCTTGGCCGCATGCACGGCGCCCAGCACGTCGGCCGTCTCGCCGCTTTGCGACACGGCGACGACGAGCGTCTTCGGGTTCGGCACGCTGTCGCGATAGCGGAACTCGCTGGCGATCTCGACGCTGGCCGGCACTTTCGCGAGGCTCTCGATCCAGTACTTCGCGGTCAGCGCCGCGTGATAGCTGCCGCCGCACGCGAGCAGCAGCACCGAATCGACGTCGTTCAGCACGCGCCACGCGTGGTCGCCGAACAGCTCCGGCATGATCGACGTGACGTCGAGCAGCGTATCGGCCACCGCTTGCGGCTGCTCGAAGATCTCCTTCTGCATGTAGTAGCGGTACGACCCGAGGTCCGCCGCGCCGCTGTGCGCGGCGACGCGCTGCACGGCGCGCTCCACGCGCTGGCCGTTCGCATCGACGATCCAGTAGCGATGCAGCTGGACGTCGGCGACGTCGCCGTTCTCCAGATAGGCGATCCGGTCCGTGATGCCGGCCAGCGCGATCGCGTCGGACGCGAGGAAATTCTCGCCGTCGCCGGCGCCGACCACGAGCGGCATGCCGTTGCGCGCGCCGACGATGCGGTGCGGCTCGTCGCGGCACATCACCGCGATCGCGTAGCTGCCGCGCAGGCGCGTGACCGCGCGCCGGACCGCATCGAACAGGTCGCCGTCGTACAGGTGATCGATCAGGTGCGCGATCGCCTCGCTGTCGGTCTGGCTCGCGAACACGTAGCCGTGCGCTTCGAGCTCCGCGCGCAGCGCGTCGCAGTTCTCGATGATGCCGTTGTGCGACAGCGCGATGCGCGCGTCGTCGTCGCCCGGCGAGAAATGCGGATGCGCGTTGAGCGTGACCGGCGCGCCGTGGGTCGCCCAGCGCGTGTGCGCAATGCCGGTGTAGCCGGACAGCGCGCGCTCGGCAATCTCGCGCCGCAGGTTGGCGACGCGGTCGACGCTGCGCGCCCGCGCGAGCGCCCGGTCGCGGTACACGACGACGCCGCACGAGTCGTAGCCGCGGTATTCGAGCCGCTTCAGGCCATCGACGAGATTCGGCAGGATGTCCCGCTGGGCCACCGCCCCGACGATTCCACACATATCGCGCTCCGTAGAAGGTGCTGTTTCGATCAATGACAGCGATGGTAGAGGCGATGAAATGGAATTAAATTTCAAAAATATGGTAATGGTGAAACGAGAGGATCGTCGCGTATCATGCTGAAATTAAATTTCAGCCTGAAAGAACGGGAGGCCCCTTGGCCAGCGTGACCCTCGACGATCTCGATCTCCGCATCCTCGCGATCCTGCAGGACGATGCGTCGGTGTCGAACCTGGAGCTGGCCGAGCGCGCGCTGTCGTCGCCGCCGACCTGCCTGCGCCGGGTGCGCCGGCTGCGGGACGCGGGGGTGATCCGGCGCCAGATCGCGATCCTCGATCAGCAGATGATCGGCTCGGCGGTCACCGCGATCATCGAGATCAGCCTCGACCGGCAGACGGCGGAGGACTACGACGCGTTCGAGCAATACGTGTGCGCGGAACCGGCGGTCACGCAGTGCTACCGCGTGTCGCCGGGGCCGGATTTCGTCGTGATCGCCGATCTCGCGGACGTCGCCGACTACGACGCGTTCGCGAGACGGCTGTTTACCGAGGCGTCGAACGTGCGCAACGTGCGGACGTTCTTCTCGACGCATCGCGCGAAGTTCGAGGCGAATGCGCCGGTCGCGCATGCGCTGCGCCGGCGGGCGTGACGCTCGCCGCCGACGCATGCGTCGGGATCACGCGGCGCGCGCGTCGTCCGTCGCGCCGTGCAACTGCAGCGGCTTGCCGACCCCGAAGCAATGCTGCGCGTCGGGAAACGCGTTGTGCCGAACGTCGTGCGCGTATTGCGCGATCGCGTCGCGCATCACGGCGTTCACATCCGCGTAGCGCTTCACGAAGCGGGGCGTATAGGCGTCGAAGCCGCCGATCATGTCCTCGGTCACGAGCACCTGGCCGTCGCATGTGGGCGACGCGCCGATGCCGATCGTCGGAATCGCGAGCGCGGCCGTGATGTGGCGCGCGAGCGCTTCGGCGGTGCCCTCGATGACGACGCTGAACGCGCCGGCGGCTTCGACCGCGCGCGCCGCATCGAAGATGCGTTCGGCCGCGCGCGGCTCCAGCCCCTGCGCCTTGAAGCCGCCGGTCGCGTTCGCCTGTTGCGGCATGAGTCCGATGTGCGCCATGACGGGCACGCCGCGCTCGGTCAGGAAGCGGATCGTGTCGGCCATCTCCGCGCCGCCTTCGAGCTTCACGGCTTGCGCGCCGGTCTCGGCGAGCAGGCGCGCGGCGGAACGGAACGCCTGCGCGGGCGATTCCTGATACGTCGCGAACGGCAGGTCGACGACGACGCACGCCTGTTGCGCGCCGCGCACGACGGCCGCGCCGTGCGCGATCATCATGTCCAGCGTGACGCCGAGCGTGCTCGGCATGCCGTACAGCACCATGCCGACGGAATCGCCGACGATGATGACGTCCGCGAAGGCGTCGACGAGCCTGGCCATCGGCGTCGAATAGGCGGTCAGCGAGACGAGGCTGCCGGCGCCTTTCGTCGCGCGGATCGAGGTGACGGTTTTGCGATTGGTGGTAGTGTGCGCGCTCATGAACACATGCCGTGTCGGGTGAAGGTGCGTCAAGGTATCACCGCGCCCGTGCACGGAATGGCATTCGGAGGACGTCTTATGCTGCTGGCAGGACAATCGGCCCAACCCTATGCTGTCCCGCCGGTGCCGGCGATGACGCGGCTGCCGAGGCCGCTGTTCGTCCGCGCATTCGAGATCCCGGGGCACGTCAGCGTCGAGGCGCACTGCCATCCGTGGGCGCAGCTGATGTATGCGACGGCGGGCGTGATCGAGGTCGACACGCCGCACGGGCGCCATCTGCTGCCGCCGCACTATGCGATGTGGATTCCGCCGCATGTGCCGCACGCGGTCGCGACGCGCGACTGCGTCGCGTTCCACAGCCTGTATCTGGACGAGGCGATCGTCGGCGACGGCTTCGACGACGCATGCCGGATTCTGTGCATGACGCCGCTGCTGCGGGAACTGGTCGTCGCGACCGCGGAACTGCCGGTGAACTACGACGAAGCCGGCCCGGACGGCGCGCTCGTCTGCCTGATCGCCGATCGCATCCAGCGCCTGCGGCCGGCGCCGCTGACCGTGCCGCTGCCGCGCGATCCGCGCCTGCTGAAGATCGCCCGCGCGCTGCACGCCGACCCCGGCGACGCGCGCAGCCTCGACGCGTGGGGGCAGCAGGTCGGCGCGACGCGCCGCACGCTGTCGCGCCTGTTCCGTCACGACACGGGGCTGTCGTTCACCGAATGGCGGCAGGCCGTGCGTCTGCTGGCGGCGTTGCCGCTGCTCGAGGGCGGCGAGGCGGTCGGCGCGGTGGCGGCGCGACTGGGCTACGACTCGACGTCGTCGTTCATCGGGCTGTTCCAGCAGAAATTCCACGTCACGCCCGGCGCGTTCGCGAAACGGGCGTCGCGGCGCATCGTCATGGCGGGCTGACGGGACGCACGCGGCGCCGTCCCAAGCGCGCCAATCAAAGCGCCAGCGTGTATTGCGCAGGATGGTCGGCGGCGGACCGGCGGCCGGCGCTTTCGAGCGACAGCAGCGCGCGCTTCCTGTCGATGCCGCCCGCATAGCCGGTGAGGCCGCCCGTCGCGCCGAGGATGCGATGGCACGGCACGATGATCGACACCGGATTGCGCCCGACCGCGCCGCCCACTGCGCGCGCGGCGCTGACGGGCAGGCCGATGCGCTGCGTCAGCTCGCCGTAGGAGGCGAGTGCGCCGAACGGGATCGCCAGCAATTCCTTCCACACGCGCCGCTGGAATTCGGTGCCGCGCAGATGCAGCGGCACGGAGAAGGTCGTGCGCGCGCCGGCGAAGTACTCGGCGATTTCTTCCCGCGCCTGCTGCGCGACCGGTGACACGGGCAGATCGTTGTTCGCGATCGCGATCGACGGGAAATACTTTTGCCCGACGAAGAAGAGGCCCGTCAGGCAGCCGTCTTCCACGCGCACGAGGATGTCGCCCAGCGGGCTCGATATCAGGTTGCCGGGTGTCATTGCAGGTGTCCGGATCGAGGTTCAAGCGACGAATGTAAACCATCGCGGCCGCGCGTCCCGGCGACGAACCACGGCACGGGTAAAAAACGATTAACTCAGACCTGAACCTGAGTCGTATCTTCACACCGCTCGTTTAGAGATGACTCATAGAAATCCCGCACTGGTCAGACGTCAGAAAACTCCCTATTCTTTGAAAAACGTTTTCCAAAGCGATGGCGAAACGTGGCGCCGCGTGCGAGACCCGCGGCACACCCGCCCCGGTGCTCGTCGCCGGCAATGAACAAGCGCGCGGCACGACGAGCGGCGGCGCGCAACGGAGACATTCATGCAATCTGCCGTCGTCGGCGTCGCGCGCGTCGCGAGCCGCTACCGCTGGGCCGTGTGCGGGCTGCTGTTCCTGGCCACCGTCATCAACTACATGGACCGGCAGATCCTCGGCCTGCTCGCGCCGATGCTCCAGCACGACATCGGCTGGACCCAGGTCCAGTACGGCCGCATCGTGATGGCGTTTTCCGCGTTCTATGCGATCGGCCTGCTGGGCTTCGGCCGCGTGGTGGACTGGCTCGGCACGCGCGTGTCGTATGCGCTGGCGATGCTGTTCTGGAGCATCGCCGCGATGCTGCATGCGGCCGTCGGTTCGGTGACGGGCTTCGCGTTCGTGCGCGCGCTGCTCGGCATCGGCGAGGGCGGCAATTTCCCGGCGGCCATCAAGACCACGGCCGAATGGTTCCCGCGCCGCGAGCGCGCGCTCGCGACCGGCATCTTCAACTCGGGGGCGAACATCGGCGCGGTGTTCGCGCCGGCGATCATCCCGGCGATCGCGGTCTCCTACGGCTGGCGTGCGGCGTTCGTGATCATCGGCGCGGTCGGCCTGCTCTGGCTGGTCGTGTGGCTCGTGTTCTACCGTCCCGCCGACCCGCAGGCGCTCAGCCGGGCGTTCGACGAGCCGCGCGACGAAGCGGAAGCGCTCGACGCCGCCAACGCGAACGCCGGCGCGCCCGGCTGGGGCATGCTGCTGCGCAAGCGCGAAACGTGGGCGTTCCTGATCGGCAAGTTCCTGACCGATCCCGTCTGGTGGTTCTATCTGTTCTGGCTGCCGAAGTGGCTCAACGAGTCGCGCGGGATGGACATGCAGCACATCGGCCTGCCGCTCGTCTGCATCTATGCGCTCACGACCGTCGGCAGCATCGGCGGCGGCTGGATCTCGTCGACGATGCTGAGCTCCGGGTGGAGCGTGAACGCCGCGCGCAAGACCGCGATGCTGATCTGCGCATGCTGCGTGCTGCCGATCGCGTTCGTCTCGCAGGTCCAGAGCCTGTGGGCCGCGGTGCTGATCGTCGGCCTCGCCGCCGCCGCGCACCAGGGCTGGTCGGCGAACCTGTTCACGACCGCGTCGGACCTGTTTCCGCGCCGCGCGGTGGGGGCGGTGGTCGGCATCGGCGGGATGGCCGGCTCGATCGGCGGCGTGCTGTTCTCCGAGGTGATCGGCCAGGTGCTGCAGCGCACGGGCCACTACTGGGTGCTGTTCGCGATCGGCGCGCTCGCCTACCTGCTGGCGCTCGCGGTCATGCATGCGCTCACGCCGCGCATGGCGCCCGCAAAGCTCGATGCGTGATGTCGCAACCCGGGGCGTTCGCGGCTGCGCGCAGCCGCGTTCAGCGGCACGCGGCCGTCGAGCCCCTGACGATCAGCCGTGGCTCGAACGTCGAGTAGCCGGCGTCCGCATGGCCCGCGAGCGCGTCGATCAGCTTCTGCATCGCGAGCTCGCCCATCTTCTCGCTCTGGATGTCGACGGTGGTCAGCGCGGGCGATGCGTACTCGCCATAAGGCACGTTGTCGATGCCCGCGACCGATACGTCCTGCGGCAGCCTGAAGCCGAGCGACGCGGCTTCCTTCATGAAGCCGAGCGCGATCAGGTCGTTGTAGCAGATCACGGCCTGCGGGCGCTGCGGCCCGAGCATCACGCGCGAGCACGCGCGTTCGCCGGCCTCGGCGGTCGGCGCATGCGCGTCGTGCACGTCGAGCGTGAGCCCCGCTTCCGCGAGGCAGTCGCGCGCGCCCTGGATGCGTTCGTCGTTGATGCGCGCCTGCCCGAAGCCGAGGTACGCGATGTGCCGGTGGCCGAGATTCAGCAGGTGGCGCGCGAGCATGTAGGTCGACAGCCGGCTGTCGATGCCGACGCCGGGAATCGGCAGGTCCGGGCTGCGCCGCAGCAGCACGAGCGGCTTGTGGAGCTCGAGCATCCAGCGCAGGCCCTCGTCGGGCAGGCGCGAGCTGACGATCAGCCCGTCGACGCGCGGTGCGAGCGCCTCGATCAGCGCGCGCTCGCGGGCCTGGTTCTCGTCGGTGTCGACGAGCAGCAGCGTGTAGTCGTGCTGGAGCGCGACCCGGTTCGCGCCTTTCACGACGTTCGTGAAGTGCGGATTGCTGATGTCGAGGATGACGAGGCCGATGGTGCGCGTGCGCCCCGTGATCATCGAGCGGGCGAGCGGGTTCGAGCGATAGCCGAGCTTGTCGATCGCGGCCTTGAGCCGCGCCTCGACCGCCGGCGAGAAGCGCTGCGCGCCGTTCACGTACTTCGACACCGTCGCGACCGACACGCCCGCTTCGGCGGCGACGTCGCGAATCGTCGGGGAAACTTTTTTCATGCGGAGGGTAACGTTTTCTTCGCTGAGCTCGGGATTGTGGCAGAAAAAGCCGGCGCACGGCCGGGTGCCGGGTATCGGCGCAACGCGCAAGCCGGGCGGCGGCTTGGGTCATTGACGTCGCGCCCGCATCAAACTTATAGTTGGAAAACGTTTTCCAATCAAGCCAGTTTCAAGGAGATTCGATGAACGCCTCAACCACCGAAGCGGGCAAGCCGTTCCGGCGCCTGCTGCTGACGGGCGCGGCCGGCAATCTGGGCTGCCAGTTGCGCGGCGCGCTGGCCGACTGGGCCGACGTCGTGCGCGTCAGCGACGTCGCGCCGCTGGGCGACGCGGCCGCGCACGAGGAGGTCCAGGTCGTCGACCTCGCGGACCGGCAGGCCGTCACGGCGCTCGTCGACGGCGCTGATGCGATCGTGCATCTCGGCGGCATTTCGGTCGACGCGCCGTTCGACGACCTGCTCGAAGCGAACATCCGCGGCACGTACAACCTGTACGAAGCGGCGCGCAAGCACGGCGTGAAGCGGATCGTGTTCGCGAGCTCGAATCACGCGATCGGGTTTCATCCGGTGACGGAAGTGCTCGACGCCGATTCGCCGCAGCGTCCGGACAGCCTGTACGGCGTGACGAAGTGCTTCGGCGAGGCGCTGTCGCGCTACTACTTCGACCGCTTCGGCATCGAGACGGTGTGCCTGCGGATCGGTTCGTCGTTCGAGGCGCCGAAGAATCCGCGCATGCTCGTCACCTATCTGAGCTATCGCGACTTCATCGAGCTCGTGCGCTGTTCGCTGCTGACGAACCGCGTCGGGCACGTGGTCGTGTACGGCGTGTCGGACAATCCCGTCAAGTGGTGGGACAACACCAAGGCGGGCTTCCTCGGCTTTCGTCCGCGCGACAGTTCCGAGCAGTTCGCCGGGCGCTTCGCGCTCACCGCGCCGAGCACCGACTTCGACGATCCGGCCCAGCGTTTCCAGGGCGGCGGATTCGTCGTCGGGGAGCCGATGGAGCGGCGCGAATAGGTGATTCGGAGAACGGAACGGCTCAGCGGACCCACTCGCCGATCGCGGTTTCGATGATCGACACGAGCTCGGGCCGCGCACCGCGAACCGTGGTGACGCCCGATACGGCAATGCCGTGTTGGGGCATGTAGTAGACGACGGTTCCCCAGAAGCCGGCATGCGAGTAGCACACGGCGCCGCCGATCTCGCCGACGAACACCCCGAGCCGGTATGCATCGGCGCCTTCGTGCGATCCGGCCTTGAGCATCTCGGCCAGCGTCTGCGGGTTGTCGAACACCCGGCCTTCGAACAGATCGGCGGCAAATGATGCGAGGTCGCGCGCCGACATCACCAATCCGCCTCCGCCATAGAGGTCCATGGTCGCGTTGACGTCCGTCATGTCGCGATCGCCGAGAAACTGGCGCGCACGCGGCTCGACATGCGACGGCGGTTGCTCGAACAGCTCCCACCATGTCGATCGCAACGCCCGCGCGTCGAAGCGCAGTTCCTTTCGAACCACCGCGGCAAGCGTTTCGCCGGTCGCGCGCTCGACGAGGTCGCCGAGCACCACGTATCCGGTATCGGAGTACTGGAACCGCGAGCCGGGTTCGCTCTGCGGGCCGGCATACCCGGTCGACAGGCGGACCTGCTCGTCGCGGGTCCAGTGATGGGACGGATCGGCGAGCACCGCCGGAATGAAGCGCGGGTCGTCGCCGTGATCGTACAAGCCTGCGCTGTGGTTCATCAGCTGGCGCACGGTGATCGATTCGGTGCGATAGCCGCCTGCCTGCAGCACGGCAACGAGGTCCGGCGTCGCGGCGGCGGCGATCGACGCATCGATATCGATGCGGCCTTGCTCCCAAAGTCTCAGCACGGCGGCTGCGACGAACATCTTCGTATTGCTGGCGACCCGCAGCGGCGTGTCGACGCCCAGCGGCCGGCTGGCCGATGCATCGGCCAGGCCGCTTGCGGTTCCCCACGGAAACCGAGTCCCCTTGCCGGTAACGTAAATCGCCATGGGCGCGCTTGCCCGACCTAATGCTGCAATCACTTGTTCTTGTTTCAAGCCGATTCTCCGCAGGGGTGACGTTCGACAGGCCGTATCGTCTCACGGTTGCTGGCTTCAAGCCCCCGACGCATGAAACCCCGGCAGCGTCGGAATGCGCTCGGCCATGAACTGCAGGAACACGCGCGCCCTGAGCGGCGGATATCGGCGCGACGGCGTGATCAGGTGAACCGAATGCGGCGGAGTCGCCCACTTGGGCAGCACCCTGACCAGCCGCCCCGCATCGATCAGGTCCTGGACGACCCACGCCGGCGCACTGCCCAGGCCGATGCCTGCGAGATAGCATTCGCGCAGCGCGACCGAGTTGTTGACGCGGTAGCGCCCGTTGGTCGGGACGACGATGGTCTCGGCGCCCTTGCTGAGTTCGAGCTGCGCGCCGACGGGCGCGCGCGCATAGCCGACGAACGGATGCCTGAGCAAGTCCTCCGGCCTGCGGATTCGCGGCGCGCGCGCCAGGTAGTCGGGCGTCGCGACCAGCACGCGCGGCGACCACGCGACCTTGCGGGCGACGGCATCCGGGGGCAGGGTGTTGCCGATGCGGATCGCGGCGTCGATGCCTTCCTCGACCAGGTCGATGATGCGATCGGTCAGGTTCAGCTCGACCTCGATCTCCGGATATTGCGCCAGGAATTCGAGCACGAGCGCGTTGAGGCGCAATTCGCCGAGCCCCATCGGCGCGCTGACCGTCAGCTTGCCGACCGGCCGCTGCGCCTGTCCGCGCACGTCGGCGACGGCGTCCGCATAGGTTTCGAGCATCTGCTTGCAGCGCTCGTAAAAGCGCCGGCCTTCGTCGGTCGGCGTCAGGCTCGTGGTGGTCCGTTGCAGCAGTCGGACGCCGAGGTGCTTCTCCATCGCGGAGACGACCTTGCTCATCGTCGGCTGGCCGATCCTTTCTTCGCGGGCGACCGCCGAGAAACTGCCCAGTTCGACGGCGCGCGTGTACAGCCACATCGATTGAAGCGAATCCAAGTCATTCCCCTGTGGAATAGGCCGTATGCGATTTTCGCGCATTCCATCGAGGATTGGCATGACGTAACGTTGCTTCACCTTCACTTCTTTCGACAGGAAAGCCATGCAATCAGCCACGCAATCGTCGCTCGGCGGCGCGCACGTCGTCGTGTTCGGCGGAAGCTCGGGAATCGGCCTGGCAGCAGCGGCGGCAGCCAAGGCGCGCGGCGCCGACCTCACGCTCGTCGGCCGGACGCCCGCGAAACTCGAAGCCGCCGCACGAACGATCGGCGGCGCGCGCACGGCGGTGGCCGACATCGTCGACAAGCAGGCGGTCGCCGCGGTGTTCGCCGAGATGACCCGCGTCGACCATCTGGTGATCACCGCGGGCAGCTTCATCGCCGGCAAGCTGGCCGACACCGATCCGGACCAGTTGCTGACCGCGATTCACGAGCGCATCGCGGGGCCGGTGCATGCGATCCGGGCCGCGTTGCCGCTGATGCCGCCGACGGCGTCGATCGTCCTGACGAGCGGGCAGCTTTCCGACCGTCCGTCAGGGGAGGGCACGGCGGTCATCGCCGCCGCGGTGAGCGGCGTCGAGGCGCTCGCGCGCTCGCTTGCGCTCGAACTCAAGCCGATCCGGGTCAACGTCGTTTCGCCGGGGTTCGTGGATACGCCGTTGTTCGATGCGTTCGGTCCGGAGAGCCGCGATGCGATCTTTGCCCACGCGGCGGCCACGTTGCCGGTTGGCCGCGTCGGGCGGCCGGAGGAACTCGGCGAAGCGATTGCGTTCCTGTTGGGCAATGGCTATGTGAACGCCGAAATCCTGCATGTCGACGGCGGCGGGCGTTTTGCGTGAGACGCGGTGCGATGCGGCCGGCCCGACGCCCGGGCCGGCTCATTCCGGCCCGACATGCGTGACGTTCGCGGCGAGTCCGGTCACGCGTTGTCGGTCCTTGCCGTCTTCGACTTGCCAGCCTCGCGCTTTCAACGTCTCGCGGATTTCATCGGCTCGTGCCCAGTTCTTTTCGGCTCGGGCCCGCTCGCGCTCGCCAAGCAATGCACGGACTTCTTCCGGAACGTCGGATGCGGTCGGCCGCCAATCGCGCAGCTTGAGTCCCAGCACGGCGTCGAAGTTTTCCACCGTCGCCTTCAGGGTGGCGGTCGGCAGGTTGCTTTTGACGAGCTCCCACAGCACCGCCAGCGCGCGCGGCATGTTCAGGTCCTGATCGACCTCGGCATCGAATCGCGCGACGAACGCCGGATCGGCGCTGCCGCCGTCGGGCCAGCCGGAATAGAGTTGCCTGAGGCGATTCAACGCCGTCTGCGCAGCATCGAGAGACGTCCAGTTGAAATTCAGCTTGCTCCGGTAATGGGCGGTCAGGCACAGGTAACGGTACGCGAGCGGATCGACGTTCCGGTCGCGCAAGGTTTGCAGGCGCATGAAATCGCCGCTCGACTTCGACATCTTCGTCGCGTCCAGCGTCAGAAAATGCCCGTGCATCCAGAAGTTCGCGAGCCGCGTGCCGTGGGCCGCTTCGGTTTGCGCAATCTCGTTGCTGTGATGCACGGCGACATGGTCTTCACCGCCGCAGTGGATGTCGAACCAGACGCCCAGATACTTCGCGGACATCGCCGAGCACTCGATGTGCCAGCCCGGAAATCCCCGTCCCCACGGGCTGTCCCATTCCATCTGGCGCGTGACCCCGGCCGGACTGAACTTCCACAACGCAAAATCCGTCGCGTTCCGCTTCGCGCCGACCGCGACCCGCTTGCCGGCCTGCAGGCCGGCGCGATCGAGCCGCGCGAGAAAGCCGTAGTCGTCTTGCTTGCTGGTGTCGAAATAGAGGCCGTCGTCGGTCCGATAAACGTAGCCGGATCGTTCGATTTCCTCAATAAAGGCGATCTGCTCCGCGATGTGATCCGTCGCACGGCACCATATCGACGGCTCCAGCAGGTTGAGCGCACGCCAGTCCGCCTTGAAGGCGTCGGTGTAGTGCGCGGCAATCGACCATGCCGATTGGCCCGTCCGCCGGCTGCCCTTTTCCATCTTGTCTTCGCCTTCGTCGGCATCCGAGGTCAGGTGGCCGACGTCGGTGATGTTCACAACATGCCGGACGGCATACCCGTTCCGGGCCAGCGCGCGACGCAGGATGTCCTCGAACACGTAGGTTCGCAGGTTGCCGATATGCGCATGGTCGTAGACGGTGGGGCCGCAGCAATACAGGCCGACATGATCGTCGCGTATCGCCGCGAACGGGCGCAGGGTGCGTGACCAGGTGTCGTACAGCGCAAGTGGCATCGTGTTTCTCCGGCTCGAAGTTAGCGCGCGAAAACGAAAAGGCCGCCGGTTTTGCAACGGGCGGCCAGAAGGAAATGATGCGGCGACGTATAGCGATGCGCTAGACGCAGGTTCCCCCCGGCATGTTTCGACAACATGCGCGCACCGGAGAAAGGGGGAGTGTCGCGTGACTGGGCATGACGGCCATCCTAGCGTTTCGCGGATGGGCCGGTCAATAGCGGTGCGTGGTCGCGGATTCGGCCGGATCGAGGATCGTTCGACGACCGCTCTGTCTATCCGCCGAACCGCTGCAACGCAAACTCGACGAAACTGCGCAGCTTCGGCGATCGATGGTCCGGCAGATAGACGATGTGCATCGGGCGGCTCGGCATTTCGTACTCGCCGAGCAACGGCACCAGCCGGCCCGCGTCGACGTCGGCTTCCAGCAGCACCGCGGGCTGCATCACGATGCCCATCCCGCACAGCGCCGCATTGCGCAGCCCCTCGCCCTGATTGATGGTCAGCCTGCCGGATGGCTTCGCGATAAAGGTCTGCTCTCCCTGCCTGAACTTCCACGCCCCTGGCGCTGAAACCGCGAACGACACGCACGTGTGCCGCGCCAGTTCGTCGGGATGCGTCGGCGTGCCGTGCGCCGCGAGATACGCGGGCGACGCGCACACCATCATCCGGTACGGCGCCAGCGGACGCGCGACCAGCCGCGCATCGGCGAGCGTCCCGATGCGGATGGCGGCATCGAAGCCGTCGTCCAGCAGGTCCATCGTGCGATCGCTGAGCGTCAGCTCGACGTCGATGTCCGGGTACTGCGCGAGGTAGTCGGACAACGCGGGAACGAGCACCGTGTTGCCGAACGAGACCGGCGCCGTCACCCGCAACTTGCCGCTCGGCAGCGTGTGGCGATGCTGCGCATGCCGGTCCGCGTCGGACACCAGCCGCAGGATCTCCTGGCAGCGCACGTAGTAGGACTCGCCGAACTCGGTCAGCGCGAGGCGGCGCGTCGTGCGGTTGAGCAGCTTCATGCCGGTTCGGCCTTCCAGCGCGCGCAGGTGATTGCCGGCCATCGTCGCGGATATCCCGCATGCGGCGGCCGCGGCGCTCAGGCTGCCGGCGTCGACGGCCCGGACGAATACTTCCATGCTGGTCAGGAGGTCCATTTCACACTCTGGCTGCAATCTGAATCAATTGCCGACGAGATTATCTCGAAAATATTTCTAATCATACTGGCCGCTCCTCTCGACCTGCATGGCGGCATGCGCTGCCGGCCCGACCCCGGAGATACCCGATGACGACTTCCCATACCCATTCCGATTCCCGACACCCGGCGCGCTTCGCGGGGCGCACGATACTGATCACCGGCGGCGGCACCGGCATGGGGAAGGCCGCGGCACTGCGCCTGGCGCGCGAGGGCGCAAACGTGGTGATCGCCGGGCGGCGCGCCGGCGAAATCGACGCGGTGGCGCAGACGATCACAGCGGCCGGCGGGCAGGCGCTCGCGGTGCCGACCGACGTGACCGATGCCGCTCAGGTTCAACGCCTGGTCGCGCGCGCGGTCGACACGTTCGGCGGCCTGAACATGGCGTGGAACAACGCGGGCATGCTCGGCGGGTTCGGGCCGCTGCACGAAACGACGCTCGACGCATTCGACGCCGTGATCGCGACCAATCTGCGCGGCGTGGCGGCCTGCATGAAGGTCGAACTCGAAGCGATGCTGGCCGCCGGCGTCGGCGGAGCGATCGTGAATACGTCGTCGTGGACGGCGCACGGCGCGTTGCCGGGCATCGCGGGTTACGCGGCCAGCAAGGCGGCGCTCGATGCGCTGATGCGGACGGTCGCGCTGGAAGTGGGCGCGAACGGGATTCGCGTCAACAACGTCAGCCCCGGCGTCATCGCGACGCCGATGTCGGAAGCTGCGCTGGGCGATGCGCGCGCGATGCGGCCGTTCCTGCTGCATACGCCGCTGCGGCGCATCGGCCGGCCCGAGGACGTCGCCGACGTCGTCGCGTGGCTGCTGTCCGACGACGCCCGCTTCGTGACGGGGCAAAGCATCCTGGTCGACGGCGGATTTACGCTGGGCGGGTTGCGGCCGTGGCTGAACGAGGTCGTCGCGGAACACGGGTGACCGCGCGATGCCGGCGCGGCGCTTGCGTCGTTTCGGTCGATGCGGAAATCGACTGAAGCCGGGCGGCGCGCCACCCGCCGCCCGCACCGGATCAGAAAATGAACCCGGTGTTCACGAACTTCGAATGGTGATCGGACACGATCGCATCGAGCAGCTGCTTGCCGCTGTCGGTCTGCTTCGCGGCGACCATCGAGCGGATCGAGAACGCGCGCAGCGCATCGGTCACCGACAGCGTGCCCTCCGCCGAATCCTTGCGACCGGCGAACGGGAACACGTCCGGGCCGCGCTGGCACTGGCAGTTGATGTTCACGCGGCACACCTGGTTCACGAGCGGATCGACGAGCGCGCCGATCTGCGCCGGGTCCGAGCCGAAGATGCTGACCTGCTGCCCGTGGTCCGACGTCGTCACATAGTCGAGCGCGGTCTCGACGTCGTCGAACGGCGCGACCGGAATGATCGGCCCGAACTGTTCCTCCCGATACAGCTTCATCCCTTCCGACACCGGGTACACGACGGCCGGATAGAACAGCGTCTTGCTGAACACGCCGCCCGACTCGTTCACGACCTGCGCGCCTTTCGCCTTCGCGTCGTCGATCGCGTCGGTCATGTACGCGGTGCGGTGCATGCCCGGCAGCGGCGTGATGCCGACGCCTTTCTCCCACGGCATGCCGATCTTCATCTGCGCGAGCGCGGCGGTGAAGCGCTTCAGGAATTCGTCGACGATCGAGCGATGCACGAGCAGCATCTTCAGCGCGGTGCAGCGCTGCCCGTTGAACGACAGCGCGCCGAGCAGGCATTCCTTGACCGTCAGGTCGAGATCCGCATCGGGCAGCACGATCGCGGCGTTCTTCGCGTCGAGCCCGAGAATCGCGCGCAGCCGGTGCGACTTCGGATGCTGCTTCTTCAGGTGATCGGCGACCTTGCTCGACCCGATCAGCGCGAGCACGTTGATCTTGCCAGACGCGAGCATGTGCGGCACGACCACCGCGCCCGGCGCGTAGATCGTGTTGATCACGCCCTTCGGGAACGCGTCGCGGAACGCTTCGAGCAGCGGTTCGAACAGCAGCGTGCCGTACTGGGGCGGCTTGAACACGACGGTGTTGCCCATCAGCAGCGCGGGGATCAGCGTCGCGAAGGTCTCGTTCAGCGGGTAGTTGTACGGCCCCATGCACAGCACGACGCCGAGCGGCGTGCGGCGGATCTGCCCGATCGTGCCCTCGGCGATCACGAAGCGCGAGTTCGCGTTGTCGAGCTCCTTCAGCGCATCGATCGTCTGCAGCATGTAGGTGACGGTGCGGTCGAACTCCTTCTGCGAATCGGCGAGGCTCTTGCCGATTTCCCACATGATCAGGTTCACGACCAGCTCGCGCTGCGCGACCATCCGCTTGATGAAGTCCTGCATGCACGCGATGCGCTGCTCGACCTTCATCGTCGGCCATTCGCCGCGGCCGGCGTCGTACGCGCGCACCGCGGCGTCGAGCGCCGCGTCGCTTTCCGGCTCGCCCATCACCGGGTAGCTGCCGATCTCGAGCTGCTCGACGCTGCCGTCCGGCTGCCGCGCGCACACCGGCGACAGCACCGTCTTGGTCGCGCCGTCCCACGGTTTCAGCGCGCCGTCGACGAGCGACACGCGCTGGTGGATCGGCGATTTCAGCCGGAATTCGGCGGGGATGTCTTCGTAAGCGGGGAACAGCTGCTGCAGGGCGGCGGAATCGGGCATGACGGTCTCGCTTGACTGAGGGTGTCCGTGATGAACGGACGATGCGGAATCCTGATGGTGGTCCTCGATCCTGAATCGCCATCATGACGCGCGCGCGACGGGGCGTCACGCGCAGCGCCGGCGAAACGGGAATGGAACCAGTTCCATTAAACCGGAACGCCGATCTGAATGCAATCGCCGGAACGGGGGGGAGAACCCCCCGGCGGGCCGTCGCGCCGCGGCGCCCACGAAACGCACGGGCCGCCAGCCCCGACGTTTGGTCTATTGTTCCTGATTGCGCGCGGACCCGGGATGGCCCTGGGTCTGGCGAGGACTCACGTTGTCTCGATCCACACCCAATACAACCAACAGTGAGGGCGCAATCATGGTGTACGTACTCGAAATGTCGACCGACGCCGATATCCGGCAAACGCAGTTGCATGTGGCTTGGGGGAATGCGGTCACCCGCTACGCCTGGGCGCAGGTGAGCCACGGCGGGCTCAATATTCCCGGCGGTGCGACCATCATTGTCATCGCGCATGGCAACAATACCGAAATCGGGAACGCCAATGCCGGCGCGGTGGATGTCGATGAATCGGTGTTTCTCGCCACTGTGCATGCGTGCATGGCTGGGGGCGCGGCGCCGGGGCGCGTCTATTTGTCCACGTGCGGCGCGGGCCTGGCCGTTTTTACGGCACGGGTCCGGATCGCGGCGACGCAAAACCGGGTGTGGCATGGCGTCCAGCTGTTCGGGCACCACGAGGCTGTCACCGGCCCGGTGCCGCCGCCGACTACGCTGGCGTGGTCCCAGATTTTCGGACGTCGCGAAGGCCGCCGGCACCCGGCCCGGGGCGGTCTTGGTGAAGGGGGCGCATGACGTGGCGGAATTGGACCGGGTCGGGTGCGCCGACACGGGTCGCAAACGTTTTACTTCGTCCGGATTAGGCAGATAATGAGCGCACGCGAGAGCGTCGAGAATAATGACGAGAACCTGAGAGCTTACGAGGATCAACTATAAGAACATCCGCCACGACGCCCGTACCGGGTCTGGCGGGCCGGTGCGCCGGGCCGGAGCGATCCGGTCCGGCGCGTGCCGGACACGCGGCCGCCCGCCCGTCCGTCATTCGACGTCGTCGTCGTCCAGGTATCCGTTCCCCTCTTCCAACCCGTCCTGCTCCGGCGCCGCATACGCGCTCGCCTGTTCGAGCAGCCACGCCCTGAACAGCTCCAGCGGCTTGCTGTGGCTGAATTCGGTCGGGTAGACGAGGTAGTACGCGGAATCCTCGACCGTCGCCGCGTCGATCGGCATGACCAGGCCGAGCTGCTGCAGCTGCCCCTCGACGAAGAACTTCGGCACGAGCGCGATGCCGAGTCCGGCCGCCGCAGCGCTGATCAGCATCGTATGCAGCTCGTAGCGCACGCCGTGCATCGTGCGGGTGTCCTCGACGCCAAGCGTCTCGAACCATTGCGCCCATGCGCCCGGGCGCGTCGTCGAGTGCAGCAGCGGGTACGCGAGCAGGTCCTGCGCGTGCCGCACCGGCCCGTCGAGCAGCGCCGGCGAGCAGATCGGCACGACTTCCTCGCCGAACAGGTAATCGGCCGAGGTGCCGGGCCAGGTCGGTTTGCCGTAATGGATCGCCGCCTCGAAGTGGGTGTCCTCGAACGAGAACAGGTCGGTGCGGCTGCCCATGTTCACGCGCACGTCGGGCGTGCGGTCGTAGAAGTGCTTGATGCGCGGGATCAGCCAGTGCGACGCGAACGTCGGCAGCACCGCGAGCTCCAGATAGCCGCCGCCGCTGCCGTGCGCGATGATCGACAGCGTGTCGCGGTCGAGCGTCTCGAGCGCGCGGCGCACCTGGGTGCCGTACAGCTTGCCCGCGCGGGTCAGCACCACGCGCTGCTTCACGCGCGCGAACAGCCGCACGCCGAGGCTCGCCTCGAGCGTCGCGATCTGCCGCGACACCGCGCTTTCGGTCAGGAACAGCTCCTTCGCCGCGTGCGTGAAGCTCTCGTGGCGCGCGGCGGCTTCGAAGGCCACGAGCGCGCCCATGTTCGGAATCTTGAATTTGCGCATGAGGGTCGTTTCGTCTGACGAACGGGCCGGCATCGCACGGGGCGGGACACCGGGCAACCTGCCGTCGATTGTTCCAAAAACTCATTACGTGTCAATTTAATCTCGCTTTACGCCCGCCTGCAACCATTTGAATAATGCATCCCACGCAAGGCCGGGCGTCCATCGGGCGGCTGGCCGACGAGTCGCCGGCACCGTTGCCGGCCGGTCCCCCCGAAGAGACAGAAGATGCGCAATCCGAATATCGAGAGCTTGCTGACGAAGCTGCTGGGACAGGCGAAAACCGACGCCCTGTTCGCGACCCTGAACATGCCGGCCATCCTCGAGGAATGGGAAGACGGCGTCGTGACGCGCGCGGAAATCGCGCAGGCGATGAACATGGCGCTGTTCGAGGGGCTGCTCGAACGCTCGCCGAACGGCCGCGCGTACACGGCCGACGCGATCGGCAACGGCGGCTCGGTGTATTTCGATCACGGCGCGCTGCGCACGGTGCGCTGGCCGCACACCGGCGCGCTGCCGCCGGGCGAGGCGGCGTTCACGCGCATCCTGCGCCCGCTCGGCTTCCGCCTGAACGGCCGCTATCCGCTCGACAAGCTCGGCATGACGGGCCGCGCGTACGCGCACGAGGATGCGCCCGACGAGATCGCGCAGTTCTTCGTCAGCGAGCTGCATCCGGAGCGCTTCTCTCAGGCATTCCAGCAGGCGGTGACGAACGTCGTGAGCTCGTCGCGCGATCCGCTGTCGCCGGCCGCCGTCACGCTGCTGTGGGAGATCGAGCGCGAAGGCTGGCTGCCGCTCGACGCCGCGCACGCGCTGCTGCCGGAGATCGTCGGCGCGTTCGCGCGCCAGCACGACCTGCCGCGCGATCTCGACTACGACACGCTGCTGCTCGAATCGGCGGAAATGGCGTGGATCGCGACCGAAGGCAACGCGTTCAACCATGCGACCGACCGCGTCGCCGACGTGTTCCGGCTGTCCGACGACGAGAAGGCGAAGGGCCGGCCGATGAAGCCGGAAGTCGAGCGTTCGCGTTCGGGCCGCGTGTTCCAGACCGCGTATCGCGCGGACGTGGTCGAGCGCGAGTTCAGGACGCGCGACGGCGCGCTGGTCAAGCGCAGCGTGCCCGGCTCGTTCTACGAATTCATCACGCGCAAGCGCACGTTCGACCAGGCGCAGCGCCGCTGGGTGACCGACCTGCGCTTCGATGCCGGCAACGCGCAGGGCATCTTCAAGATGACCGCGAACGCCGCGAAATAATCGTGAAGCGCGCGACTCCGATCGAACTCGGGCAGGAACTGCTCGACACGCTCGCCGCCGACCTGCGCACCGCGATGCGCGGCGAGGTGCGCTTCGATGCCGGCACGAAGGCGCTCTATGCGTCGGATGCGTCGAACTACCGGCAGGTGCCGCTCGGCGTCGTGGTGCCGGCCGACGCGGACGATCTCGTTGCAGCGCTCGGCGTGTGCCGGCGCTTCGACGTGCCGTTCCTGACGCGCGGCGGCGGCACGTCGCAGAACGGGCAGGGCGTGAACGTCGCGGTCGTCGCCGACGCGAGCAAGTACTTCAACCGCGTCGTGTCGGTCGATCCGGATGCGCAGACGGCGATCGTCGAGCCGGGTGTCGTCTGCGACACGCTGCGCGACGCGGCCGAGGCGCATGGCCTCACGTTCGCGCCGGACCCGGCGACGCACAGCCGCTGCACGCTCGGCGGGATGATCGCGAACAACTCGTGCGGCGCGCATTCGGTGATGGCCGGCAAGACGGTCGAGAACGTCGAGGCCCTCGAGATCCTCACGTACGACGGCGCGCGCTTCTGGGTCGGCCCGACGCCCGAGCCCGAGCTCGACGCGATCATCGCGGCAGGCGGCCGGCGCGGCGAGATCTACCGCCGCTTGCGCGACCTGCGCGACCGCTACGCGGAGCGCATCCGCAATGAGTTTCCGCAGATCAAGCGGCGCGTGTCCGGCTTCAACCTCGACCAGCTCTTGCCGGAGAACGGCTTCAACGTCGCGCGCGCGCTGGTCGGCACCGAAGGCACCTGCGCGATCACGTTGCGGGCGTTGGTGCGGCTCGTGCACAGCCCGTCGTGCCGCGTGCTGCTCGTGCTCGGCTTTACCGACATCTTCACCGCGGCGGACGCGGTGCCGCATTACAACCGCTTCGCGCCGATCGCGATCGAAGGCCTCGACCGCGCGATCATCCGCGGGCTGCAGGCGCGCGGGCTGAAGGCCGACGAAATCGCGCTGCTGCCGCCGGGCGACGCGTGGGTCGTGCTGGAGTTCGGCGCGGACACCGTCGACGCGGCGCTCGCGCAGGCGCGCGAGGCGGAGGCTTATTTCAACGGCGGCGGCGCGGGTCCGGACGTGAGCGGCTTCGTCGTCGAGGAGAAGGCGAAGCAGCAGAAGATCTGGTCGATCCGCGAAACCGGCGCGTCGGCCGTCGCGCTGTCGGTCGATCCGGGCAAGCCCGATCCGGTCGCCGGCTGGGAGGATGCGGCCGTCGATCCGCTGCGGCTCGGCGACTATCTGCGCGCGTTTCAGGCGCTCGTCGACCGCTACGGCTACGAGACCTGCCTGTACGGCCATTTCGGCGACGGCTGCGTGCACGCGCGGATCACGTTCGACCTGCGCAGCGCGGAAGGCGTGCAGGTGTGGCGCGGCTTCCTGCGCGAAGCGGCGCAGCTCGTGGTCGACTTCGGCGGCTCGCTGTCCGGCGAGCACGGCGACGGCCAGGCGAAGGCCGAATTCCTGCCGATCATGTACGGCCCGGAGCTGATGCAGGCGATGGCCGAGTTCAAGGCGATCTGGGATCCGGCGAACCGGCTGAATCCGGGCAAGGTGATCAACGCGTACCGCGCCGACGAGAACCTGCGGCTCGGCCCCGCATACAAGCCGGTGACGCTGCAGACGAAGCTCACGTTCACGAGCCCCGAGGGCGATGGGATGCAGCGCGCGATCGAGCGCTGCATCGGCATGGGCAAGTGCCGCTCGCTCGACGGCGGCACGATGTGCCCAAGCTATCGCGCGACGCGCGAGGAGAAGTACTCGACGCGCGGCCGCGCGCACCTGTTCTGGGAGATGCTGCAGGGCGACGTGATCAAGGACGGCTGGAACAGCGCCGAGGTCAAGGAAGCGCTCGATGCGTGCCTCGGGTGCAAGGGCTGCAAGTCCGATTGTCCGACGCATACCGACATGGCGTCGTACAAGGCGGAATTCATGTCGCACTACTACGAAACGCATCGCCGGCCGCGGCAGGCGATGTTCATGGGGAGGATCGGACAATGGGCGCCGCTTGCGAGCCGTTTTCCTCGGCTTACGAATTTTATGACCTCGACCCCGCCCTTGGCGCGTATCGGCAAGTGGATCGCTGGCATCGCGCCGCAGCGGGCACTGCCGGCGTTCGCGCCGCGTCCGTTCCGGGCGATCGCGAAGCGGCGCGGGATCGGGCAACGCACGGGCGCGTCGCCGGCTCGCAACCGGGTGATTCTGTGGGTTGATACGTTCAACGAGCATTTCTCGCCCGACATCGCAGCGGCCGCGGTCGACGTGCTGACCGCGCTCGGCTACGACGTGACGTTGCCGCAAAAGCGCCTGTGCTGCGGCCGGCCGCTATACGACTACGGCCTGCTCGACGAGGCGCGCGCGCTGCTGCGCACCGCGGTCGACGAACTGGCCGACGAGATCGGCGCGGGCGTGCCGGTCGTCGGGCTCGAACCCGGCTGCCTGTCGGTGTTCAAGGACGAACTGCTGAAGCAGCTTCCGGACGAGCCGCTCGCGAAGCGCCTCGCCGCGCAGACGCTCCTGTTCTCCGATTTCGTCGCGCAGGCGGATTTCGCATGGCCGCGGCTCGACGCGGACGTGATCGTCCACGGGCACTGCCATCAGAAGTCGCTGTTCGGGATGAAGGGTGAAACCGCGCTGCTCGACAAGCTCGGCGTGCGCTGGAAGCTGCTCGACACGGGCTGCTGCGGGATGTCGGGATCGTTCGGCTTCAACGAGGACCATTACGACCTGTCGATGAAGATCGGCGAAGGCAAGCTGCTGCCGCTCGTGCGGCAGGCGAGCGCGGACGCGATCGTCGTCACCAACGGCTTCAGCTGCCGCGAGCAGATCGAGCAGGGCGCGGGCCGCACGCCGCTGCATATCGCGCAGCTCGCGAAGCGGGCGCTCGGGGTGTGACGCGGGCGTCGACGCCGGGCCGGGCGTCGACGTCCGCGCGTCAGTACGGCATCGCGTCGGTCGCGAAGGCCGACTGCTGACGTTTCAGCTCCTTGAGCCAACGTTTCAGGCTCCCGACGTCGTCGAACAGTGGCATCTCTTCCTTCAGATGGCGAATGTCCTGCTCGCGCCCGACGATTTCACGCGCGAGATTGAGCAACACCGTGTCGGGAGAGACTTCGACGTACGGAGAAAGCCCGTAGGCGAACCTGAGGTGGGATTCCACGTGCCGGATTTCCTGGTCGAGTTCGGCGACTTGCTCCTTGAGTATCTTGTTGTAGTGCTTCAGGCGATCTTCGCTGATCTGGTTGATCGCGTGCTGGTCGATGTGCTCGAGTTCGAGCTGCAGTTCCAGCAGTTTCAGCAGATCGTTCTTGTCGTAAGCGTGGTTCACGCGCTGCATCAGCGCAGTCTTGCGCTCGCGCTCCAGCGGATCGGGCTCCCGATCGGGATGCAGCGCGCTGGCGAGCTTGCGATAGACGTCACGGATCGACTGGCTCAGCTCGACCTGTTCAGCTTGTTGCTGCGACTCCTTGGCAAGCTGCTTCGCCGATTTTTGCCGTTCGGCCCGCCGCGCTTCCCGCGCCCGCCTGTTGGCCTCTTCCCGAGCCTGCTGTTGTTCCAGCTTCGCCCGAACGTGTTGCAGGACTTCGTCATGCGCGCTCAAGTCGAGATCGTCGTCGAGCTCGACGCCGAGCATCGCTTCCAGCTCGGCCTTCATCGTCGCGAATTCGGCGGCGATTTCGACGTCGTAGTCGGTTCCGCCATGCCGGTTGTAGATGGCCTTCAACTGTGCGTCGGCGTTTCCGTCGAGCAGGTCGCCGGCGAGGCTGGCGATCAGCGTCGAGATCGTGCGTTGCTCGGCCTTGGTCAAGCCTTTCCGGCCGCTTGCCTCGTCGAGCCGGAAAGCCATCGTGGTGCGCAGCTCCGTCCACGCGCGTTCGAGCGGCAACAGCTCGTCCACATATCGCTTCTGGAACGCGGGCATGACGTGCTCCCATGCCGACAGGCGCTTGCGGCGCTTCTCGATTTGCTTGATCAGTGCGTTGAATGCCTTCTGCCCCTTGGACAGGACGGGCTTGCCGGAGTCCGGCGCGATGCTGACGGACCGGCTGTTGGTGCGGGGCATGGCGGTTCCTCTCGGTGGCTGCGGTGCATGAAACAAGCGGCTATTCTAGCGCCTGAGCGGCTGACGCTTGTCGCCTGCCGGATCGCGCGTTCGCCGCGACTTGATGACTATTGCTCACAACATAGTTCCGATATTTCGTTTGCTGCGCGGGTATTGGCTACCCACAATCGGCTCACCTCTTTCGCGGTGAAAGGCTCCCGGAGACGGAGCCGCGCTGCGCATCCGCCATCCCCCCAGAACGAAGGAATGCTCCGATGAAGTTCCGAATTCGCTCTCTTTCCGGTGCGGCGCTGGCCGCGGCGATCCTCGCGCTCCCGGCCGGCGCGGCCCAGGCGCAGGAGGCGGTCGTCAAGGTCGGCGTCGCCGGTCCGCTGACGGGCGGCGGCGCCGCGTACGGCAAGGACATCGAGAACGGCGTGCGCATGGCGGTCGACGAGGCGAACGCGGCGCGCCCGACGATCGGCGGCAAGCCGGTGAAGTTCGTCGTCGCGTCGCAGGACGACCAGAGCGATCCGCGCGCCGGCGTGCAGGCCGCGCAGCAGCTGGCGGACGCGCAGGTCGCGGTCGTGATCGGCCACTTCAATTCGGGCACGACGCTGCCCGCGTCGAAGATCTACGCGAAGGCGGGCATTCCGATGATCACGCCGTCCGCGACCAATCCCGAGATCACGCGCGCGGGCCTCGGCACCGTGTATCGCGTGATCGCGACCGACACGCAGAATGCAGGCAACGCGGGCGCGTATGCGGCAACGGTCACGAAGGCGAAGCGCATCGCGATCATCGACGACCGCACCGCGTTCGGCCAGGGCGAAGCCGACGAGTTCGAGAAGGCGGTGAAGGCGAACGGCGGCGCGATCGTCGCCCGCGAGTTCACCAACGACAAGGCGGTCGATTTCAGCGCGCAGCTCACGAAGATCAAGAGCGTCAACGCCGACCTCGTGTTCTTCGGCGGCCTCGACGCGCAGGCGGCGATGCTCGTCAAGCGGATGCGCCAGCTCGGCATCAAGGCGCAGTTCCTCGCCGGCGGCGGCGTGATGAACGCGAACTTCATCCGGCTCGCCGGCGGCGCGGCGGAAGGCGCATCGGTGTGGGAGTATGGCCAGCCGCTGTCGCGCCTGGAGAAGGGCAAGACGTTCGAGACGAAGTTCAGGCAGAAGTACGGCGTCGACATGCTCGCGTATGCGCCGTTCGCGTACGACGCGACGTGGATCGCGATCAAGGCGATGGAGAAGGCGAATTCGGCGAAGCCCGCGGATTTCAACGGCGCGCTGAAGCGCACGAGCTACGACGGCATCACCGGTACGATCGCGTTCACGGACACCGGCGACCTGAAGAATCCGAGCTCGACGCTGTATGAAGTGAAGAACGCCGCGTGGCAGCCGGTGACGACGAAGTCGGCGAATTGAGCGTGGCTGGAGGTCGGGCGTGACGAGTCGAGTGGTGCTTTTCTGGCGCCACCGTCCATGCTGAAATAGCATCGGCAGTCCGGCGCACCCAGGGTTTTCATCGGCCATTCATCTGCAATCTGCATTCTGGAGTCAGTCGTGAGTTCTCAAGTCGTAATCGTCGGCGGCGGCGTCATCGGCAGCTCGATCGCCTACTTCCTGCGCGCGTCCGATCCGACGGTCGCCGTGACCGTGATCGAACGCGATCCGACCTATGCGAGATCGTCGTCGGCGCTGTCGGCCGCGTCGATCCGGCAGCAGTTCTCGACGCCGCTGTCGATCGAGATGTCGCTGTACGGCATCGAATTCCTGCGCACCCTCGGCGAGCGGCTCGAAGTCGACGGACACCGGCCGTCGATCGACCTGCACGAGGGCGGCTACCTGTTTCTCGCGACGCCGGCCGGCGACGCGACGCTGCGCGAGAACCACGCGCTGCAGACGCGTCTCGGCGCGGACATCCGCCTGATGGATCGCGACGCGCTGAAGGCGACGTTCCCGTGGCTGAACGTCGACGATCTCGCGTCGGGCGCCTACGGGGTCAGCGGTGAAGGCTGGTTCGACGGCTACGGGCTCGTGCAGGCGCTGCGCAAGAAGGCGCAGGCGCTCGGCGCGCGCTACGTGCCGGCGGACGTGACGGGCGTCGTGCGCGACGGCCGCAAGGTCACGCACGTCGTCGCGAGCAATGGCGAGCGCTATGCGTGCGACACGCTGGTCAACGCGGCCGGCGCGTGGACGCGCACGCTGTCCGCGGTGATGGGCATCGACATTCCCGTGTACGCGCGGCGCCGGAGCATCTTCAACGTGTCGTCGCCGGCGAAGCTGGCCGCGTGCCCGCTGCTGATCGACCCGACCGGCGTGTATTTCCGGCCGGAGGGCAAGACCTATATTTGCGGCACGTCACCGAGCCCGGACAAGGATCCAGACGACCTGCCGCTCGACGAGGTCGATCACGACTTGTTCGACGACGTGATCTGGCCGACGCTCGCGCATCGCGTGCCGGAATTCGAGGCGCTGCGCGTGGAGAACTGCTGGTCCGGCTATTACGAGTACAACGTGTTCGATCACAACGCGATCATCGGGTATCACCCGGATCTCGATAACTGCGTGTTCGCGAACGGGTATAGCGGGCACGGGCTGCAGCAGGGGCCGGCGACGGGGCGCGGCGTCAGCGAGCTGATCCTCGGCGGGCGTTACGCGACGCTCGACCTGTCGTCGCTCGGCTGGGAACGCGTGCTCGAGAACCGGCCGATCGTCGAAAAGAACGTCGTGTAGTTGTGGTAGTGCGAGCGGCGTGGCCGTCCTGTGTGGTGGACGGATCTCTCCTTGTGTCACCGATTGGCCCGACTTTGTCGGGCTTTTTTTCTGTTCATCGCGGAATCTCGGGGAACGCGGCGCGGATCTTGAGGAAGAAGTACTCCTCGTCGCGGTACCCGTAAGCCCGACGTTTGATGACCTTGATGGTGTTGTTGATGCCTTCGACGACGCTGGTATTGAGCGGATGGCGGCAGCGGGCCACGATTCCGTGCCAGTAATCCTGCAAGCGCTCGGCGAACTTTTGCAGGGCGGCGATCCCGCTTTGCTGGGCCATTTCCACGTCGATCATGCGGCCCCTTATCTGGAGGCGTCAAAGAAGGCCCTGCGCCACGCAATGGCCGATCTCGGTGAGGTATTCGAAGACGGTTGATTGTTGTCCCCGATGGGGATATAAAATTGCAAATGAATTTGACCGATAAAGAGACGCTTGACAATGAAGGAAGATCTCGTGGCACTCCCCCAGCAGGAACTGTTGCGCGTGGCGATGGATCGGCTGGGCATGACGCGGGCGGAGTTCGCGGCGCGGCTGAGTATCGCCGTTCGCACGCTGGACAAGTGGCTTCTGCCGGACGGCTCCTCTGACGCACGCACAATGCCCGATATGGGCCGATCGTACGTGCTTGAAATCCTGCAATGGCAGAAGAAGCGAAAGTCGTCTTGATTATCCCCATTGGGGATATATATTTTCCCTCAATTAACCTCGCTTTGAGGGGCAAATGCCGAATCAAACCGCCGCGCTGCTGAACACGATCGACGCCGACAAGGCGACGCTTGACGCTGCGCGCCCGCTGCCGCAGCACACGGTTGCCTCGCTGCGCGAAAAGCTGTTGCTGGAATGGACGTATCACTCGAACGCGATCGAGGGCAACACGCTGACGCTGCGTGAGACGAAGGTGGTGCTCGAAGGCATCACGGTCGGTGGCAAGTCCCTTCGCGAGCACTTCGAGGCGACGAACCATCGCGATGCGATTGTCTATGTCGAAGACATCGTGTCGAAGGCGGAAGTGCTGTCGGAATGGCAGATCCGCAACATCCACAGTCTCGTGCTGAAAGGCATCGACGCTGAAGAGGCGGGCCGGTATTGCCGCGAGAACGTCGTGATCGCGGGCGCGAGCACGACGCCGCCTGACTTCATGCATCTGCCTGCCGATATGGCCGCGCTGATCGACTGGTGCGAGAAGGCCGGAGGCATGCATTCGGTCGAGCGGGCGGCGGAGCTACACACGCGATTCGTGAAGATCCACCCGTTCATCGATGGCAACGGGCGAACGGGACGGCTGCTGCTCAACTTCGAGTTGATGAAGGCGGGCTATCCGCCCGCGATCATCCGCAAAGAGGATCGGCTTGCCTACTACGACTCGCTCGACAAAGCCTGCGTCAGCGGCGATTACGGCGACATCACGCGCCTAGTCGCCGAATCAGTGCAGCGCTCGCTCGACACGTATCTCGACGTGCTCGGGCTGCGTCACGCCCCCGCACCGGATACGGCTCCGCCGCCGCCGGGTTTTCGGATGTGACTGAGGAAACCAAGGAAAACGATGAGCATTGAGATTCCAACGCTTGCGCCGTGCCCTAAATGCAACGAGCGCGAGCAAATTTCGGCGGCACTACATCCCGGCACCTCGTACGTGCAATGCGATGTTTGCCGCCACATCGGCCCTGAGCTAATGCCGAAGCGAGATATGACGAGACAGCAACGTCAAGAGCTTCTGGCGGCTGTGATACGTGCGTGGAACAGCTTGCCGCGCTGA
Organism: Burkholderia ubonensis subsp. mesacidophila; assembly: GCF_002097715.1. Lineage (NCBI taxonomy): Bacteria > Pseudomonadati > Pseudomonadota > Betaproteobacteria > Burkholderiales > Burkholderiaceae > Burkholderia > Burkholderia ubonensis. Next base: position 569,358 of record NZ_CP020738.1, read on the forward strand.
ACAAGGAAAACGCCTGGGAGAAACTCATTCCCCATTGATCGTCTCTTCTCTATCGGCCCGACTACCTGTCAGATCAAGTTCCGGCTAATACAGCCTTACTCATGCGCATGCTTCAGCATGGATTTGAGTTGTTCCAGCAGACTTTTCGCGTGCGCCATGAAACGGGCGTCGGCAGTATCGACATCGCCGGCACGGGAAAGGTTGCCGGCCATCGCAAGATAAGCGCTTGCGGGGCTGCCCTCGCGGCCAACACCCGCTTGCGAAGGCGCGCCCTGCGGCGAGATGGCGTCGCCACCGATCGCTGGATTCCCGCTCGCCGTTCCCGTCACTGCCGCCGAAGCCTCCGGCGACGCGGCATTGACGCCTGCGGCGGCCCCTGATGCGGCGTCACTCGCCGCCGCCATGCCGTTCGCGTTCGCGGCGTCTCCCGACACGGTTGGGGAATCAACGGACATGTCGCCACCCAGCGCCTTTCCCGCAGCCTGGTATTGCTCGACGAGGCCTTTCACCTCTTTGATCATCTCCGCGAGCTGCTTGGGCGACAGCCCCAACATTGCCAGCTGTCGCAGCATGTCCTCAAGCTCTTCCAGGCGCTTGCGCGCATACTCCTTCGCGCTTTGCGCCGACGACCGCCCAATGTCGCTCAATGCCACACGAACCTGCTCATTCCGCTTGAGCAAGTCCCGGAGGGAACGCTCCGCGCTCGTCGAGCCGTCTGAGTTCTTGGAACCTTCACGCTCGCGAGCGGGGTAAGCGTAGGCGCTGCTGGAATAGTTGGTGGCCTTGATCGTCATGGAACCCTCGGCATTGGCGGCGGCACAGGACGGACAACGCGAAGCCAGCCACCGCGATTATGAATGTATTTTGTAATGTTCATTAACGGCAGCAAACAGTTCGGGTTTAGGGGCAACGCACGTTTCCCCGATTTTCAAAATTGATTCGGGGGCGCCGGCGCTTCGAGCCGGTACTCGCACTCAAGATTGCCGGCCACGCTGCCGATACACAGGGTTACGCAAACAATCAGAAGCCAGTCGCACGGCCGGATGACCACCCGGGCCGGGCCGACACGCGCACCTGCACGAATCCGGGGAACCGTCACATGTCTCACATCGTTGGAATCGACCTGGGCACAACCAACAGCCTGATCGCCGTCTGGCGGGAGGACCGGGCCGAACTCATTCCGAATGCGCTCGGCGATGCCCTCACGCCGTCGTGCGTATCGGTCGATGCGGACGGTTCGATGCTGGTCGGCCGGCCCGCGCTCGAGCGCCGCAGCACGCATCCGGAACGCACCGCAGCCAGTTTCAAGCGCTACATGGGCACGGAGCGGAAACTTCATCTGGCCGATCGCTTCTTCCGGCCGGAGGAACTGTCGTCGCTGATCCTGAAGTCGCTGAAGGCCGACGCCGAGGCATGGTTGAATGAGCCGGTGACGGAAGCCGTGATCGCGGTGCCGGCCTACTTCAACGACGCCCAGCGCAAGGCGACCAGGATCGCGGGCGAGCTGGCCGGCCTCAAGGTGTTGCGGCTCGTCAACGAGCCGACGGCCGCGGCGCTTGCGTACAGCGTGCATCAGCGCGACGGCGAACGGAAATTCCTGATCTTCGACCTGGGCGGCGGCACGTTCGACGTGTCGGTGCTCGATTTCTTCGAAGGTGTGATGGAGGTGCGCGCCAGTACGGGCGACAACTTCCTGGGCGGCGACGACTTCACGCAGGCGCTGTGCGAGCTGTTCTGCCGCAAGCGCGGGATCGAGCCGAGCGCGCTCTCGGCGGCCGACACGCAGCGGCTGTGGCGTCAGGTCGAGGGCGCGAAGCGGCGCCTGACCCAGAGCGACAACGGGCGCGTCACGCTGGAGCTGCGTGTCGACGAGGTCGATCATGCGGTCGAGGTCGGGGCCGAGGAGGTCGATCGTGCGTTCGAGCCGCTGCTGGACAAACTGCGCAAGCCGGTCGAGCGCGCGCTCCGGGACGCGAAGATTCCGCTCGGCGAGCTCGACGAGATCATCCTGGTCGGCGGCGCGACTCGCATGCCGGCGGTTCGCCGGCTCGTGTCGCGGATGTTCTCCCGCCTGCCGGCGGGCCATCTGAATCCGGACGAGGTCGTCGCGCTGGGGGCTGCGGTGCAGGCGGGGCTTGTCGGCCGTCATGCCGCGCTCGACGAAATGGTGATGACCGACGTCGCGCCGTACAGCCTCGGCATCGACACGTCGATCCAGATCGGCGCGGACGATTTTTCCGGCGGCCACTTCCTGCCGATCATCGAGCGCAATACGATCGTTCCGGTGAGCCGCGAACAGCAGATCGTGACGATCCGCGATCGCCAGCAGTTCCTGAGCATCAAGGTGTTTCAAGGCGAAGCGCGCCTGACCCGCGACAACATCGCGCTCGGCGAACTGAAACTCGAGGTGCCGCTCAAGCCGGCCGGCCAGGCCGGCGCAAACGTCCGCTTCACGTACGACGTGAGCGGCGTGCTCGAAGTTCAGGCAACTGCATTTCCGGACGGCGTGACGCGGACGATCGTCATCGAGGAGAACCCGGGCGTCATGTCCGCCGACGAAATCGCACGCTGCTTCGCGGCCCTGGCGTCGCTGAAGATCCACCCGCGCGAGCAGATCGAGAATCGCACCGTGCTGGCGCGGGCCGACCGGATCTACGAGGAATTGCTCGGCGAGCCGCGCCGCTATCTCGCGGCGCAGATCGCGCGTTTCCAGGCGCTGCTCGAACGGCAGGCGACCGACGAGATTCCCCGGGTGCGGCGGGAGTTGAGCACCGTGCTCGACCAGATCGAAGCGCAATTCACCCTTTGAGCCGGGAGTCCGCATGAATGCATGGCCCTGGAGTGTCCTCGAGATCGACGAGGGCTCGGACGAGCGTGCGGTGCGCCGCGCGTATGCACGGGCATTGAAGCAGCGCCGGGCAGACGAGGATCCTGAAGCGTTTCAGGCATTGCGCGGCGCCTACGAGCATGCGTTGCTGCTGGCTCGCAACGCGGCCGCCGACGAGACGGTCGCGCTGGTCGAAACGGATGGCCCGCAGCCGGATCGGCAACCCGAGGACATTGCGCAGCGTATCGACGCCGACGCCGTCGGGCAGGCCGCCGCGCAGGCGCTGCCGATGCAGTCGATGCCGCCGCCGGCTCAGGCGCCGGATCCGGCCGCCGAGGCCGCCCGGATCTGGGACGCGTTTTCCGCCGATCCCGGCAACGTGACGTCGCGGCGTGCGATCACGGCGCTGTTCGCGTCGGCGGTCAGTATCGCGCTGCGCGACGAGCTCGAATGGGCGGCGCTGATGTACTGCCTGCGCGACGACATTCCGGCCGACAGCCGCAGCGATATGGCGGGAAGGCGCCGGACATCTGATGCAGCGCAATGCGTTCCTCGCGCGCCAGGCGCTGTCCAGGATCTTCGCGGACGAAGAGCATGCGGAAGCCCGACGGCATTTCCCGGTGGCCGTCGACTTGCTGGAGCGTCCGCAGCCGGCCATGACCCGAGCGCTGCTGCTGCTCGCCGACCGCAAGCGCCATCGCGAGATGGAGGCGCTGCTGTTCGCGCTGCAGGCGCACTTCGTCAATGCCCGGAACCTGCGGTTCGACGGCGAGCGGATCGCGTTCTGGCGAGGCGCGTGCATGCGGCGGACGAAGGTGATCCGGCTGTGCGTCACGGTGCCGGTGCTTGGCCTGTGGTGCGGGCTGCTGTTAGCCGGCGGGTTGGCCAGGATGGGCGTGCTGGGCGCCGCCCCGGCGTGGGGCGGGCTGCAAGGGTCGATCATGGGTGCGGCCGCGCTATTGACGATGCTCGTCTATGGCGTTGCCGAGTTCGGCGCGCCGACGCTGTCGGCGCGCTGGCGTCGCGTTGCGCGCGAGCGTGCCGTCGTCCGGTATGGCTGGATCGCACTCTGGGTCGCGGCGAGTTGCGCGGCCTATGCGGATGCACGAATCGGCATCGTGACGTCGGTCGCGCTGTTGGCGCTGGCCGCCGCAACCGTCTGGGCCGTCGCCGTGCATGGCTGGCCGCGGCTGCTGGGCCTCGCGGCCCTTTGCGCCTGTGCGGCGTCTGGATTCGGGTTCTTCGGATACTACGTGCGCGTCGCGAGCGGACCGTGGCAGGTGCCGATCGCGCAGGGCGTGCTGTACGGTATCTTCGCGGGCTTCGTGGAAGGCGAGCTGCGTGCGATCGTCGAGCGGCGGCGCGGCTTGCGTTTCGCGGCGATACTTGTCTGGTGCGCTGCCGGCGCGGCAACCGCGTTCATGCTGATGGGCATGGAACTGGCCGATTTCAGTTCCGCCTGGGCCGAGCCGACGTGGAGCATGTACGCATTGCTGATCGTTGCCGGCAGCCTGCTGGGCACGATGCGCTGGGGGCAACTGGCGGCGATTCTGCCTTCGGTCTTTCGAGGCTGGATGTATATCGTGTGGGTGATGCTGGCGTCGGTGAAACCGCCGTTTGCCGCGTTCGTCGTGCTTTGCCTGATGAGCTACTGGATCGTGCAGGCGCTGAAGCAAAGACGGGCGGAGTAGACATGGCGGGCCGGTCGCGATATTGCGTGCGATCGGGTTTCGCCGTCGGCGGACCGAAGCCCGGAGTCCGGCGCACGGATCGGGCCGCGTCCGTCGGGATGTCTCGGCCAGCAACTTGCACAGCTGGTCCAATGATCAGCGCTTCCCTAAGGCTGCACATCGCGACACAAACCACTTCAACGATGGTACGTCGTGCTGTATCAGGCGGCGCGTTCAATTGCCTCGGTATCCCACCGACCGATCGTCATCGCCTCCGCCAACATCCCGAGGGTCAATGGAACACGCTCTGGCCGCCGATACTTCTTCGAGAACAGCCCAAGAAACGAACTGAGCAATTCCTGCCCCTCCGGGCCGAAATAACGATCGTAAGGAAATCCGTCTGCTTGCACGCCGAACGTAGTCGCCCATTTGTCGATGAATTCGACGGCATCAAGGCCGGTAAGACCTAGGTCATCTTCGAGTCGCGATGATGGCTCAAGTTTGAGCTGACCGCCGAACAACGGGCGCCCCAGTTCCTCACGCGCAAACACCTCGAGCCGATTCCACGTATCGTTTGTCATCGTTAGAACACTCTGTCTTCTGGTTTGGCAATGGCGTTGTAGGCCCGCACCGTATTCAACATGATCATACTGGCGTCGACAGCAAGAAATACCTCTCCAACAACAGGGATTGTCCGACCTACCCACGCCCCAAGGTTTCGCGTGAACGCCATGCGCACGCCCCTTACGCCCACCGTCATGATCATCGGCAGACGTACGCGTAGTTGGATGGGCAGCAGCTTCCGGGCAGCCATCGACGCGACTGATGTTCCCTTGGTTGCACCGGCAAACTTGCCTGGCGCCGGGACATCCGCTTGGCCAAGTAAAACTGCCGACGCGGCTGCAAGGTCATCGAATCCGAGCCGCTTCTGCGTCTGATCGACTGCGATTGAAAAGAATAAATCGACCGGCTTCAAGTCCCGGTGTTGACCATACGCATAGATGTTTTTCGACATGTGGCCCTCAGGTATTTTTTATGAGAAAGCGAGATTATCAGAATCAAGCGGACTAGCTTGCCAAAAGGCAGGCAATTGCGACAGCATGTCATGCACTGTTTATAGAGTTTTTTCTCCTCTTGTCGATACTAAACATAAGCAGACAAAAAGGGCTCGACATGGAAACGCCGTATGGATTGGACCCATTTGGTTCGACGCGACTTTTGGCCATCCTGTCTCGCCACTCGTTTCTCTGGAAGACGCTGTCGCCTTGTGGCCGGAATTCGCAACATCAGTCTTGTGTCGCGCCCGTCCCTATACCCTTCAGCCAATCCCGATCAACGCCGCGTTTCTGAGATGCCAGCGCAGCTAAACTGGTTCCGAAGCTTTGCTTCTCGACCGTCGGATGTTGAATTGAGAACCCTTTGCGCCCGTGGTCGGAAAAATCGTCTTGCTCGACTTCGACAAGACGCAGCGAAGGGGCGAGAAGGGAATTCACGGCAGCAAAAAAGCGCGGGCCGTATGGGCGGCAACCCATACGACCCGCTGACCACAACCAACTCTCCAGAGGAGTTAATCATGGCTGACGCTAATAGTAAGTCACGTCCAAAGAAGCGTAAACCGCGCAAGCCGAGCACCGTGCTTGCGATGATCCTCCGCAGCACGCCTGACCGGCCCAAGAGTGGCTGGCCGTACATGCCGTGGATGAGCGTCATCGATGCGCACTTCAAGCTGTTCGGATTCGAACCGGGGGATCGCGTCTTCCTCGACATCAATCACAAGACCCGGCAAATCAACATCACGCCTGACTACAGCCAGCTTGCGCAGCGAGAGCAGCCATACCATCAGCCTGTCGAACGAGCGGAAACTGCATAAACAACAAGGACCGCTTCGTGCGGTCCTTGCCGCTGGATTGCCGGTTTTGGCACGAACGCGACTGACCACCGGGGCGTTATCGCCCTGGCCCTTGCTTCGGATGTTGCGCTGCGTGTCGGCCGTCACCTTTAACAACTGTCATGGTCGCGAGGGCCTTGAAGCTGCAATGCGCATGGCGAAACAATCGGATGGACTCGATGAACGGCAGAGCATGGGCTTTCCAACGATTCCCGCCGCTCCCCATTTGATGACCAAACCGCAAGACATAGTGCATAGATATCGTTTGCGGCAGCCTTAACGGCTGCCGACAATCTGGGCTTGAATTTTGCCACCGGCGCGTCGAAAGCGCACCGACGGCCGCCATTCGCCACCGAGCCCACGACGACATGTACGCGTTCACACCCCCGTTCCAGCACCCCGCCGGCTCGCCGATCCGCGAGCTGTTCAAGTATCTCGGCGAGCCCGGGATGATTTCCTTCGCGGGCGGCTACCCGGCCAGCGACCTGTTCGACGTCGACGGCCTGAACGCGGCCGCCGCGCGCGCCTATGCGCAGCCGACCCGCTGCCTGCAATACGGCCCGACCGACGGCCTCGCCGAACTGAAGCAGCAACTGATCGCGTTGATGGCGCGCCGTAGCGTGACCTGCACGCCCGCCGAACTGCTCGTCACGACCGGTTCGCAGCAGGGCCTCGACCTGCTGCTGCGCGTGATGGTCGCGCCGGGCGACGTCGTGCTGACCGAGCAGCCGGCCTACCCGGCGACGCTGCAGGCGCTGCGCCTGCAGCAGGCGCGCATCGTCACGATCCCGGTCGACGGCGACGGCCTCGACGTCGATCGCCTCGACGCGCTGCTGGCATCGGGCACGATCGCGCAGCCGAAGCTGCTGTACACGGTGCCGACGTTCGCGAACCCGACCGGCGCGACGCTGTCGCGCGAGCGCCGCCTGACGCTGCTGCGCCTCGCGGTGCGGTACCGCTTCCTGATCGTCGAGGACGACCCCTACGCCGACCTGCGCTTCGCGGGCGAAGCGCTGCCGTCGATGCTGGCGCTCGCCGGCGAAGTGGACGGCGCGCGCGACTGGATCGTGCATTTCGCGAGCCTGTCGAAGATCGTCGCGCCGGGCCTGCGGGTCGGCTGGACGATCGCGCCCGCCGAGATCGCGCGGCGCTGCGTGATCGCGAAACAGACGGTCGATCTGTGCAGCGCGCCGTGGACGCAGGCGACCGCCGCCGAGTATCTCGCCGACGGCGCGCTCGAACGTCACCTGCCGCGCATCGCCGATGCCTACAAGCGCAAATGCGCGGCGATGTGCGATGCACTGCGCGACGGGCTCGGCGATGCGATCGAATTCCATCGTCCGGAAGGCGGGATGTTCGTGTGGGCGCGGATCGGCGCGGTGCCGTCGGCGCAGCTGCTGCAGCACGCGATCGCGAACAAGATCGTTTTCGTACCCGGCAACGCGTTCTTCGCGGACAACGTCGACGACGCATCGCTGCGCCTGTCGTACGCCGCGCCGGACGTCGACGCGATCCGGGAAGGCGTCGCGCGGCTCGCGCGCGCGTATGGCGCGGCGCTGGCCGCTTGAAGATAAGGAGACCAATCGATGAACACGACCGTCAACGCAACCGCATGGATGGATGAAGCACCGGGCATGGCCGACATCCGGCCGGTCGCGCACCTGTCGTCGCAGATCAGCGCCGGCCCCGAATACGTCGCCGAAGTGCTCGGGCGATTCGGCGTCGAACACGCGGAGGCGTCCGACATGGCGCCGGTCGTGCTCGGCTACAACTGAGCGCCCGGTCGCAGCCGGAACGGTTAAGCTTGCGCGATCGACACTGCGTACCGACCATGCCCGACTCCACCACCGATTCGCTTCAATCTACCTACGACCGCCTCTGGACCTGCCTCGAGTCGGGCGTCGGCGCGAAGCGCTCGCCGTTCACGATGCTGCAGGCCGCGACGCTCGGCCTCGACGGCGCGCCGAAAGTGCGCACGCTCGTGCTGCGCCAGGTGCGCCGCGCGGGCCACGTGCTGTCGTTCCACACCGATGTGCGCTCGGAGAAGGTTGCAGAGCTGCGTCGCGATCCGCGCATCGCGCTGGTCGGCGTCGATCTCGACGGGCTCGTGCAGATCCGCGTCGAAGGCATCGCATCGATCTGCGCGGATGAAGCGGAGCGGCGCGCGGTCTGGCAATCGAGCCGTCCGCATACGCTGCTGCTGTACCGCGCGCCGCTGCCGCCCGGTACGCCGGTCGAGTCGCCCGCCGTTGCGCATCCGCCGGCCGACGCGGACCCGGTGACGGCAGACGACGGCTACGCGAATTTCTGCGTGATCCACGTGACGGCGGCGCGCGTCGATTTCCTCGATCTCGCCGCTTCAGGCGGACATCGCCGCGCGGTATTCGACCTGCATGCGGGCGGCTATGACGGCCGCTGGGTCGCGCCCTGACACAAGCGAGCGAGCGCGCTCACCATCCGGGCTCAAGTCCGCCCGTCCTGCGCCGCCTGCGCGATCAGCCAGTCGCGCATCACCGCGAGATCGCCGTCGTCGCGACGCTCGCCCGGATACACGAGATAGAACCCGACCGACAGCGGAAACGCGAATTCGAACGGCTTGCACAGCCGGCCGGCGGCGATGTCGCGCTCGACGAGCGGATCGGTCGCGAGCGCGATGCCCTGGCCGGCGACCGCCGCGTCGATCGCGAGCAACGTCTGGTTGAAGCGCAGCCCCTTGTGCGGATCGACGTCGACGGGTTCCGGCAGCGCGGCGAGAAACTCCGGCCACAGATCGTGCGCGTCGTGCAGCAGCACGTGGCCCGCGAGTGCGCGCGGCGGCGCGGGCGTGGCCAGCAGCGACGGGCTGCACACCGCGTAGATGTCGAGCGGGAACAGCAGGTGCGCGGCGAGGCTCTTGCCGAACGGCGGCTTGCCGTAGCGAATCGCAAGGTCGACGCCGTCGTGGCGGAACGTCGCGAGCTGCGGGTCGGCGATCACGCGCACGTCGAGGTCGGGGTGCGCATCGGTGAAATGCGCGAGCCGCGGGATCAGCCATTTCGACGCGAACGACGGCGTCGTGCTGACCGTCAGCGTCCCGCGGCGCTTGACGAGCTTGTCGGTCGCGTCGGCGATCGCGTTCAGCGCGCGCTGCACGTCGGAGAAATACGCGGCGCCGTCGTGCGTCAGCGCGAGGCCGCGCGGCAGCCGCTCGAACAGCCGCAGGCCGAGCACGTCCTCCAGATGCCGCACCTGCTGCGCGACCGCGCCCTGCGTGACGCCGATCTCGTCCGCCGCGGCGCGGAAGTTCAGGTGGCGCGCGGACACTTCGAACGCGCGCAGCGCGTTCAGCGGCGGCAAGCGGGACAGGCGGCGGGGAGGCATCGTCAGGCTGTAGAAAATCTATCGTCAAAGGGCAGAAATACTGGTTCGACAGTGGCGGTCGATGCGCCTACATTACCACCATGGCGCGCCGGTTGGCGGCTGCGCGGCGGCTTGATTGGAACGAGGGGCATATCGTGACTGTAGAAAAAGTGGCACTGATCACGGCGGCGGGCAAGGGCATGGGCGCGGCGATCGCGCGCGAACTGGCGGCGACGGGCTACCGCGTCGCGCTGATGTCGCCGTCCGGCAGCGCGGTCGCGCTGGGTGACGAGCTGGGCGGCTTCGGCCTCCAGGGCTCCGTGACCGACGACGCCGACATCGAACGGCTCGTGCGCGAGACGATCGCGCGGTATGGCCGCATCGACGCGGTCGTGAACAACACCGGGCATCCGCCGAAGGGCGACCTGCTGTCGATTACCGACGACAACTGGCATGCGGGGCTGGACCTGATCCTGCTGAACGTCGTGCGCGTGATGCGGCGCGTGACGCCGATCTTCCAGGCGCAGGGCGGCGGCGCGGTGGTGAACATCTCGAGCTTCGCGGCGGATGCGCCCGAGCAGCCGATGCCGGTGTCGTCCGCGCTGCGCGCAGCGTTGAGCGCGTGGACGCGTCTCTACGCGGAGCGCTACGCGGCCGAGCACATCCGGATGAACGCGGTGCTGCCGGGCTTCGTCGACAGCTGGCCGGAAACGCCGGAGGTCGTCGCGCGCATTCCCGCGGGCCGCTTCGGCAAGACCGGGGAGATCGCGAAGACGGTCGCGTTCCTGCTGTCCGATGGCGCGGGCTACATCACCGGGCAGAACATCCGCGTCGACGGCGCGATCGTGAAGGCGCTCTGAGCGCCAATCCGGCGGCGGCCGCGCCGGGCCGCCTGCCGTCGACATGCGTTATGCACCGGAGGCCGTCGGCGCAACCCCCGATCGTCATTATCGACAGCTCATCGAACCAGCACCGACCGGGGCTTCCGGATCGCCGCAGTACAGCAAGTGATAGTGCTGCGGATCGCTGTAGAGCGCATGGAAGCCCGTTTCGACAAACACCGATACCAGGTTCCCGATCACCAGGGCCGCGAACAGCCAGACCGCGAGCTTGACGAACGGCGACCGGCCCGCTTCGCCGGACCGCGGCGCACCGATGCGGATCGTCTGCAGGCGCGTCTGGAAGGCCAGCATCAGCACGCAATAGAGGATGCTTGCGGTCAGTGCGACATAGGATGCGGTGTACATGTGCATGCCCAGAATCGCACCGCCATAGGGCGGCGTGCCGGGCAGCACGTGCAGGAACATCTGCATCAGACCGATCAGGCTGCCGACCAACGCGCCGACTGCGCTCAGCGCGTAATTGGCAGGTGAAGGATTGCTGCTCCATACGTTCAACAGCAGTCCCGCGCCGAGCAGCATGAAGGCGACCCGCTGGAGATTGCAGAGCGAACACGGCAGTTCGCCGTGCGCAAACTGAAAATAGAACGCGACGAGCAGCACCGCATTGACGCCGTATAGCGCCAACAAATCGATCAGGCGATTGGCTTTCATTTTTTGACCTCTTACCAGGACCCGTAGGTGGCGAACTGCGGAATGTGATGCGCCCCATGGTGAATGGCCCATGCCGCAACGAGCAACGTGGTCAGCCACCAGGTCGCACTGGCTGCTCTGTCGCGTCCCAGCAAGGACAGCACGAGCGCCACGGTGGCGGACAGAAATGGAATAAACCCGATGAACATGATCTACCTCGATTATTTGGAAATCGGCGCCAGGCAAGGCGCATGGAACAGGCCGCCGCGCAGCATCCCCCGGCACGTCCGCACCATCACCATGGCCCACAATCCGCCGAGCAACAGGGCGAGAGACGTGCCGAACACGGCGAATCCACCAAAACCCGTTGCGTGGTACAGGCTTAGCGACGCGGCGGTATAAACACCCAGCGGAAACGTGAAACCCCACCAGCCGAGATTGAAGGGCAGCCCTTCGCGGCAATAGCGCATCGTGAAGAGCACGGCGCAGGCCAGCCACCAGAGACCGGCGCCCCAGAGCAGGAGCGCGCCGGCAAGGCCGAGATCCCGCGCCAGCACCGCCACGCTGGCCAACGGCGTACCGGCGAACGCAACCGGCGCGGCCTGGCCGAGCGTCAGCAGACCGAGCGCTCCGGTGCCGATCGGGCCGAGCGTCAACCAGCTCGACGGACCGAGGTCGCGGTGCGGCAATTTGTGGATGACGAGCCGGAAGAACACGATCGTCAGGATTGCGAACGCAAGCGGTACCGAGATCGCCCACAGCACGTACCCCGCGCCGATCAGCAGACGGGCCTGCGTGCCGACGAAATGCGGCGCGAGGGTGGCCGCGCTCGACGCCGCCACTTCCGGGGCGACGATCGGCAGCAGCAGGACCGCGGTCACGCGCTCGAACGCATGCCCCTGCTCGGTGAACATCATGAACGGCACGCCGATCGCAACGACGACCGACAGCAGCGCATCGACGCACCACAATGCGTACGCAAGCGCATGGGCCTCGGCATGCCCGCCGGTGAACAGGACGATGCCGTTGATGATCGGCACGAGCCCCATCGGCACCGCACCGAGAAACATCGACTGGACCGGATGGCGCAGCAGCGGCCGGATCGTTTCGGGGAACCGGATCGCCCGCGCCGTCAGCATCGCCGCAAAGGCGAGATACAGCACGATATCGACCGCCCACAGCGCCGACGCCAGCGCGCGCTGTCCGCCGAAGTGCAACGGCAGTCCGGCGAGCACCAGCGACACGATGCCGTTTCCCATCGTCACCGCAAACCAGTTCGGCGTGAATTGCCTGACGCGTTCGGACAGGCCGCGCGGCGCGCGCACTGTCAAGTTGATCTTGGTCATTCGATTCTCCCGTGTCGAGGAACTGTCTGACTGGATTCTAGGGAGCGGCTTTGTATAATAAAAATACATCGTTGAGATGCGTCATATATCACTTTCATATACGTCGATGAACTTCACCCACTTGGCCGCGTTCTACGCGGTCGTCGAAACCGGCAGCGTCACGGCGGCATCGGAGAGACTGCACGTCAGCCAGCCCGCGCTCACCCGCGAGATTCGCGAGCTCGAGGAACGGTTGGGCGCGACGCTGTTCGACCGCATGCCGCGCGGCATGCGGCCCACGGAAGCGGGCCGGCTCCTCGCGGAATATGCCGCGCAAATTTTTGCGTTGGCCGATGTGGCCGAAGCGGCAGTCGGCGAGTTCGCCGGCCTCACGAGAGGCCAGCTCCGCATTGGTTCGAGCCGGACGATCGGCGTGTATCTGCTGCCGGCCGTGTTGAACGAATTCCGCACGCGCTATCCGGGCATCACGGTCGATCTCAGGATTTCGAACAGCGAAAACATCGAAAGCGCCGTCCTCGCAAACGAGCGCCAGATCGGCATGATCGAAGGGCCTTACGACCACACGGCATTCGATGCGGCCGTCATCGGCCGAGACGCACTGATCGCGGTCACCGCACCGACGCATCCGCTGGCCCGCAAACGTCAATTGACCGCCGATGCAATCGGACAAGCCGAGCTGGTCATGCGTGAACCCGGTTCAGGAACGCGAACGGTCGTCGAGCAAGCCTATGCGCAGCGCGGCTTGACGTTGGCGCCGAAGCTGTCGGTCGGCAGCGCCGAGGCGATCAAGCAGCTGGTGCGGCTCGGCAATGCGATCGCCTGGGTCTCGCGCAGCACCGTGACCGAAGAACTCTCGTCCGGCGCGCTTGTGCAACTGCCCGTCAAGGACCTGAAGATCGAGCGCAATCTCTGCATGATCTGGCGGAAGGGGGGGAGTTTGAGCCCGAGCGCGCGCGCGTTTCGCGAGCTCGCCACTGACTTGTTCAAGCGCACGCGGTGACGGCAGGCGGCAGCGCCCGAGCCAGGTCGCGGCGCACGCTGCGTGCCGACTCGGATATCCCGGCGCGGCTCGCCCGCGCTTCCCGTCAGCGACGGGCCTGAACCGCATCACGTTGCTGCGCGGTGGCCTGCGCCGCGACCCTCGCTTCGGCCGCCTGGATGTCGTCGGGATAGTGCGGATCGTCGCCTGCCGCGGGCTGGTAGCCCGCCTGCTCGACGCGCACCAGGTCAGCCATGACCTCGGCACGGGTCAACGGCGCCGAGGTCGTTTGCGCGAAGCTTGCGGTGGCGACGGCAAGCGCGGCAGCAGCCAGCGAGAAACAAATGAGCGATTTCATGTCGTTATCCTGAAAGAATAGAAAAGTGGGCGAGCGTGGATTCAGCGTCGCCAGCCCGGCGGTGGGCTCAACTGCCAAAAAAAATGCCGGCGGAAAGTCGAGCATTGATATCGGTGTCCTTATGAAAATATCAGCGAGTCGATGTCGATATCCTAGGGGGAGACGACTTAGGCGATAAATATATAGTTGGCATCGGTTGCATACGTTTCTGATATGCCAACATCGACGCGGCTGCGCTGTGTCGAAAGGCAACGCCCCAAACCTGACGGTGGTTGCGCCGGGCTGCCTGCTACAAAGCCGTACAAATCAGACAAATCCCGGATACATCAGACCTTTCCAATTGCCTGCGCCGCCGTCTCGATTGCGCGGCATGTCCAATTTCGGAAAGGAGGATGCAATCCATGTCTTCAACACGGTTTTCGCCGATGCGGCGCCACCTGCTGGCCAGTTCCGTGGCCGCGGGCGTGTCCGCGATGCTTCCCACTGCACTTCACGCCGCGACGAGCGGCGGCGGCATTCGCCCGTTCACCGCGCACATTCCCGACGAAGCGCTCGCCGACCTGCGCCGCCGCATTGCCGCGACGCGCTGGCCGGGCCGCGAGACGGTGGCCGACGAATCGCAGGGCGTGCGGCTCGCGCGCATGCAGCAGCTCGTCCGGTACTGGGGCGCCGGCTACGACTGGCGCAAGGGTGAAGCGCGCCTGAACGGTTTTCCGATGTTCATCACGGAAATCGACGGCCTCGACATCCACTTCATCCACGTCCGGTCGCGGCACGAGAACGCGATGCCGCTGATCATGACGCATGGCTGGCCCGGCTCGATCTTCGAGCTGCTGAAGGCGATCGGCCCGCTGACCGATCCGACCGCGCACTGCGCGAGCGCCGACGATGCGTTTCACGTCGTCGTGCCGTCGCTGCCGGGCTTCGGCTTCTCGGGCCGGCCGACGAAGACGGGGTGGGGTTCGGACCACATCGCGCGCGCGTGGGGCGAACTGATGGCGCGCCTCGGCTACACGCGCTTCGTGTCGCAGGGCGGCGATTGCGGGTCGGTGATTTCGCACCGGATGGCGATGCAGCGCGTGAAGGGGCTCGCCGGGATTCACGTGAACATGCCGGCCACGGTGCCGCCCGACATCGCGACGCTGCTCGCGACCGACGCCCCCGCGCCGGCCGGGCTGTCGCTGAAGGAACAGGCCGCCTACGAGAAGCTCGCGACGTTCTACCGCGACAACTGCGGCTACTCGGCAATGATGGTGACGCGCCCGCAGACGGTCGGGTATGCGCTGGCTGATTCGCCCTCGGGGCAGGCGGCATGGATGGTCGACAAGATCTCGCAATGGACGTACAGCGACGGTGTTCCCGAGCGCTCGATTCCACGCGACGAGATTCTCGACGACATCTCGCTCTACTGGCTGACGAACACGGCGACGTCCGCGGCGCAGATCTACTGGGAAGATCATTCGAACAACTTCAACGCGGTGGACATCGCGCTGCCGGCGGCCATCACGGTGTTTCCCGGCGAGATCTACCAGGCACCGCGCAGCTGGGCCGAGCGCTGCTATCACAACCTGATTTATTTCAATGAAGTCGGCAAGGGCGGGCATTTCGCGGCATGGGAGGAGCCCGAGCTGTTTGCGCAGGAAGTGCGCGCGGGGTTTCGGCCGCTGCGCCGCGCGTAGCCGCGTCCGGAAGGGCGGCGCGCCCCTTGAAGCGCGCCGTTTCGCAGGGATTTTTGCATCGCCTTGTGTCGTAACCGAACCCGGATACGTTGAGATACAAAGCATTCGACCCGTTCGGATATAACGTCGGTGAAGCGATTCGCGAGACGGCGCCGGCTCATCGGCGCCGGTTTCGCGAACGAAGTTTCCAGTGCGCCCGCGCCGTCGCAGCGGGCACTTTCCTCAGCGACCCACAATGGAGAACGAGTCATGCCTGACACCGTGAACACCCGACGCCGCCTGATCCTGGGCACGACGCTGGCCGGCCTGAGCCTGGCGGATCTGGGATTCGGCAACCTCGCCCGCGCGGAAACGCCGACCGCTGCGTCGACGACGAAGCGCGCAGCCGGCGGCGCGTCGTTCGGCGCGATCCACCAGATCGACGCGGGCGTGCTCAACGTCGGGTATGCGGACGTGGGGCCGAAGCACGGCCCCGTCGTGTTCCTGCTGCACGGCTGGCCCTACGACATCCACAGCTACGCCGAAGTCGCGCCGCTGCTCGCGGCGGCCAGCTATCGCGTGATCGTCCCGTACCTGCGCGGCTACGGCTCGACGACGTTCCGCTCGGCCGACACGCCGCGCAACGGCCAGCAGGCGGTGACGGCCGTCGACATCGTCGCGCTGATGGACGCGCTGAAGATCGACCAGGCCGTGTTCGGCGGCTACGACTGGGGCGCGCGCACGGCCGACATCATCGCGGCGCTGTGGCCGCAGCGCGTGAAGGCGCTGGTGTCGGTGAGCGGCTACCTGATCGGCAGCCAGGAGGCGAACCGCAAGCCGCTGCCGCCGCAGGCCGAATTCCAGTGGTGGTATCAGTTCTATTTCTCGACCGAGCGCGGCGCGCTCGGCTACACGGAGAACCGCGACGCGTTCAACAAGCTGATCTGGCAGCTCGCGTCGCCGAAATGGCAGTTCGACGACGCGACCTATGCGCGCTCGGCAGAATCGTTCCGGAATCCGGATCATGTGGCCGTCGTGATCCACAACTACCGCTGGCGTCTCGGGCTCGCGAAGGGCGACGCGCAATACGACGACATCGAGCGCCGTCTCGCGGCCGGGCCCGCGATCACGGTGCCGACGATCACGATGGAGGGCGACGCGAACGGCGCGCCGCATCCGGAGCCGGCCGCGTACGCGAAGAAGTTCACCGGCAAATACCAGCATCGGACGATCAGCGGCGGCATCGGCCACAACCTGCCGCAGGAGGCGCCGCAGGCGTTCGCCGATGCGATCCTGCAAGTGGAGCATCTGTGATGCGGGCGGGAACGGACATCCGGCGGCGCGTGGCGGGCCGCGTGGTCGTCGCGGGCGCGTTGCTGCTCGGCGCTCTGTCGGCGAGCGGCCCGGCCGCGTTCGCGGAGCAGCAGAAGCCGGCCGCGTCGCCGATCTACGGCGTGACGATTCCACCCGGCTACCGGAAATGGGAAATGGTCGCGCCGGCCGAGGAAGCCGCGCCGCTCGACGAATTGCGCGTGGTGCTCGGCAATCCGGTCGCGATCCGCGCGCTCGAGCAGGCGACGCTGCCGTTTCCGGACGGCACGATCCTCGTCAAGCTGGCGTACAAGCGCAAGCAGTCGGAGGCATTCCCGCCGGCGACGGTGCCGGGGCAGGCGACGACCGTGCAGGTGATGGTGAAGGACTCGCGCCGCTACGCGGCGACCGGCGGCTGGGGCTTCGGGCGCTTCATCAACGGCGTGCCGGCGGATATCGGTCAGCATCAGACCTGCTTCGCGTGTCATCAGGCGCGGGTGAAGGACCGCGATTACGTGTTCACGCGGCTCGCGCCGTGACGCCGTGACGCGATGTGCGAACGAAGGGCGTGCCGCTTGCGGCACGTTCATGCCATCTTCGTGGATTTCCGTGGGCGTCGCTGGCCGACGGCGGATTCAACCCGTCGATGCAACGAATTGATGAAATCGCTCAGCTGGTGTATCGAAGTCTGGCGCCTTCGCCGTCGCGTTGTCGTACCGCCCCTCTTCGATCATCCCGCCCATCGCCTGAAGATATGCGGGGCCGATGATCATCTTGAAGCCTTCGTGGTTCGACACCAGGGCGACCTCGAACATCTGCATCGCGATCCCCGCGCGCTCGATCGCCGCGTGAGCCTGCTCCATGCGTTTCTCTCGTTAGTGAGGCTGCACGGGAACTGTACCGACGTGCGATGCAGCCACTGAACGCCGAGGTGCGTTAGTCACCCGTTCGGATTGGTTGGCGTTTTTTGAGGGATATACGACCTTTGCGCCATTCGCTTCAAGTTCCATACTTCGCGTGGAAGATCAAGCAGGGAACAGCGCACAAACGCGATTGCGTTTTGAGCTTTCGGCCTGATCAATCACAACTTGGAAAGGAATCGAAGATGAGGCTCAAGAACAAGTCGGTTTTGATCACGGGTGGTACCAGCGGCATCGGTCTTGCAACCGCCAGGCTGTTCATCGCAGAGGGCGCCCGAGTGGCGGTCACGGGTCGCGATGATGCCGTATTTGAGCGTGTGAAGGCCGAGCTTGGCGAGAATGCGGTCGTTCTCAAGGGCGACGTACGTTCGATCAAGGACATGCGAGCGATTGCCGCGCAGGTAAAAGAGAAGTTCGGCGGCTTGGATGTCGTGTTCGCCAACGCCGGCTGGGCTTTCCCGTCCGCACTCAACGACATCGACGACCAACTCTATGACGAGATCATGGACATCAACGTCAAGGGCGTGGTGATCACGCTTCAGGCGGTGCTGCCGGACTTGCGGGAGGGCGCCTCAGTCATTCTCAATACATCGTTCGTCGCGCAGACCGGCAAGCATGGCATCTCGTTGACTGCGGCGGCGAAGGCCGCCGTGCGATCGCTGGCCCGTAGCTGGTCCTACGAATTTCTCGGCCGGAAAATCCGCTTTAACGCGATCGCCCCCGGCGCGATGAACACGCCTCTGATCAGCAAGTGGGGCATGCCCGACGAATGGGTTCGCGACCGTAAGGCCGAGTTCGCCGAAGCTATTCCGGTGGGCTACATGGGCAAGGCCGAGGACGTTGCCTACGCGGCACTCTATCTCGCTAGCGACGAATCGTCCTACGTCGTCGGCACCGAACTGATCGTCGATGGCGGTGCCTCGCAGCTTTAAGCCTGCGATTCCCGATTCCAGAGCCCGACACGTCATCCCGGCTCATCCACCTCTTGATCTCATGTCCGCCACGCTTTTCGTCGTGGTGTTTTTTCAATCCGGCCAACCTGGTTGTGCTTGCAGAGGGGGGCCAAGTGCAAGGAGAGATTAACTTGACCGACCATAGAAAAAAAAACGCCTCTAGCGAGAAACTCACCAAAGCAGGTCATTCCCGCCGCGATGTCCTCAAGTTTGGAAGCGTCGCCACGCTCGGCGCCGTCATGGGGGGCGGAGCCTTGCTTGGTCACGCCACCCCTGTTTTTGCGCAGGCAGACAACAAGGGGGAGCTCGCTCCGAGTGATCCCCTCAATATTCTGATCGTGAATTACGATGGCGGTACGCTTCTTGATTTCGCTGGCCCCAGCGAGATTTTTCACCGGCTACCGAATACGAACGTTCGCTACGCGAGTCTCAATGGGGGCAACGTGACGCTTGAATTCGGGGTCGTCTATGGCAAGACCGAACGGTTGGCCGATATCGAGAAAACTGACCTGATCCTGGTTCCCGGCGGGTCTGATTTGTCGGTGCCGATGCGCCCGGAGTATCAAGCTCAGATTCGGCGTCTGGCTGAAAGCGCCAAACACATTACGTCGGTTTGCAACGGATCGCTCGTGCTCGCCGCAACGGGCGTTCTCAAAGGTAAGCGAAGTGCCTGTCATTGGGCGTTCGTCAACAAGCTGTCTGAATATGGCGCCATCCCCGTTCCGGATCGCTTCGTGGAAGACGACCACGGCCGGTTCATGAGCGGCGGTGGCGTGACAGCGGGCATCGACTTCGCACTTCGCGTTGCGACGAAGCTACGCGGCCGACAGGCCGCGGAATTCACACAACTCGCGATCGAATATGATCCCGCTCCGCCATTACATTCCGGTCATCCTCGAGATGCGCGTCCGGAGGTAATCGCGATGGTCGACAAAGAATTGCCCGGCGCATCCAGAGGTCTCGCACGAATCCCTGGCGTTCGCTGAAAAGCTTGCAGGCAATGTTGGCGAGGCCACGTGCGGGCCATGACGAAGGCCGCACCGACATAGCCTGCTCCACCTGCACACGGGTGCAGCCCTCTTCAATTCAAGCCACGATCGGAAGTCATAAGATGCAACAGATTCGTTTTTGTACTGCGGCTCTCGCAGCCTGCGTCTCCTTTTTTGCCTTTGCGGCGCCGGCAACTGCCGGCGGTCTGCAACATCCGCCCGCTGCGGCCATCAAGGCCGAGAACGCGCGATGGGCAGAAGCCTTTGGGCGAGGGGACTACGAGGCGATAGGCCGCCTCTATACCAACGATGGCACACTCTTGCCGCCCGGCGGTGACAAAGTGACGGGGAGCAGCGCGATCGTCGAGTACTTCGCCAAGGGATATGCCGGATCAGCGCCTGGTACCGTATCGTTCAGCAATTACGAGTTCTACGGTAATGATCAGAGCGTGACGGAGGTTTCGGATGCGGAAATCCGCGACCACGGTGGAAAGCTCAAATACCGCGGCAAGCAGATCCTCATCTTCCTGAAGCAGGACGGTGCCTGGAAGTTGCATCGAGACATGTGGAATGATTACGCTCCCCTAAAATCCGACGGCCGTTGAGCGTCCGATGAGAAGTCGATAATCACGTGCCGAAACACCAGTAAGTCGGCCGGCCCAGGGTGAGCTGATGGGCCGTCTATCGATCAGCCCTTACCGCTCAATCTGCTCTGGCGCCGGATCGATTGCGGCGGGTGTCCGTGCAATTTGACAAATGCCCGCCGCATCCGCTCCGGATCCGTGAATCCCACGGCCAGCGCAATCTGTTCGATGGGTTCGCTACCATCCTGCAGGCGCAGCCGCGCAGCTTCAACGCGCAAACGCTCGACCGCCTTGGCAGGCGTCTCACCGGTTTCTCGACGAAAGGCTCGTCCAAACTGTCGCAGACTTAATCTCGCCGCATCGGCGAGTCGTTCGACAGGTAGCGCTTCAGCCAAATGTTCTCTGGCAAAATTCAGCGCGATGCGGATACGATCCGATTCCGGCTCCATTTGCGACATCGCAGAGAATTGGGACTGGCCTCCCGGTCGACGATACGGAACGACTAGAAGCCTGGAGACAGCGCGCGCAATTTCCGGCCCCATGTCTCTTTCGATCATGGCGAGCGCCAGATCTATTCCGGAGGCGATGCCCGCCGACGTCCAAATGCGGCCGTCCGCTATATAGATACTATCGCCCTCGACCTTGGTGAGCGGGAAGCGCGACTGCAATCGAGCCGCGTATTGCCAGTGCGTCGTGGCTCTCCGGCCGTCCAGCAAGCCGGTTTCCGCAAGCAAGAATGCCCCTGTACACACGCTTGCCACCCGCAAGGCTTTGGCGCTCAATTTCCTGGCAGCGGCGATGTTCTCCGATGCCTGCATCGGATCGATATCACCGCCCACGAAAACGACGGTGTCAAACGTGCGCCTCCCGATCGGCCTTGTCTCGATCGGAAGGCCCGAATTGCCGAGAACCGGGCCCCCAGGCTGCGAGATGACATGAAGATCATAGGGGGTATGGCCAGCGGCTGTCGCCACTTGATTAAAGGCCGAAAGTGGTCCGCCGAGATCAAGAACATCGTGCCCATGGCAGACGAAGAATCCAATTCGATGCATAGCGAACCAGTTGGCTGAAACCCAGGCAAAGGCGTATTTTACGGAAAAACCTCGAATTGAGCCATTCGGCAACTGCGCCAAAGTGTCGCCTGATGGCCGAACGCCGACGGTCTGCCCCGCGTTCCCCGGAAGGCCGCGATGAACGCTCTTTTGCCGTCTCGGCGCAGCGCACGATTTTGTATCGCACTGTATCTACAGCCGTCCTGGAAAAACTGGCATGCACCCGGCCGCTGTTCCGGAAACATGCCGGATACGTTGGCGGGTTCTACTGTCGACATGCAGAAAACGTTCGAGATGCAACCTTGCATCGGATACCGAATGATCGATCTGCCCACTTCCTTTCAGGAGAACGCTCATGAACACCGCCCGAATCCTTGCCGCTGCCGCACTGGCCATCGTCCCCGCGCTGTCCTTCGCGGATGCCGGACACGGCCTCACGCGCGCCGACGTGCGCGCCGAACTGGTTCGACTGGAGCAGGCCGGCTACAACCCGGCCCGCAGCGAACCGCACTACCCGGACGACGTTGCCGCCGCCACGCTGCGGGTCGCACAGTCCGACCAGAACGGCCCGTCGAAGTCGGCCGGCGACAACGTGGCCGAAACGCCGTCGCCGGTCCGGCATCGCGACATGACGCAGGCGCGCGCCGTGCACCACGACGCAATCCCGTCCGATGACCTCTACGCGCATTCCTGATCCGTTGCCGTGCCGCCGCCTTCGCCACATCCCGACAGCGCGGCGGCAATCGCAGGACTTCACGTGAACAACACGACAGAAAGGAGCATGACGATGATTCGTTCGATGAAACGGGTTCTGGTATCCGCCGCGGTGCTCGGCGGACTGTTCGGCACAGCGGCGGCCCATGCCGCGCCGCAGGCCGACCTGAAGGGCACCAATGTCGTCCTGGTACACGGCGCGTTCGCCGACGGTTCGAGCTGGAACCGGGTGATTCCGCTGCTCGAGGCGCGCGGCCTGCACGTCGTGTCCGTGCAGAACCCGCTGAGCTCGCTCGCCGACGACGCGGCCGCGGCCAAACGCGTGATCGACCTGCAGCAGGGGCCGGTCGTGCTGGTCGGCCATTCGTGGGCCGGCGTCGTGATCAGCGAAGCCGGCAACGACGACAAGGTGAAGTCGCTCGTCTACGTCGCGGCGTTCGCGCCCGACAATGGCCAATCGATCGCGGACGTCACGCAGGGCCTGCCGCCGCCGGCGTGGGCGGGCGAGCTGCGCAAGGACGCGGCCGGCTTCGCACGGCTGTCGGACCAGGCTATCGCGCAGGACTTCGCGCCCGATCTGCCGCCGGTGCAGCAGCGCATCGTGGCGGCGACGCAGGGGCCGTGGTTCGGCGGCTGCATCGACGAGAAGGTCGCGCAGGCCGCGTGGCACGCGAAGCCGTCGTCCTACGTCGTCGCGACGCAGGACCGGATGATCGACCCGACGCTGCAGGAAACGATGGCGAAGCGCATCGGCGCGACGGTGACGCGCGTGAACGGCAGCCATGTCGCGATGCTGAGCCAGCCGAAGGCCGTGGCCGACGCGATCATCGCGGCCGCGCAGCGCGTGCGTCAGGACGCGCACTGAGCGAACGCGGCGCCGCCGCGCGCGGGGCGCGGCGGCCCATCGACCTCGTTTTGCGACGCACTGCGTATCGACGATCCTCCATCTGAATCCCGCATCGACACCTCGGCATCGCAGCGCCGGCGTGCTCCATCACTTCCCTCGCCGAACCCGACCTGGCCGCCCGCACGATAGCGGGCGTTCGCGTTTGCATTTCGCGCGGCCCTGATTTGGAAATGAGTTTTTATTGGTTCTGCTTCGCGTGCCGCGCTCGCATAGTGGCACTGACGGCTATAGACAGCAGGCAAGCTGCACCGGCCGCCTTTCCCGGTTTATCGGATCGAACGAATCGACAAGGAAGCGTCATGACGTTTGCATTGGAAGAACGAACCGCTGCGCAACAGGCGCTCGAAGACGCCCGCGCGGCGGCCACGGCGGCCGGCACGCCCTACGCGGGCGGCGTGGCCCCGGAAGTCGCGTGGGCCTTGTTCAAGGCCGGCGACGCGTTGCTGGTCGACGTGCGCACCGCGGAGGAACGCAAATTCGTCGGCCACGTGCCGGACTCGCTGCACGTGCCTTGGGCGACGGGCACGAGCCTGACGCGCAACCCGCGCTTCGTGCGCGAGCTGGAAGCGAAGACCGGCAAGGACGCGCGGGTCCTGCTGCTGTGCCGCAGCGGTAACCGTTCGGCGCAGGCCGCGGAAGCGGCGGCGAAAGCGGGTTTCACGCAGGTGTTCAACGTCCTCGAAGGATTCGAGGGCGACCTGGACGCGAAGCAGCGCCGCGGCGGCCAGAACGGCTGGCGCTTTCGCGGCCTGCCGTGGGCGCAGGACTGATGCATAGGCGGGCGGGGAACGGGGAGAAGCAACAGTGGCCGCATTCGAAATCGACGACATCGTCCGATCGCTGCAGGACGTGCGCCGCGCGTGGCGCGAGAAACAGCGGCGCTCGCTCGAGCCCGGCGGGCGCGACCTGCCAGCGCGCGAGGCGCTCGCGCAGATCGTCGGCGCGCTGAAAGGCGTGCTGTTCCCGATGCGGCTCGGCCCGCCCGACCTGCGCCAGGAAAGCGAGAACTTCTACGTGGCCCATGCGCTCGACGCGGCGCTGAACGCGTTGCTCGCACAAGTGACGCTGGAGCTGCGCTACGCGGCGCGCCAGCGCAACGCTCATGCGCCGGTCGACGATCCGGCGTCGGCGGCCGTGCAGGCGTTCGCCGCGCGGCTACCGGAGATCCGCCGCCTGCTCGACAGCGACGTGCTCGCGGCGTTTCACGGCGATCCGGCGGCCGGCAGTGTCGACGAGGTGCTGCTGTGCTACCCGGGCGTGCTCGCGATGATTCATCACCGGCTCGCGCACGAACTGTACCGGCTCGGGTTGCCGCTGCTCGCGCGCATCATCGCCGAGCAGGCGCACGCGGAGACCGGCATCGACATCCATCCCGGCGCGCGCATCGGCGGCGGCTTCTTCATCGACCACGGCACGGGCGTCGTGATCGGCGAGACGGCGATCATCGGCGAGCGCGTGCGCGTCTACCAGGCGGTCACGCTCGGCGCCAAGCGCTTCCCGCGCGATGCCGCCGGCCATCTGGAGAAGGGCCTCGCACGCCATCCGATCGTTGAGGACGACGTCGTGATCTACGCGGGCGCGACGATCCTCGGCCGTGTGACGATCGGGCGCGGCGCGGTGATCGGCGGCAACGTGTGGCTCACGCAGGACGTGCCGCCGGGCGCGAACGTCACCCAGGCCGTGCTGCGCAGCGAAGCGACGCAGGCGTCGCGCGCGGCGGCCGCGCTGGCCGCGTCGGCGCCGGTTGCGCAGGCGGCGTCATGAGCGAGCTGATCCAGCGCTTCGGCGCGACGGTGCGCAAGCTGCGCGAGGCGCGCACGTGGTCGCAGGAGCAGCTCGCCGAGCATGCGGGGCTGAACCGCTCGTATGTCGGCGAGATCGAGCGCGGCGAGGCGATCGCGTCGCTCGTCACCGTCGACAAGATCGCGCGTGCGTTCGACGTGTCGATCGCGCGCCTGCTGCTCGCGCCCGGCGGCGCGGCAGGCGATCCGCCTGCGGCGGTATCGCCTTGAGCGTCGTGCGCGCGACGGCTCAGACCGGCTGCTTCAGGCCGATCGGGCGGATGTCGTCCTTCTTGAGCATCACGCAGTTTCGTCCGGCTTCGCGCGCCTTGTCCCGGGCCTTCTTGTTCTCGGCCACGTCGTTCGAGAATTTGTTGTCCGGCGCATCGGTGACGCCGGGAACGAATGGGTCGGCGCACAGCAGGCGAATGTCGCCGAACGCGTAGCGGACGTACGCGTGGACGATCGGCAGGCCTGACGACGTGACGGCAATGCCGACGTGATCGAGGCTCGCCCGGGCGTCCGCCTTGAGCAGTTCGAAGTCCTGAGGCGCCACGCTGTAGACCCCGGTTTTTTCGAGCGTTCGGGTGGCGATGCCGGTGGAGAAGGACGTAAAGGACCACATGATCAGCGCATAGAGCACGAGGCCGACGCCGACTGCGACGTACTTGACGGCCGTCGTCATCGGCTTGTTGCGGGCGACCGAACTGATCGCCATCAATCCCGGGAGGAAGCCCGCGAGGGTGAGGGGCAGAAGGACGATGAGCGCCGGATACGCCTTGGCGTCCGTGCTCATGTCGCCCGCGAACGACTCGATGGCCAGGAAGGCGGCGCTGCTCGAAATGGTGGCGATGGTCACGATTGCGGACAGCGCGATGGATTTCCCGGTGGTCTTCCACTTGCCCTGGCCGCTGGAGGTGCCGTCGATGCGCCATCCGATGAGCGCGGCTGCGGCGCAGAAGGCGAACGTCGCGAACAGGATGAGCGGAATCGACAGGCTCTTGAACCAGATCGATCCGGCGAATACCAGCGCCATCCAGAATAGCACGGTCAGGAGAATCACGACAGACGAGCTCTTGGACAGCACGCGCAGGTCGTTGTTGAGCGACATGAAGAACAGCAAAAAGATCGACGGAACGCACAGGATGAACAGCAGCGCGGATACCAGCAGCAGCGTGCCGATCAGCAATGCCAGCAAACCGGACGTCGACGAAACCGAATCGAGAAACAGCGAATACCAGCCGATTCGATCGAGATAGACCCACAGCGAAAGCCCGGGAATGATCAACAGCAGGATCGACGATTTGGCCGCCAGATCGGTGGCGTCCTTCGCGAAGTCGAGAATTTTCTTGAAACGCTCGAAGACATCGTTCCACGGAATGATGGACGGAGGTGTACTCATCATGGCCCCTTGGTTCTGGTTTCGGAGTTGAATATTAGGATTCCGTGACGCTGTCCTGTCAATCGGTGGGAGGCGGCGCGCCGCGCCTGAGCAGCAAAAAAAATGGTCGCGAATCAACGATCCCGAGCTTTGCTGACGATGTCGTTTTGAATTGGCGGCTATAGCATGTTGAGCGGCCCGCACGACGTCTCGATAATGTTTTTTTCCGCGACAAGCATTTCTGTTTTGGTTTCATAGCCCCCGGAGTCACCTATGTCGACGATAGTGAGCGGCCAGACAGCGCTCGGCGATAACGCAGCACGGCAACTTGCCAATGCCACCAAGACCGTTCCCCAGCTTTCCACGATCACGCCGCGATGGCTCACTCACCTGTTGCAATGGGTGCCCGTCGAGGCCGGCATCTATCGCCTGAATCAGGTGAAGAATCCCGAGGCGGTGCGGGCCGCGTGCACGGCACGCGAAGACGAGGGCGCGCTGCCGCGCACGTTCGTGCCTTACGAGGAGCAGCCGCGCGAGTATTTCCTGAACGCGGTGAGCACGGTGCTCGACGTGCATACGCGGATCTCCGATCTCTACAGCAGCCCGCACGACCAGATCAAGGAACAACTTCGCCTGACGATCGAAACGATCAAGGAACTGCAGGAAAGCCAACTGATCAACAACCCCGACTACGGCCTGCTCGCGAACGTCGCCGACGAGCAGCGCGTGTTCCCGCTGACGGGCGCGCCGACGCCGGACGATCTCGACGAGCTGCTGACCAAGGTGTGGAAGGAGCCCGCGTTCTTCCTCACGCATCCGCTCGCGATCGCGGCGTTCGGCCGCGAATGCACGCGGCGCGGCGTGCCGCCGCCGACGGTCAGCCTGTTCGGCTCGCAGTTCCTCACATGGCGCGGCATTCCGCTGATTCCGTCGGACAAGGTGCCGGTCGCGGACGGCAAGACCAAGATCCTGCTCTTGCGCGTTGGCGACAAGCGGCAGGGCGTGGTCGGCCTCTACCAGCCGGGCATCGCGGGCGAGCAGGGGCCCGGGCTGTCGGTGCGCTTCATGGGGATCAACAACCAGGCGATCGCGTCGTACCTGATCTCGCTGTATTGCTCGCTTGCGGTCCATTCGCCGGACGCGCTGGCTGTCCTCGAAGACGTCGAAATCGGCAAGTACCATGACTACCCCGACACCTACCGTTAATTCAGGACTGCCGGGCAGCAGCCTGCCGCACGCGCCGCTGCCGGCCGGCCTGCCCGACCCGGCGACGCTCGCGCGGCTCGCGTCCGAGTTCTTCGCGACGCCGCCGGGGCAGGCGGCCGCGCCGGCACTGTCGACGGGCAGCGGCGCGGTGGGCGGCGTGCCGTCGGCGCTGCCGGCGGCGGCGCCGATCCTCGCGTCGGTGAGCAACCCGGCGCCGGCCGGCTCGCCGCTTGCGGGGCCGGGCGGCACGGGCACCGGCGTGCCGGGCCTCGTGCTGCAGGATGACGCGCAAGGCAAGATCGCTGGCACAAACCTCGCGCCGTCCGCGCCGACGCATGTGCTGTCGCTCGGCAACCGCGCGCCGGCGCTTGCGCCGCATGCCGCCGCGCAGAACGGCCTGCCCGACAGCGTCGTGTCGATCGCGCCCGCGCTCGAACCGCGCGTCGGCGGCGCGGCGCTCGGCGTGCCGCAGGCGAGCGCCTCGCCGTATTACTTCACCGACGGTACGCTGCAAGGCTGGCAGGCGACGCCGCACGACATCGTCGTGCCGTCGAACGGCCTCGCGTCGCCCGAAGCGTTCGGGCTGCCCGGCGACGATGCGCTGCGCGAGCTGCTTGCGTCGAGTCGTCATGCACCGGCGCAGTCCGCACCGCACGACGCGCCCGCGCGCTACTTCATCGACGATGCACGCGCTGCCGAGCCGCATGTGCTCACGGGCGGCGCGCAGCCGCCGTTCGACGTGAACGCGATCCGCCGCGATTTCCCGATCCTGCGGGAGCGCGTGAACGGCAAGCCGCTGATCTGGCTCGACAACGCGGCGACGACGCACAAGCCGCAGGCGGTGATCGACCGGCTCGCGTACTTCTACGCGCACGAGAACTCGAACATCCATCGCGCCGCGCATGCGCTCGCGGGGCGCGCGACTGACGCGTACGAGCACGCGCGCGACACGGTGCGGCGCTTCATCGGCGCGGCGTCGCCGGACGAGATCGTGTTCGTGCGCGGCACGACCGAGGCGATCAACCTGATCGCGAAGACGTGGGGCGTGCAGAACGTCGGCGAGGGTGACGAGATCGTCGTGTCGCATCTCGAGCATCACGCGAACATCGTGCCGTGGCAGCAGCTCGCCGCGCAGACGGGCGCGAGGCTGCGCGTGATTCCGGTCGACGACTCGGGCCAGGTGTTGCTCGACGAATACCGCAAGCTGCTGAGCGAGCGCACGAAGCTCGTGGCCGTCACGCAGGTGTCGAACGCGCTCGGCACGGTCGTGCCGGTGCAGGAGATCGTCGCGCTCGCGCATCGCGCGGGCGCGAAGGCGCTCGTCGACGGCGCGCAGTCGATCTCGCACCTGCGGGTCGACGTGCAGGCGCTCGACGCGGACTTCTTCGTGTTCTCGGGCCACAAGATCTACGGCCCGACGGGCATCGGCGTCGTCTACGCGAAGCGCGCGATCCTCGACGACATGCCGCCGTGGCAAGGCGGCGGCAACATGATCGCGGACGTCACGTTCGAGCGCACCGTGTTCCAGCCGCCGCCGAACCGCTTCGAGGCGGGCACCGGCAACATCGCGGACGCGGTGGGGCTGGGCGCTGCGCTCGACTACGTGAGCCGCGTCGGCATCGAGCGCATCGCGCGCTACGAGCACGACCTGCTCGCGTATGCGACGAGCGCGCTCGCGCCGGTGCCGGGCGTGCGGCTCGTCGGCACCGCGCGCGACAAGGCGAGCGTGCTGTCGTTCGTGCTGAAGGGCTACGCGACCGAAGAGGTGGGCCGCGCGCTCGACGAGGAAGGGATCGCGGTGCGCTCCGGGCATCACTGCGCACAGCCGATCCTGCGTCGCTTCGGACTCGAGGCGACCGTGCGGCCGTCGCTCGCGTTCTACAACACGTGCGACGAAGTCGATGCGCTGGTGTCGGTCGTCAGGAAACTGGCGTCGCGCCGGCGCGGTTGACGTCGCGGGACGGGAGCGGCCGCGTGCATTGCGCGGCCGTTTCCGATTCCATCCGTCGCGGATGCTCGAGCAGTCATCCATATCAGTTCAGCAGATAAACGTATCGAATATGCTTCGTTGACGGGCCGCGAGCTGCGATCGTAGATTCGCGTTTTCATCGCATTCGACGGGGCCTGCTTCATGACCATCATCGCCACCCACACCGCTGAGCCGTCGCCACGCGCGACGTCGCAACACTTCGAGATTCGCGCGTTCGACGGGCCGCTGGGCGCGGAGGTGATCGGCCTCGACCTGTCGATGCCGCTCGACGATGTTGATTTCTCCCGCATCCATCGCGCGCATCTCGACCATCACGTGCTGGTGTTCCGCGACCAGCGCATCACGCCGGAGCAGCACATCGCGTTCAGCCGCCGCTTCGGCCCGCTGCAGATCCACGTGCTGCATCAGTTCGCGCTGGCCGGGCATCCCGAAGTGCTGGTCGTGTCGAACATCGTCGAGAACGGCCAGCCGATCGGTCTCGGCGACGCCGGCCACTTCTGGCACTCGGACCTGTCGTACAAGGAAAAGCCGAGCCTCGGCTCGCTGCTGCACGCGCAGGAGCTGCCGTCCGCAGGCGGCGACACGCTGTTCGCGAACATGCACCTCGCGTGGGACACCCTGCCCGCGCACCTGCGCCGCGCGGCCGAAGGGCTGCGCGCAGAGCATACGTATCTCGCGCGCTATGCGGAACTGCAGGCGCGCAACCCGTGGCGGCCGAACCTGTCCGCCGAGCAGATCGCGCAGGTGAAGCCGGTCGTGCATCCGGTCGTGCGCACGCACCCGGAGACGGGCCGCAAGGCGCTGTTCGTCAGCGAGCACTTCACGACGCGCATCGTCGGCCTGCCCGACGACGAAAGCCGCGCGCTGCTCGACGAACTGTTCGCGCACAGCGTGCGCGCCGAGCATGTGTACCGGCACGCGTGGCGCGACCACGACCTCGTGTTCTGGGACAACCGTTCGCTGATGCATCTCGCGGCCGGCACGCCGGACCACCTGCGCCGCAAGCTGTATCGCACGACGATCGAAGGCGACGCGCCGTTCTGAGCGCCGCGCCGCTTTCCGCCCCCGCTCCTGCCTTCACCCTTCCGATCGGAGTTCCGATGTCGTTTTCGATTCGCGCGGCGCTGGGCCGCACGACGCTGTCCGCACGCCGTGCGGCCGTCACCACGCTTGCCGCGGCGCTCGCCGTCGCGGGCCTCGGGGCCGCGCGGCCCGCGCTCGCCGAAGGGCAGATCCGCATCGCCGAGCAGTTCGGCGTCGTCTACCTGATGCTGAACGTCGCGCGCGACCAGCAACTGATCGAGAAGGAAGGCCGCAAGGCCGGCCTCGACATCAAGGTCGACTGGGTGCGCCTGTCGGGCGGCGCGGCCGTGAACGACGCGCTGCTGTCCGGCGCGGTCGACATCGCGGGCGCGGGCGTCGGCCCGCTGCTGACGGTGTGGGACCGCACGCATGGCCGGCAGAACGTGAAGGGCGTCGCGTCCCTCGGCAACCTGCCGTACTACCTCGTCAGCAACAATCCGAACGTGAAGACGCTCGCCGACTTCACCGCGAAGGACCGCATCGCGGTGCCGGCCGTCGGCGTGTCCGTGCAGTCGCGCGTGCTGCAGTATGCGGTCGCGAAGCAGTGGGGCGACAAGCAATACGCGAAGCTCGACGGCTTCACGCAGGCGATTCCGCACCCCGACGCGACCGCCGCGATTCTTGCGAACGGCAGCGTGATCACCGCCCACTTCGCCAATCCGCCGTTCCAGGAACAGGAGCTGGCAGGCAATCCGAACGCGCACATCGTGCTGAATTCGTACGACGTGCTGGGCGGCCCGAGCTCGGCGACCGTGCTCTACGCGACCGAGAAATTCCGCAACGACAATCCGAAGACCTATCGCGCATTCGTCGCGGCGCTGGCGGAGGCTGCGCGCGTGATCGCGGCCGACCCCGAGCGCGCGGCGGACGCCTATATTCGCGTGAACGGCTCGAAGATCGACCGCGCGCTGCTGCTGAAGATCGTGCGCAATCCGCAGGTGCAGTTCAGGACCGCGCCGCAGAACACGTTCAAGCTCGCGCAGTTCATGTATCGGATCGGCGCGATCCGCAACGAGCCGAAATCGTGGCGCGACTACTTCTTCGACGATCCCGCGACGGCGGGCGGGAGCTGAACGGCGGCCGTTCGGGCGGCGCAATCGACGTTTATGCGCCGCGATGGTTTGAATATGCGCAATGATTGGTTGGTGCGTGCACCGGCCGACCGTATGGTGACGTTTTACTTGCAGGATGCGTCATCGTGAACGTCACCACGTCCAGTAGCTGGGCGCTGCCCGTGGCAGCGCGTCATGGTTCGTCGCCCGTCGCACGGGCGGCGGCCGAAGCGCCTTCCAACGCTCGTTCCGCACCGGACGCCGCCGCGCCGTCCGCGCACAGCGAGCGCCTGCTCGCGATCGACCGCGTCAGTCTCGAATACCGCAGCCACGCGCGCATCGTCCGCGCGACGCATCAGGTGAGCTTCGACGTGTACGGCGGCGACCGCTTCGTGCTGCTCGGGCCGTCGGGTTGCGGCAAGTCGACGCTGCTGAAGGCGATCGCGGGTTTCATCGAGCCGGCGTCCGGCACGATCGCGCTCGGCGGCGAGCCGGTGCGCGGGCCCGGCGCCGACCGCGTCGTCGTGTTTCAGGAATTCGATCAGCTGCCGCCGTGGAAGACGGTCGCCGAGAACGTCGCGTTTCCGCTGCGCGTCGCGAAGAAGCTGCCGCGCGCGGAAGCACGCGAGCGCGCGCTGCACTATCTCGACAAGGTCGGCCTGGCCGCGTTCGCCGACGCGTATCCGCACACGCTGTCCGGCGGCATGAAGCAGCGCGTCGCGATTGCCCGCGCGCTCGCGATGCAGCCGCGCGTGCTGCTGATGGACGAACCGTTCGCCGCGCTCGACGCGCTGACGCGCCGCAAGATGCAGGAGGAGCTGCTGCGGCTGTGGGACGACGTGCGGTTCACGCTGCTGTTCGTCACGCATTCGATCGAGGAGGCGCTCGTCGTCGGCAACCGGATTCTGCTGCTGTCGCCGCACCCGGGCCGTGTGCGTGCGGAACTCAACAGTCACGCGTATTCGCAGGACAGCGTCGGCCGCGCCGATTTCCGCGACAGCGTCGCGCGCATTCACCGGCTGCTGTTCGAGACGGATGCGGAACACGTGCAGGATACCGAACGATGAGCACGCTGCATCCGACCTTGCCGCCGCTGCCGCCGGTGCGCGCGGAATACGAATTGCCGTTGCAGGCGCCGCTCGACGTCGAACGCGCGGTTCCCGTGACGCTCATGCGTCGCGTGCTGGATGCCGGCTGGTTTCGTCGCGCGCTGATCGCGCTGGTGCTGATCGGCGCATGGGAAATCACCGCGCGGCTCGTCGCCAACGACCTGCTCGTGCCGACCTTCGGCGCGACGTGCGTCGCGTTCGCGCAGGGCATCGCGTCGGGCGAACTGCTCGTGAAGACGGGCATCTCGCTGTCGGTGCTGCTGCGCGGCTATGCGCTCGGCGTCGCGCTCGCGTTCGCGCTGACGTCGGTCGCGGTGTCGACGCGTATCGGCCGCGACCTGCTGTCGATGCTGACGTCGATGTTCAACCCGCTGCCGTCGATCGCGCTGCTGCCGATCGCGTTGCTGTGGTTCGGCCTCGGCACCGGCAGCCTGCTGTTCGTGCTC
The DNA here is from genome assembly GCF_002097715.1 of Burkholderia ubonensis subsp. mesacidophila. Taxonomy (NCBI): domain Bacteria; kingdom Pseudomonadati; phylum Pseudomonadota; class Betaproteobacteria; order Burkholderiales; family Burkholderiaceae; genus Burkholderia; species Burkholderia ubonensis. Next base: position 602,433 of record NZ_CP020738.1, read on the forward strand.
GTGCACGCGGTGCTGTGGCCGCTCGCGCTGAACATGTACACGGGCTTTCTCGGCGTGCCCGCGACGCTGCGGATGGCCGGCCGCAACTACGGGCTGACGGGGCTGCGCCAGGTCGCGCTGATCCTCGTGCCTGCGGCGCTGCCGTCGATCCTCGCGGGCCTGCGCGTCGGCTGGGCGTTCGCGTGGCGCACGCTGATCGCCGCCGAACTCGTGTTCGGCGCGAGCGCCGGGCAGGGTGGGCTCGGCTGGTACATCTTCCAGAACCGCAACGAGCTGTATACGGATCGCGTGTTCGCGGGGCTCGCGGCGGTGATCGTGATCGGGCTGTTGGTCGAGCATCTGGTGTTCGATACGCTCGAACGGCTGACTGTGCGGCGGTGGGGGGTGCAGCATTGAAGCGGCGGAACGGCCGCGTGCCGCCGGCTCGCTTGACCGCGCGACCGTTACCCGTTGTCGGGTCGCGTTCGCGGATCAAGCAACGGGGGCAGCGTTATTGCTGGGCAAGGCCTGCCTTCAATGCCTGCCAGAAGCAGGCATTCTCCATCCCAGCGCATACATCGACGTCCCGGCCAGACCGTATGCATTGACGAGGCTCGCCTTCAGCTGCACGCTGCGCGCGTTTTCGGTCCACACCGTGTGCGTGCCGCTGCCGTCGTCGGCTGCATAGCGAAACGTCACCGAATCGTTCGAGCCGACGTAGCTTGGCGTCACGCCATACTGCTTGACGAGTGCATCGGTATCGGCCCAAGAGCGCTGCGTACCGGAATGGGGCGCACGCCAGTCGTAGCCGTACGACGGCAGGCCGCTCAGGATCTTGTCCGCTGACACCAGCGAGACGGCATAGTCGAGGTCGTTTTCAATCCAGTCGGAGCCTGCGACCGGACCCGGGTTCCAGGCCGGGATCGTCTCGTCGTAGGTCATGATCTGCAGGTAATCCGCACCGGCGCCGAGCGCGCGCAAGTCATAGCCGTAGTTGGCCGAGTCCGTCTCGTCGGCCGTCGAGAACGCGGGTAGGCTGACGATGAGCTTGAGCCCTTGCGCATGCAGCGCTCGGCCCAGCACCTGCACGAAGTTGCTGAAATTGTTGCGGTCGCCTTGATCGATCTGTTCGAAATCGATGTTGACGCGCGCGAAACTCGCGAGCGTTACAGGGGCGCCGTCTAGAGGACGTTAACGGCGGTGATACTGGAAACTCAAATCCATCCGTGCAAGACGTGAAATGTGACAAGAGTGTGGAATTGCCGGATGTGAAATCGCCTTTCGATATTCGTTATTATGTTTGGCGTTTTATAACCGCAGTCGTCATCATTCGTCGCTCGGCTTCGTATCGCCGATCCGGTTCATGCAAGACTGGCTCAAGGCTCGGCAGACGAAAGGGACGGCCGCATAATCCGGGGCCTATGGAATGCGAATAACAGAGGGAAGGTCACCGCGAACCTGAACTGGCTTCAAACCCGACACTCAACCAAGGAGAACCGATGTATTCCAATCGCTTGCGAGCCGTATGCCTGTCGCTGGCCCTGGCGGCACTGCTGGGCGCCTGCACAAAAAAAGAAGAGGTTGCCACTCAGGAAGTTGCCACCCGAGAGGTCGGCGACCAAACGGCGGTCAAGGACACTGATCTGCCAAAAGAATGTATCGAGGCCGAACAAGCCCAGCGCGAGTGCACCGAAGCCCAGGCTGCCGGCTACGAGCGCGTTGGCCACCCGGAGGCCGGCAAGCTACTGCGCGAGGCCTTGCCCAAGGAATTGGAGCAGGCGCGTGCCCGCTGGCGATCGGCGCCCGACAAGCATGTTCTCGCACAAAGCTGCGCGATGGGACGGGACACCATTCGCGCCCAGCCGGGGTGCCACCGGTAAAGCGATCCGTCACGATCGGGCTCGATTGAAATGGCCTGCTGGGGCCTATGCCGAGGCGACGCAGCGCGCGACCAAAAAACAACGCGTAGCGACATGAGTCGCTACGCGTTGTTCGTTGCTTTGCGGAATCAATCGCGCCGGTACACCGGCACGCGGCTCCTCTCGATCAGAATCCAAAGCCCGGGCCACCCGCACTTGCTTCCGGCGCTCCCACCCCCGGCCCCGCTTCCTTCGGCACCTCATGCACGGTCGCATCCGTCGTCAGCAACAACCCCGCGACCGACGCCGCATTCTGCAGCGCAGTACGCGTGACCTTGGTCGGATCGAGCACGCCCGATTCGACGAGATCGCCGTATTCGCCCGTCTGCGCGTTGTAGCCGAAGTTGCCCGATCCTTCCGCCACCTTCGCGACCACGACGCTCGCTTCCTCGCCCGCGTTCGTGACGATCTGGCGCAGCGGCTCCTCGAGCGCGCGCAGCACGATCTTGATGCCGGCGTGCTGGTCGGCGTTCGCGCCGGTCAGCTCGCGGATCGCCTGCTTCACGCGGATCAGCGCGACGCCGCCGCCCGGCACGATGCCTTCCTCGACAGCCGCGCGCGTCGCATGCAGCGCGTCGTCGACGCGGTCCTTCTTCTCCTTCACCTCGATCTCGGTCGCGCCGCCGACCTTGATGACCGCGACGCCGCCGGCCAGCTTCGCCACGCGTTCCTGCAGCTTCTCGCGGTCGTAGTCCGACGTCGCCTCGTCGATCTGCACGCGGATCTGCTTCACGCGCGCCTGGATGCTCGCCGCATCGCCGGCGCCGTCGATCACCGTCGTGTTCTCCTTGCCGACCTCGATGCGCTTCGCCTGCCCGAGTTCCGCGAGCGTCGCCTTCTCGAGCGTGAGGCCGGTTTCCTCGGCGATCACCTGGCCGCCGGTCAGGATCGCGATGTCCTCGAGCAGCGCCTTGCGGCGGTCGCCGAAGCCCGGCGCCTTGACCGCGACGGTCTTCAGGATGCCGCGGATGTTGTTCACGACCAGCGTCGCGAGCGCTTCGCCTTCGACGTCCTCGGCGATGATCAAGAGCGGCCGGCCGGACTTCGCGACCTGTTCGAGCACCGGCAGCAGCTCGCGGATGTTCGAGATCTTCTTGTCGTGCAGCAGGATGTACGGACTCTCGATCTCGGCGATCTGCTTGTCCGGGTTGTTGATGAAATACGGCGACAGGTAGCCGCGATCGAACTGCAGCCCTTCGACGACGTCGAGCTCGTCGGCGAGCGACTTGCCGTCCTCGACGGTGATCACGCCTTCCTTGCCGACGCGGTCGATCGCCTCGGCGATGCGCTGGCCGATCGATTCCTCGCCGTTCGCCGAGATCGTCGCGACCTGCGCGATTTCCTTGCTCGTCGTGGTCGGCTTGCTGATCTTCTTCAGTTCTTCGACGGCGGCCGCGACGGCCTTGTCGATGCCGCGCTTCAGGTCGAGCGGATTGAGCCCGGCCGCGACGTACTTCTGGCCTTCGCGCACGATCGCCTGCGCGAGCACGGTGGCGGTCGTCGTGCCGTCGCCGGCCGCGTCGCTGGTACGCGACGCGACTTCCTTCACGAGCTGCGCGCCGATGTTCTGCAGCTTGTCGGCGAGCTCGATTTCCTTCGCGACGGACACGCCGTCCTTCGTGACGACCGGCGCGCCGAAGCTGCGCTCGAGCACGACGTTGCGGCCTTTGGGCCCAAGCGTGACCTTCACCGCGTTCGCGAGGATGTTGACGCCTTCGGTCAGTTTCGCGCGCGCGACGTCGCTGAAAATGATTTCCTTCGCTGCCATGATTGCGCTCCTTTATTGATTGACGACGGCGACGATGTCTTCCTCGCGCAGCACGAGGAGTTCGCTGCCGTCCACCTTGACCGTCTGGCCCGCGTACTTGCCGAACAGCACGCGCTCGCCGACCTTCAGGTCGGGCACGATGCGCTGGCCGTCGTTGTCCCGGCGGCCGGGGCCGACCGCGATCACTTCGCCCTGGTCGGGCTTCTCCGCGGCGCTGTCGGGAATCACGATGCCGGAAGCGGTGGTGGTTTCCTGGTCGAGTCGCTTCACGATGACTCGATCGTGCAAGGGGCGTAGGCTCATCAGTGCGTCCTGTCGAATGTGGTTGGCACTCTTCATCGGAGAGTGCTGACGAGTATAGGAACGCGTGCCGGCGCGATCCAATAACGGATTGCGAAATGCATTTGCGCGGGCGTGAATTGGGGCGGGCGGCGCGCGGCGGCGAGCCGGCAGGCGCGGATGGACATGCAGATGAAAGCTCGGATGGAAGCGCGCCGCGTCAGATCAGCAGCGTCAGCGTGCGGAACAGCGCGAGGTCTTCCTTGCGCGCGGAGCGCGCGTGACGCCGGATCACCTGCAGCAGGCAGTCGATGAAGCAGCGCGCCGCGTCGCTCTGCGTGCTGCTGCGGCGCGTGACGATGCCGAGCTCGCGCGGCTCGAAGCGTTCCTTCAGCGACAGCGCGCGCATCCGCTCGCCGAACGGCGGCACGACGCTCAGGATCGTCGGGCACCACGTGCACATGTCCGCCTGTTCGAGCATCGTCTGCAGCATCGCGACCGATTGCGCGCGGACGATGCGCCGCTCGTCGATCTGTGCGCCGTGGCGCGTGAACAGGTAATCGACGAGCGCGGCCTGTCCGTCCGGCGCGAAATTCAGCACCCAGTCCTGGTCGAGCAGGTCGTGGATCGAGCGGACGCGCTCGCGTGGGTGGCCGGCGCGCACCATCACCGACGTCTCGTAGGTCAGCACCGGCTCGCACGCGAATTCCTGCGCGGCCACGCCCGGCTGCACCTGCCCGAGCGCGAAATCCATGCTGCCGTCGCGCAGCAGCGGCTGCGCGACGGCCATCAATCCTTCATACAGTTCCAGGCGCACGTCGGGCATCCGCTCGCGAAACAGCAGCACCGTCTCGGCGAGAAACGTCAGCGTGAGCCACGGCGTGACGCCGACGCTCAACCGCCCTTCGACGCGGCCGCGCATCCGGGCGAGATCGCTTTGCGCATGTTCGAGCTGCTTGAGCACGAGCTTCGCGTGCGTGAGCAGCGCCTTGCCGTATTCGGTGAAGCCGATCCCTTCCGGCGCGCGCACGAGCAGCGGCAGGCGTTCGCTTGCCTCCAGTTCGCGCAGCGCCCGCGTGACGGCGGCCTGCGACAGGCCCAGCACGCGCGCCGCGCCGCGAATGCTTCCGGCCTCCGCGCTCGCGACGAGCGCCTGCAGCTGATGCAGCTTCATGATCACGACTCCGACAACGAGAGGTTGTCATCATAACGAAACCGGGGCTGTTCGCCGGCATTTTCGCTGCATACGATCCGGCCAACGATCAGCCATCCGGCGATCGGCGGCGATACGGAACCGGGGAGCGGGAAAATTGGATTCGACACGCATTCCGCCCGAGATGGCGGCAATCGAAGCGGAAATGATCGCGCTGCGGCGCCGGCTGCATGCGCATCCGGAGCTCGGCTTCGAGGAGCGCGCGACGAGCGGGCTCGTCGCTGACTGCCTGACAACGTGGGGTTATCGGGTGACGCGCGGCCTCGGCGGCACCGGCGTGGTCGGCACGCTGACGCGCGGCGCGGGCCGCCGGCTCGGCCTGCGCGCGGACATGGACGCGCTGCCGATCCGCGAGACGACCGGGCTGCCGTACGCGAGCCGGATCGACGGCGTGATGCACGCGTGCGGCCACGACGGCCACACGGCGATGCTGCTCGCGGCCGCGCGCTGCCTGGCGGAACGCGAACGGTTCCGCGGCACGCTGAACCTGATTTTCCAGCCGGCCGAGGAAGGGCTCGGCGGCGCGCAGCGGATGATCGAAGACGGCCTGTTCGCGCGCTTTCCGTGCGACGCGGTGTTCGCGATGCACAACGTGCCGGGCTTGCCGGCGGGCAAGCTTGGCTTCTGCGACGGCCCGTTCATGGCGTCGGCCGACGAGGTGCGCGTGCGCGTGACCGGGCGTGGCGGGCACGGCGCGGCGCCGCACGCAACCGTGGACCCGGTGGTCGTCTGCGCATCGATCGTGATGGCGCTGCAGACGATCGTGTCGCGCAACGTGAACCCGCAGGCGCTTGCGATCATCACGGCCGGCTCGATTCACGCGGGCACGGCGTCGAACGTGATTCCGCCGCACGCGGATCTCGAACTCAGCGTGCGCGCGCTGTCGCCCGACGTGCGCGCGCTGCTCGAACGACGCATCCGCGAGACCGTGCACGGCCAGGCGGCAAGCTACGGCGCGACGGCCGAGATCGACTACCGCCTCGGCTACCCGGTGCTCGTCAATCACGCGGACGAAACGGCCTTCGCGCGGCAGGTCGCGCGCGACTGGGGCGGCGACGGCGCAGTGATCGAGCAACTGCAGCCGATCGCCGCGAGCGAGGATTTCGCGTTCATGCTGAACGCGTGCCCGGGCAGCTACCTGTCGATCGGCAACGGCAACGGCGACGGCACGGCCGGATGCGCGCTGCACAACCCCGGCTACGACTTCAACGACGCGATTCTCGCGACCGGCGCGAGCTACTGGGTTGCGCTCGCGGAGCGGTTTCTCGGCTGACATGGCACGACGATTTCGATTCATACATCAAGTACACACAAGGAGACAGGCAATGAAGAAGTGGATGGCGGCAGCCGCGATAGCGCTCGCGGCGGGAGCGGCGCACGCAGGCGGCGACTGGGCAGGCAGGGAGATTCGTCTCGCGGTCGATCCGACTTACCCGCCGCTCGAATACAAGCTGCCCGACGGCACGCTGGCGGGCTTCGGCATCGACATCACGAACGCGCTGTGCGCCGAGTTGCGCGCCCGCTGCGTGTGGGTGGAGTCGAGCTTCGACGGGATGATTCCCGGCCTGCTCGCGCGCAAGTTCGACGTGATCGCGTCGTCGATGACGATCACGCCGAAGCGGATGCAGCAGATCGCGTTCACGAACCGCATCTCGAACGCGCCCGCGCGTCTCGTCGTGCACAAGGGTTCGCCGCTGCTGCCGAGCGCCGGATCGCTGAAGGGCAAGCGCATCGGCGTCGAGCAGGGCTCGGCCCAGGCCGACTATGCGATCGCGAACTGGCAGGCGGCCGGCGTGCAGATCGTGTCGTACCCGAACCAGGACCAGGTGTACGCCGATCTCGTGACGGGCCGGCTCGACGCGGCGTTCCAGGCGTCGATCGCCGCGAGCGACGGGTTCCTGAAGAAGCCACAAGGCAAGGACTTCATGTTCGCGGGCGCGCCGATCGACGACCCGAAGTACTTCGGCCAGGGCGACGGGCTCGGGTTGCGCAAGCAGGACGTCGAGCTGCGCGACGCGTTCAACCATGCGCTCGCGGCGATTCTCGCGAACGGCACGTACGCGCGCATCAACCGGAAGTACTTCGACTTCGATATCTACGGCGCGAAGTAAGCCGCGCGACCGACGCGCCGAAAACAGCCGGCGCGGCACAAAATCAATCAGGATGGCAAATGAATTGGAGATCGCTTTACGTCATCGTGCCGGCGCTGTGCGCGGCGCCCGCGTTCGCGCAGAGCAGCGTCACGCTGTACGGCCTCGTCGATGTCGGCATCGACTATACGAACAACGCCGGCGGCCACAGCGTGTGGCAGATGGCGAGCGGATTCGCGCAGGGCAGCCGCTGGGGCCTGAAGGGCAGCGAGGATCTCGGCGGCGGCTACAGCGCGCTGTTCCAGATCGAGAACGGCTTCAACGTCAACAACGGCACGCTTGCGCAGGGCGGCCGCATGTTCGGCCGGCAGGCGTACGTCGGGCTCGGCAGCACGCGCTTCGGCACGTTGACGCTCGGCCGGCAATACGATTCCGTCGTCGACTACCTCGCGCCGACGACCGCGAACGGCAGCTGGGGCGTGTATCCGTTCTCGCATCCGCTCGACAACGACAATACGGGCAACACGTTCCGCGTGAACAACGCGCTCAAGTACGCGAGCCCGGATTTTGCCGGGTTCTCGTTCGGCGGCGCGTACGGTTTCAGCAACGACGCGGGCTTCGCGAACAACCGGCAATGGAGCGTCGGCGCGCAGTACGAGCAGGGCGGGCTGCTCGTCGGCGCGGCGTTCCTGAACGCGGACGGGCCCGGCGCGACGCCGGGCGGCGCGATCGCGGGTGCGGGATCGGTCGGGGCCGACGCGAACTTCGTGTCGTCGCGGCTGCGGATCTTCGGCGCGGGCGTCAGCTACACGGCGGGCTCCGCGACGGTCGGGTTCGCGTACACGAACAGCAACGTGAGCCGGCCGACGGCGAACCTCGGCTACCTGTCCGGCGACGAGACGATTCAGCCGGTGACGGGACCGCTCGCCGGCGGGATGGTGGCATCGATCAAGTACCAGAACTTCGAAGTGAACGGCAAGTACCAGTTCACGCCCGCGTTCTTCGTCGGCGCGCAATATGTGTACACGACGGTTCGCTACGACGCGACGACGGGCAGCGTGAAGCCGAAGATCCATTCGGTCGGGCTGATGGCCGACTACAACCTGTCGAAGCGCACGGACGTGTACGTGATGGGCGCGTACCAGAAGGTCGCGGGCGACGCGACCGGTTCGTCGCTCGACCAGGCCGGTATTGCGGGCGCGGCCGATCTGTCGTCGACGTCGAGGCAACTGATGGTGCATGCGGGAATCCGCCACAGGTTCTGAGCGAACGAGTCGGCGCCGAGCCGCGCGAGGCCCGGCGCTGCGCGTTACCCGGCGACCCGGATCACGACCTTCCCGAAGTGCTGCCCAGACTTCAGGTACGCATACGCGTCCGGCGTTTCGTCGAAGCCGAACACGCGATCGACGACCGGCTTGATGCCGCGCGCGTCGACGAGCCCGGCCACCGCATCGAGCGTCGCGCGGCTGCCGACCATGATGCCCTGCAGCCGCCGGATGCCGCCGATCAGCGACAGCAGGCTGAGCTCCGGCCCCGCGAAGCTGCTGAGCCCGCCGATCAACGACACGACGCCGCCCAGTTTCGTCGCGGCGATCGAGCGCGGCAGCGTGTCCCGCCCGCCGACCTCGACCACGATGTCCGCGCCCGCGCCGCCGGTGAGCCGCAGCACTTCGTCCTGCCATTCGGGCGTCGCGCGATAGTTGATCGTCGCATCGGCGCCGAGCTGGCGCGCGCGTTCGAGCTTCGCGTCGCTCGACGACGTGATGATCGTGCGCAGTCCGGCCGCCTGCGCGAGCTGCAGCGCGACGATCGACACGCCGCCCGTGCCGAGCAGCACGACGGTCGAGCCGGGCGCCGCGGCGCCGTCGGCGAACAGTGCATTCCACGCGGTGATGCCCGCGCACGACAGCGTCGACGCTTCGTCGTAGTCGAGATGCGCGGGGATCGCGACCAGCGCGTTTTCGTCCGAGACGAAATACTCGGCGAGCACGCCGTCGAACTGCGCGCCGGGCGATCCCGTGACCTTCGACGGCGTGGGCGGCCCGTCGACCCACTTCGGGAAGTACGTGTTGATCACGCGATCGCCGGGCTTGAAGCGCGTGACGTCGCGGCCGGTTTCGACGACCTCGCCCGCGCCGTCGGCCACCGGGATCAGCGGCGCGTCGCCGATGCCGAGGTAGTCGCCGCGCGCGAACATCAGGTCGCGAAAGTTCAGCGACGCCGAATGGATCTTCACGACGACGTCATTCGGGCCCGCCGGACGGCGCGGTGCGTCGATGCGCTGCAATCCGGCGATGCCGGTGCCGGGTTTCACTTGCCATGCCTGCATGTCGACTCCTGTTCGTGGTTGACGGGGTCATGATAATGTTGCCCGCAAGGATGCATTGGAGAGAGTTCGGCTACTGACTGTCGCCAGCACGGCAACGAATCGATAAGGAGAAAAAGAGCATGGAAGATCGCCTGGGCGGCATTGCCGAGTTCGTCGACGTCGTGGAAGCGGGCAGCTTCGCGGCGGCGGCGCTGCGGATCGGCGTGACGCGCTCGGCCGTCGCGAAGATCGTCGCGCGGCTCGAGCGGCGGCTCGGCGTGCGGCTGCTGCAGCGCACGACGCGCCGCCTGAGCCTGACCGACGAAGGGCTCGTGTACTACGAGCAATGCCGCCGCGTGCTGGCCGAGCTCGGCGAGACGGAGGCCGCGCTCGACGCGGGCCGCCGCGAGCCGTCCGGGCGCCTGCGTATCAGCGCGCCGGTGCTGTTCGGCCGGCAGTGCGTCGCGCCGGTCATGCGGCGGCTGGTCGAGCGTCATCCGCGGCTCGAAGTCGAGATGTCGTTCAGCGATCGCATCACGGACCTCGTCGACGACGGCTTCGACGTCGCGGTGCGCGTCGGCCCGCTCGTCGACACGACCTCGCTGGTTTGCCGCCCGCTCGGCATGCAGCAGATGGGCATCTGCGCGTCGCCTGCCTATCTGGCGCAACACGGCCGTCCATCGGGTTTTGCGGATCTCGCGTCGCACGTCGGCATCGCGTACGCGCGCGGCGGGCAGGTTGCGCCGTGGCGGATCGTCGGCGCGGACGGCGACGCGCGCGAGCATCGCGTGAGCGCCCGCCTGCGCTTCGACGACCTGCAGGCGATCGCGGACGCCGCCGCGGCCGGCGCGGGGCTCGCGTGGCTGCCGTGCTGGCTGATGGCGCCGTATCTGCGCGACGGCCGCCTCGCGCTCGTGATGGACAGCGACAGCGTGGGGAGCGCGGAAGTGTTCGCGGTGCGGCCGAACGCGCGGCAGGTGCCGTCGAAGGTGCGGGTGGCGATCGATGCGCTCGTCGACGAGATCCCGCGTGTGCTGGCGAAGAGTTCGTCCGTCGACGGCGCGCACGGGTAACCGGGGCGCTGCGCGCGGCCCGGTCGACACTCGGCTCAGGCGCGTGACGTGTCGGCTTTGGTTTTCCGGTTGCCGAACTGTTCCTGAAGAAACTCGATGAAGCGCTGCGTCTTGGCCGGCAGCAGGCGCGTCGCGGTGAGCGCGTACACCGGCACCGGCGTGCCTTGCCAGTCCGGCAGCACGGGGCGCAGGCGACCGCTTGCCAGCTCCTCGGTCACCAGTTCCTCGGCCACGAGGATCACGCCCTGGTCCAGCTCCGCCAGCCGCCGGAACATGCCGATGCTGTTGACCGCGAAGCGCCCGCCGATCGCGACATCGACGGATTCCGTCCCGCGGCTCAACGTCCAGACGCCCGGCTTCGGAAAGCCGACGCACGCGTGCCGCGCGAGCTCGGCGGGATGCGCCGGTTCGCCCGCCTGTTCGAGATAGCGCGGCGACGCATAGAGGCGGGCCGGGATGCGCGCGAGCAGCCGCGCGATCAGCGTCGAATCCGGCTGCTCGCCCATCCGGATCGCGATGTCGAACGGCTCGGCGACGAGATCGACCCGGCGCGGCGTGAGGTCGAACTCGAAGCGGATGCCGGGGTAGCGGCGCGCGAATTCGACGACGAGCGGCGCGAGGAACACCATCGCGAAATCCACCGGCAGCGACGCGCGCAGCACGCCCGTGGGCTGCGCCAGCATCTCGCCGAGCTGCTCGTGCGCGAGCCGCGCTTCCTCGACGATCCGCCGGCACCGTTCGTAGTAGAGCTGCCCGGCTTCGGTCAGCTCGATCCTGCGGGTCGTGCGATGCAGCAGCCGCAAGCCGATCGCCTTTTCGAGCGCGCTGATGCGCCGGGACACGGTCGAGTTCGGCACGCCCGTGAGTTCCGCCGCCCGGCGGAAGCTCATCGCGTTCACGACGTCGACGAACAGCGCCATGTCGTTCAGCAGTTCCATGTTCGGTGCTCCATGAATGGATCAATCAATTCCATTCTGACGGATTTATCCCATCAGTGGTTTGGTTCAGACTGCCTCCATCGTTCGTCGCGCCGCCGTCCGGCGCGCGTCACAGTCAACCGGAGGTCACCATGAGCCGCTTTTTCGATCCCGTCCGCGTCGGACGCTATGTGTTGCCCAACCGCGTCGTAATGGCGCCGATGACCCGCTCGCGGGCCACCGCCGACGGCGTGCCCGCCGACATCACCGCCACCTATTACGCGCAGCGCGCAAGCGCCGGCCTGATCGTGACCGAGGGCGTGTTTCCGTCCGCGATGGGCAAGGGCTACGTGCACACGCCGGGCATCGACACCGATGCGCAGGTCGCGGCGTGGAAGCGCGTGACCGACGCGGTGCACGCGCGCGGCGGGCGGATCTTCATGCAGCTGATGCACTGCGGCCGCATTTCGCATCCGTCGCTGCTGCCGGAGGGCGTGCTGCCCGTCGCGCCGTCGGCGATCCGCCCCGACGGCCAGGCATGGACGCCCGTCGGGCAGGTCGATTTCGTGACGCCGCGCGCGCTGAGCGTCGACGAGATCGCGGGCGTCGTCGACGAATACCGCCGGGCCACGCGCCTCGCGCTCGATGCCGGGTTCGACGGCGTCGAGCTGCATGCGGCGTCCGGCTACCTGCCCGAGCAGTTCCTGTCGTCCGGCAGCAACCGGCGCGAGGACGCGTACGGCGGTTCGGTCGAAGGCCGCGCACGCTTCGTGCTGGAGGCGCTCGCCGCGATGGTGGACGAAGCCGGCGCCGACCGCGTCGGCATCAAGATCTCGCCGGAGATGAACTACAACAGCATCACCGACGCGAATCCTCAGGAAACCTATGCGTATCTGGTCGACCAGCTGCGCGGCCTCGGCCTGGCCTATCTGCACGTCTCGCTGTTCGGCGCCGGCGTCGACTATCACGCGCTGCTGCGTCCGCGCTTCGACGGCGCATACCTGATGGGCGGCGGGCTGAATCGCGACAGCGCCGAGGCGGCGCTGACGGCGCACCGCGCCGACGCCACCGTGTTCGGCAGCGCGTTCCTCGCGAACCCGGACCTGCCCGAACGGTTCCGCCGGCGCGCGTCGCTCAACGAGCCGGACCGCACGACGTTCTTCGCGCCGCCGGACGCGAAGGGCTACATCGATTACCCGGCGCTGGATGTGGCGGACGAGGCTGCGTGAGGCCTGCATGAGCGGCCACGCATCGACTGGAGAACCCTCATGTCATTCGAACGATTTACCGCGGACGATGCCGCGCTGCTGCTGATCGACCATCAGGTCGGCACGATGAGCTGGGTGAAGTCGATACCGTTCGACGAGATGAAGCGCAACGCGCTGATGCTCGCGAAAACGGCGGCGATCCTCGGGCTGCCCGTCGTGCTGACGTCCAGCATGGAGTCGCTCGCGCAAGGGCCGCTGCTGCCCGAGCTCGAGACCATCCTGCCGGCCGCGTTCGCCGCGCGCGTCAGGCGCGCCGGCATCATCAACGCGATGGACGACCCGCACTTCGCCGCGGCCGTCGAGGCGACCGGCCGCCGCAGGATCGTCATCGCGGGCGTGACCAACGATGTGTGCACGGTGTTTCCGGCGCTGACCCTCGTCTGGCGCGGCTACGACGTGCAGGTCGTGGCGGATGCCGGCGGCTCGCCGAGCGCGACGGGCGACGACATGGCGCTGCGCCGGATGGAGCGGGGCGGCGTCACGCTGACGAGCACCAACCAGGTGATCGCGGAGCTGACCGGCGACTGGAGCACGCCGGCCGGCGGGCGAATCGTCCAGGAGATCGTGATGCCCGCGTTGCAGGGGGCGGCCTGAGCGGTAGTCTCGGCGGGCGCGGCCGACGGGCGACGCGTCAGGATCGGGACGACCGCGGATGTCGTACACTCGCGGTTCTTTCAACCGTCTCCCGAGCAAGCCCCGTGTACTCGTCTACCTTCATTTTCCGTGCCGGGCAGTTCGACGACGAATTCCATCGCCTCGATCGGCAGATCGCCGACATGGCGCGGGCGATTCCCGGCTATCTGGGGGAAGAGAGCTGGGAGATGCCCGGCACGGGGCTGATCCAGAACGTCTACTACTGGGAGTCGGAGGAGGCGCTGCAGCAACTGATCCGGAATCCGGCGCACCTCGAAGCGAAGTCGAAGCAGGCGCGCTGGCTCGACGGCTACCGGGTCGTCATCGCGAAGGTGCTCCAGGAGTATGGCGACGGCGAGCTCGTGAAGCGGGCCGTCGGTCAGATTGCCTGATCGGCGTCGCGCGCACGGCGTGTTCGATCCGGTGCGGATACCTGATCGGTCCGCTCCGCCGCATCCGGCTGACCGTCGTTGCGCGGCAAGCGCTCCCATATCGGAAAGATGTCGTTGTCCGCCGACGGCTGCGCGTCGATCCCCTTTTCATGGTCGAGGCCCGGCAGCTCGAGCAGGCGGTCGACGACGGGTTCACGCCTTCAGCGTCCTGCGGGAACAGGCGGGCAAGCCGCTTGTCCGCGCCGTACCGCCGCCGCCACGCGTCCGACGGGAACGGCCCTTGGTTCGTTGGTTCCGAGACGTTGATTGATGCCACCCGGTCGTCACAGGAGACCATAGCGCTCCGCTCTTCGCGCCGCCTCGTTGATTCGCGGTACGCCAAACTTCTCATTGATGCGGCTGTACATGGCGTAGACCGTTGCAACGGACAGACCGATAGTCCGGGCAACCTCTTGGGCGGGCTCGGCGGCAAGCACCAGTCGCAGCGCGCTCACCTCTCGTTCATCAAGGGCATACTTCGCCGCGGCCGCACGGCGGTTGATGGAAATCCGCCCGTCGAGCAATTCGAGCGCTGTGGCACGAAGCAGCGATCGCCAACGCATCAGCAGTTCTTCTCCACCGGCTTCGGCGTCCACATCGGTCGATGCGAGCAATACGCCGATCAACGCGGTGCTCCGTGCATGTGCCGGTAAAGTCAGCGTGCTCCGTAGACCGTAGCGGCGCGCCGTCTCGATCATTTCGCGCTGTCCGGCGCTCGCAATGGCAATCTTGCTGCCGGGCGCGGGCGAGGTGTGCGTTCTCCCATACTGCAGATACGGATCGTTGCTGTACCAATGACGATGTTGGTAAATCTGGATCCATTCCGGATTGCAGCCGACCAGAAAGCGGTAGTCGGAAGCTCTGGCTTCGTCATCGAGTTGAAAGGTGACGAACAGGAATGATGGGATGCCGAGAATCGAGAATACTTTCTTTAGCCGAGATAAAGTCTCCGGATCGGAGTTGCACCCGGAAAGGTCGGTAATCAGCATCAACGCGTCGTCCAGTTGTCTCTGCATCACGCCCTCGTTGGTCTCTGATTATCATGTCCGACTCGTTATCTGATCGCCACTTGGCGAATCTTTTCTCGCACGAAACTGTAATGTCGCTCCAGCTGCATGAAGTACGGATCGGCGGTCTGGTAGTCGAAGAGTACTGCCTCGGTGTCGAGGAGCAACGAGTGGACAAACGAAGTGCCGTCCGCATGGACGAGTTTGCGTTCGAGTACCGTGGCCACATTGAACGAGATCAACCGAAGTGAAATCCGTTCCTTGCCGACGATTACCTCAGCCTCATATAGCGTCTTCTCCATGATTGTCATGGTCTCGACTCATCGCTCCCAATGCGGGCCTCGGATATTGACAACTCTGTTGCCTGCGTTGCGCGCATGAATGCTTCGGAATCGACGTATGCGGACCAGAGACTGACGATATCGGCGATCGGTACTGCCGATTCCAGCAGGATGAACTTGTTCCGTCGACCAAGCTCATCGATCGTTATACGCAATATATCAGCAGGCCAAACGCGGGGTTCGATGACGACGCCGTTGAACGGGGAATTCTCGAGCCACGTGTACGACGAGAATCGACCTGAAAAGCCCGCAATGATTAATTGGGCGCCGGTTCGCGAGAGCGCTTCTATACGCTCGATCGCGAGAGCGGAATGTTCGTCGAGCGCGGCTTCCGGTATTTCGAGAACGAGCCGATGGAGGACTTTCGGGTATTGCCGGCCGGCGCGATGCAACATCGACGCGCAATCGATCGACAGGAATTGTTCATTGGTGAGCCCATAGATAAGGAGCGGACATTGAATTCCCTGGTCTTGCCAGCGCGAGAGCGTGTCGCACGACTCGCAGAACGCGAATTCCGTGGTTGGGCCAAGGAGTCCGTTCTGCTGGTTGACCGTGTGTAAAGCCAGAACCGGTGCGAGCCGGCCCAACCGGCTCTCGACGGCGACGACGATACGGAAGCCGACGACGGCCTTGCCGCCAAACTCCCGAATCGGCGTAAAGCCGAGTTGAAGTTGATTCTCCTTGATAGCCAACCGGAGATGCTGATCCGATTCAAGCGCCTGCTGGCTTGACCGGCGCATGGCGTCGGAGTAGAACCGCCATGTCGTCTTTCCGGTAAATAATGCTTCTTGTTTGGCGGAGTACATCGACTCATCCGCTTCGCGAATCAAAAGCGACGCACTGGCAGAATCGGCTTCCCGGACCGAGACGCCGATGCTTGCGCTCACGGCCAGCACGTTGCCGCGCAGCGTGACCGGCATGTCGAAGACGCTGGCGATCCTTGCGAGCGTCTCGCGTATGAGGGCGTCGATACTGGCCGCGCCCGGCGCCGCGAACATCACGATGAACTCATCGCCGCCGAACCTGCCGATGACGACGCTCGGCAACGCTTGATTCAATCTCAGCGCGATTTTCTTGAGTACCTGGTCACCCGCTTCGTGGCCAAGCGCGTCGTTCACCCGTTTCATGTCGCAGAGATCGAGGTACATGACGGCCACATGGAACGGCCGAACCGCCGTCTCCAGTTGATGCTCGAGGCTGGCGAGCACGCCGTGCCGGTTCAGGAGCCCGGTGAGCGCATCGGTTTCCGACAGTACCTTGAGTCGCTGCCGGCTGTTGGACAGGCGATAGACCAAGAGTGCGATCGTGGTCACGAATAACGAAAAAAATGCCGATAGAATGGCCGCATTCACGATATACACCCGCTTCATCCGGGTGTATTGCGCGAGTTCATCGAGCTTGCTGAGTGTGACCTTGGCATAGAGCGGATATCCGGGGATTCTCCGGCACGCTGAAATCGACGCATCGTCTTCGTAAGTTGCGCGACACCGGTCGTCAGGCGTCGATGGCGGCGCGGGTATTCCCGACAGCGCCGTCCCATCATCCAGGAAAATCGATGCGAGACCGTTCGGGCCCAGCGACGCGACGTTCGCGTACCGTTGCAACAAGTATTTCCGTTCCTCCGAAACGACGACAATTCCAGCAAAGCGACCGTCAGGCGACTCCAGCCGGCGTGTCATCTGGATGGTCCACGCTCCCGACACCCGACCTAGCACCGGTGGGCTGATGTACAGCCCTTGGACATCGGGTTTCCGGTGGACGGCGAAGTGATGGCGATCGGTGATGAACATGCCGCCGGCGTATGGCATCGTGCTCTGCAAGATCCGGCCGTTCGCGTCGACGATCGACACCTGTGCGGCGTTCGCTCTGGAAAAGAACCCGTCGGACTGCAGGGCGGCGAGGTTGACGATTTTCTCATTGAGTTCGAATTCATGCTTGACAAGCAGTGCGATCACATCGGCATCGTGAATTGCCGTGCCGGCATGTTGCACCAGCGCATTCACCAGGACGGCCGTCTTTTCCCGACTGCTCGCAAGAACCTCGGTGCGCTCGGCTGCAAGACGCATGGATACCCCGGCCCACGACGCGCCAAGCACGACGGCGCCGGTCAGGGGAATGAACAGGATGCACTTGAGAAATCGTGTCTTAAACACAATTGAGGTCGTAAGGAACGCTGGGGAGGAGAACCCGGCCGACCTTGACGAAGCAGTCTCATAAAGCGAGCGCTCCTTTCATTGCCGGACAGGCTGACTTATCGCTTGCTGGTGAACGCCGCGTGCGGTTGATCGCAGTCAACGGAAAGGCAAGCCAACCGCCGTTTCGAGATGCGTGTCGTTACTCCCGTGCGCCAGCGTATAGTCCACGGACAATCTGGTTTGCACGATGAAGCGCAGAAGTCGGAGCATTCTGTTGTGGATGAAGCATGAATGGCCGTCGACACCTGACACGCCATTCGCGAATGCCTCGTCGATTCCGTTGCCTCGGGTCACTCCATCGACGGCGCCTGCATTCATTGCCGCCTTGATCATCGCTGTTTGATCCTCGGGCGTATGCAATGCATCGAGCTTACCGTGCAGCTGAAGAATGATTGCTGCGAGCGCTTCTGCTCCAAGGTTGGAATTCCATGCGGTGACCGCGTGCCTGGCGGGAACAGCCGACGCCATTTTGGAACCATCCATGGCAAGCGGAATGCCGAGCAATGCGCCCATGCCGGCCTCGTTGCCGCCATCCCCGATACCAATTGTAAGGACATCGATTCGATTTGCCTGAATCAACAGTTCGTCCACCGCTCCATTGAAGTCGTCGACTACCTTGCCGCGCATGTTGCGTCGCGTGCCGTCCAACATGTGATTGCGCCCTGGCAACTCGATCGACACCACTGCGTCGGGGTGATGCTGGTCGAGCAAGAGACGAGCGAACCTTTCGGCATTCGGTCCTTGTTTCTCGTCGAAGGTGACAAATCGAGTATGTTGGGCTGCACCTTCATCCAATGCCGAGAGCGCTGCACGTGTGGGGGCTTCGTTAGCCTTGTCCGTCACGATGGTCACGGCTTTGCCGACCTGCTGTAATGCGCGCGCAAGGGCGGCCGTGCCCGGAGGCCCATCGGTTTCCGGCAACGGGAGCCCGGTATCGGAATCCATGTCGACTGAAAAACCCGTCAACAGCATGACTTTCCTGATGTGGTTGCACGCGAGCGCAATGCCGGCATGCAGCACGCCTTGAGGATTTTCGAAACGCTTGATACCGCGATCCCGATACCACGTCAGCACCTTCTCGTTCAGTTCCGTAATGAAATGATCATGACTTGCAGGCATGCTGGGATAACAGTGACAAAAGGATGGCGATGCCGGCGATGACCATGCCGACGTACGGAAGGGCTGGGAACAGCCACTGTTTGATCGCATATCCATAAACGACGGAACCGATCGTCATGCCGGCGTAGAGCGCGCTGCTGTTCCAGGCTAATAGCGAAGACTTGTGGAGCGCCGTCGAATGGGCCAAACGGCTTTGCTGGGCCGGCTGAAACGGATATGAAAGTACTGCGAGGCCAAACAGTCCAATGACGAGCCAAGCGCCTTGATCGTGATGCAAGCCGAACCCGAGCGCCCCCATGCAGAGCATCATGCCGATGAGGCTCCAGGTTGCTGTGCGATTGGGTCCTATTCTGTCGGCGGCCCATCCGCCCACGTGATTGCCGAGAATCGCGCCGACGCCCCATCCGACGAAACAGAGCGAGGTAAGCGATGCTGAAATGTCCGGGTTCTCGTCCAGTCCCACGCCGAGATATGTATAGAATCCGTAGAGTGCGGCGCCCCACGCAATCATTGGTGACACTGCGGATAGCGCCACGCGTAATGGCAGTCGACGTGTGGGCGTTGCCAATGGGTGAGGCAACGGAGCTGGCCAGAGGATCAAATTGGGCCAGGCCAGCAAGAGTGCCGAGGCGGAGAGCAGAACGAATACGAGCCGCCAGGGCATCGCGTGAGCGAGGAGGGCCCCCAAGGGGGCGCTGGTCCAGAGGGCCGTCAGCAAGCCTGACACCGCGATCGAAAGCCAATGAGCACGGCGTCCTTCCGGCGCCTGGTCGCCCATTGCCGCATAAATGGACGGCGTGATCGCAGAGACTGCGATACCTGCCAGGATCCGGCTCGATACGGACATCGCGAAGTTCGTCGCGCAGGCCGTAGCGAGGTTGGCGACGGCGAATACGACTAGCCCACAGCATATTGAAACGCGGCGCCCATGCTTATCGCTCAGTTTGCCGATAAACGGCGAAGTGAGCGCGTAGGCGATGGAAAATGAACTCACAAGCCATCCTGCGCGACTGGTACTTGTGTGAAGCTCGGTCGTTATCAGCGGGAGAAGCGGCGAGATGACGAACAGGTCGGCACCGACCACGTACATGGTGATCCACGCGCAAACGATCCGCCAGTGATCCTGGTTTCCGCTTCGACTTCGGCCGTCACCGCCGGTTGCAAGGTCCAAGTTTCTTTGCATGGCAAACACACGGATAGGTAGGGTGTTATGAAGTGATCGCGCGATCGTGTGCGTAATAATGGATTTCGAGCAGCATGCAACCGTTTTCGGACTTGAACGGACCGTGAAAGGCGCCAGGCGGGCGACATGCGTAGGTGTGCCGACCGAACGACGTGCCGCCGTTCCCAAATTCGTCGTTGCCGACCGTCAGGTCCCCTTCAAGGAGATAGACTTCCTCCCAGTATTCGTGGACGAACGGCGCTGTTGTATAGACGCCCGGCGCGAATCGAAGCAGGCGGGTTCGGCAGCCCGTGCCGTGTTCTGAGGATAACGACCCGCAGATGACCTTCTCTTCGATGCCGGCGGGATAGCCGGGCGGGACGCACCAGCCACGGTCGAGATCGAGCGTCGTAAATTCGAGATGTTCTTTCAGCATGATTTCAAACCTCCGTCAGGATGTTGATTCGATATTCGCAGGCAAGCACCCGGTTCAAAACCGGATCGATCAATTCGACACGGAACGATTCCGCGCCTTGCAATTCACCTATCACCGAGATCGTTCCGCCGAAGAGAAAACCACCCTCCTGGAGCGGGCTTCGCATCCTCGCCAACAACTCGCGAGGCGGCAGCAACGCGTCGAGTGTCGCGCGCTGATATAGGCGGGCACTCCCTGCCTGAGTCGCATGGCTTTGCAGGATCAGTTGGTCCCAATGCGCGTCGACCTCGTCCATAGGCCAGCATTGAGTCGAAACCGGTTTGGCGCAAACTTGCTTCGAAAGGGTGACGTCGAATCGTTCGAGTTCACGGTCGGTGTGATCGCTCCCGACCGTGATGTACTCGCGCCCGTTTGCGGAAAAGATGCAGTACTCGGCCTCGCCGGTTGAATTTGGCCCAACGACATCAATTCGACTTTCCGTCGTGAGCAGTGACGGTGCCACGCGGTAGAAGGTCGGTGTAGCTGTCGGCCCGGCGATGCCGATTGCTTCCAATTCGTCGATGTGCCGACGAACGTTCTCGGGATCGCGGCCGGTCCATCCTGCTATGACCAGATCGGTGGGCGGGACGGTGACGGGGATGCGGGCCGCATTTTGGCAGGTAAATTTCATGGTGCGCGTTCGCTCAAACTTGCTGGAGGATCGAAGCTGCCGCATCAAGTGTTTCTTCCGATTTCGCGAAACACACGCGGATCAATTTCGCATGCGCGTACTGCGGACCGAAACCCGAAATCGGCAGCACGGCCAACCCATGACGAACCACGAGTTCGTGGGCGAATTCCGAGTCCGGCAGCGATGAGATATCCGAGTAATCCAGCATCTGGAAATACCCGCCCTCGGTCGGCTCGAATGAAAATCGAGAATGTTCCAGCGCGGCCAGCAGGCGATCGCGCTTGCGGCAAAAAAACTGAGGCAGCGACTGATACCATGCATCGTCCAGCACCGCGGACATCGCTTGCTGGAGCGGCGTCGGGGCGGCATACGTGTTGAATTGGAGAATCTTGCGGATCTCGCGGGTGAGCTTCGGTGAACCCACGGCATAGCCGATGCGCCATCCGGTCACGTGCATGGTTTTCCCGAGCGATCCGACCACTACGCTGCGCTCGCGCAACGCGGACTCGGACAACGCGGTGACGTGTTCGAACGGCGGAAATACGATGTTGTGGTACACCTCGTCGCTTAAAACAAAAATATTGTGTCGGTCAGCGATCTCGGCGAGGTTCCGGACGTCTTCGCGTGTCCAGCACTTGCCGCTCGGATTGTGCGGGGAATTGACGATGATCATGCGCGTGCGAGGCGTGATGCGCCGCCGCACCTCGTTCCAGTCAATCCGGAATGTGGGGGCGGCGAGCTCGATGCATACCGGTTCCGCGCCTGCCAGCAGGATCGCAGGAACATAGGATTCGTACGCGGGCGACATGAAGATGACTTCGTCGCCCGATCTCACCAAGCCGGCAACGGCGGCAAATATTGCCTGTGTCGCGCCTGCCGTAATTGTAATTTCGGATTCCAAATCAGTATCGACACCATAAAGCGAGCCCAACATCTGGGAGACCGACTGCCGCAACGCCTCGGATCCCTCTGGAAGTCCATATTGATTGAAGTTGCCTTTTACGGCATCGGCGAGTGCATCGAGCAAGCGAGAATCCGGCTGGAAGTCGGGGAACCCCTGCGACACGTTAACTGCTCCGTGTTTATTGGCTGCCCGCGTCATGGCGGCGAAGATCGATCCTTCAATATTGGGTAAGCGGGACCCCAAAACGGCGGTTGACATCGGTGATTCCTCTTGGCGTGTGGTTAAGCGAAGACGAATGGATTGGTCCGAGCGAACGGAAATCGCCAACTCGTCAAGGGGCCGATCGGCCGGTGATCTGATCGCCTCGATGGATAATGATCCGTGGGAACAATCGGAAGCAGCAACAAATCGAGGAACACTCATGGCCTTGATATATCGTCGAACTTGAAATCGACGCACGTTCGGAGGGCAATGCAGGAGCGTCGCAGGTTTGTCCTGGTCGGAAAGCTAGGTATGAAACACCGATGTGGCGTCGTGCAATGCTCCAAGCAGTGGAGGGGAAGGACATGTCACGACATGTACGCCAAGTTCGTGCAGCATTGCCCACGTCTGCCGCTCCGATGACGCGTGCAAGTGAAGGCATTGCGTTGCGACGTGCGCGCCGGCTGCAATGATCGCGTTTGCGCCAGACGAACCAACGCGTGCCAGAGAACGTGCGCTTGTGATGAGATGAATGTCCGGTTGCCCAATGCCAAGCGCGTGAAACCCGCGAAAATTCCGGGCCAATCGAACGCCTGTTTCGCCATCTCCGGAATGGACGGCTCCATCGATCCCGGAGGGTACTTCTCCTGCGTCGAGAGACAAACTCGACACAACCTGAATGGTCGCGCCACGTGCGCGGAGGAATGAGCCGGTTTCGTCATCGGGCACCGCGATATGCATCCCGGATAGATCGCGGCTCGTCAAGGTCGGACTCCTTGTCCACAATCCTGTACGCGGGGCCTTAACGATGGCGAGCGTGATCACGCGGCTGTCGTCGAGCCGCGCGGGTAGGTTGGGCTCGGCAACTGGCCCTTTCCTCGCAGAGCCATCCGTTGTCACTGCTGCGCCGTCGAGATGCCCACTCGCCAAATCTTCCAGGATGGGCGTGTTCGACGCCGGCCAATCACATATCGGGAGAATCTTCGGACGGCCGAATTCCAACTCGTTGAACAGCCCCGAGAACGTGCGCAATATCCGACTGGCAACGGAACCAGATGACAATGGTGATACGTAGGTCAAATTCATCGGCGAGGCGTGGCATGAATATGATGACTCGCATCGTACTTTGACTCGAACCTTAAAACAGTAGTCACGTTTGCTATTGACAATGTGTATGGCGTGTGGGTAAGTATGCGTTGCTTGAGGGGGAGGTGTCGCGACGCAAGATAACGGCATATCAAGAATGTCGCGTAGGGGACTAAATTGCCAAGCGTGAGCGAGTAATAAATATATTAATGCGATCATTCGTCGATATGCGGAATGATCGGGGGAATACTTCGTACTGCGATCATAGCGGCAGTCCGATTGCTTAACGTTTCGTTATGGAAACGTTATCTGAGTAGTGTGTCAACGGAGCGCCGATATCAACGCCGCAGCGCGCGGCGCTTCTGAAAATCGGCGCGCGCGGTGGTTGCCGACGCGCCTGAAGATAGAGGCGCCTGACTCGACGGGAGCGGGCGGATGCATCGTGACGATCATCGTCGGCTCGCGCGGCCAGCACGCGGACATCGGCGGCACTGACCGATTCGACCCGCATCGACGAAGAGGGCGTGCTGATCGACAACTGGCAGCGCGTGCCGGCCGGCGTGCTGCGCGACGCGAAAACGCGCGTGCTGCTCGCGTCGCATCGAGCCTGGGAACGATGAACAACTTCACGTTCGGCAACGCGCAATACCAGTACTACGAGACGATCGCGGGCGGCAGCGGCGCCGGAAACGGTTTCGCGGGCGCCGACGCGGTGCAGACGCACATGACCAATTCGCGGCTGACCGATCCCGAGGTGCTCGAATGGCGCTATCCGGTGCGGCTCGATTCGCACCGCATCCGGGCCGGGTCGGGCGGCGGCGGACGCTGGGCGGGCGGGAACGGCGCGATCCGCCGGATCCGCTTCATCGAGCCGATGACCGCGTCGATCCTGTCGAACAACCGCATTCACGCGCCGTTCGGTGCGGCGGGCGGCGCATCGGGCGCGCTCGGCCGCAATGCGATCGAGCGCGCGGACGGCACCGTCGTGACGCTCGACCACATCGGCCGCGCGCAGATGGCGCCGGGCGACGTGTTCGTCGTCGAGACGCCGGGCGGCGGCGGGTACGGCGCGATCGATGCCGAATGACCGTGCGTTTCGACGGGCTTGCCTGCAATGAAGCAAGCGGTTCATTCAATCGGCGCGCAGGCATGCCCGGCAGTCCGGAATGTTTCGCGGCGCGATGCAAGTGCGGTCGCCGGTGAAGCAATGCGTCGTCTTACCGCCGTCGAGATTGCGAAACATTCCTGAATAAAGCCGATGACCGTGGATGACAGGGACGGAATGTCTTTTCGGCGCAACGCGTCGCCGAAGCGTTCCGACCCTGATCGCGCATTCGTCGCGGAACCGGTTCGAACGACCATGAAATACCGGCGAAGCCACGCTGCGCGCAGCGCAACCGGTGTTCGACGCACGGGTGCAACCCGCTTTCGCAGGCCCTGACATGTCGTTTTCCGACGCGCCGCAGGCCAATGTTGCCAATGCCGACACGGCGGCCGCTTGCTTGACACTCCGTGAGAATTGTGTGTGTGCAAATCCCGTCCGTCATTTGATAAGATGAGCCCATCATTCGTCTGGCAGAACCCGCGCACGACTCGCGCGCACGCGGGTTCGGAATTGTCTGGAGCAAAAAACGGGGCGAGGGCCGTGACCCCAATCGAACCGCCGGGCACGCCGTTACGGCCGTCCGCGCATGTGATTGGCCGGGAGCGCCTCGTCTAAACTGAGCGTTTTTTTGGTCGGGGCTCGTCCATGGATGACGAAAACGAAAGCGCGGTACTCGAGGCGCACTTCGGCACGCGCAGCCCGTGCTGGCGTCTGGGCAGCGACAGCAATGCGCTCGACCTGGCCGCCGTCCGCGGCATGACCAACGTCAGCGTGGCGCTGAGCGCCGAGCAGGCCGGGCGAATCCGCGCGCTGACCGGCGTGACCTCCCACCTCGTGCTCGACATCAAGCTGTTCGGCGATCCGGTCAGCCTCCACCTCGTCGGCAAGAAGCTCACGACGGCCGAGTGGGCCGGCACCGCGTGCGCGTATTCGGACACCGAGTCGGTCGCGCGCGATCTCGCGCACGGCCTCGCATTTGCGGAGCAGGTCGTCTCCGAAGTCAATTCGCTCGTCGTGATTCTCGATCGCAACGGCGTCGTGCAGCGCTTCAACCGCCTGTGCGAGGAAGTGACCGGCCGGCGCGAAGTCGACGTGGTCGGCCGCAGCGCGTTCGAGCTGTTCATGAGCGAGGACCAGGGCGCGCAATCGCGCACCAACATCAGCGGCTTCTTCTCGAGCAACAAGCCGTTCTCGGTCGAGCGCTACATCAACACCATCAACGGCCCGCGCCTGTTCCAGTTCCGCAACAAGTTCGTGCAGAGCGGCAGCGGCGTCGACGAGCAGTTCCTGATCTGCTCGGGCATCGACATCACCGAGGAGCGCAAGGCGCAGCAGCGGCTCATCGAGCTCGCGAACACCGACGTGCTCACCGGCCTGCCGAACCGCCATGCGATCAGCGAGCGGATCAAGGCCGTGCTGGCCGGCGACCCCGGCGAAAACCTGCTCCAGGTCGGCATCCTGTTCCTCGATCTCGACAACTTCAAGCGCGTCAACGATCACTACGGGCACATCACCGGCGACCGGCTGCTGAAGGACGTGTCGACGATCATCGGCAGTTGCCTGCCGGACGGCGCGACGCTGGCGCGCCTCGGCGGCGACGAATTCCTCGTGCTGTTCTCGCGCGGCACGCGCCCGCTGCTGGAGGCGACCGCGCAGGTGATCCTCGAGCGGCTGCGCACGCCGATCCACCTCGGGCTGATGGAGGTGTATACGAGCTGCTCGATCGGCATCGCGATGTATCCGCAGCACGGCGACACGCTGGAGACGCTGATCCGCAGCGCCGACACCGCGATGTACGTCGCGAAGGAAGCCGGCAAGCACACGTATCGCGTGTTCTCGGTGGACATGAACCAGAAGGTCGCGAAGTACATGTGGCTCGACACGAACCTGCGCAAGGCGCTCGAGGACGAGCAGTTCGTGCTGCATTACCAGCCGATCGTCGACATCGCGACGGGCGACGTGCACGGCGTCGAGGCGCTGGTCCGCTGGCAGTCGCCGGACCGCGGGCTCGTCGCGCCGATCGAGTTCATCCAGTTCGCGGAGGAATCCGGGCTGATCGCGCCGCTCGGGCGCTGGGTGATGCGCACCGCGGCGGAGCAGGCGGCCGCGTGGAAGGAGCGGGGGCTCGAGACGCGCATCGCGATCAACGTGTCCGCGCGGCAGCTGCAGGACCTGAACATCGTGCACCAGTTCGCGACGATTCTCGACGATGCGGGCCTGAAGCCGGGCCTGCTCGACATCGAGCTGACCGAGAGCTGCTTCATCGAGGACGAAGGCGCGGCGCTCGCATTGATGAAGCAGTTCCGCCTGCTCGGCGCGGAGATTCACCTCGACGATTTCGGCACCGGCTATTCGTCGCTGTCGCAGCTGTCGCGCCTGCCGCTCGATACGATCAAGCTCGACCGCAGCTTCATCACCGGCATCGACCGCAATCCGCGTTCGCAGGCGCTGGTGCGCTCGGTGGTGGCGCTGGCCCGCGCGCTGAATTTCTCGGTGGTGGCCGAAGGCGTCGAGACGCGCGCCGAAGCGGACTTTCTCAAGCAGATCGACGTCGACCAGGCGCAGGGCTTCTACTTCGCGAGGCCGATGGCCGCGCAGGCGTTCGAGCAGTGGCTCACCGAAAAGAGAAAGTTCAGGCTCATCGCCTGAACTTTCCCGTCATGCCGGGCCGTCAGGCGACGGCGGCCGGCATCACACCGTGCGCAGCTTCGACACGCGCCGGTTCTGCAGCATCACGAGGCGTTCCATGTACGCGAGATCCTTCGGCTCGATCGTGAACGCCGCCCGCACCCAGTCCTCCGTGATGTCCATCAGTTCGGACCGCGACAGCGGGAACACGCGCTGACGCGCACGCAGCATCGCACGCACGCCGTTCAGCTTCGGCCGCAGCACGTCGATGAAGGTGCGCGTCGCGAGAAACGCGTCGCCCGCGTCGAACGTCTGGTCCACCAGGCCGTGATCCGCGTACCATTCGGCGACGTGCGGCTCGCCGTTCGCGATCAACTCCTCCGCGAGGCGCCGGTGCGCCTTGCGCGCGACGAGCGAATAGCCGCCCATCCCCGGGAACAGGTTGAACGCGATCTCGGGGAAGCCGAGCTTCACGCCTTTCTGCGCGAGCACGTAGTGGTGCGCGAGCGCGGCCTCGAAGCCGCCGCCGAGCGCGCTGCCCTCGATCATCGCGATCGAGATCGCGCCGGTGCCGAAGCCCGTGTAGATCTCGTAGACGCCGTCGATGCAGGAGCGCGCATACGCGACCAGCTGGTCGCGCCTGCCGCTGCGGATCGCGTCGACGAAGAAGCTCAGGTCGCCTCCGACGTTGAACAGCTCGGGGACGAGCGAGCCCGTCACCCAGAAGTCGAATGGCAGCCCGGTTTCCCGTGCGACGCGCGCGAGATGGATGATGTCGGTCACGAGTTGTTGATTGAAGCACGGCCGCGGTTCGGAGCGAAGCATCATCCACATGACGTTGCGGCCTTCTTCGTAGTAGGCCACGAGTTGCGTCAAGTCACCGGCTTCGTGGAACGGCCGGCATGCGGGGTGTGATTGGAGTTGCATGGATGTGTCCTCGATTAGAAAGTTAATTGGCGTTGGTCAAACACCGCGTAACCGATCCATGCGAATGGCGAGACGGCCGCATGGCCCACGGTCGCGCGGCATCACCATTGTTGCGCGCACCAATTCGGCGGATACGTCGGGTGCATCGCTTGAACGCGTGTTTTTCGAGGATGAAAGCAACGGCATTTCGGGTGTGTGCGGACCAATGGACGCGCGAATGCGGCGTCATGCGCGGCGCGAGATTCATTGCGAATTTCCGGCGGAGATCGCGCGAATCGACGGCGCGGGAACGTTTCGTCTGCGGAATCTATGGCGCGGCGCGGGAGCGCGTCGACAAGGGGGAGCGGCGCGGCATGCCGGACGGCAATGCCGATATTTCGCATGGGAATCTTTTCCGGGGATCCCGCTCGCCTGCGATACAGGGCGGGCGTTTTTACGACCGAATTACGATCGGCTATGCGCGAGTGCACGAGCGAATGGCGTCCGGATACCGCATTCGGCGTCGAATGCAACGACGGTGTCGTTCGTCATGCAGAGGGATTGGCCTGTCGACGCGACGCGGTTGGCCGGACGGCGCGATGAGCGAGCGGCCCGACTCGCTCGCGAGGCCGGATCACAGGGGCGGTCGACGGCCGGCGATTCGCGATGCGTCGGCACGCATCGGCTGACGCGACCGGACATCGAGCGCCGGGGCAGGGTATTCACCGATCGCCGCGCTCCCGCGCATCGGCGTGGCGGGGCCCGCCACCGCGCCGTCCGGCCGCCGTCGCGGGCGTCGCCGCTGCCGGCGCTTGCCAGGGTCGCCCGGTATCGGCCAACATTCGCTTCCGGCCGGACCGCGCACGCGACGGCGGCCGGCCCGATACCGGCGGATGGCGCCGGTCGACAACCGGCCGCCGCGCGAATCGGCGCGCGCGACCGGCATGGAGGAGAACACGCATGTCAGAAAAACATCGGATCCTGGTACTGGACGACGATCCGGAAGTGCGCGCCTGGCTGACGGGCGTGCTGGAAGAGGCCGGATTCGACGTGTCGGCGGTCGACAGCGCCGCGCAGATGCAGCAGCGGCTGGCGGCCGCGCCGCACGCGCTCGTCATTCTCGACCTGAAGCTGCGCGGCGAGGACGGCCTGACGATCGCGCGCGAGCTGCGGCGGCGCTCGGACGTGTCGATCATCATGATCAGCGGCCTCGGCGACGAGACGGACCGCGTGCTCGGCCTCGAGACCGCGGCCGACGATTTCGTCACGAAGCCGTTCTCGGGGCGCGAGCTGATCGCGCGGGTGCGCGCGCAGCTGCGGCGCACGACCGAGCTGTCGATGCCGCGTCCCGCGCCGAACGGGGGCGGCCCGCGCTTCTGCTTCGACGGCTGGACGATGGACCTCGCCGCGCGCACGCTGACCCACGACGGCGGCGCCTGCGCGCTGACGCAGGGCGAGTTCGAACTGCTCGCCGCGATGGTGCAGCAGCCGTCGCGCGTCTGGTCGCGCGACCAGCTGCTCGAGCACACGCGCGGCTTCGGCATCGACGTCTACGATCGCACGATCGACGTGCTGATCCTGCGGCTGCGCCGCAAGATCGAGCCGAACCCGGAGCAGCCGACCTATATCCGCACGCAGCGCGGCGTCGGCTACGTGTTCGCGGTGCCGGTCGTGCGCGTGTGACGCGATGCGTGCAACTTTCAGGCTGTTGCCGCCGTGGAGCGTGCGGACCAAGCTGACCGCGACGTTCCTGCTGCTGTTCGGCATCACGCTCGCGGTCGTCGTGGTCGGCGTGCTCGGCATGCGCGCGAACCAGAACGCGCTCGACGAATACGAGGCGAACGTGGTGCCGGAGATCGCCCGCGCGCTCGAGCTGTCGGACAAGGTCGCGCAGCTCGCGGCGGTCGCGCCGAGCATGATGCTGACCGATTCGCCGGACCTGCTGCACAACGACACCGAGCTGCTGCGCGGCCTGCTCGGCGACATCCGGCGCCTGTCGCCGGGCTTCGGCATGCAGCCCGGCCCGGCCGCGAAGGCGGGCGAGCGGCTCGCGGTGACCGACGACCTCGACGCGATCGACCAGGATCTCGCGCGGCTGCTGGTCGTGTCGGGCCGGCAGCGGCAGCTCAAGGAGGAGCTGGGCGAGCTGCGCGTGGAGAACGACCGCATCGGCGAGCGCATCGCGCGCGACAAGAGCCTGATCGCGCAGCGCGCGCCGACGCTGCTCGAGATCTGGGCGCGCACGGCCGGCGCGCTGCAGGCGGCGAACGCGGCGGAGCTCGGCAGCGCCGAAAGCGACAACGAGGCGCTGTGGCTGCGCGTGCGCGAACGCGGCGAGGACCGCCGCCAGCCCGCGCTCGCCGACGCGCTGCAGCGGCTCGACGGCGGCGCGCGCAGCGTGTTCGCGGTGCGCCGCGAGTTTCTTGCGAGCGAGACGCAGACGGGCTACCTCGTCACGCTGCTGCGCGGCCACGCGGATCACCTGAGCGGCAAGTCCGCGCGCTACGTCGAGCGGCTGCGGCAGATCGCGAGCGAGCGCAGCGACAAGGTGCGCAAGGTCGCGGTGTCGAGCCAGTCGGGGCTGTTGCTGCTGGCGGTCGCGGGCGTCGCGGTCGCGCTGCTCGGCGTCGCCTACGCGAGCCGCATCCTGCGCAAGCTGCAGGCGATGACGCGCGTGATGGCGCGCCTCGCGAAGGGGGTGACGTCGGACCGGATGCCGTCGACGCACCGGCCGGACGAAATCGGCGAGCTGGCGCGCGCGTTCGAGGTGTTCCGCACCAACCTGATCGAGAAGGAGCAGTTGACGCAAGGGCTCGAGGCGCAGCGCCGCCTGCAGGAGTCCGTGCTCAACTCGATGAACGACGGCGTGTCCGTGCACGACGCGCACGGCGGCCTGATCGCGTGGAACCCGACCTTCGCGACGCTGCTCGGGATCGACGCCGCCGCGCTGCACGCGGGCCTGACGCTGGCGACGCTGCGGCGCGCCGTCGACCCGCCCGCGCGCTGGCGCCAGGTGTCGCGCGAGACCGCGACCCGCACGTCGGACGGCGCGCGCATCGCGGCGTCGGCCGAACTGCACCTGCGCGACCGGCGGATTCTCGAATTCCACTGCCAGCCGCTCCCGGACGGCGGCTGGGTCGCGGTGTGCCGCGACCTGACGAGCCGGCGCGCGGTCGAGGCGGAGCTGCGCCAGGCGCAGAAGATGGACGTGCTGGGGCAGCTCACGGGCGGCGTCGCGCACGATTTCAACAACTTCCTGGTCGCGATCCTCGGCAACCTGGAGCTGCTGCTGCCGCGCCTCGACGGGCAGCAGGACGCGCAGACGATGGCCGAGCGGGCGCGCCGCGCGGCCGAGCGCGCGTCGCGCCTCACGCGGCGGCTGCTCGCGTTCGCGCGCCGCCAGCCGTTGCAGGCCGAGCGCGTGTCGGTGCGGGCGATGCTCGCGGAGATGCTCGATCTCGTCGAGTATTCGGCCGGCCAGCGCGTGACCGTCGTGCTGGAGCCGGCCGCGGAGCCGCTGTGGGTGAACGTCGATCGCGGCCAGCTCGAGAACGCGGTGCTGAACCTGACGCTCAACAGCGCCGCCGCGATGCCGGACGGCGGCATGCTGACGCTGGCCGCGCGCCGCGAACCGGCGGCCGACGGCGCGGCCGCGCCGCCCGCGATCGTGCTGAGCGTGACCGATACTGGCTGCGGGATCGCGCCGCTGCTGCTCGACAAGGTGATCGAGCCGTTCTTCACGACCAAGGCGGCGGGCGAGGGCAGCGGGCTCGGCCTCAGCAGCGTGTACGGCTTCGTGCGCCAGAGCGGCGGCGACCTGCACATCCACAGCGAAGTCGGCCGCGGGACGCGCGTCGAGCTGTGGCTGCCCGAAAGCACGGCGCCCGAGCGACGCGGTGCGGCGCTCGCCGCGCCTGCCGCGTCCGCCGCCGTGCGGGCCGGCGCGCGCGTGCTGGTGGTCGACGACGATCCCGAGGTGCGCGACACGGCGCTCAGCCAGTTCGCGGCGCTCGGCGCGCAGGCCGACGCGGTCGCGACCGGCGACGCGGCGCTCGGCTGGCTGGCCGAGCATGGCCCGGTCACGCTCGTGCTGTCGGACATCTCGCTCGGCGCGGGCGGCAGCGGCATCGCGTTCGCCGCGCGGCTCGCCGAACGCTGGCCGGCGCAGCGCGTGGCGCTCACGTCGGGCCTGCCGGCCGAGATCCATCAAGCCCATCCGGACTGGCGCGCGGACCTGCCGTTCGTGCCGAAGCCGTTCGACCTGGCGGCGCTCGCCGCGCTCCTCGCCTGATCCGTCACGCCGATTGTTTCGATTGTTAATGGCGGGTCGGATTTCCGAAATTTTCGATTAACGGGACTGGAGTCTCATACACCCACGGCCCCCGGCGACGCGCTCGCGACGCCGGGGTGCACGATTCGAACGACACTGGAGACACTCCCGATGATGAAGCTCAAGGCTGGATTGCTGACGATGACGCTCGCGATGACGGCCGCCACGGCCGGTGCGGCCACGCTGCGGATTGCGTGCGGCGCGGCGGGCGTCGACCAGGACATCTGTCAGGTTTCGGCGAAGCGCTGGGCCGAGAAGACCGGCAACGAGGTCGAGTTCATCAGCATGCCCAACAACTCGAGCGAGACGCTCGCGCTGTACCAGCAGCTGCTCGGCAGCGGCTCGGACAAGATCGACGTGATGCAGATCGACACGGTCTGGCCGGGCATCCTCGCGAACCACCTGATCGACCTGAAGCCGTACAGCAAGGGGCTCGAGAGCCAGTCGTTCCCCAGCATCGTCGCGAACGACACCGTGAACGGCAAGCTCGTCGCGATGCCGTGGTTCATCGATACGGGCCTGCTGTACTACCGCAAGGACCTGCTCGACAAGTACCGGATGAAGGTGCCCGCGACGTGGGACGAGCTCGACGCGACCGCGCGCAAGATCCAGGCGAGCGAGCGCGCCGCCGGCAGCGAGAAGGTGTGGGGCTACGTGTGGCAGGGGCGCGCATACGAAGGGCTGACCTGCGATGCGCTCGAATGGGTCAGCAGCTACAACGGCGGCACGGTGGTCGACGACAAGGGCCGCGTGACGATCGACAACCCGGGCGCGATCAAGGCGCTCGAACAGTCGGCGAAATGGGTCGGCACGATCAGCCCGAAGGCGGTGCTGAACTACGGCGAAGAGGAGGCGCGCGGCGTGTTCCAGGCCGGCAACGCGGTGTTCATGCGCAACTGGCCGTATGCGTGGGCGATCGCGAACCGCGCGGGCAGCCCGATCAAGGGCAAGGTCGGCATCGCGCCGCTGCCGAAGGGGGGCGCCGACGGCCGGCCGGCCGCCGCGCTCGGCGGCTGGCAGCTCGCCGTGTCGCGCTATTCGCCGAACCCGAAGCTGGCCGCCGATCTCGTGATGTACCTGGGGAGCGCCGAGGTGCAGAAGATGCGCGCGGTGCAGGGCTCGTACAACCCGACGATGCCGGCGCTCTACCGGGACAAGGACATCCTGCAGGCCAACCCGTTCATGGCCGATCTGCTGCCGACCTTCACCAGTGCGGTCGCGCGGCCGTCGACGGTCACCGGCGCGAAGTACAACCAGGTCAGCAACCAGTTCTGGAACGCCGCGCACGACGTGCTCGCCGGCAGCGACACCGCATCGGGCGCGCTCGCGCGGCTCGCCGCTTCGTTGAACCGGCTCGCGCCCGGCGGCAACTGGCGCTGAGCGCGACCGCCCAGCCTCGATCGTTACGGCCGGCCGCCTGATGGCGCCGGCCCGGCAGGAGACATCGCATGAGAACCGGAAGCATCCAGATCAGTAGTACTCCTCCATTTGAGCGGGCGCTCGCGTGGGCCGGCACGGGGCTCGCGCAGGCCCGCCGGCGCCAGGCATGGCTGCTGGTCGCGCCCGCGCTGCTGGCGCTGGCGGCGATCGCCGGCTGGCCGCTCGTGCGCACCGCGTGGTTCAGCCTGACCGACGAGCAGCTCGCCGACCTGTCGCAGCGCCATTTCGTCGGCCTCGACAACTATCTCGGCGCGGCGGGCGTGCTGCGTGATCCGGCGTGGTGGCAGGCGGTCGGCAATACCGTGCTGTTCGCGGTCGTGTCGGTGCTGTTCGAGACCGGCGCGGGCCTCGGCGTCGCGCTGCTGCTCGACGTGCCGTCGCGGCTGCGCACGCTGCTGCGCGCCGCGGTGCTGGTGCCGTGGGCGATCCCGACCGTCGTGTCGGCCAAGATCTGGAGCTGGATGCTCAACGACCAGTTCGGCATCGTCAACGCGATGCTGATGGCGATCGGCGCGATCCGCGAGCCGCTCGCGTTCACCGCCGACGCGCAGCTCGTGTTCCCGACCATCGTGCTCGTCGACGTGTGGAAGACGACGCCGTTCATGGCGCTGCTGATGCTCGCCGCGCTGCAGACGGTGCCGCGCGACTGCTACGAGGCCGCGCGCGTCGACGGCGTGCCGCGCTGGCGCGTGTTCCGCTCGGTGACGCTGCCGCTGATCCTGCCCGGCGTGCTGGTCGCGATGATCTTCCGCTCGCTCGACGCGCTGCGCGTGTTCGACCTGATCTACGTGATGACGTCGAACAGCCGGGTCACGAAAAGCATGTCGGTGTACGTGCGCGAACAGCTGATCGATTTCCAGCAGGTCGGCTTCGGGTCGGCGTCGGCGATGCTGCTGTTCGTCACGATCGTGCTGTTCACCGTCGGCTACATGGCGGTCAGCCGCCGCCGCATGCAGGAGGCTTGAGATGAAGAAGCATCCGATCGAGATCGCGATCCACGGGCTGCTGTCGGCGCTCGTGCTGGTGATCGCGCTGTTCCCGTTCGTCTACATGATCGGCACGTCGGTCAAGCACGGCGACGCGCTGTTCGATACGTCGCTGTTCCCGGCCAGCCCGTCGTTCGACAACTATCGCCAGCTGTTCAACGACCAGCCGTTCGGCGCGTACCTGCTGAACTCGGCGCTCGTCGCGGGCGGCGCGGTCGCGCTGTCGCTCGCGGTGTCGGTGCTGGCCGCGTATGCGCTCGGCCGCGTGTCGTTCCGAGGGCGCGGCGTGCTGATGATGTGCATCCTCGGCGTGTCGATGTTTCCGCAGGTCGCGATCCTGTCGGGCCTGTTCGAGCTGGTGCGCGCGCTCGGCCTGTACGACCACCTCGGCGCGCTCGTGCTGTCGGACCTGATCTTCACGCTGCCGTTCACGATCTGGATCCTCGTCACGTTCATGCGCGAGCTGCCGCGCGAGCTGGAGGAAGCGGCGCTCGTCGACGGCGTCGGCGTGTTCACGCTGATCTTCCGGATCTTCCTGCCGCTGCTGCGCCCGGCGCTTGCCGCAACGTCGCTGCTCGCGTTCGTGTCGGCATGGAACGAGTTCCTGTTTGCGCTGACCTTCACGATCTCGTCGGACGAGCGCACCGTGCCCGTCGCGATCACGATGATCTCGGGCGCGAGCAGTTACGAGCTGCCGTGGGGAACCATCATGGCCGCGTCGGTGATCGTCACGGTGCCGCTCGTGCTGCTCGTGATGGTGTGCCAGCGGCAAATCGTCTCCGGCCTCACCGCCGGCGCAGTCAAGGGTTAGGGCCCGTCGTCAGGATCAGGAGAAGAAACATGAGTCAGATCAGGTTGAGCGGTCTCAACAAGCAGTTCGGCGCGACCCCCATCCTCAGCGACGTGAATCTCACGGTCGAACCCGGCGAGTTCTGCGTGTTCATCGGCCCGTCGGGCTGCGGCAAGTCGACGTTGCTGCGGATCGTCGCCGGCCTCGACGAGCAGAGCGCGGGCGACGTGTGGATCGACGGACGCTGCGTGAACACGTTCGCGCCCGCGCAGCGCGACATCGCGATGGTGTTCCAGAGCTACGCGCTTTATCCGCACATGTCCGTCTACGAGAACATGGCGTTCGGCCTGCGGCACCTGCGCTTGCCGAAGGACGAGATCGACCGGCGGGTGCGGCTCGCATCGGAATCGCTGCGCCTGGGCGAGCTGCTCGAACGCAAGCCCGGCGCGCTGTCCGGCGGCCAGCGGCAGCGCGTCGCGATCGGCCGCGCGATCGTCCGCAAGCCGAAGGTGTTCCTGTTCGACGAACCGTTGTCGAACCTCGACGCCGCGCTGCGCGTGAAGACCCGCGTCGAGATCGCGAAGCTGCACCGCAGCCTCGACAGCACCAGCATGATCTACGTGACGCATGACCAGGTCGAGGCGATGACGCTCGCCGACAAGATCGTGCTGCTGCGGCCGCTCGAAGGACGCCACGGGGTCGCCAGCATCGCGCAGATCGGCACGCCGCTCGACCTGTATCACCGTCCGGCGAGCCAGTTCGTCGCCGGCTTCATCGGGTCGCCCGCGATGAACTTCCTGCCGGCGGCCGTCGTGTCGGCCGACGCCGCCGAAGTCCGCGCGCTGGCCCGCGAGCACGCGTTGAGCGCGAGCGTGTGCGGCGAAGGCCTCGACGCGGGCGCCGGCGTGACGCTCGGCATTCGCCCCGAGCACGTGCGGGTCGGCGCGGGCGGCGTGACGGGCGAAGTCGCGCACGTCGAGCAGATGGGCGAGCACACCTACCTGTACCTCGATACGCCGCTCAGCGCGCAGCCGATCGTCGCGAAGACGGACGCCGGAGATGCGCGGATCGGCGATCGCCTGCGCGTCGAGCTGCCGGCCGGCGCGCTGCATCTGTTTCACCCGGACGGCCGCGCGGCCGCGCGCATGCTGCGCGACGCCGCCGTGCCGGCGCTCGCGACCGCCTGAGCGCGGCACACCGGTTTGCAGGTTTCAGGCGGCCAGGGCGCACGGCCGCTGTCGAATTGGCGCCAACCCACCGATAAAGGATAGTCATGCAAAACAAAAAGCTTTCAGTGATCGTCTGGAACGAGTTCGAGCACGAGCGGGAGGACGCGGGCGTGCGCGCAATCTACCCGGACGGCCTGCACCAGGTGATCGCGAGCGCGCTCGCCGAGACGCCCGCGCTCGGCCATGGCGCGCTGCCGCTCGAGATCGGCACCGCGACGCTCGACCAGCCGGAGCACGGCCTCAGCGAAGCGCGGCTCGCCGCGTGCGACGTGCTGGTCTGGTGGGGGCACAAGGCGCACGCGAAGGTCTCCGACGAGATCGTCGAGCGCGTGCAGCGCCGCGTGCTCGAAGGGATGGGCCTGATCGTGCTGCATTCAGGGCACTTCTCGAAGATCTTCCGCCGCCTGCTCGGCACGAACTGCTCGCTGAAATGGCGCGAGGCGGCCGAGAAGGAGCGGCTGTGGGTGGTCGAGCCGTCGCATCCGATCGCGGCCGGGCTCGGCGAGTACTTCGAGCTGCAGCACGAGGAGATGTACGGCGAGCGCTTCGACATCCCGCAGCCGGACGCGACCGTGTTCATCTCGTGGTTCGAGGGCGGCGAGGTGTTCCGTTCGGGCTGCTGCTGGGAGCGCGGCCACGGCCGGATCTTCTATTTCCGCCCCGGGCACGAAGCGTATCCGACCTATCACGACCGCAACGTGCAGCGCGTGATCGCGAACGCGGTGCAGTGGGCCGCGCCGCGCGTGAACCTCGCGGACCGCTGCCCGAATTCGCCGCCGCTCGAGAAGCTCAGCGAGAAGAGCACGCAGTTCTCGCAGGTCGGCATCCAGCAAACCGCGGGAGACCTCGCATGAACGACGACTACAAGGTGGAACTGCCGGAAGCGGCGGCAATTGCGCGCGGGCGCCGGCTGCGGGTCGGCGTGATCGGGCTCGGGATCGGCCGCAAGCATATCGAAGGGTGGCGCGAGCATCCGGATGTCGACGTGGTCGCGATCGCCGATCCCGATGCGAAGCGGCTCGCGAAGGTCGGCGACGCGTTCGGCATCGACGCGCGCTACGCGTCGGCGGATGCGATGCTCGCAGAGGAAAAGCTGGACGTCGTCAGCGTGTGCACGCCGAACAAGTTCCATCGCGAGCTGACGCTTGCCGCGTTCGACGCCGGCTGCCACGTGCTGTGCGAGAAGCCGATGGCGCTGAACGCGGACGAGGGCCGCGACATGCTGATCGCCGCGCAGCGCGCCGGCAAGCGGCTGATGATCAATTTCTCGTACCGCTTCAGCGCGCAGTCGCGCGCGCTGAAGACGCAGGTCGACGGCGGGGTGTTCGGCGACTTCTACTTCGGCCGCACGGTCTGGCACCGCCGGCGCGGGATGCCCGGCTTCGGCGGCTGGTTCGGCACCAAGGCGCTCGCGGGCGGCGGGCCGCTGATCGATCTCGGCGTGCACCGGCTCGATCTCGCGCTGTGGCTGATGGGTTATCCGAAGCCGGTGTGGGTGATGGGCAGCACCTACGATCCGATCGCGCGCGAACTCGCGACGCGCGCGTGCAAGGCCTTCGACGTCGAGGATCTCGCGGCCGCGCTGATCCGCTTCGACAACGGCGCGACGCTCGCGCTCGAGGCGTCGTGGGCGACCAACATCCAGGAAGCGGAGCTGATGGAAACGCGCCTGCTCGGCACGCGCGCGGGGCTGCTGCAGAAGAACCTGAACGAAGGCTACACGTTCGACGCGCACATCTTCATCGAGCAGAACGGCGCGCAGTTCGACATGCGCCTGAATCCGCCCGCGGACGGCGCGCATTCGGCGATGTACGACTACGCGGAAGCGATCCTGTGCGATGTCCCGCATCCCGCGCCGGGCGAGGAGGGGCTGATCGTGATGGAGATCCTCGACGCGATCTATGCGAGCGCGGCCGCGGGCGAGCCGATTCGCATCCACGGGAGCGGGCCTTCGGCCGCCGACGCGCCGCCGGTGCTCGATCTCGACGTGGCCGGCTGACGCCGGGCCGGCGCGCGGATCGTCCACCGCGCCGGCCTGCGGGCGGCAACACGGACGACGCATCACACGCATCTATTCAACGACGCCGCGCATCGCACGCGGCGCGACAACATGGTTTGGAGACACGTTCATGATCGATGAAGCAGGCCGCATTGCGCGCACCCCGTTCAGGCTCACGCGGCTCGCCGCGGCTTTCTCGCTGGCCGTCGCGTCGGCGGCGCTGCACGCGGCGCCAGACCCGGCGACGACCATCGCCGCCGACAGCGCGCCCGGTGGCATCTCACAGGCAACCGGCGTCGTGCCGGCCGACACGAACCCCGCCAACGTGGTCACGCCGACGCCGTCGTCGGCCTGGAACCAGCTCACGCCGTGGACGCAGTTCCACGGCTACCTGCGGGCCGGCGTCGGAACGAGCGACAGCCATTCGCAGGCCTGCTTCCAGTTGCCGGGAGCGCAGAGCAAGTACCGGCTCGGCAACGAATGCCAGGTCTACAGCGAACTGGAGATCGACCAGACGCTCTACAGGTTCGCAAACGGCATGCAGTTGTCGGCGGTGGGGATGGCGAGCCTCGTGAACGATCTCGACCGCACGCCGACCTTCGACGGCAATCATGGACGCGTGCGCCTGCCGCAGTCATACGTGCAGCTGACCCACTTTCCGGGGCTCGACGACATGCGGATCTGGTTCGGGCGCATCTACTACCGGCGCAACGACGTCCACATGAACGACTTCTACTACTGGAACCCGAGCGGCCTCGGCGCGGGCATCGAGAACGTGCCGATCGGCGGCGGGCTGAAGCTCAGCTATGCGCTGTTCCGCGAGGACTACATCGACCAGCCGAACTACGCGACGCGCCACGACCTGCAGCTGTCCGGCGTGCATCCGAACCCCGGCGGCGAGCTGCAGTTCGGGCTGTCGTACCTGCCGGCGCGCGCGCCGGTGCTGAACGCGAGCGGCGTGATGCAGGACGCGCACAGCGGCTGGTCGGTCACGGTCCAGCACGTGCAGACCAACCTGCTCGGCGGCAAGAACAAGCTTGCGTTCCAGTACGGCGTCGGCCCGGGCACCGGCCTCGGCTATACGGGCACGCTGACGAACGACAACCGCTACAAGAGCATCCGCGTGCTCGACGCGTTCGACTGGCAGGCGACGCGCGACTTCGGCGGGCAGGTGGTCGGCATCTGGCAGCGCGACATCGCGCCGTCGGGCGGCTCGCAGACCTGGGTGTCGATGGGCGTGCGGCCGGTGTACGCGTTCACGCAGCACGTGAAGCTGCAGGGCGACCTCGGCCACGACCGCGTGACGCCGTCCGGCGGCCCGACCCGCACGCTGTTGAAGGCGAGCGTCGCGCTGACGCTCGCGATGGACCGTTCGTTCTGGTCGCGGCCGGAGTTCCGCGTGTTCTACACGTATGCGCGCTGGAACAAGGCGGCGCAGGACGCGGCGGCGCCCGGCGATCCGCTGTCGACGACCGGCGTCTTCGGGACGTCACGCAGCGGGTCGACGGTCGGCGCGCAAGTCGAATGGTGGTGGTGATCATGACGAATGAACCTTGCACGACGATCGCGATGGGAACCGATGCGATGCCGTTCTCGCGCATCGTGTTCGGGATGTGGCGCATCGCCGACTGGCGGCTGTCGCGCGGCGAGCGCCGCGCGCTGATCGAGGCGGCGCTCGAACTCGGCGTGACGAGCTTCGACCATGCGGACATCTACGGCGACTACACGGCCGAGGGCCTGTTCGGCGACGTGCTCGCGGAGGCGCCGCAGCTGCGCGAGCGGATGCAGATCGTGACGAAGTGCGGGATCCGGCTCGTGTCCGCCAACCGGCCCGGGCCCGAACACCGGCTCAAGCATTACGACACGCGGGCCGCGCACGTCGTCGCGTCGGTCGAGCAGTCGCTGCGCGCGCTGCGCACCGATCGGCTCGACCTGCTGCTGCTGCATCGTCCCGATCCGCTGATGGATGCCGACGAAGTCGCCGCGACGTTCGCGGCGCTGCGGCGCGACGGCAAGGTGAGGTCATTCGGGATCTCGAACTTTACGCCGGCGCAGGCGGCGCTGCTGCAGGACCGGATGGTCGCCAACGGGATGTCGCTCGCGACGAACCAGGTCGAATGCTCGCTGCTGCATCTCGCGCCGCTCGATGACGGCACGTTCGACCAGGCGCAGCGCTGGCGCTGCCCGCCGATGCTGTGGTCGCCGCTCGCGGGCGGGCGGCTGCTGACCGACGCGTCGCCCGCCGCGACGCGCGTGCGCGCCTGCGCCGAACGGATCGGCGGCGCGCTCGGCGTGCCGGCGACGACGGTGCTGTTCGCGTGGCTGCTCGCGCTGCCGTGCCGGCCGCTGCCGATCGTCGGGTCGAGCCGGATCGCGGCGCTGCGCGACGCGGTCGCGGCGACGCGGCTGCCGCTTGCGCGCGAGCACTGGTTCGCGCTGCTGCACGCGGCGCGCGGCACGGAGGTGCCATGACCGGGACGCTCAATATCACCGATATGCGATTGGAGAAACGATGAGCGACGCGACCCTCAACGATGATGCCGTCGCGCGGCGCGCGGTGCCCGCCGCCGAACCCCGCCTGCTGGCGGATATCGGCGGCACGCACGCGCGCTTCGCGCTCGCGACCGCGCGCGGCGAGATCGGCGATGTGCGCGTCTACCGCTGCGGCGACCATGCGGGCGTCGCCGATGCCATACGCGCGTTCCTGCGCGACGCCGGCGGCGCACGGGTGCGGCATGCGGCGATCGCGATCGCCAATCCGGTGGACGGCGACCTCGTCAGCATGACGAATCACGACTGGCGCTTCTCGATCGACGCGACGCGCCGCGCGCTCGGCTTCGACACGCTGCACGTGGTCAACGACTTCGCGGCGCTCGCGATGGCCGTGCCGCATTTGTCCGAGGAGCAGCGGCGGCAGGTGGGCGGCGGTCATGCGCAACCCGTCGGCGCGCTCGGCGTGCTCGGCGCCGGCACCGGGCTGGGCGTCTCCGCGCTCGTGCGCGCGGGCGACGCGTGGGTGCCGCTGTCGGGCGAAGGCGGGCACGTGTCGTTCGCGCCGGCCGACGCGCGCGAGGATGCGGTGCTGCGCTACGCGCGGACCTTATGGCCGCACGTGTCGTTCGAGCGGCTCGCGGCGGGGCCCGGGATTGCGGTGATTCACGCGGCGCTCGCCGAGCGCGACGGCCTTGCCGACGGCGCGAGCGAAGCCGACACCGCCGCGATCATCGACCGGGCGCTGGCCGGCGACGTGCGCTGCATCGCGACGCTCGACTGCTTCTGCGGCATGCTCGGCAGTTTCGCGGGCAACCTGGCGCTGACCCTCGGCGCGACCGGCGGCATCTATATAGGCGGGGGCGTCGTGCCGCGCCTCGGCGCGCGCTTCGACGCGTCGCCGTTTCGCGCCCGCTTCGAGGCGAAGGGCCGCTTCGCCGGCTATCTCGCGAGGATTCCGACCTACGTGATCACCGCGCCGCATCCGGCCTTCACGGGCGTGTCGCGGCTGCTCGCCCGCGCGCTGGGGGAGGCGGGCTGACGCGACGCGCTGGATGCCGCGCTTGCCGGTTGCGCGCGGATCCTCCCGGCGCGACCCCGCGTCATCCCGCCCCGATCGCCGCGCCGTCATGGCCGAACGGCATGACGCGCGCCAAACTGTCTGCCGGACGTCGGCGTTCTGAAAGAAACCGGCCGACATTCGAAGCCGCGTCATGGAATACGCCGACTGGCGGCCCTACCGGAACTCATTTACTTTTGAACAAGTGACGCTCGCGCGCGGCGCGTTCCGGAGGGATCATGGCCTCACTCCAGAAGGTCTGGCAGACGCTCGTCGGCAAACCCCTCGATCCGCTCGATCCACGCACGCGCCATGCGATCGCGGTGACGCCGCTGCTCGCGTGGGTCGGGCTCGGCGCCGACGGCCTGTCGTCGTCGTGCTACGGCCCGGAAGAGGCGTTCCTCGCGCTCGGCCAGCACCACCCGCTCGCACTGTTCCTCGCGCTCGCGACCGCCGCGACGGTCTTCATCATCGCGATCGGCTACAACCAGGTGATCGAACTGTTCCCGACCGGCGGCGGCGGCTACCGCGTCGCGACCGCGCTGCTCGGGCCGAAGCCCGGGCTCGTGTCCGGCGCGGCGCTGCTCGTCGACTACGTGCTGACGGTCGCGACGTCGCTCGCGAGCGGGGTCGACGCGTTCTTCAGCCTGCTGCCGGTCAGCGCGCAGGCGTTCAAGCTCACGATCGAGATCGTCCTCATCATCTTGATGACGGGGCTCAACTTCCGCGGCATGCGGGAATCGATCATGGTGCTGTTGCCGATTTTCGTCGGCTTCGTCGTGCTGCACTTCGGGCTGATCGTGTACGGCGTCGCGGTGCACGGCGAGAATCTCGCGTCGATCGTGCCCGACGCGGTGCACGAGGCGCACGGGATGTCGCAGTCGCTCGGCACGTTCGTGATGCTCGCGCTGCTGATGCGCGCGTTCTCGCTCGGCGGCGGCACGTATACCGGCCTCGAGGCGGTGTCGAACAACGTGAACATGCTGGCCGAGCCGCGCGTGCCGAGCGGCAAGGTGACGATGTGGTACATGGCGACGTCGCTCGCGTTCACCGCGGGCGGGATCATCCTGCTGTACATGCTGTGGCACGCGAAGCCGGTCGAAGGACAGACGCTCAACGCGGTCGTGTTCGGCAGCGTGATCGACCATCTGGGCCTCGGCTCGGCGTTCGCGCGGCACGCGCTGCTCGCGGCCGTGCTCGCGTTCGAGGCGGGGCTGCTGCTGGTCGGCGCGCAGACCGGCTTTCTCGACGGCCCGGCGGTGCTGTCGAACATGGCGTCCGACTCGTGGGTGCCGCGCCATTTCCGCGACCTGTCGACGCGCCTCGTGCGGCAGAACGGGATCATCGTCGTCGGCCTGTCGAGCCTTCTGATCCTGCTGTGGACGCACGGCAACGTCGACGTGCTGGTCGTGCTGTACAGCATCAACGTGTTCCTGACGTTCAGCATGTCGCTGCTCGGCATGAGCACCTACTGGTGGCGCCAGCGCCGCACGGACCGCGGCTGGTACAAGCATTTCCTGCTGACCGCGCTCGGGCTGGTCGTCACGTCGACCGTGCTCGTGATCACGCTGATCGA
Organism: Burkholderia ubonensis subsp. mesacidophila; assembly: GCF_002097715.1. Taxonomy (NCBI): domain Bacteria; kingdom Pseudomonadati; phylum Pseudomonadota; class Betaproteobacteria; order Burkholderiales; family Burkholderiaceae; genus Burkholderia; species Burkholderia ubonensis. Next base: position 645,971 of record NZ_CP020738.1, read on the forward strand.
GAAGTTCACCGCCGGCGGCTGGCTGACGGTGCTCGTGACGAGCGCGGTGATCGCGCTGTGCTTCATGATCAATCGGCACTACGCGGATACGCGCACGCAGCTCGCGAAGGAGGATGCGCTGTTCTCCGGTGCGCCGCCGGTCGTCGACGAGGCGACGGCGCCGGGCAAGCCCGATCCGTCGCAGCCGACCGCGGTGCTGCTGGTCGGCAAGCATCGCGGCGCGAGCATGCATGCGCTGCTGTGGGTGAACCGGCTGTTCCCGGGACACTTCCGCAACGTGATCTTCCTCGCGGTGGGCGAAGTCGACGCGAAGGCGTACGACGGGCACGAGCATCTCGAGCGGCTCCGGCACACGATCACCGAGTCGCTCGACTATTACGTCGCGCATTGCCGGCGCAACGGCATCGCGGCCGATTACCGGATCGGGTTCGGCACGAATCCGGTGCTCGAATTCATGAACCTCGCGTCGGCGACGCTCGACGAGTTTCCGAACAGCGTGTGCTTCGCGAGCAAGCTGATCTTCAAGCGCGTGAATTTCCTGACCGCCTGGCTGCACAACCAGACGCCCGTCGAGCTGCAGGCGCGGCTGCACGTCGAGGGCAAGCAGATGGTGCTGCTGCCGATGAACGTCGGGTAGCGAAACGCACGGAAGACGTTCGCGCAAGCGTGAAAACGATTCAACATGACGCGGCGCGTCAGAACGTTCAGTATTCGAAACTTTTGGCCCGATTTCGCGGAAAGATTTGGTAAGATGCGCGCGCTTCGTCGCCATCAACAGAACGACAAATCCTTTCCGAGGGGCTCAATGAAGAACGCAGCGTCGTCCGTATTCCAAGTCGCGCGCCGTGGCCGCACCGCGCTGTTCGCCGCCGCGCTGCTGTCGCTTTCGTCGCTGGCGAGCGCCGCCGCCGGCGACGAGCCGGGCTCGAAAGACCATCCGCTGCTCACGCGCTTCGCGGGGGCGACCATCAATGCCTATTCGCAGGCGCAGTTCGACGAGGCGTTCCTGCCGAACCAGCCGGTCGACGACGTGAAGACCGCCAAGGGCCTGAATCTGGAAGGCAAGGTCACGCGGATCTCGTACTCGATCAGCAGCGACAGGTCGACGCTGGAAGTCGAGCGCAACTATCTCGACGCGCTGCAGAAGGGCGGCTTCCAGATCCTGTTCCGCTGCACGGCGGAGCAGTGCGGCGGCGAGCTCCAGAGCCTCGTGATCAATTCGGGCCGCATGCGGCAGGCGGGCGGCGGCGGCGCCAGCTTCGGCGGCAAGCATCGCACGATCCTCGCGAAGCTGCCGCGTCCGTCCGGCGATGCGTATGTGTTCCTGCACGTCATGGACGATTCCGCGTCGAACAAGCGCACGCTCGTGTACGAGGAAGTCGTCGAGGTGAAGCCGATGCAGACCGGGCAGGTCAAGGTGATGGATTCGAGCGCGCTGCAGAAGGGGCTCGCGGTGACCGGCAAGGTCGCGCTGTACGGCATCTACTTCGATACCGACAAGGCGCAGGTCAAGCCGGAATCGAAGCCGCAGCTCGACGAGATGGCGAAGCTGCTGACGGCCAACCCGGCGCTGAAGGTGTACATCGTCGGCCATACCGACAATCAAGGCGCGTTCGCGCGCAACGCGGACCTGTCGCAGAAGCGCGCCGAAGCGGTCGCGCAGGCGCTGGCGACGACCTATCGCGTCGCACCGGCGCGCCTCGTCGCGAAGGGCGTCGCATCGCTGTCGCCGGTGGCGTCCAACACCGACGACGCCGGCCGCGCGCAGAACCGTCGCGTCGAGCTCGTCCAGCAGTAACCGTTCTTCAACCCGATACCGGCGGCCGCATGTGCCGCCGCGTGTCCACCCGCCGCTTCGAAACCATGAGACTCCTGATCGCCGCCGCGCTCGCCGGCTTCGCCGTGTCGTCCATCGCCCAGACCGTGTCGCCCGGCATGTGGCACGACGAAGTCGCCTACACGTTGAACGGCAAGCCGCTGCCGGCCACGCAGGCGCCCGACCAGTGCCTGACGGACGCGGATGCGAAGAACATCCGCAAGACGATGGAATACCGGATGAAGCGCGACAAGATCGATTGCACGATCACGAACTGGGACTATGCGGGCTCGGCGCTGCAGGTCGGGCTGTCGTGCGCGAACGCACAGGGCCGCGGCACGGCCAAGGTGACCGGCACGGTCACGCCGACGAGCTACGACCTGAAGGGGCAGGGCCGCGGGCAGACCGTGCAGGGCGGCCCGTACACGACGGCGTGGACCTGGCGCGGCAAGCGGGTGGGCGACTGCCGGTAACGCGGCAGGCGCGCCGAAGCATGGAGGCGGCGGCCGGCATGGCCGCCATGATGATCGACCTCCGCTGAAAGGCCGACGGCCCGGCGTCGCATGACGCACGGTTCGCCGGCCGATTTTTATGCGGCGCTGCTACGGGCGGGTGAAAGCGCTGTTCGTTCAGGATTCCGGCATGCCGGATCACCGGTGATGATGATGCGTATGCGACCGATGCGACCGCCGCGAGGATCGGTGCAGCAGCCGCTCGCGGATCCGGTCGCGGCTGCGCCGTTCGATGACGAACAGCAGCGCGAGCGCCAGGATCACGAGAAGCACGATGATTTGCACGATGCTGTGTTCCATGCTGCCTCCAGCTGGAAGGATCGACGATTCGCGTGCGCCGCGCCGCGTCGATGCATCGTCAGGCCAGTCCGTGCATCGCGCGGGCCGACGCCCGCGTTCACGTCAGCATCGGCACCGCTTCGACCAGCGCAATGCCGATCAGCGCGCCGATCGCGGCGCCGATCAGCCTCGGATGCCAGCGCCCCAGGTGCAGCCTGATCAGCAGCGCGCCGATCAGCACGACGCCCAGCAACATGAAAGTGACGACAAGAAAGCCGACTTCATAGTCGCTGTTGATGATCGCCATGATCGCCTCCTCGCCCGCGCCTCGCCGCCGCTGCCGGTGCATCGCGGCAGGTTTCGTGCTTGACGGGTCATCTTTGCAGTATATGCCACGAAATGACGCGGATGACCGGCGGGAAAGCGGCCCCGGCGGCGCTGCGCGAATTCCGGTTCGACCCCGGGATAAACGGCGTCGGGGCCGGCTGCAGCCCGATGCCGCGGCGCTGCGGCGGCGGGCCGATTGGCGTAGTCTGTCGGCGAAGGCGGCCGTTCGGCCGCGGTCTCACCGGCCACCGTGCCGCGAGGTTCGATCCGATGCGCATTCCGGTCCGCCTGCTCGGCGTTGCGTGTTTCTGCCTGACGACGTGCGGCGCGCACGCGTCGCCGTCCGCGCCTGACGCGGCCGCGGCCCGCGTCGACGACACGCCGCCCACGACGCTCGAGCGCGACGTCCACGAATTCGTGATCCAGCGCGACGGCTCGCTCGAGGAGCACGACGACGCGACGCTGCGCGCGAACAATGCGAACGGCATCGACGCGATCGCGCAGCGCTACGTGTGGTTCGACAAGGACCTCGAGCAGGTCGACCTGCTCGCGGCCGAGACGCTCGATCGTGACGGCGTCGCGCATCCGGTCGGCCCCGATGCGATCCGCGACGTGCAGGAGCCGCGCTCGGCCGGCGCGCCGACGTTCCAGGACGGCGTGCTGCGCACGGTCGTGTTCCCCGGCGTCGAAGCCGGCTCGCGCACGCGCGTCGCGTTCCGCAAGGTGCGGACCAAGCCGCTCAATCCCGGTTATTTCGGTTACTTCGTCGAGCCGTCGCGCGACCCGGTCGACTACCAGCGGCTGGTCTTCGACGTGCCGGCCGACATGCCGCTCCATGCCGACGCGCGCGGCTACGTCGCGCTGCCGCCGGTGACCGCGAACGGCCGCACGCGCTACGTATTCGAATACCGCCACGGTCCGTACGACCGGATCGAGCTCGGCGCAATCGGCTATCCGAGCGACGGCGACCGGCTGATGGTGTCGACGCTGCCCGACTATGCCGCGTTCGCCGCGCGCTACCGCAACGCGGCGGTGGACCCGAGCGCGGACGATCCCGCGGTCGTGCAGCTTGCGCGCGCGCTCACCGCCAACGCGTCCGCCCCGCGCGACAAGGCGCGCATCCTGTACGCGTGGGTGCAGGCGAACGTGCGCTACGTCGCGCTGTTTCTCGGCGAGACCGCCGCCGCGCCGCACCGCGTGACCGACATCCTGCGCAACCGCTACGGCGACTGCAAGGATCATGTCGCGCTGTTCGGCGCGCTGCTCGCGGCAGTCGGCATCCGCAGCGAGCCGGTGCTGCTCAACCTCGGCTCCGTCTATACGCTGCCGTCGGTGCCGGGCTACGGCGGCGGCGCGATCAATCACGCGATCACGTGGCTGCCCGACCTCGGGCTGTACGCCGACACGACCACCGGCGGCATCGCGTTCGGCTACCTGCCGCCGATCGTGATGGACCGCCCGGCGCTGCTCGTCGACACCGGCGTGCTGGCGCGCACGCCGGCGACGCAGCCGCGCACGCGCACCGCGCGCCTTGTGATCGACGCCGCGCGGATCGACGCGCAGCGCTACCAGTCGTACATCGAGGACGACGGCTGGACCGCCGAACTCGAGCGCAACGTGTTCCGCCGCGCGACGCGCGAGCGCGTGCGGCAGCTTGCCGTCGAGCGCCTGCGGCAAAGCGGGCTGCGCGGCACGGCGGAGCTCGTCACGACCGACCTGGCGGCGACCGGCGGGCCGTTCGCCGTGACGATGACGGGCGCGCTCGACCACGTCGTGTGGCCGGACGGCACGACCGCGGTGCCGGCGCTGTCGAGCCTGACCGGCGGGATCGCGACGCAGGTGCAGAGCTGGCTCGCGGAGCCGGTGCGCACCCAGGCGTGGGTCTGCATCGGCGGGGATTTCGACGAGACCGCGCAGGTCGCGCTGCCGGCCGGCGTCGCCGTGACCGACGTGCCGGCCGACACGGCGGTGCGGGATCGCTTCGTCGATTTCGCGTCGCACTATGTGTTCGACGCCAGCGCGCGCGTCGTGCAGGTCACGCGGCGGCTGCGCGCGCATTTCGACCGGCAGGTGTGCACGCCGGACGATTACGCGGCGATGCGCGCGTCGCTCGAACGGATCGAGCGGGATACGCAGGCGCAGATCGTCGTGCGGGCGCAGGCGCGCTGAGCGTCTGCGCGGCAGCGGGCCGGCGCGGCTTCGGGCGTGCGCCGGCATCATGGACGCGCGCCGTCCGCCGGGGCCGGCGCGCTGGAGGCGAATCATGACCGAACGAGACTACGAGATTGCCGATCTGTCGAAGGACCTGCTGGGCCGGATCGTGCAGGGCACGCTGGCGGCCGGCGCGACGGTCGATGCGCAGCGCAGCGCGGAGCTGGCCGTGCAGTGCGCGACGGCGTTGATCGACAGGCTCGACGAGCGCAGCAGCTGAACGCGTGGAACGCGTCGCGCGGCGGCGGGCGATGGATGCCGCGCTACCGGTCGGTGCTTGCGCCGGCGCCGGTTTCCCCGTCGCCACGCAGCGCGCCCGGCGGTCGCCCGACGATGCGCTTGAACGCGCGGCTGAATGCCGCGAGCGAGCCGTAGCCGAGACGATACGCAACCGTCTCGATCGGTTCGCGATCGCGCACGATCCATTGCGAGGCGAGCCGCATCCGCAGCTCGGTCAGGTAGCGCACGGGCGTCATCCCGGTCGCCGCGAGAAACCGCTCGGCGAACACCGAGCGCGACACGCCGGCTTCGGCCGCGAGTTCGGCGACGCTCCAGTTGCGGCCCGGGTCGCGATGCAGCGCGACGATCGCGCGGCCGAGCTTCGGATCGCGCAACGCCTGCACCCAGCCGGTCGCGGCGCCGCACCCGCATTCGACCCAGCCGCGCACGATGAACGCGGCGACCACGTCCGCGAGCCGCGCGAGGATGCCCGCGAACCCCGCGCGCTCGGTGCACGACTCGCGCTCCATCGCGTCGAGCATCGTCCGGAGCTCCGGGTAGCGGGCGAGCAGCGTGCCGACCAGCATCACCTCGGGCATCGTCGCGACGAGCGGCTGCATGCCGCCGAGATCGAGCTCCATGCAGCCGCTGAAGATCAGCGCGTCGCCGGTATCCGCGTCGCCGGCGGCGTGCTTTGCCGCGTCGACCGACGCAACCGTGTCGCAGAGCTTCGCGGTCTCGAAGCCGTCGATTTCCCGGCACGGCGCGTCCGGTTCCGACACCAGCGCATGCGCGCCGCCGTGCGGCAGCAGGATCGCGTCGCCGGCCTCGAGCCGGTAGGTCGCGCCGCCCGACGCGCGCAGCAGCACCGGCCCGCGCCCGACGAAGTGGAACTGCGCGCGGCCGCGCGCGTTGTCGAAGCGCACGCCGAACGGCCGCGCGACCTGGATGCGGCGGTATTGGACGCCGCTCAGGCGCATCCCGAGCAGCAGTTCGCTGACGAGGTCGTGCGCGTCGGATGCGGGCGCCGCGGACGGGGCGGCGATCTGCGGGTCTGCCATCGGTTTCGGACGATCGATCAATATTGGCGGATTGTATGTCATAGACCGTCCTGCCGTCATTCCTTACGATACGCCGTCATTGGCACCTCTTTACGGAATGGAACGACGCATGAATCCCAGCATCCAGCCCGCCGGCACGACGGCGGCACCCGGCGAGCCCGCGTGGGGCGCGGTCTTCGCGATGACGCTCGGCGTGTTCGGGCTCGTCACGGCGGAATTCCTGCCGGCGAGCCTGCTCACGCCGATGGCGGAGAGCCTCGGCGTGACGGAAGGCGTCGCCGGGCAGGCGGTCACGGCGACCGCGACGGTCGCGCTCGTGACGAGCCTGCTGATCGCCGCCGCGACCCGCACCATCGACCGGCGGCGCGTGCTGCTCGCGTTCTCGGTGCTGCTGATCGTGTCGAATCTCGCCGTCGCGTTCGCGACGAACCTGACGACGATCCTGATCGGCCGCGTGCTGCTCGGCATCGCGCTCGGCGGCTTCTGGACCATGTCCACCGCGACCGCGATGCGGCTCGTGCCGACCGCGATGGTGCCGCGCGCGCTGTCGATCATCTTCAGCGGCGTGGCCGTCGCGACGATCGCGGCCGCGCCGCTCGGCAGCTATTTCGGTCACCTGATCGGCTGGCGCAACGTGTTCCTGATCGCGGCCGCGCTCGGCGTCGTCGCGCTGGCGGCGCAGGTCGCGACGCTGCCGGGCATGGCGCCGTCCGGCACGACGCGGCTGCGCACGCTGGTCGACGTGCTGCGGCGGCCGACGGTCGGCCTCGGGATGTTCGCGACGACGCTCGTGTTCACCGGGCATTTCGCGTTCTTCACGTACCTGCGGCCGTTTCTCGAGCAGGTCGCGGGCGTCGGCGTGAACGGGCTGTCGGCGATCCTGCTCGGCTACGGCATCGCGAACTTCGTCGGCACGTCGCTCGCCGGCCGCGTGCTCGAGCACCGGTTGCGGCCGATGCTGATCGCGATGCCCGCGTCGATGGTCGTGCTTGGCGTCGCGCTGGTCGCGCTCGGCCGTGCGCCGCTCGTCGATGCGGTGCTGGTCGCCCTGTGGGGAATGGCGTTCGGCGGCGTGCCGGTCGCGTGGTCGACGTGGGTGACGCGCACGGTGCCGGATGAGGCGGAGACCGCGGGCGGGTTGATCGTCGCGGCGGTGCAGCTCGCGATCGCGACCGGCGCGGCGGCGGGCGGCGTGGTGTTCGATGCGAACGGCGCAGCGGGGGTGTTCGTCGGGGCGGCCGTCGTGCTGGCCGCCGCGGTCGCGACGATCGTCACGGGCGTGCCGAAGCGGTTGGGGGCGGCGTCGTAGCGACGTGCTTGCGGGCGCGAGGCATGCGTTTCTCGCCCGCAAGCAATGCGAGCCGGCGACGCCGCAGCGTCAAAAGCGCACGATCGTCTTGCGCTCGACGCTGAAATCGCGGCGCAGCGCGTACGCCGTATCGGCGAAATAGCGCCGGGTTTCCAGCAGCAGGTCCGCGTTGCCGCGACGGCACAGCACGACGCCCGACCCTTCTTCCGTGAGCAGCGCGTCGACCAGCGACTCGGGCTGCGCGATATCGGCCAGGTGGACGTTCTGCACGCCGTGCGCCAGCGCGTCGAGCGCCTCGCGAACATGAGGCGCCGCAACGGAACGCGGATGATCGGCCAGCCATTGCGCCAGTTCCGTGAGGCCGTACAGGCTCGCGTCACCGCCCAGTTCGCGCAGGACCGCGCGCTCGACCATCATCACGAGCGTCACCGCGCCGGTGCGCTGCGCGATGACGCTGCCGAGCCGCTCCGGGCGCAGCAACCGGTCCTGGCCGCCGTCGTCCGGTGCAAGGGGCATGACCACGGGCACGCGCCCGTTCTCCCGCAACGCGCCGAACGCGGCTTCGTCGAACTGCGTGACCGGACTCATGAGCGCAGGGTCCGACTCGGCCGCGGCGATCATCAGGCCGCTGTCCTGGCCCGTCACGCCGAGGGCCTTGACGCCGTGGCTGCCGATCAGGCGAACCAGTTCGAGGTTGACCTCGGCCAGCACGGCGCGGGCTGCGTGAACGGCGCGCGCTTCGGGCAGCCCGGGCTGCGAGGACGTCCGGATGTGGGGCAGCCCGCCGTGGACGACGACGGGGCGGACGCCGGTCAGAGCAAGCAGCGCGACGTCCTGCGAGAAGGACAGGCGGGAGCGCGGGGTCAGCACGGCGGGGCCGGCATAGACGATGACGACAGTTTGCTCGTGCAGGGCCTGCATGAACGGAAGCGCGCGAGCCAGTTTGGCCACCTGCGAGGTGGAAGGGGGCTTGCTTTCAGGGTCGGTGGACATGGAGAGCACTCGGTGAATTGGCGGGATGGCTGCGTGTTACGCATAAGACGCGACGTCAACGCATGCCCTGCATCAGCCTGCGAACGTCGTTGGGCGCCTGCGCCGCGCGCGCGGCCAGCCTGAAGTGACGCTCGCCGAAGAGGCGGGCGGCATCGGCCAGCAATTCCAGATGCTCGCGGTTGTCTTCTTCCGGCATGACCAGCAGGATGAATTCGTCCACGGGCCGTCTGTCGGGGGCGTTGAAGGAAAACGGATACATCGCGCGGATGAAGAGCCCGACGGCAGACCCGACGCCGCCGACGCGGGCATGAGGTATCGCCACGCCCTGGCCCAGGCCCGTCGAGCCGAGCTGCTCCCGCTCGATCAGCCCGGCCCTGATGCGCTCCGCGGAAAAGCCGTAGCGGCCCTGAATGTGCCGGGCGGCGTGCTCGAACAGCTGGTTCGGGCTTTCGATCAACGCATCGAGCAGGATGTTCTCGGGCGGGCAGATTCGCGTCAGCCGGGTCATTGTCGGCCTCCCGTCGCTTCGATGAAGCCGGGTCGGCCGTTGCCCGCGGCACCGGGTGTTCGCATGCGGATTCCTCCGTTCTTGTGATGCAGGTGCAGGAAATCCTAGGGGAACGGCTGTAAAGACGGTGTCAGATATTCATGTGGCGAAGCTAAAGTTGTGTATCGATGACCGTTTGCGCGAGGCAAGGACGGGTGCGGCCGGATGCGGTGCGGGGCAGCGCCGGCGAACAACCCGCTGACACCCGCGTTGCGGGCACGTATGCGGCACGCGACACGCCATTCGCGCGGTCGCGGACCCGATCCGTCCCCCAACTTCCGCACCATTCGTCCGCCACAGGGCAAAATACGGGTTTTCCGCACCCCGCGAGGGGGCCCAGATTCATGCTCCGGGCGGCGGCCGTGCGCATTTCGCGCGCCGGCGCCCGGCGCCCAGGCACGATTGCTCGCCGCGCGCGAGCCCACAGGAGTCCAAGCCACATGCCCGAATCCAACCTGTCCTTCTTCGGCCGGCTGTCGCTTGCCGTCGGCACGTTCTTCTCCGTGCTCGGCAACCGCGAGTTCGCCGCCGGCGTGCTGCGCGTGCGCGACGGCGCGCCCGTCGCCGCGCAACCGGCCCCGGCCGCCGCGCCCGCGCCCGCGCCGACGCCGGTCCCGGCCGCCGCGCCGGTGAAAGCGCCCGCGCCCGAGCTGCGCGAAGCGAGCCCGCAGGCCGCGCTGCAACTGCTCGGCCTGCTGCAGCGCGACGCGCGCTTCATCGATTTCGTCGAGGAAGACATCGCCGGCTACGCGGACGCCGACATCGGCGCGGCCGCGCGCCTCGTGCACGACGGCTGCCGCGCCGCGCTGCGCGAGCACTTCACGATCGTGCCGGTGCGCGACGAGGCCGAAGGCAGCCGCGTGACGCTGCCCGCCGGGTTCGACGCGACGGCCGTGCGCGTGACCGGCAACGTGGTCGGCGCGGCGCCGTTCAGCGGCACCGTCAGCCATCGCGGCTGGCGCGTCGCCGACGTGCGCCTGCCGAAGCTGACCGGCAGCCACGACGCCTCCGTGATCGCCCCGGCGGAGGTGGAACTGTGAGCGATTCCCGTTATTCGATCGGCATCGACCTCGGCACGACCCACTGCGCGCTGTCGTACGTCGACACGGCGGCCAGCGACGGCGAGACGATCGCGCAGCAGGTGCTGCCGATCGCGCAGCTGACCGCGCCCGGCGCGCTCGAATCGCGCGACCTGCTGCCGTCGTTCCTCTACCTGCCGCATGAAAGCGAGCTGACGCAAGGCGACCTGACGCTGCCGTGGACCACGTCGCGCAACTTCGCGGTCGGCGAGATGGCGCGCAGCCGCGGCGCCGGCACGCCGATCCGCCTCGTGTCGAGCGCGAAGAGCTGGCTGTGCCATCCGGGCGTCGACCGCCGCGCGGCGATCCTGCCGAGCGATGCGCCGCCCGAGGTGGCGCGCGTGTCGCCGCTCGAAAGCTCGATCCGCTACCTGACGCACCTGCGCGAAGCGTGGGACCACGCGCATCCGGACGCGCCGTTCGCGGACCAGGACGTGACGGTCACGATCCCCGCGTCGTTCGACCCGGCCGCGCGCGAGCTGACGGCCGAGGCCGCACGGGCCGCCGGCTATGCGCGGATGACGCTGCTCGAGGAGCCGCAGGCGGCGCTCTACAGCTGGATCCAGAAGAGCGCGGGCGGCTGGCGCAAGCAGGTGCAGGTCGGCGACCTGATCCTGTGCGTCGACGTCGGCGGCGGCACGACCGACCTGTCGCTGATCGCGGTCGTCGAGCGTGAAGGCAATCTCGAGCTGCATCGCGTCGCGGTCGGCGAGCACATCCTGCTCGGCGGCGACAACATGGACCTCGCACTCGCGCACGTCGTCGCGCGCAAGCTCGCGACGCAGGGCACGCAGGCCGATCCGTGGCAGCTGCGCGCGCTCACGTACGCGTGCCGCGCCGCGAAGGAGACGCTGCTGTCCGACCCGTCGACCGACGCGGTGCCGCTCGTGGTGCCGAGCCGCGGCTCGAAGCTGATCGGCGGCTCGATCCGCACCGAGCTGACCCGCGCGGAACTCACGCAGACGATCCTCGAAGGCTTCTTCCCGCAGGTCGACGCGGCCGCGCGCCCGATCAGCCGCGCGCGCGTCGGCCTCACGCAGCTCGGCCTGCCGTATGCGCAGGACGCAGGCATCACGCGCCACCTCGCGGCGTTCCTCGGCCGCCAGGTCGCGGCGCTCGACACGCTCGAAGGCGTGCAGCGCACGCTGCCGGCGGGCGCGACGTTCCTGCATCCGACGGCGGTGCTGTTCAACGGCGGCGTGTTCAAGTCGACGCTGCTGACGCAGCGCGTGCTCGATACGCTCAACAGCTGGCTTGCGGCCGAAGGCGCGCCGCCGGCGCGCCTGCTCGAAGGCGCGGACCTCGACCTCGCGGTCGCGCGCGGCGCGGCGTACTACGGCTACGTGAAGCGCGGCCGCGGCGTGCGGATTCGCGGCGGCACGGCGCGCGCGTACTACGTCGCGATCGAATCGGCGATGCCGGCGGTGCCGGGGCTCGAGCCGCCGGTGCAGGCGTTGTGCGTCGCGCCGTTCGGCATGGAGGAAGGCACCAGCGCGGCGCTGCCGCCGCAGGAGTTCGGCCTCGTCGTCGGCGAGCCCGTGCATTTCCGCTTCTTCGGCTCGTCGGTGCGCCGCCAGGACCAGGTCGGCACGCTGCTCGACTACTGGTCGCCGGAGGAGCTGCAGGAACTCGACGAGATCCAGGCGACGCTGCCGGCCGACGGCCGCACGGTCGGCGAGATCGTGCCCGTGAAGCTGCACGCGCGCGTGACCGAGGCCGGCACGCTCGAACTCGAGGCGATCCCGAGCGGCACCGACGAGCGCTGGAAGGTCGAGTTCGACGTGCGCGGCGCGGCCTGAGCGCGATGAAGCGCTATACGGTCGGCATCGACCTCGGCACGAGCAATACGGTCGTCGCTTACGTCGAGAACGGGTCGGATGCGATCCGCGTGTTCGACGTCGAGCAGCTCGTCGGCCCCGGCGAGGTCGGCGCGCAGCCGCTGCTGCCGTCGGTGCGTTATCACCCGGCGGCGGGCGAGCTCGCGCCGGACAGCCTGCGGCTGCCGTGGCAGCCGGCTGTTGCGGCAAACGCGGCCGGCGCACCGCCGGCCGTGATCGGCCGCTACGCGCGCATGCTCGGCGCGCAGGTGCCGGGCCGGCTCGTCGCCAGCGCGAAAAGCTGGCTGTCGCACGCGTCGGTCGACCGGCTCGCGCCGATCCTGCCGTGGGGCGCGACTGACGGCGTCGACAAGGTGTCGCCGGTCGACGCGAGCGCGAGCTATCTCGCGCACGTGCGCGACGCATGGGACGCGCATTTCCCCGCTGCGCCGCTCGCCGCGCAGGACGTGATCCTCACGGTGCCCGCATCGTTCGACGACGGCGCGCGCGCGCTGACGCTCGAGGCCGCGCGTCTCGCGCGGCTGCCGGCGCTGCGGCTGCTCGAAGAACCGCAGGCCGCGTTCTACGACTGGCTGTACCGCCACCGCGCGTCGCTGCGCGACACGCTTGCCGGCGCGCGGCGCGTGCTGATCTGCGACGTCGGCGGCGGCACGACCGACCTCACGCTGGTCGACGTCGCGCTCGGCGACGACGGCGAGCCCGCGCTCACGCGGATCGGCGTCGGCAATCACCTGATGCTCGGCGGCGACAACATGGACCTCGCGCTCGCGCGGCTCGTCGAGACGCGCCTGACCGAGCCCGGCGCGCGGCTGTCGGCCGCGAGCCTGTCGCAGCTCGTCGAGCGCTGCCGCGCGGCGAAGGAGCGCCTGCTCGGCGACGATGCGCCCGACGCGGTCACGGTCACGCTGCTCGGCGCGGGCAGCCGCCTGATCGGCGGCGCGCGCTCGGCGGAGCTGACGCGGCAGGAGGTCGAGCAGATCGTCGTCGACGGGTTCTTCCCGCAGGTGGCGGCCGACGAGCTGCCGCGCCGCGCGCGCGGCGCGATCGTCGAGTTCGGCCTGCCGTACGCGAGCGACGCGGCCGTCACGCGGCACGTCGCCGCGTTTCTTGCGCGGCACGCGGAAGGCCCGCTGCCCGACACGCTGCTGCTCAACGGCGGCGTGTTCCGCGCGGGCGCGCTCGCCGGCCGTCTCGCGCAGACGCTCGGCGCGTGGCGCGGCCAGCCGCTCAACGTCTTGCAGAACACGCAGCCGGACATCGCGGTCGCGCGCGGCGCGGTCGCGTACGGTCTCGCGCGCGCGGGGCACGCGCCGCGCATCGGCGGCGGCTCGCCGCGCAGCTACTTCCTCGTGCTCGACGACGGCGGGTCGGAAGAGCGCGGCGTCTGCCTGCTGCCGCGCGGCGCCGAAGAGGGCCACGAGATCCGTCTGGAAGACCGCACGTTCGCGTTGCAGCTTGGGGCGCCGGTGCGTTTCCACCTCGTGTCGACGGTCGCCGACACGGCGTACCGGCCCGGCGATCTGGTCACGCTCGACGACGGCGATTTCGTCCGGCTGCCGCCGATCGCGACGGTGGTCGGGCGGCAGGATGCGCGCGACGCGCGCGAGACGCCGGTGAAGCTCACGGCGTCGCTGACCGAAGTCGGCACGCTCGAAATGCACTGCATCGCGACGGATGACGCGGCGCAGCGCTGGCGGCTCGAATTTCAATTGCGCGGCGACGCGGCGACTCGAGGCGACACGGATATGTCCGCGCGGCATCCCCGACTCGATCAGGCGATCGAACTGATCGACCGCTCGTTCGGCGGCCGCTCGGCGGACGTCACGCCGAAGGACACGCGCCGGCTGCGCGCGCAGCTCGAGCAACTGCTCGGCCCGCGTGACGAGTGGGACGTCGCGCTCGCGCGCGAGCTGTTCGATGCGCTGCTCGCGCGGGCGCGCCGGCGGCGGCGTTCGGCCGATCACGAACGCGCGTGGCTGAACCTCGCCGGCTACTGCGTGCGCCCGGGCGTCGGCCATCCGCTCGATGCATGGCGCATCGAGCAGCTGTGGCCGCTGTTCGACGACGGCATCCAGTACGTGAACGACGGGCAGGTCTGGTCGGAGTGGTGGACGCTGTGGCGGCGCGCGGCGGGCGGGCTCGACGAGGATGCGCAGACGCAGATCCGCGACGCGATCGCGTTTCTCGAGCCGGCCGACGGCAAGCGGCGCAAGCTGCCGTTCGATCCGGCCAAGGTCGGCCCGGCCGACATGACGCGCCTGTCCGCGTCGCTCGAGCGGCTGCCGGTCGAACGCAAGATCGAGCTCGCCGAGCGGCTGATCGCATTGCTGCAGAAGCCGTCCGACAGCGCGCTCGGTGCGTGGGCGCTCGGCCGCGTCGGCGCGCGCGAGCCGTTCTACGGCAGCGCGCATGGCGTCGTGCCGGCCGATGTCGCCGGCCGCCTGCTCGACGCGCTGTTCGCGCTCGACTGGAAACAGGTCGAGCCGGCCGCGTTTGCGGCCGCGCAGATTGCGCGGATGACGGGCGACCGCTCGCGCGACCTGCCGCCCGACGTGCGCGACGCGGTGATCCGGCGGCTCGCGTCGGCGAACGCGTCGGCGAAGTGGATCGACATGGTGCGCGAGGTGGTTGCGTTCGACGTCGACGACACGGTGCGGGTGTTCGGCGAGTCGTTGCCGGCGGGGTTGAAGCTGATCGGGGAATGACGGGCGTTCAGGTGCCCGAATGAATCCTCGATTGAAACCACGGGAACGTGCGGCGGCGTAGTGCCGCGTCGTACGTTGCCCGTTCCCTGTCCGCATCGCCCATCAACGGGATTGCTTTCGGCGCGTTCGGGCCGATCTCGCAACGCGTGTCGTGTCCCGCGCGTTGACCTTCGACTTCAACGAAACATCAGCCCAGCCGGCGCGCCAGATGAATCCCCGCCAGCATGCAGCGCACCGACCCACCGGCCAGCTCGATCGTTGGCACGTCGAGCGGCAGCAGTTGCGCCGAGCGTTCGATTGTCGTGCGCTGGTCAGGCGTCAGGCAATCGAACGCCCGCCGCGACAGCGCAAGCACGCGTCCGTCGCGTCCGGACAGTTCGAGCGCATTGCCGGCGAAGTCCGCGATCTGCGACGGTTCGAGCGCGACCACCGTGCGGCCCGTCTCGGCCAGCCGGCGCCGGATCTCGTCGCGGCGGGCCGGATCGCGGATCAGGTCGAGCCCGACCATCGCGAACTCCGTCGCGACGCTCATCATCACGTTCGTGTGATAGATCGGCCGGCCGTCCGCGTCGGCCGTGTCGAAGCAGATCGGCTCGAAGTTGAAGTGCGTGCAGAAGCGTTCGAGCGCGACCGGATCGGCGCGGCGCGAGCGCGCCGTGTACGCGATGCGCGCGACGTGGTCGAGCACCATCGCGCCGGTGCCTTCGAGGAACACGTCGTCGTATTCGAGGCCCGAGTAGTCGATCACGTCCTGCACGCGGTATTCCGTCTTCAGCATCTCGATCACGTCCGCGCGCCGCTCGCGGCGGCGGTTCGGACACGTCATCGGATACAGCGCGACGTGGCCGCCCGGATGCGTCGAGAACCAGTTGTTCGGGAACACGGAATCCGGCGTGTCGTGCTCGCCGTGGTCGTCGAACACGTGCACGCGCACGCCGGCATCGGCGAGCCGCTGCGCGGCGGCGCCGACTTCGTCGCGCGCGGCGGCGGACACCGCGCGCGCGTCGCGGTCGCCGCCTGCGGCGGCGCTGCGCTGGAACGCGTTGTCGGCGGAGGTTTGCGGGTTCGGCTGGAAATGGTGCGGCCGGATCATCACGACGGCGGCCGGCGCCTGAATCGATACGAGGTTCATCGCAAGCGGGGGAAAGGCAAAGGGCGGTGCGGCGTGCCGGCCGCACCGGCTCGGGTCAGCGCGCGAACGCGGCGACGGCGTCGGCGACGAAGGCCGCGTGGCGCTGCGCGATCGCGGACGGATCGTCGATCAGCGCGAACAGGTTCTTCGGATCGACGGCCGGCGGGATCAGCGCGATCTCGACGCCCGCGTTGTGCTGCTGCGCGAGCGAATGCAGGTAGCGCAGCGCGGAATAGTCTTCCAGCGCGAAGCCGACCGAGTCGAACACGGTGATCTGGCCGGCGCTGTCGCGGCCGGTGGTCTCGCCCTGCAGCACGCGCCACAGCTCGGTGACCGGGAAGTCGGCCGGCAGCTGCTGGATGTCGCCCTCGACGCGCGACTGCGGCTCGAATTCGACGAACACGCGGCCCGCGCGCAGCACGTCCGCATGCAGCTCGGTCTTGCCCGGGCAATCGCCGCCCACCGCGTTCAGGTGCATGCCCGCCTCGATCATGTCGGGGGTGATGATCGTCGCGTACGCCTTGTCGGCGGTGACGGTCGTCACGATGTCCGCGCCGCGCACGGCGTCGGCGGTCGACGCGGCGCGCACGATGCGCAGCGCCGGGTACGCGGCGAGATTGCGCACGAGCTTGTCGGTTGCGTGGGGATCGACGTCGAACACGCGGATTTCGTCGATGCCGAGCAGCGTATGGAACGCGATCGCCTGGAATTCGCTCTGCGCGCCGTTGCCGATCAGCGCCATCGTGCGCGCGTCCGGCCGCGCGAGCGCCTTCGCGGCCAGCACCGACGTCGCGGCGGTGCGCAGCGCGGTCGTCAGCGTGAGCTCGGCGAGCAGCAGCGGGTAGCCGGTGTCGACCTCCGCGAGCGCGCCGAACGCCATTACCGTGTGCATCCCGCGCGCCGCGTTGACGGGGTGGCCGTTCACGTACTTGAACGCGAACAGCGACGCGTTGGCGACCGGCATCAGCTCGATCACGCCGTCGCGCGAATGGCAGGCGACGCGCGGCGACTTGTCGAAGTCGGCCCAGCGCAGGAAGTCGGCGCGCAGCGTGTCGACGAGCTCGTTCAGGAAGCGCGTGACGCCGGTCCGGGCGATCAGCCGGGCGGTGGCGGGAACGTCGAGGAAGCGGGTCATGGGTCTGTCTCCTTGAATAATTGGGCCGCGGCGTGACGGGCCGCTCGATGAAGACATTATTTCCGGGAGGCCAGCCAACAAAAAGCCAGCAAAAGTGGCAGATTCATCGATAAACTTGGCACATTGCCAGCCAGATAGAGCAATCTGACCAGTTCCCGCTGGTCAATCGGGGCGGCGCGCGGCAGGCTTGCGGCTGGCTCACATCCGGAACGAAAGGCACACCCAATGATTACGCTGGACGACGTCGACCGTCAGCTCATTGCACTGTTGCGCGACAACGCGCGGCTGTCCGTCGTCGCGCTCGCGAAGCAGCTGCGCGTCGCGCGCGCGACCGTGCAGAACCGGCTGATGCGGATGGAGAAGCACGGGGTGATCGTCGGTTACACGGTGCGGCTGAAGCCCGCGGCCGAACGCCACCGGATCCGCGCGCTGATGTCGATCGCGGTGCAGGGCAACCGCGCGGCGGAAGTGATCAAGGTGCTGCGCGGGCATCCGAGCGTCGCGACGATTCATAGCACCAATGGGCGCTGGGATCTGATCGCGGAGCTGCATGCGGATTCGCTCGAGAACTTCGATCGCGTGCTCGGGGCGATCCGGCTGATCGACGGGATCGCGAATTCGGAGACGAGCATCCTGCTGTCGACGCACAAGGCGTGACGCGCGCGAGGGTGGGGGCGAAACCGGCGCCGGTCAGTCGAATGCGTCGATACGCGCACGCCACGCGCTTTGCGCGAACGATTCCGTCAGAAAATCGATGAACGCTCGGACCTTCGGCGGCGTGAGCCGTGCGTGCGCGTTTTTCCTTGGCACCGGCCAGGCCGGCGTTTTCCTATGCCGTTCGCTCGATCGCGAACAGGCGTTCGAGCACCTCGTCCAGACTGCGAAGAATCTCGAACGCGCCCTTCGTGAGTATCCGCTGATTCGGCCTCTCGGCCTTTTCACCTTGTGCGTTTCCACGTGTATGACGCGCAAGCCTGAGATTGGTAAGGTCCGGCAGTCGCTGGCCGGGCTCCGAGCCAAACCAGCGGTACTCTTTTATTTCAAGATCGTCCGTAACACCGAGCCAGATCACGCATCCGCTTGGGCTAGTCGCTAGCCGCCGGTTGACGGTGATGTTCCCACGCGAGCCATCGACCAATGATGCTTTGAACTGGACGTGCCGCATCACGTCGCCGCAGCACATGACTAGGTCATAGCCGCTTGCGTCGAACTCCGCACGCAGGACCTCCACGTCCGTCACGCCGAGCTGCCAAAGACGCCGCATCGCGTCGCCTATGAACACGTGCTCGACGATTCGCTCCCGGAGAACCGAATGTGTAGCATGCCTCCCTCTAAATGCGTCAACGTTTAACGATTTGGCTTCCAATCCCGCCCTCGCTTTTCAGAGTTGTCTGATTCTCAGCTCGCGATCCATCACATACGATGCTTTGGGTCTGCGTCATACCTTGCCCCCCGCTGTACTTGCCCCGAGCCGCAGCGGGGTCCTTTCCTTACGCCGGTCCAGCCGAGTTTTCCGATCAATCGAGTGGGATAGCCGGCGCCAACCCGAAACTGGCGCGTCGGCGATTCGCGTTGTCCAGGATTGCCTGGAATTCGCTTGCTCGGTCGGCGCTGACTTCAATGCGGCCATCCGCGCCAATCAACCTGACAGACCTACCGCGCGAAAGAAACACACGCATGTTGCTCAGAACGCTTACGAGCGGACTCGTGCTCTGCTCCCGACACAAGCGGTCCCACTCCGTTGCGCTTACGTAAAGGTTGTCATCCTCGATATAGATCGGTGATGGGTTGCCCTCCGGCAAGCCGTCGAATTTGTTGTCTTGCGCTTGAATAGTCATAGTGTTTTTTCTTGGCACCGGCCAGGCTGGCGTTATCCGATATAAATTTCGCGACCAGAGGCATTCTGTTGTTAATCAGGCCCGGTATCGTCGACTGAAGCGCACATCGTTGACGAATTTTTTGCGCAGCACGACGAAAACCCACACAAATACCGCCACGAATGCCAGAACAGAAGCCGCTCCCAACGATCGCGGCAAAATCCGCTGCACGAGAAAGCCAGCAAAGAGAGCTGCAATCAGAGCGAGGCCGGCTGCCCCAAGCGGGTTCCCATATTTCACCTCCGCCTTGCAACCAATGCACACCGATGCTCCGTACGACACCTTGCTGTGGCAATGAGGGCAGGTGACCCTGTTCGCGGTGCCCGCGCGGTGCTTGACGGTGAACTCTCTTTCTCTCATTTTGCTTTCCCCGACCTACTAGGCCAATCGCCCTACGACCTGAAAACCTTCCACTCGGCATACAAGAGCTTTGCGGGCGTAATCGCCGCGACGCCACTCTCCCGGCATGCAGTGACTACGTCATCATATTCGTCCAGCAGCAAGTCCACGACGATGCTAGGACAACCATGTACATTCTGCAGGTTCTCGGCAACGAGGAAACGGTAGCGGTCCGGCGAAAACGGCGTCTGCGACACGTTCTTCTCCTTCGTTATATGCAAGCCCGACGACCCGGCTGGCGTGGGGCGCTCACGCGCCAATTTTTCCGATTCAACACTTGAGGTTGTTCCACGTCCGTACTAGTGCCGCCAAAAGATCGTCGTCCGACACTCCGTCACGGCGCATCAATTCGGGTCCCTTAAATCCGCACTTCACGTGCTGAACGTACCCTGTGCCCGCATGGATAAACACCCCAATTTCGGTTTCACCGCCGCAGCCCGGGCATGGGCCGATCGCTGGCTCGCTTCTCATACGCTGCTTTCCTAAGTCAGCCGCGGTTCGTGAGGGCGCGTTCGATCTTCTTGTCCGTCTTGTACTGGCTCAGGGCATAGACAGACCAAATTGCGGCTGGAATCCACCCGATCAGTGTGATCTGAAGCAGCAGGCAGATGATTCCTGCAAAAGGCCGGCCGATTGTGAAGAACTGGAGCCACGGCAGAATCAGGGCAAGCAAAAGGCGCATTTTGGTCCTCGTGTAGTTATAACCGTTGTTATCGAGTCAGCTACAGGCCGACTTGCCGGGCACTCGAGTGCCGGGTACTTCCCGTTTATCGGCTCGCGCCGTGATTACTTGATCAAGTGCATGCCAGCGACCTTCGAAGCGGTCACGTCGAAAGTAGCTGTGTACTCGCACTCGGCCACATGCCCCGACCGCTCGATCAGGCAATCCGCGAAATCCGCCTTCGCAGACGCGACGAAAACGCGAAGGGCTTTTCGCACCGTGTCAGCACCTTCAACGACCAGTTCTTTGGTGCCGATCATGGAGTCGATGATGTCATTCATCTGTTCGCGCTCGACGCCATAGCAGCGTGCGAGCACCCAGACGACCTCGACCAAGGCGACCTGCGAAACATACCCCGGCCGTTCGGCCGACAGGGACTCCATCAGCGCCGTCGCCTTCTTCGACTGCACGGCGTCGTCCTGTGCGAAGTAACGGACCAGCACGTTCGTATCCAGTCCGATCATCGCGCGGATGCCCCCTGCTCCGCGATGGCCCGGTTCATGTCCTCGATCGACACGGGTTTCGCGGGCTTCTTCACGATGCCCTTGAGGGACGCCAGCGGGCGCGTGGCCGGGTAAACCTCATACCGGCCGGTTGTCTCGTTGAGGCTGAATTCGATCCGGTCGCCAGCCTGCAGACCAAGTTGATTGCGCACGTCCACGGGGATCGTGACCTGGCCCTTTGAAGTGATAGTTGCTGCTGTCATGATGACACCTCCAATATTCCTTACTTTAAGGTAAGGAATATTGGGGCGCAAGGGCAGAATGGGTGTTCGACACGCGAATCGACACTTTCAAATCACCCGTCTTACGATCGCTGACAGGCGCACTGGATCGCCATCGATGAGGTTCTTAACGGCAGACAGGCTCGAAACTCCGATCAGTTCCTGGATGAGTTTCAACGAGCGACCGTCACGAGGGAGGCGGACAGCGAATGTGCGTCGCGCGGCCGACGCGTTGCCGCCCTCGATGCCTGCTTGCTGATGTAGGCGCCGGACAATTTCCGTCAGGGTTTCGCACGAATAGCTCACCGCGCCGCTGCCTGTTACGCGCCGCGTGAAGGTGAACGGTTCGCCGTCGCTCGCCCTGAATGGCGGTCCCCGCGGGTCCAGCCCTCGATACGCTGCCGGAGTGATCGTGACGCCATGTCGTGCCACGAGCCGGTACGCAAGGTAGTCGTCAATCGCCTGGCAAGTCCTAGTGTTCGCCCGCACCAACGGTCGAACCTTGCCGTTGAAGGCAATTTCGGCGCGCACAGCTGACTCGACGCGCACCGCTCCGTTCGCCTCCAGGTAATCCGAAACAAGCAGCTTTGCCGCCTCGTTCGGCATCAGGCCTGTACCGTAGAAAAGGAGCAGAAGCGCCACGTCGCGAACGGGACTTTGTCCCGTCACAGCGAGCGGCTACTTTGAGCGCGTGTCGAAGCTGATGGGGCTCTATAACTGGTGGCTTTGCCATGGCATAACTCCGAGAATTGAGTGCTGAATTCTCAGTCATTACGAGGAAGTTTGCCCGCGCCGACACGCAAACACGGCGGACAGCCGTAACACTCCTCACTTCCTCGGAAAAATCGGCGCAGCCATATCCGCGCGCAGGACCGTTGCGTCGCAGCATTCATCAACCGCGAAATGCGGATACGCTGTCTTATCAGGAGACACATCATGCCCAACCCCATCCTCGTAACCGGCGCGACCGGCACGATCGGCCGCGAACTCGTCGCGCAACTGAAAGCGACGGGCGCGCACGTGATCGCCGGTTCGGCGAGCGGCAAGGCGGTCGAAGGCGTCGAAACCCGCCATGCCGATTTCGCCGACACTGCGAACCTCGCGAGCGCGTTCGACGGCATCGACACGCTGTTCCTGCTGCTGCCGCTGCAGGCCGACATGGTGACGCTCGCGGGCAACGCGGTCGCCGCGGCCAAGGCGGCCGGGGTCCGACACATCGTCCGCTCGTCGGGCGCGGGCGCCGATCCGGCGAGCATGGTCGCGATCGCGCGCGTGCAGGGCGAAATCGACCGGATCGTGACGGAAGCGGGGATCGCGTACACGATCACCCGACCGAACTGCTTCATGCAGAACTTCGTGACCTTCTATGCGGACATGATCCGCGCGGGCGCGCTGTATCTCCCGCAGGGCGACGGCAAGGTGTCGTTCGTCGACGTGCGCGATATCGCGGCCGTCAACGCGGCGATCCTGCAGCGCCCGGCCGAACATGCCGGCAGGACTTACGACCTGACCGGCGGCGAAGCGCTGTCGAACGCCGACGTGACGGCGCGCGTCGGCGCGGCGCTCGGGCGCAAGGTCGACTATGTGGCGGTGTCGGATGAGGCGGCAATCGCGTCGATGCGCGACGCGGGCGTGGATGCGTGGTCGATCGACACGCTGATGAGCCTGAGCAGGCTGATCGCGGCCGGCCATGCGGCGGCGGTGAGCGCCGACGTGCAAACGCTGCTGGGACGGGCGCCGGTTTCGTTCGAGCGGTTTGTCGAGGATTACGCCGGGCGTTGGCGGTGAGCGGGGGCTGACGACGCCCGGCCCGAGGATGGCGGGCGGTTGGGCCGGCGCGTCGCGGCGTCAGGCCCTCGGGCGATCGCGCGTCATGGCGGGATCGGGTTGGCCCGCGACGCGCTGCGAGCGCGGAAACGTCAGCACCACCGCAAACCCGCCCGCCGGCGGAAACGCGAACCCGACCCGCCCGCCATGCGCCTTCATCACTTCCTGCACGATCGCGAGGCCGAGCCCCGAACCCGTGCGCCGTTCGCTGCCGTCCGGCGCGATCCGCACGAACGGCTGCAATGCCGCGTCCCAGTGCTCGCGCGGAATGCCGCGGCCGTTGTCGGTGACGGTCAATGTCACCGCATCGCCGGCGGTGGTGACCGACACCGCGATGTCGTCCGCATGGCCGTGCAGCAACGCATTGTGCAGCACGTTCGACAGCGCTTCCTGCAGGCTGATCGCGTCGCCGTCGATCCACGCCTGCGGCGCATCGCTGTCGAACGCGACCGCCACGTCGCGCGCGTCGGCGAGCGGGATCGTGCGGCCGAGCACTTCCTTGGCAATCCCGACCAGTTCGACCGGCTGCAGCGGCACGACCTCGGTGCGATGGATCACCATCGCGTGATTCAGCAGCTGGCCGGTCAGCCGGCCGACGTCGGCGCAGGTTGCGCGCAGCGCGTCGAGCCGCGCCGCGTGGCGCGCCGGATCGGTTTCGCTGCCGAGCAGCTCGATCTGCGCATCGAGCCGCGCGAGCGGCGTGCGCATCTGGTGCGCGGCGTCGGCGATGAAGCGCTGCATCGCCGCGATCCGCTCGGCGAGACGGCGCATCAGCCCATTGATCGCGCCGATGATCGCGTCGATCTCGCTCGGCGTGTCGACGGCCACCGGCCGCAGGTCGGCGGGATCGCGCGCGGCGATGATCGTCTCGATCTGCGCGAGCGGGCGCAGGCCGCGCCGGATCGCGAGGCCGCTCGCGCCGATCGCGAGCACGCTCATCAGCAGGATCAGCGTCCACACCTTGAAGCTCATGTCGTTCGTCAGCTGCTGGCGCGCGTTCGTCGTCTGCGCGACGGTGACGAGCGCCCAGCCGGGCGTGCGCTCCTCGGGCATGTAGCGCGCGATGGTCGCCATCCGGATGCGCTGGCGCTGGTACGCGCCGTTCGCGAACGCGGGGCCCTGCTGCGCGGCGGCGAGGGTCGCGGGGCTCGCGAGATCGTTGTAGCCGGCCACGACGACGCCGCGCGAATCGACGACCTTGTAGTAGACGAGGTCGTAGCGCGACAGCGTCGACAGCGCGGCGACCGGCGGATTCAGCGCGAGCACGCCGCCCTGCACGTAGAGGTCTTCCGCGACCTGGATCGCGGCGCCGGCGAGCAACTGATCGTACGCGCGCTCGGCGGCGACGCCCGCGTAATAGCGCGCGATCGCGGCAAGCGCGAGCGCGCCCGACGCGACGACGAGCGCGATGAACAGCAGCGTGCGCCCGAACAGCGTCTTCGGAAACCAGTCAATGCGCGGCAATCTGGTACCCCATCCCGCGCGCGGTGCGGATCTCGACCGAGCTGCCCTGCAGCTTCCTGCGCACGCGCGTCACGTATTGCTCGACCGCGTTCGCGGTCGGCTCGTTGCCGAAGCTGAACAGCTGGTTCAGCAGCTCTTCCTTCGAAAAGATCCGCTGCGGCCGGCTCGCGAGAATCTCGAGCAGCGCGAACTCCTGGCGCGACAGCGACAGCGGCTTGCCGTCGAGTTCGGCGAGGCGGCTGCTGCGGTCGATCGCGAGGCCGCTGAGCGTCAGCACGTCGTTCGCATGGCCGCTGTTGCGGCGCAGGAGCGCCTGCACGCGCGCGTCCAGTTCGCGATAGTCGAACGGCTTCACGAGGTAGTCGTCCGCGCCGAGCCCGAGGCCGCTCACGCGGTCGTCGATCGCCGAGCGCGCGGTGACGAGCAGCACCGGCGTCGTGCTGCCCGACGCGCGCAGGTGGCGCAGGATCGCGAAGCCGTCCATCGCGGGCAGCATCACGTCGAGCACGACGAGATCGAAGCGCTCGACGCGCAGCAGGCTGTCCGCCGTCGCGCCGTCGGTTTCGAGGTCCACCGCGTGGCCGAGCCGCGTCAGGCGGCTGCGGATCGCCGCACCGATTTCGGCGTCGTCCTCTACGACGAGAATGCGCATGTTGCCGTCCTGCCGATTCACTGGGTTACGGGTATTCCCGGGGAGGGGATGTCAGCATTTTCTCAGACTCGCTCGATACTCTGTGCACAGCCGGAGATTGCAGAGACGGCATTAATACCAGAGGAGACGGCAACATGCAGCAGGCAACGAGCGAAGCGGGAGCGCGCGCATGACGCCGTCGCTGCGTCGCCGCGCATTCGTCGCCGCCGGGCTCGGCGCGGCGCTCGCGCCGTCGCTCGTGCTGCCGAAGCCGCGCACGGTGCGGATCTCGAAAGGCTACGGCGTGCTGTACCTGCCGCTGCTCGTGATGGAGCGGCAGCGGCTGTTCGAGCGGCACGCGGCGCGCCACGGCGTGCGCGACGTCAGCGTCGACTGGGTGCTGCTCGACGGCGGCAACTCGGTCAACGACGCGATGATGGCCGGCACGCTCGACTTCGCGGGCGCCGGCGCACCGGGCTTCATCGAGCTGTGGGCGCGGGCGCGCGGGATTCCCAACGTCGAGGTGATCGGCATCAGCGGGCTGTCGACGACGTCGCTGTCGCTGAACGCGAACCGGCCCGGGCTCGCGTCGCTGCGCGACTTCACTTCGTCAGACCGGATCGCGGTGCCGGGCATCCGCACGTCGCTGTCGGCGGTCGTGCTGCAGATGGTGGCGGGCAAGCTGCTGGGCCAGAAACATTTCGCGCAGCTCGATTCGATCACCGTGAACCTGCCGCATCCGCAGGCGATGCAGGCGCTGATCCGGCACGAGAACGGCGTCACCGCGCACTTCACGTCGCCGCCGTTCTCGACGCTCGAACTCCGGCAGCCGGGCATCCATCGCGTCGTCAGCTCGATCGACGTGCTTGGCCCGCTGACGCTCGACGTCGTGTTCGCGCCGAAGCGGCTCGTCGACGCGGAACCCGCGCTTGCCGCCGCGTTCCTCGGCGCGCTCGACGACGCGAACCGGCTGATCGCGCAGGACCCGCGCGCGGCGGCGGCGATCTACGCGTCGGCGTCGGGCGTCGGCGTGTCGCACGACGACGTGATGCAGATGCTCGCCGCGCCCGAGACGCGTTTTTCGGTGCGGCCGAACCAGCTGATGGACTACGTCGATTTTCTCTACATGGCCGGCACGATCAAGGCGAAGCCGCGCACGTGGCAGGAGATGTTCGCGCCGATGCTCGACGGCTTCCGGTCGTCGTAGGCGCACCCCCCCCAACACACAACCGATACCCCGGAGGAGCACGCAGTGAACGCCACCGAAACCCTGGACCTCGCGTTAGCCGAGGAGCGGCACGTCATGTCGAAGATGGCGCGGCGCCTGCTGCCCATCCTCGTCGTGATGTTCCTGATCGCGTTCATCGACCGGCAGAACGTCGGCTTCGCGAAGCTGCAGATGGTGCACAGCCTCGGAATGACGGAGGCCGCGTTCGGTCTTGCGTCGTCGCTGTTCTTCATCGGCTACCTGCTGTTCGAGGTGCCGAGCACGCTCGCGCTGCATCGCTACGGCGCGCGCGTGTGGCTCGCGCGCATCATGCTGACGTGGGGGCTGATCACGGTGGCGATGGGCTTCACGACGTCGATGCCGGTGTTCTGCGGGCTGCGCTTCGCGCTCGGCATCGCCGAGGCGGGCTTTTATCCGGGCGTCATCTATTACCTGACGCTGTGGTTTCCGCAGAGCTATCGCGCGAAGGTGCTCGGCATCTTCACGCTCGGCAGCGCGCTCGCGAACATGCTCGGCTCGCTGGTCGGCGGCTGGCTGCTGAGCCTGAACGGCGTGTGGGGGCTCGCGGGCTGGCAGTGGGTGTTCGTCGCGACGGGCATCCCGGCGGTGGCGGTCGCGATCGTCGTGTTTCGCGTGCTGCCCGCGTCGTATCGCGACGCGCGCTTCCTCGACGCGCGCGAGAAGCAGGTCGTCGCTGCCGCGCTCGAACGCGAGAAGCCCGCGCAGGCCGAGCACGGGCAGCCGTGGAAGGCGCTGCTCGATCCGCGCGTGATGCTGTTCGCGGCCACCTACATGCTGATGTCGACGTCGCTGTACGGCGTCACGTACTGGCTGCCGACGCTCGTGAAGTCGTTCGGCGTGTCGAGCGGCGTGAACGGTTTCCTCAGCATGCTGCCGTGGGCGCTCGCGGTGCTGCTGCTGCTCTGGCTGCCGGCGAAGCTGCGCCGCGCGAAGAGCATCCTGCGCACGATCGCGATCGTCGCGGCGCTCGGCGCGCTCGGCTTCCTGCTGAGCCTCGTGCTGCCGTCGACGCCGCTGCGCTTCGTCGCGCTCGTGCTCGGCGGCGCGTGCATCCCGCTGCTGTATCCGTGCTTCTGGTCGATGCCGCCGCGCTACTTCACCGGCGCGCGCGCGGCGGCGAGCGTCGCGGCGATCAACTCGATCGGCAACCTCGGCGGCTTCTTCAGCCAGAACCTGATGCCGTTCGCGGGCAAGGTGACGGGCACCGCGTTCGGGCCGATGATCGTGCCGATCGTGTGCCTCGCGCTGCTCGGGATCGGCGCGCTGGTCGCGTGGACGCGCTCGGAGCGCGGGATGGTCGCGGCGCAGGCGTGAGCGCGCGGGGCGGGGTCAACGCAGCACGATCTTGCGCCCTGCGATCGAGAAGTTGGTCGACACCTGCGCGTTCGACAGCAGGGTCTTGATCGCATCGATGTCGGGCCGACGAGGCAGGGCGATGGCGCCGGATCGTAGCGCCGCGCCGGCATCCCGACCATCGTGCGCTATTCCGCGTGGCCCGCGTGTCGTTCGCCGGTCGCGAACGCCACCTGCGTCCCGTCCAGCGGAATCTGCACCGACACGGTCGTGCCCTTGCCGCGCGCGGTATCGATGCGCAACGTTCCGCCGACCAGATACGCGCGCTCGCGCAGCCCGACCAGCCCGAACGAGCTGGGCTTGCGCGGGTCGCCGGGATCGAAGCCGGCGCCGTCGTCGCGGATCGTCAGCACGATGTCGTCGTCGCCGCACGCGAGCTCCACGTCCACCTGCGAGGCGGCCGCATGGCGCGCGACGTTCGCCAGCGCTTCCTGCGCGATGCGGAACACGGCCGTCGCATACGGTTCCGCGAGGTTCTGCTCGGGCGGGTCGACGTGCAGCGTGCAGCCGATGCCGTGCCGCTGCCGGAAGTTCTGCACGAGCCACTGCATCGCCGGGGCGAAGCCGAGATCGTCGAGCATCAGCGGTCGGAGATCCGACGCGATGCGCCGCGTCGCGGCCACCGCGCCGCGCGCGAGCCCGTGCATCGCCGCGATCTTGCGCGCGAGCTGCGCATCGTCTTGCGGCACGCTGTCGATCAGCCATTCGAGATCGTTCTTCAGCGTCGCGAGCGTCTGCGCGAGTTCGTCGTGCAGCTCGCGCGCGATGCGGCGCTGCTCCGCCTCGCGCGCGCTCGCGCTGATCGCCGAGATCTCCCGCAGTTCCTCGCGCGACGCCTGCAAGGCCCGCTCCGCGCGCACGCGTTCCTCGACCTCGCGCCGCAGGTCGCGGTTCGACGCGCTCAACTGCGCGGTGCGCGCGGCGACGCGCTGCTCGAGGCGTTCGTTCGCGTCGTTCAGCTCCGCGGTCTTTTGCAGCACGAGCTGATGCTCGTGCCGCTCGCCGGTGAGCGCGCGCGCCGTGCGCGCATGCAGCCGGCCGTTCTCGAACAGCAGCGCGAACAGCACGAGGCTCGAGGCGATGAGCCCGTACGAGCGCCCCGCGTAGAAACCGAGATCGAAACGGCCATGATTCAGCATCGCCGACAGCGCGATGTCGAACAGCCACGCGACCGTCACGATCGTCACCCACAGATCGAGCACCGAGTGGCGGCGACGGCGCCGCCACATCAACCCGAGCGCGAACAGGTTCAGCGTCCAGACGGCCACGACCGGGCTCAACAGCGGCTCGACCATCAGGTTGCCGTGCATCATGCGCGGCAGGTAGTCGTGGCCCGCGGTCGCGAGCAGGGTGAGCGCGACGGTCGCCAGCACGGTCGCGACGACGCAGCCCGCGATCGGGATCGCCGCGTGACGGGCCGGCTGCGGCGGCGTGCGCGGGGCGTCGCGCAGCAGCGCATAGCACGCGACCACGAGCGGGAAGCCGCCGTGCCAGAACATGTAGAGCCACGCGGTCGTCTGTTCGCCCGCGTGCAGCAGGCCGGTCGGCGCGAACAGGCCCGGGAAGGTCAGCATGTGCACGCCGGCCATGAAGCCCGTGAACAGGTAGCCGGCCGCGAGCGCCAGCAGCGCCCGCTCGCGCAGGATCGCGTACTGGCCGAGCAGCAGGCCGGCCGTCACCATGTCGTTGACGAGGATCGCCGTCTGATAGACCGGGATGAACCCCCATTCCTGCGCGAGCCGCATCTTTGCGAACGGCGCCAGCGCGACGAAGATCGCCGCCGAGAGGATCACGGTCGCGAGCGCGAGCTGGCGCTCGCGCCGCTCCGGCCGCAGCGACGACATGAACATGTGCGACGTATCCGTATCGGCGTCGCGCGTCGCGGCCTGCGTCGGGGCCGGCGGGTCGTCCGGCCGCGTGGGGCCGGGTTTGGGCGTCACGGCGTGCGTCATGCGTCGTCCAGGTCGATGCCGAGGCCGTGGCGCACCGCATAGCGGATCAGCGCCGCGTCGTGCGGCAGGTCCATCTTCTCGAGAATGCGCATTTTGTAAGTGCTGACCGTCTTCGCGCTGAGGCCGAGCACGCTCGCGATTTGCGCGATGGTCTGGCCCGCGACGATGCGGCGCATCACGTCGAATTCGCGCGCGGACAGCCGTTCGTGCAGCGGTGTCTCGACCGGCGCATGCAGGGTCCGGGCCAGGCTTTCCGCCGCCGACGGGCTCACGTAGACGCCGCCCGACGCCACCTTGCCGACCGCCGCGACCAGCTCGGCGGTTGCGCTGTCCTTCGTCAGGTAGCCGGTCGCGCCGGCCTTGAACGCGCGCGCCGCGTACTGCTCCTCCGTGTGCATCGTGAGCACGAGCGTGCGCAGCGTCGGCGCGTGGATCTTGATCAGCTTGAGGAGCTCGATGCCGGTCGGCGCGGGCATCGAGAGGTCGAGCAGCAGCACGTCGGCCGCGCCGCGTTCGGCCAGCGCGAGCGTGGTCGGGCCGTCGCAGGCTTCGCCGACGATTTCGAAGCCGCCGGCCGTCTCGAGTATGTGACGCAGCCCGTCTCGCATGACTGCGTGGTCGTCGGCCAGTATCACCTTGATCATGGAGCGGTCCTCTTGGCGGGATGACGCTTCGGCGCACGATGGCGCGTGTCGTGCAGACGGCATTGCCTGACGGCCGGGGCGCGCGACGCCGGTGCGCCGGCCGTTCTTCCGATCAATATATTCCGCCTGACCGGAAAACGGTACTCGTCGGAGAAATTTTCTGCGACGCAGCACACGAAATCGGTACCAGGACTAAATAATCGGCGCGTGGTGGTGGTTTAATCATCTGATGAAATGCCGGGCCATTTGATGTGGCGCCGCCCGTGCACCTCCTTCGGCGGCGCCGGCGTCAGGTGTCGCGGCCCGTGTCGATTCGGGGCTACACTGGTCCGATGCCGACCCCATCCTCCGAGGAGAGCCGTCGATGATCGATCTTGCCGCCATCCTGCCGAGCGCATTGCCCGCCGCCGTCGCGTGGGCGGAAGCGCAGGCGGCCCGCGGGCTCGCGCAGGGCGCGCCGCTGACGCCGGCGCTCGCCGCCGATGCGCGCACGGTCGGCGTCGCGCAGCCGGAGCGGATCCGCGTCGTCAGCGCCGCGCAGCTGCCGTTTCCCGACGAGCCGGCGCTCGCCGCGATCGCACGCGAAGCCGGGCTGCTGTCGCCGGGCACGACCGGCCTGACGCTCGGTCACGCGGTGTTCGTGCTGCAGGGGCACGACACGCGCCGGCTTCTCACCCACGAATTCCGCCATGTGCACCAGTACGAAGCCGCCGGGTCGATCGGCGCGTTTCTCGCGCGCTATCTGCACGAGATCGCGACGCTCGGCTATGACGCCGCGCCGCTCGAGGCGGATGCGCGGCGGCACGAGATCGGCTGACGCACCGGCACGGCGCGACGGCGTGCACACCGTCATGACCCGGACAGCCGCAACGGCGGCGGATGCCCCGCGCCGCCGGCGCGCGTGCGGCGGGGCCGCCTCCCGACAGGACCGGCGATGAGCGCAACGATCCATGCGTGGCTCGGCGCCGTCGGCGCGCATCCGGCGCTCGTGCTCGTCATCGTGTTCGCGACCGCGTGCGCCGAAGCGATCGCGCTGATCGGCACGGTGGTGCCGGCCGGCGCGGTGATGTTCGCGGCGGGCGCGCTGATCGGCGCGGGCGCGCTCGACGGCTGGATCACGATCGGCGTCGCGGCCGCCGGCGCGGTGGTCGGCGACGGGATCAGCTACGAGCTCGGCCGGCGTTACCGCAGCGAGGTCCGCAAGTGGTGGGCGCGCAGGGGGCTCGCCGCGTCGTACGAACGCGGCGAGCAGTTCGTGCTGCGCCACGGCATGAAGAGCATCGCGCTCGCGCGCTTCCTCGCGCCGGTGCGTGCGGTCGTGCCGGTCGTCGTCGGCTGTGCGTCCCTGCCGCGCCGCTCGTTCTATCCGACGAACATCGCGTCGGCGCTCGTGTGGGCGCCGGTGCATGTCGCGCCGGGCATCGCGTTCGGTGCGTCGGCCGCGCTGGCCGACGCGGTCAGCACGCGGGTCGCCGCGATCCTGCTGGTCGTCGCCGCGCTGGTCGCGGCCGTGTGGTTCGGCGTGCGGGTCGCGCTGCGGCGCGGCGTGCCGCTGTTGCGCCGCGCGGCGGCCGCAGTCGTGCGCGCGTGCGCGCATCGCTGGCCGGCCATCGCCGTGCGGCTGCGCAGGCTGACCGCCCGCGTGCGCCGGCTGCCCGGCGCGGTCCCGATGCTCGCGCTCCTGTTCGTCGGCAGCGTCTGGCTGTTCGCCGGCGTCGTGGAGGACGTCATCGCGAACGATCCGCTGATGCGCGCCGACACCGCGCTATACGCGTTCCTGCAGAACCTGCGCACGCCGCCGGTCGACGCGGCGATGCGTGCGGTCGTGGTGCTGAACGGCCGCGACGTCGGCCTGATCGTCGCGGCCGCGTTCCTGGTCTGGCTGATGATCCACCGCTGCTGGCTGACGGCCGCGTGGTGGATCGCGGCGGTCGGCGTCGCGGTCGTGCTCGTGCCGCCGTTCGGCGTCGCACCGAACGGCGGCACGCCAGCAACCTTCGCGCCCGGCGGCGCGCATGCGCCGCTGCCGGACGCCGACGCGGCGTTCGCGATCCTCGTGAGCGGCTGCATGGGCTGGGTGCTGACGCGCGGGCGCGCGGTGCTGTGGCGCAACGGCGTCGCGATGGCGATCATGCTGTGGATCGTGCTCGGCGGCTTCGCGCGGCTGTATCTCGGCAATGCGTGGCTGTCCGGGCTGCTCGGCGGCTGGAGCCTCGGGCTCGCGTGGTTCGCGTTGCTCGCCGGCGTCTATGCGTTCGGGCACGTGCGCGACGAGGTCCAGCCGAAGGGCGCGCTCGTCGCCGTCGTCGTGGTGCTCGCGACGGCCGGCGTGTGGACGATTCCGGCGGCGTGGCGGGCCGACCGGGACCAGCGCGCGCATGCGCGGGTGGTCGCGATGACGGTCGATCAGTGGATGGACGGCGGCTGGCAGTCCGTGCCGGCGCGGCGCACCGAGATCAGCGGCGATCGCGAGGAATTCCTGCCGCTGCAGTGGTGCGCGTCGTCCGACACGCTCGACCGGCATCTCGCGCAGGCCGGCTGGCAGCGCGCGACGCCGTGGTCCGGGCAGACCGCGCTGCGCTGGCTGCTGCCGCAGACGCCGGCCGACGCGCTGCCGGTGCTGCCGCGCTATTCGCAGGGCGTGGACACGCGGCGCGTGTTCGTGCGCGTCGAGCCCGGGCAGCCGAGCCGCCGGCTCGTGCTGCGGCTGTGGCGCTATCCGTACGTGCTGCAGGATGCGCAGGGCACGCGGGCGCTGTGGTACGGCGCGCTGTATCGCGAAACGCTGCACCGTCCGGTGGGGCTGATGACGATCGTGAGCAGCGCGACGATCGACGGCGCCGCGGACATCGCGCAGGCGCTCGCGGTCGACGCGAAGATCGTGCATCCGCCGGCGGGTGCCAGCTCGGCGCCCGCGGACGTGCTGCTGGTGTGGATGGTGATGCCGTGATCGTGCGTGTGTCGCTTACGTGCGCGGGTGCTGTTCCGGTTCGACGGACAGGCGCAGGCCGACCGTCTTGAGCACGGCGATCAGGGTTTTCAGCGTCGGGTTGCCGTTGGGCGACAGCGCGCGATAGAGCGCTTCGCGGCTGATGCCGGCCTGCGCCGCGACGGCGCCGAGGCCGCCATAGGCTTCGGCGACGGTGCGCAGCGCGAGCAGGCCGCCTGCGCGGTTGTCGGGATCGTCGAGCGATGCCATGGCCGCCTTCAGGTATTCGACGGCGAGTTCGCGGTCCGCGCGCAGTTCGGCGAGTTCCGCGTCGTGGTGCGGCACCGCGCCTTTGAGTTTGCTCATCCCTGCCTCCGTTTCCATTCTGACCAGAGTGCCTTCGCGTACCGGATGTCGGCCGCCTGGCTGTCCTTGTCGCCGCCGCTCAACAGCAGCACCAGCGTGTCGCCGTGCCGGCCGCAATACGCGCGGTATCCGGCGCCGACATGGACGCGCAGCTCGATCACGCCTTCGCCGACCGGCCTGCAATCGCCGAAGTTGCCCATCTGGACCTGACGCAGGCGAACGCGAATCCGCGCCTGGGCGACCTTGTCGCGCACGGCAACCAGCCATTCGGTAAGCGGCTCGTGGCCGTCATCGCATCGATAGCGAAGGAGTTCGACGACAGGTGGCACTGTAACTTATAAACTACAAAAAGAGAAATGAAAGCGGAGTGGATGTCGCGGCTTGCCGGGCGAATTGACGGAGGGCGCATAGCGAGCCGCAAAGAAAAAGACGCCGCAGCCCGAGGGCATGCAGCGCCTTTCGTTCGGAGTCTCAAGCAGTGAAACCCGTTACCCGGACGAGATCGATTCTTTCATCCGCTACTGACGGCACGCTATTGGCCGAACGGGCAACGTGGTCATGTCGTCGTCACGACACCGCGACCACCCGTTCCCGCGCGAATCCCGCGAGCGTGCGCAGCGCCTCGCGCGCCGAGCGCAGGTAGAACGACTGCAGGTGGAACACGTGCCAGCGCGCCGCGTGGACCTCGAGACGGCACGGCACGCCGCACGCGAGCGCGTGCGCCGCGAGCCGCTGCGCGTCCGACAGCAGCACTTCCTGGTCGCCGGCCTGGATCAGCATCGGCGGCAGGCCGCGCAGGTCGACGTCGAGCGGGCCGCGCGTCGCGGCCGCGCCGGCGCCGTGATACCAGCGCAACCCCTGTTCGAGCCAGCCGCGCCGGATCATCGGATCGTCGCCGCGACGCGACGCCAGCGTGTCGCCGCCGAGCGCCGCGTCGGTGACGGGCGAGATCAGCAGCAGCGCGGCCGGTGCGGGCTCGCCCCGGTCGCGCAACGTGATCGCGAGCGCCAGCGCGAGCGCGCCGCCCGCCGAATCGCCGGCGACGACGATGCGCGCCGGCGCGTAGCCCTGCGCGCGCAACGCCGCATACGCGGCCAGCGCATCGTCGAGCGCGGCGGGGTGAGGATGTTCGGGCGCGAGCCGGTAATCGGGCGTCCACACCGCCATCCCCGCTTCGTCGGCGAGCCGCGTCGTCACGCCGCGGTGCGTGCCGGGCCCGCCGAGGCAGAAGGCGCCGCCGTGCAGATAGAGGATCGCGCCGCCGGCGTCGCCGCGCTTCGGTGCAATCACTTCGGTCGGCACGCCGCCGGCCGAGGCGCGATAGCGGATCACGCCGCCGATGCCCGGCATCAGCGGCGACAGCAGCCCGACGACGCGCCGCTGGAGCCCGACGCCGAACGGCGGCCCGATCAGCGAGCGGAAGCCGACCCGCAGGAAGCCGCGCAGGAAGCCCGCGTTCAGCGCTTCCAGCGCGCCGTTCGGCGCGGCGACGGCGATGCCGCCCGCGCGTCCGGCCGCCCCCGGCAGCGCGGTCGAGAAGCGATACGCGGCGAGCCCGGAGAAGCGCGTGAGCCAGCGGTACGACAGCGTGAAGCCGGGCCAGTTGGTGCTGTTGTGGCCGGACGCGTCGACATACCAGCTCTTGCAGCCGCTCCACACCGAGCCCGCGAGGCGCTGCTGGACCTGCACGTTGAACCGCCGGTAGCGCTGCGCGTCGACGTCGATCGCGGTCGCGCCCGCGCGCCGCATCGCGCGCACGCAGCGCATCACGTGCGCGATCTGGCTCTCGAGCATGTAGACGATCGAGTTGTGGCCGAGATTGGTGTTCGGGCCGTACAGCATGAAGAAATTCGGAAAGCCCGGCACGGTCATCCCGAGATACGCCTGCGCACCGCGCCGCCACGCGTCGTTCAGGTCGAGCCCGTCGCGGCCGGTGATGCGCATCGGCGACAGGAATTCGGTCGCCGCGAAGCCGGTGCCGTAGACGATCGCGTCGACCGGGTGATGCGTGCCGTCGGCGGTCTCGATGCCGTGCTCGGTCACGCGGCGGATGCCTTGCGTGACGAGTTCGACGTTGTCCTTGCTCATCGTGGCCAGATAGTCGTTCGACAGCAGGAGCCGCTTGCAGCCGATCGGGTAGTCGGGCGTGAGCTGCTCGCGCAGCGCCGCGTCGGGCACCTGCCGCGCGAGCAGCTTGAAGAACGGCCGGCCGACCGCGAACTTCATCAGCCCGTTGAAGCGCGTGAACGCGAGCGCGCGCGATTCGTAGCGGACGTAGATCGCTGCGCGATGCAGCTTCATCGCCCACGGCAGCCGCCGGAACAGCGCCCGCTCCCACGGCCGGTAGGCGCGATCCGGGCGCGGCATCAGGTACGCGGGCGAGCGCTGGAACACCGTCAGCGTCTTCACGGCATCGGCGATCGCCGGCACGAACTGGATCGCCGACGCGCCCGTGCCGACCACCGCGACGCGCTTGCCGGCAAGCGGATAGCCGTGGTCCCAGTGCGCGGAATGGAACGCGCGGCCGCGGAAGGTCTCCATGCCGGGCAGGTTCGGCAGCGCGGGACGGCTCAACTGCCC
Organism: Burkholderia ubonensis subsp. mesacidophila; assembly: GCF_002097715.1. Lineage (NCBI taxonomy): Bacteria > Pseudomonadati > Pseudomonadota > Betaproteobacteria > Burkholderiales > Burkholderiaceae > Burkholderia > Burkholderia ubonensis. The sequence goes on from NZ_CP020738.1 coordinate 681,850, forward strand.
GGTGCCGCTGACGAGCAGCGCGGCGCTCAGCGTCGTGCCGTCCGTCAGCGTGACGCGCCACAGCGCGTTCGGCTCGTCGTAGCGCGCGTGCGCGACTTCCGCGCCGAAGCGCAGGTGCCGCGCGAGGCCGTACTTGCGCGCGCAGTGCCGCAGGTACGCGTGGATTTCCGGCTGCCGCGCGAACATGCGCGACCAGCCGGGATTCGGCTCGAACGAGAACGAGTACAAATGCGAGGGCACGTCGCACGCGGCGCCCGGATAGCTGTTGTCGCGCCAGACGCCGCCGACGTCGTGCGTGCGCTCGAGGATCACGAAGTCGTGCACGCCGGCGCGCCGCAGCGCGATCGCCATGCCGATGCCGGCGAAGCCCGCGCCGACGACGATGGCGGCGAGCGGCGGGGTGGTGTCGTCGAGGGCGGCGAAATCAGACGATCGCATCGCGGGTCTCCTTCGGTTGGGCGGAAGCCGGCGCGTGAACGGCGCCGGGGTGGAGATCGGCTTCGGGTTCGGCGATGGTCTTTGCGACGGCCCGTACCGCTGCATTCATCGCAGCCTGCGCGTCGGCATGCGGCCGCTCCTGCACGCGGCTGACCCCGCGCATCAGGTCGACCGCCTTCTCGGCGATCATGATCGTCGGCGCGTTGGTGTTGCCGCCGATCAGCGTCGGCATCACCGACGCATCGACGATCCGCAGCCCCTGCAGCCCCCGCACGCGCAGTTGCGGATCGACGACGGCGAGCGCGTCATGTCCCATCCGGCACGTGCCGACCGGGTGGTACACGGTATCCGTGCGCCGCCGCAGCACGTCGCGGATTGCGTCGTCGGTCGTCGCGTTCGCGGTGAACATGTCGTGCGTGATCCAGGCGGCGAGCGCGGGCGCCTGCATCAGCCGGCGAGTCAGCTTGAAGCCCGCGACCATGTCGTCGAGATCGCGCGGATCGTCGAAGAACGCCGGATCGATGCGCGGCGCGGCGAGCGGATCGCCGCTCTGCAGCGTGACCGAGCCGCGGCTGCGCGGCCGCAGCAGGCACACGTGGCACGACATCCCGTGGCCGGCATGCAGGCGCCGCGCATGGTCGTCGACGAGCGCGACGACGAAATGCAGCTGGATGTCGGGCGCATCGAGCGCGGCGTGCGTCTTCAGGAAGCCGCCGCCTTCCGCGAAATTCGACGTCAGCATCCCGCGCCGTTCGCGCCGGAAGCGCAGCAGCTCGCGCAGCATGCGCAGGCCGCCGCGCGCCGACACGCCCATCGTGTCGACGCTGCGCGTGCGGTAGCCGAAGATGAAATCGGGATGGTCCTGCAGGTTGCGGCCGACGCCTGGCAGGTCGACGAGCGTGCGGATGCCGAAACGTTCGAGTTCGGCCGTCGGGCCGACACCGGACAGCATCAGCAGCTGCGGTGTCTGGAACGCGCCCGCGGCCAGCACGACCTCGCGCCGCGCGCGCAGCGTGCGGACCTCGCCGTGCTGCCGCACCTCGACCCCGACCGCGCGCGTGCCGTCGAACACGATGCGCAGCACCTGCGCGTGCGTTTGAACCGTGAGGTTGTCGCGGCGTCCGACGTGCGGCAGCAGGTATGCGCGCGCCGCGCTCCAGCGTTCGCCGTGCTTCTGCGTGACCTGGTAGAGGCCGATGCCTTCCTGCTGCGCGCCGTTGAAATCGTCGGTCAGCGGCAGGCCGGCCTGGCGGGCCGCATCCAGGTAGCGCGCGTGAAACGGGTTGCCGGTGCGCAGGTCGCTGACCCACAGCGGGCCGTCGCGGCCGTGCCATGCATCGTCGAAGCGTTCGTTGTGCTCGCTGAGCCGGAAGTACGGCAGCACGTCGTCGTAGCCCCAGCCTGCGTTGCCGAGCGCGGCCCAGTGGTCGTAGTCGCTGCGGTGGCCGCGGATGTAGACCATCGCGTTGATCGCGGACGAGCCGCCGAGCGCCTTGCCGCGCGGCTGGTAGCCGCGGCGTCCGCCGAGCCCCGGCTGCGGCACGGTCTCGAACGCCCAGTTGTTGATGCGGGTCGGCATCATCGCGACGGCGCCGGTCGGCACGTTGACGAGCGTGCCGTCGCCGCGGTTGCCGGCCTCGAGCACGCAGACGGTGACGTCCGGGTCCTCGGTCAGGCGCCCCGCGACGACGCAGCCGCCCGAGCCGCCGCCGACGACGATGTAGTCGAATACCTGGGTCATGGATTTGTCTCCGGAAGATCGGCGGGTCACGCGCCGCGCGCGGCGAAATCGGTCGGCGGGTTCGGGTGCATGGTGTCTCCTCCTGGCAATCGATGAAGTCGTTCGGATGACGACTGGATGACGCCGATGGTGCGTGCCGCGTGGGAAAACACCAATGCTGCGACGGGACAATTGTTTTAGTATTTGGGCCAAATCGGCGCTTCGAGGGTTTCTCCGCATGAGCTTCCAGGATTTCACCCGGAGTCCGGCCGGCGCGCGGCTGCTGGTCGATTTCGGCGGCGAGCGCGGCTTGCCGCACGCGAAACTGCTGGCCGGCACGGGGCTGTCGGCCGCGCAGCTCGACGACCCGAACGCGGAGGTGACGGCCGCCCAGGAACTGCGGGTGACCGACAACCTGCTGCGGCTGCTCGGACATCCGCCGGGCCTCGGCTTCGAGGTCGGGCTGCGCTATCACTTCTCGGCCTACGGCGTATGGGGCTATGGGCTGATCGCGAGCGCCACCGCGCGCGACGCGCTCGCGCTGGCGATGCGCTTTCTGCCGCTCACCTATGCGTACACGGTGATCACGTACCGCGAGGAGGACGACGGCTGCGTGCTGAATTTCGGCGCGCCCGAGCTGGCCGGCGAGCTGAGCCGGTTCCTCGTGGAGCGCGACATGACCGCGGCGGTCGTGCTGCTGCAGGAAATGGGCGGCGCGGATTTCAGGTTGTCGCGCTTCACGTTGCAGGCCGAACGTCCGGCGGCGGCGCGCGGCGCGGCGCCGGCCGCTGCCGTGCCGCGGATCGCCGGCGTCGAGCCGACGTTCGGCGCGCGGTCGAACAGCCTTGCGTTCGCGCGCACGTATCTCGACCGGCCGCTGCCGCAGGCGAATCCGATTACGGTGTCGATGTGCGAGCAGATGTGCCGTCGCCTGCTGGAAGCGCGGCGCGCGCATGTCGGCACCGCGGCGATGATCCGCGATTACCTGACCGCGACGCCGGGCACGCCGCCGTTTTCGCTCGAGGACATGGCGCGGCTGATGAATACCAGCGCACGCACGCTGAAGCGGCGGCTGCAGGACGAGGGCACGACGTTCCGCGCGCTGCTCGCCGAGTCGCGCGGCGCGATGGCCGAAGCGCTGCTCGGCGACGAGCGGCTGACGCTGACCGAGGTGGCGGAGCGGCTCGGGTTCAGCGACCTGTCGAGTTTCTCGCAGGCGTTCAAGCGGTGGTATGGGGTGGCGCCGGGGGCGTTTCGCAGTGGCGTGTCAGGTGAGAGAAAGGGCGGCTGAGGGGCGCTGAATAATGTGCACGCGGGTTTGGCGCAACGAGGCCGGCGTGCGCACCACGACTAACCGCTAGAATGGCTTCGTTGCTTACGGGAATGCCCGGAATTCACTGTAGGAGAGATGCTTGTGAGGCCGTCCGTTGCACTGAACGCACACCGCGTCGAGATTCGCAGGATTGTCGAAGCCAATCGCGCGTCGAACGCGCGCGTATTCGGGTCCGTATTGCATGGCGATGACACCGATGAAAGCGATCTGGATCTTCTCGTGGAGCCGCAGCCCGGCATGACGCTGCTCAACGTTGGAACCATCCGCTACCGGTTGTCGGAACTTCTCGGCGTTCGAGTCGATGTGTTGACGCCGAATGCATTGCCCGACAGTTTTCGCGCAACCGTGGTGGCGGAGGCCCAGCCCATATGAAAGGGAAGGAGCAGCGCCTGCCCGATTATCTCGGTCACATGGTCGAAGCAATCGATCGAATCGGAGCATATGTCGGCCCCATGGACAAGGCGGGATTTGTTGCGAACATGCTTGTCGTCGATGCGGTGATTCGCAACATCGAGGTTATTGGCGAAGCGAGCAACAAGGTGCGCAAGCATCATCGGGCGTTTGCAGACGAACACCCGGAAGTGCCGTGGCAAGGCTGCTATGAGATGAGGAGCGTAGTCGCCCACGACTACTTCAAAGTGGATCTCGACATTGTTTGGGAAACCATCAAGAACGATCTGCCCGGCATGCGCCGGGATGTTCAGGCGCTGTTGGATCGGCTTGCTCGCGAGCAAGGGGCCGCCGCGCCAAGTTCACAAGGCACTGGGGACTGAAAGGGTGCGATGGTGCCCCGACGCGTTCGTCGCTGCATTTAGCGATATCTCGGGATATTGATCGGCGGCGCATCCGTTCGGGTCGAATGCGACCGCCGCCGCATCCGCTACTGCTTCGCCGGCGCGCTCGCCGCAACCTTGTCGAGCGCGGGCGGGATGAACGTGTCGAGCTGCGCGGTCACCGTCTCGTAGAACGCCATCGGCTTGCCCCATGCATCCGGCACGTCCTCGTGCTTGCCGGTCGCGTATTCGGCGAGCGTGTACACCTTGCCCGCCGCCGCCGGATACAGCGCGAGCACTTTCTCCTTGTGCTTGTCGGTCATCGTCAGGATCACGTCGGAATGCTTGACGTCGTTCGCATTGAGCTGCATCGAGCGGTGCGCGGCCGTGTCGATGCCGCGCTGCTTCATCAGGACCACGCCGTTTTCTTCGGGCTTCTCGTCGTACGGGTCTTCGTCGACCGCGCGCGAGATTACCGCGATGTGCGCATGGCGCTGCGCGATCAGTTGGCCAGCGATGGCCTCCGCCATCACGCTGCGTCCGGTGTTGCCGGTGTCGACGAACGCGACCTTCTTCGGTTCGTCCGCATGGGCGAGCGTCGCGCACTGGATGCCGACACAACAGAGCAGGGCAAGCGTCTTGATTGTTTTCATGATGGTTTCCGCCAGTCAGGGTTGAGGTGCCGCCGCGGCATCGCATCGATGCCGACGGCACATCATGCCGGTCGTGTGTGGCGGAAAAAAATCACCGGACGGATTTGGCAAGATGGTGTCGCATTGCGGCAAGGTGCTTAGGGATGCGCATCGCCTGCCTCATCGAGCCCCGCCTCCCGATGAAACAACGCCAGAAACTGCTGCGCCGGCACCGACAGCGGCCGATCGCGCCGCACGAGACTCCCGTACGACGGCAGCTTCTGCGCGAGCGTGTAGTCGACGATCGCGACCATCCCGTGCTCGGCATTCAATTCGGCGACCGTGCGCGGAATCACGCCGAGCATCTGCGAGCGGTCGACGAGGCTCATCGTCGTCAGGATCGAGCCGGTCTCGACCAGCCCGCGCGGCATCGGCCGGTGGTGCATCCGGAACTCGCGCTCGACGACCTCGCGCGCGGGGCTGCCGGTCGGCTGCAGGATCCACGCATAGTCAAGCAGCGCCGCGAACTCGACCGGCCCGCCGCCGACGAGCGGATGGTCGCGGCCGGCGACGATCGCGAGCGCTTCGTCGTCGACCGCGCGGAATTCGCAGTCGGCGCCGACGTTGCGCCCGATCACCACTTCGAGCACGCCTTCCTGTAGCTGCGGCATCAGCTTGTCGCTGGTGTCGACCGCGATGTCGATCGCGAGCAGCGGATAGCGCGACTTCAGCTGCACCAGCGCCTCGGTGAGCCGCCCGGGCGTCGCGGCCATGATGCTGCCGATCGCGAGCCGCCCGGCGCTGCCGAGCTGCAGTTCGGCCAGCTCGCGGTTGAGCGCCTCCATGCTGCCGCGGATCCCGCGGAAGTAGCCGAGCACCCGCTCGCCGGCCGGGTTCAGCACGAGCCCGCGCCCGACGCGCTCGTACAGCGGCTGGCCGAGCGCGTCCTCGAGCTCGCGCAGCATCTTGGTTGCGGCCGGCTGCGTGAGGCCGAGCCGGTCGGCCGCCGCGCGCAGCGTCGAGCATTCCTCCACCGCCAACAGCAGCGCGACCTGGCGCATCCGCAGCCGGTTCAGCAGTTGCGGCGTCGAATCCTTCCTGTCGATCGAACCCAATTCGATTACCTCAGGTTATCAATTCATCAAGAGTTTTCAATTTACCGGCGTGTCCCGTCTACCTAGCATGAACCCCACATGACGAACGGCCGCTTTCCGGCCAGAGCCAGAGACAGGAGACAAATATGCAGACGAATTCGGCGATTCCGGCCCGCGCGGCCGCCCCGGCATTGCCCGTCGTCGCGCTGACGCTCGGCGACCCGGCCGGCATCGGCCCCGAGCTGATCGCGAAGCTGCTCGCGCGCGCCGATGCAGTAACGCACGCCAATCTCGTGCTGATCGGCGACCGCTGGCTGTGGGAAGCCGGCCAGCGCACCGCGGGCGTGCAGGTCGACGTCGAGCCGGTCGCGTCGCTCGCCGACGTGCGCGACCGGCCGTCCGCCGCGCGGCCCGCGTTCGTCGCGGTCGACACCGTCGACCCCGCGCAGGTGACGCTCGGCCAGGCCGGCCCGGCAGGCGGCCGCTCGGTGCTCGACGTGCTGAACCGCTGCATGGACGCGGCGCTGGCCGGCGACGTCGACGCCATCTGCTTCGCGCCGCTCAACAAGCACGCGATGAAGCTCGGCGGCCTCGCACACGACGACGAACTGCATCACTTCGCCGACTACCTCGGCGTGACCGGCTACTTCTGCGAATTCAACACGCTCGGCGAACTGTGGACCGCACGGATCTCGTCGCACATTCCGCTGAAGGATGCCGCGCGCTACCTGTCCGTCGAGCGGATCGAACAGGCCTCCGAACTGATCTACCGGTCGCTGCTGGCGAACGGCGTCGCCGTGCCGAAGGTCGCGATCGCGGCGTTCAACCCGCACGGCGGCGACGGCGGCATGTGCGGCCGCGAGGAGATCGACGTGATCGCGCCGGCGGTGCGCGCGCTGCAGGCGCGCGACTGGCCGACCGACGCGCCGTTCCACGGCCCGTTCCCGGCCGACACGATCTTCCTGAAGGCGCAGGCGGGCGACTACCAGGCGATCGTCACGATGTACCACGACCAGGGGCAGATCGCGATCAAGCTGCTCGGCTTCTCGCGCGGCGTGACCGTGCAGGGCGGGCTGCCGGTGCCGATCACGACGCCCGCGCACGGCACCGCGTACGACATCGCGGGACGCGGCGCGGCCGACGTCGGCGCGACCTGGCAGGCGCTGCAGATCGCATGCCGGATGGGCACCGCGCACCGGCAGCACACGACATCGGCGTGACGGCCGCCCGCCACTTGACACACCAGAACCGAAACCGGATACCAGGAGACGACGCAATGAAGATCAAGGCTGTGCGCGCACGCGTGTACCAGTGGAAAGGCAAGACCGTGCCGCCGCAGGGCAATTTCTGCTCGAACGCGATGGACCTGCTGTACGCGCCGCAGGAAACGATGAGCACGTTCCGCTTCCATTCATGGACGGTCGTCGAGGTCGAGACCGACGACGGCATCGTCGGCCTCGGCAACGTCGCGCTCGCGCCGCACGTCGCGAAGGCGATCGTCGACCAGTACCTCGCGCCGCTCGTGATCGGCCAGGACCCGTGGGACTACGAATACCTGAACCAGCGGATGTACCGCGCGACTCACGCGTGGGGCCGCAAGGGCGTCGGCATGGCGGCGATCTCGGCGGTCGACATCGCGATCTGGGACATCCTCGGCAAGAGCGTCGGCAAGCCGGTGTTCAAGCTGCTCGGCGGCCGCACGAAGGAGAAGATTCCCTGCTACTACTCGAAGCTGTACCGCACCGACCTGAACGAGATGCAGGCGGAAGCGCAGCGCTATCTCGACGAAGGCTTCCGCGCGTTCAAGATGCGCTTCGGCTACGGGCCCGCGCACGGGCAGCAGGGCGTCGTCGAGAACCTGAAGTCGGTTGCGGCGATCCGCGAGGTGATCGGCTACGACAACGACCTGATGCTCGAGTGCTACATGGGCTGGAACCTCGAGTACGCGAAGCGCATCCTGCCGAAGCTCGAGCAATACCAGCCGCGCTGGCTCGAGGAGCCGGTGATCGCCGACGACATCGACGGCTACGCGGAGCTGAACCGGCTGACGAGCATCCCGATCTCCGGCGGCGAGCATGAGTTCTCGCTGTACGGCTTCAAGCAGCTGCTCGATCGCAAGGCGGTGTCGGTCGTCCAGTACGACACGAACCGCGTCGGCGGCATCACGATGGCGCACAAGATCAATGCGCTGTGCGAGGCGTACAGCGTGCCGGTGATCCCGCACGCGGGCCAGATGCACAACTACCACCTGACGATGAGCACGCTCGCGTCGCCGATGAGCGAGTACTTCCCGATGTTCGACGTCGAGGTCGGCAACGAGCTGTTCTATTACATCTTCGACGGCGAGCCGGTGGCCGAGAACGGCTTCCTGCAGCTGCGCGACGACGTGCCGGGCCTCGGCCTCACGCTGAAGACCGAGTTCCTCGACCAGTTCGACATCGTGGAGTGACCATGCGCGCACGTTACCAGGGCGTCTTTCCGGTGGCGCCGACGATCTTCACCGAGGCGGGCGCGCTCGACCTCGACGGCCAGCGCCGCGCGATCGACTTCATGATCGACGCGGGCTCGCACGGCATCTGCATCCTCGCGAACTACTCGGAGCAGTTCGCGCTCGGCGACGACGAACGCGACCTCTTGACCCGCACCGTGCTCGAGCACGTCGCCGGCCGCGTGCCGGTGATCGTCACCACGTCGCATTTCAGCGCGCGGATCTGCGCCGAACGCAACCGGCGCGCGCAGGCGATGGGCGCGTCGATGGTGATGGTGATGCCGCCGTATCACGGCGCGACGTTCCGCGTGCCGGAGGCGTCGATCCATGCGTTCTTCCGCGACGTGAGCGACGGGCTCGACATTCCGCTGATGATTCAGGACGCGCCGGCGAGCGGCACGACGCTGTCGGTCGACTGCCTCGCGAGGCTCGCGCGCGAGATCGACGCGGTGTCGTACTTCAAGATCGAGACGCCCGGCGCGGCGGCGAAGCTGCGCGAGCTGATCCGCATCGGCGGCGACGCGATCGAAGGGCCGTGGGACGGCGAGGAGGGCATCACGCTGCTCGCCGATCTCGATGCGGGCGCGACGGGCGCGATGACGGGCGGTGGCTACCCGGACGGGATTCGCCGGATCACCGACGCGTATTTCGCCGGGCGGCGCGACGACGCGTGCGAGCAGTATGCGCGCTGGCTGCCGCTGATCAACTACGAGAACCGGCAGGCGGGCTTCCTCGCGGCGAAGGCGCTGATGAAGGCCGGCGGCGTGATCGCGTGCGACAGGCCGCGCGCGCCGTGGCCCGACCTACATCCGGACACGCGCGCGGGGCTGCTCGACGCGGCGCGGCGGCTCGATCCGCTCGTGCTGCGCTGGGGGCGATAGGCGCGCAGCAAAACGACACGACACGGCGACGAAAGGTCCACGAGAAGACCGCGTTCAAGCCCAGCAAAATATTGGAGACACCATGACCACCCTGAACCAGGCGAGCCCGGCCTACGACGCCGACGTCGCCGCCCCCGTTCCGCGCCGCCGCTGGCTGCGCGTGATTCCGCCGCTCCTGATGGCGTGCATCATCTCGTACATGGACCGCGTGAACATCGCGTTCGCGATGCCCGGCGGGATGAACGCCGACCTCGGCATCGGCGCGAGCATGGCCGGCCTCGCGGGCGGCATCTTCTTCTTCGGCTACCTGTTCCTGCAGATTCCCGGCGGCCGGCTCGCGGCGCTCGGCGGCGGCAAGAAGTTCATCGCGTGGTCGCTCGTGAGCTGGGCCGCGCTGTCCGCGCTGACGGGGCTCGTCACCGACGCGTGGCAGCTGCTGACGCTGCGCTTCCTGCTCGGCGTCGCCGAAGGCGGGATGCTGCCCGTCGTGCTGACGATGGTCAGCAACTGGTTTCCCGATCGCGAGCGCGGGCGCGCGAACGCGATGGTCATCATGTTCGTGCCGCTCGCCGGGATGATCACCGCGCCGCTGTCCGGCTACATCCTCGCAACCTACGACTGGCGCCACCTGTTCTACGGCGCGGGGCTCGTGTCGCTCGCGTTCCTCGCGATCTGGCTGCCGTTCGCGGACGACAGCCCGGAGACCGCGCGCTGGATCTCGCCGCGCGAGAAGGCGTACATCGCCGATGCGCTGCGCGCCGAGCGCGAGGCCGCGCGAGGCGGCGAGCAGAAGACCGCGGCGTCGTTCGGCGCGCTGCTGCGCGACGGAACGATCTGGCGGCTCGTGCTGATCAACTTCTGCTACCAGGTCGGCATCTACGGCTATACGCTGTGGTTGCCCACGCTCCTGAAAAACCTCACCCACGGCGGGATGGCGCAGGTCGGGATGCTGGCGATCCTGCCGTACGTCGGCACGATGCTCGGGATGAGCGCGACGTCGTATTTGTCGGACAAGACCGGCCGGCGGCGGCTGTTCATCGTGCTGCCGCTGCTCGGCTTCTCCGCCTGCCTGTTCCTGTCGGTGCGGTTCCAGGCGACGATGGCGGTGTCGTATGCATTCCTGATCGGCTGCGGCTTTTTCCTGCAGGCGGCGGCCGGCGTGTTCTGGGCGATTCCGCCGAAGCTGTGCAGCGTCGAGACGGCCGGCAGCGCGCGCGGCCTGATCAACGCGCTCGGCAATCTCGGCGGGTTCTGCGGCCCGTACGCGGTCGGCGTGCTGACCCAGCACGTGAGCACGGCGGCCGGCGTGTACAGCCTCGCGGGCGCGCTCGCGGTGGCCGGGCTGCTGACGTTCACGCTGCCCAGGCGCTGCGAGGCGTGAACCGGCGTTGAACCGGCACGACAAGAGTTTGGTTTCGCCGCGGCGCCGTCCACGCGCCGCGGCGGCAAGATCGAAGGACGGAGACTCACCATGAACGACATCCTGCTGCTGGTCCAGAAATGCGCGCATACCTTCAGCTTCTACGACCTCGAAACGCGGACCGCGCTCAAGCACATCGTGCTGCCGAACTTCCCGCATGAATTCACCGTCGATGTGAACAACCGCTACGCGTATGTCGGCATCTTCGGGATCGAGACCGCGTGGACGCGCGGCCACGAAGGCGATCACCGGATCGCCGAGATCGACCTCGTCGAACGCACGCAAACGCGCATGCTCGACCTGTGGCCGTACTACCGGCCGCACGGGATGGCGAGCGACCGCGAAGGCCGCCTGTATGCGATGAGCGAGGCGCACGACATGCTGCTCGTGTTCGATCGTCCGGCGGAGCAGGCGGTGCCGAACCTAGCGGTGCCGTCCGGCGGCGTGAAGACGCACCTCGTCACGCTGACGCGCGACGCGAGCCGCGCTTACGGCGTGCACCTGCTGTCGAACACGGTCACGCAGTTCCATCCGCGCGACGCGACGGTGGCGCCGCGTGCGGTGATGCCGGGGCCGCGCCCCGAAGGCAACGCGCTGTCGAGCGACGAGCGCACGCTCTACGTCGCGAACCGCGGCGACGACACGCTGGTCGAGATCGACACCGACACGATGACGTGCGGGCGCCGCGTGAAGACGCGCAGCGATCCGAACCGCATCTACCGGACGAGTGGCCCGGACGGCCGTGACCTGCTGCTGCTGACCAACTCGGGCGAGCAGTCGATCTCGGTGTTCGATGCGCAGCAGCTCGAGGAGATCGAGCGCGTCGCATTGCCAGCGAACCCGACCGCGCTGTCGTTCCATCCGTCGCGTCGCGTGGCCTACGTGTCGTTCCAGGACGACTACGTGCGCGAGCTCGATCTCGACGCGTGGCGTTTCGTCGGCGCGATGCCGACGCTGCGCGAACCGGATGCGTCGTATGTGCTCGCCGGCGGACGCTGACATGAGCCGGGAGCGCACCCGGGACTGCATGCCCGATGCGCTCGTCGACGCGCATCACCACCTGTGGCGGCTCGATGCGGGCGCGCGCTATCCGTGGCTGCAGGATCGGTACGATCCGTCGCGCTTCATTCTCGGCGACTACGCGGCGCTGTGCCGCGATTTCGACGTGGACGACTACCGGCGGGCGGCGCAAGGCGCGCCGCTCGTCGCGAGCGTGCACGTCGAGGCCGAGCGCGCGCACGACGAGGCGCTCGCCGAGACGCGCTGGCTGCACGACGTCGCGGCCGCGCACGGGCTGCCGTCGGCGGTCATCGCGTGGGTCGACCTGCTCGCCGACGATGCCGCGCAACGGCTCGCCGAACAGGCCGCATGGCCGCGGGTGCGCGGCGTGCGCTTCAAGCCGCGCACCGCGCCGGCGGCGGATGCAACGGCCGACGGCCCCTGCACATTGCGTGATCCGCGCTGGCCCGCCGCGCTTGAACGGCTCGCCGCGCACGGCCTGAGCTGGGATCTGCGGGTGCCGTTCTGGCATCTCGGCGAGGCGGCCGCGACGCTCGCGCAGGCGCCGGGCATCGACGTGGTGCTCGAACACGCGGGACTGCCGTGGGACCGCTCGGACGCGGGGCTTGTGCGCTGGCGGAGCGGGATGGAAGCGCTGGCCGCGCTGCCGCGCGTGTCGGTGAAGCTGTCCGAATTCGGCTTGCGCGATGCCGCGTGGAACGACGCGGAAAACCGGCGGATCATCCGCGACGCGATCGCGATCTTCGGCCGGGAGCGCTGCATGTTTGCGAGCAATTTCCCGGTGGCGGGGCTGCGGGTCACGTATTCCGCGTTGCTGCGCACCTTCGCGGCCGCGATGGCGGACCTCGACGACGCGGCGCGGCGCGCGATCTGGCACGACAACGCGATCCGGATCTACCGGATCGGCATGGACGAACAGCGAAAGCAGGCAGGTGAATGATGCAGATCACTGGAGAGATGTTGATCGGCGCCGCGTCGGTGCGCGGCACGGCAGGGACGCTGCGCGCGTTCGATCCGGCGCGCGGCGTCGAGCTGGAACCCGAGTTCGGCGCGGGCGACGCGGCGGACGTGGATCGTGCATGCAGGCTCGCGGCGGCCGCGTTCGATCCGTTTCGCGCGATGCCGCTCGACGTGCGCGCGCGTTTGCTCGACACGATCGCGGACCATCTCGTCGCGCTCGGCGACGCGCTGATCGCGCGTGCGCATCAGGAATCGGCACTGCCGGTCGCCCGGCTCGAAGGCGAGCGCGCGCGCACGGTCGGCCAGCTCCGGCTGTTCGCGGCGCTGGTGCGCGACGGCCGCTGGCTCGACGCGACGCTCGATGCGGCGCTGCCGGACCGGCAGCCGCTGCCGCGTCCCGACCTGCGTCTGCAGAAGATTCCGGTCGGCCCGGTCGCGGTGTTCGGCGCGAGCAATTTCCCGCTCGCGTTCTCGGTCGCGGGCGGCGATACCGCGTCGGCGTTCGCGGCCGGCTGCCCGGTGGTCGTGAAGGCGCACCCCGCGCATCTCGGCACGTCGGAGCTCGTCGGGCGCGCGATCCAGCAGGCGGTGGCCGCGTGCGGCCTGCCGGAAGGCGTGTTCTCGCTCGTGCTCGGCGCGGGCAACGCGATCGGCGAGGCGCTCGTCGCGCATCCGGCGATCAAGGCGGTCGGTTTCACCGGCTCGCGCGGCGGCGGGCTCGCGCTGATGCACATCGCCGCGCAGCGGCGCGAGCCGATTCCGGTCTACGCGGAAATGAGCAGCATCAATCCGTTCTTCGTGCTGCCCGGCGCGCTCGCGGCGCGCGGCGGCGAGATCGCGCGCGGCTTCGTCGAATCGCTGACGCTCGGCGTCGGCCAGTTCTGCACGAATCCGGGGCTCGTGGTCGTGCTCGACGGGCCGCACACGCCGGCGTTCATCGACGCGGCCGCGCAGGCGCTCGGCCGGAAGGGCGCGCAGACGATGCTGACGACGGGCATTGCGCAAGCCTACGCGCGCGGCGTCTCGCAGCGCGCGGCGGCGGACGGCGTGAGCGCGGTCGCGCAAGGCGCGCCGACCGGTGCGCAAGCGGCGGCCGTGCCCGCGCTGTTCGCGACGACGCAGCCCGCGTTCGTGTCGAATCCGCGGCTCGAGGACGAGATTTTCGGGCCGACGTCGCTGATCGTCACGTGCCGCGACCTCGACGAGATGATCGACCTCGCCGAGCATGTCGAAGGGCAACTGACCGCGACGCTGCATCTCGAGCCTGACGACTACGCGCTCGCGCGCCGCCTGCTGCCGACGCTCGAGCGCAAGGCCGGGCGGATACTCGCGAACGGCTATCCGACCGGCGTCGAGGTCGCGCATGCGATGGTGCATGGCGGGCCGTTCCCGGCGACGTCGGATTCGCGCACGACGTCGGTCGGCACGCTCGCGATCGAGCGCTTCCTGCGGCCGGTGTGCTACCAGGCTTTGCCGCCGGAGCTGCTGCCGGCGGCGTTGCAGGACGGCAATCCGCTCGGCCTGTGGCGGTTGCGCGACGGGCAGCCCGGCAAGGATTGAGCGGCGCGGCGCGCGTCGCGCAAGCTCACCAGCGCGCGCGCTCGGCGAAGAACCCCGGCACGTTGACGACCCGTCCCGCGCGCCGCGCGGCCGCGTATACATGGTGACCGACCGCGAGGTCGAGGATGCCCATGCCGAACGGCGAATAGATCACCGGCCGCGCCGGGTCGAAGCGCAGCGTGCCCCGGATCGCCTCGGCGATCGTCCCGGTGACGAAGCGGCGATGGCCGACGCGCTGTTCGGCGAGATGCGGCGACGTATCCGCCTGCAGGCAATGATCGATATCGTCGAGCACGTTGTCGGCCGCGAGGATGATGTCCGGCGCGAGATCGCGCAGCGAAATGTTCAGCACCACCGGTGCATGCGCGAACCAGCCGGGTTCGAGCACGTGCGGGCGCGCCGCGGTCGTCGCGAACACGACCACGTCGCTGCCGCGCACCAGCCTTTCGACGGACGACGCGGGCTCGGGCGCCGCGTGCGGGCCGACGTGGTCCAGCAGGCGCTGCGCGTCGTCGAGGCTGAGGTCGTACGCGGCGATGCTGGCCGGCGTGATGCCTTGCGCGAGGATCATGTCGACGATGTAGCGCGCGATGACGCCGCAGCCGACCACGCCGATCCGCGGGTGCGGCGGCAGCCGGCCGGCGCCGAGCCGTTGCAGGCCGAGCACGGCCGACGCCGCGGTGCGCGCCGCGCTGATGATCGACGCTTCCATCACGCAGAGCGGATAGCCGGTGTCGCGCCGGTTGAGCACGAGCAGGGCCGACGCGCGCGGGATCGCGCGCTCGACGTTTTCGGGCCAGCTCGCGATCCACTTGATGCCCGCGAGTCCGGCCTCGGCGCCGAGGTCGGCGGGCAGCGCGATGATGCGGTCGCGCGGACGGTCCGCGAAGCGCAGGAAATGGCTCGGCGGATTGTGCGCGATGCCGTCGGCATGCGCGAGATACGTGTCGCGGACGATGTCCACCACCGCCGGAAACGACGCGGCGATGAGGTCGCGCACGGTGTCGCCCGCGACGATCGAGAACGCGAACGGGTCCGTGCCGGCGTCGACGCCAGCCGGCGTCGACGCGCGATCGAGCGAGAAGGTGTCAGCCATGGTGGCGCTCCCAGAGGAGAGGGGCATCGGAGATCGTCATGCGGCAGCGTTCGAGCAGGCCCGCGAAGCGCGCCTCGACCCAGGCGTTGTCGTAGATCGTGTCGACGTAGCGGTCGCCGAGATCGGGCGAGATCGCCACGATCACCGCATCGGGCGGCATGTTCCCGGCCCAGCGCTCGACCGCGCAGAGCACGGTGCCGGTCGAGCCGCCGACGAGCAGCCCTTGCGCGGCGAGCCGGCGGCACATCACGATGGTGTCCGCTTCCTCGATCATCTCGAGCGCATCCATCTCGCAGTGGTCCGCGATCGGCGGACGGCAACTGGTGCCGAGCCCCGAGATGTAGCGCTTGCCCGACGGCATGCCGAAGGTCACCGAGCCGACCGAATCGACCGCGATGATGCGGGTCTGCGGCGAATGCTGGCGCGCGTAGCGCGAGAGACCGCCGAGCGTGCCGGTGGTGCCGGCGCCGACGAACAGGAAGTCGATGCGCGGAAAGGCCGAGAAGATCTCGGGGCCGGTGAAGCGCAGGTGCGCGCCCGCGTTGTCGGCGCTCGTGTACTGGTTGAGCCAGACGAGGCCGGGATCTTCCTCGAGCTGCCGCCGGATGTATGCGATGCGCGTGCCGAGGAAGCCGCCGTTCTGGTCGCGCTCGGTCACGACCACGACCTTCGCGCCGAACGCCAGCATCAGCTTGTGCGTCTGCGGTGAAAGATTGGGATCGCAGACGCAGGTGAACCGGTAGCCGCGTTCGGCGGCGATCATGCTGAGCGCGAGCCCGAGGTTGCCCGACGAACTTTCGATGAAGCGCTGGCCGCGATGCGCATTCCCGCGCGCCTCGAACTGGTCGAGCATGTGGCGCGCGGTTTTGGACTTGATCGAGCCCCCGGAAGTGAAACCTTCGATTTTCAAGTGCACCGCCCCTTTCGGGACGATGCCGCGGAGACGGATAAACGCGTCTCCGACCATCAGTTCGCTCGGCCTGTCGGCGTACATTCGACAACTCCCCAATAAGAGAATCGATTTGATGGGTGCGATTATTGGTTTGCCGGTGAATTTCCGGTGGCGCGTCTCCGTATTCGTGATTGTCGATTTTAGCTTGTATTCGATTCGATTATTGATATCGCGCATTTTCGGAGAAAATTAATCAGAAAAACGCGAATGACGCGAATAGTACTATACGAAAGCAAAGAGTCAAGGCAATCGATGCGTGCGGACCATGGGCCGTCTGGCGCGGCAGTGCAGCATCGGTTGAGCTGGAAACGGGCACAAATCGGCGCATCGTTTCGAGTCGGTCAACGATCTTCGTTGAAATTCTTAAACCGCCGGAATGTGACATTTTCATGCGGTCACATTTAAATTAAATGGTTGCAGAAAATCGAGGGCGTACTATACATAAGCATCGAATTACGTGCGCCGACAAAGGAGGCGAAATCATGTCCGACGGGGAAGGCGATATGGGCGATAAAACCGGAAACCATCGTAGTCCGTCGCCGGATGGGGAGGGCGCAGTGCCCGGGCCGTACAACGGCAACGGCAAGGCCATGCCGGATTCGGTCGCGCATGGGGCGCTTCCCGGCGCGGGAGGGCCGGCTTCGTTCCACGATGCGTTCGCGTCGTCGTACCGCAACCTGTACGACAAGCTGGCCGCCGCGTGGAACTCGGTCGAGATCCGCCAGGCGATCGCGGAAGCCGACCATGAGCTGCAGCGCCGGCTCGCGGTCCTGTCTTCGCCCGGCCAGGAGCTCGAGCGCTGCGAGGTGATGGTCCAGTATCTGCAGACCGTGCGCGAGCTCGGCGCGCCCGAGCGGCAGATGGCGAAGATCGCGTTTGCCTATTCGCGTTACATCGACGAAGTGAGGGACATCTGGTCCCGTCCCGACATCCACAGCATCGAGCCCCGTGAGCTCTCCGCGTTCGGCGAGAGCATTGCATGGGCGGGTTATTTCGCAAGCCTGCGGCCCTGAGACATTCGACCGGGTCCGTTTCGCCGGAGTGTTGACTGAACGATGACAGACAATAAGGATTCCTCTTCGGAGGGCGGCGTGCGGCTGGCCGCGCTCACGACCGGGCAGCGTCACGCGCTCGAACAGCGGTTGATCGATAGGGAGGGCACGGGACTGGAGGCGATCCCTCGCCGGGAGACGACGGATGCGGCGCCGCTGTCGTTCGCGCAGGAGCGGCTGTGGTTCTTCGACCAGCTGCATCCGAACGGCGCGCTGTACAACGTTCCGCTCGTGCTGCGGCTCCGTGCGCCGCTGCGCGCGCCGGTGCTGGAGCGGGCGCTGAACGAGATCGTGCGGCGTCACGAGACGCTGCGCACGCATTTCGAGTCGCAGGACGGCAAGCCGGTGCAGCGCATCGCGGGTGAAGCGTCGGTGCCGTTCGTGATCAGCGATCTGCAGGGCCTGCCGGCGAGCGAGCGCGAGGCGGCGGCGCAGGCGATCGCGGCGGAAGAGGCGGCGCGGCCGTTCGACCTGGGGACGGCGCCGCTGCTGCGCGCGCGGCTGGTGCGGCTGGGCGACGCGGATCACGTGGTCCTGCTGACGCTGCATCACATCGTGTCGGACGGCTGGTCGATGCGGGTGCTGTACCGCGAGCTGGGGGCGCTGTACGCGGCGTTCGACGAAGGGCGGGCGTCGCCGCTGCGGCCGCTGGCGATCCAGTACGCGGACTTCGCGGTCTGGCAGCGGGACTGGCTGCAGGGCGAGACGCTGGCGTCGCAGCTGGGTTACTGGCGCGAGCAGCTGGCCGGCGCGCCGGCGGTGCTGACGCTGCCGTCGGACCGGCCGCGGCCGGCGGTGCAGAGCTACCGCGGCGGGCTGCTGCCGTTCACGATCGACGCGGCGTCGACGTCGGCGCTGCGCGCGCTCGCGCAGGCCGAGGGCGGCACGCTGTTCATGGTGCTGCTCGGCGCCTTTGCCGTGCTGCTGGCGCGGATCAGCGGCCAGCACGACATCGTGGTCGGCACGCCGATCGCGAACCGCACGCGCGAAGAGCTGGAGGATCTGATCGGCTTCTTCGTGAACACGCTGGTGCTGCGCACGCGAATCGATGCGGGCGCATCGTTCCGCACGCTGCTGGCAGGCGTGCGGGAAACGACGCTGGCCGCCTTTGCGCATCAGGACCTGCCGTTCGAGCGCCTCGTCGAGGAACTGCAGCCCGAACGCAGCCTCGCGTACAACCCGCTGTTCCAGGTGCTGTTCGCATTGCAGACCGACGGCGAATCGCGGACCGGGGCCGGCGCCGGCACGGCGCAGCCCGCCGATCCGGCGGCGCCGCGCAACGGGCTGGCGCGCTTCGATCTGTCGCTCGCGATCACGGACCACGGCGCGGGGCTCGGCGCGGTGTTCGAGTTCAGCCGCGACCTGTTCGACGACGCGACCATCGCCGGCATGGCCGCGCAATTCCAGACCCTGCTCGCGGCGATCGTCAGGCAGCCGGACCTGCCGGTCCGGCGGCTGCCGCTGTTGTCCGCGGCGGAGCGGCATGCGCTGCTTCACGACTGGAACGGCCCGCGCCATCCGTATGCCCCCGATCTGCCGGTGACCGAACTGATCGCGCAGCTCGCCGCGGCGTTCCCCGATCATCCCGCGATCGACGCGCACGACGGCCGGCTCAGTTACCGGGAGCTGATGCGGCGCGCGCAAGGCGTCGCCGTCGCGCTCGCCGCGCGCGGCATCGGCGCGGAAGACCGGGTCGGCGTCTGCCTGCGGCCGTCCGCGGCGTTCGCGGTCGCGTTCCTCGGCGTGCTGCAGGCCGGCGCCGCGTATGTGCCGCTGGACCCCGCGCTGCCGTGCCGGCGTCTCGCGCACATGGCGACGGAAGCGTCGCTGCGGATCGTGCTCGGCGATCCCCGCGACGGGCATGACTGGATTCCCGAGGGCATCGCGCTGGTCGACCCGGCGCAAACGGCGTCCGTCGCCGGCGCATTCGCGTACCGGCCGCAACCGCTGCCTGCGCAGTGCGCGTACGTGATTTTCACGTCCGGCTCAACCGGCACGCCGAAGGGCGTCGCCGTTACGCACCAGGGGCTGGCGCGCGTCGTGTTCAACCAGCGTGCGCTGCTGCGGCTCACGCCCGCCGATCGCGTGCTGTCCTTTGCGGCAGTCGGCTTCGACGCGTCGATCTTCGAGATGCTGCTCGCATGGTCGGCCGGCGCCTGCCTGCACATCGCGCCGGCCGACGCGCGCGCGCCGGGCGCGCCGCTCGCCGCGCTGCTGCGCGAGCGGCGCATCACGGCGGCCGTGCTGCCGCCCGCCGCGTGCGCGATCACGCCGGACGCGGACCTGCCGGAATTTGCCATGCTGATGATGGCCGGCGAGGCGGTCGAGCCGGCGGTGGCCGCGCGCTGGGCCGCCAGCGCCGGGCGGCGCGTCGTCAACGGCTATGGTCCCAGCGAGACCGCGATCTGGGTGTCGACGGGCGGCTACGATCCGGCCACCGGGCGCATGCCGATCGGGCGGCCGTGCATCAACACGCGGCTCTACGTGCTCGATCCGTACGGCGAGCCGGTGCCGCCGGGCGTCGCCGGCGAACTCTACATCGGCGGCGATGGGCTCGCGCGCGGCTATCTCGGCCGTCCCGACCTCACCGCCGAGCGTTTCGTGCCCGACCCGTTCTCCGGCGAGCCGGGGGCGCGGCTCTATCGGTCCGGCGATCTCGTGCGCCTGCGCGCGGACGGCACGCTCGATTTCCTCGGGCGCACCGACGAGCAGGTCAAGATCCGCGGCTTCCGCATCGAGCTCGGCGAAATCGAGGCGGTGCTGAGCACCGCGCCGGGTGTTGGCGATGCGGCGGTCGTCGCGCACGGCGACGGCGCGCAGCGGCGGCTTGACGCGCATCTCGCGTCCGCCGACGCGGCGCTCGACGTCGAAGCGGTGCGGCACTACCTGCGCGAACGCCTGCCCGGCTACATGGTGCCGTCGGCGTTCTACGTGCATGCCGCGCTGCCGCTCACGCCGAACGGCAAGGTCGATCGCGCGGCGCTCGCGGCCGCACCGGCCCCGGTCGAGGACGTCTCCGCGCAGGCGCTGCCGCGCACCGCGACCGAAGCAAGCGTCGCGGCGATCTGGGCCGAGCTGCTGGAGACCGAGCGCATCGACATCCAGCGCAGCTTCTTCGAGATCGGCGGGCATTCGCTGCTGGCGACGCAGCTCGTGTCGCGACTGCGCGACCGCTTCGGCCTCGAACTGCCGCTGCGCACGGTCTTCGAAACGCCGACCGTCGCGGGCCTCGCGGCGATCGTCGACCGCACGCTGTCCGCCGCGCCGAGCGGCGCGGCGGGCGGGCCGGAACTGGACGACCTGCTGCGCGTGCTGGCGGCGAGCGGTGACGCCCGCGCGGCGGACGACGCGATCGATGCGGCGCTGCGCCGGCAGCCGGCCGGCGGCGCGGCGTTGGCCGCCGTCGATCCGGCCACGCTCGACGGCATGACGGCGGCGGACAAGCGCGCGCTGCTCGCACGCCTGCTCGCGGGGCCGGCGCCGACGCCCGCCGAGGTCCGCACGGCGCCGCTGTCGTTCGCGCAGGAGCGGCTGTGGTTCTTCGACCAGCTGCATCCGAACGGCGCGCTGTACAACGTTCCGCTCGTGCTGCGGCTCCGTGCGCCGTTGCGCGCGCCGGTGCTGGAGCGGGCGCTGAACGAGATCGTGCGGCGTCACGAGACGCTGCGCACGCATTTCGAGGCGCAGGACGGCAAGCCGGTGCAGCGCATCGCGGGCGAAGCGTCGGTGCCGTTCGTGATCAGCGATCTGCAGGGCCTGCCGGCAAGCGAGCGCGAGGCGGCGGCGCAGGCGATCGCGGCGGAAGAGGCGGCGCGGCCGTTCGACCTGGGGGCGGCGCCGCTGCTGCGCGCGCGGCTGGTGCGGCTGGGCGACGCGGATCACGTGGTCCTGCTGACGCTGCATCACATCGTGTCGGACGGCTGGTCGATGCGGGTGCTGTACCGCGAGCTGGGGGCGCTGTACGCGGCGTTTGACGAGGGGCGGGCGTCGCCGCTGCGGCCGCTGGCGATCCAGTACGCGGACTTCGCGGTCTGGCAGCGTGACTGGCTGCAGGGCGAGACGCTGGCGTCGCAGCTGGGTTACTGGCGCGAGCAGCTGGCCGGCGCGCCGGCGGTGCTGACGCTGCCGTCGGACCGGCCGCGGCCGGCGGTGCAGAGCTACCGCGGCGGGCTGCTGCCGTTCACGATCGACGCGGCGTCGACGTCGGCGCTGCGCGCGCTTGCACAGGCCGAAGGCGGCACGCTGTTCATGGCGGTCACCGCGGCGGTGAAGCTGTTCCTCGCCCGCTACAGCGGCCAGCACGACATCGTGGTCGGCACGCCGATCGCGGGCCGCACGCGCGCCGAGTTCGAGGACCTGATCGGCTTCTTCGTGAATACGCTGGTGCTGCGCACGCGAATCGATGCAGGCGCGTCGTTCCGCACGCTGCTGGCAGGCGTGCGGGAAACCACGCTGGCCGCCTATGCGCATCAGGACTTGCCGTTCGAGCGCCTCGTCGAGGAACTGCAGCCCGAGCGCACGCTCGGCCACAACCCGCTGTTCCAGGTGATGCTGCTGTTCCAGGCGGCCACCGGCGCCGCGAAGGGGCAGGCGGCGGCCGAAGGCGCGGCCGACGCCGCGCCGCCCGAGGTGCTGACGGGCGGCACGGCCAAGTTCGACCTCACCTTCGCGCTCGCGGAAGCCGGCGATACGCTGTCCGGCGTGATCGAATACGCGAGCGACCTGTTCGACCCGGCGACCGTCGCGACGATGGCCGCTCACTTCGCGAACCTGATCCGCGCGATCGCCGCCGAGCCGGATGCACCGGTCGACGGCCTCGACCTGATCGGCGCGGACGAGCGTGCGCGGTTGCTGACGGGGCTCGCCGAGCCGGCCGAGCCGCTCGCGGTCGGCCCGACCATCGATGCGCTCGTCGCGCGCCAGGCGGTTGGCGCGCCCGACGCGCCGGCCCTCGAATTCGCGGACGCGACGCTCGGCTACGGCGAACTCGAGACGCGCGCGAACCGGCTGGCCCGGCTGCTGCGCGCACGCGGCGTCGGCGTCGACACGCGCGTCGGGCTCTGGCTCGACCGCTCGGCCGCGCTGGTCGTCGCGATGCTCGCGGTGTGGAAGGCCGGCGGCGCGTTCGTCGCGCTCGACACGCGCAACCCGCCCGAGCGGCTCGCGTCGATGCTCGCCGACGCGAACGTCGAGCTCGTGATCGCCGCCGGCGGCCGCGAGGTGCCGCCGATGCCGGGCGTCACGCTGCTCGACCTCGACGAGCAGGCCGCGGCGATCGCGATGCGCTCGGCGCAGCCGCTGAAGCAGCGCAACGCGCCCGCGCAGCTCGCGCAGATCATCTTCACGTCCGGCTCGACCGGCAAGCCCAAGGGCGTGATGATCGAGCACCGCCAGCTGCTGTGGCTGCTCGACGCGATGCGGCCCGCCCGGATAGCGGCCGACGACCGCGTCGCGCAAACCTCCAGCCCCGCCTTCGACGTGATGGCGTTCGAATGCTGGGGCGCGCTGACCGCGGGCGCGTGCCTCGTCGGCATCGGTCGCGATGCGCTGCTGATTCCGGACCAGCTCGCCGCGACGCTCGCCGAACAACGGATCAGCGTGCTGTACCAGACCGCGGCGCTGTTCGGCCAGACCGTCGCGCATCGCCCCGACGCGTATCTCGGCGCGCGGCTGCTGCTGGTCGGCGGCGACCGGGTGGACGCGGCGAAGGTGCGCGCCGCGATGCTGGCGTCGCAGATCCCGGTCTTCATGCACACCTACGGCCCGACCGAGACCACGGTGTTCTGCTCGATCCAGACGCTCGCCGCGCCGCCGGCCGACGGCGAGCCGTTGTCGATCGCGCCCGCGCTGCCGCATGCGACGCTGTACGTCGTCGATCCCGCGGGCCGGCTCGCGCCGACGGGCACGGTGGGCGAGGTCCTGATCGGCGGCGCATGCGTGGCCCGCGGCTACGTCGGGCGGCCGGACCTGACGGCCGAGCGCTTCGTCCCCGATCCGTTCGGCGGCGAGCCGGGCGCGCGGCTCTATCGCAGCGGGGATCTCGCGCGGCTGCGCGCCGACGGCACGCTCGAATTCCTGGGCCGCGCCGACGGGCAGGTGAAGATTCGCGGCTACCGGATCGAGCCGAGCGAGGTGGACGAGGCGCTGCGCGCGCACCCGGCGGTGCGGACCACGGTGACCGTCTGCCGCGGCGATGCCGTCGATCGCCAACTCGTCGCCTACGTGGTCGCGGCCGATCCGGCCGCGCCGCCGGACGACGACACGCTGCGCCGCCATTGCAAGCAGCGGCTGCCGGAATACATGGTGCCCGCGCATTTCGTGGCGCTCGATGCGATTCCCGTCAACGCGAACGGCAAGCTCGACCGCGCGGCACTTCCCGCACCCGGCGGGCGGACGGCGACCGGCGGCGCGGGCGAGCCGCCGAGCAGCGACACGGAGCGCGCGGTGGCGGCCATCTGGGGCAGGATCCTGGGCATCGAGCGGATCGCGCGCACGGATCACTTCTTCGACATCGGCGGCCATTCGCTGCTGGCGACGCAGGTGATTTCGCGGCTGCGCGACGAGCTGGGCGCGGAGATGTCGCTGCGCACGATCTTCGAGATGCCGACGCTCGCCGATCTGGCGCGCGCGGTCGACGAGCTCCGTGCGAACGGCGCGCCACCGGCGTCCGGCCCCGAGCTGGTCAGCGTGCCGCGCGCGATCTATCGTGCGCGCCGTTCCGCCGCGACGCGGAGTGACGCGCAATGAGCCCGCTCGACACGGCCGTGCCGCAGGAACTCGACGCCGCCGAGCAGGACGTGTTCGTCTTTCCGCTGTCGTTCGCGCAGGAGCGGCTGTGGTTCCTCGAACAGCTGCAGCCGGGGCAGGCGATCTACAACATGTACGACATCGTGCCGTGGCGCGGCGCGCTCGCCCACGATGCGCTCGAGCGTGCGCTGGCGGCGCTGCTCGCGCGGCACGAGACGCTGCGCACGCATTTCGACGTCGAGGACGGCCACCCGGTGCAGATCGTCGAGCCGGCCGTCGCGCTGCCGCTCGCGCTGACCGACCTGTCCGCGTTGCCCGAGGGCGAGCGCGCGGCGGCCGCGCAGCAGCTCGCGATCGACGAGGCGGCGCGCCCGTTCGATCTCGGCGCGGCGCCGCTGCTGCGCCTGCGCGTGATCCGGCTCGCGCCCGACGAGCACCTGCTCGTGCTGACGATCCATCACATCATCGCCGACGGCTGGTCGATGCGCGTGCTGCACCGCGAGTTCAGCACGCTGTACGCGGCCTTCGCCGCGGGCCGGCCGGCGCCGTTCGCGCCGCTGCCGATCCAGTACGCGGACTTCGTGATCTGGCAGCGCGACTGGCTCGCCGGCGACGTGCTCGACCAGCAGCTCGCGTTCTGGCGGACGCAGCTCGACGGCGCGCCGTCGGCGCCGCTGGACCTGCCGTGCGCGCGGCCGCGCCCGGCGGTGCCGAGCTATCGCGGCGCGCTGCACAATTTCTCGCTCGACGCGGCGACGACGCGCTCGGTGCGCGCGTTCGCGCAGCGCGAAGGCGCGACGCCCTTCATGGTGCTGCTGGCGGCGTTCAAGCTGCTGCTCGCGCGCTACAGCGGGCAGCACGACGTCGTCGTCGGCACGCCGATCGCGAACCGGACCCGCGTCGAGCTGGAAGGGCTGATCGGCTTCTTCGCCAACACGCTCGTGCTGCGCAGCCAGGTCGACGACGCGCGCGGCTTCCGCGACCTGCTCGCGACGGTGCGCGAGACGACGCTCGCCGCCTACGCGCATCAGGACCTGCCGTTCGAGCGGCTCGTCGAGGCGCTGCGGCCGCAGCGCGCGCTGAACCACAACCCGCTGTTCCAGGTGATGTTCGTGCTGAACGCGTTCGACGATCCCGGCAGCCAGCCGGTGGACGCGGCGGACGCGGCGGACGACGGGCGCGACTATCGCGAGGTCGGCATCGGCACGGCCAAGTTCGACCTGCATCTGTCGATGATCGAGGTGGGCGGCCGGCTGCGCGGCATCGTCGAATACGCGACCGACCTGTTCGACGCGCCGACGATCGAGCGGCTCGCGCGCCACTTCACGACGCTGCTCGGCGCCGCGCTCGCGGCGCCGGAACAGGCGGCCGGCAGCCTGCCGCTGATGGACGCACGCGAGCGCGACGCGGTGCTGGCCGCCGCCGCGTCGCCGTGGGCGGCCGAGGACGCGCCGCCGCTCGTGCATCGGCGCGTCGAGGCGCAGGCCGCGCGCACGCCCGACGCGATCGCGCTGCGGCAGGGCGGGCGCACGCTGACCTACGGCGAGCTGGAGAGCCGCGCCGAGCGCCTCGCGCAGGCGCTGGCGGCGCGCGGCGCGGGCCCGGACGTGCCGGTCGGCATTTATATCGGCCGCTCGATCGAGCAGCTGGTGGCGGTGCTCGCGGTGCTGAAGGCGGGCGCCTGCTACGTGCCGCTCGATCCCGTCTACCCGGAGCAGCGGCTCGCGGCGATCTGCGCGGATGCGCGGCTCGCGGCCGTGATCACGGCCGGCGCGACGCCGTCGTTCGCGGCGCCCGCGCTCGTGCCGGTGGACGCGGACGCGCCGCCGTCGCGCCCGGCGCTCGCCGCCGCGCAACGCGACGGGCTCGCGTACCTGCTCTACACGTCGGGCTCGACCGGACGCCCGAAGGGCGTGGCGATGCCGCACGGCCCGCTCGCGAACCTGATCGCGTGGCAGCACGACACCGCGCCCGCGCCCGCGCGCGTGCTGCAGTTCACGTCGCTGAACTTCGACGTATCCGCGCAGGAGATCTTCTCGACGCTCTGCGCGGGCGCGACGCTCGTGCTCGCGAGCGAGGAGGAGCGGCGCGATCCGGCGGCGCTGCTGCGCCGCCTCGCGGCCGACCGCATCGAGCGGATCTTCGCGCCGGCCGCGGCGCTCCAGGCGCTGGCCGCGACTGCGGCCGAGGATCCGCAGTCACCCGCGCTGGCGCTGCGCGAGATCGTCACCGCCGGGGAGCAGCTGCAGGTGTCGCCGCAGCTCGCGGCGTTCGTGCGCCGCCATCGCATCGCGACGCTGCGCAACCAGTATGGCCCGACGGAAACCCACGTCGCGTCCGAGTGGACGCTCGACGGCGCGCCGGATGCGTGGCCGGAGCTGCCGCCGATCGGCCGCGCGATCGCGGGCGCGCGGCTCTATCTGCTCGACCGGCACGGCGCGCTGGTGCCCGACGGACTGCCCGGCGAGCTGTGCATCGGCGGTTGCCTGCCCGCGCGCGGCTACCTGGGCCAGCCGGACCAGACCGCGGCGAGCTTCGTGCCCGATCCGTTCTCGCCGTCGCCGGGCGCGCGGATGTACCGCACCGGCGACCTTGCACGGCGGCGCGCCGACGCCTCGCTCGAGTTTCTCGGCCGGCGCGACCGGCAGATCAAGGTGCGGGGCGTGCGGGTCGAGCCGGGCGAAGTGGAAGCCGTGCTGCGCGAAGCGCCGGGCCTGCGCGAGGCGGTGGTGGTCGACGGGCCGGATCCCGCGGGCGGCCGCCGCGTGATCGCGTACGTGATCGCCGCGCGCGGCAACGACGTCGCGTTCGACGTGAGCGCGCTGCGGCGTCATTGCCGCACGCGGCTGCCCGAGTCGATGGTGCCGGCGCTGTTCGTGCCGGTCGACGCGATGCCGCTCACGCCGAGCGGCAAGATCGACCGCGCGGCGCTGCCGGCCCCCGAGCCCGCGGCCGGGGCGGCGCAGCCGGACGCGCGTCCGGGCACGCCCCTCGAAGCGATGCTGGCCGCGATCTGGAGCGAGGTGCTCAAGGTCGAGCGGATCGGCCTGCACGACAACTTCTTCGAGCTGGGCGGCCATTCGCTGCTCGCGACCCGGGTCGCCGCCCGGATTCGCGCGCGGCTCGGCGTCGAATTGCCGCTGCGCCTGCTGTTCGAGGCGCCGACCGTCGCCGAACTGGCCGTCGCGATCATCGACGCCGAGCTGGCGCGCGCGACGCCCGCCGAACTCGGGGCACTGCTCGGCGAGACGGCCGGGCCCGACACTCAAGGAGGCTACTGATGACACGGGACGACGACGAAGATCCGACGCGCTACCTGGTCGTGGTCAACGACGAGCAGCAATATTCGCTCTGGCCGGCCCACGCGGCCGTGCCGCCCGGGTGGAGCGGGACCGGCTTCGAAGGCGACCGGGCCGCGTGCCTCGCGCACATTCGCGAGGTGTGGACCGACATGCGGCCGCTGTCGCTGCGCCGCGCGCTGGGGGGAGACTGATCATGGCCCAACCCGCATCGCCGTTGCGAATCGCGCTGCTCGCGTCGGACGACGCGCACCATCGCTATCTCGCCGCCGAGCTGCATCGCCGCTTCGGGCTCGCCGCGCTGGTGGTCGAGCCGTCCGACTGCCAGCACCAGCGGCTGTGGCGCCGCAGGCGCTGGATCGACTGGGCGGCGCTCGCGTATCACCGCTGGCGCCGCACGCTGGTCGGGCTGAACGCGTACCGCCGCGCGTACTTCGCGCTCCCGCCCGACGCGCCCGAATGGCCGGTGCCGCCGAGCCTGACGGTCGACTGGATCAATCGCGACGAAGTCGTCGAGCTGCTGGAGGCGACCGCGCCCGACGTGACCGTGGTGATCTGCACGAGCATCCTGTCGCGCCGCACGCTGGCCGCGACCGGCACGACGATCAACATCCACGGCGGCTTCCTGCCGTGGTACCGCGGCAATCACTGCTTCTTCTTCGCGCTCTACGACCGCGCGCTCGACCGGATCGGCTCGACGATCCACTTCGTCGACAGCGGGGTCGATACCGGCGACATCATCGCGCAGGTGACGCCGCCGCTGTATCCGGACGACACCGCCGAAAAGCTCTACTGCCGCGCGGAGAAGGCGGCCATCCACCGGCTCGTCGAGCTGCTCGACGGGCTGCGCGCGGGCGTGCCGCTGCCGCGCGCGCCTCAGCCGCCGGTGGGGCGGCAGTACCGCAACCGCGACCGCAACCTGTTCCACGACCTGCGGCTGTTCGTGCGGCGCAAGCGCGGGCGGCTCGGCATTCCGGCGGCCGGCGCTCCGGCGGCCGGCATTCCGGCCCGCGAGGCGGCGGGCGACGCGCGGCGCGTGACCGGCGACTTTACGCAAACCTGAAGGAGGGCAACGATGAGCCATGTCTATGTGCTCTATACGGGCGGCACGATCGGCTGCGACGGTACGCCGCTCGCGCCGATGCCGGGGCCGCAGTTCAAGGCGCTGATCGAGTCGATGCCGGGGCTCGAAGGCGGACAGGTGGCCGGCTATCCGGGCCTCGGCTATACGGTCGCGTGGTTCGACACGCCGCTCGACAGCTCGAACATGACGCCGTCCGACTGGATCACGATCGCGCAATCGCTTGCCGCGGTCTACAACGACTACGACGGCTTCGTCGTGCTGCACGGCACCGACACGATGGCGTTCAGCGCGGCCGCGATGTCGTTCCTGCTGCCGGGCCTCTCGAAGCCCGTCGTGTTCACCGGCTCGCAGGTGCCGCTCGCGATGACCCTCAACGACGCGCTGACCAACCTGGTCGGCGCGATCGTGCTCGCCGGCACGACGCAGATTCCGGAGAGCCTGCTGTACTTCGATTCGCTGCTGCTGCGCGGCAACCGGTCGGTCAAGGTCAACGCGAACCAGTTCGCGGCATTCTCGTCGCCGAATTTCCCGCCGCTGGCGACCGTGGCCGCGCAGATCTCGATCGATACGGCGCTGCTGCTGCCGCCGCCGGACTGGAGCACGTCGCTTGACAATCCCGCGAACCTCGCGGCCGCGCGGACCCGGCTGGCGAGTCAGGCGCAGGCGGTGCGCAGCTTCGCGGCGATCGTGATGACGCTGTACCCGGGCATCGGCGCGTCGGTCGCGAACGCGATGATCAATCGCAGCGAACCCGCGGTGAAGGGCGTCGTGATCGAGGCGTTCGGCGAGGGCAACGGCCCGTCGAAGGCCGACTTCCTGCAGGTGCTGTCGAACGCGAACGAAGCGGGCGTCGTGCTGATGGACAACACGCAGGTGCTGGCCGGCTCGGTCAACATCGACGCGTACGAGACCGGCTCGGGGCTCGCGCAGGCCGGCGCGATCAGCGCGTACGACATGGTGCCCGAAGCATCCCTCGCCAAGCTCGTCAGTCTGCTCAGCGTCGGCATGGCGCCCGCCGACATCCGCAAGACGATGCAGCAGAGCCTGGCGGGAGAAATCACGCCGCCCGAGACGGCGGCCGTGACAACGCGGCCCGTCCACTGAGCCGGGGCGGCGCTTCACTCAACCCAAGGAGGCAGACGATGTTGATGAAACCTTATGCACGCTACCGGCTGAGCGGGATGACTCACGAGGACGATCCGCGCTACGCGGTGCTCGCCCCGGGAATGGAAGCCGCCGCCGGCCAGCAGATCGCACCGCACTACGTGACCGTGCCGGGCGGCAGGCGGGTGCCGCAATACGCGCCCACCGTGGTCGGCACGTCGATCGCCTACGATCCCGCGGCCAACTGCGACGGATGCTTCATGTCCTACAAGTTCCAGGTGAACAACAACTGCTACAACTACTCGGCGAACATCGCGTCGAACTCGTTCGCGCAGCCGGGGCGGATGCACGGCTACTTCCTCACGTCGCCGCCGACGGGGCCCGACGTGGTCAAGGGCGCGCAGCTCGACGGGCTCGTCAACCTGGGCTCGTCGACGCAGGCGGACCTGGTCCAGCACGTGCGCGCGCAGGGCGGCGTCGGGCATTACGTCGCGCTGCTGATCTCGCCGGGCGATCCGTCGGTCGGCTGGCCGGGCGACTACCACTGGGTGCGCTGCGACTCGACGTCGCAATTCGACTCGTGGTCGCAGAAGGACGGCGGCGACCAGGTGACGAACTTCGACTTCGCGGGCCAGCCGATCGCGTGGCCGCCCACCGCCGACTGGACGGTGAACCAGGGGCCGCTGATCCAGGGCAATCCGAACGACATCGTCATCGCGTACACGTTCTACTGCTTCATGTACGTGCCCGCCGCCGGCGTGTCGATCATCTGAGCGCCATCGCACGGGCGCCGCGCATCCGCCGGGTGCGCGGCGCCTGCTTTTGACGGGCGGGCGAAGCGTCGACACCGGACAGCGTCGAACGGGCCTAGAATCGCAGGTGCTGCATCAGAGCCAACCTGCCGATTCCCAAGGACCCGCATGATCACGCTTCGACCGATGACCGCCGACGATTTCGCCCGCTTCTGGCCGACCTACCGCGCGGTGGTTGCCGCGCAGGAAACCTACGCATTCGATCCCGCGTCGACCGAGGACGCCGCGCGCGCGCTGTGGCTCGACGCGCCGCTGTGCACCTGGGTCGCGGAAGAGGACGGCGTGCTGCTCGGCTCGTACTACCTGAAGGCGAATGCGGCGGGGCCGGGCAGCCATGTCTGCAACTGCGGCTACATGGTGAGCGAAGCGGCGCGCGGGCGCGGCGTCGCGCGCCGGATGTGCGAACACTCGCAGGAGGTCGCGCGCGAACGCGGCTTTCTCGCGATGCAGTTCAATTCGGTGGTGTCGACGAACGAAGTCGCGGTCGCGCTGTGGCAGAAGCTCGGGTTCGAGATCGTCGGGCGCCTGCCGCGCGCGTATCGCCACGCGCGGCTCGGGCTCGTTGACAGCCTCGTGATGTACAAGTGGCTGGGGGAACACGCGTAACGCTGCGCCGCGCTGGCGTCACACCGCGAAGGCGCCGTCGAACACGATCCGGTCGTCGAACGCCAGCGTGCCCTTCGCGAAGATCAGGTCGAGATGGTGGCTGCCTTGCGCGCCGCCGCCGAGGCCGAGATGCAGGCCCGGATGGCGCTCCTCGAAACCCGCGTTGCGGCCGTACAGGCCCTTGATGCCGAGATTCGTGCCGATGCCGAATTCCTCGACCCGGCGGTGATTCTCGTGCCGGTCCAGGTACGACGCGAAATCGCGCCGGAACTCCGGATGCTCGCTGTCGAAATCGACGATCGTGCTGCCCTCGATATGCAGCGTCGCGAGCCGCTCGACGACCTTGTACTTGACCGCGAACGGCACGGTGCCGAGGAAGGTGCCGCTGAACACGATCGAGCCGCGCAGGTCGGTCACGTGCGTCGCGATCTCGCCGGGCACGACGTCGAGGTTGCCCATCCCGTCCACGCTGGTCCATTTCTGGTCCGGCGCGAGCGAGCCCGTCAGCCGGTTGCCGCGCTCATCGACGAAGTGGATCTGCGACGCCCGTGCGGCGGCCTCGATCAGCCGGTCGTTGCGCGCCGCGATGTCGTCGAGCGATTCCGCGAACGCCTCGTCGAGATGCGGGCCGTAGTCCTTGAACAGCACCGACTTGCTCCAGTGCTCGACCAGCGTCGGCCGGATCGCCGCGAGGAACGGCGGGCCGCTCGGCGACGGCGTCGGCAGCGTGGATGAATCGTAGAGCAAGACGAACAGGTCGGCGCGGCCGACCGCCGCGACGATCTCGTCGGGCGCGGTGGTTTCGAGGCAGAGGATCGTCGCGTCGAGCGACGCGGGCAGCGTGGAAAACGCGCGCAACGCGATCTCGCGATTGCGCGCGTCGTAGGCGACCAGCAGCTTTCCCAGTTCTGCGCGCGCGAGCTTGTCGCGCAGCGCGGGATGACAGCCGAGCGCGCGGTGCAGGTTCAGCATGCGTGTCTCCGGAAGCGGCGGAAGGGACGGCGCCCTTCCGCCAGGTCGAATGGCGCGCTTACAGCGGCCAGAGCGCGGTGCCGAACGGCACCACGGCGTCCGCGACCATCATGTCGACCGCTTCCGGATGCGTGTCTTCCTGCATCCACTCGAGCAAGTCGATTTGCTGATTTTCCTGCATGTCAGTTCTCCTATCTGATGTATATGAGACCTTCAACACGGAAACACGGCGGGTTGGCCGCCGTTGCCTGCGCGACATTTATTGTCGATGCCTTACAAGCGGATTCGATATTAATTGACGCTTTTGCCGAATGCAATCGCGTGCATTGTTTTTACCTGAGATGCGCTAAACACGCTGGATTTCCCGTGTTATCAGGCTTGGCATCGCGCGGGCGGGATGAGTGAGCCGGACAGGTTTAATAAATTAATGGAAACGGAATCCGAATAGGCAATTGGAATTGCCGATCATGATTTCAATCGAGCGAATCGTTTCGAGCGATTGAATTCGGAACGCCGTCCCGCAGCGCCGGCTCGCGGATGAATCAGTACGCCATGTGAATCAGCGGAAACGGCCTGCCGGCGGAATCCGTCGCCGAGCGTCCGACGTCCCGGAACCCGTAGCGGCGATAGAACGCATGCGCGCTCGGGTTCTGCTCGTTGACGTCGACCGTCAGCTGCGCATGCTGCGCGCGGACATGGTCGAGCAGGCGCGTGCCGATGCGCTGGCCGAAGCGCTCGGGATCGACGAACAGCATCTCGACCTGCGCGTCGTTCACGCCGATGAAGCCGGCGACGCGGCCGTCGCCGGCTTCGGCGACCCATACCGTGACGTTCGGCAGGTAGAGATCGCGAACCTGCGGGTAGAGCTCGGCGATGTCCCGTTCGGTGAGGAACGTGTGCGTGGCCTGCACGGCGCGGTGCCAGATGTCCAGCAGCGCGGGATTGTCTTCGGGGGTGTGTTCTCGGATCGTCATCGTTGTTGTCGTGAGGGTGGACGCCGCGAATTCTAACCGGCCGGCCCGTTGCGCATGACCGCCGCGCGCCCGAACGCGGGCGCGCGCCGCCATGCTCACACCGTCACGACGATCTTCCCGACCTGCGCGCCCGCTTCCATGTACCGGTGCGCGTCGGCGATTTCGTCGAACGCGAACGTGCGATCGATCGACGGCTTCAGCGCGCCGGCCGCGAGGCCGTCCGTGATGAAGCGCTTCGCGCGTTCGAGCCGCTCCGCGTCGCCGGTGATCTCGAACAGCTCGTAGCCGCGCAGCGTCAGGTGGCGGGCGAGCAGGTCCATCACGGGCACGACGATGTCGCGCGTGTCGAGCGCGCCGTACTGGAAGAACGTGCCGTGCGCGCGCAGCGCGCGCAACGGGTGCGCCGCATCGGGCCCGCCGACCGGATCGAACGCGAGCCGCGCGCCTTCGCCGCCGGTCACGCGCAATACGTCCCGCGTCAGTTCGGGCCCGCCGCCGGCGATCACGTGCGCCGCGCCGGCAGCGACGAGCGCCTGGCGCTTGCGTTCGCTGCGGGTCAGCGCAATCGGCACCGCGCCGATATGGTTCGCGATCTGGATCGCCGCCAGCCCGACGCTGCTCGACGCCGCGCCGATCAGCACGGCCTCGCCGCGCTGCAACCGGCCGAGCTCGATCAACGCGCCATAGGCCGTCACGTACATCATCCACGTCGCGGCGGCTTCCTCGAACGAGAGGCTGGCCGGGTGCCGCACGAGCGCGCGCGCCGGCACGTTGACCTGCTCGCCGTACATCCCGTATTCGGCGAACGAAAACGCCGGCACGACGCTCACCGCGTCGCCTTCGGCAACATCCGTCACGCCGGGGCCGACCGCCGCCACGACGCCCGACGCCTCGTAGCCGAGCGTTGCGGGAAAGCGTGGCTCGATCGTGTAGCTGCCGGTGCGGTACATCACTTCCGCGCGGTTGAGGCCGATGGCCTTCACGCGGATCTGGACTTCGCCGGCGCCGGGGGCGCGCACGTCGACGTCGTCGATCTGCAGCACGTCGGGGCCGCCGATGCGATGAAAACGAATGACACGGGACATGGATCTCTCCTTCGTTGAACGAGCGGAACGCTGGGTCGCAGCACGGCTGCGTGGTTTCGCGATTGACGAAGAAGCACTGTAGGGCGTGGATCGCGCGGGATAAACGCGCGATCGAATGACTGATTGTTATTCGACGAATAATAATCGGCGTGGACCCGCCTCAGGCCGGATACCGGCGCGCGAACAGCTCGGCGAGCCAGTCGACGCACACCCGCACCTTGTCCGGCAGATGCGCGCGGTTCGGGTACAGCACCGACACCGGCTTCGGCACGCTCGCGATGCCGGGCAGCACCTCGATCAACTGGCCGGCGTCGATGTAGGGCTGCAGCGCGGGCCGCAGCGCCTGCACGATCCCGAGGCCGGCGAGGCCGCACGACAGCAGCGCTTCCGAATTGTTGGTCAGGATGCCGCTTGCCAGCTTCAGCGTGACGACGTCGTCGGCCGGGCGGAACGCCCACTCCATCACCTTGCGGTTGCGCCCGGTGAAGAAGTTGACCGCCCGATGCGCGCGCAGGTCGTCGAGCGTGCGCGGCAGGCCGTGACTCGACACATAGGCGGGGGACGCGCACGTGACCATCGGGACCGCGCCCACCGTGCGCGCGATCATGCTCGAATCCTTCAGCGCGCCGACCCGGACGACGCAGTCGATGCCTTCGCCGATCAGGTCGGCCGGCTGATCGCTCGCGCCGAGCACCACGTCGATCTGCGGATAGCGCTGCTGGAAATCCGCGAGCGCCGGGATCACGACCGACTTCGCGAGCGCCACCGCGATGTCGATCCGCAGCCGTCCCTTCGGCGCGCTGCGTTGCCGCGGGAACGACGCGAACGCATCGTCGACGCTCGCGAGCAGCTGAACGCAGCGCGCGTAGAACGTCTCGCCCTCGGCGGTCATGCTGACGCGACGCGTGCTGCGGTTGAGCAGCCGGATGCCGAGCGCCTGCTCGAGCTGCTGCACGGCCTTCGTGACGGCCGGGCGGTGCAGCTGGAGCGCGTCGGCGGCCTGCGTGAAGCTGCCGCGCTCGACGATCTGCACGTAGATCTGCATCGCTTGCAGACGATCCATGGGCGTTCCCGAATTCC
This sequence comes from Burkholderia ubonensis subsp. mesacidophila, assembly GCF_002097715.1. NCBI lineage: Bacteria > Pseudomonadati > Pseudomonadota > Betaproteobacteria > Burkholderiales > Burkholderiaceae > Burkholderia > Burkholderia ubonensis. Next base: position 717,032 of record NZ_CP020738.1, read on the forward strand.
GTGGCGAACGGCCATCTTCGCATACGCGCGGCGGCAGGCGCGACGCTCAGTTCACCGGGTGCAGATCCTGCAGCAACGTCGGCACCAGCTCCGACACCGTCGGGTGAATGTGCATCGCGCGGCTGATCGTCGTGTACGGCGCGTTCGCGGCCATCACGTCGAGCAGCGCATGCACGACTTCGTCGCCCGTCACGCCGAGAATCGACGCGCCGAGGATCGCGTGGCTGTCCGCATCGACGATCACCTTCATGAAGCCCTGGCTCTCGCCTTTCTCGACCGCGCGCCCGACGCGCGTCATCGGCCGCGTGCCGACCAGCAGCCGGCGTCCCGTCTGCAGCGCGTCGGCGAGCGTCATCCCGACGCGGCCGAGCGGCGGGTCGATGAACATCGCGTACGCGGCGATGCGGTCCGACACCTTGCGCGGATCGTTGTCGAGCAGGTTGGCCGCGACGATCTCGTAGTCGTTGTAGGACGTATGCGTGAACGCGCCGCGCCCGTTGCAGTCGCCCAGCGCCCAGATGCCGGGCACGCTGGTGCGCAGCTGCTCGTCGACCTTGATATAGCCGTGCGCGTCGGTCTCGACGCCGGCGTGCGCCAGCCCGAGATCGTCGGTGTTCGGCACGCGTCCGACGGCGAGCAGCAGATGCGAGCCCGCGACCTCGCGCGCGCCGGACGCGCAGTCGAGCCCGACGACGACATGGTTGCCGTCGCGCCGCGCGCTCAGGCAGTTCGCGTCGAGCTGCACGTCGATGCCTTCGTTCTCGAGGATCTCCCGCACCGCGTGCGACACGTCCTCGTCCTCGCGGCGGACCAGGCGCGGGCCTTTCTCGACGATCGTCACGCGCGAGCCGAAGCGCCGGTACATCTGGCCGAATTCGAGCCCGACGTAGCTGCCGCCGACGACGACCAGGTGCTCCGGCAGGAAGTCGACGTCCATCATCGTCGAGTTGGTGAGATAGGACACCTGGTCGAGGCCCGGCATCGGCGGCACCAGCGCCCGCCCGCCGACGTTGATGAAGATCCGCTCCGCTTCCAGCAGCGCGTCGCCGACGCGCACCGTGCGGGCGCTCTCGAAGCGCGCATGGCCCTGCAGCACCGTCGCGCGCTCCAGCCCGCGCACCCACTGTTCGACGCCGTGGCTGGAGCGCGCGGAGATCTGGTCCTTGCGCGCCTTCACTTGCGGCATGTCGACCGTGACCGGTCCGCCGATCGTCACGCCGTATTCGCCGGCCCGCCGCGCGAGATGCGCGGCATACGCGCTGGCGATCAGCGTCTTGGTCGGGATGCAGCCGGTGTTCACGCAGGTGCCGCCGAACCGGCCCCGCTCGACGATGGCGACGCTCATGCCCGCGCCGGACAGCCGGGCGGCGAGCGGCGGGCCTGCCTGCCCGGTGCCGATGATGATCGCGTCGAAGTGCTGGGTCATGGCGTCCTCCTTCGCTGCTGCCGCGTGATGAGGCGGGGGCGGGCGTTGCATGCGCAACGCGCGTGCCGCCGGGGCCGGCTTTGCGACCCCGGCGTCCGCCTATGGTAGACCTGCCGGCGGGTGCCCGCGAGCGGTTCGGGCGGGCGGCGAACCCTCTACCGGCGTAGCGGGAAGCGTGCCAGAATCGCCGTTCGGCCCGTTCATGGCGGGCCGGCCGGGCTCCGGTCGACGGGGCCGCCATTTTCGAGGATTCGAGGAGACACTGATGACCGCAATGGCCGCCGTTTTCGGCATCCTGGTCGCGCTCTGGCTCGGCGCGATGATTCCCGGGCCCAGTTTCGTGCTCGTCGGGCGCAACTCGATCGGCCTGTCGCGCCGCGACGGTCTCGCGACCGCGCTCGGCATGGGCGTGGGCGGCATCGTGTTCGGCGCGGTGGCGCTGGCCGGCCTCTATACGCTGCTGCAGACGGTCGAATGGCTGTATGTCGCGCTCAAGGTCGCGGGCGGCGCGTACCTGATCTTCATGGCGTCGCGGATCTGGCGCGGCGCGGCGCACCCGATCGCGGTCGCCGATCCGGCCGCGGCCCGCGCCGGCAACACGCGCAGGTCGTTCTGGACGGGCCTCACCACCCAGCTCAGCAACCCGAAGACGGCGATCTGGTATGCCAGCATCTTCGCCGCGCTGCTCCCGCAGCACCCGCCGCTGTGGGCCTATCTCGTGCTGCCGCCGCTCGTGTTCGCCGTCGAGTGCGGCTGGTACACGATCGTCGCGCTGTGCTTCTCGACCCGCCGGCCGCGCGAGTGGTACCTGCGCGCGAAGAAATGGGTCGACCGCGTCGCGGCCGGCGCGATTTCGGCGCTCGGGCTGCGGCTGATCCTGACGGCGCGGAACGCGGGGATCTGACGCGCCGGCGGCGCTCAAGGCTTCGGGTATTTCTCCATCAGCGTGCGGAACCGCGCGTCGTCCGGGAAGGCCTTGACCTCGTAGCGCACCGGACGATGCGCGGTGGCCGTCATCAGGTCGCCGCAGAGGCGCAGCAGCTCGGCCATCGGCACGGAGGCGGACTGCTGCGTCCGCGGCCGGAACAGCATCACGCTGTCGGTGTCGGGCAGCAGCGAATGCACGCCTTCGGTCCATACGCTCATGCTGAACAATTCGCCGCTTGGCCGCCGGTACGCACTGTACTGCGCGACGAACACCTCGAGCCCGTCGCGCGCGTGGGCCTCGTCCATCAGGGTCTGCTGGTCACGGTAGTCGCCGGCGAGCTCGCTGACCCGCAATTGCTGCAACCGCGACGCGAACCCTTCCGGCACGAACCGCCGCCAGAGCGCGCCGTCCCAGCGGAGCATCAGCGGCGGCAGCGGGCGCGGCTGCGCGAGCGCCTGTTCGGCCACCTGCAGCATCGTGTCGAATCCCGCCGGGTTGCGATCGCCGGTGAGCAGCAGCACGCCCCGGTTCGGCGCCATGACGACCGGCGCGCCGGCGATCGGCTGCCGGTACAGCAGGTCGGTCAGCAACAGCCGCGCCGCGTCGTAGTAGTCGCCGAACTGCGCGAGGAACACGCCGTTCTGCAGCGCGACCCACGGGCGTGACGACTCGGCGCGCAGGTTGTCGATCGCGATGTCGTAGGCCTCGTCGAACGTGATTCCCCATTCCTGCAGCTTGGTCGTCGTCAGCCGCGACACGCTGAACTCGCCGTCGTACGCGATGCCGATCTCGAGGTTCTCGCACAGCGGCCGGAACGCGAGCTCCGGGCGGGTTTCCATCTGCAGATGGATCACGCCGCGCTCGGTCGCGCTGCGGATCACCGGCCGCAGCTTCGCCTTCGCGTCCGCCAGGCGGGACGGAATGGCGTGCTGGATCATCGCGCGCGCCTGGCGCTTCAGCGTCGCGTCCCGATCGGCCGGCTTCGCGTCGGTGTAGTCCCGGAACAGGTTGTGCAGGTTGACGACGTTCGACGGGACGTCCGGCTGCACGAGGCGGCTCCGCTCGCTTTCGTAGGTCCACGCCCGCGTGTCGCCGGCCGCGCGCAGCGCGGCCATCAGCCGTTCGGCGAAGATCTGTTGGGTGGGCGGCTTGCGGAAGCGGTCGAGGAGGCGCGTGACGAAATCGGTGGGCATCGTGTGTGATCGGGTCGGGTGCGCGTCCGTCGACGCGCACCGGCGAAGAAGTGGCGCGGGCCGGGCCCGCTGCTCAGTGATATCGGCCTGTCACGCGATTTTCTTGAAGGGCGGGGGGCAGGCCGGAAGCGGCCGATCGTGCTGCCGGCCTTGTCCGGCGGGCGTTCGCGCCGCCGCACCCCCTCCGGCGGCCGGCTCGCCGACCGCAATCCGTCGGCCGACCGGCCCGCGACGTGTAAACTGCTGCCTTTTTTGACGGTAGCAGCATGGTGCAAGCCCCCCAGCGCACGGCATTGAGCGGCCCGACGCTCGTTCGCCTGCTCGCGCGGCTGGCGGACGCCGACGTGCCCGAATCCCGGCAGACGCTCGCCGACCGGCTGAGCCAATGGCTCGGCTGGACGGACGCGATTTCGCTGTCCTCGGCGCTGAGCGGCAGCCCGCCCGCGGTCGCGGCCGGCGGCGCGCGCCCGGCCGGCGGCGACGCGGAGCGCGAATGCGCGCGCGTGCGTCACGCGCTGGCGCAGGCGATGATGGTCGCCCGCCCGGCCGGCGCGAGCCGCCGCAACGGCGCGCGGCCGGCGCCGCCGACGGGCGAGACGGCCGACTACGCGGATTTCCGGCAGCGTTATCTGACCCTGCAGCAGGAGATGGAGACGGCGATCGGCAACCTGCGCGGCCGCCTGCGGGTCGCGCTGGCGGCGCGCACGCCCGGCATGGCGCGGCTCGCGACGCTCGACGCGATCATGGAGCGGGTGCTCGGCGCGCGCGAACGCAGCCTGCTGGCCACCGTGCCGGCGCTGCTCGGCGCGCACTTCGCGCGGTTGCGCGCCGCGGAGCAGCAGGCGCTCGCCGACGCGGAAGCCCCGGAACATCCGGAAACCCCTGGGCAGCCGGCCGTCACGCCCGGCGCCTGGCTGGACGTGTTCCGCATGGACATGCAGAGCGTGCTGCTCGCCGAACTCGAAATCCGGTTTCAAACGGTGGATGGGCTGCTCGCGGCCCTTCGCGCCAGCTAACAAGACGTTATGTCCAGAATTCGTATTGATCTCGTTGTATTTTTGGCCGGCCTGGTCGCGGTGTGCTGGATCGGCGCCGGTTATGTCGGGTCGAATCCGCCGGCGGCGGTCGTCACGCTGCTGATCGCCGCGTGCTATCTCGCGGGTGCGGCCGAGCTGCTGCGCTACCGCCAGGCGAGCGCGACGCTCGCCGGCGCCGTCAAGGGCCTGTCCGGGCCGCCGCCGGTGCTCGACGCGTGGCTCGACACGCTGCACCCGAGCCTGCGCGGCGCGGTGCGCGCGCGCATCGAGGGCGCCCGCGCGGCGCTGCCGGGGCCGTCGCTGACGCCGTACCTGGTCGGCCTGCTCGTGCTGCTGGGGATGCTCGGCACGCTGCTCGGGATGGTCGTGACGCTGAAGGGCACCGGGGCCGCGCTGGAAAGCGCGACCGATCTCGACGCGATCCGCGCGTCGCTGATCGCGCCGGTCAAGGGCCTCGGCTATGCGTTCGGCACGTCGATCGCCGGCGTCGCGACCTCGGCGATGCTCGGGCTGCTGTCCGCGCTGGCGCGCCGCGACCGGCTCGACGCGTCGCAGCAGCTCGACGCGAAGATCGCGACGACCCTGCGGGTCCATTCGCACGCGCATCAGCGCGAGGAGTCGTTCCGGCTCCTGCAGAAGCAGGCCGACGTGATGCCGGCGCTGGTCGAGCGGCTGCAGACGATGATGACCGCGATCGACACCCGCAGCGCGGCGCTTCACGAACAGCAGGTCGCGAGCCAGCAGGCGTTCTTCGACCGGACGGAGCAGGCTTATGCGCGGCTCGCGTCGTCGGTCGGCCAGTCGCTGCGGGACAGCGCCGCCGAGAGTGCGCGCGTGGCCGGCGCGGCGCTGCAGCCGGTGATGGAAACGACGATGGCGGGTCTCGCGCGCGAAATGACCGTGCTGCGCGACGTCGTCACGCACGCGGTCGAGCGGCAGCTGGACGGCCTGTCGAGCGGCTTCGAGGCGACCACCGCCAACGTGACCGGCATCTGGAACCGAGCGCTCGACGATCACCGGCGCTCGAGCGAGGCCGCGGCCGGCCATCTGCATGCCGCGCTCGGACAGTTCACCGACACGTTCGCGCAGCGTTCGACCGATCTGCTCGACGGCGTTGCAACGCGCCTCGAAGCGACCGAGCAGCGCATGGCGGACGGCTGGCAGCATACGCTCGCGAAGCAGGAGCAAGTCGGCGAAACGCTGGCCGGACACAACGCACGCGCGCTGGAAACAGCCGCCGCGACGTTCGAGCAGCATTCGGCGTCGCTGCTGCGCACGATCGGCGAGTCGCACACGGGCCTGCAGGGCGAGCTCGCGTCGCGCGACGAACAGCGGCTGGCCGCGTGGCGCGAATCGCTCGCGGCAATGGCCGCCGCGCTGCGCGACGACCTCGCGCAGACGAGCGCACATCACGCGAACCGCCAGCAGGCGATTTGCGATGCGCTCGCGCAAACGGCAACCGACATCGGCGCGCAGACCACGACGTTCGAACAGCATTCGGCATCGCTGCTGAACACGATGCGCGATTCGCACGCGAACCTGCAAGCCGAACTTGCGTCGCGCGACGAGCAGCGTCTCGCGACGTGGAGCGCATCGCTTGCGGCGATGGCGGCGAAGCTCAGCGATGAGTGGGCGCAGACGAGCGCGAACCACACGGGCCGCCAGCAGGCGATCTGCGACGCGCTCGCGCAAACGGCGACCGATATCGGCGCGCAGACCACGACGTTCGAACAGCATTCGGCATCGCTGCTGAACACGATGCGCGAGTCGCACGCGAACCTGCAGACGGAACTGGCGTCGCGCGACGAACAGCGTCTCGCGGCATGGAGCGCATCGCTTGCAGAGATGGCGGCGAAGCTCAGCGATGAGTGGGCGCAGACGAGCGCGAACCACACGGGCCGTCAGCAGGCGATCTGCGACGCGTTGGCGCAAACGGCGACCGATATCGGCGCGCAGACCACGACGTTCGAACAGCATTCGGCATCGCTGCTGAACACGATGCGCGATTCGCACGCAAACCTGCAGACGGAACTGGCGTCGCGCGACGAGCAGCGTCTCGCGGTATGGAGCGCGTCGCTTGCAGAGATGGCGGCGAAGCTCAGCGATGAGTGGGCGCAGACGAGCGCGAACCACACGGGCCGCCAGCAGGCGATCTGCGACGCGCTCGCGCAAACGGCGACCGACATCGGCGCGCAGACCACGACGTTCGAACAGCATTCGGCATCGCTGCTGAGCACGATGCGCGAGTCGCACGCGAACCTGCAGACGGAACTGGCGTCGCGCGACGAACAGCGTCTCGCGACGTGGAGCGCATCGCTTGCAGAGATGGCGGCGAAGCTGCGCGACGAATGGGCGCAGACGAGCGCGCAGGCCGCGAGCCGCCAGCAGGACATCTGCGACACGCTCGCGCGCACCGCGAACGACATCACCGCGCAGGCGCAGGCGCACGCGAGCGACACGATCGCCGAGATCTCCCGGCTCGTGCAGGCCGCGTCGGAGGCGCCGAAGGCCGCGGCCGAGGTCGTCGCCGAGCTGCGCCAGCGCCTGTCCGACAGCATGGTGCGCGACACCGCGATGCTCGACGAGCGCAGCCGCCTGCTGGCCACGCTGGAGACGCTGCTCGACGCGGTCAACCACGCGTCGACGGAACAGCGCGGCGCGGTCGACGCGCTCGTGCGTACGTCGGCCGACCTGCTGGACCGCGTCGGCGCGCGCTTCAACGACACGGTCGATGCCGAAACCCGCAAGCTCGATGCAGTCGCCGCGCAGGTGACCGCGGGCGCGGTCGAAGTCGCGAGCCTCGGCGACGCGTTCGGGATGGCCGTGCAGGTGTTCGGCGAATCGAACGACAAGCTGCTGACCCATCTGCAGCGCATCGAGGCCGCGCTGGAGAAATCGCTCGCGCGCAGCGACGAGCAGCTCGAGTACTACGTCGCACAGGCGCGGGAAGTGGTCGACCTGAGCATGATGTCGCAGAAGCAGATCGTCGAGGACCTGCAGCAGCTCGCCGGCCGGCGCGCGTCCGTCGGAGCGTAACGCATGCACGACGAAATCGACGGCGGCGCGGAATCGGCCGCGCCGGTCTGGCCCGCGTTCGCCGACCTGATGTCGGTGCTGCTCGGCGCGTTCGTGCTGATCCTCGTCGGCGTGATCGGCATGCAGCTGCAGCTCACGTCGAAGCTCGAGGAGGCGATCAAGCAGCGCCAGCAGGAAGCGCAGCAGCGCAAGACGCTCGAACAGGCGCTCGCGGGGCCGCTCGCGGCCGGCCGCGTGACGCTTGTGAACGGCCGCATCGGCATCGCCGGCAACGTGCTGTTCGCGCTGAACTCCGACCAGCTGCAGCCCGAAGGCCACGATCTGCTGAAGACGCTGGCCGGCCCGCTCGCCGCGTACCTGAAGAATCGCGACGAGATCCTGATGATCAGCGGCTTCGCCGACGACCAGCAGGTGCACGCCGGCAACCGCCTGTTCGCGGACAACTGGGAACTGTCGGCGAAGCGCGCGCTGACCGTGACGCGCGCGTTCATCGACGCGGGCGTACCCGCAGCGTCGGTGTTCGCTGCCGCGTTCGGCTCCGAGCAGCCGGTCAGCTCGAACGCGGACGACGCGGGACGCGCGAAGAACCGCCGCGTGGAAATCGCGCCGGTGCCGCGCAAGTCGGCGTCGAACGGTGGCCGTCGTGAACCGTGACGCGACGCGCGCCCGCGCGATGCTCGATGCGTGGCGCGCATCCGGCGCCGATCGGCTGGACCCGGTGCGCTTTCACCGGATCGATGCGCTGGAGCGGCGCGCGGCCGGCCATGACGGCGACGCGCGGCGCCTGCTGGACGCGCGGCTCGCGACGCTGCTGGCTGGGTACGCCGACGATGTCGAGCGCGCCGGTGCCCACGCGGCCGCAGCGGACGACGTGGCGCAGGCGACGCCGACGCGCGGCGCGCTCGCGGGGCTGGTGACGCACATCGCGCGCGATGCGCAGGCGGACCGGGCCGGGGTCGACCCGGCGCTGATCGACTACTTCCGGGAAACCTGGTCGAAGGTCCGCACCGAGCAGCAGTATCGTCAGGCGCTCGACCAGGTGCCGCGCAATGCCGGCCCGCTCAATTCGAGCAGCCTCGTGCACCGGTCGCTGTCGCTGATGCGCGACTTGTCGCCCGGCTATCTGCAGCAATTCCTGTCGTATGTAGACGCGCTGGCGTGGCTCGAAGACTTCACCGGCGGCGGCGTGCAGGCGGAGAAGGAAGCGCCGCGCGCGAAGGGCGTGAAGAAGGGCGCGCGGAGCAAGGCGCGGTAGCGCTGGGCGCTCAGCCCGGAGCGACGGGCTGCATGATCGCCGCGCGAAATGCGTGCAACGCGCGCGCCAGCGCGTCGGCGAACGGCGGATGCGCGGCGATGTCCGCCGCGTCGAGCCGGCTGCCGAGGATCGGGATCGCGATCGAGGCTTCGTTCACGACGCGAGCGGACATCACCGACAGCGTTTCCTTCAGCGCCGCGTCGGCGTGCGTCGCGCGAGGCGACGCGTTGAGCACTGCCACCGGCTTGTGCACGAACGCTTCGCATCCGACCACCCAGTCCAGCGCGTTCTTCATTACGCCGGTCACGCCGTGCGCATACTCCGGACTTGCGATCAGCACCCCGTCGGCCGCGTTCAACCGGTCGATGAGGTCACGAACCGGCTCGGGCGTCGGATGTTCGACGTCGGGATTGAAAAGCGGGAACTGCCCAAGACGCCGGAACCGGGCGATCTGCATGTCCGGCGGCGCAACGGCGGCCGAGGCATCGAGCAGCGCCGCGTTGAAGGAGCCGGCGCGCAGGCTGCCGCACAGCGCGACGATCTCCATGCGCCGGGAAGTTGGGGGTCGAGATTCGATCGGCATCGGTGAGCGCCGGGAGGGCGACGAAGGCAGGCTGGGTTGTGTGGGGACCGGGCGGATTATCGCATCGGTGTGATGGCGGGACGACCGCCGGAGCACCGGACCGTCATTTCCGATTTATCGATAAATTGCGTCCGAATCACCGAATTGAATCGAGGTGATTCCGAATGCGAGGTTTCATGAATCGGTAAATATGACTTTGATGCTGGATGCATTTTGATTTCGATCGGTATTTATTTGCCGATTGATTTCACCATGACGCCGACGATATCCCGGAACCGGTTCCGTTTGACTTGCGAATCTCCGCGGCGATTTAAAAGAACGTCAAATGCCGGCGGATGCTTATGAATTTTCTTTCGATTTGTTATATTTGGCGGCACGTTCGGCGGCTGAGAGACCGTGACAAACGGGCGCATCGCGGGTCACGCATACGGCTCGCCCGATAACAAAGAGGGTAATCATGAGTTTCGCGGAAAACAGGGGCGCCGGCGGGATTGCTGGCGGCGCCGTCCCGGCCTCGGCGGGCGGCCTGGCGAGTCTGGGTTCGATCGCCGGCATGGCGGGGCAGCTCGGCGCGCTGACGGGCATGCCGGGCGCGGGACTGCTCGGCGGCGCGGCAAGCGCCGTCCGGCTCGCGCAGACCGGGATGGCGATGCTGGGCAAGACCCCCGAATCGATCGCCGACGCGCTCAACGGCCTGGCGGGCGCACGCCCGCAACTGACCCAGGAAAACCGCTACGTCACGCTCGAAACGCCGCTGGGCGAGGACGTGCTGCTCGTCAACGCCGCCGTGATCGACGAGCACGTGAACCAGCTGCCGGAGATCCACCTCGACCTGTTGTCCCACCGGAACAACATCGGGCACGAGCAGATCGTCGGCCAGCGCGTGAAGATCGTGCTGGATCCGCAGAGCAAGAATTTCAGCTTGACGAAGATCGTGGCCGCGTCGACCGAGACCGACGAGCGCCGCTACTTCGACGGCTACGTCGCGTCGTTCGGCAAGGTCGGCAACTCCGGCACGGTCACGCGCTACGAGATGTCGGTCGTGCCGTGGCTCTGGTTCCTCACGCGTTCGACGGACTGCCGGATCTTCCAGAACCAGACGCCGCAGGACCTCCTGCGCGGGATCTTCCAGGAAATGGGCTTCGCGGATTTTGAATTCGACATCCGCGGCCAGCAGTCGCCGCTCGAATACATCGTGATGTACGACGAGTCGTACTACCATTTCTGCGCGCGGCTGATGGAGCAGGAAGGGCTCGTCTGGACGTTCCGCTTCGAGAAGGACAAGCATGTCCTCGTGATCGGCGACAGCAATTCGCTGTTCCGTCCGATCCCGCAAGCCGAGTCGATCTCGTACTACGCGGACAGCGCGGCCAGCGAACTGAACGGCATCGATCGCTGGGACGAGGCGTTCAGCTTCCGGGTCGGCAAGATCACGTTCCGCGATTTCAACTACAACCAGCCGTCGTCGTCGCTGATGCACGTCGAGGTGCCGACCGTCAATCTCAAGCACGACAACATTCAGTCGACCGAACGTTATCAGTTCCACTCGCTGTACGACCACGGCGAGGACGGCGAGCGCTATGCGCGCTATGCGATGGAAGCCGAAGAGGCGCAGGCGCGGCGTTTCAACGGCGGCGGCTATGCGCGCGGGATGACGACGAACGGCCGCTTCACGCTCGCCAACCACGCGTCGTCCACCTACAGCGGCAAGGAGTTCGTGATCCTGCGCGTGCGCCATCAGGCGGTCAACGACTACACGCGCCAGGGCGCCGAACTGCCTTATCACAACACGTTCACGTGCCTGCCGTTCGACATTCCGTTCCGGCCGGAGCGGCGCACCCGCAAGCCGTCGATGCACGGCACGCAATCGGCGATCGTGGTCGGGCCGAAGGGCGAGGAAATCCATACCGACGGCAGCCGCGTGAAGCTGCATTTCCTGTGGGATCGCCGCGGCAAGCGCGACGGCTCGGACTCGATGTGGGTGCGCGTGTCGCAGCCGTGGGCCGGCAAGGGGTGGGGCGGCTCCGCGATTCCCCGCATCGGGCAGGAGGTGATCGTCGCGTTCAACGAGGGCGATCCGGACAACCCGGTCGTCGTCGGCCGCGTGTTCAACGGCGAATCGGGCAACCCGTATCACGGCAGCAGCGGCCAGACGATGGGGCTCAAGAGCCAGACGCACAAGGGGCAGGGCTCGAACGAGCTGCGGTTCTCCGACGTCGACGGCTCGCAGGAGTTCTTCATGCATGCGCAGAAGGACATGAACACCGTCGTCAAGGATAACGAATCGCATACGGTCGAAGGCGGCGCGCGCAAGGTGTCGGTGCTGAAGGGGGATGAGACGAAGCATGTCGCGCAGGGCAACATGACCGAGATGGTCGCGCTCACGCGATCGTCGACCGCCAACGTGATCAACACCAACGCGGTCGCGAGCAAGGCCGGGCCCGGCATGCAGAGCCACCTGGCGAGCGACGGCATCGAGCATCGCGTCGGCGACAGCGTCGTGATCCTGACGCCGGGCGGCATCACGCTGACGCACGGGGCGTCCACGGTCCGCATCGATGCGAGCGGCATCTACCTCGACGGTCCGGTCATTCACCTGAACCAGGGCGCGTCGTCGGGGCCGTCGGCGCCGGCAGCCAGTGGAGCCGGCGGCGCAGGCGCCGCAACGGCGGAAGGCGGGGCGGCAGGCGCAGGCGCGGCCGGCGCTGCTGTGGGATCGGCTGCCCCCCCGGTGGAGACGGGGCTCGGTCACGACGTCGATCGGCTTGCCGCGAAATCGCCGGGTCTGCAGGGCGACCTGAAGAAGCTCCAGGACGACGGTTGGTCATTCGATTATGGCGCGCCGGGCGGCGGTTCGTTTGCGGATCGCCGCAACAAGACCGTCACGTTCGACGGCAACCTCAAGGGCAAGGTAGCGGAAGCCACGCAAACCCTGGCGCACGAAGCCGGGCACGCGACCTACGGGTTTACGCCGGACTATTCGTCGAAAGCCGCGTACGTCAATGGCACACTGGCGGACGAAGGCGCGGCAACGCTGAATAACATCAAGGCCAGGCGCGAAATTCTCGCGAACGGCGGCGCGGATATCGGCATTGCCGGCAACAGCGCCAACCACGCGGCGTACAACAAGGCATACGACCAGTTCCTGAAGGATGGCAACGCCGACGCCGCCCGGCAGGCGATCGGCGCGCAATTCGGCAGGGGCGAAATCACGTCGAACACGAAGCAACCTTATGCGGAGTATTACGGAGGCTGGTATGACAAGAATTTCCCGCCCAAGAAATAACTTGCGACGGGTTCTGATGACGCTTGGCGTGGTGATCTGGCTTGCCGGATGCAGCCGGGCCGATGGAAAAAACGTACAGGATTCACACATGACGCAATCAAAGATGACCCTGTGGCAAGCGATCGACGCGCTGGCGCAGCAGGTCCCGTTCTCGAAGGCCAGGATCGAACAGACGCTGCCGACCCGCTTGACCGAGATCGAACGGGAGGGGAACAAGGTGTTCCACTTCTTCAAGAGCACGCCGGTCACGCTGTCGGACGGCGTGGTTATCGAGAACGTGGATTTGCGCATCAAGCGCCAGGGCGAGCACCCGGGATTCATGGTGCTGCGGCTGGGCGGCACGTGCGTCGGACTCGATGCCGTGCGCGGACGCTATAGTCACCTCGAAATCGTCGACGTTCCGCGCGGTCGTTCGCTCGACGAATCCACGACGCATGCGGCGAAGCTGCCCTGGGGGGAACTGGCGTTCGGCTTCCTGGAGCGCAATCCCGGCTGTCTCGCCTTTGTCGCGTTCGATCCCAAAAAGCAAAACTGAGTCCGGCGCTCCATGAATCACTTGCGACGGGTGCTGATGACGCTTGGCGTGGCGATCTGGCTCGCCGGATGCGGCAGGGCCAATGGGAAAAACCTGCGGAATTCGCACATGACGCAACCAAAGGCGACCCTGTGGCAAGCGATCGACGCGCTGGCGCAGCAGGTCCCGTTCTCGAAGACCAAGATCGAACAGACGTTGTCGACCCGATTGACCGAGACCGACGAAGAGGGGAATGACGTGTTCCAGTTCTTCAAGAGCACGCCTGTCACGCTGTCGGACGGCGTGGTCATCAAGAGCGTGGATTTGCGCATCAAGCGCCAGGGCGAGCATCCGGGATTCATGGTGCTGGAGTTGGGCGGGCCGTGCGTCGGACTCGATGCGGTACGCGGACGCTACGGTCACCTCGAAATCACCGACGTTCCGCGCGGCCGGTCGCTCGACGAGGCAACGACGCATTCGGCGCAGTTGCCCTGGGGGCAACTGTCGTTCAGCTTCGAGGAGCGCAATCCTGCCTGTGTCGCTTCCGTCTCGTTCAAGCCCAAACAGCAAAACTGAGCCCGGCGCTCCATGCGGTGTTCCGTGCCGCGACGCGACGCAACGGACACCGACAGCACCGGGCATTCACGCATCACACGACTGAAGCTGCCACGGCGGCCCGCAAATTGACGTACTGCCGCCGGCGTCCGCCTTTCTCGACCGACGAGCCGGCGTCAAGACCGATCCATTCATCGAGTTTCATCGGATAACCAGCATGACCGATCCAGACAACCGCATCCGGATCCACGAAGGCAGCATCACGCTGCCCGAAGGATTCGAAGACCGCACCACCAACCTGCTCGTGCCGGCCGATCCGGCGAACCAGCCGAACCTGAGCGTCGCGCGCGACTGGCTGAAGGACGGCGAGGCGCTCGCGCCGTACGTCGACCGGCAGCTCGCGCTGCTCAAGTCGCGGCTGCAAGGGCACAAATTGATCGGGCGGCAGGCCGAACGGCTCGGCCCGGATGACCACCAGGTGCTCGCCGGCGAGCGCATCGACGCGAGCCACCGCAACGGTACGCGTGTCGTGTTCCAGCGGCAGGCGGCGTTCATCGTTGCGCCGGGCCGCGTGCTGATCTTCACCGCCTCGAGCGCCAGGGCCTTCAACGACGAGCTGGAGACGCTGTGGCGCACATGGCTCGACGGCTATCGGCCGGCGGACGAAACCGGCGCTGCCGGGCAGGCCTGACGAGGAACGCACACCATGTTCGAGGCCGCACGCGTCACCGATCCGATCGAGCACACCAGCGCGCTCGCGGGTTTCCTGATCGGCGCCGTCATCGGCGTCGCGCTGATCGCCGCGGTCGCGTTCGCGACCTTCACGTGCGGCTTCGGCGTGGCGCTGCTGGCGGGCTTGGCCGCCGGCGTCGGCGCCAGCGCGATCCTGTCGCTAGGAGAAGCGATAGGGAAGATGTTCAGTTCTCCGTCTGGTGCGATCATCACCGGCTCCGCCAACGTCTTCATCAACGGCAAACCCGCCGCGTACGCCACGCTGAGCGGCACGGCTTGCGACAAGCACAATCCGGTGCCGCTCGTCGCGCAGGGGTCGACCAACGTCTTCATCAACGGGCGGCCCGCCGCGCGCAAGGACGACAAGATCACGTGCGGCGCGTCGATCGGCGATGGTTCGCACGACACCTTCATTCACGGCGGCACGGAAACCTACCTGCCGGTAGACGACGAGGTGCCGCCGTGGCTCCGTACCACGGTCGACTGGGCATTCGCGCTGGCGGGGCTGGTCGGCGGGCTCGCAGGGCTCGTGAAGGCCGCCGGCGGACTGTCGCGCGCGGTCCTGCCGTGCGCGGCGAAGTTCATCGGCGGCTTCGTGCTCGGCGAGGCCGTGGGGCGCTACGTGGCCGGTCCCGTGATCAATCGTGCGATTGGCGGGATGTTCGGCAATCCTGTCGACGTCACGACCGGGCGCAAGATCCTGCTCGCCGAATCGGAAACCGATTACGTCATTCCGAGCCCGCTGCCGGTCGCGATCAAGCGCTTCTATTCGAGCGGCCTCGACCATGCCGGAACGCTCGGCCGCGGCTGGGTGCTGCCGTGGGACCTGCGGCTGCAGGCGCGCGACGGACGGCTCTGGTACACGGACGCGCAGGGCCGCGAAAGCGGGTTTCCGCTGGTTCGCAAGGGGCAGTCGTCGTTCAGCGAGAGCGAGCAGCGCTATCTGACCTGCACGCCCGATGGCCGTTACGTGCTGCACGACGTCGGCGAAACGTATTACGACTTCGGGCGGCTCGATCCCGACACGGACCGGGTTGCGTGGGTGCACCGCATCGAAGACCAGGCCGGGCAGTGGATGCAGTTCGAGCGCGACAGTCACGGGCGCGTGCGCGAGATCCTCACGTGCGGCGGCATTCAGGCGGTGCTCGATTACGAGGCCGTCCACGGGCGTCTCGCGACGATCGCGCTCGTCCATGGTGACGAGCGCCGTCCCATCGTCGCGTATGGATACGACGACAACGGGCAGATGGCGTCGGTGACGGACGCGAACGGCGCGGTCGTGCGCCGCTTTACGTACGCCGACGGCTTGATGACGAGCCACACGAACGCGCTGGGATTCGTGTCGAGCTACAAGTGGGCGGCGCTCGGCGGGCAGCCGCGCGTCGTTGCGACGCAGACCAGCGAGGGCGAGCACTGGACGTTCGAATACGATCTCGACGCGCGCGAAAGCCGCGTTCGCCATCTCGACGGACGCACGGCGCGCTGGCGTTACGACGCGCAGTTCCAGATCGTCGAATGCGCGGACCTCGACGGCGCGCAATACCGGATCGAGTACAACGACGCCGGCATGCCGACCGCGTTCCTGTTGCCGGGCGAGCGCAAGGTTGCGCTGGAATACGACGACGCGGGGCGCATCGTGGCCGAGACCGATCCGCTCGGGCGCACGACGCGCACGCGGTACGACGGCAACAGCCTGCGTCCGGTGGAAATCACCGCGCCGGACGGCGGCGTCTGGCAGGCGGAGTACGACCGTCAGGGGCGCCTGGTGCTCAGCCGCGATCCGCTTGGCCGGACCAACCGGTACGAGTATCCCGATGGACTGACGTCGCAACCCGCCGCGCATGTCGATGCGCGCGGCGGGCGCAAGGTGCTGGCGTGGAACCGGCTCGGTCAGCTCGTCGCCTATACGGATTGCTCGGGGAAGACGACGCGCAGCGAGTTCGACGCGTTCGGATTGCCAGTCGCGACGGAAAACGCATTGCGACAGCGCGTGTCGTACGCGATGCGGCCGACCGGCGAGCCGGTGCGCATCGCCTATCCTGACGGCAGCGAGGAGTCCTTCGAATACGATGCGGCCGGGCTCGTCGTGCGGCATGTCGGATTGGGCGGACGCATCCGTCAATCGATCCGCAATGCGCGCGGCCAGTTGCGCGAAGCGATCGATCCGGCGGGGCGCCGGCTCGAGTATCGCTACGATGCCGAAGGGCGGCTGTTCGAGCTGCTGAACGATCATGCGCGCTATGCGTTTGCCTATGACGCGGGCGGGCGTTTGCTGTCCGAGACGCGGCCGGATGGCGTGAAGCGGCGCTTCGTCTATGACGATGCCGGCGGGCTGCGGGAGCTGACGATCGTCGGGGCGGCCGACGATGCGAATCGTCGTGACGCGGACGCGATTCGGGTGCTTCGCTTCGAGCGCGACTTGATGGGGAATCTGACGGCGCAGCACACGCCGACCGACGTGACCCGCTATGAGCGTGACGCGGGAGACCGGCTGCTTTCAGTCGAGCGGATGCCGACCGATGCGGGTGTCGCGCTCGGTATCGAACCGGATGCGGTCAGGTTCGAATACGACAAGGGCGGGCGGCTGTTTGCCGAGCATGGCGTGAACGGCACGGTCGGGTACGCGCTGGACGAGCTGGACAACGTATCGACGCTTTCGTTGCCGCATGGGCAGACGCTGCAGATGCTGCGGTACGGCTCGGGCCACGTGCACCAGATTCGCTGCGGCGACCAGGTGGTCAGCGATTTCGAACGGGACGACCTGCATCGCGAGATCTTGCGGACGCAAGGGCGTCTGGTCGAACGGTCGGGTTATGACTTGCTGGGACGCAAGCTGTGGCAGGCGGCCGGGTTGTCGCCGGAGACGACTGGCCGGATGCGTGGGCAGTTGTGGCGCAACTATGGCTACGACGCGGTCGGCGAGCTGACGGAGATGAGCGACAGCCTGCGGGGCAGCACGCAATACGGCTATGACCGGGCGGGCCAGTTGATGCGGCAGTACCGCACGGCGGACCGGCATCTCGAGGAATTCGCATGGGATGCGGCCGGTAATCTGCTGGATGACGGGCAGCGTCGCAGCCGCGGGTATGTGGAAGGCAACCGGCTGCGGATGTGGCAGGACTTGCGGTTTGCTTATGACGCGTTCGGCAATCTTGCGACGAAGCGGCAGGGGCCGAACCGGACGCAGCGGTTTAGCTACGATGGGCAGGATCGGTTGATCGTGGTTCGGACGGAGGATGCGAGCGGGGCGGTCGAGGCGCGGTTCGAATATGACCCGCTTGGCCGGCGGACTGCGAAGACCGAAACCTGCTTCGATCTTCGTGGCGTGGAACTGCGTGCGGAGCGCAAGCGGTTCGTGTGGGAAGGGTTGAGGCTCGCGCAGGAGATTCGCGAAACCGGCGTCAGCAGCTATGTTTACAGCCCGGATGCGCCGTATACGCCGGCAGCGCGCGTCGACGCGGTGATCGCGGACGCTGTTGCCGCGGTTGCGATCGACAAGGCGAAACACGCGGCACGGGTCTACCATTTCCATACGGATCTGGTCGGCGCGCCGCTGGAGGTGACGGACGAGGCGGGAGAGGTCGCCTGGGCCGGGCGGTATTCGGCGTGGGGGAAGGTCGAGGCTGGCGATCGGCAGCTGGCGGCGCCGCGCACCGAGCAGCCGTTGCGGTATGCGGGGCAGTATGCTGATGACAGTACGGGGCTGCATTACAACACGTTCCGGTTTTATGACCCGGATGTGGGGCGGTTCGTTAATCAGGATCCGATTGGGTTATGGGGCGGAGAGAATTTGTACTCGTATGCGCCTAATCCGACGATCTGGACTGACGCCCTTGGGCTGGCAAGAACACCCGGTCACTTTCTGGAATGGATGTGGCAGCGGCCTTCGACCGGGCAGTACATGGAAGGCATTGAATTCAGCGGGTCAGATAACCCTAAGCCAGGGCGACTTACGTTTACTCAGCAACTCGATGTTCATACTGAGGCTAAAGTTCTTGAGAAATTGAAGGATAGTGTCCAGGCGGGCGATAAACTACATTTTCGTGGAACAAAGGATCCTTGCAATCCTGGTGGCCGGGGGTGTTCTGCAAAAATGAGTCGATTTGCGCACGAGCACGGAGTCGAGATTACATACGAGAACAAGACAACCGGGAAAGTTCATAAGTACGGGTGTTAAGGGGTGTTTGCATGAAAGATATCGAAGAGAAGCTGGGTGGTCAGTTTCGTAAAATAAATTCGGTGGTGCACGATTGGCCGAGATTTGTTCACGAGTCCAGTGGCATTGTTTTTCAGTACGTCCCAGGTGGAACGTACAGCATGGGGTTTTCGGAGGGGGAGGAGCAATCGGCGCGAGTGTTGTCAAGCGTCTTGCAGCTTAATATCGACGAGATGCGGCCAATTCAAAGGAAGACGATTCCTGATTTGCTGGTATCGATTACGCCTGTGCTTAACAAAAGCGTGCGTGAAGATTTGGTGGGAGATTCTTATTTTCCCGCGTATTTTGATCGATCTGATGCGCTGAATTTTTCGGGTGCAATGGGATGTCGTCTTCCGCGAGAATCGGAGTGGGAGTATCTGTGCCGAGCTGGTACTAAAACTCTATTTTCATTCGGAGATAAGCTGCCGCCAGAAGATGAATTGGAGCGCCTTATTAATTCTGACTTTGAGAATCTTGATGCTTTGACGTGCAATAATTTTGGCCTTTATGGCATGTCAAATCCGGAATGGTGTCAAGAGAAATTTGCTACAAGCCTTGCGGACGGTGCGCCATTGCTTGACGGCAGCTACGTTGTCCGTGGTGGCGGCGCCTATTTCTGGCCTTGGCAGGATGAAGAATGGGTGTGGTGCGTATCCGCGATGCGCTCGCCATCATCGGCGCTCGAAGACGGGCAAGCTTGTCTGAGGTTGGTCCGCGATCTACCAGACTGAGATTGGCCACATGCAGAATATGACGGCTTTGGATTTGACAACATATCGATGCTATACCTTGGGGCCACGGTGAGAAAACGGTGGCCATGCAGGAAGTATCGAAAGATAAACGTGGAAAATTTGCACGTCTTTCAGCAGTTGCGTTCCAGAAAGGCGGGCTCGTTCCCGATGTCATGGCGGGCGCAAATCCGCTCGAGTGTCCGCTTGGGAAAACGATCTCGTTACGGGACGCAAGCGGCAACCCGTTCCTGATCACCGAGTGGCATCCGAGCGCCCTGTGACATTCATGTATGCGTGGTACTGACGCCGCCGTCACGCGTCAGGGAACACCGGACGGGCGCGTGCCTGTTGTGCCGCCGCACTGGGACTCATCCACGGGCCATGCCGGCTAGGCCGTCGAGCGAGCACATCGCGGCCGGCCACACTCGCCGGCGCATCCATCATCCCCGCCACAACCGCGAAATCCGCGACCGTCCACCCGGTCCCAAGCATCAACCGTCGCGTATGCGACGCATCATGGACGTTGTCTGGCACGGACTTACCGAGATAGTGCAACGCTCGCCCTCGATATCGACGAAGCCATGTTGATAATCCCGCGCAAGCATTGTCTACAGCCTTGCCGCCCTTGCCGACTGCCGCGCACCGCTGATCAGGCGCAGCCCAGCATCAAGTTCCCACCGAATTTGAGTATGACCCACTTGGACGGCGGACGGCGAAGACCGAAACCTGCTTCGATCATCGCGGCGTGGAGTTGCGCGCCGAGCGCAAGCGGTTCGTGTGGGAAGGGTTGAGGCTCGCGCAGGAGATTCGCGAAACCGGCGTCAGCAGCTATGGTTACAGCCCGGATGCGCCGTATACGCCGGCAGCGCGCGTCGACGCGGTGATCGCGGATGCGATTGCCGCGGTTGCGATCGAGAAGGCGAAACACGCGGCACGGGTCTACCATTTCCATACGGATCTGGTCGGCGCGCCGCTGGAGGTGACGGACGAGGCGGGCGAGGTCGCGTGGGCCGGGCGGTATTCGGCGTGGGGGAAGGTCGAGGCTGGGGATCGGCAGCTGGCGGCGCCGCGCACCGACCAGCCGTTGCGGTATGCGGGGCAGTATGCTGATGACCGTACGGGGCTGCATTACAACACGTTCCGGTTTTATGACCCGGATGTGGGGCGGTTTGTTAATCAGGATCCGATTGGGTTGTCGGGGGGCAACAATTTATATGCCTATGCGCCTAATCCGACTAGGTATTTTGATCCGCTTAGTTGGATTCATGAGACTGCCCCCGGGTATCATGTTTATGGACTTTATGAACCGGGGGCAACGAAGTGTTACTACGTCGGCATAACGGATGATCTCATGCGGCGGCAAGTTGAACATGCAGCGTCTGGAAGATTGGGTATTGAGGATGAAATGAGGCCGTTGGAACGAAACGTCACCTATGGGCAGTCGCGTGGTTACGAGCAGGCATATTCGAGCACTACAAAACTAAGACCGCGACCGTTGGTGAACCGATCTCCGCGACCAATCGTGGCAACAAGATTAACTCCTTTGATCATGCGAGCACGACGCGGGAAGCGTGCCGACAAGCATATTTTGAGGAGCATTGCAAGGCGAAGAGTAGTCAACTCAAAGGTGGATGTTAATAATGGGTTCGATCAAGTTGCATGGGTGGGATAAGAAGCCGAGAACTCCAATTCGATCTCTTAAGGTTGGGGATATATTCTTGATGGCGTTGAGTGAGTCATCTTATGCTGTTGGGAGAATATTGTCTAAGCTTGATATTGGTCATGGGGTTGAGTTTTTTGATTTGAATTTGTCTGAGCACGAAGTTGCTGCGGGCCAAATTGAGAATGCCGAGATGCTTGCTGGGCCGGTGATAGTTGATTCGTATTGGGTATTTGATAGAAAACCTGATTGCGACTGGCGCATTGTTGGGCATGAGTCAGGATTTTCTCCGTCTGAGGGGGTGAATGCATATTTTTCATATGGCGGAGCTCAGTATTGGAAAATTGATTTATTCGGTAATCAGGTTGAAATATCGAAACGGGAGGCTGAAGAGCTTCCTCCGTATACGCCGCAGCGAGATGCTCAAATCAAGAAATGGCTAACTCCGCTACTGAAAAAGCAGTGATTGATCAAACGTAGGGCGACATCGTTTGATGCAGCGTAATCGTGCATGGTGGCCAAGGCGGGAACGATCGCCTCGGCCGGACGATGTTTGGAATCAGGGAAAGTCGGGCTGCGGGATCGACGGTTGGCGTGGAGACATAACGAGTAGCCGTTAGGTACGTGCGGCAGCATGCTGATGATATACCCGGACTGCATATGAGCCGGTCCGGTTTTACGATCCTGTCGTGGCCGCGGAATTTCAACTGGATTGGGTGTCAAATGATTCCACGTGGAAAGCTGAGCTGAAAATTCGGCAGATTGTTCGCTGTGCGGCGCTGTTATATGCAACTCATTGTTGGTGTTTGGCGCATTGAACATATGACGCGAGAGAGGATCGGTTTGGGGGGCGCTTGATTTGGTAATCGAAAAGGCTGCTTTAATGGATGCTCGATTCTATGTCGTTAAATATCGCCCGGGTGAGTTTGGGTGCCCGCACCTCTTGTCCGGAGCGGTAAATCGCGATGAGTGGGAGTGGCCAATGTATGTTGGCGATCCATTCAGCGTGGCAGTGGAGCACGATTACATATATCAGCTTGCCGACTCTAAGGCTTCGGTTGATTTTGATTTTTATGGAAGTCAGACAAATTTTGTGTCGGAGCAGTTTTTGCAGGTGTGTAATGCGATGAAGGTTCGTTATCGTGAAATCCCATTGCGGATCACGTACGATGGTAAAGATGTTGGGGATAAGCGCTATTCGATATTTCTCCCGGCGGAACACGTTGCGTTGCTTGACCGAAGTAACTCTGAATTTTCGGAAGATCGGGATATGGAAACAGGAGGGATTGCTGAGAACAATCTTTTTCCCGGTACTCCAATGTACAGTTGGATCAAGCGATTTGTTCCTCGCGATGATTGTGCATCAACCTTGTTTCGAAGCGTCGAGATAATGGAGCTTGTTTGTAATGAGAAATTCAAGGGGGAGGCGGAGAGGGTGGCGTTGAAGGGCGTCGAGTTCATTCCGATAGATAACAACTACATCTATGATCCGTGGGGCGAGGTGTCGTAAAGCGACGTTGTGGAACGCTCGGCACCTGGCTACCTGGCTCGATCTACAGGCGTGGCACATCCATTTCGTATTGCGCTTCGTACCCGGCGCGTGCTCCTGGCGCTGGGTCTGGCGATTCCGCTCGCCACACCGAGTGCGACGCCTGAGTCAGGCACACCGCAACCGGTCGCGACCCCACCCGCACTGACGGTGTGGCAAACGCTCGACGCGCTCGTTCGCCAGCTCCCATTGGCGAATGGCGGTGGTGGAGTCCACTCTCCGCACCAGCCTGAGTGACAGCGGTCGCAACGACTCCGCGGTGTTCCTGGGCAGCGACGGCCCTGTGCAGCTTGCCGGCGACACCCGGATCACGGAAATCGACCTGCGGTTCAGCGTGAGGCGGCGCTTTCCGGGCTTTCTGGTGCTGAGTCTCGATGGAGACTGCATCGGTATCGATGCCCTGCGCGCTCATTACGGCGAGGTTCCAATTACGGACTCCCCTCATGGGCACTCGCTTGAAGAAGAGACCGTGCATTCCTCGCGTCAGCCATGGGGCACGCTCTCGTTTGGCTTCAAGGAGCGCAACCCTGCTTGTCTGGCCACGATTGTGTTGGCTCCCGGCAAGATGGATTGAGCGTCCGGGGCGTCGACCTTTGGAGGCACGCGAACCGGCCACTCTGGCCAGCGCGTCGAAGCGCAACGTGAGTGATCGCGCGCCATGGTTGGCCCGTCGGTCATGTCGACTGCCTCCGCAAATTCTCCCATCGTCCACCCCCTCCCAAGCAACAACCGCCGCGTATGCAACGCACCATGCACGTCATCGGACACGCATTCGCCGAGATAACGCAATTCCCGCCCTTCGATATCGACGAACCCGTGCCGGTACTCCCGCGCGAGCATCGTCCACAGCCTTGCCGCTCCAACCGACTGCCGCGCGCCGCTGATCAGGCACAGCCCGGCATCGAGCCCCCACCGATACAGCGTGGTCGCAAGCCCCTTGCGCTGGAACGAAGCGCGAAATTTGGAATGAGGCGCGCGCAGGTATCGATCCGCGCGGCGCGGAATTTCGGGCAGTCGATTGAACACCGTATACCCGGCGAGCTGCCGGGTCGCCGGATCTTCGACGTAGAGGAAATATTCACCGTCTGCCTCGCGATGGCGGACGATCAGGCCCGATGCGCCGAGCGCGACGGCCGGCAGGCCGTGCAGGCGGTGGCCCGGTTGATGGAGACGAGCGTGGAGCGTATCCAGCTCATCGTCGATGGTGTTCTGGCAATGCTGTACGTCGATGCGCATGGCAAAGGGAGATCGTGTCGAGCGTGTCGAATGAATGGGTCATGGCGATGGAAAACGGAGGAAGCGGCCCCGCGGCTCGGCAAGCGAGCCGGGGCCGCCAATCAGCTGGGGATGTGCTGGAAACCGGCAGCGATCGCGGCGAGGCCCGCGACGCAGAGAGCGATCAGGATCAGGACTTTGTGCATCACGCCTCTTTCCTCATGAATGCGCGGCGCCGGCAGGCGGCGTCGCGGAGACGATGAACGGCGGGCCGGAGCCCGCACGGCCGTCGCGCAGGGCGACGGTCGGAATGTCCGAACGATGCAAGCGGCCCAAGCACCCGGGCGAGCCGACACGCACACGGACGGCCCGCACCATACGCGGTCATCGCGCATCCGGCAATCCCGCTTTATGTAAAAGGCGTCATTTGACCGTATTTCGCGACAATTGGCCGCAAGCAGACCATTTTTGAGATGAATTGAGCGCGCAAAGCGCCTGCGTCCTGATCCGCAGGCGGCCTGCCGTTTTGCACCCGACGAAAGCAGCGCAGGCGACCGCTTTGCGAGACGGTGTTCCGGCCAGGCCGGCGGCAAATCAACCGGCGCGCTGCTGCCCGAACACCCGCCGGATCCGCGCGAACAACCCGTGCTCGGCGACCCATGCCGCATACGCGCGATAGTCCGGATCGCGCATCAGGTGGCGCTCCTCGGTCTTCGCGCGCAGGAAGTAGATCAGGTTGACCGCGACCAGCGCCGCGCAATGCGCGAGCGCGACCTGCCAGCCGAGCGGCTCGACGAACGGCACCGAGATCATCCAGTACGACAGGTTCTTCGCGATGTAGGCCGGATGCTTCGTGAAGCGGTAAGGGCCGGACGTGATGATCCCGCGGTGGGTCAGGTTCGAGAAACGCAGGCCGAACGAGATCGTCGACAGCGCGTAGCACAGCAGCAGCGCGATGATCGTCGCACCCCAGACCACGCGGATCGCCGGCGCGGAGAGCAGCCAGTTGTCCCAGAACAGCGAGCCTTCGTAGCGGATGTAGTTGTTCGAGATCAGCGACCAGAACGGCTGGTAGCAGATCAGCGCGGCGAGCCAGCCGAGCGTCGTCGGCTCGACGGTGCGCACGTGGCTGTCGAGGATGCGGAACGTGCACAGGTAGCCGACGGTGCCGAACATCAGGTCCATCGTGAACGACAGGTCGTACATGAACACGAACAGCGCGAGCGACATCGGCGCATGCATCGCGTTCGCGAGCGATGCGCTCAGGTGGTCGGCGTCCTTCGACAGGTAGACGGTCATCAGCGGCAGGAAGAACGCCTTGACCATCCACCCGGCGAGCATCTCGCGCACCGGCTGCCAGCTCGCGGGCTGCTCGCCGCGGAACAGGAAGCGCCCCCACAGCAGGTAAGCGTCGTCGGTCTCGCGCTGATGGCGGTCCATCCACGCGAAATAGACCGGCGCGGCGACGATCACGTAGGGCGCGAGCGCGCGCAGCAGCGACCAGAACGGCAGGTAGAACGCGCCGTGATACTCGGGCAGCAGCCAGTACAGCATGCCGATGCCCGCGTAGACCGACGCGAGCGCGCCGAGACGCACCGCGACGCGGGCGACGCCGAGCGGCCGCACGGCCTGCCGTGACAGGCCGGCGCTCGGCCGCAGGTAGACGCGCGAGATGAGGAGTTCGTGCAGCGCGATCGTGCCGATGATCGCGAGACTGGCGATGACCGCGCGCGTGGCGCCGTCGAGGGCGGGCTGGTCGCGTGTGATCCACAGCGCGAAGAGGCCGGCCGTGACGCCGAGCAGGCCGGCGCGCAACGGAGTGGCGGAGCGGGGCGGCCGGTCTTGTAAGGCGGAGAGGCCTTCGAGCGTCGAGTTCATATGGTCCTCGTATGGATGATGCCGACGCCGCAACGTGAGCGGCGCCGGCGGGCGGCCGGGGTTTGGAATGTTGTGTGCCCGGCCACCTGGTCCTGCGGGTCGATTACTTCGGTACGGCGCCGCCGAGCAGGCCGCCGACCAAGTTCGTCACCGGCGCGAGCAGGTTGGTCGTGCCTGCCGTGCCGCCGGTCAGGCCGCCTGTCGCGGTGCTGGTGCCGCTGCCGCCCGGGGTCGTCATCGTCGTGATCACGCCGCCCGGACTCGCCGTGACGCCGGCGCCGGTGGCGCCGGCCGGCGACGTCAGCGAACCGGCAAGCGTGCCGACCGGTCCGTTCGTCAGCGCGCCGGTCAGGTTGCCGGTCACGCCACCGCCCGGCGCGGTGACCGTGCCGGTGAGGCTCGCGCCGAGCGGCGTCAGCGAATTGACGAGGTTCGTGACCGGCGCCAGCAGGCCGCCGGCGCCGGTGCTGCTTCCGCCGATCGAACCGAGCAGGTTGGTCACCGGTGCGAGAGGACCGCTTGCGCCGGTGCCGCCGGTTCCGCTGCCGGTGCCACTTGTCCCGCCGATGGAACCGAGCGAGCCGAGCAGGTTCGTCACGGGTGCGAGCGGGCCGCTGCCGCTGGTCCCGCCCGTGCCGCCCAAACCGCTGCTGGAGCTGCCCGTACTGCCGCCGAGCAGGCCGCCGACGCTCGCGACCGTGTTGCCGAGTTGCGTCACGACGTTGCCGAGATCGGCGCCTGCCGGGTTGGTCGTCGCGCCGCCGATCTGCGCGCCGGCCGTGCCGAGGCCGGTGCCGACCGTGGTCAGCAGGTTGCCGACCGGCGTGCCGGCGCCGGTCGTGGCGCCGACGTTCTGCGTGGTGCCGGGCGTCTGGACGCTGCCGGTCAGCGTGTTCGTGATCGGGTTGATGAGGCTGCCGACCTGCGTCTCGAGCTGCTGGATCGGTGTGGTGTTGATCGTGGTGTTGAGGCCGGACGCTGCCGTGTTGATGACGCTGCCGACCGTGTTGACGAGGCCGCCGACGGTCGTCGTGACCGGCGCGAGCGGCGACAGCGGGCCGGCGCCGAGGCTCGTCACCGCGTTGCCGACGTTGTTGACGGCTGCGCCGGTGCCGCTCAGCAGGCCGGTCGTCGACGTCAGCGTCGGGCCGAGCGGATTCGCCGACACGCCGATCGAGCCGAGGCCGACCGCGACGCCGTTGCCGAGGGACTGGACGCCGTTGCCGAGGCTCGTGACCGCATTGCCGACGCTGGTGGCAGCCGGATTGTTCGACACGCCGCCCACTTGCGTACCGCCGTTCGCGACGGTCGTGCCGAGCGACGTGACGAGGGTGCCGGTCTGCTGGAAGATGCTGCCGAGCGGGGTGGCGCCGGAGGTGCCCGACGTGCCGGAGGTGCCTGACGTGCCGGAGGTGCCTGACGTGCCGGAGGTGCCTGACGTGCCGGAGGTGCCTGACGTGCCGGAGGTGCCTGACGTACCGGAGGTGCCCGACGTGCCGGAGGTACCCGACGTGCCGGAGGTACCAGACGTACCGGAGGTGCCTGACGTACCGGAGGTGCCCGACGTGCCGGAGGTGCCCGACGTACCGGAGGTGCCTGACGTGCCGGAGGTACCCGACGTGCCGGAGGTACCCGACGTGCCGGAGGTGCCTGACGTGCCGGAGGTGCCAGACGTACCGGAAGTGCCCGAAGTCCCCGAAGTGCCCGAAGTGCCCGAAGTGCCCGAAGTGCCCGAAGTGCCCGAAGTGCCCGAAGTGCCCGAAGTCCCCGAACTACCCGAACTACCCGAACTACCCGAACTACCCGAACTACCCGAACTACCCGAACTACCCGAACTACCGGAAGTCCCTGACGACCCCGATGTGCCCGACGATCCCGACGAGCTCGGCTTGAGCGCGGTAGACGTGGTCGGTCCGTCGACCGAACTGCAGCCTGACAGCGCGAGCAGCGACGAGATGGCGAGCGAGAGCGTCGTTCTTGTGAAGTATTTCTGCATGTTGGCCTCAACGATTGGTGTTTGTCCCGGCCAGAACTGCAATTTCCGCGCCATCGCAGTTTGCGCGGCGGGTGGCGGATTTTTCTTGCGGGAAGTCCGACGTTTGAGGCTTTTTGTCCTGAGTAATGGCGTTTTCGCGGAGCGGTGGCGCAATGGGCTGCGCGATGTTCCCGCAACGCGCCGTAACGCGCGTGGAAACGTTACGTAGCGTCGGCGTCCGGCGGCGCATGCGCGTTGACAAGCTTACTGGCGCGGCGGCCCGCCCGACCGAGGCCCGCGTCTTTGACGAAATGCCCGCGCCTCGCGAACATGAGCGGATCGCGCCGCCCGGCGGGCAAACCCGCGCGAACCGGCAACCGGCGGCGCAACCGAAGCAATCCGAAATGAAATCCAAAACGGAATCCGAACGAACAGGACAGAGAGATGAGCGAACAGGACAGGGAACAGGGCAAGGCGCGTCGCACCGACGTGATGGGCGAGGCCTTCGTCGAGCGGGCGATGCGCGATCTCGACGGATTTTCGCGGCCGCTGCAGGACTGGCTGAACGAGCACGCGTGGGGCAGCACGTGGCAGCGCGGCGGCATCGATCTGAAGACGCGCAGCCTGTGCACGTGCGCGATGCTGGCCGCGCTGGGCCGCAGCACCGAGCTGAAGGGCCACGTGCGCGGCGCGCTCAACAACGGCGCAAGCCTCGTCGAGATTCGCGAGGTGCTGCTGCACAGCGCGCTGTACGCGGGCGCGCCGGCGGCGGTCGAAGCATTCCGCAGCGCGCGCGAGGTGATCGCGGAACTCGGCCTGACGCTGCCCGGCAACGAGGACTGAACGCGTCGCCGCGCGCCGACGCGCGGCGACGTCAGGACGTCAGCGCCCGGCCTGCGCGACCGGCGCGTGCGCTTCGACCGGCGCCGCGGCCACTTCGGCCAGCCACTCGGCCGTCGCGTCCGGAATCGTGACCGGCAGCATGTGGCCGCCGTCGACCACCCGCAGCCGCACGCGCGGCGACTTCTGCGCGAGCGCCTCGCCGTGACTGCGCCAGTTCAGGATGCGGTCGTCGCGGCCGTACAGCACGTCGACCGGCAGCGCGAGCTCCGCATAGCGGCGCTCCATCGCGGGCAGGTCGTCGGGCACCGCGATCAGGTCCGACGACGTCGCATAGAAACTGCGCGGCCGCAGCCCGAGCAGCCCGCCGCCCTTGACCGGGAAATCCTTCGGCACCGCTTCCGGCGCGAACACCGCGACGACCGCCTTGCGGCCGGTCAGGATCGTCAGTGGAATCGCGAAGGTCCACGACACGAAGCGGCGCACGCGCTTCGATGGAATCAGCAGCGGGCGGAACGGCCCCGGCGGCTCGGACTCCGGATGCGTGAGCGGCGCGATCAGCGCGAGGCGGCTCACGTGCTCCGGATGGTTGAGGCCGACCGCGAGCGAAATCGCGCCGCCGAGCGAATGCCCGACGAGCCCCGGCTTGTCGAGCTGCAGCGCGTCGATGAACGCGGCGACCATGCGCGCCTGCGCGAAGATGTTCGCCTGCGAGCGTGCGCCGCGCAGCGAATGCCCGGCGCCCGGCCGGTCGATCAGGATCACGCGATGGCGTTCCGCGAGCCGCTGCAGCGGCAGGTACGCGAAATTGCGCAGTTGCCCCGCAAGCCCGTGGACGAACACGATCGGCGGGCCGTTGCCGTACTCGACGTAATGGATGCGATCGCCGCCGATGTCGACGAACCGGCCTTCGGGCCGGAACGCGCGCGTCACGCGGTGCGCGACATACCACGTGAACGCCGCGAGCGCCGCGCACACGGCCACGACGGCGATCAGCGCCTGCTGGATCAGATGGATCGTATGGCTCATGTCGGCCTCGTCAGGTTTCAAGCGCGGTTTGCGGGACGGATGCGGCGGCCGCGTCGGGCTTCGCGCGGCGTTCGAACTGCATCGCCGAATCGGCGAGCGTGCTGAACTTCAGCGACGCGAGATCGAGCACGTAGTTCTGGTGGAATTTCCAAGGCTTCTTCTCCCCCTGTTTCGGCAGGATGCCGGCCGCGCGCTGGATGTAGCCGGAGCTGAGGTTCACCGCCGGCACGTTGCCGAGGTCGCCCGGCGCGAGGCGCGGCACGCACGTGTCGTAGCCGTTCGCGCGCATGTGGTTGAGCAGGCGGCAGACGTAGCGCGCGATCAGCTCGGCCTTCAGCGTCCACGACGCATTCGTGTAGCCGAACGACGACGCGAGGTTCGGCACATCGCTGTACATCATCCCCTTGTACGACACCGTCTGCGGCAGGTCAACCGCGCGGCCGTCGACCGTGACCTGCGCGCCGCCGAGCATCTTCACCTTCAGCCCGGTCGCGGTGACGATCACGTCCGCGTCGAGCCGCTGGCCGCTCTTCAGCATGACGCCGGTCCGCGTGAAGCGCTCGATCTCGTCGGTGACGATCGACGCGCGGCCCGCGCGGATCGCCTTGAACAGGTCGCCGTTCGGCACGAGGCACACGCGCTGGTCCCACGGCTTGTAGCGCGGCGTCAGGTGCTTCGCGACGTCGAAGCCGGGGCCGACCTGCTTGCCGGCCGCGCGGATGATGAATTTCTTCGTCTGGTCAGGCTTGCGGCGCGCGAGATTGTAGAGATACATCGTCAGCAGCACGTTCTTGATGCGCACGAGCCGGTGCGCGAGCCGCGCCGGCAGCACGCGGCGCAGCGCGTTGGCGATCCTGTCGCGCGCGGGCAGCGACACGATGTAGGTCGGTGAGCGCTGCAGCATCGTCACGTGCCGGGCAACGGCTGCCATCGACGGCACGAGCGTCACCGCGGTCGCGCCGCTGCCGATCACGATCACGCGGCGGTCCGCGTACGACAGGTTCTTCGGCCAGTGCTGCGGATGCACGAGATCGCCGCCGAACGTGTCCTTGCCGGGCCAGTCGGGCAGGTAGCCCGCGTCGTAGTCGTAGTAGCCGCTGCACATGTACAGGAAGCGGCAGGTCAGCACGAGCGTCTCGGCTTCGTCGTCACCGCCGCCGCGTTCGACGCGCACCGTCCAGCGCGCGTGGTTCGAATCCCAGTCCGCGCCGACGACCTTGTGGCCGTAGCGGATCGTCTTGTCGATCCCGTGGGTGCGCGCGGTGTCGCGGATGTAGTCGAGGATCGTCTGGCCATCCGAGATCGCGTTGTCGCTGTGCCACGGCCGAAAGCTGTAGCCGAGCGTGAACATGTCGGAATCCGAACGGACGCCCGGATAGCGAAACAGGTCCCAGGTGCCGCCGATCGCGTCGCGCGCCTCGAGGATCGCGACGCGCGCGAACGGGCAGCGCCGCTGCAGGTGATAGGCCGCGCCGATGCCGGACAGGCCGGCGCCGACGATCAGCACGTCGAGATCGGCGCCGTCGCGGTGCGTGCCGCCGGCGGGCGCGCGGCGGTCGAAGGCGGGCGGCGCGGCGCGGCGGTCGGTCGTCGTCGAAGTCATGCGGGGTCCTTGGTCGGCGTGGTCGGGAGCGCGGCGCCCGGATGCGCGCGCTGGAGGTTGCGTGCGCGGGCACGGCGCACGTGGCGGATCATCAGCATCTGGTAGGCCGCGCCGAGGAGGCGCGCGATCCTGTCGAGGCGGCGCGCGTCGGCGCCGACGAGCACGCGGCGCGCATTGCGCTCGACGCCGGCGAGGATCTGCCGCGCGGCGTCGTCGGCCGTCGTCGCATTGATCAGGCGGTTCGCCTGGCGGCGGTGGGTCGCGTCGTCCTGGCCGGTCAGCGCATGAATGCTCGCGTCGACGCGCGACGCATCGACGATGCCGGTCGCGACGCCACCCGGGTGCACGCAGGTCGCGCTGACGGGCGCGCCGTCGAGTTCCAGTTCCATCCGCAGCGCCTCGGTGAAGCCGCGCACCGCGAACTTGGTCGCGTTGTACGCGCTTTGGGTCGGCATCGCGATCAGGCCGAACAGGCTCGACGTGTTGACGACGTGGCCGTCGCCGGATGCGCGCAGATGGGGCAGGAACGCCTGCGTGCCATGCACGACGCCCCAGAAGTTGATCCCGACGATCCATTCGAGGTCGTCGATGCATGCGGTTTCCGCGCTGGCCGCGAGCGACACGCCCGCGTTGTTGAAGATCAGGTTGACCTTGCCGTGCGACTGGCGCACGAAGTCGGCCCATGCGAACACCGCGCCGCGGTCGGCGACGTCGAGCCGTTGCGTCGTCACGCGCACGCCGTGCCGCGCGCAGGCGGCCGCGGTGCCCGCGAGCCCGACGTCGTTGACGTCGCTCAACGCGACCTCGCAGCCGCGTCGCGCAAGCTCGACCGCGAGACTGCGGCCCATGCCCGAACCGGCGCCGGTGATCGCGGCGACCTTCCCGGAAAACCCCTTCATCCGTCGTTCCTCCGATGTCCGCTTGCACTG
This sequence comes from Burkholderia ubonensis subsp. mesacidophila, assembly GCF_002097715.1. Lineage (NCBI taxonomy): Bacteria > Pseudomonadati > Pseudomonadota > Betaproteobacteria > Burkholderiales > Burkholderiaceae > Burkholderia > Burkholderia ubonensis. The sequence continues at coordinate 749,184 of NZ_CP020738.1, forward strand.
CGCCGGCGGTGTGCTTATTGTGGTGTTGTGTGTCACCACTTTAGTTTTCGGGTGTCCTGATGTCAAATAGCGGAATGGAGAAAGCACTCGAAACGCAGAAACGGGGCCGCGCGTACGGTGGCGTGGCGCCCGAGGTGCGCGCGGCGGAGCGGCGCGACGCATTGATCCGCGCGGCGACGCGCGTGTTCGGCACGGTCGGTTTCAGGAAGGCGACCGTGCGGTCGATCTGCCAGGAAGCGAAGCTGAACGACCGCTATTTCTATGCGGCGTTCGACAGCACCGAGGATTTGCTGCGCCGCACCTACCTGCATCACGCGGAGCAGTTGCGCGACGCGGTTGCGCAAGCGGTCGCCGCGCGCGGCGGCGATCTGGACGCACGTGTCGACGCGGGGCTCGCGGCGTTCTTCGGGTTCCTGCGCGACCCGTGCGCGGCGCGCGTGCTGCTGCTCGAGGTGATGGGCGTGAGCCTGGATACCGACGCGACGTATCAGCGCGTGCTCGTCGAGTTCGGCAAGCTGATCATGGCGATCGGCGGGCCGGGCGAGGCGGTCACGGCGGCGGAGCGCACCGAGCAGCGGCTGATCGGGCTTGCGCTCGTCGGTGCGATGACGAACGTCGGCGCGGCGTGGCTGCTGACCCAGTACCGCGATCCGGAAGCGCAGATGATCGCGAGCTGCAGGAAGGTGCTGCTCGGGACGTTGCGGGCGGCGGGGTAGCGGGTGGTGACGCTGCCGCGTCGCGATGGAATGCCGCACACATGCGGCACGATTCACACGGCAGCACGCTTCGACCTTGTCGCACGCGCCCGTGTTGCCCGCGCCGGCGCCTCGCCGATCCTCTCCCGCATTGCGTCGATGAACGCCCGCACCTTCGGCGACGGCAGCCGCGTCGACGGAAAGATCGCGTGAATCCCGGCCGGCGGCGAGCGCCACCCGGGCAGCAGGCGCACGAGCCGGCCCGCGGCGACGTCGTCGGCGATCGAGAAGTCGGTCAGCAGCCCGAAGCCGCCGCCCGCGAGCGCGATCGCACGGCACGCGGTCGCGGTGTTCGACACGACGTGCGCGGTGCAGCGCACCGACGCCTTGCCGCCTCGCCCATTCTCGAGCTCGAACGTCTGCGGGCGCGGCAGCGTCGACAGCATCACGAACGGCAGCGCCGCGAGCGCCGCCGGATCGCGCGGCAAGCCCCAGCGCGCGACGAACGCCGGGCTCGCGACCGGCCATTTCTCGTATTCGCCGAGTTGCACCGCGCGATAGTTCGAATCCGCGAGACGGCCGATGCGGACCGCGACGTCGATGTTGTCGGCGACGAGGTCGACGAGGCGGTCGTTCGCGATCAGCTCGACGTCGAGCGCCGGATGCGCATCGCGCAGCGCGACGATCGCGGGCGCGACGACCTGCGCGCCATAGTCGATCGGCGCGCTCACGCGCAGCGTGCCGCGCAGCGGCCCCGTCTCCGACGACACCGCGTCGAGCGCGCTTTCGGTCGCGCGCATGATGTCGCGGCACGCGTCGTAGAACGCGCGCCCCGCGTCGGTCACGGCGAGCCGCCGCGTGGTGCGCACCAGCAGGTTCGCGCCCACTTCTGATTCGAGCCGCTGCATGTGCGTGCTGACCACCGTTTTCGCGAGCCCGAGCCGCTCGGCCGCCGCCGTCAGCGAACCCGCCTCGACCACCGCCACGAAAATCGCGAGCCGGTTCAGGTTTACGTCGCGCAGGTCCGCCATCGCCGATTGTCCTGTCAAAGAGGATGATGTTTCCGCGATTATCCCTCTTCTGGCGACAGAGGGCGCGCGCTACGCTGGGGCCGTTCGTTGCCGGTTCGCGGCGACGCCCTTTGCCGGAGTGTTCCCATGCCTGTTGCCGAGAAGCCGTCCGTTCCGATCCGCGTCTACTCGTTTCCGCTGTCCGGTCACGCGCACCGCGTGCGCCTGTTCCTGTCGCTGCTCGGCGTGCCGTTCGAGATCGTCGACGTGGATCTCGCCGCGGGCGAGCAGCGCGGGCCGGCCTTCCTCGCGCTGAACCCGTTCGGGCAGGTGCCCGTGATCGACGACGGCGGCGTCGTGCTGTCCGACTCGAACGCGATCCTCGTCTATCTCGCGAAGCGCTACGGCGACGCGCACTGGCTGCCCGACGATCCGGCCGGCGCGGCGGCCGTGCAGCGCTGGCTGTCGCTCGCGGCGGGGCCGATCGCAGCGGGCCCGGCCGCGGCGCGGCTCGTCACCGTGTTCGGCGCGCCGCTCGATCACGCGCTGGCGAAGCGCATCGCCGTCAGGCTGTTCGACGTGATCGACGCGGAGTTCGCGAAGCGGCCGTTCGCGGCCGGCGCGCAGCCGACCATCGCCGACATCGCGGCCTACACGTACGTCGCGCACGCGCCGGAAGGCGGCGTGTCGCTCAATCCGTATCCGCATCTGCGCGCATGGCTCGCGCGCGTCGAGGCGTTGCCCGGTTTCGTCGGCATGCCGCCGACCCGCGCGGGCCTGCTCGCCGCATAGCGCGCCGGGCCGCTTCCTTCAGGAGAGCAAATGATGACTGCGCCGACCGTCGCCTTGCCGGGCTGGGAACTGGATGTGTCGCCGTTTCATGCGGGCGAACTCGCCGTGCAGCAGCGCGCGGGCGTGGCCGACGCCGCGAGCGCCGTCGGGCTGCGCGGCATCCGGCGTTTCATGCCCGATCAGCATCGGGCGTTCTTCGCGCAGTTGCCGTTCTTCGTGCTCGGCGGCGTCGATTCGGCGGGCCAGCCGTGGGCGACGCTGCGCGTCGGCGCGCCGGGCTTCGCGACGTCGCCCGACGCGCACACGCTGCGGATCGCGGGCGACGCCCTGCCGGGCGATCCGTTGGCCGATGCGTGGCGGCCGGGCGCGCAGCTCGGCGGGCTCGGCATCCAGTTCGACACGCGGCGGCGCAATCGCGTCAACGGCGTCGTGCAGGCCATCGACGGCGATCACGTGCTGACGGTCGCGGTGGAGCAGAGCTTCGGCAACTGCGCGAAATACATCCAGAGCCGCACGCCGGCGTTCGACCCGCGCGGCGATGCGCCGTCGCCGCGGCTCGAACGTTCGGACCGGCTGAGCGACGCCGATCGCGCGCTGCTGGCGCAGGCGGATACGTTCTTCGTCGCGAGCGCGAACCTGTCGGCGGAAGCGGGCGCGGCGCGCGGCGTGGACGTATCGCATCGCGGCGGGATGCCGGGCTTCGTGCGCGTCGACGACGCCGCCACGCTGACCACGCCCGATTTCAGCGGCAACCGGCTGTTCAATACGCTCGGCAACCTGCTGCTCGAACCGCGCGCGGGCTTGCTGTTCGTCGATTTCGAGCGCGGCGACCTGGTGCATGTCGCCGCGCGCGCGGAGATCGTCTGGGACGGGCCGCTCGTCGCGTCGTTCGAAGGCGCGCAGCGAGTCGTGCGGTATCGCGTGCAGGAGGTGCGGCGCAGCGCCGCAGTGATGCCGTTTCGCTGGTCGCCGGTCGAACGGGCGCCGCAGTTCGCGGCTCGCACCGCGTGACGGACCGGCGGGCCGCGCGCCATGTGCTGCCCGAAAAGCGTTCGCAACTGCTTCTGTTTTCATTGGGGGATCGGATCGACCATAACGGCAACCGATACGATGAAAGTGAAAGGAGCAAAGCCATGAAACTGCTCGGCATGATCCGTCTGGTCCTGTGGAGCTTCTTCGGCGTGCGCAACAGCAAGGAGCATGCCGCGGATCTCGCGAACGTCAACTTCACGCTGCTGCCGTTCGTGGCGATCATTCTCGCCGCGCTCGTCGGGGCGGTCATCTACGGCGTCGTGCACCTGGTGGCCGATCCGACGTCGACGATGCAAGGCTTCTGAGTAACCGTCTAGCGAGTCAAGCGGAATGAAGCGAACTGTCCCAAGGTGTGCTGGTTTTGACCATGGCGTTGAGCACGGTCAGGAGCTTGCGCATGCAGGCAACCAGCGCGACCTTGGGCGGTTTGCCTGCGGCGATCAGTCGTTGATAAAAAGCGGCAATAGCGGGGTTGCGTCGCGAAGCGGTGAGCGCTGCCATGTACAGGACGCGACGGATATCGAACCGTCCGCCTTGAATGCGCCTGTGCCCCCGGGTAGTTCCCGAGTCCCATGCCATCGGAGCGACGCCAACCAACGCAGCGATCTGGCGGCGATTGAGCCGGCCAAGTTCGGGCAGTTCTGCGATCAAGGTAGCACTGGCCACTGGGCCGATACCGCTTGCCGAGCGCAGCAGTTCGTCGAGTGCGCTGTAGTGCGCGCGGACGTGGGTAACCATCTGGGCGTCGACATCATCAAGCTGCTTGCGGATGGCGTCGATCATGGCTTCTATGCTCGGGCGTACGACCGGAATGGCCAGCTGCAAACGCTGCCGCTCGGACAGCAACATGCCGAGCAACTGACGACGGCGTGTGACCATGGCGGCCAGCGCTTGTTGCTGGGTGTCGGCCAGCGGTCGAATGAAGTTGGCCAGATCCTTGCGACGAACCAGTACCGATGCGAACTCCGCCAGCATGTGAGCATCGATCGTATCGGTCTTGGCCAGACGCCCCATCGACTTGGCAAAGTCGCGCGCCTGACGCGGGTTGATCACGGCGACCGGCAAGCCTGCCGCCTGCAACGCACACGCAAGCGCCGCTTCGTAGCCGCCCGTGGCTTCCATGACGACCAGAGCCACGTTCAGGGGTTGCAGGGCCGCTGCCAGGGCCGAATGTGCCTCGGCATCGTTAGCCCATCGCTGCGCAATGCGTTCGGCGCCCAATACCGCAATATCGACGTGCTCCTTGGCTACGTCGATACCCACCATTACTGAGGAAGCAGACATGATCTTCAGATCCCTTGCTTGTGCATGCGCCCTCGATCAGATCGGGGCGGGTAACCGTTCGGGTTTCGGGAAGACCAGCACGGCAACCGTGCGTTCTGTACTCAGAAACGGGCTCATTGGCCCAAGCGCGAATCAAACTACACGGTTCAGTCTGGTTGCTCCCAGACTTTACCGTACCGGTCAGGCTTGAACATACAAGCACGATTGCGTCGACTGCCCGATGCCGGCGCGACGATGCGCCGGGCACGGGCGCCCTGCACGGGCCGCCGCCGTGAGCGCCTGAACGGCCGCTGCCCGCTTGCCAGCCATCGACGATTCCGTCGTGGCGATGCGCGCCGTCGATCGATGGCGCTTCCTGTTCCGCTTCCCACTCTTCCTGCCCGATTCCGCCGCCGGTACGCCGCCGCGGGGTAAAATGCGCGCCGCAACGCGTGGCGCGCCCGGGTCGCCGTGCCGCTTCCGCCGCCCAATGGGCTGGCGGGGCACGCCGGCGCTCGCGCGTCGCCGCACGCGTCACGCCCGGGCCCGCCGCGGACCGGCTTCCGATACGCGTGCACCGCATCGGTCGACGACGACATCCGGGGCCGTCGCGCGTTTCCGCGCGAGCCCGCGCCCGTCTTGCGTGATCGGGCGCGTTCGGCCGACAGGTCGTCATGCCGCCGGCCAAGCGCGTGCGACAGGTTGAGCGGCGAGTTTCGAATCCAGAAAGATGACTGTGAACAGAAGAAGAGCGTCGCCGGCACTCCGGCGGCGCGCGTGTGTCAGCGTGGGTCTCGGCATCACGCTTTTCGCCGCGCAGGCAGGCGCGGCTTCCGTCGATGCGCCGGCGCCGGCTTCGGACGCCGATGCGGCATCCGGCGGCGGCACGCTGCCGGCCATCAGCGTGAGCGGCGCGCGCGACAATGCGTTGCGCGCACGCACCGCGTCGGTTGCCGGGTATGACGACGCGCCGCTGCGCGATACGCCCGCGTCGGTCAGCGTCGTCACCCGCGCGCTGCTGGACGACCAGCAGGCGAAGCGGCTGAGCGACGTCGTCCGCAACGACGCGTCGGTCAGCAACGCGTACGCGCCGGTCGGCTACTTCGAAGGCTTTTCGATTCGCGGCTTTCCGGTCGATCTCGCGAGCGCGATCCGCATCGACGGCCTGACGGTGTCGGGCGAGCAGAACGTGCCGCTCGAGAACAAGGAGCGCGTCGAGATCCTGAAAGGGCTCGCGGGCATCGACAGCGGCGTCGTCGCGCCGGGCGGCGTGATCAACTTCGTGACCAAGCGGTCCGCGAACGTCGCGAGCGTGACGACGGGCGTCGACAGCAGGGGATCGACGTCGGCCGCCGTGGACCTCGGCCAGCGCTTCGGCCCCGGCAACCAGTTCGGCATCCGGATCAATGCGGCGAAGGAGAACATGCATTCGTACATCGACGGCACGAACGGGCGCCGCACGTTCGGATCGATCGCCGCCGACTGGGACATCAGCCCGCGCGCGAGCCTGCAGCTCAATGCGGAATTCCAGCAGTGGATCCAGCGTTCCGCGCCGGGGTATCAGCTGCTTGGCGGCACGGTCGTGCCGTCCGTCAAGTCGACGTCGAAGGCGCTCGGCACGCAGCCGTGGGCGAAACCGCTGACCACCGATGCGCTGAACCTCAACGCGCGCTTCGACTACCAGTTCAACGACGACTGGAAGGCCTACGTCGCCGCGGGCCGCAGCCGCACGATGATCGACGACAACAGCGCGTTCGCGTATGGCTGTTCGTCGGCGGGTTGCGCGCCCGGTGGGGCGTCACCGTTCTTCTTCGGCAGGAATGGGGATTTCGACGTGTACGACTTCCGGAGCCCGGGCGAGTACCGACGCAACGACGACGTGCGCGCGGTAACGACCGGTAAGTTTTCTACCGGACCGGTGCGTCACGAGCTGACGGTCGGCGCGAGCGTGCAGCGGCGCGTCGTGCACATGGCGGATGCCGTCTACGACTATGTGGGGAGCGAGAACATCTACGGCCCGGACCTCACGTTTGCGCCGTCGCAAAACGTGGCCGGTCCGTCGTATCCGCGGCTCGACGCGTGGCAGTACGCGGTGTTCGGCGCCGACCGGATCAGCTTCGGCGACCACTGGCAGGTGCTCGCGGGCGGCAAGGAGGTGCTGCTGCGGCAGCGGAGCTGGAGCAGCCTCGACGGTCCGCAAACCCGCACCGACCGCTCGGTGTTCTTGCCGCAGGTCGCACTGGTCTACAAGCCGGTGAACGCGCTGTCGCTCTATGCGTCGTACAGCAAGGCGCTGTCGCTCGGCGACCAGGCGCCGGTGCGCGCAAGCAACGCATATGCGTTCCTGCCGCCCGTCGAATCGCATCAGATCGAGGTCGGCGCGAAATATGACTGGCTCGACCGGCTGAGCCTCACGGCCGCGGTATTCTCGATCAGCAAGCCGTTCCAGTTCGCGCAGCCCGACGCGTCGAACGGCAGCTACACGTTCGTGCAGCGCGGCACGCAGCGGCACCAGGGGATCGAGCTCGGCGCGGCCGGACGGCTCACGCAGCGGCTGTCGCTGACCGCGACCGTGGCGGCGATTCGCGCGCGCGCTTACGATTCGGGTTCGCCGGCCTACGAAGGGCACCAGGTCATCAACGTCCCGGCGCTGCGCGCGTCGCTGTATGCGGACTATGCGGTGCCCGGCGTCGCCGGTCTCGCGCTGCTCGGCGGCGTCGATTACAGCGCGAGCCGCAATGCGAACGAGGAGGGCACGGCGCGCGTGCCGGCGTGGTTCGTGTTCAATCTCGGCGCGCGGTATGCGACGAAGATCGGCGGACACCGGACGGTGCTGCGCGTGTCGGTCGACAACCTGTTCAACAAGTTCTACTGGCGGGATGCGGGCGAGCAGCAGGGCGACGCCTACCTGTTCCCCGGCGCGCCGCGTACCGCGCGCGTGTCGCTGACTTACGATTTCTGATCGCGATCCGACCTACACTGGAGAGAACGAACGATGTCCACCCTTGAAATCGCCGGCGTGATCGTCAGCGCGCTCGCGATCTGGCTGACCGCGAAGCGGCGCATGCTGTGCTGGCCCGTGGGGCTCGCGTCGGTCGCGCTGTACGGCTGGATCTTCTTCGACGCGAAGCTTTATTCGGACATGCTGCTGCAGGGCGCGTTCGCGGTGCTGCAGGTGTACGGCTGGCGGCGCTGGCTCGCGCAGCGCGTGGACGGCGCTGCGTCGCACGGCGCCGTCGTGCCGGTCAGCGGGGTCACGCCGGCGAAGGTGCTGCCCGACCTGATCGCGGCGGTCGTGGGCAGCGCGCTGCTCGGCGGGATCATGGCGCGCTGGACCGACGCCGCGCTGCCGTTCGTCGACGCGTCGCTGACCGCGTTCAGCCTCGTCGCGCAATACTGGACGGCGCGGCGCTACATCGCGTCGTGGGGCCTGTGGATCGTGGTCAACGTGGTCTATGTCGGGATGTTCGTCGTCAAGGGGCTGTACCTGACCGCGGGGCTCTACGCGCTGTTCATCGGGCTCGCGGTGATCGGCTGGCGCGACTGGCGCAACACGGCCGCTGCGGTGCGCGCGGCGGCGAGCTGATACGTTTCCGGAGGCCTGTCGCCGATGTCCAATCCGACCGAGTCGACCGCGCGGGTGGCCCACGCGGAGGCCGATGCGATCGCGCCGCCGCAGTTCGGCGTCGACGGCGAGCAGGCCGAACGCGACTGGCCGCTGATCACGCGTGACGAGGTGGCCGCGATCCTCGCGCGGATCGACGACGCAGGGCCGCCGGCGCAGCTCGTGTGGCACAGCCCGCGGCCGTTCTCGGCGGCCGTGCTGGTTCATACGGCGCGCGGCCGCGCGCTGTTCGTCAAGCGTCATCACGTGAGCATCCGCGACGTCGCGGGGCTCGAGGAAGAACATCGTTTCATCGCGCATCTGCGCGACCGCGGCATTTCGGTTCCCGACATCCTGGCGGACCATGATGGCGCGACCGCCGTGACGCTCGGCGACTGGACCTACGAGGTGCATGCGGTGGCGCCCGGATGCGATGCGTATCGCGGCGTGATGTCGTGGAAGCCGTTCACGCATCCGTCGCATGCTTACGCGGCGGGGCAAGCGCTTGCGCGCCTGCATCATGCGGCGGCCGGCTTCGATGCGCCGGCCCGGCCGGTGCGGCTGCTGCTGTCGAGCTTCAGGGTGCTGTCGTCGGCCGATCTGCCCGGCGCGCTCGAGCGCTGGGTTGCCGCGCAGCCGCTGCTCGTGCGCGCGCTGGCCGCGCGCAACTGGCGCGACGAAATCGCGGACGCGATCGGCCCGTACCACGCGCGTCTTGCGCCGTTGCTGCCGGCATTGCGGCCGCTGTGGACCCACGGCGACTGGCACGCGTCGAACCTGCTGTGGAGCGACGGGGAGCCCGGCGCGCAGGTGCGCACGGTGCTCGATTTCGGGCTGTCGGATCGCACCTGCGCGGTGTATGACGTCGCGCTCGCGATCGAGCGCAACGCGATCGACTGGATGGCGCCGGCTGACGCGCGCAAGGTCGAATACGCGCAGATCGACGCGCTGCTCGATGGATATGAGTCACTCGCGCCGCTCAACAACGACGCGTATGCGGCGCTGGTGGCGCTGCTGCCGATCGTGCATGCCGAGTTCGCGCTGTCCGAGGTCGCGTATTTCGACGGCATCGTCGGTTCGCCCGCGACGGTGGATGTCGCGTACGACGGCTATTTGATCGGGCATGCGCGATGGTTCGGCGAACGCGATGGAAGGCAGTTGCTCGATTGGTTGGTGCGTCGGCGGCGGGTGCGGAACGCGCAAGCCTGAGTGGTGCGTTCGGCACGGCGACGTGTGCGGCGCGCTACGCTCCCCGGACGGCTGGCCCTGTCTTTGCGCTACGCCGTTCCGCACGACTTCAATACGTCATCCGCCGCCCGCACAATCCGGGCGAGCTTCAGTTGTCGATACAACCAGCCGACACCACACCGCCTGATACCCGGCAATCAGGCCCGTCACGGTGTACCAGTTCACATTGCGTGACATTGATTCGGATAACTTAAAATCGTTAGTGCATTTTCGTACACGGACGATTGATCATCCTGTCGGGTTGGCGTTAGGTTGGTAAGGGGCACATTTCGCCCGCTTAACCGGAAAGGGGTTCAGGATGACGAACGAAAAAGAAGCAAGCGTACTTTCCCATCTTTTCGCGACCGTCGGCTCACGTACCGAGCGCGGCGGGTGGGTCGCCGAAGTCGCGGGCAAGACGAGTTATCGCGGACTGTTGCTGGCCCGCGTTGGCGACATCGTTAAATACGCTGACGGCAGCGAAGCCGTCATCATCGACGGGGCGGGGTTGGCTGCCACGTCGGAGAATAAGCCGTTCGCGCTGGTCGGCTCGCGACTGAGCAACGGCGACGTCATCACGCAAACGTTACAAGACGGAGCCGGCATTCGGGTAAGCGACGACCAGCCGATTCCCGGCTTGTTCGATTCGGCCTACGTGCCGCCACCCGCCTGCCCGCGCTACCGGCTGGCCGTGAAAGGGGCGACGACCGCTCGGGGCGGCGTGTTGCGCGAAGCAACCGGCACGTGGGACATGGGCGACGCGCTCGGCAAGTCTGCTGTCGTGGGAAACGTTGTCCACTATGCGGACGGCCCGACCGCCCGAATCATCAGCGGCCTGGGCATCGCGGATTACCCAGACTTCGCGCCGCTCGCTTTCGTCGGGAGCGAACTCGACAATGGCGACGCGATCACCGATAGCCCGGAACGCGAGGGCAGGGGCTTCGCCGATACGTTCACGGTGGTGAAGCTGGCGACCGTGACCGGCTAAAGGGGCGACGGCATGATCCGATATTTTCTCGCCAAAGGCGACCGCGCCGGCAGTGCGGTCATCACCGAAGGTCTCGATACCGTGACCTGCTCGAACCCGCCGCCGAGGGTACATATCGCCACGCTCTACATGAAAACCTACTGCACGGCTTGCAAGCGGGAGGGGTTCATCGCGCCGAAAGGGCCGCGCCGGCCCGGCACCGGCCCCAACGGCAAGCAATGGGCATTGAGCGGCGACACTAACGTGTGCGGCTGCAACCCGCCGCCGGTCTTCTACGCCGAGCGCAACATGAGAATGATTTTCACGGCCGAGCAAGCGGCGACGCTGACAGGTCAAAGTGCCCTGCGTTCGGCGGCGGCGGGGCGGGTCGAACACGACGAACAATTCGTTCTGTGCGACGTCGACACCGGCCGACCACTGGCGCTTGTGCAATACCGAATCCGTACCGCATCCGGAAAAGTGTTCAGCGGCGTCACGGACGCCACGGGCCACACAGCGTGTCACCACGACCGGCGCGGAAGGCCTTCAACTTCATATCTATCGCGCTCATGTTTGAGCAACTGGTAGTCAAAGGCGCGCCCACAACGACCGGCGGCTGTGTCGTAGGCGGCTCGTCAACGCAGTTTGACGAGCAAGGCCAGCGGTTCGCCCGAGACGGAGACGAAGCGACGTGTGGGAACTGTAAAGGACTTTTTCCGATTCGCGGCGGTGCCGATACATGGCTGGATGATGGAAAAGCCATGGTCAAGGATTGGGACTGGGTGCTATGTCCGTGCCGGAGGAATCGTGTCCGGGCCACGCCGTCCACGACGTTCTTCTATTCGGACGGAGGCAACGCACAGGCGGAAACGCAGCCGATGATGCGGAAGGTTACTGAAAGCGCGCCGCTCGCCATGCATGACGAGCAATACGTTTTGCGCGATGCCGATAGCGGACAGCCTCTAACCAATATCCGCTATCGGATTCGCACCGCATCCGGGCATGTTTTCAGCGGCGTCACAGATGCTACGGGCCACACACAACGCGTTGCGACGACTAACACCGAATCGCTTCATCTTGAAATTGTGAGAAACGAACATGCCCAATGACGGTTACGAACTTGTTCACGATTCAGCTATGACGAACACAACACCCGGCTCGAAGGTTTATGTTGGTGTAAACACGGCGCCGATATGTCCGAATATGAATAATAAGCAATTCGCCGATATAGTGATGCGTGCTCGCGATGCGGGTATTGCGCTGATTAAGGATCGTATCGCGGCGGTTGCGCGATGGGACAGAAACGAGCAGGACCGCGCCAAAACTTACTTCGGGCGTGCAGATGAAGAGATCAGAAGTACCCTAATCGCGGGCCTTCCACGATTGCTGAAAGCCATGCAAGAGCTTGTTCCAGAGAAAATTGTTCGCTGGGATAGTGACCTCAACAGAAATCTGTCATGTGCCGTTGTGCCCGATACCGGCTCAAATCGTGCTGCGGTATGTAAGCCAAACTCCAAAGAGCGAGTTATAGCAATCTACTCAAAATTCTGTTCTGATTCAAATGGGGAGCTATTCCATGCTGCAAAAGTTAAGGTTTTGATTCATGAGTGTACTCATTACGTTGACACGTTTAATTCGGATGATATTATTTATGGGGATACTGAGATTGGGATGAGGGTGTTTGCAATGAATAATTCGGATTGTGCGATCAGGAACGCGGATAGTATAACCGGATATATTGCAACATTTGATAGGATTATTATTCAATGATCATGTCACGGGGTTTCCGATTTTTTTTCTTGACACTGGCGGTCGCAGTGTCCGCTTTTCTTCACAGACCAGCTGTCGCCTGTACAGTCGGGGAGGAAGTGCAGGCTCAATTACCGTTCAATACTGCTGATATTTCCAATGCGGACAGGCTCGCAATTGCGAATATTGTGATTGAAGCGAAAAAATGGCCTGATGTGGAGATTCAAGCGGTTGTGATTGTGGGGGCATATAAAGGCGAAGAGCGTGTGGAGTGGTTGAAGGAGGTTCGCGCCGAGAATGTCAAGGCATATTTGCAGCAGCTTGGCATTAAGAGCGGGAACATATTGATTGACAAGAAGACGTTCACGGACGAGATGGTGGTTAAGCACCCCGATGGCATGCTCACTATCCATCAAATCGTGGTCGAGTTGACACCGATATGTAAGGGCAGTTGTGCGTGGCTTTGCGATGATCCACGTGTGACGCCCACAAGCAAGGCGATCAAGTAATCTCGATGCGGCCTAAGCCCTGCAACAGCGGGGCTTTTTCTCTTGCAATCGAGCACGTTACCGAAACTTGTTGCACTTGGCGTCGCTCGCTGCGTGCATCACACTCGCCGTTAGCTTGTTCGCGACAGGGTGAGCAAGCGCCCGTTCGGCGAGGTTGAGTGCATAGCCGTGTTCGCTGGCCCAATTTGCGCGATGAGGCTGAACGCGGTCAGCGACGCGTCGACGAACGGTAGCGCGGCGTCGGTCCAGCGCGCCATGATCCCGCCGAGCAGCGCGCTGCTCACGACCGCCGCGACGCGTCGCATTCGCTGGCCGCGCAGCACGACGCGCGCCAAAAATGACGGAAATATCATGTTCGCATCATGTTTGCACAGCGGCAGGACCGTAGCATCGGTCGCGAAACTGTCAATGCAGACTCGAACATGCTCATGCGTAACCTGGCTGCGCTCGCCGTCCTTGCGGCGGCCGCTTCGGCTCATGCCCAGCCTTCCCTGATTCAAGCGCCAGCCGGCGAAGTCACCGGCGCCGTCGCCTCCCCGCCACCGTTGACGCTCGCCGACGCGCTCGGCATCGCGGCCCGCAACAACCCGGCGCTGCGCGGCGCGCGCGCCGATTCGAACGCGTCCGTCGGCGCGCTGATGCAGGCCGGCGTGCGGCCCAATCCCGAACTGTCGTTGCTGCAGGAAGGCTTCGGCGGCAACGAGCGCACCACGACCGCGCTGGTCAACCAGACCATCGAGCTGGGCGGCAAGCGCCGCGCGCGGCTCGACGTCGCCGCGTACGGCCGCGAGGCCGCCGTCGCGACGCTCGACGAACAGGGCGCCGCCGTGCGGGCCGACGTGACCAGCGCGTTCTACGGGCTGCTCGCCGCGCAGCGGCAACTGCAGGTGACGGAAGAATCGGCCGCGCTCGCCGCGCGCTCGGCCGATCTCGCGGGCCGCCGCGCGCGGGCGGGCAAGGTCTCGCCGGTCGAGGCGACCAAGGCGCAGGTCGCCGCGGCGGCCGTGCAGATCGAAGTCGCGACCGCGCGAAGCCGCGTCGAGATCGCGCGGGAAAAGCTGAATGCGGTGACGGGCAGCGTGCGCACCGAAGCGCGCGTCGCCGCCGGCGACCTCGAAGCCGTGCCGGCCGTGGCGCCGCTCGCCGCGCTCGTCGAGCGGCTGGCCGACGCGCCGCTTGCCCGGGTCGCCCGCGCGGAAATGCTGCGCTCGAACGCAGCCGTGTCGCTGGAACGCGCGAAGCGCATTCCCGACGTCACCGTCAGCGCGGGCATGAAGCGGGTCGTAACGGGGGGCGTGCCCGACAACCAGGCCGTCGTCGGCATCGCCATTCCCATTCCGCTGTTCGACACCAACAAGGGCGCGCTGCTCGAAGCGACGCACAAGGCGGAACGCGCGAACGCCGATCTCGATCGCGAGCGCGCGCGCCTGCGGCTCGACCTGACGCAGGCCTATGCGAACTACGAAGCCGCCGCGCAGGAAGCGCAGCGCCTGAAAACCGACATTCTCCCCGCCGCGCGCGTCGCGCTCGACGCGATGTCGCGCGGCTACGAACTCGGGAAGTTCAGCTTCCTCGACGTGCTTGATGCGCAGCGGACCCTGTTCCAGGGGCAATCGCAGTACGTGCGCTCGCTCGCCGATGCGCACGCCGCCCGCGCCGACATCGACCGGCTCGTCGGCACGCCGCTGACGAGCGCCGCGCAAACGCCGCCCACCTCACCCTGAAGGACCCTCATGTCGCGCAGAAAAATCCTCGTCATCACGGTGGCCGTCGCCGGCGTCATCGTCGCAGCCGTCGCCATCGCCCGCGGCGGGGCAGAACCGGCATCCGCGCCCGGCGTCGCGCCAGCCTCCGAAGCAGCCGGACAATACGGCGGCGTCGTGCTGAAGAACGGCAAGCTGTCCGTCGAGATCGTGATGACGGAAAGGCCCGGCGATGCGCGCCTCGTCGTCTATCCGTTCGTCGACGGCAAGCCGGCCGGCGACGGCGTGTCCGTGTCCGGCACGCTGGTCCGGCACGACGGTTCGCGCGAAGCCGTGCGGTTCGACACGTCGGGCCGGAAATTCACGTCCGCGCAGCCGATCCGGAAGCCGCACGTGTTCGACGCGACGATCGACGTGAAGTGGCCCGGCGGCATGGCCGCGTTCCCGTTCTCGCGGGCGGACGGCGTGGTCGCGCTGAGCGACGGGCAGATCGACGCGTCGCGGATCGGTCTCGCCAAGGCCGGGCCGGCGCAGATCGCCACGCCGTTCCAGCTGCCGGGCGAGATCAAGTTCAACGAGGACCGTACCGCGCATGTCGTGCCGCGCGTGGCCGGGATCGTCGAGCAGGTTGCGGTAGCGCTCGGGCAGAACGTCGCGAAGGGGCAGGTGCTGGCCGTGATCGCCAGCACGGACCTCGCGGACCGGCGCAGCGAACTGCTGACGGCCGAGCGCCGCCTGTCCGCGGCCCGCATCACCTACGAACGGGAAAAGACGCTGTGGCAGGAGCGCATTTCGGCGGAACAGGATTACCAGCAGGCGCAGGTGCAACTGCGCGAAGCCGAGATCGCGGTGCAGAACGCCCGGCAGAAACTGGCCGCGCTGAACGCGCCGGCCGGCGCGAAGGCGTTGAACCGCTACGAACTGCGCGCGCCGTTCGCCGGCACCGTCGTCGAGAAGCACGCGACGCCGGGCGAAGCGATCGCCGCCGACGCAAGCATGTTCGTCGTGTCGGACCTGTCGTCGGTGTGGGCCGAGATGGCCGTGCCGGCGCAGCGGCTGAGCGACGTGCGGGTCGGCCGCGACGCGACCGTCAGCGCCGCCGCGTTCGAATCTCGCTCGAGCGGCCCGATCGCCTATGTGGGCGCGCTGCTGGGCGAACAGACGCGCACCGCGCCGGCGCGCGTCGTGCTGCCGAATCCCGACGGCGTGTGGCGGCCCGGCCTGTTCGTCAACGTGTCGGTCGACGCGGGCCGGCAAAGCGTGCCGCTGGCCGTCGCGAGCGACGCGCTGCAGGACATCGACGGTGCGCCCGCCGTGTTCGTGCGCTCGCCGAAGGGCTTTGTCGCGCAGGCCGTCGAGATCGGGCGCCGCGACGAGCAGTCCGCCGAAGTGCTCAAGGGGCTCAAGCCCGGTCAGGAGTATGTGGCATCGAACAGCTTCGTGCTCAAGGCGGAGCTCGGCAAGGGCAGCGCGGAACATGAGTAAGCGGCCGTTTTCGGTTTCAGAGGACCATTGCAATGTTTGAGCGCCTGATTCGCTTTGCGATTGCGCACCGCTGGCTCGTGATGCTGGCGATCGCCGCCGTGGCCGCGCTCGGCATCTTCAGCTATCAGAAGCTGCCGATCGACGCCGTACCCGACATCACGAACGTCCAGGTCCAGATCAACACGCCGGCGCCCGGCTATTCGCCGCTGGAAGCGGAGCAGCGCATCACCTACGCGGTCGAGACCGCGATGGCGGGGCTTCCCGGCCTCGAGCAGACGCGCTCCATTTCCCGCTACGGCCTGTCGCAGGTGACCGTCATCTTCAAGGACGGCACCGACATCTACTTCGCGCGGCAGCTCGTCAACGAGCGGATCCAGGAAGCGAAGGACAAGCTGCCGCCCGGCGTCACGCCGACGATGGGGCCGACGTCGACCGGTCTCGGCGAAATCTACCTGTGGACCGTCGAGGCGGACGCCGCCGCGCGCAAGCCCGACGGTACGCGCTATACGCCCGCGGACCTGCGCGAGCTGCAGGACTGGGTCGTCAAGCCGCAGCTGCGCAACGTGCCGGGTGTGACCGAAGTCAACTCGATCGGCGGCTACGTGAAGGAATTCCGCGTCGCGCCGAACCCGACCAAGCTGATGTCCTACGGGCTGACGCTCGCGGACGTCGCGCGCGCGCTCGAGCGCAACAACGACAACGTCGGCGCCGGCTACATCGAAAAACGCGGCGAGCAATACCTCGTGCGCGTGCCCGGCCAGGCGCGTTCGGTCGACGATATCGCGAACGTCGTGCTGACGAACGTCGGCGGCGTGCCGGTCAGGATGAAGGACGTCGGGCAGGTCGACATCGGCCGCGAGCTGCGCACCGGCGCGGCGACGTCGAACGGCGAGGAGGTCGTGCTCGGCACGGTGTTCATGCTGATGGGCGAGAACAGCCGCTCGGTCGCGAAGGCGGTCGCGGCGAAGATGACCGACGTGAACCGGACGCTGCCCGCGGGCGTGAAGGCGATTCCGGTCTACGACCGCACCGTGCTCGTCGAAAAAGCCGTCGCGACGGTGAAGAAGAACCTGCTGGAAGGCGCGATCCTCGTGATCGCCGTGCTGTTCCTGTTCCTCGGCAACCTGCGCGCGGCGCTGATCACCGCGCTCGTGATTCCGCTGTCGATGCTGATGACCTTCACCGGGATGGTGAACGCGAAGGTGAGCGCGAACCTGATGAGCCTCGGCGCGCTCGACTTCGGCATCATCGTCGACGGCGCGGTGGTCATCGTCGAGAACTGCGTGCGGCGGCTCGCGCATGCGCAGGCGCTCGCGGGCCGTCCGCTGACGCGGGACGAGCGGTTCGCGCAAGTGTTCGGCGCGTCGCAGGAAGCGCGTCGCGCGCTGATCTTCGGCCAGTTGATCATCATGGTCGTGTATCTGCCGATCTTTGCGCTGACCGGCGTCGAAGGGAAGATGTTCCACCCGATGGCCGTCACGGTCGTGATGGCGCTCGCGGCCGCGATGGTGCTGACGGTCACGTTCATTCCGGCGGCCGTCGCGCTGTTCATCGGCGAGCGCGTCGAAGAGAAGGAGAACCGCCTGATGGGCTGGGCGCGGCGCGCCTACGAGCCGGTGCTGGCCGCGTTCATGGTGCGGCCGGCGCGGGTCATGCTGGGCGCGGCGGCGATCGTCGCGGTCACGCTCGGCCTCGCGACGCGTCTGGGCAGCGAGTTCATCCCGAGCCTGAACGAGGGCGACCTCGCGGTCGCCGCGCTGAGGATTCCCGGCACGAGCCTGTCGCAGTCGGTCGACATGCAGAAGTCGATCGAGAAGACGCTCAAGCGGCGCTTCCCGGAGATTGAGCGCGTGTTCGCGCGCACCGGCACCGCGGAAATCGCCGCCGATCCGATGCCGCCGAACCTGTCGGACGGCTACATCATGCTCAAGCCCGTGGAGCAATGGCCGGACCCGAGGAAGCCGCGCGAGCGGCTCATCGCGGAAATCGAGGAGGCGCTCGCCGAACTGCCGGGCAACGCCTACGAGTTCTCGCAGCCGATTCAGCTGCGCTTCAACGAGCTGATTTCCGGCGTGCGCAGCGACGTCGCCGTGAAGATCTTCGGCGACGACATGGCGGTGCTCAACCAGACGGGCGAGCAGATCGCGGCCGTGTTGCAGAAGGTGTCCGGCGCGTCGGAGGTGAAGGTCGAGCAGACCACCGGCCTGCCGGTGCTCACGATCAACCTCGACCGGGACAAGCTCGCGCGCTACGGCGTGACGGTCGCGGACCTGCAGGACACGGTGGCCGCGGCGGTCGGCGGACAGAAGGCCGGCACGCTGTTCCAGGGCGACCGGCGCTTCGACATCGTCGTGCGCCTGCCCGACGAGTTGCGTTCGGACATCGAAGCGATCAAGCGGCTGCCGATCGCGCTGCCCGCGCGAGCGGCGGTCGGCACAAGCGGCGCGGCGGTGCAGGCGCCGTACGTGCCGCTCGCGGAGCTGGCGACGATCGAGGTCGCGCCCGGTCCGAACCAGATCAGCCGCGAGGACGGCAAGCGGCGCGTCGTCGTCAGCGCGAACGTCCGGGGTCGCGACGTCGGCTCGTTCGTCGCTGCCGCGCGCGAGCAGTTGCAGCAGGACGTCCGGATTCCCGCCGGCTACTGGGTGTCGTGGGGCGGGCAGTTCGAGCAGTTGCAGAGCGCGAGCGAGCGCCTGAAGCTGGTCGTGCCGCTCGCGCTGTTCATGGTGTTTGTCCTGCTTTTCGTGATGTTCAATAATGTGAAGGACGGCTTGCTGGTGTTCACCGGCATTCCGTTCGCGCTGAGCGGCGGGGTCGTCTCGCTGTGGCTGCGCGGCATTCCGCTGTCGATCACCGCGGCGGTGGGCTTCATCGCGCTGTCCGGCGTGGCCGTGCTGAACGGTCTCGTGATGATCTCGTTCATCCGCAACCTGCGCGACGAAGGCGCGCCGCTCGATGCCGCGGTGCGGGAAGGCGCGCTGACGCGGCTGCGGCCCGTGCTGATGACCGCGCTCGTCGCGTCGCTGGGCTTCCTGCCGATGGCGTTCGCGACCGGCACGGGCGCCGAAGTGCAGCGGCCGCTGGCCACCGTCGTGATCGGCGGTATCCTGTCGTCGACCGCGCTGACGCTGCTGGTGCTGCCGGTGCTGTATCGCGTCAGTCACGCGGTGTCGTGGCGAACGGCGTTCAGGGCCGGGCTCGGCGCCGGCGCCGGCGCGCCGATGCGGATGCTGAGACGGCTGGGCCTCTTCAAGGGTAATGTGTAATGCGGATTTTGATTGTCGAAGACGAACCGAAGACCGGGGCCTATCTCCGCAAGGGGCTGACCGAGGCCGGGTATGTCGTCGATTGGGTGGAGGACGGCATCACCGGCCTGCACCAGGCCGAAACGGAAGACTACGACCTGCTCGTGCTCGACGTGATGCTGCCCGGCCAGGACGGCTGGACGCTGCTGCAGAACCTGCGCCGCAGCAAGTCGACGCCGGTGCTGTTCCTCACCGCGATGGACGACGTCGGCGACCGCGTGAAGGGCCTCGAGCTCGGCGCGGACGACTATCTCGCGAAGCCGTTCGATTTCGTCGAGCTGACCGCGCGCATCAAGTCGATTCTGCGCCGCGGGCAGCCGCGCGAATCGAACACGTTGCGCGTGGCGGATCTCGAGCTCGACCTGACGCGCCGCAAGGCGACCCGGCAGGGGGACACGATCCTGCTGACCGCCAAGGAATTTGCGTTGCTGTGGCTGCTGATGCGGCGGGAGGGCGAGATCCTGCCGCGCGCGACGATCGCGTCGCAGGTGTGGGACATGAATTTCAACAGCGATACCAACGTCGTGGACGCGGCGATCCGCCGGCTTCGCTCCAAGATCGACGACGCCTACGAACCCAAGCTGATTCACACGGTGCGCGGCATGGGCTACGTGCTCGAAGCGCGCGACGGCGCGAACCGATGATCCGGCACGTGCTGCCGCGCTCGCTGCGCGGGCGCCTGACCGCGCTGATCATCCTGTCGACGTCCGTGATCCTCGCGTCGAGCGGCGTCGCGCTCTACGAGGCGCTGCGCAACCGCATCGAGACGTCGGCCGCGGAGCAGGTGGGCGGGATCGTCGCGGCATTGCGCACGCACCTGGCCGATGCGCGGACGACGGCCGACGTCGCCGGGAACAAGGACGTGTGGGTCGACCAGCTGCACGGTCACCCGAACATGGCGCTGGCCATCTACGACGCGGCCGGCAATCGCCTCGTCGGCACCGGCGGGTTCAGCGCCTATGCGCCGCTCCTGTCGCTGGAGGCGCGCCACCTGCCCGCCGCCTTTGTTGCGCCGCGCTCGACGCTGAGCTATCTCGTCGCGTCCGCGCCGCTCGCCGGCGCGGACGCGCCCGTCGTGCGCGTCGTGGTTCAGTACGATCGGCGCGCGGACCTCCAGTTGCTGCGCGCGCATGCGTACACGATCGTCGTGATCGAGGTATTCGGCGTCGTGCTGGCCGCCGCGATCGCGTACGGCATCGCCGCGCTGGGATTGAGCCCGCTGCGCCGCTTCGCGGCCCGCGCGGAACAGATGTCGACCAGCCGGCTCGCCCATCCGCTGCCGGAACTCGACGCCGCCGGCGAACTGAAGGAACTGGAGCACGCGTTCAACGGGATGCTGGCGCGGCTCGACGAGTCGTTCACGCGCCTGAGCCAGTTCTCGTCGAACCTCGCGCACGACATGCGCACGCCGCTCACCAACCTGCAGGCGGCCGCGCAGGTCGCGCTGTCGCAGCCGCGCAGCGCGGACGAGTACCGCAGCGTGATCGAATCCGGCATCGACGAATATCAGCGGCTGTCGAGAATGATCGAGGACATGCTCTTTCTCGCGCGTTCGGAGCAGGCCGGCACGTCGATCGACGTGCGCCGCCTCGACGCGGCCGTGGAGGCGGAGCGCGTCGCGGGCTACTACGAACCGCTCGCCGAGGATGCCGGCGTGTCGGTCAGGGTCCACGGGCACGCATGGGTGGACGCGGACCTGACGCTGTACCAGCGCGCGTTGAGCAACCTGCTGTCCAACGCGCTGGCTTACGCGCCGCGCGGGAGCGTGATCGAGATCGACTGCGTGGGAACGGAGGGCGCGACGACGATCGCCGTGTCCGACACGGGGCCCGGCATCGACGCGCAGCATGTCGCGCGCATTTTCGAGCGGTTCTATCGCGTCGATCCGTCCCGGCACAATTCCGCATCGGGGACGGGGCTCGGCCTCGCGATCGTCCGGTCGATCATGGACAACCACGGCGGTGAGTGCGGCGTCGACAGCGAGCTGGCCAGGCGCACGACGTTCTGGCTGCGCTTTCCGCACCGGCCGGCCGTGGCGAAGCTGTCCCGCGCGTGACGTCACGGGCGTGCACCCGCGCGTTCGCCATGCGGGTGCGCGGTTCGCCACGGGGCTGGCGCGATGTCAGCGCCCGGCCAGGTTGTCGTGGCGGTCGGCCTGCGGCGACGCTTCGCCTGCATGGACCGAGATGCCGTGCAGTTCCTTGTTGCGCGTGACGATGTCGGTGGTCGGCGGATACTGGGTCTTGCTCGTCGGCACGACGCCGTCGTGCTGTGCCTGCTTCAGTTCGTCGACGACTTGCGCACGGGTCTTGCCCTGCGCCTGGGCGGACTGGGCCGCGATGCCGAGCGACAGCGCCGCGGCGACGAAGAGTGCTGCCATCCTTGCTGCTTTCATTGCGTTCTCCTTGAACGTGGCCGCCGGTTGGCGAGCCGTGGAGCCAGTATGCGCAGCCGGCCGTGCGCGACCATGATCGGAAGATGAGAAATGCGTCAGATTCGGGCACGCGGCGGCGCGAGGCGCTGCTCGGGCGACATGACGCAATCGTCATGTCCGCGTCATCGATGCGATGTGCGCGGGGACGAAGATGAAGGGGGCCACGAACCGATGCGTCGGCACCCGTGGCATCCGTGCCGTTCGCGATTACGCTCCGTAAAGCGGACGGTCCTGCTACTACTTCAATTCCGACCCGCAAAGTGAATCACATCGATCGCCGTCTTTCCGTTATCGCAGTCCTGATCATTCCGCTGCTTGCCGCATGCGTATCCGGTGGCGGCGTTGCCTCGTCCGTCGGCGAAAGGAAGGCTGTGGTCAGGGATCTGGCGCCCGGCGAACAGGTCGACTACGCGGGACATCGCTGCGGCAATCCCAATCTGCACGTCAAGACGCATCCGTGCGTTTTTCCGCAACGCCGCGCGGCGCAATGATTGCCGCTGTCGCGGCCATGCATGAAAAGAAGCCCGGACACATCGCGTGTCCGGGCTGAATGCGTGGTCGTGCCTTGCGGCAACGCCATGCGTCGCGTGGTTCAGGGACGGAGATCACCCGCACCAAAGCCGATCCTAATCACCGGACGCTGCGCGAACCTGATTCGTAGATGACATTTTTTTCATGTGTATGCGCTGGGTGACGGAAGCGTCATGTGACGGTCACGAGCTCGCACCGCTTGCCGATCATAGTGAAGGCTCTTTCATCGACATCCTGCAAGGAGCGAACAACATGAAACGCCTGCGACTCACGATCGCCATTGCCGCCGCGTCGCTTTCGATCGCGGCATTTTCCGAAGGCGCGGCCGCGCAATCGAAGACTCGGCAGGAGGTCCTTCAGGAGCTCCTGCAGGCTCGGCACGATGGCGTGATCCCGAGCACGAAGAACGACTACCCGGCGAGCCCCGCGCTCGTCGAGCGCAATCGGGAGATTCACCGCGCCACCGTCCACGGCGGCGAACCGGCGCCGATGTTCGATGCGCACGACGCCCGCGTTACGGTGCGCTGATTTCGGAGATCGCCATGCGAAGTTTCGCAAGATGGATCGTGGTCGCGGCATGCCTGTCGTCGTCTGTCGCGATGGCCGACGGCTGGCCGGAACGCCTGCTGTCCCACGAGACGGCACGCGACGCCCGCGATCGCGCGAGCGAACGCATGCGCTGCGAGTTCGCGGCCGTGGCGCCGGGAGCCGGGAGCGCGATGTTCACGCGGGGATCATGCGGAATCGAGGACGGCCGGCTGACGTTCGTGCCGGCCGATTCCGGCGTCGGTCGCCGGATCGAGCTGGGCGACGTCCGCGCCGCTGCGCATCAATCGCGCAAGCTCACCGAGCAATTGCAGTTGACCACGCGCGACGAGGTCGTCGCGATGAACATCCTGACCGACGACGGCAGCCGCAAGTCGCGCGAACATGCGATCGATTTGTGGTCGGCCCTGCGCAGGGAAGGCGTCGCGCCCGGCAACGGATTTCGCATCGTCGAAGCGTATCCGGCGGGCGCCACGACATGGTAGCGCCCCGTCCGCACGCGCGACACCGTCAAAGCTGCGCGAGCGCCTGATCGAGATCGGCGATCAGGTCGTCGATGTGCTCGATGCCGATCGACAGCCGCACCGTTTCCTCCTTCACGCCCGCCTTCGCGAGTTCGGCCGGCGAGAGCTGCCGATGCGTCGTCGATGCCGGATGCGTCGCGAGCGACTTCGTGTCGCCGATGTTGACGAGCCGCGTGAACAGCTTCAGCGCATCCTGGAATTTCGCGCCGCCCGCGCGGCCGCCTTTCACGCCGAACGTCAGGAGCCCCGGCCCGCGCCCGGACAGATAGCGCGCGACGAGCGGATGGTCGGGGTGGTCGGGCAGCCCCGCGTAGCTCACCCATTCGACGTTCTCGTGGCGCGCGAGATGCTGCGCGATCTGCAGCGTGTTGTCGCTGATGCGCTCGAGGCGCAGCGCGAGCGTCTCGATGCCCTGCAGGATCTGGAACGCGTTGAACGGCGAGATTGCCGCACCCATGTTGCGCAGCGGCACGACGCGCGCGCGGCCGATATACGCGGCCGGGCCGAACGCTTCGGTATAGACGACGCCGTGGTAGCTGACGTCGGGCTCGTTCAGGCGCTTGAAGCGGTCCGCATGCTCCGCCCACGGGAACTTGCCCGAATCGACGATCGCGCCGCCGAGGCTCGTGCCGTGCCCGCCGAGGTATTTCGTCAGCGAGTGCACGACGATGTCCGCGCCGTGCTCGAAGGGCCGCAGCAGGTACGGCGACGGCACCGTGTTGTCGACGATCAGCGGGATGCCGCGACGGTGCGCGATCTCCGCGAGCGCGGCGATGTCGGTGATGTTGCCGAGCGGGTTGCCGACCGATTCCGCGAAGATCGCCTTCGTGCGCGCGTCGATCAGCGCGTCGAACGACGCGGGGTCGCGCGGATCGGCGAAGCGCGTGGTGATGCCGTATTGCGGCAGCGTGTGCGCGAACAGGTTGTAGGTGCCGCCGTACAGCGTGCTGGCGGACACGATGTTGTCGCCGGCTTCGGCGATCGTCTGGATCGAATAGGTGACGGCCGCCTGCCCCGATGCGAGCGCCAGCGCGCCGACGCCGCCCTCGAGCGCCGCGATGCGCTGCTCGAGCACGTCCGTCGTCGGGTTCATGATCCGCGTGTAGATGTTGCCCTGCACCTTCAGGTCGAACAGGTCCGCGCCGTGCTGCGTGTCGTCGAACGCGTACGCGACGGTCTGGTAGATCGGCACCGCGACCGCGCGCGTGGTCGGGTCGGGACGATAGCCGCCGTGTACGGCGATGGTTTCGAGACGCCAGCTGGAAGAGGCCCTGTCGGTCATGGTGTGCTCCGCTTGTTGTTGTGATGGATCGAGGGGCGGCCATCCGCGCCCGCCGTCGGGCGATTATAGGAGCGGATGCTTGATGGTCTTAGAACGATTGGTTCGTTGCTTATTGACGCGTGCGGCATAGAATGCCTTTTTCCAATGACGAAGGGTGCGCAATGGATCAGGATCAGTGGACGCAGGTGGATGCGTATTTCTCCGCGACGCTCGTGCCGTCGGACGATGCGCTCGATGCCGCGCTGGCGGCGAGCGACGCGGCCGGCTTGCCGGCGATCAACGTCGCGCCGAACCAGGGCAAGCTGCTGCAGCTGCTCGCGACGATCCGCGGCGCGCGGCGCATTCTCGAAGTCGGCACGCTCGGCGGCTACAGCACGATCTGGCTCGCGCGCGCGCTGCCGCCGGGCGGCAGGCTCGTGACGCTCGAGCTGAATCCCGAGCATGCGAAGGTCGCGACGCGGAACATCGCGCGCGCCGGGTTTGCGGACGCCGTGTCTGTCGTCGTCGGCAGCGCGAAGGACAGCCTCGCGCAGCTCGTCGAAGCGGGCACGGAGCCGTTCGACTTCACCTTCATCGACGCGGACAAGGAGAGCAACGCGGTCTATCTCGATGCGGCGCTGAAGCTGTCGCGTCCGGGCACGGTGATCGTCGTCGACAACGTCGTAAGGCGCGGCAGGGTGGTGGAGCCGGACAACCAGGACTCCGATGTCGTCGGCGTGCGCGACGGGTTCCGGTTCCTCGCCGCGCAACCGCGCGTCACGACGACGGCCGTGCAAACCGTCGGGTTGAAGGGGTGGGACGGGTTTGCGATCTCGATTGTGGGGGAGTGAGATGGGGCGACGCCGATGCCGGCCGCCGCAAGAAAAAACGGCGTGACGCCGATTCGCGCCACGCCGTCCATCCCTCACCCGCGCTCGAGCACATCGAGCAGGAACGCATCGAGCATCCCGACTTCTCCCCACGGCCGCTTGTATTCGCGATCGTGTTCGGCGTCGGCCAGCATCGACTCGACGAGCGCGTGGATCGCGGGTCGCCGCGGCCCATATTCGCCTTCGCCGGCCCGCATCTTCAGTTCCAGCAGCGCATCGAGTTCCGCCAGCACCGCCGGCTCATGCACCGTCCGTGCGACGAGCTCCGCGAACCGCATCGGCGGCATCCCGAGCCCCAGGTCGATCCAGCGCACGGCGAGCAGCGGCCGCAGCACGTACAGGTATTTCTTGTAGCGCACCGTATCGCCCTGCAGATAGCCGCGAAAGTTCTTCTTCGCCATCGACAGGTAATGATGCCGCCCGCGCAGCGGCGAAAAGAACGCGCCGGCGAGCGCCCTGAGCCGCGACGCCAGCAGCGCATCCTCGCGATACACGACCGGCGAATCGAGCCATTCGAGCAGCGTCGGATTCGAGCGGTGCAGCAACTGCAGCGCCTTGCGCAACTCCCACCCGCTCACGTCGAGCTCGTCGTCGAGCGGGCGTTCGATCACGTCGCGTTGCGGCTCGACGCGCAGATACCAGTCGCGCCGGTGCACGTACACGAAGCGCACGTCGTAGTCGCTGTCCGGCGACGCAAACCCCCAGCCGCGGCTGCCCGATTCGCAGGCAAACAACACCTTCACGTCGTGACGGCGCTCGACGTCGTCGAGTTCCGCCAGCACGCGCTCGCGCACGGCAGGCTCGACCGGATGCGCGCTGCGCACGGTTTTCATTGCTTCTTCCCGTTTCATTTTTCTTCTCTCGTATCGTGCGCGGCCGCCCGGCCTTCGGCCGCGCGCCGCGCTAACCCTTCACGCACACCACCTGACGCAGCGTGTGCACCACTTCGACGAGGCTGCGCTGGGCGGCCATCACGGCGTCGATGTCCTTGTAGGCCATCGGAATCTCGTCGACGACGCCCGCGTCCTTCCGGCATTCGACGCCTTGCGTCGCCTTCACCTGGTCCTCGACCGTGAAGCGGCGCTTCGCCTCGGTCCGGCTCATCGCCCGTCCGGCGCCGTGGCTGCACGAACAGAAGCTTTCCGGATTGCCGAGCCCGCGCACGATGAAGCTCTTCGCGCCCATCGAGCCCGGAATGATCCCGAGCTGCCCCTTCTGCGCGGACACCGCGCCCTTGCGGGTCACGAGCACGTCCTCGCCGAAGTGGCGTTCCTTCTGCACGTAGTTGTGGTGGCAGTTCACCGCGTGCTCGTCGACGCCGAACGGCTTGGCGATCACGCCGCGCGCCGCCTCGATCACCGCGTCCATCATCGCCTGCCGGTTGTGCCGCGCGTAGTCCTGCGCCCAGCCGACCGCCTCGACGTAGTCGTCGAAATGCCGGCTGCCCTCGTTGAAGTACGCGAGGTTGCGATCCGGCAGGTTCGCGATGTGCTGCCGCATGTCGGCCTGCGCGAGCTCGATGAACAGGCTGCCGATCGCGTTGCCGACGCCGCGCGAGCCGCTGTGCAGCATGAACCACACGCTGTCGTTCTCGTCGAGGCACACCTCGATGAAGTGGTTGCCGGTGCCGAGCGTGCCGAGGTGCACGTAGTTGTTGGTCTTCTCCAGCTTCGGATACTTGTCGACGATCCGCTGGAACCCCGGCTGCAGTTCCTTCCACATGTCGTCGACCCGCTGCGGCGTGCGATTGCCCCACGCGCCCGGATCGCGCCGGCCCGGCGCGCGGCCGTGCGGCACCGCGCGTTCGATCGCGCTGCGCAGGCCCGCGAGCGAGTCCGGCAGGTCCGACGCGGTCAGCGTCGTGCGCGCGGCCATCATCCCGCAGCCGATGTCGACGCCGACCGCGGCCGGGATGATCGCGCCCTTCGTCGGAATCACGCTGCCGATCGTCGAGCCCTTGCCGAGGTGCACGTCCGGCATCACGGCAACGTGCCTGAAGATGAACGGCATCCGCGCGGTATTGCGCAGCTGTTCGCGCGCGTCCTCTTCGACGGCGACGCCGGTCGTCCACATCTTCACCGGCTTGCCGTGCGCCAGTTCCATCACTTGATAATCCAGTTCACTCATTGCTTCACCCAGTTTCGTTATGGTTGGCGCGGCGCTCCTGCGCCGCGCCGCCGCGTTCATTGCGCGGCCTTGATGTTGACGAGGCCGTTCAGCACCTGGTCGAGACCGCCGAACACCGAGATGCGGTCGATCCGTTCCGCGATCCGCTCGAGCGTTTCCAGCTCCTTGAGCCGCAGCGCGGTCGGATTCTCTTCCATCACCTTCGCGGTGTTCAGCAGCGCACGGGTCGCCGCGGTTTCCTCGCGGCGGCGGATCACGTTCGCCTGCGCGGCCTTCTCGGCCTCGACGACCTGCGCGAGGATCGTCTTCATGTCGCCCGGCAGCACGATATCCTTCACACCGACGCTGCGCACGTCGACCCCCGAATCGGCGAGCCGCGCGCTCACCTGCGCGATCACGACCTCGTCGATCGCCTGCTTGTCCTCGAGCAGTTCGTCCAGCGTGCGCGTGCCGACGGCGGCTCGCAGCGCGAACTGCAGCTCGCGGTACAGGTGCTCGACCGGCTTCTGCAGTTGCTCGTATGCGCGCAACACGTCCGCGTAGCACCAGGTCGCCGACAAGTTCAGCCGCAGCGCGACCTTGTCGCGCGTCAGGATTTCCTGCCCGCCGACCTCGAGCCCCTGCAGCCGCAGGTCGACGAGCTCGACGGCCACGTCGCGATTGAAGCGCCAGAACGCGGACAGGCCGGCGTCCAGCAAGTGCTCGATCTTGCCGTCGATCTTCAGCACGCCGACATGGTAGGCCGGCACCTGCGCCAGCAGCACGCCCGCGAGCCCCGCGACGCCGCGCGCGTGCAGCGCCGGCTGAGTCAGGCGCTGCGCCAGTGCGGCCGGCAGCGTGCCGCCCTGCGCGAGATCGATCCGCTCGAGGCGGTGCTCGATCAGGCCGCGCCAGTACAGCCGGCGCGTGCCAGGCGGCACGATCTCGACGAGCACGTCGTCCTCGTAGCGCAGGCCAGCCTCGTCGTCGGCGAGATCCATCGCGACGAAGTCGCGCGCCAGCACGTCCTGCGCGTCGTGGCGCAGGTAGTTGGCGAGCGCGTCGCTTTCCTTCCCGCCGACCTCCAGCGCCTGCAGCCGCAGATCGACGAGCTCGACCGCCACGTCGCGATTGAAGCGCCAGAACGCGGACAGGCCAGCGTCCAGCAAGCGCTCGATCTTGCCGTCGATCTTCAGCACGCCGACATGGTAGGCCGGCACCTGGGCCAGCAGCACGCCCGCGAGCCCCGCGACGCCGCGCGCGTGCAGCGCCGGCTGCGTCAGGCGCTTCGCCAGTGCGGCCGGCAGCGTGACGCCCTGCGCGAGATCGATCCGCTCGAGGCGGTGCTCGATCCGGCCGCGCCAGTACAGGCGGCGGGTACCCGGCGGCACGATCTCGACGAGCACGTCGTTCTCATAGCGCAGGCCTGCCTCGTCGTCGGCGAGATCCATCGCGACGAAGTGGCGCGCCAGCACGTCCTGCGCGTCGTGGCGCAGGTAATCGGCGAGCGTCTCGTCGGCGAGCGGCGCGTCGAGGCGCGCGGTCTGCACCGTCAGACGATTGAACGGATCAAAGGCCTTGAACACGCCCGGTTCGAGCACCTTCACGAAATCGCCCTCGCTCATCAGCAGCGCGCGTTCGTTCTTTTTCACCACATGACGCTTCCACATATTCATTCTTGTCCTTTTCTTCTTGGTCCGCCGGCAAACGCGCATCGCACGGATCGGGGTGCGGCGCGAACGGGCGGGCGGGGCGGAGGCGCCGCACTGGCGCGCGCGGCGACGCGTGCTGCATGGCGTCGTCGTGCGCGTTCGCGCGGGCCGTCCGGCCGCCCGGCCGTTCGCGCGGAACCGCGACCGGTCCGACGCGCGGCGGGCCTTGCGGCCCGTGCCGGCGGGTACTGCTTCATCAACGAGACTGTCCTCGCGGACAGCGTTCGAGCGGGAGTCGAACCCGCTGCACGTCGGCTCTCACCGACTGCTCTAACCCGAATGAGCTACCGAACAGGTAGACGCCCCGGGAATCGAACCCGGGCTCACGCACTCAGCGCGCCTCTTTGCCGTCGTCTGTCCATGGCGGCATGCGCAGCCGCGACGAACAGGGTTCGGCGGCGGCGCACCAGCAGGGCTTGTGAACCCTGGCTCGCGGGCCAGCGGGACATCCGGCTCGAGATATAGAGCGAGGAGCGTGCCAGCGAGCGCGCCAGCGGCCGAAAAAATTTGCAGGGCATTGAATGGAAAGGGGAAATTTTTATCCGGCGTGGAGGCGCCCGCGTTCTCCGTCGACAGCGATATCCGGAAATTCTGATACGATCCGATCGTCTCTTATAAATCTGGATAAACATGCGCAAGACTGTCGCGATCGGTTTCCTCGGCACCGTGCTCGACCAGGGTGGCCGCGCGCATCGCCGCTGGCGCAAGTGGCGGCCGACCGTTTCGCTGTGCGAGCAGCCGGACCTGCCGATCGACCGGCTCGAGCTGCTGCATCCGCCGAGCTACGAGCGCCTCGCGAAACGCGTGCAGGAGGATCTCGCGCAGGTGGCGCCGCACACCGACGTGCGGCTCACGCCGATGGCGATCCACGATCCGTGGGATTTCGAGGAGGTCTACGCGACGCTGCACGACTTCGCACGCGCTTACCCGTTCGATCTCGACCGCGAGGATTACCTGATCCACATCACGACCGGCACGCACGTCGCGCAGATCTGCTGGTTCCTGCTCGCGGAGTCGCGCTACCTGCCCGCGCGCCTCGTGCAGACCGGGCCGCCGCAGCAGACCGACGAAGGGCCGAGCGGGCCCGGCACGGTGTCGGTGATCGATCTCGACCTGTCGCGCTACAACCGGATCGCGCAGCGCTTCACGCACGAGCGCGACGAGACGGTGTCGTTCCTGAAGGCGGGCATCGCGACGCGCAACGCGCGCTTCAACGCGCTGATCGAACAGCTCGAACGCGTGGCGGTGCGCTCGCGCGCGCCGATGCTGCTCGTCGGGCCGACCGGCGCGGGCAAGTCGTTCCTCGCGAAGCGCGTGTATGAATTGAAGCGCGGCCGGCATCGGCTCGCCGGGCCGTTCATCGAGATCAATTGCGCGACGCTGCGCGGCGACGCCGCGATGTCCACGCTGTTCGGGCACGTGAAGGGCGCGTTCACCGGCGCGCAACATGCGCGCGCGGGCCTGTTGCGCGCGGCGGACGGCGGCTTGCTGTTCCTCGATGAGATCGGCGAGCTCGGCCTCGACGAGCAGGCGATGCTGCTGAAGGCGATCGAGGAGAAGCGCTTCCTGCCGGTCGGCGCGGATGCCGAGGCGACCAGCGATTTCGAGCTGATCGCGGGCACGCACCGCGACCTGCGGCAGATGGTGGCGGCGGGCACGTTCCGCGAGGACCTGTACGCGCGGATCAACCTGTGGACCTACGAATTGCCCGGTCTCGCCGAACGTCGCGAGGACATCGAGCCGAACCTCGATTTCGAGCTCGACCGCTTCGGCCGCGAGCAGGGCGAGCAGGTGCGCTTCAACGTCGAGGCGAAGCGGCGCTATCTGGCGTTTGCCGCGTCGCCGCGCGCCGCGTGGGCGGGCAATTTCCGCGAGCTGTCGGCATCGGTCACGCGGATGGCGACGCTCGCGGATGCGGGGCGCATCACCGAGACGATCGCCGAGCAGGAGGTCGAACGGCTTGCGCGCACGTGGTCGGCGGCGGATGACGCGGGGGATCTCGCCGGCACGGTGTTGGGCGAGCACGCTGCCGAGCTCGACCTGTTCGACCGCGTGCAGCTCGAGCGCGTGCTCGATGTGTGTCGGGTGTCGGCGAGCCTGTCGGAGGCGGGGCGCACGCTGTTCGCGGTGTCGCGGCAAAGCAAGAAGCAGCCGAACGATGCGGACCGGCTGCGCAAGTATCTCGCGCGGTTCGGGCTCGATTGGGATGGGGTGCGGCGGGCGTTCGATGCGCTTCGTTGAGCGGAGCGGATGGCCGTGCGCGGTGGTGCGCCGTCGATCCGCACGACGATTCGGTATTTGCGCCGGATAGCGAATCTGATACCGTTCGTCCGCACTGCCTTTGTCCCTGATCCCTCCGGAATCGCCATGATCCACGTTCCTTCGTCTGTCAGACCGCTATTCGTCCATGCCGGATGGCGCCCGGTTGACGAGGGCGGCGCAGACGCGGCCGCCCGCGAACATCCCGGCGCCGCGATTCTGCGCGAGTTCGACGGCTTGACCGTCAGCGTGGAGCCTGACGATGCCACAGGCGAGACGTGCGCTCGAACCGGCCTGGCGTTTCACGCCCTCGCGCGGAAGGACGAGCAGATTCTCGTGTGGGAACAGGCGCTGCGCACCACGATGATCGGGGTCGGCGAGGACGATCGCGGGTATCACGAATTCTATGCAGACGCGCATGGCCGCATCTTCTCGACGAATTGCGTTGTCGACGGCGTTTATCTGTGCGGATACAGCTTTGACGAAGCGGTCGAACGTCTGCTGCTCGGCAGGCGGGCGACGCCGCTGCTGCTCGACGGGCAGGCGAGCATCCCCTATTACGGCGAGCAGCTCACGCGCGACGACCCGCGCGTCATGACCGCAGGTCAGTTGGCAAGCGTCGGACGATAGACGGGCGCCTGTCCCTAGCGACGCAACATCGCAAGCGCCTGTTGCGCGAGCCGGGCGAAGTCTGCCGCCTGGTTGCGCGCACCGGCATGCTGACCGCCGATCAGGCACAGGTGCGCGACGCGCCCGACGAGGTCCGCATCGGCCGGGCCGTCGATCCGCGCGCGGCACATCGAAATGGCGAACGACAGCCGCGCGCTGTCGACCCGGGCCTGGTATTCGGCCACGAGCGGATCGCGGCGCGCCCATGCGCGAATCGCGATGTCGCGTTCGGGCCGCCGTTCCGCGGCGATCGTCAGGTAGCGTCCCAGCACGTCTTCCAGGCTGTGGCCTTGCGCCGCATGCGCGAGCCTGCGGCCGGTGCAGTCCGATTCCCATTCGTCGAGCAGCGCGCGAACGAACGCTTCGCGGTTTCGGAAGTGGTGGTAGAACGACCCGCGCGTGACGTTCAGGCGCCGCGCCAGCCGTTCGGCGGAAACGCCCGCATGCCCGTCGCGGTCGAGCGCGTCGAATCCGGCGGCAATCCAGTGGTCACGCGTCAGCATTCGCTTTACCTCGAAAACGTACAGGCTGTGTATGGTAGCGCCTGTCTCGCTAGAGTGCGGCTTTCCTGATGTTCCCGTTCACGCCGGTCACCGGCACGCATCCCTGGAGCCGCCCATGAAGCACATCGCACTGGTCGCGTTCGACCAATTCACCGACATCGACCTGTTCCTGATGTGGGACATCCTCGGCCGCAATCGCGACGATTGGCAGGTCAGGATCGTCGGCCGGCATGACGAACTGCGCTCGGCGCATGGCTTGTCGGTCAAGACGCACGGCGCGCTGGCCGACGCGAACGACGCCGATGTCGTGCTGTTCGCGAGCGGCAAGGAAGGCGTGCCGGCCGCGATCGCGGACAGCGCGTTCATCGGCGCATTCCGGCTCGACCCGAGCCGTCAGCTGATCGGTTCCATCTGCGCGGGCGCGTTCATCCTGGCGAAGTTGGGACTCCTGCCGGAGCAGCGCGCATCGACGCATCCCGAAGCACGCGAGGCGCTGCGCGCGACCGGCGTGGAGCCGGACGAGCGGCCGTTCATGAGCACCGGCAACGTCGCGACGGCGGGCGGCTGTCTTGCCGCGCTGTATCTGGTGGGCTGGGCGGTGGAGCGCCTGTTCGGCGCGGACAAGCGCCGGGAAACGCTGCGGCCGGTGTTGCCGGCCGGGCAGCAGGATATCTACGAGCGGTTGATCGAGTTGAGCCTGAGGCAAGGGGGCGATCAGGGCGTCGCCGGCTGAAGCCATCGCGCGCAGCCGGCTCGCGTCAATGCGTGTCGTCCGGCTTCAAGGCGCTGCGCAACTGAAGATACGCGCGCGCGTCCGCCTGCAGCGCATCGTACGGCTTCGCCATCGCACCCTGCAGCTCGCCGAGCGCTTTCCGGCTGGCGGCCAGCACGTCGTGGCTGATTGCCTCCGCTTCCTGGTCGCCCATCACGGAGGTGTCGCAGAGCACGTCGTCGCAGGGCCGGGTCGTCGTTTGCGTCCACACGGTCCGGCCATCGCGGAAGTACTGCTCCCACTGCATCCGGAACAGGACCGAGTGGCCTGCTGCCGTGTCGATGTAGTAGTCGATGTCGGCGGTGTAGCCGACGAGCGCATCGTCGAAGAAGGTCCACGTCTCGGTCCGGATCGGCAGCGTCTGCTTCACCGGATAGGCGTTGTCGAAGCGCGTGCGCAGCTCCAGCCGCCGGTACGGGCCGAATTCGATCAGGGATCCGTCGATGCCGGCCTCGTTGCGCCGATACCAGCGCGTCATAGCCGGCGTCGGCCGGATCGAGCCGTACAGGCGCGTGACGCCGTGCGTGCCGTCCAGATCCAGCTTCGCCTGCGCGGCGGCGATCCGGCCCGGCGGCAGCCGGCCGGGGGCGGCGCCGATCCTGACGCCGGCCGTCGTGTGGAAGTCGCCGTCGACGTCGGACAGCGGGCAGCGCGCGTTCCTGACGGACAGCGACATGCGCGGCGAGCTGGTCGTGAGCGCCGTCACGATCGGGATCGCGATCTCGGGCACGTTGACCGGCAGCAGCGCGTCGAGGCAGTCCTGCGCGTAGCGCGGCGCAACGCCGAGGTCATGGTCCTCGAAGCCGACGCCGTATTCGAGACTGGGCGCCATCGGATCGAGCGGCTTGTAGTCGGGCGTGTCGGTCTTCCTGACGAGCGCGCGGTAGCCGGGCTGGCGCGTCAGCGCGTCGAGCGACAGGTCGACCAGGAACCACGAGATCGAGTAGCCGCCGTCGAGCCGGTGCGGCAGGTCGAAGCTGATGGTGCGCGCCGCGTCCCCGGCGCGCGGCGTGACCTGCGCGGGAAGACGCAGGATCTCGTCATCGACTTGCTGGTCCCACTGTGGGTCCGGCAGGCAGGCGATGCCGGGGCTGCACGAGAACAGGCTGTAGCGGGTGGTGGTGCGCACGTAATGCGCGACGACTTCGACGTGGTCCGGCAGCCGGCTGCGCAGGTCGGCGTTTTCATCCGGCGAGAGAAACGGCATGTACAGATCGGTGAGCGCGATCGTGATGTGCGACGCGCCAGGAGGGGCCTGCACGTCGCGCGGTTTCGGACCGGGAGGCGACAGCACGCGCCACAAGAGGAGCGCCAGCGCGGCCACGACGGCGATCGTCTGGACGAAGCGGCGGGTGAGCCGTTTGCGGCGCGCATCGGGGGATGGGGACATGTCGATTGTTGTTGTCGTTGGTCCCGCATCGTACGCGGGATCACAGGAATTCGGCGGGCGGCCGGATCGGCCGCGGCGTCCGCCGTCACCGCTGCTGCGCGGCGACCTTCAGCCCGAGGGAAATGAAGATCACGCCGACGATCTTGCCCTGCCAGCGCGTGAGCCACGACAGCCGCTTCACGAGACGGCCGAGCGGGCGGACCGACAGCGCGATCAGCGTCGTATAGAGCGAGCTGAGCGCGACGAAGATCAGCCCGAGCACCGCGAACTGCACGAACGTCGAGCCGCGCTCCGGATGTACGAATTGCGGCATGAACGCGAGAAAGAACAGCGCGGTTTTCGGATTCAGCACTTCGGCGGGAATGGCCTGCAGATACGCTTCGAGCGGCGTGACGGACGGCACCTTCGGCAGCGACGGATCGGCAGGCTTCTCGAGCACCGCGCGCACGCCGAGATAGATCAGGTAGGCCGCGCCGACCAGCTTGACGACGTTGAACGCGAGCGCCGACGTCATCAACAGCGTGGACAATCCGACGGCCGCGAACAGCGTGTGGACGAAATCGCCGCTCGCGACGCCGAGGCCGGTCAGGATGCCGGTCTTGCGGCCGCCCTGCGCGGAGCGGCTCAGCACGAGCAGCACCGCGGGGCCGGGAATCAGGAACAGGCCCAGCACGACGGCGATGAAGGTGGTCAGCGTGGTCAGGTCGAACATGGCGGCTCCGGGGCGCGGCGTCGGGACGACGGATCGGCGCATTGTAGTCCGTTCGCCGCGGCGCCGTGCGACGCCGGCCTACGCCTTTTGCAACCGCCCGAGCTCGGCCGCGAGAAACTCGACGAACGCGCGAATCCGTGTGGACATCTGATGACGCTGCGCATAGACCGCATAGATGTCCGCGCCCGTCGTCTCGTAGTCGGGCAGCACGACGACGAGGCGGCCGTCGGCGAGATAGTCGTCGATGTCCCACTCCGCGCGCATCAGGACCCCGTGCCCGTCGAGCGCCCATTTGACGGCGATCTCCCCGTCGTTCGTGGTCAGGTTGCCGTTGATGCGCACCGCTTCCGTCTTGCGCGCCGCGCCGCGGCCGCTCGTCAGCCGCCACACGCCATACCCTTCGTCGCCCTGGCGGATGCCGATGCAGTTGTGTCGCGTCAGGTCACGCGGCGTGGCCGGCGTGCCGTGCTTCGCGAGGTACGCGGGCGCCGCGCACAGGAGCCGCCGGTTCGGCGCGAGCCGCCGCGCGACGACCCGCGTATCGGGCGGCTCGCCGAAGCGGATGCAAACGTCGAACGCGTCGTCGGTGAGCGGCGGCGGCATCACCGACAGCTGCAGTTGCACCGCGACTTCCGGATAGCGCGCGACGAAGCGCGAGATCGCCGGCCCGACGTGGCTGCGCCCGAAGCCGAGCGTCGCGTTCACGCGCAAGAGCCCCTTCGGCGTCTTCTTCGCATTGCCGAGCAGTTCGCCGAGCTCGTCCATCTGGTCGAGGATTCGGCGCGCGTATTCCAGGTAGACCTCGCCTTCGGGCGTCAGCATCATCCGCCGCGTCGTGCGGTTCACGAGCGTCACGCCCGCGCGCTGCTCCATCAGCGTAAGCCGCTTGCTGACCGCCGCCGCGGTGAGGCCGAGCTCGCGCGCGGCGGCGCTCAGGCTGCCCGACGCGGCGAGCGTGGAAAAGAAGCCGAGATCGGCCGGCTGGACCGCATCCGCCATCGCTTCACTTGTGAATTCAGGTTAAAGATGCTTTGAGTTTAGCACCGGTTGCCGCGCTTCAAGTTGAGTACAGTGCGTCCACGATCACGATCATTCGAGGATGGAGACATGAAGACGTACCGTATCGCGACGATTCCCGGCGACGGCATCGGCAAGGAGGTGGTGCCGGCCGGCAAGCAGGTGCTGGAGGCGCTTGCGCGCGGCAGCCGGCGCTTTGCGTTCGAGTTCGAGAATTTCGACTGGGGCGCCGACTACTACCGCGCGCACGGCGTGATGATGCCCGCCGACGGGCTGGACGCGCTGCGCGGCAAGGACGCGATCCTGTTCGGCTCGGCGGGCGACCCGGACGTGCCCGACCACGTGACGCTGTGGGGCTTGCGCCTGAAGATCTGCCAGGGGCTCGACCAGTACGCGAACGTGCGCCCGACGCGCATCCTGCCCGGCATCGACGCGCCGCTGAAGCGCTGCAAGCCCGAAGACCTGGACTGGGTGATCGTCCGCGAGAACTCGGAAGGCGAGTATTCGGGCGTCGGCGGCCGCGTGCACCAGGGCCATCCGCTCGAAGCGGCGACCGACGTGTCGATCCTCACGCGCGCGGGCGTCGAGCGCATCATGCGCTTCGCGTTCCGGCTTGCGCAATCGCGGCCGCGCAAGCGGCTGACGGTCATCACGAAGAGCAACGCGCAGCGTCACGCGATGGTGATGTGGGACGAGATCGCGAAGCAGGTTGCGAAGGACTTCCCCGACGTGACGTGGGACAAGGAACTCGTCGACGCGGCCACCGCGCGGATGGTGAACCGTCCGGCGACGCTCGACACGATCGTCGCGACGAACCTGCACGCCGACATCCTGAGCGACCTCGCCGCCGCGCTCGCCGGCAGCCTCGGCATCGCGCCGACCGGCAACATCGATCCGGAGCGCCGCTATCCGTCGATGTTCGAGCCGATCCACGGCTCCGCGTTCGACATCATGGGCAAGGGTCTTGCGAATCCGATCGGCACGTTCTGGTCGGTCGTGATGCTGCTCGAGCATCTCGGCGAAACGGACGCGGCCGCGCGCGTGATGCACGCGATCGAAACCGTGACCGCGGACCCGTCGCTGCACACCGGCGATCTCGGCGGCAAGGCGACCACCGCGCAGGTGACCGCGGCGGTCTGCGAGCTTGTCGGGAAAGTCGAGGTCGCGGCCTAAGCGGCAGCGCGCGGCGGCGGCGTCTCACCCACGTCGCGCGCGAACCTTCCGCCCGCGACTCGCGCACGCGACGCGAGCCGGGCAACGACGCACCTGCAACCGGCAGGCGTCGGGTTTTGACAGACAGAGCCCAGGCTCGACCCTCGAAGGAGGAGACACATGCAAGCCAACCTGGAATCCCGCGTCGCGCGGAAACTGATGTGGCGCATCATTCCATTCGTGATGCTGCTGTATTTCGTCAGCTTCCTCGACCGGGTCAACGTCGGCTTCGCCGCGATGACGATGAACAAGGCGATCGGCCTGTCGCCGACCGCGTTCGGGCTCGGCGGCGGCCTGTTCTTCATCGGCTACTTCCTGTTCGAGGTGCCGTCCAACCTGATTCTCCATCGCGTCGGCGCGCGAATCTGGATCGCGCGCGTGATGATCACGTGGGGCATCGTGTCGGCCGTGTCCGCGTTCGCGGCCGGCCCGACCAGCTTCTACGTGCTGCGCTTCCTGCTCGGCGTCGCCGAGGCGGGGTTCTTTCCCGGCATCATCCTGTACCTGAGCCTGTGGTTCCCCGCGAAGCAGCGCGCGGTGGCCGCCGCGTGGTTCATGGCCGCCGCGCCGATCTCGACGGCGATCGGCTCGCCGCTGTCGGGCGCGATCATGCAGCTGCCGCCGATGTTCGGGCTTGCGGACTGGCAACTGCTGTATGTCATCGAGGCGCTGCCCGCCGTGCTGCTCGGCTTCGTCGTGCTGGCGTTCCTGACCGATTCGCCGTCGAAGGCCGCATGGCTGCAGCCCGACGAGCGCGACTGGCTGATTGCGAAGCTGAAGTCGGAGGCGGACGCGCGTCACACGCATGCGGGCCATACGGCCGGCGCGTGGCAGGCGCTGCGCGATCCGCGCGTGCTGGCGCTCGCGCTGATCTACTTCGGCACGTCGGCCGGGTTGTATACGCTCGGGCTGTGGGCGCCGCTGATGGTCAGGCAGTTCGGCTTCAGCGCGCTGCAGACGGGCCTGCTCACCGGCATTCCGAGTATCGCGGCGGTCGTCGCGATGATCCTCTGGGCGCGGCACTCGGATCGCACCGAGGAGCGCACCTGGCACGTCGTGATTCCGTGCGTGCTGGCGTGTGTCGGCTTCATCTTCGCGGGGCAGGCGGGCACCGCGCTCCTGACCGTGCTCGCGCTCGTCGTCGTCAACATCGGCATCAGCGCCGCGAAGGCGCCGCTGTGGGCGATGCCGAGCACGTTCCTGTCGGGCGCCGGCGCGGCCGCGGGCATCGCGATGATCAATTCGATCGGCAACCTCGGCGGGTTCGTCGGGCCGTTCGCGATCGGCTGGCTGAAGAACGTGACGGGCGGGTATGCGGCCGGGTTGTATGTGGTCGCGGGGACGCTCGCGGTGTCGGCGGTCGTCACGCTGCTGTTGAGCCGGAAGGGGGCGCAGCGGGAGGCGGTGTCGGGGGTGCGGCAGCATCGCTGATGGTTGCGGGACGATGGGGAGAGGCATCGGCTGGAACCGGACGGCGCGCGACGGACAGGAAATGTCGCGCATCCTGAGGACATGCAGAAAGGCTCCGGAAACAAAAAACCACGCTTAAGCCCGCTTCGCGCGGGCTTTAGGTATTTTGGGCATTGGCGGCGAGATTCGGCCATCCGATATGCGCGTCATATCAGGCGATTTTTATCGATTACCAAGCCGGACGAGTGAATCGAGTCGTTGTGCGAGCTATCTGACAACTGTTGGTAGAAGTACTGACAGTTGTTAACACATGTGTTCTGCGGATTACGGTCTATTACGTGTTGCGGGTTTTACCGCATTACAAGCTTCGTGCGAAGAGACCGTTTCCGACAGTCATGAATAAAAACCAATATCGCCTTGTCTTCAGCCGCGTGCGCGGCATGCTGGTCGCGGTTGAAGAAACCGCGGTTGCAT
Organism: Burkholderia ubonensis subsp. mesacidophila; assembly: GCF_002097715.1. Taxonomy (NCBI): domain Bacteria; kingdom Pseudomonadati; phylum Pseudomonadota; class Betaproteobacteria; order Burkholderiales; family Burkholderiaceae; genus Burkholderia; species Burkholderia ubonensis. The sequence goes on from NZ_CP020738.1 coordinate 788,947, forward strand.
CAGGCAAAACAGGCCGGGGGGAAACCGTGCGCATGGCCGGCGGCGGAGCGCCGTTCGCGCCGGCGCGGTTCGCGCTGCGTCATGCGGCCTTTGCCGTGCTGATGGCAGCCGGCGTCACGCCGATGTGGGCGCATGCCCAGGTCGTGGGGGCGGGCGCGAACGCGCCGAAGGTCGTTCAGACTCCGAACGGATTGCCGCAGGTCAATATCAACGCCCCGAGCAACAGCGGCGTTTCCTTGAATAGCTATTCCCAGTTCGACGTCCAGAAGCCCGGCGTCTTGTTGAACAATTCGCCGGTCATCACGAACACGCAGCAAGCGGGCTATATCAACGGCAACCCGAACTTCGCCCCGAACACGGCGGCGCGGATCATCGTCAATGAAGTCAACAGCAGCAATCCATCGCAATTGCGCGGTTTCGTCGAGGTCGCAGGCCAACGCGCCGAAGTGATCATTTCGAATCCGTCCGGATTGGTGGTGGACGGCGGTGGATTCATCAATACCTCGCGCGCAATTTTGACCACCGGGACACCGACGTTGAACGCGGACGGTTCACTGGCGGGCTTCAATGTCAATCGCGGCCTGATTACCGTGCAAGGCGCAGGCCTCAATGCATCGAATATCGACCAGGTTGACGTGATCGCCAGAGCCGTGCACGCCAACGCGGCGATTTACGCGAACAATCTGAACGTCGTCGCGGGCGCGAATCAGGTCAATCACGACACGCTCCAGGCAACCCCGATTCAGGGCGCCGGCGCAGCGCCGGCCGTCGCGATCGACGTCGGCCAGCTCGGCGGCATGTACTCGAACCGGATTTTCCTGGTCGGCACCGAAGGCGGCGTAGGGGTGCGCAATGCCGGCACGATCGCGGCGGACGCGGCGGGCCTGACGCTGACGACTCAGGGCCGCCTGGTGCTGTCGGGCAAGACGAGCGCGCTCGGCAACATCGCGGTTTCGGCGGCCGGCGGTGTCGAAAACAGCGGCACGACCTACAGTCAGCAGTCGGTATCCCTGAATACGGGCGCGGATGTGGTGAATACCGGCACGCTGGCCGCGCAGCATAACGCGGGCGTGAACGCGGGTGCGCTGAACTCGACGGGTACGCTCGGCGCGGGCGTGAACAGCGACGGCGCCGTCACGCAAGCCGGCGACCTGCAGCTCACGACAACGGGCACGTTGAGCGCGACCGGCAAGAACGTTGCGGGCGGGAACGTCACGGCGAAGGGCGACGGCGTGAACCTCGCCGGCAGCACGACGGCCGCGAACGGCAACCTGTCGCTGACCGCGACGACCGGAGACGTGAATCTCGCGAACGCGACGACGAGCGCCCAAGGGGCGGTCACTGCGAACGCCGCGGGCGCGGTCGTCAACGATCATGGCGAACTGTCGAGCCAGGGCAGCACCACGGTAACGGCCGGCAGCGTATCGAACCAGGGCGGCAAGGTGTCGTCGCAGGGGCCGCTGTCGGTGACGGCCACCTCCGGGCAATTCGCCAACCAGTCCGGCTCATTGGTATCGAAAAGCACGCTGGCGCTGCGCGGCGGCACCATCGCGAACAATCAAGGCACGGTGCAAAGCGCTGCCGGCATGACCGTGTCCGGCACGTCGCTGGACAACACCGGCGGTCGCGTCGTGTCGCTCAACAGCGACGGCCTGTCGGTCACGACGAGCGGCCAGCTCGCGAACGTGGCCGGCACGACGGCGAACGGCGCGCAAGGCGGCGTGATCGGCGGCAACGGCAACGTGACCGTGCAAGGCGGGAATGTCGTCAACCACGGCGCGATCACGGCCGGCGCGAATCTCGGCGTTTCCGGTCAATCGGTCGACAACGGCCGGGGGACGCTCAAGGCCTCGCAGAACGCGACGGTCAATGCCGGCGCGCACCTGACCAACAGCGGCGGCACGATCGCAGGGCAGACGGCGACGCTGACCGGCACGATCCTGGACAACAGCGCCGGGACCGTCCAGGCGAATCAGGTGTCGTTGAACGCGACCGGCCTTGTGAACCATGGCGGCACGATCACGCAGACCGGGGCTGCTGCGATGGCCGTCAACGTCAGCGGCACCGTCGACAATTCCAGCGGCGGCACGCTGCAAACCAACAGTACCGACCTGACGCTCGCTCCCGCGACGCTGGTGAACGACGGCGGCACGCTGACCCATGCGGGCGCCGGCACGCTGACGCTCGGTAGCGGAACAGGTTCGGTTTCGAACGTCGGCGGCACGATCACGAGCAATGGGCGCGTCGTGGCCCAAACCGGCGCGCTGAACAACACATCGGGTTCGATCAACGGTCAAACCGGCTTGTCGGCCACGGTCGGCGGCGTGCTGAACAACAAGAACGGCAAGCTGTCTTCCGATACGGATCTTGGCTTGACCAGCGGCACGCTGACGAACGACGGCGGCCGGATCGGCGCGATCACGAATGCGACGATTCACACGGGCTCGATGACGAACCAGAGCGGTTTGATCGTTGCGCCGAACCTGTCAGTTACCGCCGATTCGACGCTGGATAACAGCGGGGGCAAGCTCGAAACCAATCAGCTCGTGCTGACCACGCCGAACCTGACGAACCATGGCGGCACGATCACGCAATATGGGTCGTCGGCAATGAGCGTCAATGTCAGCGGCACGCTGGACAACTCCGCGGGCGGTACGATCCAGACCAACAGCCGGGACCTCACCCTCACCCCGGCCCAGTTGAACAATGCCGGCGGGACGATTACGCATGCCGGGACGGGTACGTTGAAGATCGCACCGGCCAATGGCGCGAGCGCGCTGAACAACGCATCGGGCACCATCGTCACCAAGGGGCAAGCGGTTGTCGACGCGAGCAGTTGGGACAACTCGAGCGGTATTCTCGCGGCGCAGGGCGGGATGACCGGAACGATCGCGGGCGACGTGAACAACGCGCAGGGGCTGGTGCGTTCGGGGGCGTCGCTGTCGCTGACCAACGGCGGCGCTCTGGCGAACCAGGGCGGCCACCTTCAAGCCGGCCAGTCGACGCCGGGTGATGCGAGCACGCTCGCCATTCAATCCGGTTCGATCAGCAATGCGGACGGATCGATCGTCGATCTCGGCGCGGGCGCGATGACCGTGCGAGGCGGCAGCCAGATCACCAACAGCCACGCGGGCGGCGTGTCGGGCATGGGCGCGATCACCGGTAACGGCGACGTGACGGTCAGCGCGGCATCGATTTCCAACACGCAAGGCGGGCAACTGAGCGGCGCGGCGCTGCACGTCCAGGGCAGCACGTTGGACAACAGCGGCGGGCAGATCGGCAACATCGCCAATTCGAGCGGCGATGTGAACGTGACGATGACCGGCGCGATCACGAACACGAACGGGCAAATCAGCTCGACGCACGACCTCACGGTAACGGCTGCGACGCTGCAAGGCGGCGGCACGTACGGCGCAACTCACGATGCGAACGTAAACCTGCAGGGTGACTTTTCGGTGACGCCCGGCTACCAGTTCAACGTCGGCCATGACCTTGCCTTTACGCTGCTGGGCACGTTCGACAACAGCGGCAACGTGCAGTCGGTCAACAACCTGAGCGTCAATGCCGGCAACATCGTCAACTCGGGCGCGTTGTCGGCGGGCGGACTGCTGCGTACGCAATCTGTCAATCTGACCAACACGGGTGCGATCGTGGGCGGCAGCACGTCGCTCAATGCAACGGGTACGGTGTCGAACCTCGGGCCGACCGCGCTGATCGGCGGCTCGGACAGCAACGGCACGCTCGAAATTCTCGCCAACGACATCGAGAACCGCGACGACGCGACGGCGACCGACACGATGGCCCAGACGGCGATCTTCGGCATGGGCAAGGTCGTGTTGGCGGGCGGCAAGGATGCCGGCGGCAATTACACGAATGCGGCGCTGGTCAACAACGTGTCTGCGCTGATCCAGTCTGGCGGCGACATGGAGCTGCATGCCGACAAGGTGACGAACACGCGTCGCGTGATGACGACCTCGACCGGCTCGATCGATCCGGCGACGCTGGCGCAGTTCGGCGTTCCCATCAAAGGCCAGACCGGGCAGATCGGCGTCAAGGACCCGAACAGCATCGGGGGGGTGTATACCGATCCGCCTCACGGCGGCCAGTGGAACAGTACATATCAGTACACGACCTACTACGCGGACAGCGCGACCGCGACGACCGTGACGGGCATCAGCCCGGCCGCGCAAATCGTGTCGGGCGGCAACATCAACGCGTCGTCGGTCGGCAACCTGCAAAACTACTGGAGCAACATCACAGCCGTCGGCAATATCGCGATGCCGCAGCATTACGACGGTAACGGCTGGGCCGCCACCGGCCAGCAGGCGCCGAGCGTTACCGTGTCGTACTCCGGGCAATATCACTACAACAACTACGACAACACCGAATACAACTGGCAGTTGCCGTTCGGCAATGCCCCGTTCGTGACGGGGCGTCCGGGCGGATATACGCAGGCGGCGCCGGCGTCGGTCAAGACGTATGCGTTGCCGAGCTACGACTCGACCCTGGGCGTGAACGGCACGATTTCCGGAACCGGCATCAGCATCAACAACACGGCGGCCAACGCGTCGATTCCGTCGCTCGGACTGCTTCCGGGGCAAGCGGTGCCGGGGCTGACGTTCGGTGGCCTGAGCGGCAATGCGAGCGGCGCGAAGTCGGCGGCTTCGTCGGTACATGGCGGCGCGTCCACCAAAGTCGATCCGCTCATCGCCAGCGCGACGGCGTTGAACGTGCTGAACAACCTGACGATTCCGCAAGGGGGGCTGTTCAAGCCGGATACCGCGCCGAACGCGAGTTACGTGATCGAGACGAACCCTGCGTTCACGAACCAGAAGAATTTCCTGTCGAGCGATTACTTTTTTGGGCAGATCGGCGTCGATCTCACCCACATTCCGAAGCGTTTGGGTGATGGCTTCTACGAACAGCAGCTGGTACGCAATCAGGTCACGGCGCTGACCGGCCGTGCGGTGCTGGGTCCGTACACGGATCTCCAGGCGATGTACCAATCGCTTCTGGAGGCAGGCGCGGCGCTGGACAAGCAACTTGATCTGCCGATCGGCGCGAGCCTGACGGGCGATCAGGTGTCGAAGCTGACCGGCAACGTCATCATGATGGAAACGCGGGTGGTCGACGGCCAGCCGGTGCTGGTGCCGGTCGTCTATCTCGCGAAGGCCAATCAGCAGAACATCAATGGCCCGCTGATCACCGCGACCGACATCGATTTGAAGGACGCGCAGTCGTTCACGAACAGCGGCACGATCAAGGCGGACAATACGCTGTCGATTCAGGGCAAGCAGATCGACAACGCGTTCGGCGCGCTGCAAAGCGGCGGCCTCATGTCGCTGACGACGGCCGGCAATGTCGACTTGACGTCGGCCAAGGTCAAGGCCGGCAGCCTGAACGTGGATGCGGGCGGCGACCTGATTCTCGATACCGCGACGAAGACGGATAAACGGGTGAGCCGCGATGGCGCAACGAGTATCACGACGACGCTCGGGCCGACCGCACAAGTGGACGTGACGGGTGATGCAGCGATCAAGACAGGCGGCAACTTCCAGCAGAACGCAGGAAATCTGACCGTCGGCGGCAACCTCGGCACCGATATCGGCGGCAACTGGACGCTCGGCACGCAACAGACCGGCGAGCACAAGATCGTGCAGCGCGCGAATGGCGTGTCGAATACGGACATCAACAGCGCGGTCGGCAGTACGGTCAAGGTCGGCGGTATTTCCGACATCAACGTCGGCGGCGATTTCTCGGCGAAAGGCGCACACATCGACCTGGGCGGCGGCGGGACGATCGCGGCCAGGGGCAACGTCACACTCGGCACGGCGAGCGCGACCTCGACGGTGAACAGCAACAGTTCAGGCAGCGACAGTCACGGCAGCTATGCGGAAACGCTGCATACGTCGGATCAGGCGTTGACGGGAACGACGCTGACCAGCGGACAGAACCTGGCGATCGCGTCGGGCAAGGACATTACTGTCAAGGGAAGCTCGATTGGCCTGGATAAAGGCACGGTCTCCCTTCTTGCTGCGGGTGACGTGAGCGTCGAATCGGCGACCGAAACGCACGTGCTGAATTCGCATGAGACGCATAGCCATAGTGGTGTCCTGAGCGGATCAAAGGTCGCAAGCGGCGTCGATCAGATTGCCACCTATAACCTGGCCAGCACGATTTCCGCGGATGGCGTGACGATCGCGAGCGGTCGCGACATCAACGTGACCGGCAGTGCAATCGCTGCCACGGACGACGTTTCGCTGAAGGCGGCGCGCGATGTCAACATCAAGACTTCGCAAGACACGATCCAATCGTCAACCTACTACGAGAAGAAGGAAACCGGGCTACTGTCGAACGGTGGCATGTCGGTGACGATTGGTTCGCGGTCGATGACGGATCGTCAGCAATCCTCTACCTTGACGAACAATGCAAGTTCGATCGGTTCGCTCAACGGGAACCTGTCGATCGAGGCCGGCAACAACGTGAACGGCACGGCCGCGATTCTTCACGCGGGTAACGATGTGGCCGTGACGGGCAAGCGCGTCAGGCTGGATTCGGCCTACGACACGATGAGTCAGGCCCAGCAGCAGCAATACCGACAGGCCGGTGTGACGGTGGGCTTGTCGAGCCCGGTGCTCGCGGCAGTGCAAACCGGCAAACAGATGGTTGAGGCAGCAGGGAAGACCAAGGGCGATGCGCGTCTGACGGCGTTGGCCGCCGCGACGACCGGGCTTGCCGCGAAAAACGCCTACGACGCTACGGGTGGCGGCGATCCGGCGACGACCGCGAAGTCGGTTGGCATCAATATTTCTCTCGGTGCGAGCAAGAGCGACAGTCAATCGCAAGCGCAGGCGAGCACGGCAGGCGGCAGTACGGTATCGGCTGGTCGAAATGTATCGATCACGGCGACGGGCGCAGGCGCGGACAGCAACATCGACGTGATCGGCAGCACGATTTCGGCCGGCAACGACACGAAGCTGAAGGCGGACGGCAAGGTGAACCTGCAAGCTGCGGAGAGCACGAGCAGCCTGCATTCAACCAACAGCGGCGGCAGTTTCGGGGTCGGCGTATCGATTGGTTTTGGCCAGCAGAATGGTATTGCGTTCACAGCCGGCGTGGCAGGCAATCGGGGTAACGCAAACGGCGATTCGACCACGTGGTCGAATACACACGTGACGGCCGGCCATACGCTGACGATCGAATCGGGCGGCGATACGAATCTCAAGGGGGCCGTTGCGTCCGGTAAGCAGGTCATCGCCGATGTGGGCGGCAATCTGAATATCGAGAGCTTACAGAATACAGACCACTACGACTCCAAGCAGCAAAGTGCGGGCGTGTCGGTCAGCGTCTGCGTGCCGCCGATTTGCGCCGGGTCGTCCAGCGTCTCCGGCAACATCAGTCAGCAGAAGATGCACAGTGACTACGCCGCGGTTGCTGAAGAGTCGGGCATCAAGGCGGGCGATGGCGGCTATCAGGTCGATGTCAAGGGCAACACCGACCTCAAGGGCGGAGTGATCGCGAGTAGCGACAAGTCTGTTGAGGATGGCATGAACAGCCTGTCGACCGCGACGCTCACGTCTAGCGATATTCAGAATCACGCATCGTACGATGCATCGTCGGTCGGGATTTCGGGGGGCTACGGCGGCACGATCGGGAAGAATCAGAAAGGCACGGCGGACAACGTCAATCCGGTCGCCGGCACGGACCTTCCGAATCGCGGTGGATTCTCGGCCACGCCTCCGGTTGCGTTGAGCGCTTCGGGTGATGCGAGTTCGACCACGCGTAGCGGGATCAGCGGTGGCACGATCAAGATTACCGACAGCGCCGGGCAACAGCAGCTCACCGGCAAGACCGCCGATGACACGGTTGCAAGCGTCAATCGTGATACGTCGAACACGGGCGGTGCGCTCGCACCGATCTTCGACAAAGACAAGGTTCAAGCCGGGTTCGACATCACGAGCCAGTTCATCAACCAGGTTGGCACGTTCGTAGACAACCGGATGAAGGAAGCGGATGCCGCGAGAAAGGCGTCGAAGAATCTTGATTTGACACCGGAACAGCATGCCGCTGCGGAGCAGAAAGCCAATCAGTTGACGGCGGATTGGGGACCGGGAGGAAGCTACCGTCAGGTGTTGTCTGCGCTGACGGCGGCTGCGGGCGGTAACGTCACGGGTGGCGCCGGGCAGTTTGTCCAGGCCGGCGTGGTGAACTATCTGCAACAACAGAGTGCATCCTATATCGGCAACCTGGTTGCGACGGGCGCGGTAACCGAAGGGAGTCCCCTGCACGCGGCCATGCACGCGATCGTTGCGTGTGCAGGCGCGGCGGCGAGCAGCCAGAGCTGTGGCGCTGGTGCGATGGGGGCGGCTACGTCGAGTCTGTTGAGCAATTTGTTTGCCGACAGTCCGAACGAAACGGCGACGGAGAAGCAGGCTAAAGGCAACTTGATTTCAAGTATCGTCGCTGGCGTTGCTGCTGCCGGTGGTATGAATGCGGCGACTGCGACGACCGCCGCTCAAACGGAAGTCGAAAACAATTTCCTTACCCAGCCTCAGCAAACGGCACGTGCGTTGGCGAAGGTCAGTTGTTCGACGGCGGCGGACCCAGCCGCGTGCAACCAGAAGGTCAAGCAGCAGTATGCGCAGCTCTGGAACGCCAATGAGGCGAAGGTCAAGGACTGTGCGAGCGCGGACACTTGCAAAGCCGTGTTGACCGACCTTCGCGAACAGCAAGTCGAGTACGCTGGTCGCGAGAATCAACTGCAACAAAAACTCCGGAACACCGGCAGCTTGTCGGCCGCGGAGATGGACGAACTGCTCAACCTCAAGTCGTCCGACACGAACCTGCTTTCCTTACGTACCTCCGCGCTTCAGAGCTACACTCGCTATGCAGGCATGGACGCGCTTAAGTCGTTGCAGGGGTCGCAACTGATCGCCGAACTAGGAATAGGCGCTTCTCCGAGTATCGGGTCGGGGTTAGCTGCGGTGGTGACCCCAAATTCGACCATGCGTGCAAACGCGAATGCGAGTGGAACGTATGTTGACCCGTTGACAAACAAGACGGTGGCGACAAAGGACACGTTGGCAGCGGATCACTTCATTCCGAAGAACTGGATCAAGCAACAGCCTGGATTTGACCAATTGACGCCCGAGCAGCAAAGTTCTTTGCTCAACGATCCTATTAACACGCAGGGGCTGCCAGGTACATTCAACTCTTCGAAGGGTGCAAAAATGCCGGGCGAGTGGACGACGTACAAAGGTCAGCCATTGAATTCAGACTATGTTGCAAACAATGCGGCTCAGGCGGAAGTGGTGAGGCAATACCTTGCCGACAAACTTAATTCAATGCTCAAGAGGTAGGATCGTGAAGGATTTTGGTCGTGATTTTAAAGGAAAGTATGGTCATCCTGACATTACGGTGTCGATGGACGATGATTTGGAATTTGGCGCGCAGGCGATCTTGAATTATTTTGAAGATCAAATTTGCCGTGGAGTGGTTTTCGAAGAGGGCGAGACGGTTCAAATTGGTTGGTTGATCGTGATGTTAAAGTCGGGCAACAATGAGAAATTGGAGGTTTGGGAGCCTGAATTTTCTACGATACCGATTTCTTGGATTCGTGGAGCCAACACGACCTATCGTCACCTCATCGTGCAAAAAGAACTGTGCACGCAGCTGGAAGTTGAGCCGGAATACCCGTCCCTTAGACAGGCTGCACTCGTCTCATCGGAATTCACCGTGCAAAATGACTTTTCGATGATTCGAGAGGCCGAGGACGCCTCAAATTCCGGATGGGTGCTTACTTCCGGGCGCAACGTCAACGCAGGCTTGGAATTTCGTTCGTTATTCGAGATGGCAATTAAATGTCGGAAAATAATTCCATTTTTGGCGCTGCCATCTGGTGCGAGCGTGAAATTTTCCGGTGACGAAGTCGTTGTCGGGATTAACGGAAAGGTCGTATCGTCAACGGCTAATGATTTCGTAAAAAAAATTTCCCAGGTATATTAAATTTTAAAGATTGGGATTTCGTGATTCGAGAAAAATCAGGGAGCCAACCATACAATGAAAGTCAAGAAACGGTTGGCGGTCTTTTCGATCACAGCCTTGGTATCGCCCGAGGTGCAGGCGCAGCAGGCCCCCACGCTTGCCGGCCAAGCTGCCGTCGCGCGTGCGAACGCAGAACAGGATCGGCAGGCGCAGCAGCAACTTGCACGCGTAATGTGAGTTTGACTAAAGATAGAAACGGCCATCAGCAAGGCAGGGCGTGAGGGTGATGGTGGGACGGTGGCGGGCATTTGATCGCGTCGATGTTGAATGGGCCTGGGGGAGGTTGAATATTGTTCCGATGGGTTCAAATTTGAATCGCGGGGCGTGGCAGCAGCTGGAGAATAGTTGGGGCGGATACGATGGGCGCTAGTAGCAAGTAAAGGTTTCGATCGGGCAGACATGTCAAGGAAATAGTCCAAGGCTGGATGGATTTAATATCGTATGTGCGATCGGTGGCGCCGGGTCGAATTGGTGGAATCTCTGAATTTTAAATATGATTAATGGCTTGGTCGTTTCTGGGATTTTTGGATGAGGGGGGCTAATCTTATTCCTCGTGATATTTTGTCTGCGCCGTCATCCGATGAAATATTGCGTGTCGAGGCGGCGTTGGGGGTGAGGCTGCCCCAAGAGTACTTGAGTCTCCTTGGTAGGATGAACGGTGCCTTTATTCAAGGTAAGATCTTTGATATTCCAGGCGGAAATAACGCGGGAGTGAGTCAGTTTGTTCCATTTGACAAGGTGCTTTATGAGAAATCTCTCGTGGAACAGACCGGCCCGACGCAGTTCGTGCCAATTGCGCATGCATCTGGCGGGAACTACGTTTGCATGTCAATGAAGGGGAATGAGTTTGGAAGTATCTATTTTTTCGACCACGAAATCCCGGGCGAAAACGCTTTTGCCAAGGTGGCGCTGAATATTTCTCAATTCTTGGATATGTTGCGACCATTCTCCGTGGATGATGTGAGGCTTGATCCGAACGATGTTGGGGAGGTATGGATCGCCCCGGATTTTCTCAAGAAAATAAAGGGAGAATAAGTGTTTCGGTGGGGCGCCAGGCTGATGAAACATCCAGTACACAGGCAGAATCAGGGATAAGTAACAAATGAAAATAACTAACCGGCTGGCGGCTCTGCCGATCGCAGCCTTGGTATCGCTCGGGGTACAGGCCCAACAGGCGCCGACACCTGCCGACCAAGCCGCCGCCGCTAGGGCGAACGCAGAACAGGACCGACAGGCACAGCAGCAACGCGACGCACAACAGCGCGACGCGACCGTACACGCGCCCTCGGTGCGCTCGGAAGTGCCGCACATCGAAGCGTATCCGGCGCTTCCCACTGAAACGCCGTGCTTCCGCATCGACCGCTTCTCGCTCGAGGTGCCAAGTTCGTTGCCTGACACAGCGAAGGCTCAAGGCGCGTCCGCGCTGCCGATGGATCGCTTCGCGTTCGCACGCGAATGGCTGAGCCACTACGCCGGGCAATGCGTCGGCAAGCAAGGCGTCGACGTGCTGGTCAAGGGGCTGTCTCAGGCCATTCTGGCGCGCGGCTACGTCACCACGCGCGTGCTCGTCCCCGAGCAAGACCTGTCGAGCGGCGCGCTCAAACTCTCGCTGATTCCCGGCGTAATCCGTCATGTGCGCTTCGCCGATGAAAAGCTGCGCGGCACATGGAAAACCGCATTCCCGACCGGCGACGGCGAACTGCTGAACCTGCGCGACCTCGAACAAGGTCTGGAGCAAATGAAACGCGTATCGAGCCAGGATGTCTCGATGCAAATCGTTCCGGCCGACCTGCCGGGTGAAAGCGACGTGGTGCTCGATGTGAAGCGCGGCAAGCCGTGGACGGTCGTCGCATCGATCGACAACGCCGGCACGCGCGCCACGGGCAAGCTGCAAGGCAACCTGTCGGTCGGCATCGACAACCCGCTCGGCCTGAACGACATCTTCAATATCGGCGTCAGCCAGGACCTCGAGTTCGGCGACAAGCGCCTGGGCTCGCACGGCTGGAACGGTTTCTATTCGATTCCATGGGGCTACTGGACCGCCACGCTGTCCGCGTACACGAACAGCTACTATCAGCAGATTGCCGGCGTGAACCAGACGTTCGTCGCAAGCGGCAATTCGAAGACGGTCGATTTCAAACTGGCCCGTGTGCTCGCGCGCAGCCAGAACGACGTGCTCGGCGGGTATTTCCGGCTGTCGCGCCGTTTCGGCCAGAGCTTCATCGAGGACACGGAAATTTCGCAGCAGCGCCGCAACAACACGATCATCGAAATCGGCCTGACCGACCGCCATTACTTCGACGGTGCGCAGTTCGACGGCTCGCTTGCGTATCGTCAGGGCGTAGGCGGGTTCGGTGCGCAGGCCGACACACTGGCGGCAGTCGGTGGCCCGACCTATCGCTTCAAGATGGCCGTGCTCGACGCGAACCTGTCGGTGCCGTTCGCGATCGGCAAGCAGCCGTTCCGCTACGTGGGAACGTTCCACGGCCAATACACCGGAAACACGCTGTACTACATCGATGACCTGACGATCGGCAGCCGCTACACGGTACGCGGCTTCGATGGCGAAACGATGCTGGCGGCGGCGCGCGGGCTCTACTGGCGCAACGAACTGCAGATGCCGATCGGCCAGACTGGACAAGCGGTGTATGCAGGGCTGGATTACGGCCGCGTATGGGGACCGCAGCCGATCGCGCTCGTCGGCACGCAACTGGCCGGTGCGGTGATCGGCGTCAAGGGCAGCGTCGGCACGCGTTTCGGTGCGTATGCGTATGACCTCTTTGCGGGCACGCCGGTCTACAAGCCGTCCGGTTTCCCGACTGCGCGTGTCACGCTTGGATTCCAGGTGACTGCACAGTTCTAGGCGGTTTGATCGTGTCCGGTTCCCTCGGGTCTGGACACTTTGTGCGGCGGGAGTCGCTGCCGCGCTTTTATGCACGGATCACGCCGGGCGATTGAAGCCAAGTCGATCAGGCGAAGTGATGTTGTCTGTTAGGTGTATTTAACAATTAAGAGGGAAAATGATGAATAAACAACTTGCTCTGGCGAGCATGATGGGGGCGGTCGTACTGCTGGCCGCATGTGGCGGCGGGGACGGCGGTGGCGGAAGCTCGGCAACCAGCAGCTCGACCGGGTCGACCTCGCAAACCACCTCGAGCTCGACAGCCCTTGCCCCCTGCACGTCCGGCTACAAGAGGCTGCAGATCACGAAAAGCAGCATCTCGAACGCGAACATCAACCTGACGACTGACGATGGCATCGCGACGCTGACGATCAAGACGCCAGCGCAGGGCATCACGAGCGACCTGACTGTGTGCCTGGGCAAGATGGACCCGTCGTCGGCTGGCGCGACCGGAGACTATATCTATGGTATCGAGGTCCCCCAGGGCGATCTTCATTCGATGACGTCGTCGACACTGACGCTGAATTTCACGACCAGCATCGTTCCCAACCCGAACCCGCCCGTGATCGAGCTTGCGGACCACTCGGGCGGGCCTACGGTCTATAAGCCGCTGGTCCAGGGCGCATCGTATGTGAATCCGCCGAACTATTCCTTGAGCGTCAGCGCGCAAGATCCCGGCATCTACGTCGTGCGCCTGAGGAAATAGGGGAAGAGGAAGCTGCGGTGGCGCGCGTGTCACGCCCCGGCTTCAAATGAACGGGCCTCGGCCGCGCGCAAACGACCTTCCTCGCTTGTGCGTTCGGCCGCGTTCATCAGTCCGGCGCGGCAACGCGTCGTGCGATATCCGCCGCGCACCCTTGCGCCGACAACCGTGATGTATCGACCAGACAATCGCTGAACGGCCGCGACGCGTAACCCTCGCGATACATCTCCGCGATTCTTTCCCGCTCCCAATCCGTCAGCGCGCGCTCGCCCCGGTCCGACATTGCGACCGTTTCCGGCGGCGCCAGCGTCACGACGAACAGACGCGCCGAACGTGCGTCGCACGCGGCGCGCAGCCGTTCGAACTCCACGTCGCCGATCGGATACGCGATGACCAGAAAACGTTTGCGCTCATCCGCGATGCAGCGAACGATGCGCTCCAGTGCGATTGCCCATTGCACGTCGAATGGCGCGTCCTCAGGGGCGTCGTGATCGTCGCCGTCGATGAAGCGGGCGTCGGGCAGCATGTGCGCGAGCGCGACGCCGATCGTTGTTTTGCCGCTGTTGATCGGGCCGTTCAGGTGGATGACGGTCAGGGGGGGCATGAGTGATGTGCTGTAAGCAAAAGGTAATTATAGGGGTGTGAATTCCGAAAGAAATATTTTCAGTAAACATCCCTAAAGAAAATTCGTCCGGCGCCGTTAGAGTTCAGCAGAAGTTTAAAAAGCATCAAAGCAACAACAAACCACACGACCAAACAACCGAGGGGCGCGCGGCCGACGCAGCCGCGCGCATGACCAGACGATGGCACGCCGCAACGCGAATCGGCGCGCAGGCGCCAGGGGCCTGCGCCTGTTCTTCTTTTGCCTGGCCACGGCAGGTTCGTTGTCGTGTCGGGCAGTCTCCGCCGGCATCGGCACGCGGACGCTCGTCATTCAGGTCACGCGCACGAATCCGATCCGGTGAATTCCGCCAAGGGCGGCGTTGAGCAAGACGCCATGCAGGACCCTCATTCCTGAATTTCCAGGCAGACGCCACATTCGAAAGCGCGATCTGTTCGTTCACATGCAATTGGATTTCAATAAACATGAACATCAAGGCTGGACTCTGCGGGGCGTTGTTGTTGCTTGCAACGGCAACGGCATATGGACTCGGCGCACAAAGCGGGCAAGCGCAGTCGCCGGCGCCTGCGTCGTCCACTCCTGCCATCCCGGACGCTGCCATGGCGCAGCTTGGCGCGCGGGCTCGTGCATTTGTTACGGGCCTCGAGGTGGATCCGGATTCCGAAAACGGGCGCATCCTCGTGCAGTGGTTGATCAAGATCGCGCTAGTTCCGGAATTTAGCGCAAATCTGAGCACACTCGACGCTAGCCCCAATCCGCTGGGGAGCGTCACGTTTTCTTCGGAGAACCGGTTGAAGATGTTGCGATCGATGAAAGTAGTCGCAAGCGAGTCTCGGGACGACTGCAAGATAAAGCAGCCGGGACGAGACGATCTTGGGGGGCTCGCGAAAACCCTTTCACCGAAAGGACTCCGGAGCGCGCTGGAGATGATCGAGGTCATCTTGACGCAACGATCTGGGCAGGCCGGCGTGGAAGAGCATTACACCGTAGCCGAATTGCTCGATGCGGACGCGCGCCTCAATTCAGTGGCGTTGCCTGAATCGCTTTCGAAGGGCCACGAATCGGATAATTGCGCGTTGTTCGCGTTCCTCATCGACGCAGTGGTCGCGCTGCCGGAGCCGCAGCGGCGGCGCGCAACCTACGAATTCTTCAAGAGGATCGGTGGCGGCAAGCAGGCAAGCGAAAGCGTGCTCGGCGATCCG
The DNA here is from genome assembly GCF_002097715.1 of Burkholderia ubonensis subsp. mesacidophila. Lineage (NCBI taxonomy): Bacteria > Pseudomonadati > Pseudomonadota > Betaproteobacteria > Burkholderiales > Burkholderiaceae > Burkholderia > Burkholderia ubonensis. The sequence goes on from NZ_CP020738.1 coordinate 804,420, forward strand.
GCCGCATACCTGGACGACGTGTTCGACGAGCGCCGCCTGCCGGATTCCATCCGGCGTCGCCTGCCGCCCGACGGCAGCCGTCCGTTGCCCTTTTCGCGTTTGATCGTGGATGCGGAGTGGGTGAACAAGTCGGCGCCGGAAGCCGCCTTTCTGATCACCGATACCTATGTCAATCGGCGCAATAACGGTGTCGTTGCCGAGCTCGTGACGTCGCAAGACAAGTCCGGAAAGACGACATGGTCGGACTTCACGTTGAGCTTCGGCATTGCGGACATGTTTTACCAGAGCGTGGGGAGCGACACGACCATGCTCCGTACGCTGAAGGACGACACGGCAATCGCGATCGCGAACCAGCCGATGGTGAAGGGAAAGCGGATCGAGATACCCATTCCTCAGCCGTCGCGCAAGGGTGAATTGTCGAGGCGCTGTGAAGTCGGAATGACGGTGCCGGCGTCGACGATCTTTCACACATTGACGGGGGATGCCGTCGACCTGGCGTGCAGCGAGATCGGGAAGGACGGCACGACGACCCGTGTCCGCGCCACCTGGCTGAGCGATTACGGCGTCACGCTGAGCAGGGCGTTCGACGGCGAAGAAGGGCGGACCGACGTCGTCATCAAGAACGTCACGATCGTGAAGCCATGACGGTGACGGGTGAACATCGACCGCGCATGCGTACGAATGCGCGAGCGTCATGCGTGGATGATCCTGTCGGGGGCAGCGCGTTGGCAGGCGGCGCGACGGCGGGCCGTCAACCCACCGAGTGCGTTCGTCATGCGTTGAAGCGGTCGGTTGGCGTCGTCGGGTTGATTGCCGCGTTGGCAGGGTGGCCCGAGGCTGTCCCGGCGGTGCCGCTGATGCCGCGTATGGATGGCGCGACGACGCAGGCATTTCCGCTGCCGCTCGTCGACGACACGACGCCTTGCGTGCTGACGATGAGAGGCCCGTCCTGGAGTGTTTCGCCGCTCGACAAGCCTGAGGCGCGGCGCGACACCTGCAGGAAGGAAGCGGCGGCCGGCAACCTGACTGCCAGGGCCATTTACGGCGAGATGATGCTGTACGGCTACGCCGCCCGGCCGGACCTGGCTCGGGGCGAGGCGATCCTGATGTCGGCCGCGGGCGACGGTTCGGTGCTGGCACGGCGGGCGCTCGGCAATCTTTATCGCGATGGCGCCGTGTTGCCGCAGGACTATGCACGAGCGCAGGCGCTTTTCGCGTCGGCGGCGCGCGACGGCGACGCCGAGTCGGCGAACCTGCTCGGCCAGATGAGCGCAAACGGGCAGGGGCAGCCGGTCGACGATGTCGCCGCCTACCGGTACTTCGTTGCGGCAGCCGACGGAGGGTCCGTCAACGGCGCAACCAATGCGGGGAAGCTCGCCCTGACCGGGCGCGGGGTGTCGCGCGATCCCGCTGTCGCGGCGGCCTGGCTGTCGCGAGGCGCGGCAGGCGGCGATGCGAGTGCGCAGGTCCTTCTCGGCTTGATGCTCGTGCGCGGCGATGGCGTGCCGCGGGACGCCGACAAAGGGGCGGCGTGGTTGCGCATGGCTGCCGCACAGGACAACGTCGACGCGTGGGTGGCGCTGGGCAATCTCTATCTGACGGGCATCGGCCGGCCGCGGGACGAGCATCGAGGCTTCAGCCTGATGTCGGCCGCGGCCGAGCGTGGCTCCGTGTATGCGCAGCGCAGGCTCGGCGAACTGTACGAAAGCGGAACAGGCGTCGCGCGGGACGATGCCAAGGCGCGCGTCTGGTATCAGGAAGCGGCCATCGGCGGCGACACGTGGGCGCGTTTCGCGCTCTCGAACGACTATCGCGACGGTCGCGGCGGCCCGGTCGACCTCGAGGCGGCGCTTGGCTGGATGCAGGGCGCCGCGGATGCGGGGCTGGTCGTCGCCCAGAACGATCTCGGCGTGATGCTGGAGAACGGCACCGGTACGAAGCCGGACCGCGCCGCTGCCAGGGCATGGTATGAAAAGGCCGACGCACAAGGCTATGGGATCGCGTCGCTCAATCTCGCCCGTTATGCGTTTCGCGGCGAAGGGGAGCCCGCGAATTTTCACAAGGCGTTTCAGCTTGCCAGCCGCGGCGCGGAGCGCGGCAGCGTTGCCGCGGCATTGATGGCCGCGAACATGGCATGGCAGGGCCAGGGCACGCCGGTGGATCGACCGCGCGCGATGCAATGGCTCCGGTTTGCCGCGGATCGCGGCAATGTCGAGACAGCACGGTGGATCGGCTTTCAGTATCTGGCCGGTACCGCGGTGCCACGCGACGAGCAAGCCGCGCTGCACTACCTGAAGCTTGCGGCGGACGCCGGCGACCCGACCGCCGGCGTGTGGCTGGGCGCCTATCTGGCCGAACAGCGGATGTCCCATGCCGGCAAGACGGGCCTTCAATGGCTGGAGGCGCTCGCGAGCCGGCAGGTTCCCGAGGCTTATTCCGCGCTCGGCTATGCATACTGGCGCGGCAAATCGGGCGGGCCCGATCCGAAGGCCGCGCTCGACTGGTTTTCGCGTGGCGCGAAACTGGGCGACCCGGCGTCACAGGCCTGGCTGTGTGCCACGTATGCGGACGAAGGCAGCAAGTCGAGTCGGCGACCCGAAGCAACGCGCTGGTGCCGAATGGCCGCAGACAAAGGCAATGTCGGTGCGATGCGCGTGCTTGCATCAGCCGCCGTCAACCTTGTTGCAGCCGACGAACGCGCCTATTGGCAGTGGAAGCTCGCCGATCGCGGCGAGCGGACCTATCAGTCGATGCTGGGCGATGCGTACGATCTGGGCGACGGCGTGCCGGTGGATTTCGATGCCGCAATGTACTGGTTTCGCCGGGCGGCGGAACAGGGTGATGTGTCTGCCCAGGCGTCGCTCGCCTGGCATCTGTCGGTCGGCTTGGGAGGGCGAACCGACGAATACGAAGCGTTTTCATGGGCGCTGCGTGCCGCGCCGGAGAGCGCCGAGGCGAAGCGGATGGCGGGTATCGCGTATCTCTACGGTCGCGGCGTGGGGCGCGACCTGGCCGAGGCCCATGCCTGGATTGAAAAGGCGGCGAGCGCCGGGTCGCAGTGGGCTGAAAGCGATCTTGCGTTGTTGTACGAAACCGGAGCGGGTGTGCGGCGCGACGAGGCAACCGCGCTGGACTGGCACCGGCGCGCTGCCGGACGCGGCTCGGAGGTGTCGGAGATCGCGCTTGCGTTGCGCGGCGTGGCGGCGGGAGACGAACTGCGGCTTCCGCCCAACGAGACGCGATGGCTGGTGCCTGCCGATGCGACCTCGACCCTGTGGAGCGGTGCTGCCGATCGCAGCTGGGATGGCCTGTCGTGCCTGAGTGTGGCCCTGTTGGGGGATCCTTTCATGCAGTACGCCGTCGGCATGCGGTTTCTGGTCGGCAATGGCGTACCGAGAGACAGGGCGCTCGGTGCCGCGTGGATTGCACGGGCTCGCAGGAGTTTTGATGCCGTACCCGAATTCCGGAAGTATGGCGCCGCGACGGCGATCATCGAAGAGCGGGTTGCGCAGCGATTGGGAGACGACGAGAAGCGGCGGGCCGCGGATATCGGCGCGAATCTGGTCGCGACGGTGCGTTGAGGTGGAGTGGCCCTGCGTCGTATGCGCGTGAACCGAGAAATCAGCTGTATCGGCAGGGAGTGGAATGGATGGTTTGTCGGACTGCGAAATAGTGAGTGTCCAGGGCGCTTTGACCATGGCTTATGTGCATTGCGCGGTTGTAAACGAATCGTGTCCGGTCTGCGGGCAGGGCAGAGTCCTGGTGGCTGTCGAGAAGGATGGTCATTCTCTCTTTGTCTTCTGCGAGGATTGTGAATCCGAATGGAACGAACCCGGCGAATCACGCGACGTGTCCTCGGCCACTCGCGACCGGCATACCTTCTCGCGTTGCGTGCAGCCCGACGAACTGGCGGATCATCAATGGTATCCGCTGGTGCTGAATCGATGACGCCATGCGACGCCACATCTTTCGAGAGAGCCGCTGATGGGACTCTATCGTTGCGTCTTTGATGACGGTGACGAAATAGACGGTGTCGAAGTCGGCTCATACGCGGATTTCGACGACTTGTGTCGCTACAGTATGCAAACGACTGAAGCTGGAACTCGAAGAAATCGGCGAGTGCATGCGGCAGATGGCGTCGCTTCCGTTTGCTTCCGAGTGGCAGGTGAGTGTGGCGGCAAGGCGGGGCGTCGTGCCGCGGAACGCGTTCGAATCGTTCCTCGACGTCAATGGCGATTACGTGCTGGATCGCATTCATGCGCTCGTCGTCATCGCACTGCAACGTGAGCTGCCGGTGATGTTTCAGCAACCGGCGAACTGAACTTGATACATATGGCCATTCCTCGACAACTGGCAGCCGCGATCGCCGACGCATCGAGCCTGATCGATCGAAATGGTGAGCTCCCCGCGACCGAGCGAAGAAAGATGCTTCAACTCATCGAAGCATTGTCCTCTGCCGAGCATGTCGATGCCGGGTATCTGCGCCGCGCGCGGCTCGCGATCGTATGCGCGATGGAGGTGCTAGAGCGGATCGATCCTTACCGGGATGTCGTGGCAGAAGCACGGGCGATGGTGGCGAAAGGCTTGATGGCACTTTCAGGAAAATACCCGCTGGATCGGCTGCAACAGGAATGCGGAGACTTTCACGTGAAGGTGGTTGACCTGCTCGAGCACGGAGAGGCGGCTTATGTTTCGACATATGCCGGAATGGCAGTGTTCTCGGCGATCAACACGGTTCTGTACGATACCAACTTCGATCTGGTTGGGGAGAACGAGCTAAACGTGCCGCCCGACGAATGGGATGCGAGCTTCTACGGTTCGCTGGCCGCTTCGGGTAGTGCGATTTGGGAGGGCAAAGGCGGAATGGAGCGTCGTCGAGCCTACTGGCGATGGTATCTGGAGCAGGCGATTCCGCTCGCGTGGGAAGTCCTTGTGCCTGGAGTTGCCTCGTAGTCCCGGACAAAACGTCACACGATGGACTTCGCCGGCACCCCTCTCACTCCGCGTCAGCCTGCAGATTCCGCAACGGAACCCATCCCGCTTCGTCGCGAGACAGGCGTTCGCACCAGACCCATCCATTCAATGTCCTGGACCCGATCAGCATTTCGCCGGTATCCACATCCAGTTCCCGAGCCGTGTAGTCTTCCAGCGCACGGCCTGTGCCGTCGGGGAGTCTGTCGATAACTTGCAGCGGCACCCAGCCACCCGCCTGACCGGGCGTGGTGCAGAAAAACCAGTCGTCCCAGCCCTCGGGGCCTTGGTACTTCTCGCCAATGACGAACGGATCGCCCTTTTTGACGCAGATGGGATTCGGATACTCACTTCGATGCGGTTTGGTGACGACGTAGTTCATGGTGATCTCTTGCATTCATCCGTAAGTGGAGTTGACCGGCGCCGCGACTCGCTCATCCGAGTAGCATAAGCCGTTCTCCTCGAAAATCGGCGAACTGGATCATGAGGTACTACCGCGTGATTTGCCCGGGGACCATTCAACCCGGTGACGCGATCGCACTGGTGGAGCGGCAAACAAATCGTTTCTCGATTGACCAGTTCTGGCAGGTGCAGTTGGCGCATCGTCCCAGCGTTGATGATCTCGACGCGCTCAGGACAAAGCACCTGAGCGGTGACGCTATGAGCCGCTCGCGGTCGCCTCGGAATTGTCAGGATTTTTTTTGATTGGCGTGAGGTAATGTGATTTTAATTACTGATGTGTGCTACTCCGGCGACAGCGCGTGTGCCGCAGGTGTGATTTTCGAATCTTGGGAAAGCAATGTGGTGATCGAGAGGCTGACCGCTAAGGTAGATGGTCTGACGAGCTACATTCCCGGTAAGTTCTATTTGCGAGAGTTGCCGTGCATCCTCGAGTTGTTGAAGCATGTTGAATATCCGCTTGAATGCATCGTCGTCGATGGCTATGTGACGCTTGGCGCCGATGAGCGTCCAGGGCTCGGCATGAGGTTGTGGCAGCACCTTGACGGCAAGGTTCCGGTAATTGGGGTTGCAAAGACGAAATTCCTCGGAACCCCAGAAGATGCAGAAATACTACGCGGAGATAGTTCGAAGCCGCTATTTGTCACCGCTGCGGGGATTGATTTGGAATCAGCGAAGAATAATATTATTAAAATGAGTGGGAAATTTAGAATTCCGGATTTGATCAAGGCGGCGGACAGGCTCTCTCGGGATCCGGCTGACTTGTAATGGCGGATATCGATCATCAACGCCGCTACGACTCTCCGGCCGACTTCTCCGCATTGAACGGAAGCATCGTGATGAAACTGACCGCCGACGCCGCAATCGCAGTCTGCGAACAAGCGGCAGAACGGGGTAGGGTGATTGCCCGCGTGGAAGGGGGAGTCTGGCACTCGCCCGGATTCGAGGCGAGAGTGGATTGCATCTGGGACGGGATCGACCCGCCCATCGATGCTCATACATCAGAGAAAAACAACCTGGCCGCGATTCAGTTCATTCGTGCCGAGCGCGCGAGACACGATGTCTTCATCCTCACGGCGCCGCGCCTGAGCGGCTGGTGACGATCCCATCCGCTCGCGGCCGCCTCATAAATCAAAACGGCCCGCGAGCGAATGAAACGACTTACTTCTCGTCGTTCTTGATCTGCGGCAGCGCCGACGATTCACCCGCAGCCAGCAGCCCGACCTGCGTATAAACACGCAGCTTGTCGCGCGTATCGGTGATGTCGAGATTGCGCATCGTCAACTGCCCGATCCGATCCTTCGGCGAGAACGTCGACGCGACCTTCTCCATCGACAGACGCTCCGGGTGATACGTGAGGTTCGGCGACTTCGTGCTGAGAATCGAATAATCGTTCCCGCGACGCAGTTCGATCTTCACTTCGCCGGTGACCGCGCGCGCGACCCAGCGCTGCGCCGTTTCACGCAGCATGATCGCCTGCGGGTCGAACCAGCGGCCCTGATACAGCAGGCGGCCGAGACGACGACCATTCTCGCGGTACTGCTCGATCGTGTCTTCGTTGTGGATGCCGGTCACGAGACGCTCATAAGCGATATAAAGCAGCGCGAGCCCCGGAGCTTCATAAATCCCGCGGCTCTTCGCCTCGATGATCCGGTTCTCGATCTGGTCGCTCATCCCGAGCCCGTGACGGCCGCCGATGCGGTTCGCCTCGAGCAGCAGCTCGACCTGGTCCTTGAACTCGACGCCGTTCAGCGCGACCGGCTGGCCCGCCTCGAACCGCACCGTCACTTCTTCCGCGGCGATCTTCACGTCATCGCGCCAGAACGCGACGCCCATGATCGGGTTCACGATCTTGATGCCGCTCTCGAGGCTTTCCAGATCCTTCGCCTCGTGCGTCGCGCCGAGCAGGTTCGAGTCGGTCGAATACGCCTTCTCCGCCGACATCTTGTATGCGAAGCCCGCCTGGCGCATGAATTCGGACATTTCCGCGCGGCCGCCGAGCTCGTCGATGAAGGTCTGGTCGAGCCACGGCTTGTAGATCTTCAGGTCCGGGTTCACGAGCAGGCCGTAGCGGTAGAAGCGCTCGATGTCGTTGCCCTTGTACGTGCTGCCGTCGCCCCAGATGTTGACGCCGTCTTCCTTCATCGCGGCGACCAGCATCGTGCCCGTCACTGCGCGGCCGATCGGCGTCGTGTTGAAGTACGTGACGCCGGCCGTCGTGATGTGGAACGCGCCGCTCTGCAGCGCCGCGATGCCCTCGGCCACGAGCTGCGCCCGGCAGTCGATCAGTCGAGCGCCTGCCGCACCGTACTCGATCGCGCGCTGCGGGATCGAATCGTAATCGTCTTCGTCGGGCTGGCCGAGGTTCGCCGTGTACGCGTACGGGACGGCGCCCTTGAGTTTCATCCAGTGCAGCGCGGCGCTGGTGTCCAGGCCGCCGGAGAAGGCGATACCAACCTTCTGGCCGGTCGGGAGGCTTTCGAGAATCGTGCTCATAGGAATACCGTGGATTGAAGTCCGGAGGGGTTGTATTTCGCGGAATATGCGAGTATCGGCTGTCCGGGAACTTGGGGCAAGGGGTGATTTCGGGCCGGCAGCCGCGCCCGGCCTGCCGCAGCGGCCTTGTGCGCCGCCGAGGGGCCCCGTGGCAGCGCACAGCTCGACGCCAGTTCAAGGGCCGGACCGGTGGCGGACGGCCGGCGCCCGGCGCATGCAGGCGCCAATGCACCAAACGGGTGCGTCAACGCCAACGTCAACGCTCCGCAGCTGCAGTCCGGTCTCAGATATTCCACGACCGCGCGGTATCCAGCAGCCGCTCCCGCAACTGATCCACTTCCCCGGCCAGCTTCGCCGAAATCGACACATACCCGGAGAGTTGCGGCGGCGGCGCGTCGTGCGGCGCGTCCGGGCGCCGCCGCGTGCCGCCGAGCCGGCTCGGCGTGCCGAACTTCAGCGCGCGGCTCGCGCCGACCAGCCGGTCGCGGATGTTCCGGTTCATCGCCTTCATCGCGACGCGCATGTATTCACGGGCGGCCGTATCGTCGCGGGCCGGCAGCACGCTCGCGAGGATCTCGAGGTAGCTGATGCAGAGCCGCAGGTTGCGCTGGATCGCCTCGAGCTGCTGCATCGAGATCTCGCATTCCTTCGACACGGACGGCATCAGCGAACGCAGCTGCACGAGCAGCGCGCTGAGCGCGGCCATCTCCTTCAGGTGCGCTTCGTCGCTGACCTGCCGGTCGCCCACGATCCGCGCGTGCACGGCGGCGCAGGCGCGCAGCGCGTCGGCGAGCTTGTAGCGCCACGAGTAGGTCGCGTAGAGCGGCAACGCGAACGAGAACGCCAGCGCGATCATGATGCCGACCAGCACGTTCACCGCGCGCCACAGGCCGTCGACGATCTCGTTGTCGCCGTGCCCGGCGACGATCACCATCGTGATCGCCGACAGCAGCGCGATATAGCCGGCCTTGCCGATCGCGTGATACGCGCAGAATCCGCAGGCGATCGCCATGACCGCGTAGATCGCGAGCGGCGCATGGACGGCCGAGTGCAGCAGGATCAGCAGCAGCCCGGCGAGCGCGCCGATCGACGTGCCGAGCGCGCGCTCGGCGGCCTTCTTGCGGATGTTGCCGTGATGCTGCAGGCCGCCGACGACGATCAGCACGGTGATCGTCGACCATTCGCCGTGCGGAATCCGCAGGCTGGTGGACAGGCCGATCGACACGAGGATCGCGAGCGCGACGCGCGCGGCGTGGATCAGCTTCGCGTGCCGGTAACGACGATACGGGTCCAGCAGCGGACGGAGCGTGTTGCGGATGAGTGCCGGCAGCCGGGTGTGGGGCAGGGTGGTCATGACGGAAAGCGAGGTGACGAACGAGCGCGCCGACCCAAGCCCGGCCGGCGTCCGGCGCGATATTGCGGCTGCGATCGGAGACGTAACGCTAGCCCAACGCGCGCAGGCTGTCCACGTCGGGATGCGGGCGGCGGGCCGCCCGTCACGCTGCGGTCCGGCTTCGCGCGGTGTCCCACACGCGGTTGCGCCCGCTGGATTTCGCCTCGTACAGCGCTTCGTCGGCGAGCTTCAGCAGCGTCGCGGCGCTCAGCGCGCGCTCGCGCGTGGTGGTCGCGGTGCCGATGCTGACGGTCACGAGCCCGTAGGGGCTCATCACGTGTTCGACGTCGAGCCCGGCGATCGCGCGGCGGATCGCTTCCGCGACGGTCGCCGCGCCGCGCACATCGGTGTCGGGCAGCGTGACCACGAATTCCTCGCCGCCGTAGCGCGCGACGTGATCGCTCGGGCGCCGCAGGCAGCGCAACGCGCACTGCGCGACCTGGCGCAGCACGTTGTCGCCCGCCTGGTGGCCGTAGTAGTCGTTGAACGACTTGAAGTGGTCGACGTCGATGAACAGCACGGACAGCGGCCGGCCGCTGCGGGTCGCGCGCTGCGCTTCCTGCGCAAGCACGGCGTCGAACCGGCCGCGGTTGTCGAGGCCGGTCAGCGCGTCCGTATGCGCGAGGCGGTACAGCTTCGCTTCGGCGACCTGCCGGCGCTTCAGCTCGCGCGACAGCAGCAGCGAGCCCGCCGCGATGATCGCGGTGAAGGCGGCCATCAGCACCCCGATCCAGATCGCGCGCTCGCGCCACGGCGCATAGATGTCGTCCTCGGCGGGCGCGACGTTGACGATCAGCGGCAGGCCGGTCAGGTGCCGGTATACGAAGTAGCGCCGCACGCCGTCGATAGCGGCCGTGCCGTTCAGCACGCCTTCGTGATGCGCCATCGCCGCGATGAACAACGGTCCGGTGTGCAGGTCGCGGCCGACGAGGGCCGGGTCGAACGGCAGGCGGCACACGAGCGCGCCGTTGTCCTCGATGATCGCCGCGGTGCCCCGCTTGCCGACCGCGATACCGTCGAGCAGCGCGCGGAAGTAGTCGATGCTCAGCGTGCCGACGACGATGCCGCCGAACGAGCCGTCGGGTCGTTCGATCCGGCGGCTGAGCGCGATCGTCAGCGCGCCGTTGCGCAGCCGGGACGCGTAAGGCTTGCTGATGTACAGGCCGTGGTTCGGCCCGTCGCGCTGCGCGATGAAATAGTCGCGGTCGGCAAAGTTGCCTTGCCGGGCTTGCCCCGCGCGGGAATCGATCACGATGTTGCCCTGCGGGTCCATCACGAAAATCGAGCCGAGATAAGTGCCGGTCGCCGCGCGGTCGAACAGCACCCGGTTACGCATGGACGGCGGCAGCGCCATCACGGCCGGATCGGCGACGCCGTCGACGACGTTCTGCAGCGACAGATCGTACAGCTCGATATTCCGGGCGATGTCGCGCTCGATGAGCAGCATCAGGTTGCGGGCGTTTTCGATCGCATGACGGTAGGCGTCGCGGCGGGTGTCGATCAAGAACGACGCGCACAAGCTCCAGCTGAACAACAGCAGGACGACGCCCAGGACGATGACGCCGGCGGGCGACAAAATCCATGCGGCCGTCGACGAGATGTGGCGGCGCAACGCGGGCAGCAGCGGGAGTTGCATCATCCTGGCGGGCGTAAGGCGGCGGAAGATGCATGGTTCAGATGATTCCGCACGATTATTTCAAGATAATTCATATTATCTCGCGAACTTTGACATTCTTGCCATCTCGTCAAATCCGTTCATGCTTTAAATGCAATCCGACCCGGTTACCTGTCATTACCTTACCAGGCCCGCAGTGGCAATCTGATTTGAATCAGCCTCTCGCAAGCCGTCATTTTGTCTGATTATTCGGAATCTGTTTGTATTATTTTCTGATTAATTGACATTCTGTCGGTTTCGGATCGGGCGGCGATCGGCCGTGCCGGCCGCGGGCAGCCTCCAACTCCTTGATTCTGCAAAGGCCGCGTGTTGCGCCGGATGTGCGCCGCGTGCGCTGTCCCCCTGACGAATCAGGTAGAATCCGCGCTTCGCCGCAGGTCCCCGGCGCGCGACGCGCAGCCGGGGGCTGCATCGAATGCAGGCCAGGGGGCGCATTGCGCCTCGATTTCGCACGGGCGCCGGCCCGCTCAACGTTCGTCCGTTTTATGTCCGCACTTCCGAATCCCGACCAACCCGGTTCGTCCGCGAACCCACCCAAGCTTCACCGCGCGCTGAAGGCGCGCCACCTGACGATGATCGCGATCGGCGGCTCGATCGGCACCGGCCTGTTCGTCGCGTCCGGCGCGTCGATCTCGCAGGCCGGCCCCGGCGGCGCGATGGTCGCGTACATGCTGATCGGCCTGATGGTCTATTTCCTGATGACGAGCCTCGGCGAGATGGCGGCGTTCATGCCGGTGTCGGGCTCGTTCGCGACCTACGGCGCGAAGTACGTCGACGAGGGCTTCGGCTTCGCGCTCGGCTGGAACTACTGGTACAACTGGGCGGTGACGATCGCGGTCGAACTGGTGGCCGCGCAGCTCGTGATGCACTACTGGTTCCCTGACGTGCCCGGGGTCTGGTGGAGTGCGGCGTTCCTCGCCGTGATGTTCCTGCTCAACGCGCTTACCGTGCGCGGCTTCGGCGAGGCCGAATACTGGTTCGCGCTGATCAAGGTCGTGACCGTGCTCGCGTTCATCGGCGTCGGCCTGCTGATGATCTTCGGCATTCTGAAGGGCGCGCCGCACAACGGCTGGAGCAACCTCACGATCGGCGACGCGCCGTTCGCGGGCGGCCTGCCGGCGATGATGGGCGTCGCGATGATCGCGGGCTTCTCGTTCCAGGGCACCGAGCTGATCGGCGTCGCGGCCGGCGAATCGGAGAACCCGCGCACGACGATCCCGCGCGCGGTGCGCCAGGTGTTCTGGCGGATCCTGCTGTTCTACGTGCTCGCGATCTTCGTGATCGGCGTGCTGGTCCCTTACACCGACCCGAACCTGCTGAAGAGCGACGTGACCGACATCGGCGTGAGCCCGTTCACGCTGGTGTTCCGTCATGCAGGCCTCGCGTTCGCGGCGGGCGTGATGAATGCGGTGATCCTGACCGCGGTGCTGTCGGCCGGCAACTCGGGGATGTACGCGTCGACGCGGATGCTGTACACCCTCGCGACCGAAGGCCGCGCGCCGAAGCTGTTCGCGAAGCTGTCGCCGGGCGGCGTGCCGCGCAATGCGCTGTACGCGACGACGGCGGTCGGCGCGCTGTGCTTCCTGACCTCGCTGTACGGCGACAAGACGGTCTACATGTGGCTGCTGAACACGTCGGGGATGACGGGCTTCATCGCGTGGCTCGGCATCGCGGTCAGCCATTACCGGTTCCGCAAGGGCTACGTCGCGCAGGGCTATGCGCTCGACCAGCTGCCGTACGAGTCGAAGTGGTTCCCGTTCGGGCCGCTGTTCGCGTTCGTGCTGTGCATCGTGATCGCGCTCGGCCAGGACTACCAGGCGTTCCTCGCGAACAGGATCGACTGGATGAGCGTCGTCGCGACCTACGTCGGCATCCCGCTGTTCCTCGTGGTGTGGGCGGGCTACCGGCTCATCAACAAGAGCCGCTTCGTCCGCTTCGAGGACATGGAGATCGCGCCGTGGGTGGACGCGAACCGGGACGGGCAGCGGAGCATGCAGCCGGTGTCGACGCCGGAAACCGCCGCGTGATGCGCGCGGCGCGGTAGCGCCGCACGCCGGCGACAAAACGGGAAACCGCGGGGAAGCCTCGCGCTTCCCGTTTTTTTTCGCGGGTATCTTTCGGTCCGGGGTCAAAGCCGGTTATATTGCCCGACCCATCACGGCGCGCGGGACGCGCAATCAAGAGGAATTCATGAGCGCATCACCTGCCGAGCGGACGGCCGACGCCGTGTCCATCGTGCGAATCGAGGCCGCGATCAATGCGTGGCGCGAAGTGTACCCGCCGGCTCCGGACGGCGAGGACGGCTACGCGCTCGATGCCGGCAGCGACTGTCTCGCGGAACTCTATGGCGCGATGATCTGCTACCAGCAGACGAGCGTGCCGCTCGATACGCTGAACGCCGATCAGCGCGATGCGCTGTTTGCGACGGAAGTCTGAGCACGGGGCTGCCGACCGGCGCATGAACGAATGAACGGGAAGCCTGCGGGCTTCCCGTTTTTTTGTGCGCGGAAGCGGACAGCGGGCGTCACCCCTGGTCCCCGCCCCCCACCGGCAGCACCGACCCGGTGATGTACGACGCCTCGTCCGACGCGAGGAACAGGATCGCGCCGACCTGCTCGTCGATCGTGCCGTAGCGATGCATCGGGCTCGACGCGACCGTCTGGTCGACGATCGCCTGATACCAGCGCGTCTCCTGTTCGCTCGGCGGCTCGGTATTGCGCGGCACGATGCGCGGCGGCGCTTCGGTGCCGCCGGTCGCGACCGCGTTCACGCGGATGCCGTGGTGCGCCTGCTCGAACGCGAGGCTCGCGGTCAGCGCGTTGACGCCGCCTTTCGCGGCCGCGTACGGAATCCGGTGGATGCTGCGCGTCGCGATCGACGACACGTTGACGATCGCGCCGCGCTTGCGCGCGATCATCCCCGGCAGCACCGCGTGGCAGCACCACAGTGTCGGGAACAGCGAGCGGCGGATCTCCGCCTCGATCTGGCGCGGCTCGTACGCGTCGAACGGCTTCGCCCAGATCGTGCCGCCGACGTTGTTGACCAGCACGTCGATCCGGCCGAACGCGTCGAGCGCGGCCTGCGCCATCTGCGCGGCGCCTTCGGCCGTTTCCAGATCGGCGAGCACGGCAATTGCGCGGCCGCCTTCCTTTTCAATATCGGCCGCGACGTCGCGCACGGTCGGCGCGCGGTCGACGAGCACGAGCGCCGCGCCTTCCTGCGCGGCGCGCAGCGCGACGCCGCGGCCGATTCCCTGGCCCGCGCCGGTGACGACGACGACCTTGTCCGCGAAGCGGTTCGGATGGGGCGCGTTCATGCGGCGTTGCTCGACGAGAATTTTTCGAAATACAGGTTGGCCGGCGTCACGCTGCACTCGCGCAGCCACGCCTGCACCGCGTCGACCATCGGCACCGGGCCGCACAGGTAGAGGTCGACGTCGCCGTCGTTGAGCCACGCCGGATCGACGTGCGCGGTGACGTAGCCCTTGCGCGGATGCGCGCTGCCGGCGTCGGCGACGCAGGTCCGGTATTCGAAGCCGGGCAGGCGGCGCGTGACGTCGTCGAGCTGGTCGAGCGCGACGAGGTCGGCGTCGTTCGTCACGCCGTACACCATCCGCACCGCCTGCGCGTTCGTGCGCGCCGCGCAGACGTCGAGCATCGACAGGAACGGCGCGATGCCGGTGCCGCCCGCGAGGAACAGCGCGGGCCGCGCCGCGTCGCGCAGATAGAAGCTGCCGTGCGGCCCGGAGAACGCGATCCGCTGGCCGGGCGCGGCGTCCTGCGCGAGATAGCCGCTCATCCGGCCGCCGGGCACGTTGCGCACGATGAACGACACGCGCGACGCACCCGGCTGCGAGCTGAACGAATACGAGCGCGACGACGTCGTGCCGGGAATCTCGACGTTCACGTATTGCCCGGCGAGGAAGCCGAGCTGGTCGGGCGCGTCGAGGTCGATCGCGAAATGGATCGTCGAGTCCGACAGCCGGTCGACCGCCGCGAGCGTGCCTTCGTGGCGCGCGGCGCCGGTCTTGCAGGCGGTCGACGACGCCGGCACGCGGATCACGCAGTCGCCGCGCGGGCGCGTCTGGCACGCGAGCACGTAGCCTTGCGACGCTTCGTCGGCGGTCAGCGCATCTTCGATGTAGCTCGCCTCGGGCAGGTCGTAGCGGCCCGATTCGCAATGACAGCGGCAGGTGCCGCATGCGCCGTCGCGGCAGTCGAGCGGGATGTTGATCTGCTGGCGGTACGCGGCGTCGGACAGCTTTTCGCCGTCGCGGCACGCGATGAAGCGGGTCACGCCGTCTTCGAATTGAAGCGCGATGGTGTGTTCCATGATCGTCTCGTGTCGACCCGAGTCAGCGCTTCAGCGCTTACTCGGGTCCCATGCCTGATAGTCGGCCCGAGTTGGCGCTTTAGCGCTTACTCGGGGCCCCAGAAAGGCAATCTTCCTCATCAGATGTGATAGATGTCGATCACCTGGTTGATGTAGTCGTTCTTCAGCACGACGTACTTGTTCAGGATCCGCGGCGCGGCGCCGCTGAAATCGATCACGTAGCGCGACATGCCGAAATAGGTCGACACGGTCTTGTAGCGAAAGCTCAGCGTGTGCCAGTTGAAGCGCACCGTGCAGACGCCGTCTTCGTGCTTTTCCAGCTCGACGTTCGCGATGTTGTGGCTTGTGCGCGTGTCGGGCATCGTCGCGCTCGAGCGCTCGGTCTTGATGCGGAACACGCGATCCTCGAGGCCTTGCCGGCTCGGGTAATAGATCAGCGAGATCTCGCGCTGCGGGTCGGTGACGAGCGCGTCGTCGTCGTCCCACGACGGCATCCAGAACTGCGCGTCCGGGTGGTAGCAGGCGAGCCAGTCGTCCCATTGCTCGTCGTCGAGCAGGCGGCTTTCGCGGTACAGGAACGCCTGGACGTCGGCGATCGAAATCGGGTTCATACGTGGCTCCTTTCGGCTTCGAGGGCGAGTCTCATCGTGTCGGCCCAGTAGCGGTGCTGCACCGTGTAGAGCCCTTCGTCTTCCGTCTTCACGCCGCTCATCACCGGGGTCAGGCCGATCTTGCGCGCGGCGTCGTCCGGGCCGTCGATCCAGTGCGTCGAGCCGCGGCACATGTCGTTCCACGCGACCGCGCTGCCCGCGTAGCCTTGCTGGCACGCGCGGAATTCCTCGAGATCGTCGGGCGTCGCCATCCCGCTGACGTTGAAGAAGTCTTCGTACTGGCGAATGCGGCGCGCGCGCGCGTCGGCGTCCTCGCCCTTCGGCGCGATGCAGTAGATCGTCACTTCGGTGCGGTTCACCGACAGCGGGCGCAGCACGCGGATCTGCGAGCCGAACTGGTCCATCAGGTACACGTTCGGGTACAGGCACAGGTTCCGCGAGTGCTGGATCATCCAGTCGGCGCGCTCGCTGCCGCAGCGCGCGGCGAATTCGTCGCGGCGGTTGAAGTTCGGGCGGTCCTCCGGGTTCGACCAGCGCGTCCACAGCAGCATGTGGCCGCGTTCGAACGCGTAGAAGCCGCCGCCCTGACGGCCCCAGCTGCCGGCGTCCATCGCGCGGATCGTGTCCTCGCGCGCGTTCTGCTCTTTGCGATGGTTCGTCGTCGCCGCGTAGTTCCAGTGCACGGCCGACACGTGGTAGCCGTCCGCCCCGTTCTCGGCGGTCAGCTTCCAGTTGCCTTCATACGTATAGGTCGACGCGCCGCGCAGCACTTCGAGCCCGTCGGCGGACTGGTCGACGATCATGTCGATGATCCGCGCGGCTTCGCCGAGGTGGTCCTGCAACGGCGGCACGTCGGGGTTCAGGCTGCCGAACAGGAAGCCGCGATAGCTTTCGAAGCGCGCGACCTTTTTCAGATCGTGCGAGCCTTCCTTGTTGAAGCACTCCGGATAGCCGGCGTCTTCCGGGTCCTTCACTTTCAGCAGCTTGCCGCTGTTGTTGAAGGTCCAGCCGTGGAACGGGCACGTATAGGTCGCCTTGTTGCCGCGCTTGTGGCGGCACAGCATCGCGCCGCGGTGCGTGCAGGCGTTGACGAACGCGTTCAGCTCACCCTGGCGGTTGCGCGCGATGAAGACCGGCTGGCGGCCGATGTGGGTCGTGTAGTAATCGTTGACGTTCGGAATCTGGCTCTCGTGCGCGAGGTAGATCCAGTTGCCTTCGAAGATGTGCTTCATTTCCAGCTCGAACAGCGCTTCGTCGGTGAAGGCGCTGCGATGCAGGCGATAGTCGCCGCGCGCCTTGTCCTCGATGAGGAAGTCGTCGAGCGTGCGCACGGCGGGTGCGCGTTTCGGGTAGATCGGGATCATCGGGTGTCTCCATATTGGCCGCGGCACGGGCTGCGGTCCCATGCAAAGCGGTCAGGCTCGGCGCGCGCGTTCCCGGCGCGCGCCATCGAAGCGGGTCAGGCGGCGGCGCGCACGCGCGTCACTTCGGCGTCCGGCGCGGCGGCGTGCTCGCCGTGCAGCCGGAAATCGAAATCGATCGACGCGAACGGCCGGTCGACGTCGTGGCGCGCGAGTTCGGCCGGCGCGCTCACGCGCTCGATGGTCGGCACGAGGCCGTCGCGGCTCGCGAACGCGAAGTCGTCCCACAGGTACGCATCGCCGTCGATGTTGATCTGCGTGGTCAGCTTGCGATGGCCGGGCGCGGACACGAAGAAGTGGATGTGCGCGGGGCGGCGGCCGTGGCGGCCGAGCCGGTCGAGCAGGCGCTGCGTGGCGCCGTCGGGCGGGCAGCCGTAGCCGACCGGCACGATGCTGCGGAAGCGGTAGCGGCCCTGCGCGTCGGTGACGATCGTGCGGCGCAGGTTGAACGCGCTTTGCGTCCTGTCGAAGAACGAGTAGTTGCCCAGCAGGTTCGCGTGCCAGACCTCGACCTTCGCGCCCGCGAGCGGCGCGCCGTGCTCGCCGTACACGGTGCCCTGCATGAACAGCACGTCGCCGTCCGCTTCGTTCGCGCCGTCGTCGAGGCGCGCGAAGCCGATGCTCGCCGGCGCGCCGGCCACGTACAGCGGGCCTTCGATCGTGCGCGGCGTGCCGCCCGTCAGGCCGGCCCGCGCGTCGGCCTCGTCCATGCGGATGTCGAGGAAGCGCTCGAGGCCGAGGCCCGCGGCGAGCAGGCCGAGCTCCTGCGTCGCGCCGGCTTCGGACAGGTATTCGATGCCTTTCCACACCTCGGACGGCGTCAGGTCGAGGTCCTCGATCGCCTTGAACAGGTCGGCGGTCAGGCGGACCACGACCTGCCGGATGCGGGGATCGGCTTCGCCGCGCGCGGCGCCGACGATGAACCCTTCGACGAGGGCTTCGATGTCACTGTGGGTCATGGTCTTCTCCTGGCTCTGATGGGCCGCGATCCGGCGGGATGCGCGCATTTCCTCTGACTTTCGCCGACCCGGACCGATTGGAGCGTTGATGCCCTGGGGGTATAGTTGTGGGGTTCCGAGCAGGCAGTTGAAGGATAGTTGCGCGCGAAATGCGTCGTCCAACACTGATTTAGTATCAGTTTCATATCCAAGAGGTATTGAAATGGAGTTGCGGCACCTTCGTTACTTCGTCGCGGTGGCCGAGGAACGGAATTTCACGCGGGCGGCGGAGCGGCTGCACATCGCGCAGCCGCCGCTGAGCCGCCAGATCCAGCAGCTCGAGGAGATGCTCGGCGTGCCGCTGTTCGAGCGCAACGCGCGGCCGCTGAAGCTGACCGATGCCGGGCGCTTCTTTTATTCGCACGCGGTGCAGCTGCTCGCGCAGACGGCCGAGCTGGAATCGATGACCAAGCGCGTCGGCAAGATCGAGCGCAGCCTGTCGATCGGCTTCGTCGGCTCGACGCTGTACGGGATGCTGCCGAAGATCATCCGGCGCTATCGCGACGAATACCCGGCCGTCGAGCTGAGCCTGCACGAGATGTCGACGATGGACCAGATCAAGGCGCTGAAGGAGGGGCGGATCGATGTCGGGTTCGGCCGGATCCGTCACGAAGACCCGAGCGTGCGGCGCGTCGTGCTGCGCGAGGAGCGGATGATCGTCGCGCTGCCGCTCGGCCATCCACTCGAAAGCGCGAAGGAGGTGCTGTCGCTGCACGACCTCGTCAACGACACGCTGATCATCTTCCCGAAGGCGCCCCGGCCGAGCTACGCGGACCAGGTGCTGGCCGCGTTCCACGACCGCGCGCTGAAGCCGCGGCGCATCTACGAGACGCGCGAGCTGCAGATCGCGCTCGGCCTCGTTGCGATGGGCGAGGGCGTGTCGGTCGTGCCGCACAGCGTGTACGGGCTGAAACGCGACGACGTCAGCTACAAGCCGCTCGACGATCCGAACCTCGTGTCGCCGATCATCATGAGCATGCGGATGCTCGACGAATCGGAGGACATCCGCGCGATGCAGGCGCTGATCTACCGGCTGTACGACGAGGCGAAGATCGCGTACCTGCCGCCGCAGCAGGAGTAGGGTCTGTTCACGCATGAGCGTGAACAGACCCTGGCCGGCGCGCACGCTTGACGCGATGCGCATCGCCGCGCCAACATGGCCGGCATCCGGCGCGGCCGGGCGGGTCCGGCCGCTTTCACGCAAACGACAATCGACATGACGCATACCGCACACGAGGAGACCTGGATCGAGACGCCGCAAGGGCGTCTCTTCGCGAAACGCTGGCGCGGCGCGCCGGCGGCCGATGCGGCCGCGTGCCCGATCGTGCTGCTGCACGATTCGCTCGGCAGCGTCGGGCTGTGGCGGGACTTTCCGGAGCAGCTCGCGCAGGCGACGCGGCGCGACGTGATCGCATACGACCGGCTCGGCTTCGGGCGGTCCGATCCGCATCCGGCGCGTTTGACCGCGACGTTCGTGCGCGACGAGGCGGACCACGCATTTCGCGCGCTGCGCGAGCAGCTCGGCGTCGCGTCGTTCGTCGCGTTCGGCCACAGCGTCGGCGGCGGGATGGCGGTGGGGTGCGCGGCGGCCTATCCCGACCGATGCCGCGCGCTCGTGACCATCGCGGCGCAGGCGTTCGTCGAGGAACGCACGCTGGCGGGCATTCGAGCGTCTGAACGCCAGTTCGCCGAGCCCGGCCAGCTCGACCGCCTCGCGCGCTATCACGGCGACAAGGCCGAATGGGTGCTGCGCGCGTGGATCGATACGTGGCTGTCGGAGTCGTTCCGCGACTGGAGCCTCGACGACGTGCTGCCGCACGTGCGCTGCCCGACGCTGGCGATCCACGGTTCGCAGGACGAATACGGCTCGTCCGTGCACCCGAACCGCATCGCGTCGCGCGCGGCCGGCCCGTCGTCCGTCATGATGCTGAAGGAATGCGGACACGTGCCGCACCGCGAGCGCACGGCCGACGTGCTCGACGCGGTGAAGGATTTTCTGACGCGACATGGCGTGTGAGCAGAAAAAATACAACGACATTGCAAAGAATGAAGCACGCGAAACGATTGCTCATTGGGGCGGTTGCGATGATGGCGGCGACTGGCGCATCTGCATTCGAGTTCGAGGATGCGGTGCCGCTGACGATCGGCGCGATGCAGCGCAACGTCCGGCCATCCGATATCGATGTGTCGCTGGACAGGAAAACGGTCACCGTTTCGGCGCGCTTGCGCAATGAAACGCATGCCTGGGCGACGAGCGGCTATTACGCGTACACGCCTTTGTTTCATCGCCTCGGCGCCGGTGAGGAGCATGACGACAAGCGTTTTGCCGATCTGACGGTGGCCTTCGACGGAAAGGCGGTTCCGCTCGTCACCGAGCGGCGCGCGTTTTTTCTCGGCAAGGATATGACCGGTGATGTCAGGGCGGCGGGCCTGGATACGCTGCCGAGTGAAGCGAGCGATCCCGCGAAGCTTGCCCGCATCAAGCCGCAACTGGGCATGAAGCTGGACGATGGCCGCGATTGGGAAGGATTTGTGTCGTACTCCTGGGTCATTCCGACACCGCCCGATTCGACGGGCGCATTGACGATCCGCTATCAGGCGCTGCCGCAGTTCAGTCTGGAAGAGGTGACGAGTGCGCGCTTTGCCCGTCTGGTCGAGCAGCACTGCGGCGACGTCGCGCGCGTGACGCAACGGCTGCGCGCAATGGAGGCGGGTGCCGGCCAGATTCTGGTTCAGCGATACGTCGTACCCGTTTCCTTCATGAACCGAACGCCTGTGAAAGTGAGCCTGTCGCAGCCGAGCCCCGACTGGATGGGCGGACAACCGCTGATATCGCTGGTATGTGGCCTTACCGCGCGCGACGGTGCGGCGCTTCCCGCAACCGGCATGATCGACGATCCGGATGCGGCGTTGTCGATCCTGGTGATTTCGCGCCCGGCCCGTTAGGTCCTGCCCGTGGCCGGAGCGTTGCAGGAATGCGGGCGCGTGCCGCACCGCCAGGGCGCTTGTGCGCCCGTTCCTGCGGCGGGCAGCGGGCGATCAGAACGCGAGCTGAATCGCGAGATCGATCGCGAGCAGCGCGATCGAACAGCCGATGCCGAGGATCACGTTCGGCAGCCGATGCTCGAAATCGCGGTCCTTGCGCATCGCCGCGCCGAGCAGGTACAGCGCTTCGATGACGATCTGCAGTCCGACGAACAGCAGCATCAGCAGGTATTCGTAGCCCATCTCCTTGAAACCGGCGAAGTGCATCCCGTGATCGCGGATCCACTGGCCGACGCGCAACAGTTCGTAGACGAACAGCAGGGCGGGAAACAGGTAGCTGACGAAGTAGGTCGGCACGCTGGCGTGCCGTAGTTCGAGGTGGAAATGATGCGTGGCGGCCATCACGAATCCTCCTTGCAAACAGGTTTGCGATCGCGACGGCGGCGCGGCAACGTGCGCCTGAAGGGTGGGCCCGGTGCACTGTGCGCAGCCGTACGTCATCAGCATACTGCTGCGCGGAAAATTTGGCATGGGGTGTATCGCAACGGCTACGCTGGCTTACGGTTGCCGTACATCGGCAGTGTTGCCGCGCCGCTTACGCTTTTGCTTCCGCGCCTTCGATGAACAGCCGGGCGACCGCCTGGAACTCGCGCTTCAGCGACAGCCCCGGCACGTTCAGCCAGCGCAGCATCGCCGCGAGATACAGGTGATGGAACCACGTCGCGAGCTGATCGGCGCAGAGCGTGCCGTTCAGTTCGCCGGCCTGCTGGCCGGCGACGATCAGCTGTGTCCACACGAGCACGATGTCGCTGCCGCTTTCCGCTTCCGCTACGCCGATGCTCAGGAAGCGATGCCGCAGGTACGCGAGCAGATAGACCGGATGCTGCTCGCACCATGCCGCAGACGCATCGAGCACGCACGCGATGCGCGATGCGAAGGTCTTGCGTCGCGCGACGTCGCGTTGCAGATGCGCGAGGTCGCGTTCCAGTTCGCCTTCGAGCCAGTGCGCGAGCACCGCTTCCTTCGTCGGAAAGTGGTTGTACAGCGTGCGCTTCGCGACGTCGGCCTCCGTCGCGATCTGCTCCATCGTGACCGCTTCGTAGCCGTGCGCGTCGAACAGGCGCGCGGCGGTCGCGGCGAGATGCGCGAGCATCTGGATGCGCTTGCGCGCGCGGCGGCCCGGATCATCGGCGATGGAGGTCATGGCGAAGGTCTTTACGGAAAGTGAACGGATTGCATTAGTATACGACGTACACTTTTAAGGCGCCATTCCGGCGCGTCGCGGACAAGGGGTTCACGCATGAAGCTCGTCATCGTCACCTACGGCACCGAGGGCGATACGCGCCCGCTCGCGGCGCTCGGCCGTGCGCTGCTCGACGCCGGCCACGAGGTGCGGCTGCTCGCCGACGCCGCGACGCTCGGCTCGGCCGCTGCGCTCGGCGTGCCGTCGGCCGCGCTGTCGGGCGACATCCGCCGCGCGCTCGCGCCGGGCGAGGCGTTGTCCGATGCGGTGAACGGTCGCGGCGGCTTCAACGACACGTCGAAGGCGCTCGCGTCGATCGCGAATGCGAACACCGCCGCGTGGATGCGCGAAGTCGCCGACGCGTCGGCGGGCTGCGACGCGATCGTCGTGTCGGGGCTCGCGGCGTTCGTCGGCCTGTCGGTCGCCGAGTATCGCGGCGTTCCCGCGATCGGCGCAGGGCTCATTCCGATCACGCCCACCGCCGGCTTCCCGTCGCCGTTCCTGCCGCCGGACAAGCTGCCGCGCTGGCTCAACCGCGCGAGCCACCGGCTCGTGAATGCGCTGCTGTGGCAGGCGTTCCGGCGCGCGACCAACGCGGCGCGCGCGAGCGTCTGCGGGTTGCCGCCGCGCAAGCGCGTCTGGAGCGGGCATCCGATGCTGTACGGCGTGTCGCCGGCGCTGCTGTCCGGCCCCGCCGACTGGCCGGATAACGCGTGCGCGTGCGGGCAATGGAGCGTCGACGATCCGGCGTGGACGCCGCCGCCGTCGCTCGACGCGTTTCTCGCCGCGGGCGAGCCGCCGGTCTACGTCGGCTTCGGCAGCATGGCGGGCTTCGATCGCGCGGCGCTGACGGAGGCACTGGTGACCGCGCTCGACGGCCACCGCGCGCTGTTCTATCCGGGGTGGAGCGGGATCGACGCGTCCGCGCTGCCGAAGCACGTGTTCGTCGTCGGCGACACGCCGCATCGCTGGCTGTTTCCGCGCACGTCGATGGTGATTCATCACGGCGGATCGGGCACCACGCACTCGGCGGCGTGCGCGGGCGTGCCGTCGGTGGTGGTGCCGTTCGCGGGCGACCAGTTCTTCTGGGCGAACCGGCTTCAGCGGCTCGGCGTGGCCGGCGCGCCGGTGGCGGGCAAGCGGCTGCAGGCCGCCGAGCTTGCGCAAGGCATCGCGTTTGCGCAGCGTGACGACACGAAGGCGCGCGCCGCCGAACTGGGCCGGCGCATGGCGCAAGAGCACGGATTGCGGCAGGCAGTGGCCGGGATCGAGCGATGGGGCGCGAGCGGGCGGGCTTGGGCCCGCGTCAGAAATGCCCGGTGAAGCGATACCGGCTGCCCGGATGCCACAGATTGACCGTCGACGCGACGACGCCTTGCGACCATGTGCGCCGATGCAGCATCAGGCACGGCTCGCGCTCGTCCATCGTCAGCAGGCGGCGCGTTTCCGCATCGGGCATCGCGGCCTCGATCCGGTATTCGACGCGCTGCAGCGGCGCGACGCGCGTCAGGTACTGGTTCGGCGTGGTCGTCGTGAAGTCCTGCAGCGCGTAGTCGGGCGCGCAGGCCGGATTGACCCAGCGCTCCTCGAGCTGCACGGGCGTGTCGTTCTCGAAGTGCAGCACGCGCGAATGGAAGATCGGCTTGCCGGCGTCGAGCTGCATTTCGTCGCCGAGCTTCGCATCGGCGACCGTCGCGCCGACCAGCAGCACCTGCGCGCGATAGCCATGGCCGCGCGCGGCGACCTCGTCCGAGATGCTGCGGATCGCGACGAGCGTCGACTCGTATTTCGGCGTCGCGACGAAGGTGCCGGAGCCGCGCGTGCGCGTCAGCACCTGCTCGGCGGTCAGCTCGCGCAGCGCGCGGTTGACGGTCATCCGCGCGACGTTGAATTCGCGCGCGAGTTCGTTCTCCGACGGCACCTGGTCGCCCTCCGCCCATTCGCCGGCGTGGATCCGCGCCAGGATGAAATCCTTGATTTCCTGATAGATCGGTGTGGTCATTGCATCGCTGTTCAAGAGGCGGCGGCCGCAGGCCCCGCATGCCGGGCCGGTGCGCGAGCCCGGGCGGAGTGTACCGGGTTTGCGGCGCCGTCCGCCCGATTCACCGTGAATGATCCCCGTTAATGCGGCGCGCGTCCATGCGGGGGATCGCGCAGGCGGCGGCTGACGTGCCCCTGCCGGGATATGAAAAAACCTGATCGATTGGCGCAATACGTGGAAATTTACGTCATTCATGGCCGATGGCACCCTGCGCCGGACCCGTGAACCCGGGAACGCGCAAGCCATGATTTCGGGATCGCGTCCTATGCGCCGTCCTGACCGTCGCGATTGCCCTGCCGGCACAGCCAGCCGAACACGTCGGCCACCGTCTGCGAGCGCGGCGTCCCGGCTACCCGCGAAATCCACCACGACGCGCCGGGCAGGCGCGGATAGCCGGCCAGGACCTTCAAGGATCCCTGCTTGACGCTGTCCTCGACGAGCAGGCTCGGCAGGCACGCGATGCCGTGCCCGCGCAGCGCGGCGTCGAGCGCGAGGCGCTGGTCGTCATGGATCGTCTTCACCTCGAACGTGGCGAGCTGCTCGCGCAGGATCGCCGCCGACGCTTCGCGGACGATGTCTTCCTCGAGACAGACGAGCCCCGCATGCAGGGGATGCCGATCGAGCGGCAGCGCGTCGAGCCGCGCCGCCAGCTCGGGCGCGCACACGGTCACGCGCTCGTCCTGCAGGAACGGTATTTCGAGCAGCCCGGGCTGCATGAGCGGGCGCTGCCCGATCGTGATGTCGACGTCGATCTCGTCGACGTAGCGCGCAGTTTCGTCGGTCGACAGCAGCGGGCACAGCTCGGGAATGTCCTGCCGCATCCGCGCGAGACGCGGCTGCAGCCAGCCGTGCAGCAGCGGCGCGGGGCAGACGATCACGACGAGGCCGGGCGTCAGGTAGGTGCCGATGCGCCCGAGCCCGCTGCGCAGCGTGTCGAGCGAGCGCTGCACGGTGCGCAGCAGCACGTCGCCGCCGACCGTCAGTTCCACGCCGCGGCCGACCCGGCGAAACAGCGGTTGCCCCAACTGTTCCTCGAGCTGCTGGATCTGATGGCTGATCGCCGACTGCGACAGGTGCAGCTCGTCGGCCGCGCGCGAGAAATTGCCGAGGCGCGCGGCTGCCTCGAAACCGATCAGCAGCTTCAACGACGGGATGCGTTGCATGGAGATATGAAAGAAATAGATTGATTGATACAGGAAAGATCAATTTTCATCAGGTTTCGATGCTAGCACAATGGGGTCATCCATCCACGAGGAGACAGACCGATGAGCCGTTTCGACGCCCGTCAATCCGGTTACCGCATGCCGGCCGAATGGGAGCGCATGGACGCCACCTGGCTCGGCTGGCCCGTGCTGCGGGACCGCGAGGCGCTGTGGGGCGATTTCTACGAGCAGGTGTGCCGGGAGTTCGCGCTGGTCGCGCAGACCATCGCGCGTTATCAGCGCTGCATCGTGGCCGCGCACGCGGACCTCGCCGATGCGGCGCGCGAGCGGGTCGGCAGCAGCGTCGAGGTGTTTCCCGTCGCCGCCGAGGACAACTGGCTGCGCGATTGCGGGCCGATCTTCCTGCAAGGCGAACGCGGCCAGCTTGGGGCCGCGGTGTTCCGCTTCAACTGCTGGGGCGAGAAGTACCAGCCCTACGACGGCTGCCAGCAACTGGGCCAGGACATCGCGCGCGCGGCAGGTGCGCGGATCTTCAATTCGCACATGGTGCTGGAAGGCGGCGCGTTCTACGTGGACGGGCAGGGGACGCTCGTGACGACCGAAAGCTGCCTGCTGCACCCGAACCGCAATCCGCACCTGAGCCGCGCCGAGATCGAGGCGGAACTGCGCCGCATGCTCGGCGTGGCGAAGATCGTCTGGCTGCCGGGCAATCCCGACGAAGTGGAGACCAACGGGCACGTCGACGGCATCGCGTCGTTCATCGCGCCCGGGAAGATGCTGTGCCAGACGGCGAGCCCCGGGCAGGGCGACTACTACCGCGTGATGCGGGAAAACCGCCGCGCGCTGGAACTTGCGAGCGACGCGGCCGGACGCCGTTTCGAGCTGCTCGACCTGCCGTCGCCGATCGTGACCGACCGCTACGGCTCCGAGCGCTATTGCGATTGCTACGCGAACTACATCCTCGTCAACGGCGCGGTAATCTCGACGGCGTTCGGCGTCGAGCAGGATGCCGCCGCGCGGGCGGTGTTCGAGCAGGCGTTCCCCGGGCGGCGCGTCGAGCTGCTGCCGATCACCGCGTGGTCGATGGGCGGCGGCAGCGTTCATTGCTCGACGCAGCAGCAGCCGGCCGTCGCGCCCGCACGCGCATGAGCCACGACGCATCCCACAGGAGAACGAACCGATGACATCCCGATCGATCACCGTCGCCGCGGTGCAAATGGCGTCCGGAAGCTGGACCTTCGAAGACAACATGGCCACCGCCGAGCGGCTCATTCGCGATGCGGCGCGGCAAGGTGCGCAGGTCGTCGTGTGCCCGGAGCTTTTCATGATGCCGTATTTCTGCATCGACCAGAACGTGCGCCATCTGCGGCTCGCGGAACCGTTCGCCGGCAATGCGCGGATCGCGCATTTCGCGAAGCTGGCGGGCGAGCTCGGCGTCGTGCTGCCGATCGGCTTCTTCGAGCGTGCGGGCAACGCCGCGTACAACTCGATCGCGGTGGCCGATGCCGACGGCCGCGTGCTGGGCGTGTACCGGAAGACGCACATCCCCGACGGCCCGGGCTATACGGAGAAGTTTTACTTCACGCCGGGCGACACCGGCTTCCGGGTGTGGGACACGCGCTTCGGCAGGATCGGCATCGGCATCTGCTGGGACCAGTGGTATCCGGAAACCGCGCGCAGCCTGGCGCTGATGGGCGCGGAGCTGCTGTGCTTCCCGACCATCATCGGCTCCGAGCCGTTCAGCCGCGATTTCGATTCGGCCGGCCACTGGCAGCGCACGATGCAGGGGCATGCGGCGGCGAACCTGGTGCCGCTCGTGGCGGCCAACCGGATCGGCCGCGAAACCGGCGCAGGCAACGGCAACGACCTGCAACCGGGGCTCACCAGCGAGTTCTACGGCTCCAGCTTCATCGCCGACCCCACCGGCGCGAAAGTGGCGGAAGCGAACCGCACGGACGAAACCATCCTGCTGCACACGTTCGATCTCGACGCGATTCGCGATGAGCGGCAGTCGTGGGGATGCTTCCGCGATCGTCGCCCGGAGATGTACCGGGCCCTGCTGACGAGCGACGGCGTCGCGTCGTGCTGCCGATGAGGATAACGACATGAAGATCACGATTCGCATGCTGGCCGCGCTCGCGGCCGGCGTGTGCCTGATCGTGCAGCACGCGTCGGCGGCGGAAGAGAAGGTGCTCAACCTGTACAACTGGAGCGACTACTTCGCGCCGGACACGCTGAGCACGTTCGAGAAGGAAACGGGCATCAAGGTGCGCTACGACACCTACGACAGCGACGAGACGCTGCAGGCGAAGCTGATGACGGGCGACAGCGGGTATGACCTCGTGTGGCCGACGAACGATTTCATGGCGCGGCAGATCCAGGCCGGTGCGTATCGCGAGCTGGACAAGCGCCGGCTGCCGAACCTCGTGCATCTCGATCCCGCGGTGCTGAAGCTCGCCGCGCAGTCGGACCCCGGCAACCGCTACGGGGTGCCGTACATGTGGGGCACCGTGGGCGTCGGCTACGATCGCGCGAAGATCGTGGCGATCCTCGGCAAGGATCTGCCGAAGAACAGCCTGGATCTCGTGTTCGACCCGGCGATCGCGTCGCGCATTGCCGCGAAGTGCAGGATCGGCTTGCCGGATGCGGCGAGCATGGTGCTGCCGCTCGCGCTGCGCTACATCGGGCGCGATCCTGTGCATGCATCGGCCGCTGACTATACGGCGGCGGAGACGATGCTGATGAAGGTGCGGCCGTCGATCGGCGTGTTCTTCAATTCGTCCGATGCGCACGAACTGATCGACGGCGAGCTGTGCGTGCTGGTCGGCTATTCCGGCGCGGTGAGTCTCGCCGCGGACAAGGCGAAGGAGCTGAACGGCAAGCGCGACATCGTCTACGACATTCCGAGCATCGGCACGCTGATGTGGTTCGACAGCATGGCGATTCCGAAGTCTGCCCGGCATCCGGACAATGCGCACCGGTTCATCGACTACATTCTCCGGCCCGATGTCGTTGCGAAGATTTCCAACGCGAAACGCTATGCGAACGCGAACCGGGATGCGCTGAAGGACATGGATCCGAAGCTGGTCGCGAACCCGACGATCTATCCGGACGAGGCGACGCGCAAGACGCTGTTTACGCCGCTGGCGGAGGCGCCGGCGCTCAGCCGTCTGCAAGGGCGGCTGTGGACGCGGTTCAAGGCCGACCTGCATTGAGCGGCGCGGCGTTGTCGAAGGGCGAGGCGGGCGGCTTCCCGTCCGCCCGCCCGAACGTGGTGTAAGCCGTCAGAACCGGTGCCGCATGCCGACGGTCGCCGCGACCTGCGTGTTCGTCGACGACGCGCCCAGCCCGTTGATGCTCGCGACTCCGAGCGTCGTGCCCGATGCAACGCCGGACTGGTGCTGGTACACCGTTTCCGCGTACACGTCGGTGCGCTTGCTCAGCGCGTAGTCGGCCATCAGCGATACCTGATGCCATTTCGGGCGATGGCTGCCGGCGGCGTCGTCGAAGCGGCCGTCGGTAAACGTATAGGCGCCGGCGAACGACACTGCGGAATTCAGCGCATAACGGGCGTTGACTTCGTAGTTGTCGAAGCGCAGCGCGTTCAGCGCGCCCGGCAGCGACGAGGCGGCCGTCCGGTCGAACATCGAATGCGTCCACAGCGCGCCGACCGTCAGCCGGTCGAACGCGTAGCTGCCGCCCGCGCCCATCACGCGCTGGCGGGCCGACGGAAAGTTCGCGTTGTCGTTGGTCGACAGTGCGCCGCCCGTGGTCAGGCCGCCGCGATTGAGCTGCAGGTACGCGGCGCCGAAGTTGACCGGACCGTTCGCATACGACAGGCCGGCGCTGTACGCGCGGTTGTTCGCAAAGCCGGGCTGGTTGCTGAAGCCGTACAGGCCGGCGAACTGAAACCCGGCGATCGTCGGGCTCGTGTACTTGACCGCATTGTTGATGTAGAACGAATCGTCGACGTTGTCGTTGTCGAACGGGTGCGCGGCAAGGTTGTTGCCGTCGCCGTTGTTCGACATCGCGAGCGGGCCGAGATAGTCGACGACGGCGTCGTATTGCCGGCCGAGGGTCAGCGTGCCGTAACGGTCGTCCTGCAGGCCGACGTACGCGCGGCGGCCGAACATCGAATCCTTGTAGGACTGCGTGCCGTTGTTCAGGTTGAATCCGCTCTCGAGGCGGAAGATCGCGTGCAGGCCGCCACCGAGATCTTCCGCGCCGTTCAGGCCGAACACCGTGTTCGACAGCAGTCCGCTGCCTTGCTGCCAGACGCTCTTGCCCGACTGGTTGTTCACGTACGCGATGCCGGCATCCAGCATCCCGTAGAGGGTGACGCTGCTTTGTGCGTGTGCGGTGACGCTGAGCACGGCGACCGAGAGGGCGCCGACGACTTCTTTTTTCATTGTTGGACTTCCTGGAAAGACCCGTATCAACGGGCGTGCTACGAATGACGCGCGCGATCGGCGTCGGCGCGGTCCGGTCGAATCCGGGCCGCTCCGCATCGCGCCGATGGCGCGCGTCTGAACCGGTAAAAAAAGTGCCGCGCGTGATGCGCGGCGCGCGCGACGCCGGCGTTCCGCGCGCCGGCTAACGCCGCGACGGGCGGATCTCGCCCAGCTCGGCCTCGGGCAGCAGCCGGATGACCGACGACATGACCTGCGACACGAGCGACCTCGCAAGCTCGACCTGCAGGCACGCGCGGCCGGTCTGGCGATTGATCTCCGCCGTGTAGATGCTCAGCGCGGGGCCGAGCGCGTCGTGCAGCGTGCGGCGCGCCGCGGCCAGGTTCCCGGTCTCGACCCGGATCGACAGCAGCACCGGGTAGTCCGAGATGCGCCTGCGCGGCCGCGGCGCGATGCGCTGGCCGGATGCGGCCGGCCGCGAAGGGAGAAGGTGCGCAAGCGTGATCGAGATGGCTTCGGATCTGGGCGATTTCATGCATTCATCCCCGCGCCGCATCACAGCCCGCGTTACGGAGATCCCGTCTGGAACATGGCGCCCATTCTAGGAATGGCGATGGAGATACGGTGTATAGACTGACGGCGCGCTTGAAAAAATCACATAAAAGCGGCGCGCATCGCCCGATGTCACCCATGAAATGCACGCTTCGCGTTTTTACAGGTTTTTTACTTCACGAAAGGAAATTGAACACCGCTTTGATGCGCGGATTCCTACACTGTCGCATCCCATTCTCCCGCCGAGCATGGGGTGGCCGTCGTCCGGCCTGAAGCGCCGCCGCAGCGGTGCGGGCCGGCGACGTTGACGGTGCCGCGGGTTTTCCGCGCAAGCAAAACAAAAGGGGAAAGCGATGTTGTGGATTTCGGGGGGCATTTCGGTCGCGCTCTTCATCTATCTGTTTCATGCGTTGATCAAGCCGGAACGGTATTGATTCGAGCATTGCAACGGAAATTGGAAAAATATCGGTGAACCTTATGAGCGATCTGCTTTTCTTGCTGTTCACGCTCGTGTTCTTCGTGTTGACGGCCGGTTTCATCAACGGCCTGGACAGGATTTGAGCGAGCGTCGACATGTTCAATAACCTCATTCAATTTGTGATCGTCCTGGCGATCATGCTGGCACTGGTGCCCGTCGTCGGGAAATGGCTGACGCACGCGTTCACCAGCCCGCGCCATGCGTGGGCCGAGCGGCGCACTTACGCGCTGCTGGGCGTCGACCCGGCCGAGACGATGTCGTGGAAGCGTTACGGGATGGTGCTGCTGCTCAGCAACGCGGGCATGATGCTGCTCGGGTATCTGCTGCTGCGCGTGCAGGACCTGCTGCCGTTCGATTCGCTGCAGCGCGCGTCGCAGAGCCCCGATCTCGCGTTCAACACGGCCGCGTCGTTCATCACGAACACCAACTGGCAGGCCTATGCCGGCGAAAGCAGCCTGTCGAACTTCTCGCAGATGGCGGTCATCACGTTCCTGATGACGGTCAGCGCGGCGACCGGCGTCGCCGCCGCGGGCGGCTTCATCCGCGGCCTGAGCCGCAAGAACGCGGCGGACATCGGCAACTACTGGGTGGACTTCACGCGCGTGACCTATCGCGTGCTGCTGCCGCTGTGCTTCGTGATGGCGCTGGTGTACGTGTGGCAAGGCATGCCGCAGACGCTGGCGTCGGACGCGTGGGCGACCACGCTCGAAGGGGCGCGCCAGCAGATCGTGACGGGCCCGGTCGCGAGCCTCGAGTCGATCAAGCACATCGGCACCAACGGCGGCGGCTTCTTCAGCATGAACGCCGCGCATCCGTTCGAGAACCCGACGCCGCTCACCAACACGCTGCACATGCTGAGCATGCTGCTGATTCCGTCGGCGCTGACCTATGCGCTCGGCAGCATGATCGGCCGGCGCCGCCAGGGCTGGGTGATCCTCGGCGCGTTCGTCGTGATGTTCGTCGGCTTCCTGGCGGTGATCTACCAGGCCGAGCAGCACGGCAATCCGCTGCTCACGGGGCTGGGCGTCGATCAGGTCATGAGCGCCGACCAGCCGGGCGGCAACATGGAAGGCAAGGAGATGCGCTTCGGCATCGCGCAGACGAGCCTGTTCGCGACCGTCACGACGGCCGCGACGACGGGCTCGGTCGATGCGATGCACGACTCGCTGACGCCGCTCGGCGGCCTCGTGCCGATCGCGCAGATGATGCTGAACAACGTGTTCGGCGGCGACGGCGTCGGGCTGATCAACCTGTTCACGTTCGCGATCCTGACGGTGTTCCTCGTCGGCATGATGATCGGGCGCACGCCGGAGTTTCTCGGCAAGAAGATCGAGGCCCGCGAAATGAAGCTCGTGATGCTCGCGGTGCTCGCGCATCCGTTCAGCATCCTCGGCTTCACGGCCGTCGCCGCGATGATGCACTCGACGATGGACAGTCTCGCCAACCTCGGGCCGCACGGCTTCAGCGAGGTGCTGTACGCGTACACGTCGGGCACCGCCAACAACGGCTCCGCGTTCGCGGGCCTGAACGCGAACACGCCGTTCTTCAACACGACGATCGGCTTCGCGATGCTGATCGGCCGCTATCTGACGCTGCTGCCGATGCTGGCCGTCGCCGGCTGCCTCGCCGCGAAGAAAAGCATTCCGGAAAGCGCCGGCACGCTGTCCACGTCGACGGGCCTGTTCGCCGGCCTGCTGATCTTCGTGATCCTCGTCGTCGGCGGCCTCACGTTCCTGCCGGCGCTCGCGCTGGGCCCGATCGTCGAGCATCTGCTGATGACGAGCGGCCAACTGTTCTGAGGAAATCATCATGTCTCAAAGCAATCGCCACGCGGCGCCGGCCGCCGCGCCGGCATCCGGGTCGTCGTTCATGGCCGCCGCCGGCGGCCTCGTCAGGCCCGTGATCGCATCGTCGGTGCTGTTCATGCTCGTGACGGGCCTCGCGTACCCGCTGGTCACGACCGGCGTCGCGAACGTGCTGTTCCCGTCGCAGGCGCGCGGCAGCCTGGTCGTGCGCGATGGCGCGACGGTCGGATCGGCGGTGATCGGGCAGCCGTTCACGCGCCCCGAGTATTTCCATCCGCGCCCGAGCGCGACGGTCGGCACGGACCCCGCCGATCCGGCGAAGACCGTCGACCAGCCGTACAACGCGGCCGGCAGCGGCGCGAGCAACCAGGGCGCGGCCAGCAAGAAGCTGCTCGCCGACATCGCGGCGCGCGTGCGGGCATACCGGCAGGAGAACGGGCTCGCGCACGACGCGCCGGTGCCGGTCGATGCGGTGACGGCGTCCGCGTCCGGGCTCGATCCGGAAATCTCGATCGCGAATGCGCGGCTGCAGGCGGCGCGGGTCGCGCAAGCGCGCGGCGTCGCGCCCGACCAGGTGACGGCGCTCGTCGACCGGGTCGCCGCGCCGCGCCAGCTCGCGGTGCTCGGCGAGCCGCGCGTCCGCGTGCTCGAGCTGAACATGGCGCTCGACCGCGCGCTCGGCAAAGCGGCCGGCGCGCGCTAAGGGAAGGCAAAGGAGTCCATTCATGTCCCATATCGAAACCTCGATCAATCAGGCGGCCGCCCCGATCGGCGGCATCGCGCCGATGCGCTGGACCGCGGTGCTGCGCGAGGCGTTCAGGAAGCTCGCGCCGCAGGTGCAGTGGAAGAACCCGGTGATGTTCGTCGTCTACCTGGGCAGCATCGTCACGACGGTGCTGTGGCTGCAGGCGCTGACGGGTTCCGGCGACGCGCCGGCCGGCTTCATCTTCGGCGTCGCGTGCTGGCTGTGGTTCACGGTGCTGTTCGCGAACGCGGCCGAGGCGCTGGCCGAAGGGCGCGGCAAGGCGCAGGCCGAGGCGCTGCGCGCGGCGCGCAAGCGCGTCTATGCGAAGGTGCTCGACGAGCCGAAGCGCTACGGCAGCACGACCCATCGCGTGCCGAGTGACGAACTGGCCGCGGGCAGCATCGTGCTCGTCGAGGCCGGCGACACGATTCCGGCCGACGGCGAAGTGATCGACGGCGTCGCGTCGGTCGACGAATCGGCGATCACCGGCGAATCGGCGCCGGTGATCCGCGAATCGGGCGGCGATTTCTCGTCGGTGACGGGCGGCACGCGCGTGCTGTCCGACTGGATCGTCGTGAAGATCACCGCGAATCCGGGCGAGGCGTTCCTCGACCGCATGATCGCGATGGTCGAGGGCGCGAAGCGCGGCAAGACGCCGAACGAGATCGCGCTGTCGATCCTGCTGGTCGCGCTGACGATCATCTTCCTGCTCGTGTGCGTGACGCTGCTGCCGTTCTCGCAGTTCAGCGTGCTGCTCAATGCGTCGGGCTCGGCCGTGAGCCTGACCGTGCTGATCGCGCTGCTGGTCTGCCTGATTCCGACGACGATCGGCGCGCTGCTGTCGGCGATCGGCATCGCGGGGATGAGCCGCATGATGCGCGCGAACGTGCTCGCCACGTCGGGCCGCGCGATCGAGGCGGCGGGCGACGTCGACGTGCTGCTGCTCGACAAGACCGGCACGATCACGCTCGGCAACCGCGAGGCGGTGCAGTTCCGCCCGGCGTCCGGCGTGGACGAGCGCACGCTCGCGGAAGCCGCGCAGTTGTCGTCGCTCGCGGACGAGACGCCGGAAGGGCGCTCGATCGTCGCGCTCGCGAAGCAGCGCTTCGGCTTGCATGTGCGCGGGGTCGACGGCAGTATCACGGTGCCGTTCAGCGCACGCACCCGGATGAGCGGGCTCGACATCGGCGATCGCCAGGTGCGCAAGGGCGCGGCGTCCGCGATTCGCGCGCACGTCGACGCGCTCGGCGGCGTGTTTCCGGGCGAGGTCGAAGCGTCCGTCAGCGACATCGCGCGCCGCGGCGGCACGCCGCTCGTGGTCGCCGACGGCAGCCGGGTGCTGGGTACGATCGAGCTGAAGGACATCGTCAAGCACGGCATCAAGGCGCGCTTCGCCGAGCTGCGCAAGGTCGGCGTGAAGACCGTGATGATCACCGGCGACAACCGGCTGACGGCGGCGGCGATCGCGGCGGAGGCGGGCGTCGACGACTTCCTCGCGGAAGCGACGCCGGAAGACAAGCTGCGCCTCATTCGCGAGCACCAGGCGAAGGGCCACCTGGTCGCGATGACGGGCGACGGCACCAACGACGCGCCGGCGCTGGCCCAGGCCGACGTGGCGGTGGCGATGCACAGCGGCACGCAGGCGGCCAAGGAAGCGGCCAACATGGTCGACCTGGACAGCAGCCCGACGAAGCTGATGCAGGTGGTCGAGGTCGGCAAGCAGATGATCATGACGCGCGGCGCGCTGACGACGTTCAGCGTGGCCAACGATCTCGCGAAGTACTTCGCGATCATCCCGGCGGCGTTCGTGGCCACCTATCCGGCGCTCGGCGCGCTGAACGTGATGCGGCTGCACAGCCCGACGTCGGCGATCCTGTCGGCGGTGATCTTCAATGCGCTGATCATCGTCGCGCTGATTCCGCTCGCGCTGAAGGGCGTGAAGTACCGGGCCGAGCCGGCGGAACGGCTGCTGTGGCGCAACCTGATGATCTACGGGGTGGGCGGCGTGGTCGCGCCGTTCATCGGCATCAAGCTGATCGACATGCTGCTGACGCCGTTCGTCTGAGCGGCGCGCGTCCGGCCCCGCGTTGCGCCTCGTTCGGCGCGCGCGGGGCCGGCGCGCATTTGACTTGCCGGGGTGGTGAATGAACGTGAACGAACCGCAACGACACACCAACGACCTGCGTGCGACCGCCGCCTGGGCGCCGGCGCGCGCGGGCCGCGGCCGATGGAAGACCATCTTCGACGCTTGCGTCGGCGATGCGGCCCGGATCGCCTGGGCCGATCCGGGCGGCGGGCCGGACCTGCCCGACAACGGCACGCGCGCGCGCTTGCGTCCGCGCCTGCACGACCGGGCGTCGCCGTTTCTCGCGCCGCTCGCGTGGGCCACGCTCATCTGCGGATTGGCGACCATCGTGGCGAGCGCGCTGCTGCGCGTGTTCGACCTGTCGAATGTCGTGATGCTGTTCCTGATGACGGTCGTGTTCGTCTCGCTGCGGCTCGGCCGCGTCGCGGGCGCGTGGGCGGCGTTCCTGTGCGTCGGCTGCTTCGACTTCTTCTTCGTCGAGCCGCGCTGGTCGTTCGCGGTGTCCGATACGCAGTACGTGTTCACGTTCGCGTTGATGCTCGCGGTGGCGCTCGCGATCGGCCAGCTCGCGGCGCGCCTGCGCGCGGAGGCGCGCGCCGCGCGCGCGAACGAGAAGCGCTCGGCGACGCTCGCGCGCGTCGCACGCGACCTGTCGGCGGCGATCGAGACCGAACAGATCGTGTCGGTCTGCACCGGCACGATCGCGCGGCTGCTCGGCGTGCACGTCGCGCTCGTGCTGCCCGACGCGGACGACCGGCTGCGGATCGCGCGCGACGCATGGTTCGTCGATCCGTCGGCGGCCCGCCGGGCGTACGACCACGCGCAGGCGGTCGGCCGCGGCACGCCGACGCTCGACAGCGCGGTGGCGCTTTACCTGCCGTTGAAGGCGCCGATGCGGGTGCGCGGCGTGCTCGCGCTGCTCGCCGGCGCGCAGCCGATTCCGGCGGAGCCGGACGACCGGCGCCTGCTCGATGCGCTGGGCTCGTCGATCGCGATGGCGCTGGAGCGCGTGCATTATGTCGGCGTCGCGCAGCACACGATGGTCAGGATGGAAGGCGAGCGGCTGCGCAATGCGCTGCTGGCCGCCGTGTCGCACGACCTGAAGACGCCGCTGACCGCGATCCGCGGGCTGGCCGAGACGCTCGAGCAGCCGGAGCGGCTCGCGCCGGGGCAGCCGGCCGCGCTCGCGCGGGCGATCCGCGATCAGGCCGAGGCCCTGCGTGGTCTCGTCGTGAACCTGCTCGATCTCGCGCGCATGCAGAGCGAAGGCGTGCGGCTGAACCGCGAATGGCACATGCTCGACGAGATCGTCGGCAGCGCGCTCGCGCATTCCGCCTGCGTGCTGGCCGGCCGCGACGTGCGGGCGGACCTGCCGGCCGACCTGCCGTTGATCGACGTCGATGCGCTGCTGATCGAGCGCGTGCTGATGAACCTGCTCGACAATGCCGCGAAGTTTGCGGGCGCCGACGCGTCGGTGACGGTGTGCGCCAGCGTGTCCGGCGACGCGCTGGCCGTGTGCGTCGAGGACGACGGCCCCGGTTTTGCCGCGTGCGATGCCGAGCGGCTGTTCGAGCCGTTCGAGCGCGGCCGCAAGGCAGCGTCGATCGCCGGCGTCGGGCTCGGGCTCGCGCTGTGCCGCAGCATCGTCAACGCGCACGGCGGATCGATCCGCGCGGTGCCGCTCGAACCGCATGGCGCGCGGTTCGAGATCCGCTTGCCGTTGGGTGTGCCGCCCGTTATCGAACACGAGAGTCGAACTTGATCAAATCACGCGTGCTTATCGTCGAGGACGAGGCCGACATCCGCCGCTTCGTCAGGATGGCGCTGGAACAGGAGGGCATGGATGCCTGCGAGGCGTCGACCGTCAGGGAGGCGCGCATGTATGCGGCGAGCAGCAAGCCCGACCTCGTGATCGTCGACCTCGGCTTGCCCGACGACGACGGCAAGGCGTTCATCCGCGAACTGCGCGGCTGGTCGACGGTGCCGGTGATCGTGCTGTCCGCGCGGCAGCAGGAAGTGGAGAAGGTCGCCGCGCTCGATGCGGGCGCGGACGATTACCTCGCGAAGCCGTTCGGCGTGCCCGAGCTGCTCGCGCGCGCCCGCGCGCAGCTGCGCCGCGCGGCGTTCGTGTCGACCGACGGACAGTCGTCGTCGATCGTGCGATTCGGCGGCGTGGTCGTCGATCTCGGCAAGCACGAAGTCGTCCGCGACGGCGAGCCGGTGCACCTGACCCGGCTCGAGTTCCGGCTGCTCGCCGCGCTGATTCGCGGACGCGGCGGCGTGATCGCCGCGCGGCAGCTGCTCGCGGAGGTCTGGGGCGTTCACGACGCGGACCGGGCGCACTACGTGCGGGTCTACATGACGAACCTGCGGCAGAAGCTCGAGGCGACGCCGGCGACGCCCCGTTACCTGCTCACCGAATTGCAGTTCGGCTACCGGCTGGTCGGGCTGGAGGCTGTCGGCGCTGTGCCGCAGGCGGAAACCGGGGCCTGAGCCGCCGCGCCTGGTCGCTCGACGAGGTATAGACAAGTACGTTGCCGCCGCCCGCCGGGCGACGTCATTCCGGAAAGCCGATCTTAAGCCATCCGTAATGCGTAATTAATTGAATTACAAGGAAATTCGGCTCGCGAAAAACAATCCGCCGACAATTAGAGATAAACACGGATTGCTGACGGATGGGGGTAGGCGGCAAAGTTGTATGTACAACTTCGGCGGCCGGTCACGGTGTGCCGGTTGGGTCGGGTTCGCGGCGGCAGCGCCGCGCCGGCAGAGCGGGCGTCGCCCGCCCGGCTGCGGGCCCGTCGTTCAGTTCGCCTCTCACAGGAACGTCATGAAGAAACTCGCGCTCAGTGTTGCCCTTGCGTGCATCGCGGTCGGGGCCCACGCCAAGGATTGGTCGACGATCCGCTTCGGCGTCGACGCCAGCTATCCGCCTTTCGAATCGAAAGGCGTCGACGGCAAGGTGGTCGGCTTCGACGTCGATCTCGGCAATGAAATCTGTGCGCGCCTGAAGGCGAAGTGCGTGTGGATCGAGAACGACTTCGACGGGATGATTCCCGCGCTGAAGGCGAAGAAGTTCGACGGCGTGCTGTCGTCGATGTCGATGACGCCGGCGCGCGCCGAGCAGATCGCGTTCTCCGACAAGCTGTTCAACACGCCGACGCGCCTCGTCGCGAAGAAGGGCTCGGCGGTGCAGCCGAGCGCCGAAGCGCTGAAGGGCAAGTCGGTCGGCGTCGAGCAGGGCACGATCCAGGAAACCTACGCGAAGACCTACTGGGCGCCGAAGGGCGTGCAGGTCGTGCCGTACCAGAACCAGGACGGCGTCTACCAGGACCTGATCTCCGGCCGCCTCGACGCCGCGCTGCAGGATGCGGTGCAGGCCGACATCGGCTTCCTGAAGACGCCGCGCGGCGCGGGCTTCCAGTTCGCCGGCGGCGACATCGACGATCCGAAGACGCTCGGCAACGGCGCGGGCATCGGCCTGCGCAAGGAAGACGCCGACCTGAAGGCGAAGATCGACCACGCGATCGCCGACATGCTGAAGGACGGCACCTACAAGAAGCTCGAGAAGAAGTACTTCGCGTTCGACGTCTACGGCAGCTGAACGCCCTGCGGCACGGCTCGCGAGAGCCGCGCCGCGCGCCTTTCCGGATACGCTCCCATGATTTTCCAAGGATTTGGCCCGCTGCT
The DNA here is from genome assembly GCF_002097715.1 of Burkholderia ubonensis subsp. mesacidophila. Lineage (NCBI taxonomy): Bacteria > Pseudomonadati > Pseudomonadota > Betaproteobacteria > Burkholderiales > Burkholderiaceae > Burkholderia > Burkholderia ubonensis. The sequence goes on from NZ_CP020738.1 coordinate 843,973, forward strand.
GTGGGCCGGTACGGTCGAGACCGTGAAGCTCGCCGTGCTGTCGCTCGCCGCGTCGCTCGTGCTGGGGCTCGCCGGCGCGGCCGCGAAACTGTCGACGAACCGCGCGTGCGCGGCGGTCGGCACCTTCTACACGACGCTGATCCGCGCGGTGCCCGACCTCGTGCTGATGCTGCTCCTGTTCTACGGGATCCAGATCCTGCTGAACAACGTGACCGACCTGCTCGGCTGGGACCAGATCGACATCGACCCGTTCGCGGCCGGCGTCGTGACGCTCGGCTTCATCTACGGCGCGTACTTCACCGAGACGTTCCGCGGCGCGTTCCTCGCGGTGCCGCGCGGCCAGCTCGAAGCGGGCTTCGCGTACGGGATGAGCGGCTGGCGCGTGTTTCGCCGCATCCTGTTCCCGCAGATGATGCGCTTCGCGCTGCCGGGCATCGGCAACAACTGGCAGGTGCTCGTGAAGGCGACCGCGCTGGTGTCGATCATCGGCCTCGCCGACGTCGTGAAGGCATCGCAGGATGCGGGCAAGAGCACGCTGAACTTCTTTTTCTTCACGCTTGCGGCAGGCGCGATCTACCTCGCGATCACGACGGTGTCGAACGTCGTGCTGCACCACCTCGAGAAGCGTTATTCGGCCGGCGTCCGGAGGCTCGCACTGTGATCGCACTCATCAGCCAGTACTGGCAAAGCTATCTGTACACCGACGGCTACCGCTTCAGCGGGCTCGCGATCACGCTGTGGCTGCTCGTCGTGTCGATCGGGCTCGGCTTCCTGCTCGCGGTGCCGCTCGCGATTGCGCGCGCGTCGAGCAACCGCTGGGTGTCGGGGCCGGTGTGGTTCTACACGTACGTGTTTCGCGGCACGCCGCTCTACGTGCAGCTGCTGATGTGCTACACGGGCATCTACAGCCTGCAGGTCGTGCATGACCACGTGCTGCTCGACGCGTTCTTCCGCAATGCGATGAACTGCACGCTGCTCGCGTTCGTGCTGAACGAATGCGCGTATGCGACGGAGATCTTCGCGGGCGCGATCAAGGCGACGTCGGCGGGCGAGATCGAGGCCGGCCTCGCCTACGGGATGTCACGCTTCAAGCTCTATGCGCGCATCATCCTGCCGTCCGCGCTGCGCCGCTCGCTGCCGAGCTACAGCAACGAAGTGATCCTGATGCTGCACGCGACGACGCTCGCGTTCACCGCGACCGTGCCGGACATCCTGAAGGTCACGCGCGACGTCAACTCGGCGACGTACATGTCGTTCCACGCGTACGGCATCGCGGCCGCGCTGTACGCGGTGGTCGTCTTCGCGCTCATCTGGGCGTTCCGCAAGCTCGAGGCGCGCTGGCTCGCGTTCCTGTCGCCACGCGGCCATTGACGCATTCAAGCATTCGAAAGGAAACACACGCATGTACAAGCTCATCGTTGAGGACCTGCACAAGAAGTTCGGCGACAACGAGGTGTTGAAGGGCGTCTCGATGAAGGCGAAGGCCGGCGACGTGATCAGCATCATCGGGTCGAGCGGCTCGGGCAAGAGCACGTTTCTGCGCTGCATCAACTTTCTCGAGCAGCCGTGCTCGGGGCAGATCACGATCGGCAGCGAGCCGATCCAGACCGCGCGCGACAAGGCCGGCTCGCTGCGCGTCGCCGACCAGAAGCAGCTGCAGCGGATGCGCACGAAGCTGTCGATGGTGTTCCAGCATTTCAACCTGTGGGCGCACATGACGGTGCTGGAGAACGTGATCGAGGCGCCGATGGCCGTGCTCGGGCTCGGCAAGGACGAGGCCGTGTCGCGCGCGCGCAAGTATCTCGAGAAGGTCGGGCTGCCGGCGCGGGTCGAAGGGATGTATCCGTCGCACCTGTCGGGCGGGCAGCAGCAGCGCGTGGCGATTGCGCGGGCGCTCGCGATGGAGCCCGAGGTGATGCTGTTCGACGAGCCGACGTCGGCGCTCGATCCGGAACTCGTCAGCGAAGTGCTGAAGGTGATGCAGGCGCTTGCCGAGGAAGGGCGGACGATGGTCGTCGTCACGCACGAGATGGGGTTTGCGCGCAACGTGTCGAATCACGTGATCTTCCTGCATCAGGGGAAGATCGAGGAGCAAGGGCATCCGCAGGAGATTCTCGTCAATCCGAAGAGCGAGCGGCTGGGGCAGTTTTTGTCGGGGCGGTTGAAGTAGGGGGTGAGCCGGCGAGTGAAAGTCTCGCCGCAAGCCGGACGATGCGAGGGGCAGCTACGCTGCCCCTCGACCATCAACCCTAGCCAACGATCCGGCGATCGACTCTCCTGGGGCATCATTGCGCCGGACAAGCCATGAAGTAAAGCTCCACGCCGGCGAAATGCAATGGCCGATCATCCTTGACGAAGGTGAGCGACAACGATTGCAGCTTCTGGCCTCGAATGCATGCCCCTGCCCGCATGTTGTAACTGACCTCTTGTACGCACTGATTCCTGGGGAATTTCTGCGTGGTGCGCAAATTGTCTACCGACGACATGCCATTCCGCATGTACGTATAGGATGGGCGCTCGAACCTGGAGAAATCCGAAAAAAAGTCGTGCCGGTCTCTCAGGAAACTGGCCAGCCAGCCGACCTTCGCATCATTCGATGCCGCCTCCTTCTGCAGCTTGATCCCGTCTGCAACGTTGGTGACTATTTCGAATTTGTGCTGGCCTGCATAGCTTTTCATTGCATCTGCATTCGGGAAGTCGGCAAAAAATGCCTTGTCGATTTCCTTCACGTCATCTTGCGAGATGCATTTCTCGGCATCAATCGAGGCTGCGTGCGCTGCGTTGCCGGCGAACACGCCACTCATCAGGGTCAACGCGTAGATCCACCGTGCATGCTTAACGAGTCCCAGCACCTTTCGGCTCCTTGATTTTGTGCAGTTTGTTCATTTCATGCGCTGTGACCTGCGGCAACTCGGCGCCGCGCTTGATTTCCTCTTTTGCGAAATCGAGGTAAGTCACGGGGACGTAGTAGCCGTGAAAATCGTTTTTCGCGAACTCCGTAAAATCGATGGTCCCGCCAAAGGAGCCATCTTTCGTTCCGCCCTGATTGCCGCCTAACACGACCATATTGCCGTTCTTCGGATTGACGCCGTAAATGAACATGACGTGATGCAAATTTCGCCTGACCGCGATTGCCCCAAAAATCGGTTTCTCGATTTGAGGGAAATTTTCCGGGTCCCGAATGAAGCCGCGCGCACGGTGGCGATCAGCTCGATTCGCCAGCATCGCTCGGCCGTCTTCCTTCATGGTCCAGTTCACGAATGCCGAGCACCAGGCATTCGTTTCACCCACCAAGGTATGAAACCAGTTTTTATGATCGACGTAATCGTGATAATTCATGGTCTTGGTAATTTCGCTCTCGTCGACGCCTCCCCATCGCTCGGCCTCCCGAATCGCAATCGGCATCCAGGTTGCGCGTGGTTGAGCCAGCGTGACGAGCCCGAGTGGCCGTCCCTGGCCATCCTGGCTGCGTGCCGGCGTCGCGGCAGTGGGCTTAGAATCCGTTTTCGCGGTTGAAGTCGCCTTGTCACCGGCGGGTGTACTCGCCGCGGCATCGCTCGCTGACTGGACTGCAGGCGCATGGCCAGCGTCGGCAACAGCACCGTCGTTCGGTTTCGCCGGCACATCGCCGGAGCCTGCCAGCCCGACGGGGGACGTGTCCACCTTGGATTGAACCGACGGCGCGGCCGCCGCTTCGCGGGGGGGGCGATCCATCGCCCGGCGGGAATTCACGTGAGCCGAGTCTGCCGCCGTCGGTGCAGCGGTTGCAACTCGATGGTCAGCAGGCTTCGGTTGCTTCTGATGATGGGGATTAGGCGCGGCGCTATGACCGTCTTTGCCCGAATTCGGCGTGCCGGTATGCCCGCCGCTGTAGATCTGCAATGTCTTGCCAACGATAATCAAGTCGCTCTTCAGATGATTGTCGGCTTTCAACGCCGCGACCGTGGTCTTGAATCGTTGCGCGATCTTGGACAGTGTGTCGCCAGGCTCGATCCGATAAGTGAACGACGTACGAGCCGGCTTGTCGACTGGCTGGCGTGGTGCATGCGGCGCGGTCGACGCTTCGGCAACGAACAGACGGCGAACGAACAGATATGCCTTGGATGCATCCTGCTGGGCGATGCTGGAAATGGTTTCCAGTTTGTCGCGCACATCGGCAGCGAGGATTTCAATCTTGCCCCCGCTATGCGGGATCGCAGGGAGCCTTCCCGCCTCGTCGGTAACGTGCTTGGTCTCCTTGCCGTTTTGCCGGACGACAACCGGCTGGCGACTGAGCGGGCGCGCACCGTCGGACAACGTCACTGTCGCGGCCTTGACCCACTTTTCCGAACGCGTTTCCGAAAGGTAGTGATAGCCCTCGATGGTCTCGATGCTGTTCATCACCTTGGCCAACTGATCATCCGTCAAATCGGCAAGCTTACTGTCGCGACTGACGCCAGCGATTTTCTCGACGAGCTTGATGTACTTCTCCGGATTGTTCCGGTCCTTCTTCGGTGCAAATTTTGGGATCGCTTCAGCGATCGTTCGTGGCGCGTACGAATCAGGATCGCGGAGCAATCGCTTGAGTTCTGCTCGACCGGTATCGTAGTCCGGAAAGATCAGGAACTCGCCGCCGTCGGACATCGTGGCCTTTCCGATATTTGTCGTGATGACGCGCTTGGAGGGCGGACGCATATTGCCGGGATTATTGAAGCGCCATGCGACCGTGCCGCCACTGCGCAACAAGTGATCGCCGTTGTCTGCAACGAACTCAGCCGTCTTGACATCCAGATGGTATACCGCACTTGTGAGCTTCGGCATGCTATTCCCCGTTCGCAATTCGCTTTTCGGTCTCGGTCATGGCTCGCTCGACCGTGTAGTTGCTTTTCGCCGGAAAGTGGTCAGTTCTGGTCGGATTAAAGTAATACGCCCACTCTCCGTCGTTGCCTTCGACAAGCCTGTAGACACGTACGTCGACGGGGCCTGCACCATATGGTGCGTTGTCGCCACCCTTCTCGCCAACGAGCAGATAGATCGAGTCACGACGGGTGACGACCTTCACGTCCTGCGCACTGATTTCGCCATCCCCGGAGCCAATGACGGTCAAGTCGAACTTCCGTTGGTCCCGTCCTTTCAGGATGGGAACTTGATAGACCGTCTTGTCGATCACATTGTTGAAGTAGAACGTGTAATTGAAATATGCCTCGACTGCATGGTCTGTCATCACCCCGGACATTAATACCAGATTGCCACCTTTGACGTCCCACTGATGCGGGCCGGCCTTGTAGGCAGCCAGGCTGCTTAGCGGCATGGACAGGCACGCTGCGGCCAGCAGGCACATAATTCCCCGAACTTGCATGGTCACTCCTCAAGATTTGAAAGCGTCTTGAGCACGTCGGCCGACAGCAGGTCGCGTACGGCCTCCGTCTTGAAGAACGTGCCCGCGTCGTGCTGCAAGACGTCGAAGTACTCACCTGTCAGCGATTCGGCTGGTGATTCGTCTTCAACTGCGTGTCCGGACGCAGGTGCCGACGTCCTTGGCGGCAAATCATGGTTCTGCCACGCCGCGTCTCCAACCTCGAGACGCAACGGCGTTGGCGTTTCCGTCATGACGCGGGGCAAGCGGCCGTTCTCCGGCACATTGCCTTGCGCAAGCACCTTTCCTTCATCGTCAAGAATCCTGAACGAATGCCCGCCCCAGCCGATATCTTTCCACAGCGCATCGTCGCCGAAGGAAGCAAAGCGCAGGCTATACTGCTTCACCGCCTCGCCGGTTGGAAGTTGCGGCAACGGGTATGAGGCCTGCGCTGGTCCGGCAAAGATGTGCTGACTACCCTTGATATCGATCTTTCCGGGGGCGTGAATTTCGATGTTGCCATCCTTGATGTGGATGTAGGCTCCCCCGGCCGTCAGCAGAATCTCCTTGCCCGCCGCGACTTCGACCTTTTCGGTCGACGACAGCACCTTTACCGTCTTCTGCGCCGTGAGTTCGATATTGTCCTCGTGCGCCTGGATTTCCACCTTGCCCTTGCCCGCAAACAGCTTCACGCCGGCGTTCTGCACAAACAGACTAAGCTTCTCGGCCACGCTTGCGATCAGCGACTTGCCTGCCGCGATATGCGTGTTCTGCCCGCTTACGACATTGACGTGCCGATCGGCGTAAATCTGCGCCGATTGTTGAGTCGACATTCCGATGCCGGCTGGGCTGCCGAACAACATCACCGGTTCCTTGAACACGTTTGCGTTGCCCATTCCCCCGCCAGCCGTCCGTCCGCCGGAGGCGCTTCCCGCATCGCTCTGCTGGGTCGAGTCGGTGAATGCCTTGAGCGCGTCGTGGCCCGCTTTCAGGCTTTCAGCATGATGTTGAGTGCCGACATCCGACATGGTTTCCATCAGACTTTCGGCGTTTACGAGTTGCTGCTGCGTTTCTCGTACGTCCAGAGCCTGGCTGTTGACCTGCTTCGGGTGCGTACTGACATAAAGCCCTCGATTTGCGCGCACTGCCCCGTATTGGTCCGTCTTCAAATCAAAGCCGCTGCCAAGATAGCTTCCACGCGTATTTCCACTTTGATCGATCAGATAACCAAGATGCAGCAGACTGTTCCCACTGCTGCTCATCAGCTGCATGCGGTTCTGTCCCGTCGCATCGTCCATCACGAGATGGTTGTACCCGTTACCTGAATACTCCTTCGAGCGGAAGCCGGACAGGATGCCGTTGCTGTGCCACTGTGGCTTGTTGGCTCCGTTGTACACGCGCGCAATGACGATTGGCTTATCGCAATCGCCCGCAAGATGAGCAACCAGAACTTCTTCACCCACTCGTGGAATATGCACGCCGCCGTAGCCGGCACCTGTATCGGACTGGGCGACCCGAATCCAGCAGGACGCTCCCTGATCGTTTGGCCTGATACGATCCCAGATGAACATGACCCGAATTCGATTCAAATCATCGGTATAAACTTCCTCGCCTTTCGGGCCGACAACGATGGCCGTCTCTAGTTGCATCTCCGGCTTCGGGTGCTCAAACGGTGTGCGGTACGGAACCGATGTGCGCTGTGCTTCGACTTCGACCAGAAAGAAGCCGACAGAGCCGTCGTCATGCGGCACCTGAAACGCCGAGTCGGTTGATCGCGTTGCGCGCGCTTCCGTGATTTCCCGCTGGAGACTATGAGGGAAGGTCGACGCACGCGTTGCCGGCAAGTTGTTCTCAATCCACCACGAGACTTCGATCGTGGCGAATTCCCGTTGCGAGGGCGAATCGCCATCATGGACCGGATGTCCCGTCAGCGTGAACTGCCGCCCAGCGTCGAGCGCACGTATCCCGCCGATCCCGACGAAGCGCTTGGCACGCGACTCCCACTCCTCGATGCGCATCTTCGACAACTGGTCGCCGCGCGTCTGATCGAGGTACGTATAAGGTCCCGTGTATTCGTAGACCTCGAGCTGATCGGGAAGGTCGCCTTGATTTCCGACCGTCGGCATCGTCGTGCCCTTCGGATTCGACCACGCGGCCGGATTCTTGTAGTCGAATGTGCGGGTCGTCAGAGTGGTGCTTTGCAGCGTTCGCGAACCGGACCAGTGGGTGAGCGCGTCGACTTCCGTTTGCGTGCCGGCACGATAGAACGGGACTGCTTCGGGCGACAGTTTTGGAAATTGGTCGGCGCGATCCGTGATGACGAGCGTGTGCGACGCGCCATCGTTTGCCTGCTCCCAGTAGCAGAACAATCCTTCGCTCTCGAACAGACGGTGAACAAAATTCCAGTCGGTCTCGCTCTGGCGCGTGAAGGACCGGTTCGGCAACGGCTGCGACAGGGCAAACCTGAAATGGCCGCGTGCTTCCGGATGCTCATTCAGCACGTCGGACACAATGTCTTCGACCGTCCTGTCGATCCAGATCTTTTGATCATGACGGAATTTCAGAACATGCATCCATGCACTGAGCGTGATTTGGTAAGTCGTCAGTCCGCCGTCGGCGCCAAGCCGACGTGCGGTATAAACGTACCCATGAATCGGCCGGTAGTCCCCGTTAGCTTGTTGAATCCACAATGTCACCGGTTGGGCAATCAGCTTCTTCAACTCGATATCAGTATTCGATGACAGCACATCCAGTGTGAATGTGTAATATCGGCCAATTTTCGATCGCCCGACTGCTCGCTGTACTACCAAGGCATTCGTGCCAAGCGGAGTATCAAGCTTTAGTAGCCGGTTGTGCTGAATCAAGCCGCCACGCAATGCGGCGGAGAGGTCCTGAACGTCCATTGTCAGCCTTTCATTTTTATTACATCGCTCTCGGATAGCGTCTGTTACTACGCGCGCGATTTTATACCATTGCCCAACGAAAGCCTCCTCCGAGGCTGCTGCCTGCTTTTAGGCGCTGGTATCCTGCTTCAGGTGAGCTTGCAGGCGGTCGTTTTCACTACGCGACGCGATCACCCCGCACAGCGGAACACATGGTGCTCGTCTTTCTTTCTCCTTTCAAGAAAGGGCGTCGCGACGAGCATGCTGCTTCCGCCGTTTTTCCACGTGAAGCCGCCCAATATTGCGTTTCAAGGTGGCCAACCCAACTTTTTCCTGTATCGCGCTGGACGTTGCAAAAAGCGAAAAACAGTAAGGTCATCGCGCTATAATCCGCGCCATGAAACTGCTTCGGACCATCATCCTCTTGCTGCTTTGCGCGGTGCTGCCCGTCAGTGGGCTGGCTGCGAGCGGCTTGACGGGCGCTTGCCCGATGCAGCACACGATGTCCATGGAAGGCGATGCCGGGATGTCCGCCGACATGCCCGGCTGCGATTCGATGAAATCGACGTCGATGGACAAGGCAAAAGCCAAGGGCGCGTTCTGCAAGTCCACCGCCCAATGCCAGTTCGGCAGCCTCTACCATCCTGCCGCCAAGGCAGAGATCAGCCGCCCGGCCGCGTTCGCGAGCCCGGTCGTGTTCCATTACGCCCAGTCCCTTTCGGTCCGTGAACCGAACGGGTTGTGGCGACCTCCGCGCGCCATCTAATCCCGATCCGACAGGTTCACCGCATGCGCGGTGAGGTTCGTCCTATGCCAGGACGTGGGGTCCCTTTGCGACTCCGCCGTTGGGGTTAGAACATGTCATTCCATTTCGGCACGCCGCTGGGTCGGCGTGCCCGTTGGCGCGCGCGCACGCTTTGCGCCGCGCTGCTTGCCGCGGGCATCGCGCATGCCCAGCCGTCACCATCACCCTCGCCGTTCACGCTCGACGCCGCGCTGCAGTCGGCGACTGACCGCTCCGCGTCGATGGCCGCCGCACAGGCGTCCGTGCGCGCCAGTGCCGAGGCCGCCGTCAGCGCGGGTCAGTTGCCCGACCCGATGCTCAAGGCGGGCATCGACAACCTGCCGATCAACGGCCCGCAGCGCTTCACCGTCGGCCAGGACTTCATGACGATGCGCCGCATCGGCATCGAGCAGGAGTGGGTATCGGGGGAAAAGCGGCGGTTGCGCTCCGCGCTCGCCGGCGAGAAGACCGGCCGCGAGCGCGCCGGCTATCTGGTGCAGCTCGCGAACGTGCGCCAGCAAACCGCATCGGCGTGGCTGAACGCGGTCTACGCGAAGAAGGCGCTCGCGCTGCAACAGGCGCTGCTCGACCACATGAACCACGAGCTGGCCGCCACGCAGGCGTCGTATCGCGGGGCGAAGGCGAGCGCGGCCGACGTGGTGCAGGCGCAGGCGATGCTCGCGCAGACGCGGGACCAGGTGCTGAACGCTCGGCAGAACTATCAGACCGCGCTCATCGGCCTGTCCCGGTGGACGACGGTTCCCGTGTCCGATGTGACCGGCGAGCCGCCCGCGCCCGAATCGTTCGTGTCGTCGCTGCCGCCGGACGCACTGCGCGTGTCGCAGCCGGCGCTCGTCGCCGCGGCGGACGACGTCGCGGTCGCCGAAGCGGACACCGCGGTCGCCGACAGCGAGCGCAGCCCGAACTGGACGTGGGAAATCGCGTACCAGCAGCGCGGCGGCGCGTATTCGAACATGGTGTCCGTGGGCGTGACGATCCCGTTGCCGCTCGATCGCAAGAACCGCCAGAACCGCGACGTCGCCGAGAAAGCCGAACTGGCCACCAAGGCGCGCCTCATGTACGAAGACGCGCTGCAGCAGGTCCAGGCCGACATCCGCGTGCAATCCGCAACGCTCGCGAGCGGCCGCGAGCGCATCGCGAACCTGGGCGACGCGTTGCTGCCTGCCGCCGACCGGCGCGTGCAGCTCGCGAATGCGGCCTACCGGGCCGGCACCGGCTCGCTCGCGGAAGCATTCGCCGCGCGGCGTGCGCAGCTGGACGCGCAGTTGCAGGTGCTCGACCTCAGGCGCGACGTGTCGCGGACCTGGGCCCAGCTCGAATACCAGGTCGTGCCGTCGACGATGGCCGCCGCTCAGTGACGGAGAACACGATGAACAAGAAACCACTGGCGCGCGCCGTCCTGACGGCGTTCGCCGGCGCAGCGCTGCTCGGCGCCGGCTATTTCGCGGGCGTTCGCCACACGTCGGGCCACGCGGTGGCGGTTGCCGCCAGCGCCGGCGCTTCGGGCGACAAGGTCGATCCGAAGACCGGGCGCAAGGTGCTGTACTGGCACGATCCGATGGTGCCGAACCAGCACTTCGACCAGCCGGGCAAGTCGCCTTTCATGAACATGCCGCTCGAACCGGTCTACGCGGATGACGTCGGCGGTGCGCCGGGCATCCGGATCGACGCGGGCCTGCAGCAGGATCTCGGCATCCGCTACGCGACCGTGCGCCGGCAACAGACGGCAGCCGGATTCGACGCGGTGGGCACCACGCAGTTCGACGAGTCGCGGGCGGATGTCGTGCAGTCGCGCGTGACCGGGTACATCGACCGGCTGTATGCACGCGCGCCGATGCAGCGAATCGCGAAGGGCGCGCCGATCGCGTCGCTCTTCGTGCCGGACTGGCTCGCGCCGCAGGAGGAATACCTCGCGCTCAAGCGCGGCGGGATGGATGGCGGCCTGCTCGATGCGTCGCGGGCGCGGATGCGCGCGCTGTCGATTCCCGACGGCGTGATCGCGAGCCTCGACCGGACCGGCCGCGCGCAGACGCACGTCGTGCTGACCGCGCCGGAGACGGGCGTCGTCAGCGAGCTGAACGTCCGGGACGGCGCGATGGTTGCGCCCGGGCAGACTTTGGCGAAGATCGCAGGCCTCTCGACGCTGTGGCTGATCGTCGAGGTCCCGGAGGCGCTCGCGCTGAGCGTGCAACCGGGGATGGCCGTCGACGCGACGTTCGCGGGCGACGCGACCCGGCACTTCACGGGACGCATCCGCGAAATCCTGCCGGGCATCAGCACCAGCAGCCGCACGCTGCAGGCGCGCCTGGAACTCGACAATGCAGCGCTGCAACTGACGCCCGGCATGCTGATGCGCGTTCACGTCGCAGGCCGGAACGCGATATCGCGGCTGCTCGTGCCGTCCGAAGCGGTCATCACCACGGGCAAGCGCTCGGTCGTCATCGTCAGGAACGCTGACGGTCGTCTGCAGCCGGCCGAGGTTCGCACGGGTCAGGACGTCGGCAACGACACCGAAGTGCTCGACGGGCTGAACGAAGGCGACACGGTGGTCGCGTCGGGGCAGTTCCTCATCGATTCCGAGGCCAGCCTGAAAGCGGTGTTGCCCCGGCTGACGGGCGGCACCGGCGCGGGTGCGGCGACGGCGGCCCCGACTCCGACCGCAGCCGCACAATCCTACGAGACGACCGGCAAGGTCGAGAAAGTGACCGCCACGGATATCACGTTGTCCCATCAGCCCGTCCCGGCGCTCGGCTGGGGGGCGATGACGATGGCGTTCGGCAAGCCCGCGCCCGCCGCGTTTCCGGACGTGAAGGTCGGGCAGACGGTGCACTTCGTCTTCACGCAAGCGGATGACGGCTACCAGCTGACGAAGGTGGAACCGGCCGGAGGTGTGCAATGATCGCGCGACTCATTCGCTGGTCCATTCGCAACCGCTTCCTGGTGCTGCTCGCGACCGTGCTGGTCACCGCCTGGGGCGTCTACTCGCTGAAGGAAACGCCGCTCGACGCGCTGCCGGACCTGTCGGACACGCAGGTCATCGTCAAGGCGTCGTATCCGGGCCAGTCGCCGCAGGTGGTCGAAGACCAGGTGACGTACCCGCTGACGACCACGCTGCTCGGCGTGCCGGGTGCGAAGACGATCCGCGCGTATTCGTCGTTCGGCGATGCGTTCGTCTACGTGCTGTTCGACGACAGGACCGACGCGTACTGGGCGCGCTCGCGCGTGCTCGAATACCTGAACCAGGTGCAGAGCCGCCTGCCGCAGGGCGCGACGGTGTCGCTCGGGCCCGATGCGACCGGGGTCGGCTGGGTGTACGAGTACGCGCTCGTCGACCGGTCCGGGCGGCACGATCTCGGCCAGTTGCGCGCGCTGAACGACTGGTTCCTGAAGTTCGAGCTGAAGTCGGTGCCGGACGTCTCCGAGGTGGCCAGCATCGGCGGCATGGTGCGCCAGTACCAGGTCGTGCTCGATCCGGACCGGCTGCGCGCGTACGGGATCACGCAGGCCGCGGTGGCCGATGCGCTCGGCAAGGCGAACCGGGCTTCCGGCGGCTCGGTCGTCGAACTGGCCGAGTCGGAGTACATGGTGCGTTCGTCCGGCTATCTGCGCACGCTCGACGATTTCCGCAACGTCGTGCTGCGCACGAACGATGCCGGCACGCCGGTGCTGCTCGGCGACGTCGCGCGCATCCAGATCGGGCCGGAAATGCGGCGCGGCATCGCGGAGCTGAACGGCCAGGGCGAAGTCGCCGGCGGCGTGATCGTGATGCGTTCGGGCAAGAACGCGCTGACCACCATCGACGCGGTGAAGGCGAAGCTGGCCGATCTCCGGCGGTCGCTGCCGCCCGGCGTCGAGGTGGTTACGACCTACGACCGTTCGCAGCTGATCGAGCGCGCGGTCGGCAACCTGAAGGACAAGCTCGTCGAGGAGTTCGTGATCGTCGGGCTGGTCTGCGCGGTGTTCCTGTTCCACCTGCGCAGTGCGTTCGTCGCGATCCTGTCGTTGCCGCTCGGCGTGCTGGCAGCGTTCATCGTGATGCGCTACCAGGGCGTGAATGCGAACCTGATGTCGCTCGGCGGCATCGCGATCGCGATCGGCGCGATGATCGACGCGGCCATCGTGATGATCGAGAACGCGCACAAGCACCTCGAGGCGTTCGAGCATGCGCATCCGGATGCGCGGATGACGGCGGCGCAGCGCTGGGAACTCATCGCGACGTCCGCCGCCGAGGTGGGCCCCGCGCTGTTCTTCTCGCTGCTCATCATCACGTTGTCGTTCATTCCGGTGTTTTCGCTGGAAGGGCAGGAGGGCAAGCTGTTCGCGCCGCTCGCGTTCACGAAGACCTACACGATCGCGGCGGCCGCCGGCTTGTCGGTCACGCTCGTGCCCGTGCTGATGGGTTACCTGATCCGCGGCAGGATTCCGCACGAGCATGCGAATCCGATCAATCGCGCGCTGATCCGGCTGTACCGGCCGCTGCTCGAGGCAACGCTGCGCCGCCCGTGGGCGGCCATCGGTCTCGCCGTCGCCGCGCTGGTGCTGACCATGGTGCCGATCAGCCGGCTCGGCGGCGAATTCATGCCGCCGCTCGACGAAGGCGACCTGCTGTACATGCCGACCGCGCTCCCCGGCATTTCCGCGGAGAAGGCGAGCGAGCTGCTGCAGCAGACCGACCGGCTCATCAAGACCGTGCCCGAGGTCGCCACCGTGTTCGGCAAGTCGGGGCGGGCCGATACGGCGACCGACCCGGCGCCGCTCGAGATGTTCGAGACGACCATCCGGTTCAAGCCGCGCGATCAGTGGCGGCCGGGGATGACGCCCGGGAAGCTGGTCGACGAACTCGACCGGACGGTGAAGGTGCCGGGCCTCTCGAACGTCTGGGTGCCGCCGATCCGCAACCGGCTGGACATGTTGTCGACCGGCATCAAGACGCCGGTCGGGATCAAGATTTCCGGACCGGACCTGACGCAGATCGACCGTATCGCCACGCAGGTCGAAGCGGCGGTGAAGCCGGTGCCCGGCGTGACGTCCGCACTCGCGGAGCGGCTGAACGGCGGCCGCTATATCGACGTCGACGTCGACCGGCTCGCCGCGGCGCGCTACGGGCTTGCGGTCGCGGACGTCCAGGCGGTCGTGTCGTCGGCGGTGGGAGGCGAGAACGTCGGCGAGGTGATCGACGGTCGCGAGCGCTTTCCGATCAACGTGCGCTATCCGCGCGAAATCCGCGATTCGCTCGAGAAGCTGAGGCAGTTGCCGGTCGTCACGGAGCGGGGCGCGCAGATCCGGCTCGGCGACGTCGCGCACATCGCGATCGCCGACGGACCGCCGATGATCCGCAGCGAAAACGCGCGGCTGTCCGGCTACGTGTACGTCGATATCCGCGACACCGACCTGCAGTCGGCCGTCACCGCGATGCAGCAGGCCGTCGCGCGTCGGGTTCAGCTGCCGCCCGGTTACGCGATTGCGTGGTCGGGCCAGTTCGAGTACCTGGAGCGCGCGGCGGCGCGGCTGAGGATGGTGATTCCCGTGACGCTCGTCGTCATCTTCGTGTTGCTGTTCCTGACCTTCGATTCGGCCGCCGACGCGCTGCTGCTGATGTCGACCGTGCCGTTCGCGCTGGTCGGCGGCTTCTGGCTCATCTGGCTCCTCGGCCACGCGGTATCCGTCGCGACGGCGGTCGGGTTCATCGCGCTCGCCGGCGTGGCGGCCGAGTTCGGCGTCGTGATGCTGCTGTACCTGAAGGACGCGCTCGATCGCCGGCTCGAGGCCGGCGCGCCCCTGACCGAAGCGCTGCTGTTCGACGCGATACGCGAAGGGGCCGTGCTGCGCGTGCGGCCGAAGGCGATGACGGTGGCCGTCGTGCTGGCCGGCCTCGTTCCGATCATGGTCGGGCACGGCGCCGGTTCGGAGGTCATGCAGCGCATCGCCGCGCCGATGGTCGGCGGGATGGTGACGGCGCCGCTCCTGTCGATGTTCGTCATTCCCGCCGCGTGGTTCCTGCTGCAGCGCCGTCGCGCAAGGCAGGCCGGCGCCGCCCGTTTCCCCGATGTCGTTTCCCCCGGCACGAACGTGCCGGTTCAACCAACTGGAGAGATCCGATGAAGAAACCGCTTGCTGCATTCGCTACCCTCGCTTCCGTCCTTGCCATGCCGGCGTTCGCCGGCAGCGACATGGCGGGCATGGACATGTCTTCCATGTCGTCGATGTCGTCGACGATGAAGGCGCCGTCGGCCGATGCGCTGACCGATGCGGAAGTGAGGAAGATCGACCCGTCGACCGGCATGATCACGCTGAAGCATGGCGCGCTGAACAATGTCGGCATGCCGCCGATGACGATGGCGTTCAAGGCAAAGGACGCGGCGATGATCGCCCAGGTCAAGGCGGGCGACAAGGTCAGGGTGCGTGTCGAAGACGTCAACGGCACGCTGACGATCGTGAAGCTAGACAAGCGGTCCTGATCGCGCGTGGATGGCGGGCGCGCCGTCCGCCGCCGCCGTGCGTCAGTGAGGCGACAGCAGGCCCGTCGCTTCGCTGTTGCCGGCGGCCCGCGCTTCGAGCAGCGCATGCAGCGTCACATATCGCGTGCCCGCGCCGGCGCCTGTCGTGTCCGCCGTGCGATCGTACGGCTCGTTGTCATGGATCGTCGCGCGCACGATCGGATAGACCTGCGTTTCCCAGCGGCTGCCGTTGAACACGCCGTAGTGTCCGACGCCCGTCTGCACGTGATGCGTCTTCAGGTACGGCGGCAGCCCCGAACACAGCTCCTGCGCGGCGACCGTCTGGCCGACCGCGCAGATATCGTCCTTCTCCCCCTCGATCGTCAGCAACGCAGTGCGGTGGATCGCGGCAGGCTCGACGAGCTGCCCGCCGACCGTCAGCTCGCCGCGCGCGAGCGCGTACTGCTGGAACACCTTTTCGACGGTTTCCAGATAGAACTCCGCGGTGAGATCGGCGGTCGCGAAATACTCGTCGTAGAAGTGCCGCAACGCATCGGCCTTCGCGGCGTCGCCCTTCGCGCGTTCGTAATACAGATCGGAGAACGACGCTGCGTGGCGATCCGGATTCATCGACATGAACGCGCCGACCTGCACGAACCCCGGATACACGCGCCGCTGCGCACCCGGAAAACCCGACGGCACGACGCTGATCAGGTGGCGTGCGAACCAGTCGATCGGACGGCTCGTCGCAAGCTCGTTGACCTTGGTCGGATTCACGCGGCAATCGATCGGGCCGGCCATCAGCGTCAGGCTCGCGGGCTGGGCCGGATCGCCGCCGGCCGCCATCAGCGCGACGGCCGCGAGCGCGGCGACGGTCGGCTGGCAGATCGCCAGCACGTGCGCGTCCGGGCCGATGTGGCGGATGAAATCGATCAGGTGCCGCACGTATTCGTCGAAGCCGAAGCGTCCGGCCCGCAGCGGGATGTCGCGCGGGTTGTGCCAGTCGGTGATGTACACGTCGTGATCGGCGAGCATCGTGCGCGCCGTGCCGCGCAGCAGTGTCGCGAAATGCCCGGACATCGGCGCGACGATCAGCACGCGCGGTTGCCGCGCGACCGGCAGCGTCTTGCGAAAGTGCAGCAGCGTGCCGAACGGCGTGCCGGCCGCCGCGTGCTCGACGATCGGCACCGTTGCGCCGTCGACGTCGACCGCGTCGATGCCGAACGGCGGGCGGCGGTGCGAGAACGCGCAGCATTCGAGCAGCTCGCACCACGCGTCGAGCGTGCGGCCGGATGGCGTCGACGTGGACGGGGGCCACATCGACATCGACGCGCGCAGGCAGGCGGCCCAGGCGCGCGCGGGCCGCGTGCATTCGGCAAACCACTGATAGCAAGGGTAGGCAAGCAAGTTCATGACCGTCGCGCCTCGTGCCGCTGTCCGTCGAACGAGGCAAGCCGTGTGCCAGTCGGCGGCTGGCACGCACGTTGCACGCCCTGATGGGGCACAGCGGCATGCAGGCGGGCGCTCGGCCCGAAGGTCGCGTGCGGCGCAGCGCAAAATGTTTCAGCGATGCAACGTGCGCGGAGACCGAATGCCGTTGCGCCAGACCGGCGAATCCGGCGCACGGCGATGGTGCGGTGGAGGCGCGGCGCCGGTCGTTTTCGGTGCACGCGCACGGCAGGCATTCATAGGGGACGAGACATGAAATCCGCAGGAGAAACGACGCTGACCATCAGCAGCCGGAACTATTCGTCGTGGTCGATGCGCGGCTGGCTGCTCGCGAAGCTGAGCGGCCTGCCGTTCGAGACCGTGATGGCGCCGATCGATGCCGCGTCGCGCGCCGAACTGCTGCTGCTGTCGCCGTCGATCCTGGTGCCGTGCCTGACGCACGAAGGCATCCAGGTGTGGGACACGCTCGCGATCGCGGAGTACCTGAACGAGATCTGCCCCGACGCGCGGTTGCTGCCGCAGGACGGGCATGCGCGCGCCCATTGCCGCTCGATCTGCGGCGAGATGCATTCGGGGTTCAGCGCGTTGCGTTCCGCGCTGCCGATGAACCTGCGTGGGCATTTCCCGGATTTCCGCATCTGGTCGCGCGCGCAGCACGACATCGAACGCATCGTGACCATCTGGCGCGAGTGCCTCGCGCAGTATCGCGGGCCGTGGCTGTTCGGCGGCGAGATCAGCGTCGCCGACGCGATGTACGCGCCGGTCGTCACGCGCTTCCTGACCTACGACGTGAAGCTCGAGCCCGACATCGCCGAGTACTGCATGCGCGTGCTCGCGCAGCCGTTCGTCGCGGAATGGATCGACGCGGCGAAGGCGGAACAGCACGATATCGACGAGCTGGACATGGAGTTTTGAGCGCCGGAGCGTGTGCGGCGCGCGACTGGGAACGCGTGCGACGCGTTCAAATATCGGATGAATGGCGTCTGACCACAGCCCGCTTAAATCGGAAGAATCGACGCGCGGCGTGATCGCCCGTCACACCGGGCCTCGCGCGCGCCAGGGGTAAATCTTGCAGGCGCGTTGCCGATAACGCAGGTCCAGTGACCGCAAGAGAAACACGTGAAGCCGTTCGTCATGCTTGTCTTTGCCGCTGCCGCCGTTGCGTCGGCCGGCTGCGCCCAACTTCAATCCGGACGTCAGGACGCGAATGCGCACAACGACGCCTCCACCTCGTCGACGCCGCTCGTCGATTTCGTCATCCCTGCCGATGCGCTCGGCGCCCGCGATCCGCAACTGACCGCCGTGCTCGCGAAAGTTGGCGCGCTGGCGTCGAAGCAGCCGCAGCCGATGACGATACGCGTGGCCGCGCTGCCGCAGGATTTCGGCTACCTGAACCAGTCGATCCGGCACGGCATCGCGACGCAGCACGCGGCGTCGGTGCGCGTCGAGAACGTGGCGGCCGGCAGTTGCCGGCCGTACAGCGTTCAGGTCGGTCCGACGCAATAACGGGAGATCTCGCGATGCTACGACAGTCGATCTGCGCGGCCATGCTCATGCTCGTGTGCGGCGCCGCGTTCGCGGCGCCGCCCGCCGACGGCGCGCCGCCGGCGCCCGCCGCGTCCAACCAGGTGTTTCCGCCGCTGCCGCCGTTCGCGTCGCTGCCGCCGGGAGCGGGCGGCGACGACGACGTGCCGGCGCCCGCGACGGCGGGCGGGCGTCACGCGAAGAAACTGCGCCATGCGCCGCCGCCCGTGAAGCGCGCACCGGAATTCCAGGTGCATCTCGTCGTGACCGAGGAATCGCGCGCGGCGCTTGCCGCCGTGGACAAGAAGCTCGACGACGCGCTGGCGAGGAGCACGCGCGATCGGCGCACGACGGGGGCCGGCGCGGCTGCGCTGGCGATGGCGCAATGAAGTGGCGGAATCGAATCGGCTGGCGCGTGATGATCGGCACGTTCGCGATGTTGCCGAGCGTGCTTTTCATCACGCCGGCGCGCGCGGACGATGCCGCGCCCGGCGATGCCTGCTTCGAGCGCGCGGCCGGCTACCAGGGTGTCAACCCGAAGATCCTGCGCGCGATTGCGTGGTACGAATCGAAGGGCGACCCGGGCGCCGTGCATCGCAATGCGGACGGCAGCATCGACGTCGGCCAGACCCAGATCAACTCGGTGCACTTCGGCGAGCTGCGCCGCTACGGCGTGCCGCCGGGCGCGCTGAAGGACGCGTGCGTGAACATCTACGTCGCCGCGTGGATGCTGAAGCGCAAGATGGTCCGCTACGGGAACACCTGGCAGGCGATCGGCGCGTATCACTCGGAAACGCCGCACTTGCGGGACGAATACGCGCGAAACATCCACGCGGTGCTGGTGTCGTGGGGATTGCACGAGTGAAGGGCGCGCGATCGCGCGTTGAAGGCAAAGAGTAAGGATCAGGCCAGGCGCGGCCGATTCACGAGACGCGCGGCGCCCTGTCGTTTTCCCGGATGAAGCGCGCCGTATCCGCAGCGCAAACGATTCAGGTCAAAGGCCGCCTCCGGAACCGCGGCGCAGACGTTAAAGAACCGTGCATCCCGTGTCGTAAACGGGAGCACGGGGAACGGCGCGATGATCACGCATGAAGCGTGACGCGCAGCCGAAAACAAAGTAAGCGCAGCAGGGGAACATCGTGAATCGTCAACAGTCGTGGACACGCACAGCGGCGCCCGGCGAAGTCATCTATTCGGAAGGTTTCGGGGGAGAGGCGGTCATCTATCTGATCGCGGACGGCAAGGTCGAACTGTCGACCCGTTGCGACGAGAAGAAGGTCGTCGTCGCGACACTGGGAAGGGGCGAGTTCTTCGGCGAGAGCGCGTTGCTCGCGGCCGAGCCGCGCGGCAACACCGCGAAGGCGCTCTCGTTCTGCCAGCTGACCGTCGTGCCGGCGGAGATGCTGGACGAGGAAATCGGGCGCGTGTCGGCGCTGCTTCGCCATATCGTGCGCACGATGATCCGCCGCGTGAAGCGCAAGGACGACCAGCTCGCGACCTACACGCACGCGGATTTCCTGCCCGGCGTGCTGTCCTATGCGCACGTGCTTGCGCTGATGGCGGGCGGGGAGCGCCGCGGCGGCGACGACGCGTGGGCGCGCCGGCCGATGCAGTCGTATGCCGAGCAGGCGTCGGTGCCGCTCGCCGACGTGATCCGGAAATGCCGCGCGATCGCCGGGCATTCGCGTCCGCACGTGATGGCGATGCTCAAGCGCATGGAGAAGCTCAATCTCGTCACGATCGAAGCCGCGCAGGCGGAGCAGCTGAGCGGCGGGTCCGCCGATTACGCGGCGTCCGCCGACGCGCGCCAGGTCGTGACCTTCGACGCCGCCCGCATCACCGACCGCGCGCAGCAGGTCGCGGATCACGAGCTCGACCTGTCGATCAGCAGCGAACTCGAGCTGATCGAGCTCGCCGATCTCGAATCGCTGATCGGCGTCGAGAAGAAGCTGCTGCTCAACAAGCTGTCTCACGGCGAGATCGCGGACGAAGTGTTCGCGTTCCGCAAGTCGAAGGTGCTCAATTACGTCGAGCAGAAGGGCGTCGCGTACTTTACGCGCCGCAACGTCCGGCGCGGCGGCGAGCTCAACGCGCTGGAGGACCTGGCCTGGGTCGATCAGCGCACGCTGTTCGAGGTCGTCAGCGCGTTCGATACGTACGACCTCGCGAAGCTGCTCGCGAGCGCGGACGATCAGGCGGTGGTCGACCGCTTGTTCTCGGTGATGACCGAGACGCGGCGCAACGAGGTGTCGTGGGTCATGCGCCGCGACATCAAGATCGACCCGGTCGAAGTCGCCGATATCGAGCAGCGCCTGCTGGATGCCGTGCGCGCGCTCAAGGCGCCGGCCGCCGTCGCGGCGACCCTGCCCGATCAGGCGGCGTGAGCGCCGGCCGGAGAGAGCCATGGATCTGTTGACGCTGTTCGGCGTGGTGTTCGGTGGCGCGGCCATCGTATTCGGCTTTTCGCTCGAGGGCGGGCATTTCGCGACGCTGTTCCAGTTCGAGGCGTTCGTCATCGTGCTCGGCGGCACGCTCGGCGCGGTGATGATCCAGAACACGTGGGCGCGCTTCTTCGATGCGGTGAAGCAGCTGCGGCTCGCGTTCGTGCAGGCGCGGCAGGTCGATCGGCAGAGCCTGACGGACCTGCTGGAGTGGGGCGACCGCGCGAAGCTGAACGGCCTGCTCGCGTTCGAATCGATGGACGTCAGCGGGATTCATCCGTTCGCGCGGCGCGGCCTCGAACTGCTGGCGAACGGGGTGTCGACCGCGGTGCTCGAAGACGCGTTGCAGCGCGAGCTCGATGCCTACGAACGCAGCCACGTGGCGGCGGCGCGCGTCTGGCAGCAGGCGGGCGGCTATGCGCCGACGTTCGGCATCCTCGGCTCGGTGATGGGGCTGATCCAGGTGACGAGCCATATTCTCGAACCCGCGCAGCTCGGGCCGGGGATCGCGGTGGCGTTCGTCGCGACGCTGTACGGGCTGGCGCTCGCGAACCTCGTGTTCCTGCCGCTGTACGGCAAGCTGCGCGCGCAGGTGGACAGCGAGCTGCGGTTTCGCAAGCTCTATCTCGACGGGCTGCTGGCGATCTCGCGCAAGGAGTCGCCGCATACGATCGAGACGCGCCTGACCGGCGACATTCGCGGCCGCGCGGCCGAGTCGCTCGCGTGACGAAAACGGATTCAAGCCATGTACGCGCAATCCGGTAGCAAGCGCCGCGCGGCCGACGCCGACGATCACGACGGGGACGGCGGCGAAGGCGCGCAGTCCGGCCGCTGGCTGATCTCCTACGCGGACCTCGTCACCACGCTGATGGTGCTGTTTCTCGCGCTGTATGCGCTGCAGCTCGCGAAGTACAGCGCGCTCGACGTGCGGTTCCAGGCGCTGGCGCGGCAGGCGGCCGGGAAGACGAATGCGTCGGCGCACGCCGACGCCGCGCAGGCGTGGTCCGCGCTGCTGAAGTCGCTGAAGGAGCAGGGGCAGGTGACCGTGGTGAATGCCGCGCACGGCGTTGAAATCGGCATCAACGCGAAGATCCTGTTCAACGTCGGCGACGCGCGGCTGCTGCCGGATGCGTCCGGCGTGCTGACGCGGATCGCGGGCGTGCTGAAGACCCATCCGGCGACCAACATCCTCGTCGAGGGCCATACGGACAGCGTGCCGATCTCGACCGCGAAGTATGAATCCAACTGGGAATTGTCGTCGGCGCGGGCGGGGGCCGTCGTGCGGTATCTGGTCGAGCGCGGCGTCGAGCCGCATCGGCTCGCCGCGATCGGCCGCGCGGACAACCTGCCGCTGGTGGCCGGGGACGACGCGGCGGCGCGGGCGATGAATCGACGGGTGACGATACTCGTGCAGTATTGACGGCGCGCTCAATAGCCCGACAGCGGCTTCCACTGATCGGCGGCCTTCACCTCGATGGCCGGCACCGGCACGGGCGTCATCACGAGCAGCTCCGTCGGGCGCACCGACCAGACGACCGCGAGCAGCGTCGAGTTGTCGAGCGACGTCCCGTTCAGGTAGAGGCTCATTCCCTTGACGTTGACGCCGGCGCCCATCACGCCCCATTCGGCTTTCTGCAGACCGGTCGTCGTGAGGCGATAAAAGAAGTCGTAGTGGTCGTAGGCCGTTTGCGTGTCCGTGCCGGTGCTGAAGAACCACCCGTTCTCCTTGTTTTTGTAGAGACACCAGCTTTGCGCCTGTTGCGCGAGCGTGCCGGCCTGAACGAGCGTGACGAGGTTCTTTCTTGCATCGGCGAGCGTTCGTGCCTGCCAGGGCGTGAAGCCGCCCGCCTTCCTGACGTCCGCGGGCGTACGGCCCGGCTTGCCTGCGTGCGCGTTGTCTTCGCCGCGATAAACGAATTGCATGATTCCCCTCCGGGTTGATGTCGACACGAGCAAGATATCGACGGCAGGCCCGGCGGGAAATGGACCGAAGGTGTGATGCGGCGTCATGGGCTTGACGGCATGGGGGCTTTGCCCGGGCCGTCGCGGGATTACGCCCGCGGCGGAATGCGCCGCCAGGTGACCACGACGATCGCCAGAAACGCGACGTAGGCAACCGCGAACATCCAGCCCGGCAGGTCGTAAAAGATCAGCGCGCGCACCCAGTGCTGCAGGAAGCCTTGCTGGCCGGCCTGTCCGGTGCGCAGCCAGTCCTCCATGACGGTGAGCGGGCAGGGCACGTCGAGCGCCGCCAGCGCCGCGACGATGCCGATGGCCGCAAGATGCACGATCCGGAACGTGCGGTTGCGCACCCACGCGCGCTTGAATCCGGCGCCCACCCAGATCGCGACCAGCCCGCCGACGATGAACAGCACGAGCATCGCATGCAGCACCAGAACCGCATTGGCCAGCCAGATCATGAGGTCCTTGTCGGGGAGGGGTGATGGAAGCCGATGATGGCGCTCGCGTCCCGGCGCGCCGCGCGTCATCGGGCCTGCTGGCGTATGCTTGAGCGGCGGCGCGACGGCATCCATGACGCAATTTCGCACAGCGTAGCGGAAAGGATTGGAGCGAATTGCGAATTCGCCGGCGGATGACGGATGGATCAGGCATCAATGCGATGAAACTCACCGGAACCCTCCTGCGTCTCGCTGTTGCGTGTCTGATCGTCTTTGCGGGAGTCGTGCTGATGCAGGATCGCCTGATCTATTTCCCGGAGAAAGCCGCCATCGACGACGTCGTGTCCGACGGACTGCGCGCGTGGCCGTCGGCGGAGGATTTTCGCGGACTGGTGGCCGAGCCGGCGGGAACCGCGCGTGGCACGGTCGTGGTCTTTCATGGCAACGCCGGGCATGCGGGGCACCGTTCGTACTACGCCGCTGCGCTCACTCGAATGGGATGGCGCGTGATCCTTGCCGAGTATCCGGGCTATGGGCCGCGCGACGGCGCGCCACGCGAAGCGACGCTGGTCGCCGACGCGCAGCAGACGATCGCGATGGCGCATCGCCTCTACGGCGCGCCGCTGCTGGGCGTCGGCGAATCGCTCGGGGCCGGCGTGGTTGCCGCGGCGGGCTCGCGCGAACGCGACAGCATCGCCGGCCTGATGCTCATCACGCCGTGGGATACGCTCGAGCACGTCGCGGCGCATCACTATCCGTGGGCGCCCGTGAAGTGGCTGCTGCGCGACCGGTATGACAGCGTCGCCCATTTGGCGTCGTTCGGCCGTCCCGTGCTGGTCGTGGTGGCGGAGCGCGACAGCATCGTCCCCGCGCGTTTCGGCGAGGCGCTCTACGACGCGCTCGCCGATCCGAAGCAACTGATCGTCGTGAAGTCGGCCGAGCATAACGACTGGATCGGCCTGGTCGACGATACGTGGTGGCGAGATGCGATCGGCTTGCTGATCGCGCCTGCGCATTGAACGATGACCTCCCGATCCGTTCCGCCCAATGGGCGACGCCTTTACATCCTCGATGCGAAGGACACGCCGGTCGAAGTGTTCGACCACGATGCGTGGTCGCGCTGGATGTCCGAGAATGAGCTCGTCTTCCGTCGCACCGTGCTGGACGAATCCGGGGTGACGGTCACGACTCGCTTCCGAGGGGTGTCGGACGCGACGAGCGGGGAGGCGCTGCTGTTCGTGACGCGCGTCGCCGGCATGGCGGATGCGCAGGACAATCAGGGCTATGCGGCAAGTACGCTCGACGATGCGCTGGAGCAGCACGAGCGCCTGTTGCAGGATATCTTCCGGAAACTGACGGGGCGGTGAACGTCGACAATCGCGCATCCATCGCCAGACTGTCCGCTTTCTCAAGGCAATATGCTTATGACCAAAGCTTCAGGGATGCACCGCGAGCGCATGAACGCAGTGATACGAAAACTCAATGACAGGGAGTTTCTGCCGCTCCGCTTGTATCGCCGGGATGCGCGCATGTACCCGCTGTCGAGCTCGGTCAATCACATCATTGGCTGCTGGCTGAGTGAAAATTCCGAGCCGATCCGGCTATTGATCGGCCGATGCAGGCAGTTCATGGAGGACACGCCGACCTCTGAGCCTGGTGCGCGGGCATATTACGCGGCCGTCAATGAACTCATTGACGCACTCGATTCGATCGCATGACCGATCGGCCCGCCCGCCGTCGCACCCAGGATGTGCCGCCGTCCGCCGTCAGTTGCCACCCGCATTGGCCGCGCCTGACCGATACCGCAGCAGATGATCGGTGCCCGACTCCGACAGCCAGACCTCTCCCGGGCGGCCCATCATCTGCCGCACGTTCGCATGCGCGCGCGGCAGCGTCAGGACGTCGAACCGTTCGGCGCGCGGGTCGAAGCGCACGAGCGCGTTGGCGCTCCATTCGCTGAGCCAGACGATGTCCCGGTCGTCGACGAAGATCGCGTACGCATGCGGTTCGCGCCCGGGCAGCGGCCATTCGCGCCATCGATGCGTCGCCGGGTCGAACATGCCGACCTTGCCGGCATGCCACTCGCTCACCCACACGCGCCCCTTCGAATCCGACCAGACGCGGCGCGCGCCCTGATTCGGCGTCGGCGGCGCGATGACCTGCGCCGCGCCGCTGGCGGGATCGATGCGGCCGAGATAGTTGCCGGCCAGCGATGCGAAGTACAGGCTGCCGTCGGGCGTTACGCAGATGCCGTAGGGGCCGCGCCCGCGCGGCGCATCGAAGACGCGCATCCTGGCGCTCGCCGGGTCGAGCTCGCCGTACACGCCGCTCTGCCCGGTAAACCACAGATGCCCATGCTTGTCGAAGACCGCGGTGTTCAGATTGGCGTCCGGCCGGTCCTTCGGCAACGGAAAGCGCGTGACGGCAAGCGTCTCCGGATCGACGCGCACGATCGCGTTCAGGCCGCCGTCGGTGATCCATGCGGCCCGATCGGGACCGACGATCACGCCGTGCGGCGCCGAGCCGTCGCCGAGCGGCACCCAATCGGTCTTGCCGCCGCGCGGGTCCAGCCGTCCGACCGAGCCTTGCGCCTGCGCGGTGAACCATACGCTGCCGTCGGGCGCCGGGGCGACGTCGTGCGGTGCGGTGCCGGCGGGAACGGCGTACGAATCGAACGACGTCGGCTGCGCGTGCGATGAACCCGCGGCGAGCACCGCGCTTGCCAGCGCTGCGACGAAACACGACGCGAGCCGTGATGCTGGAACGAGGTTCATCGCAGCCGCGAGGTTTCCTTTTGCGATTTCCAGCATGTCCGCCTCCCTGTGCTGCGATGCGTGTCAACGCGCGTAGACGGCTTCATTGGAAAACTTGCTACGTTTTCCGAATGAATCTGTGCAAACGACGGAAGCGCCTCAGTCGGAAAATGTTCCGTGACGCCCCTCGCCGGCGCTGAAGCGCGCGGCGCCGGCCACGCCCTCCGCGAACACGACCGGCGCGCCCCGGGCGCCCTCCTGACGCAGCGCGTCCGCCAGCGGCAAATCCCATTGATCGTATGCGGAGCGCCGGTCCGCGAGCAGGCACTGGCGTGGGAATTGCGCGATCTGCTGCGCGAGGCGCGTCGCATGCGCCAGCCCGTCACCTTTCGGGGCAACATAGTTGGCGAGTCCCATGCGCCTGGCTTCCGACGCGTCGACGGGGCGTCCGGTCAGGATCATGTCCATCGCGTGCCCCATGCCGACGATGCGCGGCAGTCTGACCGTCCCGCCGTCGATCAGCGGCACGCCCCAGCGCCGGCAGAACACGCCGAAGATCGCGTCTTCCTCGACAACGCGGATATCGGCCAGCAGCGCGAGCTCCAGCCCGCCTGCGACCGCGTAGCCGGATACGGCCGCGATCAGCGGCTTCGACAAGGCCATGCGGGTCGGTCCCATCGGACCGGGGCCGTCTCCCGAATCGTCGACCCGGTTGCGCAACGCGGGATCGCTGGCCGCCTTCAGGTCGGCGCCGGCACAGAAGTTGCCCCCGGCGCCCGTCAGGATCGCGACCCCGAGTGCGTCGTCGGCCTCGAACCGTTCAAACGCGTCGCTGAGTTGCCGGGCGGTCGGGCCGTCGACGGCGTTGCGCCGCTCCGGCCGGTTGAGGGTGATCGTGCAGACTGCGCCATCCGTCGCGTAAATAACGTCGTCCATTGTTTCCCCCGGGAAAGCAGGCATGCGCATCGCGGTTGCGGCGTGCCTGCTGGTATCGAGCGAGATCCATGCGCGCTTCATTGTGACGCAACGGCGGGGGCCATGCTTGGCGTGGCTGGGGGATCGGCTTTTTACGTCAGCGATGGCGAGCAGGGCTGGCGAGGGTAAACACCGGCTGCGCCGCACGTGACGACATCGTTCGATGGAGTGTAGTGATGCGCGCGGAATTGGTTGTCAACGACAGCGGCGCGTGTTGGCGCCTGACGCCGTTTCCGGTTTGCAGGCGCCTCGCTTGTTCATCGGGAGTGCACCCATGCGCGGATTTCGTCGAAGCTGGCTCGCCATGGGCCTGTGCGCCGCCGCGCTGTCCTTCGCTTGCGGCACGTCATACGGCCAGCAGGTCGTCAGGATCGGCGTGTCCAGCCCGCTTACCGGCGTCAGCGCTTCCAACGGCAAGGACCTCGAGAACGGCGTCCGCCTGGCGGTCGAGGAAGCGAACGCGCAGCACATCAAGCTCGGCGGGCAGGACGTGCGTTTCGAGCTCGATCCGGTCGACGACCAGGGCGATCCGCGCATCGGCGTGCAGGTCGCGCAGAAGCTGGTCGACGACGGCGTCGCCGCGGTCGTCGGCTACTACAACTCCGGCGTCGCGCTGCCGTCCGCGCCGATCTTCGCGAAGGCCGGCATCCCGCTGATCGACCCGGCGGCGACGAATCCGGCCATCACGCGCCAGGGCCTGAAGACGGTGTTCCGCATCATCGCGACCGACGCGCAGAATTCCGGTGTTGCCGGCACCTATGCGGTAACCGTCACGAAGGCACAGCGCATTGCGGTGATGGACGACCGGACCGCGTTCGGCCAGGGTGCGGTGGAGGAGTTCAGGAAGGCGGTCCTGGCCGCCGGCGGCCGCATCGTCGCGACCGAATTCACGAACGACAAGGCCGTCGAGTTCAATGCGCAGCTCACCAACATCAAGGCGGCGAACGCGGACCTGCTGTACTTCGGCGGCCTGGACAACCAGGCGGCGCTCATCGTCAAGCGGATGCGCCAACTCGGGATGCGCGTCCGGTTCGTCGGCAGCGGCGGCATCGCGGACAGCATCTTCATCAACGTGGCCGGCTCGGCGGCCGAAGGCGCGATGGCGTGGGAATACGGGCGGCCGATCGACACGCTGCCGCAAGGCCAGGCGTTCGCGCGCAAGTTCAGGAAGCGCTTCGGCGTGGACATGCTCACGTACGCCCCGTTCGCATACGACTGTGTGTGGGTGGTCGTCCATGCAATGCAGCAGGCGAATTCGGCGAAGCCGGCCGAGTACCTGCCGGCGCTGCGCGCCACGCGCTACGAAGGCATCACGGGGAAGATCGCGTTCGACGCCAACGGCGATCTCGAGCATCCGACGTCGACGCTTTATCAGGTGAAGGGCGGACGCTGGGTGCCGGTAACAACGATCGGCGCCGAGTGAGCGCCCCGAGTTTTGCTGCAAGGGGACCCGGCGCATAATGACCGGATGCCGGCGCTCGGCAGGAGAAGGGTGGCATGCACTGCGCAAACTGCGGATTCGAGAACCTCCCCGGGGCCAGATTCTGCGAAGCATGCGGCGCCGGGCTGTCGCGCGCGTGCCCGCGCTGCGGCCACGAGGCGAGCCCTTCCGCCCGCTTCTGCAATGCGTGCGGCGCGCCGCTGGCCGATGCGCCCGATGGGCGCGACGCGCCGTCGCCGCGTCCGAGCCCGGAAGCCGGGCCGTCTCCGGCGCCGGTCCATTACACGCCGCACCATCTTGCGGAGCGCATCCGCGCCGAACAGGCGGCGATGGAAGCGCGCGGCGAAACCGCCGGCGAGCGCAAGACCGTCACCGCGCTGTTCGCGGACATGGCCGGCTCCACCGCATTGATCCACGATCTCGACCCGGAAGAAGCGCATCGGCTGATCGAACCGGTCGTCGCGTTGATGATGGAAGCCGTCCACTACTACGAAGGCTACGTCGCGAAATCGCTCGGCGACGGCATCCTCGCGCTGTTCGGCGCGCCGATCGCCCATGAAGACCATCCGCAACGCGCGCTGTTCGCGGCGCTGCGGATGCAGCAGGCGATGCGCAGCCACGGCGACCGCATTCGTCTGGAGAGCGGCATTCCGCTGCAGATTCGCGTCGGCGTGCATACCGGCGAAGTCGTCGTGCGCTCGATCCGCACCGACGACCTGCACACCGATTACGATCCGGTCGGGCACACGATCCACATCGCATCGCGCATGGAAGGCATCGCGACGCCGTCGTCGGTCCTCGTCAGCGAGTCGACCCACAAGCTGGCCGAAGGCTATTTCGAGTTCAAGGCGCTGGGCGCCACCCGGGTCAAAGGCATTCCCGAGCCGCTGTCGGTGTACGAGGTGCTGGGTCTCGGCGCGCTGCGCACGCGGCTGCAACTGGCCGCGCACCGGGGCCTCGCCAGGTTCGTGGGCCGCGAGGCGGAACTGGCGCACCTGAACCGGTCGCTGGACGAGGTGAGGGCGGGCCGCGGGCAGATCGTCGGCGTGCGCGGCGAGGCCGGCGTCGGCAAATCGCGGCTGTTCCACGAATTCAAGGAGCGCACGCGGCGCGGCTGCCTGCTGCTCGAGACTTTCTCGGTGTCGCACGGCAAGGCCTTCGCGTACCTGCCGCTGATCGAGCTGCTGAAGAACTATTTCCAGATCACCGCGCAGGACGACGAACGGCGCTGCCGCGAAAAAGTGATGGGCAAGGTGCTGACGCTCGAACGCAACTTCGAGGATCTCGTGCCCTATCTGCTCTACCTGCTCGGCATCGGCGAGCCGGGCGCGGCGCTGGCGGAGATGGATCCGCGCATCCGCCGCGAGCGCACCTTCGACGCGATCACGCAGCTGCTGGCGCGCGAGAGCCGCGACCAGCCGGTCGAGTTGCTGTTCGAGGACCTGCAATGGCTGGACCGCGAGACGGAGGCGTTCCTCGCGCACCTGAGCGAACGCGTGCCGGCTACCCGCATCCTGCTGCTCGTGAACTACCGGCCGGAGTACCAGCCGGCGTGGACGCACGCGACCCATGGCAGCCAGTTGCGGCTCGAGCCGCTGGGCTCGACCGAGGCCCGGGGGCTGCTCGCGGCGCTGCTCGGCGACGATCCCACCCTCGCGCCGCTGGAGCAGCTGATCCTGGAGAAGACGGAAGGCAATCCGTTCTTCATGGAAGAGGTCGTGCAGACGCTCGCCGAGGAGCAATCGCTGCTCGGCGATCCGGGCCGCTACCGGCTCGGGCGGACGCCGGCCGCGCTGCATATTCCGACCACCGTGCAGGGTGTGCTTGCCGCCCGTATCGACCGGCTCCCGGTCGCCGAAAAGGAGCTGCTGCAGACGCTCGCGGTGATCGGCAAGGAGTTTCCGTACAGCCTGATCCGGCGCATTTGCGACGGCCGCGTCGCCTATGCCGACGACGCGCTGCGCGAGCTGCTCGCTCATCTCGAAGCGGCGGAATTCATCTACGAGCGGCCGGCGTTTCCGGAGGTCGAGTATTCGTTCAAGCACGCGCTGACGCAGGAAGTCGCCGGCCATTCGCTGCTCACGCAGCGGCGCAGCGCGCTGCACGAGCGCACCGCGCAGGCGATCGAGGCGCTGTTCCCGACCCGCATCACGGACTACTGCAGCGAGCTCGCGCATCACTACAGCCTGAGCGGCAATATCCCGAAGGCCGTCGAGTATCTGCACCAGGCCGCGCAACAGGCGCTGCGCCACGCGGCCCATCCGGATGCGATGCAGCACCTCGGCGCGGCGCTGGAACTGCTCGAACGCCTGCCCGACACGCCTGCGCGCGCGCATCGGGAGCTGACCTTGCTGCTCGCGCTGGGGCCGGCCCTGATGGACGTGCGCGGCTACGGCGCACCGGAGGTGGCCGCGACCTATACGCGCGCGCTGGCGTTGTGCGAGCAGACGGGCGACACGTCGCAGCGCTTCGCGGCGCAGCTCGGTCTGAGGATCCACCACCTGACGCGCGCGGAGTACGCGACCGCTCGCGAACTGGGCAAGCAGATGCTCGACGTGGCGCGGCAGGCGGCGGACCCGGCCTTGCTGATGGAGGCGCATGGCGCACTGGGCGCGTGCCTGTTCCTGCAGGGGAATCTGGACACCGCGCGCACCCATCAGGAACAGGCGCTGGCGATCTACGATCCCGAGCAGCACCAGGCCCATGTCTTCGCGCACGGCGTGGACCCCGGCATCCGGGCGCTGAACTTCCTGACGCTGACCTTGTGGCTGCAGGGCTACCCGGATAGGGCGCTCAAGCGCAGCCTGGAGGCGCTCGCCCTCGCGCAGAAGCTCGCGTACGGCCCGACCCTCGCGTTCACGCTCGCTTATGCGGCGGAATTGCATCAGCTGCGGCGTGAGTCGTCGCTGGCCCGCGAGCATGCGGACGCGCTCATCGCACTCGCGACCGAGCACGGCTTGCCGTACTGGCTCGCATGGGGAACGATTTTCCGGGGCTGGTCGCTGACCGAAAGGGACAGCCTGCAGGCGGGGATCGCGCAGATG
Organism: Burkholderia ubonensis subsp. mesacidophila; assembly: GCF_002097715.1. Lineage (NCBI taxonomy): Bacteria > Pseudomonadati > Pseudomonadota > Betaproteobacteria > Burkholderiales > Burkholderiaceae > Burkholderia > Burkholderia ubonensis. Next base: position 875,458 of record NZ_CP020738.1, read on the forward strand.
AGCGAGGGGCTCGCCGCCGACCGCGCCGCCGGCGGCGAGGATCAGCGCTCGTACTTCCTGGCCTTGCTTGCCGACAGCCACCGGCGCGCCGGCGACCGGGAAACCGGCCTGCGGATGATCGACGACGCGCTGGCGATCGTGGAGCGGGCCGAGGAGCGCTGCTTCGAGGCGGAGCTGCATCGGCTCAAGGGGATCATGCTGCTCGGCGAGCCGAGCGGCGGCGACGACGCAGCCGAAGCGTGTTTCCGCCGCGCGCTCGCGGTGGCGCGCAAGCAAGGCGCCCGCTCGCTGGCATTGCGCGCCGCGTCGAGCCTGGCCCGACTGTGGCAGCGCGCGGGCCGGACCGACGAGGCCCGGCAAGTGCTGTCCGAGGTCTACGGCGGGTTCACCGAGGGGTTCGACACCGCCGATTTGCGAGAGGCCAAGGCGTTGCTGGAGGCGCTTGGCTCCGTTCAGGCGAACCGGTGACGCCGCGCGCCGGCTTCTCCGGCTGCCGCGAGACTCACTCGGCGCTGTCCCCCCGGTTCTTGTGCTGCGCCGCGAGCCGCTCCTGCTGGGCGGACGGCACGGGATCGTAGTGGCTCAGCTGGATGCTGTAGCTGCCATGCCCGCCCGCCAGCGCATTCAGGCGCGACTGGTACTCGTTGAGCTCGGCAAGCGGCACCTTTCCCGCGACGACCATCGCGTGGCCGCCGGCCGTGCGCGTGCCGTGCACCTGTCCGCGCCGCGCGGACAAGTCGCCGATGATGTCGCCCATCGCCGCTTCCGGCGTCATCACCTCGATGTCGACGATCGGTTCGAGCACCATCGGCTGCGCTTTCAGCACCGCGTCGATGAAGGCCTTGCGCCCGGCGGTGACGAACGCCACTTCCTTCGAGTCGACCGGATGGCTCTTGCCGTCGAACACGGTGACGCGCACGTCCTGCATCGGGAAGCCGGCCAGCGGCCCGCTGTCGATCACCTGCAGGATGCCTTTCTCCACCGCCGGGATGAACTGCGTGGGAATGGCGCCGCCCTTGACGACGTCGACGAACTCGAACCCGGCGCCGCGCGGCAACGGCTCCACGCGCAGCATGACTTCGCCGAACTGGCCGGCGCCGCCGGTCTGCTTCTTGTGGCGGTAGTGGCCTTCCGCCTTGCCGCCGATGGTTTCGCGCCACGCGATGGTCGGCGGCCGCGTCACGACATCCAGCTTGTATTGGTCGGTGAGGCGCTCCAGCATGAAGCGCAGGTGCAGCTCGCCGAGCCCGCGCACGACGGTCTCGTTGGCGCCGACGGGGTGCCCGATCATCAGGCACGGGTCTTCGGCCGCGAGCTTTTGCAGCACCTCCCACAGACGCTGTTCGTTGCCGCGGCGCGCCGGTTCGATCGCAAGGCCGTAGATCGGCGTGGGGAAATCGAGCGGCGTGAGGTGCACGTTGCCGTCTTCGGGGGCGTCGTGCAGCACGTCGTCGAAGCCGATGTCGTCGGCTTTGGTCACCGCGCAGATATTGCCGGGGCCCGCCCGCAGCACATCCGTGTGCTCCTTGCCGTGCAGCATCAGCAGCCGCGCGACCTTGAACGGCTGGCGCCCGTTGCCGATGTAGAGCTGGCTGTCGCGCGCGACCGTGCCCTGGTGGATGCGGAACACGGCCATCTTGCCGATGTAGGGATCCATCACGATCTTGAACACGTGCGCGAGCACGTGCTTGTCGGCGACGGGCTCCGCATGCACGGTTTTCAGCTGTCCGTCGACTTCGCGATAGAAGAGCGGCGGATTGCCTTCGGTGACGTTGGGCAGCAGGCGCACGAACACGTCGAGCAACTGCGCGATGCCCGCGCCGGTGGCCGCCGACGTGAAGCAGACCGGCACCAGGTGGCCCTCGCGCAACGCGCGCTCGAACGGCTCGTGCAGCTGTTCCGGACGGATCGCTTCGCCCTGTTCCAGATACAGCTCCATCAACGCGGGATCCAGTTCGATCACCTGATCGACGAGCGCGTTGTGCGCCGCTTCCACCGAATGGAAGTCGGCCTCGCCCGCGGGGTTGAAGAAGCAGTCCACCACTTCGCTGCCGCCTCGCGCGGGCAGGTTGATGGGCAGGCAGGTCTTGCCGAACAGCTCCTGGATCTCCGCCAGCAGCCCAGGCAGGTCGACCTTTTCTCCGTCGATGCCGTTCACGACGATCATCCGGCAGAGCTTGCGCTGCTGTGCGTACGCCATCATCCGGCGGGCGGTCATTTCGATGCCGGTGCGGGCGTTGATCACGATCGCCGCCGTCTCGACGGCCGGCAGCGCGCTGATCGACAGGCCGGCGAAGTCGGGATAGCCCGGCGTATCGAGCAGATAGATGCGGGTGTCCTGATAGTGGAGCTGGGCGACGGCGGAACTGAGCGAGTGGTGGTATTTGCGTTCGAGCGGGTCGAAATCGCACAGGGCGGTGCCGTTGTTCACGCTGCCGGGCGCATGAAGCGCGCCGCCCTGGTGCAGCAGCGCCTCGGCAAGCGATGTCTTTCCGCATCCGGCATGCCCGACCAGAGCGACGGTGCGGATGGCTTCGGGAAGGTAGTCCATGACCGCAATCGTCCAGTAGTGGATGTGCGGCCATTATTCGCGAAAATCAGGTGGTCTGCCAGTTGCGGCAAGCGAGCAGGCGCGCGGCGCGATGTCGGATTTGCGTTCGTTGCGGCGCAATATTCCGCTGGTTTCCGAACGTGCTTCGGACCCCGGATCAGTCTTCCGGCATTCATGCTGCCGTGCGCCAGGCTCCGGAATGCGCGCGTTATCGCACCGCAGCGCCGATGGATGTGTGCTAGCTTGAAAGCGTCGATCGTTCATCGATCGTTCCGCAAGGAGGGACGCGAGATGTCAGTCATTGCTCCAGACGAAAGGGCCGATTTCGTCGCGGTCTTGCATCGCCATCACCTCGGCGAGTCCGACTTCACGCTTCAGGAAACCGGTGCGCCGGAGATCGTGGACGAGGTCTATCCGTTGGAGGGTTACGTGACCGTCGTGTGCTGCTCGACGCACAAGGAGAAGGGATACAGGATCGGGCACGGCACGGCGTGGACCGCGGAATTCGACAGGGATCTGACGCGGGGAGCGTTTGGGTGAAGTGATGCTGGCGGGGCGCGATCCGGGCGCGGGCGGGGCGTATTCGTGCGCGCCCGGACCATCGGGGCGGTTATACCCGCGCTTACGAGGAGCGCAGCACGTTCGGGCGACGTTTGTTCCGGATGCGTTCCGCCACACGGGCTGCCCGATGGCTCAGTTCATAGAATGCCAACATGCTGGCCATCATCGCGAAAGCGACGCCACTTGCGTCCCAGCGCAGCCCGAGACTGAACGCCGCTGCCTGGGTCGCGGCCATGCCGGTGGTCATGGCGAGCAACATCGCCGCAATCTCGATCCGGGCCAGGGCCTTGGCTGCAACGCGCAGGTTGTCGAGCCGAATCACGTCGAGGTGGCCAGCGTGGTGCAGGAGTACCACACCCAGCATCGCGGACGTCGACATCGGGAGCCAACGCAGATGCAGCGTCAGCGTATGCCACACGACGCCCGTATCGAGCGCGCCGCCGCACACATCGAGGATCGTATCGATGGGCGTGCGTATCGAATCGAGCGTCAATCCGGCGCCGATAGCGGCAATACACAAGCGCATCGACCGGCGGGCGCACCGGCCGGGCGGCCCGCTTCCGTGCAGATATCCCGCGATGGCGCATGCAATCGCACCGCCGACATTCCAGATCCAGCTGGAATACGAGCCATGCAACCGGGTCGGCAAATCGCAGGCGACATACCCAAGGAGTGCGAACGACATCGTGTCGCGCAGCCGCGCGGACAGTAAAGCGACGGCGATACGCCCGACCGCGCGGATCGCATCCGGCATGTTGAACTGTCGCCCGGCCCGGTCCGCTGGCGGAACGGTCGGAGGCGCCATGGCCGTTCAGGCGGGATCGTTCAGGACCGCATACCAGGAGCACACCACGCCGGCCGGCGAGACGCCGCCGTTGCCGCTCGCGTGCGGGACGGCGCGCACGATCGAGCCGGTCAGCGCCGGACGCTGGTCGACGCCGTTCGGCCAGGGCGCACTCAGGTATCCGACGTAGTCGTATACCCACTCCTCGCCGCTGACGACGCCCTGCCCCTGGAAGCGCACGGTCCAGGGATCGCCGTAGCCGATTGAGCCGCTGAGCTGCAGTTGCCACCCCGGTCCGAATATGCGTCCCCTGAGAACGCCCATCGGCGCCGGCTCGATTTCGATATTGGCGCGGCCGAATTCAAGGTCATTGAACGGCGTCGCCAGGTCAGGATCGTTCAGCAGGCTTCGATAGGTCCACAAGCCGACCAGACTGCCGGTTTCAGGTGCGTAGCTCATGCCAGTTTCTCCCGGTCACATCCACTGCGCTTAAATTTCCCGCCGAACCGGCGCCGGGCAGATGGCGCCGGTTCATCGCCTGACGCGGCTAGCGGACCTCGACCCGGAACCGTTGCTGACCCGGTTTGGGCGCTGCGGCGGCAAAGGATTGTCCCTGGCCGAATACATCGTCACGGGTATGGACCTCGACCTCGTAGCTGGCATCCTTCACCGACGCTTCCTTGAACTGGTGCAGCGGGAAGAACGCCTTCACTTCGAGATGGGTCTGGCAGTTGGCGCAATACTGGACGCTCCAGCGGCTCAGGACGGCTTCCGTGCCGAGGAGGTACCGCTTGCCGTCCAGGACGACATGGGCGGCCACCAGGAACGACCCGCGGATCGGCGCACGGTTGATCCCGGATACGCGAAGAACCTTGCTGCTGTTGCCGGCCGGCACGGCCGCCGCCAGTTGGCGTTTCGGCAGGTCTTCCAGCGAGCCGGGGCCGTAGGTGTAGCCCAACTGTTCCTCGATGTTGATGCAGTCGAGCGATGTGTAGGCGCGTTGCTTGCCGTTTTCGCTTTTCTTGAACGGATCGAGCGGCGATTCCAGCGTCAGCCACGAGTTGGGTACCGTTCCCGGTGTCGGCCCCTGGCTGTCCACGGAGTTGGTTCCGGGATACTCGGCAATGACGTCGAGGTGCTGGGTGAAGCCGTGACGCTTCTGCCACAGCCAGAACACGCGGTCCACGAAGCAATGGTGGAAATAGAAGATCGGGTCGAGGCCCGCCGTATCGTTTTCGCCCATGTCGCCGTTGGCGCCCTTGATCGGCGAGTCATGGCCGGCGTTCGGGCCAGTCGGCACGTCGTACCCGCCGACGGCAAGATGAATGTGGTTGTGCGGTTTTTCGAGCGAAACGATCTTTGTTTCCCCGCTGGCAAGATCGTCATTCCACTGTGTCTCGGACGTGGTATTGGAAAACACCGTGTAGTTGGGAGCATCCAGGCACGCCTCGTATTGGCCCTTCACGTTGTTCGAAATCAACTTGCCGTCCACGATGATTGCGGACGTGAGCCAGTTCACGACGTTCCGGTCGAGCAGTTCCACGTTTTCCTGATAGTTCGGGAATTGGGCGTTGTGTCGCTCCGTGGCGGCCCGGTCTTCCGGAGAGCCGACTAGCCCCGACAACGGATAGCGAACCGTTTCGTAGTCGACGGGCTTGCCGTAGTTGGGATTGTCGCCGTTGATGTTGTCGGTGATGCCCTTGTTGAAAACGAAGGAACGCAGCGGGTTGGGAATCGTTTGTCCGTCGAGCTCGACGTCCTTCTTGGTCAGCGCCCACGGAACGCCGTTCTTGATCGACTCGTCGCTGGTTTCGTCCCAGTAGGGCAACATGACCTGTTCGCAGCCCGGGATGCTCCGCAAAGCCTCTTCCAGCCTCAGCAGGTAAACGCGATGCCAGGTCGGAAACAGCACGTTGCGATGATTGCAATAGCCGCCCCAGTAAGAGGGCGATCCCCAGCCTGCGCCCCGGAAAGGCTCACCGTGGAAGCCGCCGATCATGAAGAACGAGTTCGGATCGTCAGGCGGGAGTTCCTTGATGCCTTTCCACGCTCGCATCAGGTCCTCGAGCGGCTTCTTGTTGCCGCTCAGGTACTCGGCCTGCAGCGATTCGATCGACCGGCGGACCCGGACTCCAGTTGCGCTTTTCATGACTCGGCCTCTCTCTCTTTTGTAAGCAGCGTTGCGGTATGACTGCCAGGTTCTGAACGTGTGCGGTCGACGCGGCGGACAATCGGAGCTCACGTCCAATCAGATTCGTTTTGTCTCCATGTGGGCAGGCATTTTGAAATGCATCGCCCGGCAGGGCATAGGCAGGCCCCGGCGGTTTTGCGACCACCTCCATGAGTAACGCGGACGTGCGCGACGGCGCCACGCGCCCTCGGGAAAAAGGCGCGACGCATTCGAATCGCGGGAAAGGCCGCGGCGGATCGGCACTCATTCGCCACGCGCAATTACAGTAGTAAGGTCTCCGTCATATCCCGTAGCGTCTATTCATGTTTTTGATATGGATAAATAAAGCAAACGGAATTTGTTTCCGCAAGAAAAATATGGGTCTTGCGGTGCGGAGAAATTGCGGGGTGACGTGATGCGCAGATTGCTCGATTTATCGAAATGATTCTTGGGATTGGCGTCGCGACGGTAACGGTGGAAAAGATGAGGCGCCGGGTTGGCGCGAGTGAACCGGAACGTCTTCGAAGGTCGTTTGTCCCGCAAGGGCTTCGATTCACTGTACGGCGGCATGCCCAGCCCGAACATGCCGGCCGCCCGGTGGCGATAATGCGAAGGACGTTGATGCCACCTTCGTCGAGCAGGCTTTCAAAATGCATGCGGTTTGTTGCGCCACGCTGACCACCCTGGCAGCCTCGGCGACCTCGTGCCTGCCGGGGGCAGGCGACCGGCGCGCGCCTGCGTGCGCGTAGCTTCGCCCATCATGACCATCAACCCGGTTCCCCTTCAGCGTGATGGACGTAGATCGCGCTCGCACTGAATTGATTGTGTTGGATATGGTAAATCTCAATAGTGATTTTTTAGCACTGCATTCTTTATATTGGTTTCTGGATGTACTAGATTTCTTAGGCATTTCTCGCCACGAAGAGGCTTGTGAATCGGTGGATTGTCGTCCGGGGCTCCGTGGCGTCGACAATCGCCGTGCAAGAAGCAGTCAGTTGCAGTTGCTGTGTTGGTGTCAGGTTACCAAAGGGCTGCCACTGCACCCCCCGCAATGAACAGTTCTCCGACAACCTTAAAGGAGAAACGTATGACGACTCAGCCCACTCAAATTGTCCCCCCTGATACGCTCGCGAACACGTACACGCCTGTTTTCGCCCAAGGCGATCCCGGCAACGGAATTGGCGGCTACGACCTGAAGTCTCCTGCCGACCACGCGTTCGCGTTCGACTATGACAGCAGCGGAAAACTGGACCATCTCGCGCTGTATCGGCCCGGCACCGGGACGATCTGGATTCTCAAGAACACGCACGGAGAGTTTGCGCCCGTGTATCACCAGGGCGATCCCGGGAGCGGAATTGGTGGTTACGATTTGAAGTCTCCCGCCGATCAAGCGTTCCCGTTCGATTATGACGGCAGCGGCAAGCTGGATCATCTCGTGCTGTATCGTCCCGGTACCGGGACGATCTGGATCCTCAAGAACACGCAGGGAGCCTTTGCGCCCGTGTATCACCAGGGCGACCCCGGCAACGGAATCGGCGGCTACGACCTGAAATCGCCTGCCGACCGCGCGTTCGCGTTCGACTATGACAGCAGCGGAAAACTGGATCATCTCGCGCTGTATCGACCCGGTACCGGGACGATCTGGATTCTCAAGAACACACAGGGAGCCTTTGCGCCCGTGTATCACCAGGGCGATTCCGGGAGCGGAATTGGCGGCTACGATTTGAAGTCTCCGGCCGATCAAGTGTTCCCGTTCGATTATGACGGCAGCGGCAAGCTGGATCATCTCGTGCTGTATCGGCCCGGCACCGGGACGATCTGGATCCTCAAGAACACGCACGGGACCTTTGCGCCCGTGTATCACCAGGGCGACCCCGGCAACGGAATTGGCGGCTACGACCTGAAATCGCCTGCCGACCGCGTGTTCGCGTTCGACTATGACAGCAGAGGCAAACCGAATCATCTCGCGCTGTATCGACCCGGTACAGGGACGATCTGGATTCTCAGGCACGTTCATGGAGAGTTTGCGCCCGTGTATCGCCAGGGCGATCCCGGGAGCGGAATTGGTGGCTACGATTTGAAGTCTCCGGCCGATCGCGCGTTCGCATTCGACTATGACCACAGTGGCCGGCAGGACCACCTCGATTTGTACCGCCCTGGCACAGGTACTATGTGGATCCTGAAAAGACAGTAGGTTGAGTGTTTTGGCCGATCGCTGTCGAGCGATTGCTTCTTGACGCGCCTTCGACAGCGGTCGTTTGGGTCTCCTTCTTCTGACAGGGCCTTGGCTGAAATTTGCCTCGCACGAACACTTAAGGACTACCTATATAGGCCGGCAATCTACCGACTATCGCGCGCAAACGAAAGGCCGCTGCCGCCGCGATGATCCGAATCGGCGAGCGGATAGTCCGTAACCCTGCTGACGCAACGGTCCGAATTTCCGTTGTGGTCAACAAGCACCGTGGGGCCGCGAAGTTCGCGGCCCTTTGATGTGACGTCCGTCCGTTACTGACCGGGCGTTGCCACACCGCCGGTGGTGCCGGGCGTAACCGTTGTCTCGGTGATTGCGGTGACGCCTGACGAATCAACCGAGCGTGTTGTCGTCACCGACGGCGCGGTCGCGCGCACCGCTCCTTGTTGCGCGACAGTTCCGGATTGCGCCGCCGTTCCCGGTTGAGTCGTAACGTTTGGCCGTGACTCCGCACCCGGCTGCGTCACCACCACCGACGTCATACGCGGCTGCGTCGCCGCTCTGGATTGCGTCGCGACCGGCCGCGCTGACGCGCGACGATCCCGCGAGCTGGAAAGGGCACGTCGGCTTCTATCTGCGTCACGACGACGAGAACGTCTACCTGTTCGGCGGCAACCAGCTCGAAGAAGTGCGCGCGCTCGCGTATCCGCTCGACACCGTGCTCGGCTACCGGTGGCCCGCGTAGCGGGCGTTCAGGTCGCCAACCGTCGCACGCGCTCGCCTGCGGATTGCTACACTGCGGCAGGCTGGTTGCACCATCCTGCCGGCTTTTCGCTTCCTCGGTCGCGGCGGCCCATCGCACGCGCCCGGGTCCCCATGAAAATGAACAAGGAGAGCGCAGTGCAGAGCGGTAATCTTCGTCTTTACGTCGACGCGCAATACACGAGCCCCTACGCGATGTCGGTCTACGTCGCGCTTCAGGAAAAATCACTGCCTTTCGAACTGGTCACGGTCGACCTCGGCAATCGCGCGCACTTCGCGCCGGACTACGCGGCGACGTCGCTGACGCAGCGCGTGCCGACGCTCGTGGACGACGACTTCGCGTTGTCGGAATCGTCGGCGATCACCGAGTACCTGGACGAAGCGTTTCCCGCGCCGCGCGTGTATCCGGCCGATCTCCGCCAGCGCGCGCGGGCGCGGCAGGTGCAGGCGTGGCTGCGCAGCGACCTGATGCCGATCCGCACCGAGCGCTCGACCGAAGTGCTGTTCTATCGCCCGTCGGGCGAACCGCTGTCGAATCTCGCGCAGGCCGCCGCGCAGAAGCTGTTCGCGGCCGCCGACAAGCTGCTCGCGCCGGGCGCCGCAAACCTGTTCGGCGACTGGTGCATCGCGGACGTCGACCTCGCCCTGATGCTGAACCGCCTCGTGATGAACGACGATCCGGTGCCGCAGCGCCTGGCGGACTATGCGCGCGCGCAGTGGGAGCGGCCGTCCGTGCAGCAATGGGTGAAGCTGAAGCGTCCGTCGCTGTAACCGGCGCGGCCGTGCGCAACGGACCGGTCCGGCCCGTTGCTTCCCGTCTCGCCGCTCGTCCTGCGCGGCGATCTTCTCCCGCCTCGCTCAGTTCGTGGCCACGGCGTCAGCCTTCGCGCCGTCCGCCGCATCGTTCCGGCTCCACCCGCCGCCCAGCGACCGATACAGCGCGACCGCCGACAGCGCGTGCTCGCGCCGCACCTGATTGAGCGCGTCCGAATCGCGCAGATACACCTCCTGCGCCGACAGCACGTCCAGGAAATCCGTCGCGCCGCCTTTGTAGAGCTGGTTCGCGAGACCGAGCGCCTTGTCCGACGCGGCAAGCGCGCTGTTCAGGCGCTGCGTCGCGGCGGTCGTGCTGACGAGATCCGCACGCGCGTCCTCGACCTCGCGCAGCGCCTGCAGCATCGTCTGCCGCAAGCCGAGCTCCGATTCGCGCATGCGGCTTTCGCTCTGCGCGATGTCGGCGGTGATGCGCCCGGCATTGAAGATCGGGCTCGTCGCGCTCAGCGCCGCACTGAACAGGTTGTCGGTCAGCGTCGGCAGGCCGAGATAGGACGCGGCGAGGAGGCCGTCGGTCAGGTTCAGCGAGAACTTCGGATAGCGCTCGGCCTTCGCGACGCCGACCTGGGCCGCGCGCTGCTCGACGCGCGCGTAGGCGGTCAGCACGTCGGGGCGGCGCAGCAGCGCCTGCGACGGCAGCGTGGCGGGCGAGCCGTCTGGCGGCGCCGGGATGTCGCCGGCCTGCGTGAGCACGAGCTTGTCGACCGACTCCGGCGTGCGCCCCGAATACACGGCGATCAGGTTGAGCTGGTGCGAGACCTGCGCCTGCGTCGGCGGAATCCGCGCTTCGAGCGCGTCGAGCTGGTTCTGCGCACGCGTGACGTCGAGTTCGGTCGACAGCCCGAACGCCTGGCGCTTGCGCGTGAGGTCGAGCGCGCGCTGGCGGATCTGCGCGTTGTCTCGCAGGATCCGCAGTTCCTGCTGCGCCCACCGCAGGTCGACGTAGGCCGACGCGGTGTCCGCCGCGAGCGCGAGCCGCATCGCGTCTTCCGCGTGTTTCTGGCCGACGAGTTCGGCTTGCGCGGCGAGCAGGTCGAGCCGTTCGCCGCCGAACACGTCCGGCGACCAGCTCAGCGCGAGGCCCGCGCCGGCCTGCTTCACGTAGCCGAGCGGCGGCGGCGTGTTCTGGCGCGCGTAAGCGCCGTGCGCGTTCGCGTCCAGTTCCGGCAACAGCACTGAGCGCTTTTGCACCGTCAGTGCCTGCGCCTGCTTCACGCGCTCGGCGGCCGCCTGCAGGTCGAGGTTGGCGTCGAGCACGGTGGCGATCAGTTCGTCGAGCACCGGGTCGTGGAACTGCGCCCACCACGTCGCGGCATCGACGTCCGCGCGCGGCACGTCCGTGTCCCACGCGTGCGGCGCGAGCGATCCGACCGATTCGTGCAGCGCGGGGTGCTGCGCGGGCTGCACCGCGCAACCGGCAGCGAGCGCGCTGACGGCGAGGGCGACGAGAAGCTTTTTCATGGTGATCACCTCAGTGCGCGTCCGGCGGCGGCGCGCTCGTGGAAATGGGTTTGGAAAACAGCACCGCGACCAGCGCGACGAGGAAACACAACGCGAGCGCGTAGAACGCATCGGCGTAAGTGAGCGTCAGCGCTTCGCGATAGATGAGCCGATGCAGGTTCGCGAGGCCGGCCTGCGCGGCGTTCAGCGTGTCGCCGGCGACGGCCGTCCAGTGCGCGGTCTGCCCGTCGAGCAGGGCCGCGACCTGCGGCTGGCCGGCGCTCACGTGCTCGTTCAGGCGCAGGTAGTGGAAATTCAGCCGGTCGTTGAGCATCGTTGCGCTGACCGCGATGCCGATCGCGCCGCCGAGGTTGCGCATCAGGTTGAACAGGCCGCTGGCGGATTTCAGCCGCGACTGCGGCAGCGAGCCGAGCGCCATCGTCACGATCGGCGGTACGCTGAACTGCTGGCCGATGCCGCGCAGCGCCTGCGGCAGCAGCAGTTCGCGCCAGCCCCAGTCGTGCGTGATCGGCGTGTACAGGTAGATGCCGAGGCCGAAGCAGACGAGCCCGAACACCAGCAGCACGCGCATGCTGAAGAAGCGCGCCGCGAACGCGTAGGCGCCGAGCGCGAGCATCTGGAACGCGCCGACCGACAGCAGCGCGATGCCGATCTGCAGCGAGCTGAAGCCGCGCACCTGCGCGAGGAACAGCGGCGTCAGGAACACCGACACGAAGATGCCGATCCCGGTCACGAACGACAGCAGGCTGCCGATCCCGAAGTTGCGCACGACGAGCGCGCGCAGGTCGACGATCGGGTCCTTCGCGGTCAGCGCGTGGACGAGGAACAGGAAGCCGCAGATCGCCGAGATCCACGTGCACAGCACGATGACGTCGTCGCCGAACCAGTTCTTGCGCGGGCCTTCCTCGAGCACGTATTCGAGGCAGCCGAGGAAGCCGGACATCAGCGCGATGCCGAGATAGTCGCCGCGCTTGAGCAGGCCGAGGTCGGGCTGGTCGATATGCACGTAGCGCGGCACCAGCGCGGCCACGACGATGCCCGGCACGAGGTTCAGGTAGAACAGCCAGTGCCACGACCACTGGTCGGTGATCCAGCCGCCGATCACCGGGCCGATCGCCGGCGCGAGCGATGCGAGCGCGCCGATGGTCGTCGACGCGACCAGCCGCTGCTTGCCGGGAAACAGCACGAATGCGGTCGTGAACACGGTCGGGATCATCGCCGCGCCGAGCGCGCCCTGCAGCCCGCGAAACAGGATCATCGAGTTGATGTCCCACGCGAGGCCGCACAGCATGCTGGTGATCGTGAAGCCGACCGCGGACGCGACGAACAGCCAGCGCGTCGACAGCACCTTCGACAGCCAGCCCGACATCGGGATCACGAGGATCTCCGCGATCAGGTACGCGGTCTGCACCCACGACAGTTCGTCCTGGCTCGCGGACAGCCCGCCGCCGATGTCGCGCAGCGACGACGCGACGATCTGGATGTCGAGCGTCGCCATGAAGAACCCGACGCACATCAGCGCGAACGCGAACACGCGCTGCCGCATCGGTTGCGACGCCGGGTCGCCGATAAAGCCTGTAGTCATGATCCGCTCCGTATTTCGCTCGGCATGCCGCTCAGTCCGCGCGCGCCGTATGCACGGTCACGACCGCGGACAGGCCGGGACGCAGCACGTTCTCGAGGCCCGGCTGCGCATCGAGATGCACGCGCACCGGCACGCGCTGGACGATCTTCGTGAAGTTGCCGGTCGCGTTCTCCGGCGGCAGCACGCTGAAGGTCGCGCCGGTCGCGGGCGCGAGGCTTTCGACGCGGCCGTGCACGCGTTGGCTCGACGCGTCGAGCGACACGTCGACGCGGTCGCCCGGACGCATCTTCTTCAGCTGGTCTTCCTTGAAGTTCGCGTCGATCCACAGGCCCGACGCGGGCACGATCGTCAGCAGCGGCACGCCGACGCCCGCGAGCATCCCGACCCGGCCGGTGCGGTTGCCGACGTAGCCGTCGACCGGCGAGCGGATCGTCGTGTATTCGACGTTGAGCGCCGCGACCCGCTGCGCGGCGAGCGTGGTGTTTACGCGCGCGCGGGCGTCGGCGAGCTGCGCGCCCAGCACGTCGAGCTGCCGCTTCGCGGCGAGCAGCGCGGCGTCGCTGCGGTCGACCGCGGCGCTCGCCTTCGAATAGTCGGCGTCGGCGCGCTCGACGATCTGGTTCGACACGGCGTCGGACTTCACGAGTTCGCGGTAACGCACCCTGTCGGACGCCGCGCGCGTCAGTTCGGCGGCCGACGCGCCTTTCTCCGCTGTTTGTTGGCCGATCACCGCGTACTGCAGCTGCTGCTTCGCTTCGAGCTCGGTCACCGCGGCGCGCGCGCCGTCGACGTCGGCCGTCGCCTGCGCGAGCTTCGCGTCGTAGTCGCGGGCGTCGAGCCGCACCAGCACGTCGCCGGCCTTCACGCGCTGGTTGTCGGTCACGAGGATCTCGTCGACGAAGCCGTTCACCTTCGGCGCGAGCACCGTGACGTTGCCGCCGACATATGCATCGTCGGTGCTCTGCTCGAAGCGCAGCACGAGATCCCAGTAGAGCGCCGCCGACGCGACGACGGCGACGACGGCCAGCACCGCGACGGTCATCCACGGCACGCGCCGGCGCTGCCGCGCGACGGCTTGCGCCGGCGCCGCTTCTCGGGAAACAGGAGTCTGGGTCGTATCCATCGATTCACCTATGTATATGCACTTTTTGAAACGACCGGCGCGGCGCGTCGATCGGGGGATTGCCTCAACGCTCCGGGATGTTGTGCGTGATCCGGAACAGTTCGTCTCTCAGCCGCGCCGCTTCCGACGGGCCGAACCGTTGTTCGAACGTTTCCTGCGCTTCGAGCCAGTGCGCATGCGCCTGCGCGATCTTCGCTTCGCCGTCGCCGGTCAGCGCGAAGGTCAGCCGCCGGCCGTCGCCCGCGTAGCGGCCCGTGACCAGCGCCGCGCCGACGAGCGGCTTGAGCGCGCGCAGCAGCGCGGTGCGCTCGATGACCAGCACGGCCGACAGCGCCGCCATCGTCAGGCCGGGGCGTTCGCGCAGCAGCGCGAGGATGCTGTACTGCGACGCGGTGACGCCCGCCTGCGACAGGTAACGCTCGTAGAACTGCGAGATCCGGCGGGCGGCCTGCCGGACAGCGAAACAGTCGTCATCGGTGAGCGTGTACTTGTGCATGTGCACATGTTAGTGAGCGGGGCGGCGCGAAGCGATGCGCGGGGCGCAATCAGATTGGTGCGCCGGTTGTATCAATCGGTTGGAAGAGACGGCGCTCCGGCGTTGCCATAGGCCGCCGCATAGGCGATGAACGCCTTGACCTTCGCCGGCAGCAGCGCGCGGTTCGCGTAGGCCAGCTTGATCTCGACGAACGCGTCGACGAGATCGGCGTCCTCGAGCAGCCGCACGAGCGCGCCGGACGCGAGCTCCGGCTCGACCAGCGCGCGCGGCACCACGCCGATCCCGAAGTCGCGCAGCACCATTTCCCGGTTGAACACGGGGCTGTTGGACGCGACGTCGAAGCGGAACGGCACGGTCAGTGTGTCGCCGCCGACGCGAAACGTCAGCGCCGGGCGTCGCAGCGTCGGCGACAGCGACACGAACAGGTGGTCGGCGAGGTCGGCGGGCGTGGCCGGGCGGGGGTGGTGTTCCAGATAGCGCGGCGTCGCGACGATCACGACGGGAATCCGCTCGAGCAGCCGCACGACGGTCGTCTCGCTCGTCAGCATGTAGGGCACGACGATGCCGATGTCGTAGCCTTCGCCGACCAGGTCGACCGGGCGCTCGGTCAGCGTCACGTCGAGGCGCACTTTCGGATGCGCGGCCTTGAAGCCGGCGATCAGCGGCACGAGGCGGTTCAGCGCGACGGTCGTGTGCGCGACGAGCCGCAGCAGGCCATCCGGCTC
The DNA here is from genome assembly GCF_002097715.1 of Burkholderia ubonensis subsp. mesacidophila. Classification (NCBI taxonomy): domain Bacteria; kingdom Pseudomonadati; phylum Pseudomonadota; class Betaproteobacteria; order Burkholderiales; family Burkholderiaceae; genus Burkholderia; species Burkholderia ubonensis. Next base: position 890,701 of record NZ_CP020738.1, read on the forward strand.
GCGGGTCTGCGTCTGGGCTTCCGCCTCGAGCGCGTCGAGCTCGTCGAGCACGGCCGCGCAGCGCTCGTAGAGGCGCTCGGCCGTCTCGGTCAGCGACACCTGCCGCGTCGTGCGGTGCAGCAGGCGGCTGCCGAAGCGCGCCTCCAGCTCGGCGATCGCGCGCGATACGACCGGGCGGGCGAGTCCATGCACGTCGGCGGCGCGGGTGAAGCTGCGCAGTTCCACCACCGACCGGAAAATCCGCAGCTTGTCGAAGTAGTCCATGTGCGTGTCCTCGGGGTCGAAGGCGGAACCCGTACGGCGGAGTATACGTTGACTTTATGCATATGCACATATAGATTGCAACGCATGGACGATATTCAGATTGCCGGTGCGTGCAACTGCTTCGCGCTGCGTCAGGCGACGCGGTTCGTCACGCAGATCTACGAACGCCACCTGAGCCCGCTCGGCGTCACGCCGGCGCAGTTTTCGATCATGGCGATCCTGTCGCGCCGGCCCGACGTGCTGATGAGCGACCTGGCCGACGCGCTGGTGATGGACCGCACGACGCTGCTGCGCGCGCTGAAGCCGCTGCAGCGCGACGGGCTCGTCGAGACGGGCGCGTCCGAGCACGACGCGCGCGCGCATGCGCTGAACCTGACGAAACTCGGGCAGCGCACGTTCGGGCACGCGAAGCGCGCATGGCAGGCTGCGCAGGACGAATTCGAGGCGCAGTTCGGCCGAGGCCGCGCGCAGGCGTTGCGCGACGAACTGTTCACCCTGACGGGGAAGCGGTAGGCGAAACGCGCGGCGCAAGCTCGACCCGCGCAGATTGGTCCTTGCGACCCGTTCGACATCCGGCGACAAGGCACAGGCATGGCCCTGCCGGTTTTCCCGGCTTTCATCGCTGCCGCGTCCATCGGGTGCGATCGCACTCCAATCAACTGGAACCTAATTCGAGCCATTGATGCCGGGTTTCCACCTGTTTCGGGCGAGTCAGCCGGCCGAACTGGTGATTTGGTCTGAATGGGTGGCCGGTCATAGACCGGCCTGGACATATTTCATTGCCAGTTGTAGATTCCTCCTACGCGTGACACAGGCCGGAACGGTCGAGCGAGTCAGGAGGAGCAACCCGATGTTGCAATTGAGCGATCGCGATCAGGCGATGTTGCATGGGGATTTCGGCGAGGGCGTCGCGCGTGCGATGCGGATCGTCTCGCGCACGGCCGAGGTCATGGCCGCGCCGCATCTCATCGACATCACGTCCGCGCATATCGACGGCTGCCTGTATCACGGCCGGACGAGTCTCGACTTCGTCGACTATTTCGTCGCGACGGGCGTGAAAGTCGCGGTGCCGACGACGCTGAACGTCGGGTCGCTCGACCTGATCCATCCCGAGCTGTACCACGGCGACCGTGCGATCCAGCGCGATGCGCAGCGCCTGATGGACGCCCATCTGCTGCTCGGCTGCGAATCCAGCTTCACGTGCGCCCCGTATCAGCTGAAGAACCGTCCCGCGCTGGGCCAGCAGATCGCGTGGGCCGAATCCAATGCGATCGTGTTCGCGAATTCGGTGCTCGGTGCGCGCACGAGCCGGTACGGCGACTTTCTCGATCTCGCCGCCGCGATCACGGGCCGCGCGCCGTACGCGGGCCTGCACGTCGACGCGAACCGGGCCGGACGGATCGTGTTCACGGCGCCCGACTTCAGCCGTCTGCCGTCGCGCGACATCTACTTCGCCGCGCTTGGCCTGCTGGTGGGCAAGGTCGCGGGCGCGATCGTGCCCGTGATCGTCGGCCTGCCGGCGGACACCAGCGAGGACGAACTGAAGGCGCTCGGCGCGGCAGCCGCGTCGAGCGGGGCCGTTGCGCTGTTCCACGCGGTCGGCGTGACGCCCGAGGCGCCGACGCTGGACGCCGCGCTGCATGGACGCGCGCCGCAGCGAACGGTCGACGTGTCGATGGCCGATCTCGACGAGATCCGTCGCACGCTGAACCAGGGTAAGGCGGGCGACGCACTCGTCGCGGTGGCGCTCGGCACGCCGCATTTCTCGCTGGCGGAATTCCGCCGGCTCGACGAATTGCTCGACCGTTTCGACGGCAAGCCGGCATGCGATTTCTACGTGAATACGAGCCGCTTCATCCTGTGGGAGCTGGGCGAGCTTGGCCTCGCGAGCCGCTTCGAGGCGCGCGGCGTCCAGATCGTCGTCGATACGTGCACGTACATCACGCCCGTGATGAAGCAGCTGTCCGGACTGGTCATGACCAATTCCGGGAAATGGGCGTCGTATGCACCCGCGAACATCGGCGTGACGGTGGCGTACGGCAGCATGAGCGAGTGTGTCAGGTCCGCGTTCGAAGGAAAGGTGCGATTCGATGACTGAAACAGTGGGTGGCGGTTCGGGTGCGACGGGCACGGTGCTGACAGGCGATACGCTCGTCGCAGGGAATGCGTTCGCGGACACGCTCGTGCTCGACAAGCCGCTCAGTTTCTGGGGCGGCTACGATTCGGTCGAGGGGCGGATCATCGACCGTGGCCATCCGCTCGCTGGCGCGAGCCTCGCCGGCAGGGTCATGGTGATGGCGCATGCGAAGGGATCCAGTTCGAGCAGCAGCGTGCTTGCGGAAGCCGTTCGGAATGGCACGGGGCCCGTCGGCATCGTCCTGAAGGAGCGGGACCTGATCATCTCGATCGGCGCGATCGTCGCCGCCGAGCTGTATGCGATCGAGGTGCCCGTCGTGTGTGTCGCGGAGCACGTGTACGACGCGATCGTCCGCGCGTCGGGGCCGTTGCGGATCGAGGCGGCCGGCGGAATCGGCGGCGCGACGATCAGCCTCGGCGACGCCGCGCGCCGAGATTAGCCGGCCGGCGTTTGCCGAGGTCGCGGTTCGTGGCCGATCAGTACACGGTATGAATAGATAGCGCTGGGTCGCCGCGATCAACGTCTCACGCGCCTTCGCGTTCGCGATGCCGGGCCGCGCCGGTCAGCCCGGCGGCCGCCTCCCGATACGCGCTCGGCGTCTGCCCGGCCCAGCGCCGAAACGCGCGCGTGAAATTCGCCGGGTCGGTGAACTGCAGGCGCTCGGCGATCGTCTTCAGGTCGAGATCCGACGCCGCGAGCAACTGCTTCGCATCCCGATAGCGCGCCTCGTCGAGCAATTGCCGGTAGCTCGCGCCGGCTTCCTCGAGCCGCCGCCTGAACGTGCGCGTCGACACGAGCAACTGCTGCGCGAGCGTCTCCGGCCCCGGATAGCCGCCCGCCGCGCGCGCCAGCTCCGCCCGCACGCGCTCGACGAGATCGCCTTCCTCCTGCCGGACCTGCGCGTATTCCCGCTCGACCTGCACCAGCGCCTGCCGGTGCGCGACCTCGTCGGCCAGCGGCAGCGGCCAGTCCAGCACGTCGCGCGCGATCCGCAGCGCATTCGCCGCGCAGCCGAAGCGCACCGGCGGCAACTGGTCGCGGTAACGGGCGAAGTAGGCGGGCTCCGGCCACGCGAACCGCAGCGCGATGTCCGGCGACGCGCGCCCGGACAGCTGCGCGATGTTCCGCGCGAGCCCGGTCAGCACGAATTCGAACATCACGTGATGCTGCAGCACGGGGCTCGCCTGCACGCCGTGCAGTTCGAGCGTCGCGCCGTTTTCATCCTCGGCATAGGTCAGACGATATTGGCGGTTGCGCATCCGGAAGTAGCGGATCGTCACCTGCAGCGACGCGCGGATGTCCCGCGCGGTCAGCGTCGCGTAGCCGAGAAAGCCGTGCACGGTCGGCTTGAGCTGCAGCCCGAACGCGAGACCGATACCCGGATCGCCGCCGATTTCGATCGCGTTCAGCACGAGCCGCCCCCATTGCGACGGCGCGACGCGCGCGTCCGGTTCGGCCAGCACTGCGTCGCGCAGGCCCGTGCCGGCGCGCACCGCGGCGAGGTCGACGCCGCGCGCGTCGAGCACCTGCAGCAGCAGGCGCGGATAGGCGACCGGAATCGTCGGCCGGCGCAGCCCGAGGCGGTCCTTGGCAAGCGGGGAAGTCATGTCTATTTGGCCGGAAATGACAAGCATTATGGCTGTTTGCCCCCTCACGTTCAACGTGGTGCGCGCCCTACGATGATGCTCACCGCTTTTCCGGCCACGCCATCATGACGACACCGTTTCCCCACCTGCTTGCCCCGCTCGACCTCGGTTTCACGACGCTGAAGAACCGCGTGCTGATGGGCTCGATGCACACGGGCCTCGAGGACAGCCGCAAGACGCTGCTGCGGCTCGCCGAATACTTCGCGGAACGCGCGCGCGGCGGCGTCGGCCTGATGGTCACCGGCGGCTTTGCGCCGAACGTGGCCGGCTGGACCAAGCCGTTCGGCGGCACGCTGATGACGTCGTCGGCCGCGCGCCGGCACCGCGCGATTACCGACGCCGTGCACACCGAGGGCGGCAAGATCGCGTTGCAGATCCTCCATACCGGCCGCTACGGCTATCACCCGTTCGCGGTTGCGCCGTCGAAGATCAAGTCGCCGATCTCGCCGTTCGCCCCGCATGAACTGACCGCGCGCGGCGTCGAGCGGCAAATCGGCGCGTTCGTGCGCTGCGCGAAGCTCGCGCGCGAAGCGGGCTACGACGGCGTCGAGATCATGGGCTCCGAGGGCTACCTGATCAACCAGTTCATCTCGATGCATACGAACAAGCGCACCGACGCGTGGGGCGGCTCGTACGAGAACCGCATCCGCCTGCCGATCGAGATCATCGAGCGTACCCGCGAGGCGGTCGGCCGCGACTTCATCCTGATCTACCGGCTGTCGATGCTCGACCTGATCCCGGACGGCAGCGACTGGAGCGAGGTCGTGCAGCTCGCGAAGGCGGTCGAGCGCGCGGGCGCGACGATCATCAACACGGGGATCGGCTGGCACGAAGCGCGCGTGCCGACGATCGGGACGTCGGTGCCGCGCGGCGCGTTCGCGTGGGTGACGAAGAAGATGAAGGGCGAGGTCGGCATTCCGCTCGTGACGACCAACCGGATCAACCGGCCGGAAGTCGCCGAGCAGATCCTCGCGGACGGCTGCGCGGACATGGTGTCGATGGCGCGCCCGCTGCTTGCCGATGCCGAGTTCGTGAACAAGGCCGCCCGGGGCCGCGCCGACGAGATCAACACCTGCATCGGCTGCAACCAGGCGTGCCTCGACCATGCGTTCAAGAACAAGATCGCGTCATGCCTGCTGAACCCGCGCGCGTGCCACGAAACGGAACTGAAATACGCGCCGACGCCGAAGGCGAAGCGCATCGCGGTGGTCGGCGCGGGGCCGGCCGGGCTCGCGTGCTCGACCGTGCTCGCGCAGCGCGGCCATCGCGTCGACCTGTTCGACGCGGCAGCGGACATCGGCGGCCAGTTCAACATGGCGAAGCGGATTCCGGGCAAGGAGGAATTCCATGAAGCGCTGCGCTATTACCGCCGCCAGATCGAGCTGACGGGCGTGGCGCTGCACCTGAACCGGCGTGTCGACGCGAACGACCTGATCGCGGGCGGCTACGACGAGATCGTGCTCGCAACCGGCGTGTCGCCGCGCAATCCGAAGATTCCGGGGCAGGACGGGCCGAACGTGCTCAGCTACATCGACGTGCTCGCGGGCAACCGGCCGGTCGGCAAGCGGGTCGCGGTGGTCGGCGCGGGCGGGATCGGCTTCGACGTCGCCGAGTTCCTGGTGCAGGACGGCGTGTCGCCTGCGCTCGATCTCGACGAATGGAAGGCGGAGTGGGGCGTGACCGATCCGGCCGCGACGCGCGGCGGCGTGACGCGTGCGCAGGTCGCGCCGCCGGCCCGCGAGGTGACGCTGCTGCAGCGCAAGGCCGCGCCGCTCGGCAAGGGGCTCGGCAAGACGACCGGCTGGATCCACCGCGCGACGCTGAAGATGAAGCAGGTGAAGATGATCGGCGGCGTGAACTACGAGCGGATCGATGCGCGCGGGCTGCACGTGTCGTACGGCGAGAAGCGCACCGATCCGGAGCTGATCGAGGTCGACACGATCGTGCTGTGCGCCGGCCAGGAGCCGCAGCGTGCGCTCGTCGAGCCGCTGCAGGCGGCGGGGCGCACGGTGCACCTGATCGGCGGCGCGGAACTGGCCGCCGAGCTCGACGCGAAGCGCGCGATCGACCAGGGCGCGCGGCTGGCGGCACGGCTGTGACCGGGCTGTGAGCCGGCTGTGACCGCGCTGTTTCCGGTTACGCGGCTTCGGCCCGTTCCTCCGCTTCGGCCTCGAGCATGGCCCGCACGATCAGGTAGACGGCCGGCAGGTCGTCGTCGTCGCGGCGCCAGTCGACTGGTTCCTCGACATCCACGGCCACCATCCGGCTGTCGCGCAGCCGGATGAACGCGTCGACCACCGCCGGATCGTTCCGGTTCAGAAACCCCGCATTGGAGAACGCCAGGTCCTCGACGTCGAGCAGCGCCTGCCAGCTGAGCGTGCGGACCGCGGCCGGGTGGGTGCGCCGGCGCAGGCCGAGCGCGCGCTGCGCGGGCCCGCCGACGACGCGTTGCAGGTCGACGGCCGCCCGCTGCGCGGCGCGCTCGAAGTGGACGGGATTGAAGCCGGGTTGTTCGGGATCGAAAGCGGATGGCTGGAACATGGTCGCCTCACAAAGTCCGTTCGTCGAAAGTGATTGAAATCGGGTCATATGGCCAAAAGCACTGTAAATATATACAGTGATTCGATTGGTTTCAAGCCCTGAATCACACGAATTCGTTGGGGCGACTGGCGACGGCTGCCGGCAATGCGTCCGGCTTCAGACCGACGCCGCGATCGTTTCGCGCAGCCACCGGTGCGCCGGATCGCGATGCGAGCGTTCGTGCCACAGCATCGACATTTCATAGCCGGGCACCTCGATGGGCGCGTCGACGATCCGCAGCGCGGGTGCGTCGCGCACGAGACGCTCGGGCAGCATCGCGACGAGATCGGTGTTCGCGACGGCCGACATCACGAACAGGAAATGCGGCACGGACAGCACGACGCGGCGCGCGGCGCCGTGCTTCGCGAGCGCGTCGTCCGTCACGCCGACGAAGCCGCCGCCGTCGGGCGACACGATCACGTGCTCGAGCGTGCCGAACTGCGCGAGCGTGGGCCGACGCCTGAGCTTCGGATGCCCGGCGCGGCCGACGAGCACGTAGCGTTCGACGAACAGCGGCAGGCGCCGCATGCCCGCCGGCGAACCTTCGGTCGTGTGGAACGCCAGGTCGATCTCGCTGCGTTCCGCCTGTTTTTCGATGCGCGGCGGCGCGAGCTCGACGACCGCGAGCCGCGTGCCGGGCGCGGCGGACCGCAGCGTGCGCAGCGCCGGCAGCACGATCGTCGATTCGCCGTAGTCGGTGGCGGCCACGTTCCAGGTGTGCGTCGCGGTCGCGGGATCGAACGGCGTGGCGGGCAGGACCGCGCGCTCGACCGCGTCGAGCGCTTCCCGCAGCGGTTCGCGCAGCGCCTCGGCGCGCGCGGTCGGTCGCATCCCGCGCGGGCCGGGCAGCAGCAGCGGATCGCCGAACACGTCGCGCAGCTTCTGCAACTGCACGCTGACCGACGGCTGCGACATGCTCAGCTTCTCGGCCGCGCGCGTGACGTTGTGCTCTGACAGCAGCACGTCGAGCGTGACGAGCAGGTTCAGGTCCAGTCGTCTGAGATTGTTCATCGCTATACCTGGAATTCCGGAAATTCATTTCCAATATACCTGCCGGCGCGGCATCCTGCCGACATTCAAGCAACGGAGTGTCTGGTCTTGACGTCCTCGCCCGCCTAAAGGCGGGCGATTTCCACAACTGGCGATGCACGTCCGCATCGGAGAATGTTCAACGCAGCATTGGTATCACGATCATGCACGACACCACAGCCACTGCAGGTCCACTCTCTTATTCGCAGTCCCGCGATACCTTTCGGCCGCGTCGTGCTGTCTTTCGACCCGCACGACGAACAGGACTGGGTCGAACCGCTTTCGTCCACTTCCTCGAACGTGGCTCCGTGCGCCATCGCCTTGTAACGGAGCTTGTCCCGGAAGGACGACCAGGCTGCGTCGTAGACGCTCTTCGCCATCCTGGTTCTGGCGAGTTTCACGGCCGACACGTTGCCGACCGCGATGTAATCGAAGCGTCGCACCAGATCGAGTGCGAGCTTGTGCTGGAAATCGGCGCGGGCGTTGGCCACCTTGGCGTGCAGCTTCGCGATATGCCGCTTGTGCTTGCGCGCCCGCTGCGCCTTCGCCAGCGTGTCGGCCGCACGCCGGCCGAACCGGTCATTGGGCAGCTTCTCGCCGGTCGACAGTGTGGCGAAGTCTTTCAGGCCGAGATCGATGCCGACGCCGGAACGGATCGGACGCGCCGCAACCTCGGGCATTTCGACCACGATATTCAGGAACCAGTTGCCGCGCGCATCCTGCGCGAAGTTGGTGCCGTCCTTGATCTTGCCTTCAGGAAGCGGGCGACTGTTGAAGACACGGAAGGTATTGCCAGCAAAGCGAAACGCGTCGCCCTCGCGCTTCAGGTCGCGGCCCTTCAGGGGTACCCAGCCCAGCGATTTCCGGCCGCGATAGCGCAGATAAGGGCGACGGTGCTGGCTGCGCGACTTCGCGTATTGCTCGCACGCGGCGTTGACCGTGCCGGAGTGGATGCTGAGTGCCTTGCTGCTGCCGGTTGTCAGCACGTTCAGGTCGAACCCCGTCGGCCACTTCTTGCCCCACTTGAGCGCGTGCTTCTGCGTGTCATTGCAGAAGTTCCAGACGTAGTTCACTGCACGGCTCTGTTTGTTCAGGAGTCCGTTGAGCGATTTCACCCGGTAGCGATAGACAAGGATCATGCCGGCCATCCTAACCCGCGGAAGAAGCGGCCTGTCAAGAGCACTCCTTTCCTCCCCGCCATGCGCCCCGAAGGAAGTCCCCTTGGGGGAAATGGCGGGGCTTCTCGGAGCAACTGATGAATATGCTGATTGTCTACGCCCATCCCGAGCCGCGGTCGCTGAACGGCGCGCTGCGGGATTTCGCCGTGCAGCGTCTTGAGGCTGCCGGCCATGCGGTGCAGGTGTCCGACCTGTATGCGATGAACTGGAAGGCGACGCTCGATGCGGACGACGTCACCGACCGGCCGTCCGGCGCGCGATTCGACCCGTCGCTCGACTCGAAGCGCGCATTCGCGCAAGGGACGCAACGCGACGACATCGCGCGCGAGCAGGCGAAGCTGAAGTGGGCCGATGCGGTGATCCTGCAGTTTCCGATGTGGTGGTTCTCGATGCCGGCGATCCTGAAGGGCTGGGTGGAGCGCGTGTATGCGTACGGGTTCGCGTATGGCGTCGGCGAGCACTCGGACACGCGTTGGGGCGTCCGGTACGGCGAAGGGTCGCTCGCGGGCAAGCGCGCGATGCTGGTCGTCACGACGGGCGGCTGGGAATCGCACTACAGCCCGCGCGGCATCAACGGGCCGATCGACGACGTGCTGTTTCCGATCCAGCACGGGATCCTGTATTACCCCGGGTTCGACGTGCTGCCGCCGTTCCTGATCCACCGGTCGGGGAAGATGGACGATGCGCGCTTTGCGCAGGCGCGCGACGCGCTCGGCGAACGTCTCGACAGTCTGTGGGCGACGCCGCCGATTCCGTTCCGCCGTCAGAACGCGGGCGACTACGAGATTCCGGCATTGACGCTGAAGGACGATATCGCGCCGGAAAGGGTGGGATTCGCGGCGCATGTGGATGGGGCGGGGCGCTGAGGCCCGATCAATGCCGGTCGCGGAGGCGCCGCTCGACACGCAGGCGCCCTGGCGGCTCGAAGTACGTGCCGAACCGGACGAGGCCCGCGTTCTTCAGATGGCACGTCATCTCGAAGCTGACCAGGATTCCCGGGTCCTGGTTGTCGATGATCTCGACGTCGATCGAGCGGATTCGCGGCTCGTATCTCAAGAGCGTGGCTTCCATCTGCTGCTTGAGGACGTGTGCCGATGCCGGGAGCGCCTTGTAGATGTTGGTCAGGTCGGGCAGCCCATAGTCGGGCAGATGCTTGAGCGCGCCGGCGCGCGTATTCAGGATGCGTCGCACGTTCTGCTGGACGCTCAGGCATTCGAGCGTCCTGTCGTCGTACGCGTCGATCGGCTCGCCGCCGATCTGGCCGAGCAGCACGTCGTAGAGGGACGGGCCGGCGGTCATGCGGAGTGCCGTGACGGAAGGTCGACATCGACCGGCAACGGCGCATCGACGAAATCGATCGTCATCCTGCCGTCCGTGTCCGCAGCAAGGCCGATTGCCTGCGGCGTGATGCCTGACGCCATGCGCGTCAGCAGTTCACGCGAAACGGTCGGCAGAATGCGCTGGTTGATGAACGCATCGACGTTGCGTGCGCCGGACTCGCGCGATACGCAATGCTGCGCGATCGAATCGATCAGGTCGTCCGCGCACGTCAGCGTCACGGCGTGTTGCCGATGCAGGCGTTCGGCAACCTTGGCGAGCTTGATCCGCACGATAGACGCAAGCGCCGTAGCGTCGAGCGGCCGATACACCAGCGTCTGGAAGCGTGCGAGCAGCGCGGGCTGGAAGCGTGCGAGCAATTGCGGATGAATGGCTTCGCCCAGCGCCGTTTGCGCGATTTCGGGATCGACGGCCGTCGCATCGTCGATCTGCGCACTGCCCAAGTTGGACGTCATCACGATCACGCAGTTGCGGAAATCGATTTCGCGCCCTTCGCCGTCGCGCATCATGCCGCGGTCGAACACCTGGTAGAACAGGTCGAGCACGTCGCGATGCGCTTTTTCGACCTCGTCGAGCAGGACGACGCTGTAGGGCCGCTGACGTACGGCTTCCGTCAGGATGCCGCCGCGCCCGTAGCCGACATAACCGGGCGGCGAGCCTTTCAGTTGCGATACCGTGTGCGCTTCCTGGTATTCGGACATGTTGATGGTCGTCAGCGCGGCTTCGCCGCCGAACAGCAGGTCGGCCAGCGCCAGTGCCGTCTCGGTCTTGCCGACGCCGGACGGGCCGGCGAGCAGAAACACGCCGAGCGGCGCGTGCTCGCTTTTCAGCCCGGCCTTTGCCGTGCGCAGGCTTTCCGCCAGCTCGGCGATCGCATCGTCCTGGGCGACCACGCGCGCAGCCAGCGCGGATTCGAGCGTGAGCAGGCTGCGCAGTTCGTCTTCGACCAGGTTGCCGACCGGCACGCCGGTCCATTCGGCGACGACGCGCGCGATCGCCTGTGCATCGACGTCTGGAAAGATCATCGGGGCCTTGCCTTGAACGGTCGACAGTGACTGGAGCGTTGTCGCGATCGGCCCGGGATCGGATTGCGCATTCCCGGCGCGACGGATGGCGCGCAGTGATTCGACGAGTTCTCGCTCGCACGCGTACTGGCGTTCCAGGGCGTCGGCGCTGGCGTGCATGGCATCGTGCGTTGCGTCGATCGATTCGCGTCGGGCCGTCGCGTCCGGGAGCCCTGCGCGTGTGTCGGCATCGATCGCGGCGCGCTCCAGTGCGAGCGCTGCCAGCGTTGCGCGCACATGCTGCAGCTCGGTCGGGGGCACGTCGAGACCCATGCGCACGCGTGCCGCCGCCGTGTCGATCAGGTCGACGGCTTTGTCCGGCAGTTGCCGGGCCGGGATATAGCGGCGCGACAACCTGACGGCTGCGACGATCGCCTCGTCGCGGATATGGACGTCGTGATGGCGTGCGTATCGGTCGGCAAGCCCGCGCAGCATCAGGCACGCAGTGTGGTCGTCCGGCTCGTCGACCTTGACGACCTGAAAGCGCCGTTCGAGCGCCGCATCGCGTTCGAAATATTCCTTGTATTCGGCCCACGTGGTCGCCGCGATCGTGCGAAGTTCGCCGCGCGCGAGCGCCGGCTTGAGCAGATTTGCGGCGTCGGCGCCGCCGGCCGCGTTGCCGGCGCCGATCAGCGTGTGTGCCTCGTCGATGAACAGCAGGATCGGCGTGGCGGACGCGCGCACTTCGTCGATCACGTTCTTCAGCCGTTGTTCGAATTCGCCCTTGACGCCCGCGCCCGCCTGCAACAATCCGAGGTCCAGCGTCAGGATGCGCGTGTCCCGAATCGTCTCCGGAACGCTGCCTTCGACCACCCGCAACGCAAGCCCTTCGACGAGCGCCGTCTTGCCGACGCCCGGTTCGCCGACGAGGATCGGATTGTTCTTGCGGCGGCGTGCCAGCACGTCGATCATTTGCCGGATTTCGCGGTCACGCCCGAATACGGGATCGATGTCTCCGTTCCTGGCCTTTTCCGTCAGGTCGAGCGCAAAGCGTGCGAGTGCCTCGCCGTCGATCGAACGCTGCGGAACATGCTTGACCGGTGCGTCGGCGGTTGGCGCCTGCTGGCCGGCTACCTGAGCCGCATGAGCAGCATCGCCTTGCGGTGGCGCAGTGTCTTCAGTTTCGTTCTCGCTGGACCGCCGGCCCAAACGCGGCAGCGTGCGGCGAATCTGGGCTCTGGAAAGCGACAGCAGCGGCCACGCGCGTTGCGTGCGCAGCACATGTGGCGCATCGACGACGGCTTGCAGCAGATGGCCGGAGCGGATCGTGCCGTCCGGATCGTCGGACGATGCGTGCGCCCACGCGTCCTCGACGACGGCGGCGAGCTGTCGCGACAACGCGGGCTTGCCGCGCAACGTGCGCGGCACGCGATCGATCACCTGGATCAGTGCATCCCAAACGGTGTCGATGTCGAGATCGTAGTGCCGAAGGACTGCGGGGATGTCCCCGTCGTCCGCTTCCAGCAGCTTCAGCAACCAATGCTCGACGGCGATCTCGTCCGCGAGTCGTGTCTGGCAAAGGCTCGCGGCGGCTTCAAGCGCCTGCGCGCAATGGGGATTGAGGCGGCGAAGGAGGTGAGTGGCGTCCCGGAGGGCGGGCGTTCGGTCGTCGCGCAGCGTCATGTCGAGGGCTGGAAAAGAAGAGGAAAGGGCGGGCGTTCATTGGCGCCCGCTTTCGGCGGCCGGGTCAGTGCGAATCTGCCGACCGCCCCCGGCGGAATCCGGTTGCGCCGCAGCCGGTTTCCGCCTGTCGGTCAGGACATCAGGAGCGTTCGTTCCAGGTGTCCTTGTGGATGATGTTGCCGTCCTTGTACGACCACGTGATGGTTTCGTAGCGCAGCTCGACGTCCTCGAGGTGATTGTGCTTCTCGAAGTCGGGGTTCTTGATGTCGAGCATCTTGGGCTTCACCGCGACGATCTTCACATTGTCGAGCTTCGTGTTGAAGTACTCCTTCTCCTTGCCCGCGTCGTCGATCTTGTACCACTTGATCTCGACCGACTTCAGCGTCTGGCCGCTCGTGACGGCCTTGTACAGGTACGGCGTCGACGCGTCCGTCTCCTTCGTCAGCGTGATCGGCTTGTGGACGCGCGTGCCGGTCAGCTTGCCGGTGTTGCCGTCGGTCGGGATGTGGACGCCGTGATCGAACGCGACAAGCTCCACGCTGCCCTCACGGTCCTGCACGGTCACCGAACCCTTGATGTCCGCGCCGCCGTCGTCTTTGAGCCACATGTAGGCCGGAATTGCCATTTGTTCACTCCTTGTTCGTACTACGAATCGCCGGAATCGGAGTCCGGCGCTGCCAAACCCGAGGTGCTCGCCTCGGGAACCCAACTACGCTGTTATCTCGCCGGATTTCCCGAAGGCATCTTCGCCGGAGCGTCGGGCACGAGCGTGATTTCCACGCGACGGTTTTTCGCCCGGCCTTCCGGTGTCGCGTTATCCGCGACAGGCCGGGTATCGCCGTAGCCCTGAATCGCGAACTGGGTCGGCGCAATGCCGGATGCGTCGACGAGCCAGTCCCGCACGGCGGCCGCGCGATCGATCGAGAGTTTCTGGTTGCGATCCGGCTTGCCGACATCATCGGTATGCCCGGCGACGAGAATCCGCTTGCCCGGATGAGCCTTGATCAGTTCAAGCGCACCCACCATCGCGCGTGTCGAATCGGATTTCAGTGCCGCCTTGCCGCTGTCGAACAGCGACATGCTGTCCAGCGTCACGACGGACGGTGGCGGTGGGGGCGGCTCATAGGACGCGATGGCCTCGTTGAGCGGCGCAAGCAGGTCGTGGCCGTGATACATGCCGAACGACAGCCGGAGCGGCACCCCGGTACGCGCGTAGCGATCCAGTTGATCGCGATCCGCGACCAGTGCCCGTAGCGCATCGCGTTTTGCCGCGTCGTGGGTTGCGGAAATCGCGTTGTAGCGTGCGAGGTGCTCGCCGACGCGGGCCGCCAGCGCTTCGTTGTTTTTCGCGGCTCCCCAGATGGCGACGGTGGCAGCACACGCGACGATCGCGAACGCGTGTCCGACGGCTGCGGTTCGCGGCGAACGCCACGCCCGTCGCGGCGCGGCTTCGATCAACGGCTGGGGAAGCGGCCACGGCGCCGTCGAGCCGGGAATGGCGCGCGGCACGATGGCGATGTGCGTCCGGACATCGCGCTCCCACGGCTTGCCGGGGCCGGTGGCCGGCCCGCAATCGATCCAGCCCGCGCCGAACAGGCGCCATACCGGCGCCGGCTGCCGCAAGTCGGCCAGCACATCGAACACGTTTCGCTGCGTCCAGACGACGAGGGCGGCCAGACCGGCGGCGCGCGCGGCCGTCGCACTGGTGCCGCCGGAATGGATCACCTCCGATTCGGCGGCTTCGATCGCCGTGTCGAAGCAGTGCGCGTCGACGATGGGCGACGCGGCTGACGTGCCGTACCACTGAGCCGCGGTATTGTCGGACTGCATCGGGCTCGTCGCCGGATCGTCCGTCAGCAGCTGATAGGTCGCGACGTAGCCGGGCAACGCCGTACCCAGCGCCTTCGACGCATCGGCCGCCGCCTGACGGACGACGCGCAACCTTTGTGCCAGGACATCGCTGTTCGCATGCATTGCGGGAGCGACCGACAGCACGACGCAATCGGGCGCATGTCCATCGCGCCATTGACGGATCGCGACGGCGAGCCGCGGCAGGTCCTGCGGTTGATCCACGCGCAACCAGATGGCGCCGTTGCCGACATGCACGTAGCGCGTGATGGTGTTTTCGCGATCGAAGAGCGCAGCCAGACCGTCGCCGACGACCAGCGCGACCGGCATTCTGGTTCTGAGGCTCACCGGGAGGTCAACCGTTGCGGGGCCGAGTTGGGTCAACACATGTGCGTGTTGCTCGCGCAAGCGCGCCAGCTTGCGCATGTGCAGCCAACCGACCAGAAGCGAAGCCGCGATGACGACTGTAGTCAATCCCCACGCCACGCCACGGTCGATCGGCAGGACGAGCCATATGATCGTGAGCGCCAGTACGGCGGTTAACGTGACGACGGTGCGCAGCGGATATCCGAGCCCTTTAAGCGTCGCCCCCGGGCCTGGCGTGCCGGGGCGAGCGTACGGATCGGAACTCACGGCCGTTTCGCCTGCTGAATGAGGTGCGCCAGTTGCGCATCGAGGACCTGGTGCCAGACGAGCCATGTCAGTGCGGCAGCGGCGCAGGCGATGCCCGCGATCGCCCAGGGTGAAAGCCGCTTTAGCCGGTCGATCAGCCGCGTCGTGGATCGGTCGGTCAGGAACGGCGAAGGCGCTGCCGGACGCAGCCGGTCGATCTGCTCGGCGAGCGCCGCAATCACGGCCTGACGCTTCGCTTCGCCGTCATGTGATGCCGCCGTTGCTCCAGCCGGAGACGCATAGCGGCCCCGGAATCCGACGCCAAGAATGGCGGCGTAGCATTCGAGCAATTCGACATTGGGTGCGGCCTCGCGCATCCGGTATTCGATTCGCTCGTACACGCGATCGCCTGCATCATGAATACCGTACCGTTCCACCTGCAAGGGTTTCGGTTCCCACTGCGCGCGGTCGCTGGGAGGCAGGTGCCGCAGGGCAGCCTCGTCGATCAGGCCGCATTGGGCGATTGCGGCATCGTCACGTACGTCCGGGGCGATGCCAAGTGCATCCAGCGCGGCCGAGAATTGCGCGACGAGCTGAAGGCAGCGTTGGCGCAATTCGCCGACGTCCTGGACCTGCCCTTCGTTCGACAAATGAGTTACGAGCAGGGCCGTGTCGCGCAGCAATGCGCGAATCGACGTGCCGGTTGCGTGGCCGGCGCCCGGCTCGCGCTCGAGCAGCGCTGCCTGGGCGCGCGTGGAAATGATGGTGTTCATGAGCGCAGCACCGCGTAGAGTTCGATCGATGCGTCGGGGATCGACGCGGGCAAATAGATCTGGCAGGCGCGTGCGGCGAGCATTCTCGCAAGTGCCGGCGCCGCCGGATCGAGCGCGAAATAGTGATTGTCGAGCCGAACCGGAATGGCGCCCGGGACGCGCTGGACCGCCTTGAGCGGAATGCCCGCGACGGCGGAATTGACGATGTGCTCGACGTCGTCGGGGGCGCCGACCTTGCACAGGCGCGGGAATTGTTCGACGAGTTCGAATGCGGGCAAGACGGCATTGACGGACAGATACCAATCCGCCGCGTCCTCGGCGAGGCGTTCGTCGAGAACTTGACCGAGCCACGTCGTCGGGCTCGTGTGCGTCAGGCCGATCGAGACGACACGTGATGGAATGATCGCATCGAGCAGGTCGCGGATCAGCATCTCGAGTTTCGTGAACACCTCGTCGGCCTTGGCGTGGTCATAGGCTGGAATGTCGGTGAGCTGTGTGCCCGTCGAGAACGTAATCAGCGTGCCCGCGAGCTGAGACAGAACCTGATAAAGACGGTCGGTCGGCTGGCTCGGATGCGATGCGAGAAAGCGGAGTTGCGGCCACGCGTTGTGAATGCAATGCAGGAGCCAGAAGAGCTGGACGTCCGCGACGCCGTACTCGGCCACTTGTTCGATCCGTTCGCTGCGGCGCGCGCCGAGCGCGGCGCTTTTGGCGCTCAGGATATCGGCGAGGCGTTGGATTCGTTCGACGTGAAGCGCATGTGCGGACAGCGTGAGGCAAGGCGGCACGAAGCGGCGATCGATCTGGAACTGGCCGTTCATCGTGCGTGTCAGCTGCGCAATCGCGCACACCGTATCGTCGTCGTGCGGCTCGAAATCGAACAGCAGACGTACGGCGTGGCGTTCCGCGGCGATTTCGGATTCGCCGCCGCCGTTGAGATCGATCACCTTGACGAACTCGCGATACGCCCGTTTCGGCCGGGCCAGCGTGGTCTCGTCAAAGCGGCAGTTGCCGCCGTTGGCGTCGGGCAGCGCCAGCGCCGCGAGCACGACGACGCTCTGCGCGTCGGAAGGTATTCCATGAGTCAGATCCCGTGCGGGAGGCAACGTGTCGGCGACGGTCGTGTCGATGGGGGTGCCGTCCGGCAGGCGCAACTGGAGCCGCGTCAGCTTCAGGCGTCCTGACGATAGTGCGTCTTCGTCGATATCGACGCCAAGCGTTCCCCACGGAGACGAAACGACGGAATTTGCGAGCTGGCGCAATGCGAACGCAGCCCAGCGGTCCTGCTGCTGGAAATGCTGTTGCGTCAGGATCAGCCCTTCATGCCAGAGCGGTTTTTCGATCCGCATGGTGTGGTCTATCGAAATTTAGGAATTATGGTCAGGAGATTCTATGGTCTAGATGTTGATTTCGTATACCTAATTTTGTGGAAATTCATGTTTTGTTGAGATGGGTCTATTTTGAGATATTGCGGGTGGCGATAATCGAGGTTTGTATGCGGAATATTTATTGAGATATTGTCGCAATAAGTTTTGAGAATGTGGTGCTGTTTCGTGGCAGGGATTAAGTGAAATATGTCATGAAAATCATGGTGTTGTGTGTGATGTTTGCATCTGTGTCAGTGGGGGTGGGCGGCAGGGTAGGCTGGTTTGTGAGTGGTTTTTGAGAAAATTTCTGGAGTATGTGCTTGATGTTATGACTTGTCTTAATTGTTGAATTAATGTGAATTGATGGATTGATGTTTACTGCATGTAATGTGTCGTGGTAATTTCCTGAATCCGTGAATCGGATGCAGTGCTACGGGGTATCCGAGTCAGTCTTTCGCAATGAGCACCGTGGGGCCGAGGACATCGGCGTCGCGAGCGACTGGGCATCTGCTGGCCACGTACCATGGACGTGCATTGCGGAATCTTCAAGCATCATGAGATAAGGAGAACGAATTGGATAGCTTTCAGAGAGAGATCCCGAAGAGCCGGGTTTCGATCACGTTGGACCTGCACACCGGCGGCGCGCAGAAGAAGGTCGAGCTGCCGCTGAAGCTGCTCGTCGCGGGCGACTTCAGCGCCGGCCGCGAGCAGGCGCCGCTTGCCGAGCGGAAGAAGGTCAACATCGACAAGAACAACTTCGACGCGGTGCTCGCCGATTATGCGCCGGACCTGAAGATCGCCGCGGACAACACGCTGGCGGGCGACGGATCGGAGTTGCCGGTCAATCTGTCGTTCCGCTCGATGAAGGACTTCGAGCCCGAGCAGGTCGCACGACAGATTCCTGAACTGCAGGCACTGCTTGCGATGCGCAACCTGCTGCGCGACCTGAAATCGAACCTCCTCGACAACGGCACGTTCCGCCGCGAATTCGAGAAGGTGCTGAAGGACAAGCGGCTGTCTGACAAGCTGCGCGGTGAACTGTCGCAGATCGCCACCGCCGCCACGCAACCGGAAGGGCATGCGTGAGCGGAGCTGGGCCAAGCGCGCCTTCACCGCATTCCGAAAACAGGTTGCGATTCGATCGCAGACAGGACACGAAATGAAATCCACTGAAACGCAGCAGACCGGCGCGACCGAGACCGTCGTGCTCGACGCCCCGCACGGGGACATCGACAGCGTGTATGCATCGCTGTGCAGCAAGATCAACCTGAAGCCCGTCAGCGAGGCGCGTCCGCTCGAGGCGTTCCGCGACAACGACATGCTGTCCGAGGCGTCCGCCGACGAGCGGATCGCGCGTGGCATGGGCGCGTTCCTCGAGCTCGTTGCCGGCGCGAGCCAGCCGGTCGACCGGCTCGACAAGTCGCTGCTCGACTTCCATATCGGCCAGATCGACCGGCAGATCAGCCGCCAGCTCGATGCCGTGATGCATACACCGGAGTTCCAGGCGCTCGAAGCGCGCTGGCGCGGCCTGAAGATGCTGGTGAGCCGCACCGATTTCCGCAAGAACGCCAGGATCGAGGTGCTGGATGTGTCGAAGGACGCGTTGCAGCGTGACTTCGAGGATACGCCGGAGCTGATTCAGAGCGGCCTGTACCGTTTGACGTACATCGAGGAGTACGACACGCCCGGCGGTCAGCCGATCAGCGCGATGATCAGCGATTTCGAATTCAACAACTCGCCGATGGACGTTGCGCTGCTGCGCAATATCTCGAAGGTTGCCGCTGCCGCGCACATGCCGTTCATCGGCTCGGTCGGTCCGGCGTTCTTCGGCAAGCAGTCGATGGAAGAAGTCGCGGCGATTCAGGACATCGGCAACTACTTCGACCGGGCCGAGTACATCAAGTGGAAGAGCTTCCGCGATACCGACGATGCGCGTTACGTGGGCCTGACGATGCCGCGCGTGCTCGGCCGTCTGCCGTACGGCAAGGATACGGCGCCGGTGCGGGCGTTCAACTACGAGGAAGCCGTCAAGGGCCCCGATCACGACAAGTACTTGTGGATGAACGCATCGTTCGCGTTCGCGGCGAACATGGTGCGCAGCTTCGTGAGCAACGGCTGGTGCGTGCAGATTCGCGGGCCGCAGGCGGGCGGCAAGGTCGAGGATCTGCCGGTTCACCTGTACGACCTCGGCACCGGCTATCAGCCGAAGATTCCGACCGAGGTGCTGATTCCGGAAACGCGCGAGTTCGAATTTGCGAATCTGGGGTTCATTCCGCTGTCGTTCTACAAGAACCACGACTTCGCGTGCTTCTTTTCGGCGAACTCGACGCAGAAGCCTGCGCTGTACGAGACCAAGGAGGCGACCGCGAACAGCCGCATCAATGCGCGTCTGCCGTACATCTTCCTGCTGTCGCGCATCGCGCACTACCTGAAGCTGATCCAGCGCGAAAACATCGGCACGACCAAGGACCGTCGTCTGCTCGAACTCGAGCTGAACAACTGGATCAAGGGGCTCGTGACCGAGATGAAGGACCCGGGCGACGAACTGCAGGCGTCGCATCCGCTGCGCGAGGCGAAGGTGACGGTCGAGGACATCGAGGACAACCCGGGCTTCTTCCGCATCAAGCTGTTCATCGTGCCGCACTTCCAGGTGGAAGGGATGGACATCGGGCTGTCGCTCGTTTCGCAGATGCCGAAGGCGAAGAGCTGATCTGACGTCTGTCGCATGCGCCGCCGGGGTGTTGATGGTTGCCCCGGCGGTGCATTGCGTTCGCGCACACGAGAGGATTCCATGGCGATGATTTTGCCCTCGCAGGCTTATGAATTGAAGCTGGCGCCGCACCCGGCGCCGTTCTCGATCCTGAAATTCACTGGACTCGACCAGGTCAGCGAGCCGTACAGGTACGAGATTGAATTCACGAGCCCGGTGGCCGGCATTCCGATGGACCAGGTGCTTGGGCGACCGGCCAAGTTCATCGTCGATCCGATCGACCCGAACATGGACTATCTGAGGAAGATGTTCGGGGAGAATGCGGCGCAGTTCAGCAAGAAGCCGCCGGTGTATACGGTTCACGGGATCATCACGAAGTTCGACGAGTTCGAGACTTCGGCCGACGAGACACGCTATCGGGTGGTGCTGGAGCCGATGCTGGCGGACCTCAATCGCGGTGTAACCAGCCGGCTGTTCCAGAAACAGTCGGTCGAGGAGATCGTTACCGATACGCTGCGGCATTACGGCTACCGCGCGGGCGTCGACTTCGTGTTCCAGTTGCGCGGGCAGTACAAACGCCGCGAGTACGTGACGCAGTATCACGAGACGACATTTGCCTTCATCCAGCGCATCTGTGCGGAGGAAGGGATCTGGTTTCGCTGGGAGCAGAAGAAGGATCGCGCGGTGGTCGTGTTCGGCGATGATCTGGATGCGTATGCGCGCAAGCAGCGTACGGTTCCGTATCGCCGCGACTCGGGGCTCGAAAGTGTCGGCGCGGATGCGATCAAGACGATCGGGCGCGAAACTCGGCGCGTGCCGGAGGCGGTGCGCCTGCACGATTACAACCATCGGCAGGCGGGCGTGTCGCTGCTGGTGGACGAAAGCGTTGCGCCCGACGACAAGACGACCAACGCCATCGATTATCGCTGGGGCGAGCACTACGAGACGCCGGAGGAAGGCAAGCGCGTTGCGCGCCTGAGGCACGACGCGTATCTGGCCAGCCAGATCGCCTTCAAGGGTACGGGCAATCCGTTCGCGCTCGAAGCAGGCGAGGTGATGCGGGTCGATCCGAAGCCGGCCGATGCGAAGCATGGGATATTCGTGACGTCGGTCGAGTCGCACGGCGGGCGTAACGAGTCGTACTGGGTGTCGTTCGAGGGGATTCCGTCCGATCGGGTGTGGCGCACGCCGACGGCGTTGATTCGGCGCCCGGTGATCGACGGAATTTTGCCGGCGCGTATCACATCGCCCAGCAATTACAAGTATGCGTACTTGACCGAACAGGGCTGGTACGTGATCAAGCTGCCGTTCGACCTGGACGAGTGGAGTCCTGGCGGTACGAGTCGGCCAGTGCGGTTCGCGAAACCGTACAGTGGCGACAACTATGGCCACCACTTCCCGCTGATTGATGGTGCCGAGGTGGCGATCATCCACACGGGGGGCGATCCGAACCGGCCCGTGATTATCGGGGCCATGCACGACAGTTTGCATCCCGACCTCGTCAACAACCTCAATCACACTCGGAATCTCATCCGCACCGCGGGGCAGAACGAGATGCGGATGGAGGACAAGGAGGGTGTCGAGCACATTCACCTGACTACACCGCATCAGGTCAGCGAGCTCAATCTCGGGCACCTGGTCGACGAGAACCGAAAGGAACGCGGCCAGGGTGCGGAACTTCGCACGGGTGGGCACGCCACGGTTCGAGGCGAAAAGGGTGTTCTGGTCACTGCTGAAGCTCAATCTGGCGACAGCGGTCAACAGCTTGCCATGCAGGGCGCGCAAGGATTGCTCGATTTGGCGCTGCAACAGATGCGCTCGCTCGGTGATGCAGCGAGTGCAGCGCGGGCCGTGGCGGCAGACTACGAGCGCCAACGTGCGCTGCTCGACGGAACGCTCAAGGAATTGAAAAAATCCGGTGTACTCGTGAGCGCGCCGGATGGCATGGGCCTTACCTCCGGAACTGATCTCCAGTTGACGGCGAACAACCACCTGTTCGCAACTGCCGGTGGAAACGCCGATTTTGGCGTCATGAAGCGCTTCACGGTCGCTGCTGGCGAACTGGTATCTCTCTTTGCGCAAAAGCTCGGGCTGAGGCTCTTTGCCGCCCGGGGAAAAGTGGAGATACAAGCGCAGAGCGATGAGATGCACCTGATGTCGGACAAGGATATGCGCATCACCAGCGCTAATGGCCGCGTCACGGTGGAAGCCAAGGAAGAACTGATCCTCAAATGCGGCGGTTCGTACATTCGGATTTCCGCAACGGGCATCGAGGATGGCACCCGAGGTCATCGAACCATCAAATCTGCCGCCTTTGGCCGCCATGGACCGAGTTCACTCGCCGAATCGATGAATACGTGGAAGCACGCGAAATTCGCCGATACCTATGTTGTCCGGAATCCTTCGACTGGAGAGCCGCTTGCCAATGCAAGCGCCGAGATCAAGCGGGACGATGGCAGTGTGCTCAAGGTGTTGACTGACGAGTTTGGCAAGACGCCACATCAGAAGAGCCTTTTCACTGAGCACGTTCGTATTCGCGTGTTGGACTGAACCCGTCAATCCCTGTTTCGGAAGAACATCATGACAGATGCCACTCCCGTTCTGCATCACAGCATGGTCGACGAGAACGGTGACCAGTACAGCATGGCGACGCTGACTTCCACGGAGGATCAGCGCGAGAAGATCGTGCTTGCGAAGCCTTATGTCATCCCTGTCCTTTTCCTGCCCGGGATCATGGGCACTAACTTGCGCAAGAAAGTAGGCAAGGCCAGCGCCTGGCAGCCGCCCAATCTCGATTTGCGCGGCGCGGCGGACTTGATCGCACAGTTGTTCATCTATCTTTTCAAGAATACCAATGAACGTGCCGCTGACCTGGTGACGGATTCGGTAGAGATCGACCCCAGTGGGCCGATCGATGGTGGCGAGAGCGGCCTGCCGAAGAGCGTGCTGGTCGCGCGTGGTTGGGGCGCGTTGATGCGCTCGAGCTACCACCCGTTCATGGCAAAGCTTCAGCATCTGCTGAACGATTTGTCCCGGTATGACTTCCAGCGGTGCGAGGCCGACCTCCGTAAATGGGCTGCCGAAGCCGGCCAGGACGCACCCACAGAATGGGGCGCAAAAGAAGGCGACGCCCTCACGCGTGAAGAGATCCTGCATGCTGCCAACTACCAGTTTGACGTCTGGGCAGGCGGGTACAACTGGCTGCAAAGCAATCGGGATTCCGGTGCTGCCATCAAGGATTTGATCGAGCAAACCATCCTGCCGTTCTACAACGAAGGCAAAGGCGTCGTTGTCCATGACACGCCTGACGGCAAGGGTGGGTCGTACTGCTACAACGAGCGCCCGGCGCCCAGCCGGCCGATGGCGGAAAAAGTGATCGTCGTCACCCATTCGATGGGCGGGCTGGTCAGCCGCGCGCTCACGGAACTGCACAAATGCGACAAGGTGCTCGGCGTCTCGCACGGCGTGCAGCCCGCCACGGGTGCGCCCGCCACCTATAAGCGCATGCGGTCGGGTTTTGAGGGTGGGGAAAAGCTGTTCCTCGGGCGCAATGCGGCAGATGTCGTTGCGATTCTCTCGCAAGCACCGGGGGGCCTCGAACTGCTACCGACAGCGGATTACAACGACGGCAAGCCGTGGCTCAAGGTGCGGGACAAGGGGAGTGGGAAAGAGATTTTTGCGCTGCCGCGGAACGGCGACCCTTACAACGAGATTTATTGCTCGTCCGCGTGGTATGGGTTGGTGCCGGAGGGGAACCTGGGGTTGATGAATCCGGGGGAGAAGAAAGCAGAGGCGAAATCAGCGGATAGTTCAAAATCTGAGGACGGATCCTTACGGAATGCAATGAACAAAGTCATCGCAAAAGTCCGCGAGTTTCATGTGGGAGTTCAGGGAAAGTACGCATTCCCGACTTACGCCCACTACGGCGCGCAGGGCAGGCGTGAGACTGAGAAGGGGGCGGGGGGCCTTCTTGGTACGGGATTGCTGGCAAGCAAGGACCGCTTCAGTTGGGGCGAGGTGTCATGGGAAGGACGTGCCCTGGATAGTCTTGATGTTGCCGGAACGGGCATTGCTAGTGACAAGGGCGATGGCACGCTCGTGACTTCATCAGGCATCAAACTCACCATCAGCCAACCCGACTGCCCCGGGGATGGCACCGTGCCGGTGTATTCCGGCGCAGCGCCGGGCAAGGCCGGAATTGCTATGAGTTTCGTCCACGGGCAAGGCAACCCCGGTCAACGTAACGAGCATTTCGGTTATGACCATCAGGGCAGCTATGGCGACGAGCACGGGCGATCGCTGTACGCCACCATGTACGCCATCGTCAAGATCGCTCAGCAAGCCCGATGGCATAAAAAGGAGTCTGCATGAAACAAGACTGGAGAACTCGCGCAATTGGACGACATCTGGTTGATGTGCCAACTGATGCGACGATTTTCGAGACGTACAAATACAACAAGGTGGGGATTGAGCCGCTACACGAAATCACGACACAGGCGAGCTTTGACTATCTTATTTCTCGTAAGGAGAATGAGCTTCGTTATACAAAGCATATTTCGCGCGGCAACATGTTCGTCGAGCGGGTACTGCATGCCAATGGTTCGGTCACGCTGATATCGTGGAGTGATCCGGACTTGGACTATGAATACTATAAATTTGATACCTATTTCTGGGCAGGCTCAAAAGGCCTAAAGTATTCGGGAGAGGTGTCGCCGGACCGTAAAACCTCTGCGCTGGCCTTACGTCAAGAACTCTCCCGAGAATGGCGAGAAGTCCCATCCGGCGAATTGCCGGAAGGTATCGGCTTTGTGGCCGGGAGCGCTATATTGGTCGACAAGGATTTCAACCGCGAAAGCTGGGAGATGATCATCCGGCTCGCGAACAAGCCCGACGTCTCGCTCCGGTTAACCTCATATGCACAAAAGAACGTAGAACCCGGCCTGCGCGCCCGCGCCGGCGGCATTCTGCCAGCGTTGCTGGGGGCGGTGGTGGGGATGGGCCAGTTGCGTAACCGTGCCAGACCCGTCGGTCCGATCGAAGCCGACGAGATCCTGGTAGCTGGCACGCAAGATGGCAAACGCACCTATGGTTTCAAATGGGAAGCGCCGGGCAAGGCGTACTCGCTGGCCGAACCGAACCTGAACGCCTCGTTGCGCGTGGGCGAAAGCGCTTACCCCACCAACAAGGAATCGTTCGCGAACGACGGTGAGGCGCTGGAGTTATGGGATGCCGTGGTGGATTCCATTCGCCTGCGCCCGGGGGCCGTATGAAGACACTGTCCCGCCGCGAAATCCTGATAGCGCTCATTGCAGCGCCGGTAGTCATCCTGACACCGCGCATCTTGCTTGGCGCGCCGCGTGCAATGACGGTAGGCGAAGTCATGCGGTACGTGTGCGAGGAAGTGTTCCCGTCGCCTTGCCAGAGGCGGATTGAAGCACATTGCTCCGCCGACCGCTGGCACACAAAGGAGTCGGCATGAAACAAGGTTGGAGCACTCACGCCATCGGGCGGCATCTGGTGGATCTGCCTGCTGAGGCGACCACTGTCGAGACGTACAAATACAACGAGGTGAAGATTGAGCCGCTACTCGAGATCACGACGCGGGCGAGTTTCGACGATTTGATTTCTCGTAAGGAAATTGAACTTCGTTCTACAAAGCACATTTCGCGTGGGAATATGTTTGTCGAGCGGGTACCGAATGCCAATGGTTCGGTTACTCTGATATCGTGGAGTGATCCGGACCTGGACTATGAATACTACAAGTTCGACACTTATTTTCGGGCAGGATCTAAGTGCCTGAAATACTCGGGAGAGGTGTCGCCGGACCGCAAGGCAACTGCGTTGGCCACCCGTCAAAACCTGTCCAGTGAATGGCGAGAAATCCCGCCCGGCGAACTGCCGGAAGGTATTGGCTTCGTGACCGGGGACACGATCCTGGCAGCGAAGCGGTTCAACCTCGAAAGCTGGGAATTGAACATCAAGCTGCCCAATAAGCCCGATGCTTGGTTCCGGCTGACTGCCTATGCGCAAGAGAGCGTAGGGCCCGGTTTGCGCGTCCGCGCGGGGGGTATTCTGCCGGCACTGCTAGGAGCGGTGGCGGGTGTGGGCCAACTGCGCAACCGCGCACGACCTGTCGGCCCGATCGAAGCCGACGAGATTCTGGTGGCCGGCACGCAAGACGGCAAACGTACCTACGGCTTCAAATGGGAAGCGCCGGGCAAGGCGTACTCGCTGGCTGAACCGAACCTGAACGCATCGCTGCGTGTTGGTGAAAGCGTCTACCCGACCAACAAAGAATCCTTTGCTGACGATGGTGAGGCGCTGGAGTTGTGGGATGCCGTGGTGGATTCCATTTGCCTGCGCCCGGGGGCTGTATGACGACGCTGTCCCGCCGCGATGTCCTGATGGCGCTGGTTGCCGCGCCGGTTGTCATGTTGGCACCTTGCATCACGTTTGGAGCGCCGCATGCCATGACGGTGGCCGAAGCCATGCGGTACTTGACCGGGGTAGTGTTCCTGTCGCCTTGCGAGAAGCGGAATGAAATGCATTGCTCCGGTGACCGCCGGCACCAAAAGGAGTCGGCATGAAACAAGGCTGGAGAACGTGCGCAATCGGGCGGCATCTGGTGGATCTGCCAGCTGAGGCAGCTACAGTCGAGACGTACAAGTACAACGAGGTGAAGATTGAGCTGCTGCCCGAAATCAAAACGCAGGCCGACTTTGATCATCTGATCTCGGGACGGGAGCGGCAACTGCGCGCGACCCGGCATACCTCGAAACACGAACAGGACCAGGAACGGAAATTCGAACGGAAACTGTGGGAACTGCGGCATCAGCAGGAAGAGCGTGCGTGGCGGCAGATCGCGGTACCTGTATCGGAACAGGAGCGAGAATTAGAACAGAAGCGAGAACTGGAACGGCAACTGCACGAATTCCAGCGCAATACTGGGGACAGCATGTTCATCGATCGGGTGACGCATGCCAACGGCTCGGTGACGCTAATCTCATGGAATCGCCCGACGGGAAACATACTGTACCGCTTCGATACCTACTTTAGGGTTGGATCAAAAAGCGTGAAGTACTCGGGAGAGGTGTCGCCGGACCGGAGGGCCACTGCGCTAGCCTTACGTCAAGACCTGTCCCGCGAATGGCGGGAAATCGCGTCAGGTGAGCTACTGGCAGGCATCGGCTTCGTCGCCGATGACGTCATGTTGGTCGATAGGGATTTCAACCTCGAAAGCTGGGAACTGAACATCCGGCTACCCGACAAGCCCGATGTCTGGCTCCGACTGACGGCCTATGCGCAAGAGAGCGTCGGGCCCGGCTTGCGAGCCCGCGCGGGCGGCATTCTGCCTGCGCTACTGGGGGCGGTGGCAGGTGTTGGCCAGTTGCGTAACCGCGCACGACCCGTCGGCCCGATCGAAGCCGACGAGATTCTGGTGGCCGGCACACAAGATGGCAAACGCACCTACGGCTTCAAATGGGAAGCACCAGGCAAGGCGTACTCGCTGGCCGAACCAAACCTGAACGCCTCGCTTCGCGTTGGCGAAAGCGCCTACCCCACCAACAAGGAATCGTTCGCCAACGATGGTGAGGCGCTGGAATTGTGGGATGCGGTCGTGGATTCCATTCGTCTGCGTCCGGGGGCCGTATGAAGACATTGTCCCGCCGCGATGTCCTGATGGCGCTGGAATCTCTCGGAAAGCAGGTCGAAGATGGCCGTTGATTTCGACAAGTTGCCGCCCGAAAAACCGGAACCTGACGATCCACCGTCACGCGTCGTCTGGGCCATCGTGTTTTGCGTCATCGTGGTTGCCGGAATATTCACCGTGCTGCTTCTCTGGCCCGAAGGTGAGCCGACGCAGACCCCTTGGTTCTGGACATGCATTACGGCGTATCCGGTCGGAGTCGCGACTTTTGTCGTGCTGCGGCGCTATAGCGTTTACGAGGGTCGTCGATCGGACGTCATCGAATGGAACAAGGCTTGCACGAGGTATGTGAATGGCGTATTCGAGCAGGCGAGCCGGCCGCTTGCCGTCGTCGCTGCGGCGTACAGGTTCTCCAGCGACGCGAAGGAAAACGAATTCGACAAATTGCTGGCTGGGTCCGTCAAGCTTGAGCCACGGACCACACCGAAACCCGATACGCCACCTGTGACCGCCCGCTGGTTCGAGGAGCCCCACGCCGACAAAGAGGGGAAGCCATTCAAGACTGATAGCGAGCGATATCTGAACGTGCTCGAGAGCGTATTTGGCGCGTTAATCACTGACGTTGCCGAAGCGGTCCGCGCGTTGCCGTCGGACCTGAAGTTGGCGGTCGGGTTAGTGCTGCCGGAAATGGCGAACACCGCCGAGGCATCGGATGCATGGGACAAGCAGTGGCGGAAGTCCGATCTCCGGCTACTCAAGGCCGAAGTCCTGCCTGAGCCACCCGAACTGATGTATTTCGACACGTGGCTCGATCGAAGCAACCAGGGATCGGATCAAGAGGCCCGTCTGCTTGTGTTCGTGCAACTGAACCCGTTGCTTCAAGCACTCCCGCCGGAAGGGTGCGCGGAGGCTGCTGTTGCGATCCTGGTCACGCCGGAAGACGTGCGCAGCAGGTTCAAGCTTGCGTCGATTGCTCTCGCGCATCGACCGAACGAGACATACGACTGTTCGCTGGACGTCGCCCTCAGTCGCGCGTTGCGATGGGGAAGGCTGGAAGCCGCAGACGTCAGCCGCATCTGGCAAGGCGGACTTGGTGCCGCCACGGGGAATGAGGTAACCGCAGTTCTGGTCAAGGCAGGTATCGCCGCGAAACTGGCGAACCTTGATTTCATGATCGGTCACGCAGGCAAGGCTGCGGTCTGGTTTGGCGTGGCGTGCGCTGCCAAGGCGGTGGCTCACGATGGTTCGTCACAGCTTTTTATCACTGGCGGAGAGCGTGGCCCTTGTTTTTCCGTTGTGAGAAATATCAATTCCAACGATGCCGGCGTGTGACTTTCTCAACGCGCCGCATAACTGCATTGTGCGACGAACGACGAATTACGCCGCTGGTAAGGAGATCACGTCATGGTCAGACGGTACGACATTCTGAAAGGCGACACGACAACATCGAACGGAACCGTGTTAGGTGGAGATTCGAACGACCGAATTGGCGATCGCGAGCAAGCATACGAGCGCGATGAGGTCTGGTGTCCTGTCTGTCAGTCGACGGGACACATTGTGTGCGATGGCGCGCGCATATCGATGAGAGGACCCGATGGCAGGGAAGGTGCGTTGAGCGACGATCTGTGCGTCTGCAAGTGCAATCCGCCGCCGCGCTTGCTTCCCTCCCAGCATTCATCTTATGTCGATGCTTGAGCAGAAGCCGGAACGCCTGAGCCAAGAGGGTTTCGGTCACGTCGTTAACCTGCGGGACGTGCGGCAGTGTCCGCATGAGCAATCTCGATTCAATCTCTATTCAATATGCTTCGCAAGTTCCGGATCGACATTCTGAGCATCGTCACACTGGTCATTCTGCCCGGACTAATAATCTGGTTCAGAGGTGATGCCTGGATCGGCCTGCATTCAGCCGAAAAGCGTGCGGCATGGATCGTCGTGCTTTGCATTGCATTCGTCGTGCTGTTTCTGTGGTCCAGCTACGATTCGTCGTCTCGCCCGGCCGTTGCATGGCGGCGCGTTATGCATTGGGTCGAGAAAAAGATTGATTCATCGACTAAGCGACACGATAGCGTAGCCCCGGATGGAGGACGGTCGCGCGCTGCCGCGTTGCGTAGCGTGCTGCGTGACCGCCACGGCTTGCGCTGGCGTTATCGCGAACGATGGGTGCTGGTCGCCGGGGACGAACCGCTGGTCAAGCGCCTCGCGCCTGGCCTCACCGACGCCGGTTACGCGATCACCGGCGATGCAGTCCTGCTCTATGCGAGGCAAACGAGCAGCACACTAGATACGGAATGGCTCGATCAGATCCGGCGTCTGCGCCGCCGTCGCCCGGTCGACGCGATCGTGGCGCTGACGCGCAATCGTAGCTCGGGCAAGCCATCGTTTGATTTTGACGGTCTTGCGCAAAGGCTCGCCCGCCATGCGCGCGCGCTGCGTTGGGCCGCGCCGGCCTATCTGCTCAACGTGACGGATTTCGGTGGCGAATCATCGGATGCGGACGAAGCCACCGGTTTCACCTGGTCAAACGTGAAGATGAACGCAGACGACATCGATAAGTCGCTGCAAGCGCTTTCCGGAAATCTTGCCGAAACAGGCGTCGTACGCCTCGCCAGCAATGCGCATGACCGCTATCCCGCTGAACTGTCGCAGCACATTGCAAATCTCCGAGGTGCGCTTTCGGATCTCGTGCTGCAAACCACCCAGTCCCGCGTCTGGCGGCACGCAGTCCACGGCCTCCTGTTCGCTCCGTTGTTCAAGGAGCGGGAGCTGGCGCCTCCGTCGTCCAGCGGGACGAGCGACGACGAACCGCCTCTCGCTCCTCAGCACCGAACGATCTGGCAGACCGTCGCCGAGCACAGCCGCAAGGTTCGCGGTCGCCGCGTTGGCTTCTCACTGTCGACCACGGTCGCATGGGCAACCACCGTCCTGATCGGCTGCTGGATGGCCGGCACGATGCTGTCCGGATTCGTGAACCGCGGAACGATCGAAAGCGCGGCTGACACGGTCGCAACACTGTCCGCCGTGCAGAACCGCACGCAAGCCATGCAAGCCCTCGACGGCCTCGACCGGCAGATCGATACACTGGAAGTCCATCAGCGCGACGGCGCACCCTTGACGTCACGTTTCGGCCTGAACCGCGACGGCGCGCTGCTCGACGCGCTATGGCCGAGCTACACCCTGGCCACGAACCGCATCCTCGTTACGCCAATCCGCGAGAAGCTCGAGCAACGCCTGCATCAACTCGCGTCATTGTCGGACGCCGAGATCGCCAGTGGCGGTAATGCGCAGGTACAGGCCGCCTACGACACGCTCAAGGCCTACATGATGCTCGCGAAGCCCGAACGCGCCGTCGCTTCCTTCCTGACGCCGGAGCTCGTGGCGACGGCCGCGCCCGCTCGTCCGACCAACTCACCATTGTCGCCGGGCGCTTGGGAAGACCTCCGCCAGCACACGATCGCATTCTTCGCAAATCACCTGGGCCAAGGTAAGTTGCTCGCAATTGCTCCGGATCTCGGACTCATCGCTTCAACGCGCCAGACGGTCATCGGTGTGCGCGGCATCCAGAACTCGACCGACGCGGTTTACCAACAAATCCTCGACGACGCGACGCCGAAGTATCCGCCGGTGTCACTCGCCACGCTGCTAGGCGATACGACCAGTCGGGGTCTGTTCAATACGACAGCGAGCGTTCCCGGCGTGTTTACGCGCGCCGCGTGGGATGAGCGGATCTCGAAGGCGATCGACGACGCGAGCGGGCAGCACAACACGGCAGGCGATTGGGTGCTCTCCGACGCGAAAACCGGCAATCAGGCTCCGTCGACGCTAAAGGCCGAACTCCGCCAGCGCTACTTCGACGATTACGCACGGGCGTGGGCCCAGTTCCTCAATAGCCTGCGCTGGCAACAGGCGCCGACGCTGTCGGCGACGGCCGATCAGTTGACGCTGCTGGGCGACGCGCAACGCTCGCCGCTTGTCGCGTTGATGAACGCGATTGTCTACCAGGCCGGAGCGGGCGCGACCGCGCAATCGTTGTCAGACACCTTGATCAGCAAGGCACAACAACTCGTCGGCGCTGACGAGAAGGATCCGTCGAAGCAGGCTCAGCCGCAGCTTGCGCCGCTGGCGGCCGCTTTCGGCCCGATCCTCCGCTTGACCGGCAGCGACTTGGCTTCCGGCGCTCCCGTCACCGGCAAGGCCGCCACCCAGTTAGCCGCGACAGGCGACCTGAGTCTCGCACGCTACCTCGAGCGCGTCACGGCCATGCGTCTCAAGGCGTCGCAGATCGTTTCCAATGCCGATCCGGATGCGATGGCGCGGCTGGCCGCACAGTCGGTGCTGCAGGGCAAGACGTCCGACATTGCCGACAGCCGCGACTATGCGAGCCGCCTGGCCGCGAGCCTCGGCGAGCAATGGTCGGGTTTCGGCGCGCTGTTCCGTGCGCCATTCGATCAGGCCTGGCAGGTTGTCGTGCGACCGGCCGCATCGAGCCTGAACGAAATCTGGAGCACCGCAATCGCGGCCGACTGGAACAAGACGTTCGGCGGCCGGTATCCGTTTGCGGACTCCGATAACGACGCATCGCTGCCCGAAATGGCGCGCTTCATGCGGCCGGACAACGGCGTGATCACGCAATTCGTGGCGACCCAGCTCGCTGGCGTCATCGAACGGCAAGGGGACCGCTGGGTCGTCGCGCAGGGCGCCAACCACGGCGCGTTGACGATCGATCCGGCGTTCCTGACCGGACTGAACAAACTCACGCGCATCGCAACCGTGCTGTTCCCGGCGGGCGACGCGCGGGTGCGTTACGAGTTGCAGGCCGTGCAGACACCGGGCGTCACCGACATGAAGTTCGTGCTGTCCGGACGTGAACTGCACTATTTCAACCAGAAGCAGGAATGGGTGCCGTTCGAGTGGCCGGGCCAGTCGCTCGAAAACCTGTCGCATATCGAATGGCAGACCGAGCAAGGCGGCTTGCGTACCGCGCTCGATTCACAGGGCCGGTTCGGCCTGATCCGGCTGCTGGAGCGTGCGAAGGTGTCGCAGCAGGATAACGCACGCTATTTGCTGACCTGGACGCCGGATACGAGTCAGGGGATTCCGCTCAAGGTCCAACTGCGCAGCGAAGCGGGGGCCGGGCCCCTCGACGTGCTCCAGTTGCGCAATTTTTCACTGCCGAAGCGGGTATTCGTGACGGGGGCGGCAACGGGCGGTCCCAATCTATCCGCCATCAATCCGCCGCCGCTGCCGCCGTCGGCGATCGCGGCGGCGCAACATGCTGCGGTGCCGTTACCGCCGGGCCTTCCCGGCGGATTGACGGTATCGGACAACCTGTCGTCGGCTGCGGCAGCCAAGGAAATCGCTCAACCAACCGCGCGCGGTACTGTCGTGGACGCCACGTCTCCGAAGAACACACAGCCGCGCGCAACATCATCATTGACGACGACTTCCGCGTCGGCAGAGCCATTGTCCACGCCGTTCGGACACGCGTTGCGGCTGTTGGGCGACGTATTGGTTTATTGAGGTCTCCCATGACGCTTGCAAATTTTGTCAAAACGCTCGTCGGCGGGAATCGCGACGATTCCGTTGGAAAAGCGCGGCTCGACGCGTGGGATGCGTGGCTGCAACCACTCGCGGGCGACTCCGGCGTCGGTCGCGACCCGGGATACGAGGACGCATTCTTTGAATTGCGGGATGAAACGCAAAAGCTCTCCGGCATTGACGACGGACTGATCATCCGATCCTGCGAGCAACTGATCAAGGAAACCGGAAAGGATCTGCGACTGGCCGGCTACTACGCATTCGCACGGCTGAGACAAGATGGGCCCGCCGGTTTCGCGGACGCACTCGAATTGGCGGCCGCGTTCGTCGACCGATTCGGCGAGGATGTGCTGCCCGCGCGCGGCGAGGCGAAGAGGGGCGCGCTCGAGATGCTGGCGACGACGCGCATGCTCGATCTGCTCGACAGCCGCGGCGCGGTTGCGCCGGCCGATCTCGAGCGGGCGCTCGCCGCGCTCGATGTGTTGTCGGCCGGCATGGCTACCTGGCCTGAAGCCGCGCGCCCGAACCTCCAGCCACTCGTTTCCCGGTTCGCGCGCAACGATGAATCGACATGCAATACGGCCCCGGCGCCGCTAGCGTCGTCCACCGCGACGGCTCCCGCGTCGTCCAGCGCAATCGCATCGACGCGCGATCTGCTTGACCAGGCGCGCAGGATGGCAGTTTGGCTACGCGATCAGGAAAGCGGCTATCTGCCCTCGGTGCGGCTGGTGCGCAGCGTTCGCTGGGACACGCTTCACGAGGTTCCACCGTCGGACGCGGCGGCACGCACGCGTCTCGTGCCGCCGCGGGGCGAGCTGCGCCAGCAGATGAAGCGGCTCGTGTTGCAGAAGCAGTGGCATGAACTGCTTGAGCGCGTCGAGGCCACGTTCATGGAGGGTGTAAATCACCTGTGGTTCGACCTGCAGTACTTCCAGCACGTCGCGCTCGACCACATCGGCGCGCCCTACAACACGTGGCGCGAACTGCTGCGCGCAGACTTCGCGCTGTTCCTCGAACGGCTGCCCGGCATTGAACGGCTGGCGTTCAACGACGGCACGCCGTTCGCCGATGATGCGACGCTCGAATGGATCGCGCGGCACGCCGTCGTGCGCGACCTTGAGGCGGGCGAGACGGTTGCGCCCCTGCCGGTCTCGGCCGACAGCGAAGGCGATGCCGCGGGCGACTGGCCGGAAATCGAGACGCAGGCGCGGGAACTGGCAGCGCGCGATGGCGTCGAGACTGCGTTCGGCTGGCTTGAAGCACTGCCGGGCATGAAGACCGATCGCCATCGCTATCTGCAACGGCTCGTGATGGCGCGCCTCGCCGATCATGTAGGCCGTCCCGATACGGCGCTCGCGCTGCTCGCCGAACTCGATGCGTCATCCCGATCGCTGCCGCTGATGCGCTGGGAGCCGGCGCTGGTGTTCGAGGTCAAGCAGCAGCTGGTCCGGGCGCTGAAGGCGATGAGCAACCGCAAGGATGCCGACAAACCGACGCTCGCCCGCCGCATCGTCGAATTGCAGGCGGAACTGACCGTGCTCGATCCGGCACGCGCGCTGACTCTTTCGTAACGGTATTCAATGGAAAACAACGATCCCATCCTGCGCTATTACGAAGCGGAAATGCGCTACCTGCGCGAGTCCGGCAAGGAATTCGCGAAAGCGCACCCCGACCGTGCGCGCCTGCTCAATCTCGACCGCGTCGGCGATCGCGATCCCTATGTCGAGCGGCTCTTCGAAGGCTTCGCGTTCCTGACCGGCCGGCTCAGACAGAAGCTCGACGACGAACTGCCGGAACTTACCGAGGGGCTCGTGAGCCTTCTGTGGCCGCACTATCTGCGGATGATTCCGTCGCTGTCGATCGTCGAGCTGATCCCGCCCGCGGAAAAATTGCAGAAGACCGAGGTCGTGCCGGCGGGCGTGCCTGTCCGTTCCGCGCCGATCAACGTGCCATCCCCGGGCGGTACTGACGGCACAACACCGCGAACAGTCCAGTGTCTGTACCGGACCACGCAAGCCGTCGCGCTGCAGCCTGTCGTGATCACGCACGCCGGGCCGGCCGTGCGCCACGACGGCCGTTCGGTGATCCGGCTCGGCTTCGCGGTCGAGGGATCTGCGCTCCGCACGGAAACGGATCTGTCGCGGCTGCGGCTGCATTTGAACGCGGACTTGCCGACCGCGTTCGCGATGCATCTCGCGCTCACGCGGCAGGTCGATGCGGTCCACTGGCGCGTTCCGGAAATCCGCGACGGCGAAGCGATTCCGCTCGCCGGCATCGCGATAGAGCCCGCCGGCTTCTCGGCCGAAGAACGGTTATGGCCAAAGGCCGATGCGGCTTTCTCCGGGTATCAGCTATTGCTCGAGTACTTCACGTTCCGCGAAAAATTCCTGTTCGTCGATCTGTGCGGCCTGGACATCGCGAAACTGCCCGAAAAATCGACCCGTTTCGAGCTGGAGATCGTGCTGAAACATGCGTGGCCGTCCGACCAGCGATTCAGCTCGGAGAATGTGCGGCTGTTCTGCAGCCCCGTGATCAACCTGTTCGAACTCGATGCCGAACCGATCGAGATCGACCATCACGAAACCGAGTATCGCGTGGTGCCGGCAGGCCATCAGGGCGAGCATGTCGAAACCTACTCGGTCGATGCGATCGCGACGTTCGACCACGACACGGCCGAGCGATACGAATACGTTCCATTCGCGACGTTCCGGCACCGCGGCGGCATGCTGCGGCATGAGGCGCCGGAGCGCTATTTTCACACGCGTGTACGACCGGGCGTGTCCGGGCTGCACGAAACGTGGGTGATTCTCGGCGGCCATGCGTGGGAAAGCATGGACACGCTGCCCGAGGAAAGCCTGTCGCTGCGTGTAACGGGCACGAACGGCATGCTGCCGCGCAAGGGGCTGCGGGAGGCGAGCCTCAATGAAATTGCGGTCAGCACACAGAACGTTGCCGGCGTGCGCAATCTCGTGTCGCCGACGTTGCCGCTGTATCCGCCCACGGGAGACCGGTTCCAGTGGCGCGTGTTGTCGCACCTAGCGCCGAACTTCCTGTCGATGATGGATGCAGAGATGCTGCGCGGCGCACTCGCGCTCTACGATTGGACGAGCGACGAACTGAATCGCCGGCGTCTCGCCGGAATTCTCTGGGTATCGCAGGAGATGATCGAGGAGGTGTCCGGCGGCTCGGTCGAGCGTGGCGCGCTGATCGAGGTCACGCTCGACAGTCATGCATTCGCAGGCGAGGGCGACGTCATGCTGTTCGGCGAGTTGCTGCACCGGTTCTTCGCGCTGTATGCCGATATCAACCTGTTCACGAAGCTCGCGATCATCAGCCTGCCGATGCAGGCCAGGATCGAATGGCCGCGCAGCAAGGCGCAGCGGGCCCCGCTATGAGATCGGTCGAATTGCCCAATCTCGATCCGCTGGTTGCGTCGCTGCTGGCGCGCGCGCCGCGCATGAGCTTCATGCAGCTGTGCCGATTGCTCGAACTGCGTGTGTCGGACCAGCCGGTTTTCGGCATGCGAGATGCCATCGAGCATGAGCCGGTGCGTTTCCGACCGAGGCCGCGCATGGGCTTTCCGGCTGGCGAAGTCGCGTCGGTCGAGTTCGATGACGAACGCCTCGATGCTCCACCGACCCTGCGCACGACGTTCATGGGGCTATATGGTGTCGACGCGGCGGTACCGTCGCACATGATCGACGAGATCGCGTTGCGCGAGGAGGGGCACGAGGTCGTCGAGGCATTTCTCGACCAGTTCAATCATCGGTTCGTCACGCTGCTGTACCGCGCGTGGAAAAAGTACCGCTATCCGGAGAGCTTCCGGCCGGGCGGCGTCGATGCGCATTCGCGCAGCCTGTTGTCTCTGGCCGGGTTCGGTTGGGGCGACAAGCCGAAGCGAGCCGGATTGCCCGACTCGCGAATGCTGGCGCTGCTGGGGCTGTTGATTCAGCGGACTCGCACGCCGGAAGGACTGACGGGTGTGGTTGCGCTGGCGATTCCGCACGTTGGCGTACGAGTTGACGAGTTCTGGCCTGTCGTGACGTCGACCGGTCGGCCGCAGCCGCTCACGTCGGTCGGCTGCATCGCGATGGCATCGGAGAATGGCAAGCGCAAGGGGCTGGGTGGGGGCTATGTGCTCGGGAAACGAATGGCATATCGCGGCCGGGCGGTTCGTGTGACGCTGCGGCCAGCAGATGTGCAGCAGGCGCATGACTTGCTGCCGGGTGCATGGCTGCATCGCGAATTGATGGCAACCGTTCAGCTGTATGTCGGTGTCAAGGCCGACGTACATCTGCGGATGGAGATGTCGTCCCGGCATGCGCCGCAACCGGCGATCAGCGCGGCCCGCGCAGGTTCGGCGCCGCGTCTCGGCTGGACCACGGTGCTGCCTGCCGATGAAGAGCGCCTGATCAATATCGCGCTTGGGGTTTGTCACGCTTTTCCGACGCCAGGGCCTAATCCGCACCTCACTCAACATGCCTGACCGGGGAACACAAATGGCTATCCGTTTCACCGTTTCAACTGTCGCGTCCGTCTTGCTGCTGTCGGCCTGCGGCGCGTGGCAGACCGTCTCGGACGCGTCGTCGAGCGCCTATCGCGCGGTGTTCTTCAGGCAGGTCAAGGTGCTTAACGTTGATCTGACGGCTCGCGCCGCATTGAATCCGGACGATGCGGGACGGGCGACTTCTGTCGCCGTGCGCGTCTATCAATTGAAGGATCGTAAGCTGTTCGACGGCGCTTCGTATGACGACCTGTTGAAGAACGACAAGACTGTGCTCGCGCAGGATCTGGAGGCGAGCATGTCGACGACAGTGAATCCGGGCGCGTCGGCAAGTCTGTCGCAGACGATGCAACGGGACGCGAAGTATGTCGCGGTCGTCGTGCTGTACCGCAAACCGGGAAGCGATGAAAACTGGAAACGCGTCGTTGAAAGGAAGCGGCTTGACGCAGACAAGCCGCTGCGGCTTGAATTGTTTGCGAGCGAGATGCGAGCGGCGGGAGACCTGCCTCGCTTCGAGTTCTCCCAATGAATAACATCGGCATAGATGGAGAGCCGATAGCACATGCCCCGTAAGCGGGGGCGCGATGCAATGCCTGCCTGCCCGATCGTGCAACTTCCAATCAACGCAACCCACAAGACCAATCGCCCCATGACGAGCAGAAAGGACATTCAACACGAAGAGGTCGCAAGTGGGCTCGTCCCGCCGTCGAGATGGCTAACCCTGACAGTCGGCCTGATGCTCGCAATGTCGCCGGCTCACGTGTCGGCGCAGGCGGTTCAGGACACGCCATCCCCGCGTCTCGTAACACTGGCGGAAAAGCCCGAAGACTTCGTGCCCAAAGGCTGGAAGCTCGAACTTCAGGCGAAGGGCGACCTGAACGGCGACGGCCGTGACGATCTCGTGCTGGTCCTGCGCGACAACGATCCCGCCAACGTGATATCGCATGACGGCATGTGCGAGAACCCGTTCGACGCGAATCCGCGCATCCTCGTCGTTGCCTTTGCGCAGCCGGATGGCCGCTATGCGCTGGCGCTGCGCAACGAAACGCTGATCCCGACCCGCGATACCCCGTGCATGGACGACGTGCTGCAAGACGGCGGCGTGAGCATCAGCCGGGGCGCGTTGCGCATCACGCTGAGCCGCTTTTCCAGCGCGGGGAGCTGGGAGATGGGATCGACCACCTATACGTTCCGGTGGCAGGGCGGGAATTTCATGCTGATCGGCTACGACGACAGCTCGGTAATGCGCAACTCGGGCGCCATGCGCACGCTCAGCGTGAATTTTTCGACGGGCAAGGCCAAGGTGTCGACAGGGAGCGCATTCAAGGACGGCGAGCACACGAAATGGATGAAGTTGCGCACGCAACGGTGCTGGACGCTGGATCAGGTCGGCGACGGCGCCGAATTTGCCGGGACGTTGCTGGCAATCGAATAGTCGCGCGCGGCGTCACACGGCGTGACGTTTCGCGGCCCATGCACCCGACATCCGGCGGCACGGGCCGCGCATCACTCATCGATCGTCATCCCGAATCGACGACGGATGCCTGCACAGCGCCCGCACCTCGAGGTGCATGTACGGAAACAGCGGCAACTGGCTCAACACGTCATGCAGCTGCTGCACGCTTTGAACGTCGAAGATGCTGACGTTCGCATACTTGCCCGCGATCCGCCACAGATGTCGCCAGACTCCCTCGTGCATCAAACGCTGGCACATGGCCTTCTCTTCGGCCTTCAGCGTCGCTGCCTTCACCGTATCCATGTCGGCGGGCAGGTTGACGGTCATTTCCACATGAAACAGCATCACACGCTCCTTGCGTTATCGTTTTGCCGCGAAGCCGGTCACGCTTGCGCGCGCACGCGTTCGACTTCACTCTCAGGCACGTTCGAACGATCCCTGACCAGCGTGAAATCGAAGTCGATCAGCGCGAACTGACCGTCGACGCCATACGCCTTGCCTTGCGCGCCTTCAGCCTGCTTGATCTTCGGAATCAGCCCGTCGCGCGTCGCGAATGCGAAATCGTCCCAGATGTGCGGATCGCCTTCGATGTTGATCTGCGTCGTCAGCTTACGATAACCGTCCGCGGAAACGAAGAAGTGAATGTGCGCGGGACGATGACCGTGACGGCCGAGCTGGTCGAGCAGCTGCTCGGTCTTGCTGCCCGGCGGCACGCTGTAGCCGACCGGCAGCACGCTGCGGAAGCTGTAGCGGCCTTCGGCGTCGGTGCGGATCGAGCGGCGCAGGTTGAACGCCGGCTGCGACTGATCGAAATACGAGTAGTTGCCGAGATGGTTCGCATGCCACACTTCGACGAGCGCGTTCGCGAGCGGCTTGCCGTCGTCGCCGAGCACCTGGCCGCGCATCACGAGCGTCTGGCCCGGATCGGTGCCGTCGTCGAGGCGCGCGTGGCCGACCGATTCCGGCGCGCCCGCGACATACAGCGGCCCTTCGATCGTGCGCGGCGTGCCGCCGTGGATGCCGGCCTTCGCTTCGGCCTCGTCCATCCGCACGTCGAGGAAGCGCTCGAGGCCGAGGCCCGCGGCGATCAGGCCGAATTCCCGGCCGGCCTCGTTCAGGTAGTTGAGCGCGGTCCAGAACTCGCTCGGCTGCACGTCGAAATCCTCGATCGTGTAGCACAGGTCCTTCACGATCCGGTTGACGATCGCGCGCACGCGCGGGTTGCCGGGCTTCTCAGCCGCATCGTCGAAGGTCTTCAGCAGCGCGTCGATGGCGTCCTTGTTCATGCGTGTCTCCAATATCGGGTGTCGTGCGGGGAATCAGCGGGCGTCGCGTCGCATCCGTTCGATGCGGGCCCAGTCGAAGGTGATGCCGAGGCCGGGCGCGGCCGGCAGGTGCAGCTTGAAATCTTCGTAACGCAGCGGCTCGACGAGGATTTCCTCGGTCAGGAGCAGCGGGCCGAACAGCTCGGTGCCCCATTGCAGCGCGCCGAACGTGCTGAACAGCTGCGCGGACGCTATCGTGCCGGCCGCGCCTTCGAGCATCGTGCCGCCGTACAGGCCGATGCCGGCCGCCGACGCGATCGCCGCGACGCTCGCCGCGCCCTGCAGGCCGCCCGACTGCGCGATCTTCACCGCGAACACGTCGGCCGCGCGGTCCTGCGCAAGCGCGAACGCGTCGACGGGGCCGTGCAGCGCCTCGTCGGCCATGATCGGAATCTGCGCGAGCTGCGTAAGGCGCTGCAGGCCCGCGCGGTTGGCTGCCGCGATCGGCTGCTCGACGAGGCTCACGCCCGCTTCCGCAAGACGCGGGCCGGCCCAGATCGCATCGGTTTCGGTCCACGCCTGGTTCACGTCGATCCGCACGTCGCCGCGTTCGCCGAGTGCGCGCTTGATCGCGATCACGTGCGCGACGTCGTCGGCCACCGCATTCGAGCCGATCTTCAGCTTGAATGTGCGATGGCGGCGCGCGTCGAGCATCGCCTCGGCTTCCGCGATGTCGCGCTGCGTGTCGCCGCTCGCGAGCGTCCACGCGACGTCCACCGCGTCGGTCGTGCGGCCGCCGAACAGCTCGGACAGCGGCACGCCGAGGCGGCGCGCCTGCGCGTCGAACAG
This sequence comes from Burkholderia ubonensis subsp. mesacidophila, assembly GCF_002097715.1. Lineage (NCBI taxonomy): Bacteria > Pseudomonadati > Pseudomonadota > Betaproteobacteria > Burkholderiales > Burkholderiaceae > Burkholderia > Burkholderia ubonensis. The sequence continues at coordinate 932,127 of NZ_CP020738.1, forward strand.
CGCGGTCTCGAGCGCGCACTTCGCGAAGCGGTTGCCCTGGAACAGCTTGCGCACGCGTGCCATCACGGCGCCCGGGCGGGTCGCGTCCATGCCCTGCAGCAGCGGCGCGAAATAGGTGTCGATGTTGACCTTGATGCTTTCCGGGCTCTCCTCGCCGTATGCGAGGCCGCCGATGGTCGTCCCTTCGCCGACGCCTTCGATACCGTCCGAGCATCGAATCCGGATCAGCACGAGGGTCTGGCAATTCATCGTGGCGACCGACAGCTTGTGCGGGCGGATCGTCGGCACGTCGACGAGCAGCGTCTCGACGCGGTCGATGGTGGCGGCAGTTGCTATCATGCGATTCCTCCTGTTGGTGCACATGGTAGGAACTTCCGCCCGGCGGCGTCCAACACTCTTTCCGACTACTTCCATACTTTCGAGGTATGCAATGGAATTGCGTCAGCTCCGGTATTTCATTGCCGTCGCCGAGGAAATGAACATCACGCGGGCCGCGGAGCGCCTGCACATGACGCAGCCGCCGTTGAGCCGCCAGTTGCAGGCGATCGAGGACGAAATCGGCCTGCCGCTGTTCGAGCGGGGCGGGCGGCCGCTGAAGCTGACCGAGGCGGGCCGGGTGTTCTACGCGCAGGCGAAGCGCCTCGTCGACCAGGCGGACGAGCTGGGGCCCCTGACGCGGCGGCTCGCGCAGATGTCGGAGCGGATCGTGATCGGCTTCGTGCCGTCGACGCTGTACGGCGCGCTGCCGGACGTGATCCGCGCGTTCCGCGAAGCGCGGCCGGACGTCGAGCTGTCGCTGATCGAAATGTTCACGCTCGAGCAGCTCGGCGCGCTGAAGGGGGGCAGGATCGACGTCGGGTTCGGCCGCCTGCGGTTCGACGACGACCAGCTCGTGCGCGAGGCGCTGATCGAGGAGAAGCTGATCGCGGCGCTGCCGGCGGGGCATCCGCTGGCCGATCCGGACCGGCCGCTCGCGCTGGCAGACGTCGCGCACGAGACGCTGATCGTCTATCCGAGCACGCCGCGGCCGAGCTTCGCGGATCAGCAGTTGTCTGCGCTGCGGGACGGCGGCCTCACACCGGCTGCCGTTCACGAGGTGCGCGAGCTGCAGACGGCGCTCGGGCTCGTGGCCGCGAAGGTCGGCGTGTCGCTGGTGCCGGAAAGCGTCGAGGGCGTGCGGGTGAAGGGCGTCGTCTACCGGCGGTTGCCGGAACCGGTCGCGACGTCGCCGATCATCATGAGTCGCCGCGTGCACGACGAAAGCCCCGCGACGGCGGCGTTCTGCGCGATCGCCCGCGCGATGATCGCGCCGGCGGGCTGACGACCGTTTTTTCTGCGCCGTGGATTGCGACCAACTGTCAATTTCACAGCCTCTTCTTGCAGGCGAGGCACAGGCGAGCAAAGTGATGAAGAACGTGAACGCCGTGGCCGAAAGCGTGCAGGAAATTGGACCCGCACGCCGCCTCAGCGCTTCCCGTCGAGCGTCTCCGACGGCAGTTCGCCGAACGTCTCCCGATACGCGATCGCAAACCGGCCGAGGTGCGTGAAGCCGCAATCGAGCGCGATGTCGGCGATCCGCCGCTCGCTGCCCGCGGCGCGCAGCAGTTCACGCGCATGCGCGAGGCGCGCGTGGCGCAGGTACTGCATCGGACTCATCCCGCGAAACTGGATGAACGCATCGCGCAGCGTGCGCTCCGGCACGCCGGCCGCACCGACGATGTCGGCGAGCTGCAGCGGCTGCGCGTAGTGGGCCGCGACGAATTCCTGCGCGCGCCGCATGAAGCCCGGCACGGGGTCGTGGCGCGACGGGGGACTGACCGACGGCGGATGCCCTTCGATCAGCAGGTCGATCAGCAGGTGTTCGAGTTGCGATGCGACGCGCGGATTCGCGCTCGCGCGTTCGAGCAGGGCCGGCGAGCCCGCGACCAGCATCAGTTGCTGGCGCCACGCGGCGAGCGCCGCGTCGCTCACGCGCAGCACGGGGTCGAGCATTGCGCGCGGATCGCCGGTCAGCGCGCCGACGGTGGCCGCATCGATGCGCAGCACGAACTGCTCGCAATCGGCGGACAGCTGCGCATCGAAGCGCTCGCCGGGCGCGCACAGCACGCCGGTCTGCCCGTCGACGCCGACCTGCCGGCCCATCGCCCGCACGTCGGCCTGTCCGGACAGGCAGAACATCAGCAGGTAATAGCCGTCGACCGCGTCGACCTGCACGCGCATCGGTTCGCCGAACGCGATCGTGCCGATCCCGAGCCCGCCGATCCGCACGAAGTCCATGTGCGACGCGCCGTGCACGCGGCCGCTCGGCAGCAGCGCGTGCGGCTGCATCACGCGCGAAATCCGCTCGCGCGTCTCGTCGAGATCGCGGGATTCGAACAGCCGGTGCGCGCGCAGCGCGAGCGGCTCGAACGACGTTGGGGGCATGGGCATCGGTCTGGTTTTGGGACGCGCGCTTCGATCCGACGAATGGGGTGGGATCGCACTCGGGCGTCACGTTTGTCGCCATCCTAGCGCAGAAACCTGCCGGAAGTGGATACTGCGCCGCCGCAATTGCAGATTCCGGATAGACGGCGAATTTTAGCTTTTCAAAAATCGGCTCCATCAAGACATCCCAACCGGATCGACAAGGAGTCCGACATGGAGCAGACAGAATCGCCAGTCCTGTTCGCGGCGCGTGAAGACGCGTCCGACGTGAGGTTTCCGCACGACGATGGCTCGCGCGTGCCGTACAAGGTGTTCAGCTCGCACGCCGTCTACGACCGCGAGCAGGAACGCATCTTCCGCGGTCCGACGTGGAATTTCGTCGCGCTGGAAGCGGAGATCCCGAACCCGGGCGACTTCAAGAGCACGTTCGTCGGCGACACGCCGGTCGTCGTCACGCGCGCCGAGGACGGCGCGCTCGCCGCGTGGGTGAACCGCTGCGCGCACCGCGGCGCGCAGGTGTGCCGCAAGGCGCGCGGCAATGCGAGCTCGCACACGTGCGTGTATCACCAGTGGAGCTTCGACAATACCGGCAACCTGCTCGGCGTGCCGTTCCGGCGCGGCCAGAAGGGGATGACCGGGATGCCGGCCGACTTCGATCCGAAGCAGCACGGGCTGCGCAAGCTGCGCGTCGACAGCTATCGCGGCCTCGTGTTCGCGAGCTTCAGCGACGACGTCGCACCGCTGCCCGACTACCTCGGCGAGCAGATGCGCCCGTGGATCGACCGGATCTTCCACAAGCCGGTCGAATATCTCGGCTGCACGCGCCAGTATTCGAAATCGAACTGGAAGCTGTACCTGGAGAACGTGAAGGACCCGTATCACGCGAGCATGCTGCACCTGTTCCATACGACCTTCAACATCTTCCGCGTCGGCATGAAGGCGCGCTCGATTCCCGACGCGACGCACGGGCTGCACAGCATCATCACGGTGACGAAGACCGGCGAAGACACGTCGGCGGCCTACAAGCAGCAGCACATCCGCTCGTTCGACGAAGGCTTTCATCTGGAGGACGAATCGATCCTCGATCTCGTGTCCGAATACGACGAGGACTGCACGAACCACATCCAGCCGATCTTCCCGCAGCTCGTGATCCAGCAGATCCACAACACGCTGGTGGCGCGGCAGATCCTGCCGAAGGGGCCGGACAACTTCGAGCTGATCTTCCACTTCTTCGGCTACACGGACGACACGCCCGAGCTGCGCGCGTTGCGCATCAAGCAGGCGAACCTCGTCGGGCCGGCCGGCTACATCTCGATGGAGGACACCGAGGCGACCGAGCTCGTGCAGCGCGGCACGGTGCGCGACGGCGACGCGACGTCGGTGATCGAGATGTCGCGCGGCAATCCGGACCAGCAGGACACGGTGATCACCGAAAGCCTGATCCGCAAGTTCTGGGTCGGCTACCAGAAGCTGATGGGCTATTGAAGCGGGAGCGCGAAATGACGGAAGACATGAAGACGTGGTTCGAGATCACGATGCTGCAGAACCGCTACATCGGCCATCTCGACAACAACCGGCTCGAACAGTGGCCGGAGCTGTTCACCGAGGACTGCACGTACGAGATCGTGCCGAAGGAGAACGCGGACCTCGGGCTGCCGGTCGGGATCGTGCATTGCACGAACCGGCGGATGCTGCGCGATCGCGTCGTGTCGCTGCGGCACGCGAACATCTACGAGGAGCACACGTACCGGCACATGACGTCGGGGCTGATGGTCGTCGCCGAGCGCGACGGCGAGATCGACACCGAGAGCAGCTACGTCGTCGTGCAGACGCGCAGCAACGGTGAATCGAACGTGTACCAGGCCGGCAAGTATTACGACACGGTGGTGCGCACGCCCGACGGCCTGCGCTACAGGACCAAGCGCGTGATCTACGACACGTCGCGCGTGCAGACGCTGCTGGCGACCCCGATCTGAGCGGAATGTGAGGAACGACATGACTGAAGCAACGCTGACCGAGTGGCACCCGCTCGGCACCCTCGACGAATTCTCCGAAGACGAACCGGCGGCGCGCGTCGCCGGACAGAAACCGATCGCGGTGTTCCGGATCGGCGACGAACTGTTCGCGATGCACGACCTCTGTACGCACGGCCACGCGCGACTGTCGGAAGGCTATGTCGAGGACGGCTGTGTCGAATGCCCGCTGCATCAGGGGCTGATCGACATCCGCACCGGCGCGCCGAAATGCGCGCCGATCACCGAGCCGGTGCGGACCTATCCGATCCGCGTCGTCGACGGACAGGTGGAAGTCAATGTCGGCTGATCCTGTCGTGATCGTCGGCGCCGGCCATGCCGCGCGCCGCACCGCCGAAGCGCTGCGCGCGCACGACCCCGACGTGCGTATCGTGATGATCGGCGCGGAGCGCGAGCTGCCTTACGACCGGCCCGCGCTGTCGAAGGACGCGTTGCTGAGCGACGGCGGCGAAGCGCGCGCGTTCGTGCGCGACGCCGCGTGGTACGACGCGCAGCGGATCGCGCTGCGGCTCGGCACGCGGGTCGACGCGATCGAGCGGGACGCGCAGCGCGTGCGGCTCGACGACGGCGCGACGCTGCCGTACCGCCGGCTCGTGCTCGCGACCGGCTCGCGGGTCCGCCGGTTCGGCGGGCCGGTGGACGCGGACGTGCCGCTGCATTACGTGCGCACGGTCGCCGATGCGCGGGCGCTGCGTGTGGCGCTCGCGCCGGGCCGGCGCGTCGCGGTGCTCGGCGGCGGCTTCATCGGCCTCGAAGTCGCGGCGGCCGCGCGTCAGCTCGGCTGCGCGGTGACGGTGATCGACCCGGCCGCGCGCCTGCTGCAGCGCGCGCTGCCGGACGTGGTCGGCACGTTCGCGCGGCGCCTGCACGACGGGCGCGGCGTCGAATTCCGGCTGTCGGCGCTGCCGCGCGCGATCCGGCGCGGCGCGTCGGGCGACGCGGTGGTCGAGACGGAGGGCGGGGACGTGACGGCCGATATCGTGGTCGTCGGGATCGGCGTCGTGCCGAACGTCGAGCTCGCGCAGGCGGCGGGCCTCGACGTCGACAACGGCGTGCGCGTCGACGCGGGCTGCCGCACGGCCGATCCGGCGATCTTCGCGGCGGGCGAGGTGACGCTGCACTTCAATCCGCTGCTCGGCCGCCACGTGCGGATCGAGTCGTGGCAGGTCGCGGAGAACCAGCCGGCCGTCGCGGCGGCGAACGCGCTCGGCGCGGACGAGGCCTATGCCGAGCTGCCGTGGCTGTGGTCGGATCAGTACGACTGCAACCTGCAGATGCTCGGGCTGTTCGGCGGCGAGCGGACGACGGTCGTGCGCGGCGATCCGTCGAAGGGCCCGTTCGCGGTGTTCGGGCTGGGCGACGACGGCAGGCTCGTCGCGGCCGCGGCGGTGAACGCGGGGCGCGACATCGGCGCATGCCGCCGGATGATCGCGGCGGGCGCCGCGCCCGATCCGGACCGGCTGGCCGACCCGGCGGTGAACCTGAAGGCGTTTCTCTGACGGTGGGGCGCGGCGGCGCCTGCGCGTTTGTCGGCCGCCGCGAATTCGGGGATATTAGCGGCATCGCCGATTCGCCTCCTGCCCTCACCGGTCGCCCATGACGCCAGACAAAGCCCTCGAACTGAACCGCAGCAAGCGCCGCGCGCTGTCGCTGCTGCTCGTCGCCGTCGCGGTATTCGTGACGACGATCTTCCTGCCGCGCGGCATCTGGATCGACGGGATCAAGGCCGTGGCCGAGGCCGCGATGGTCGGCGCGCTCGCCGACTGGTTCGCGGTCGTCGCGCTGTTCCGCCGCGTGCCGATCCCGTTCGTGTCGCGCCACACCGAAATCATTCCGCAGAACAAGGACAAGATCGCCGACAACCTCGCGGTGTTCGTCCGCGAAAAATTCCTCGGCCCCGACGCGCTCGCCGCGCAGATCCGTCAGCACGATCCCGCACAGAAACTCGGCGCATGGCTCGGCGAGCCCGCGAACACCGACGCGCTCGGCAGCTACGCGACGAAGCTGATGAGTTTCGCGCTCGACATGACCGACGATGCGCGGATCCAGTCGTTCGTGCACGACGCGTTCCGCGCGCTGGTCGACCGCATCGACCTGTCGCAATCGGCCGGCGCGATCCTCGACACGCTGACGAAGGACGGCCGCCACCAGGCGCTGCTCGACGACGCGATCGGGCAGGTGACGAACCTGCTCGACCAGCCGGAAAACCGCACGGTGATCGCGGCCTACATCGTCGACTGGCTGAAGAGCCAGTACCCGACCGTCGAGAAGATCCTGCCGACGAACTGGCTCGGCGAGAACGGCGCCGAGCTGATCGCGAACGCGGTGAACCGCGTGCTCGAACAGGTCGCCGCGGACCCGGAGCACGAACTGCGGCAGCGCTTCGACGCGACGGTCGTCAAGCTGGTCGAGCGCCTGAAGCACGACCCCGTGTTCATCGAGAAGGGTGAGGATATCAAGCGCTACATCCGCGACGGCGATGCGTTCAACACCTACCTTTTGGATCTGTGGGACCAGCTGCGCACGTGGCTGAAGGCCGATCTCGCGCGCGCCGACTCGACGCTGCACCGGCAGGCCGCGACGCTCGGCGGCTGGCTCGGCGCGCGGCTCGTGGAAAGCCCGGCGCTGCGCGCATCGCTGAACGAGCATGTCGAGAAGGCCGTGTACGAGATGGCGCCGGATTTCGCCGACTTCCTGATGCGGCATATCCGCGACACGGTGCGCAACTGGGACGCGCGCGAGATGTCGCGGCAGATCGAGCTGAACATCGGGAAGGACCTTCAGTACATCCGCATCAACGGCACGCTGGTGGGCGGGTTGATCGGGCTCGGGCTGTATCTCGTGTCGCTTGCGCCGCGCTGGGCGGGCGGCTGGCTGCATTGAGGCGGCCGGCGCCGGCGGGAAAAGGCGCGACGTCGCGCGCGCCCGGATCAGACGTGCGCTTTCGAGCCGTGCAGTTGCAGGCCGAGCGCCTTGATGACCTTCAGGATCGTGCCGAAGCTCGGGTTGCCGTCGTGCGACAGCGCCTTGTACAGGCCTTCGCGCGACAGGCCCGCATCGCGCGCGACCTGTGACATGCCGCGCGCACGCGCGATCACGCCGAGCGCGTGCGCGATGAAGGCCGGATCGTCGCCGGCCTCCTGCAGACAGGCTTCGAAGTACTCGGCCATGTCGTCTTCGGTCTTCAGGTGTTCGGCCGAATCCCATGGCCGGGTCTTGATCTTGTCCATCGACTACTCCGTATCGAGATGCTCGAGCATCGCATGCGCAGCCCGTATGTCCGCCTGTTGCGTCGACTTGTCGCCGCCGCACAGCAGGATCACCCATGCCGATTCCCGCTGCGCATAGTAGACGCGATAGCCCGGGCCATGGTCGATGCGCATTTCGACGACCGGCGCGCCGACGGACTTCCAGTCGCCAGGGTTGCCCGTCGCCAGCCGGTCGATGCGCGCCTGGATGCGGCGCTTCGCGACGCGATCCTGCAGCGCGTCGAACCATGCGTCGAAGAACTCGGTGGTTCCGATGGTGAATACAGGAGGAATGTAGGGCATCGATAGCAGTGTGTCAACCATGGTTCACAGATTGTCGGTGGAGCGTCGCGTCGCTTTTCCATCGGACGGATGGCGGCGCGATGTCTGACTATAGAGCCGCCCACCTCGCCTGACGGTCCGATTGGCCGTTCGGACGATCCCTCCGCGACGATCGGACGGAGCAGCGACCGAAGTCGGGAATGTCCGATTCCGTCTACAATCGAAAGCGTCTTTGCCGCCGGCGCGCGTTCATTGCGCGCCGGCGGATCCGTTCGTCCTCCGGTTTCCGGAGACGCCGCCGCGCGCTGCGCGGCGGGCACGTGCAGTGTGGTCAGTGTCTGGTAGGTAAAGCGTCCGCGCGCCGTAGGCCGGCGTGCGTCCTGAGCGTCGCACGCCCGTAGGCCGGGCAGGCGGCATCAACCGAGAGTCCCCCCATGAAAGCATCGGATCTGTTCGTGAAGGCGCTGGAAGCCGAAGGCGTCGAGTATGTGTTCGGCATTCCCGGCGAGGAAAACCTCGATCTGCTCGAATCGCTGCGGCGATCGCGGATCAAGCTCGTGCTGACCCGGCACGAGCAGGCGGCCGGCTTCATGGCCGCCACCTACGGCCGCCTGACGGGCAAGACGGGCGTCTGCCTGGCGACGCTCGGCCCCGGCGCGACCAACTTCGTGACGGCGGCCGCGTATGCGCAGCTCGGCGGGATGCCGATGCTGATGATCACCGGGCAAAAGCCGATCAAGTCCAGCAAGCAGGGTCACTTCCAGATCGTCGACGTCGTCGACATGATGCAGCCGCTCACGAAGTTCACGCGGCAGATCGTGTCGATCGGCAACATCCCGTCGGCCGTGCGCGAGGCGTTCCGGCGCGCGGAAGAGGAGCGGCCGGGCGCGACCCACCTCGAGCTGCCGGAGGACATCGCGCATGAGGAAGGCGACGGCAAGCCGATCCCGGCGAGCTACAGCCGGCGCCCGGTCGCGGAGGAGAAGGCGGTCGCGCACGCGGTCGACGCGATCCAGGCCGCGCGCCATCCGCTCCTGATGATCGGCGCGGGCGGCAACCGCAAGACGACCTGCAAGATGCTGCTCGAATTCGTCGACAAGACGGGCATCCCGTTCTTCACGACGCAGATGGGCAAGGGCGTGATCGACGAGACGCACCCGCTCTGGCTCGGCAACGCGACGCTGTCGGACGGCGACTTCGTGCACCGCGCGATCGAGCACGCGGACTGCATCATCAACGTCGGCCACGACGTGATCGAGAAGCCGCCGTTCTTCATGCGCGCCGACGACAAGACCGTGATCCACGTGAACTTCCTCGGCGCGCAGGTCGACCCGGTCTATTTCCCGCAGATCGAGGTGGTCGGCGACATCGCGAACGCGGTGTGGCAGATGAAGGAGGCGCTCGCGCCGCAGCCGCATTGGGATTTCGCGCGTTTCGCGATGATCAAGGAGCATTTCGACGCGCACCTGCAGAAGGGGCAGCAAGACCCGCGCTTCCCGATGTATCCGGTGCGCATCGTCAACGACCTGTACCGCGCGCTGCCGGCCGACGGGATCGTGTGCCTCGACAACGGGATGTACAAGATCTGGTTCGCGCGCTACTGGCGCGCGCACGAGCCGAACTCGCTGCTGCTCGACAACGCGCTCGCGTCGATGGGCGCAGGCCTGCCGTCGGCGATCGCGACGAAGATCGTGCATCCGCAGCGCAAGGTGATCGCCGTGTGCGGCGACGGCGGCTTCATGATGAACTCGCAGGAGCTCGAGACGGCAGTGCGGCTGAAGCTCGACATCGTCGTGATGATCCTGCGCGACGACGCGTTCGGGATGATCCGCTGGAAGCAGGAGAACATGAATTTCCCCGACTTCGCGATGACGCTGCAGAACCCGGATTTCGTGTCGTACGCGCAGAGCTACGGCGCGCACGGCCACCGGGTCGACGCGGCCGACGATCTCGAGCCGCTGCTGCGCGACTGCTTCGCATCGCCGGGCGTGCACGTGATCGACGTGCCGATCGACTACTCGGACAACGAGCGCGTGCTGAACCGCGAGATCAAGCGCCTGTCGGCGCAACTCTGAATTCACCGGAAGGAGACGTTCCATGCTGAAGGAAACCTATCCGTACTACCTCGCCAACGAAGCGGTATACGCGAACACCGATCTCGACGTGACGGACAAGTACAGCGGCGCGGTCGCGACGCGCGTCGCGCTGGCCGACGCGAAGGCGATCGATGCGGCGATCGGCGCGGCGGTCGCCGCCGCGAAGCCGATGCGCGAGCTGCCCGCGTACAGGCGTCAGGCGGTGCTCGACCACTGCGTCGCGCGCTTTCGCGAGCGCTTCGACGAGCTGGCCGAGGCGCTGTGCATCGAGGCCGGCAAGCCGATCAACGATTCGAAGGGCGAAGTGACGCGGCTGATCGACACGTTCCGCGTCGCGTCCGAGGAGTCGGTGCGGATCGACGGCGAAGTGATCAACCTCGAAATTTCCGCGCGCGCGCAGGGCTACACGGGCTACACCAAGCGCGTGCCGATCGGTCCGTGCTCGTTCATCTCGCCGTTCAACTTCCCGCTGAACCTCGCCGCGCACAAGGTCGCGCCGGCGCTCGCGGCCGGCTGCCCGTTCGTGCTGAAGCCGGCGAGCCGCACGCCGATCGGCGCGCTGATCATCGGCGAGATTCTTGCGGAAACCGACCTGCCGAAGGGCGCGTTCTCGGTGCTGCCCGCGCATCGCGACGGCGCGGACCTGTTTACGAGCGACGAGCGCTTCAAGCTGCTGTCGTTCACGGGCTCGCCCGCGGTCGGCTGGGCGCTGAAGGAGAAGGCCGGCAAGAAGAAGGTCGTGCTGGAGCTGGGCGGCAACGCGGCGGCGATCGTCGACGCGGACCAGCGCGACCGGCTCGACTACGTGGTCGAGCGGCTCGCATTCGGCGCGTACTACCAGTCGGGGCAGAGCTGCATCGGCGTGCAGCGGATCATCGTGCACGCCGGCCTCTACGACGCGCTGCGCGAGAAGCTGATCGCGAAAACCCGCTCGCTGAAGATGGGCGATCCGAAGGATCCGGCGACCTTCGTCGGCCCGATGATCTCCGAATCCGAATCGCGCCGGCTCGCGGGCTGGATGGACGCGGCCGTCGCGGCGGGCGCGCAGGTCGTCGCGGGCGGCAAGGTCGACGGCGCGATGTTCGAGGCGACGCTGCTCGAGAACGTCGGCCGCGAGCAGGATTTGTACCGGAAGGAAGCGTTCGGCCCGGTCGCGATCCTCGAGAAGTTCGACGACTTCGACGACGCGCTTGCGCGCGTGAACGACAGCGATTTCGGGCTGCAGGCCGGCGTGTTCACCGATTCGCTCGCGCATGCGCAGCGCGCGTGGGACGAACTGGACGTGGGCGGCGTCGTGATCAACGACGTGCCGTCGTTCCGCGTCGACAACATGCCGTACGGCGGCGTGAAGGACTCGGGCCTCGGCCGTGAAGGGATCCGCTACGCGATCGAGGACATGACCGAGCCGCGCCTGATGGTGGTGCGGCGCAGGTAGTGCGGCGCGGAGGAAACCCGGCGGCGCGCGCAGGCGCCGCCCATCCGACGAACGGTCTCGACTGCACGCACGGCATCGTGATGTAATCGCGCGACACGGCGGGCCGGGGTACGACACCCGGCCCGCCGGCGGATTATTTCTTCACGAGGTCGATTCATGTCCCCCGTATCGGCATTCAAGCTGGTTCTGTTGTCTTTTCTCGCGATCGTCGCGCTTGAATGCATCGCCAAGCGGCTGCGCTTGCCGCCCGCCGCGGCGCTGCTCGTCGGCGGCGTCGGCATCGCGTTCATTCCCGGCCTGCCGCCGATCAACCTCGACCCCGATCTCGTGCTGGTGGTGTTCCTGCCGCCGCTGCTGATGGACGGCGCGTATTTCTCCGTGTGGGAGGAGTTCAAGCGCAACCTCGGCGGCATCCTGCTGCTCGCGATCGGCGCGGTCGCGTTCACGACGCTCGCGGTCGGGCTCGCCGTGCACTGGGTCGTGCCGTCGCTGCCGTGGGCCGCCTGCTTCGCGCTCGGCGCGATCGTGTCGCCGCCCGACGCGGTCGCGGCGAAGGCCGTGCTCGAACGCGTCGCGCTGCCGCGCCGGCTGATGGTGCTGCTCGAAGGCGAGAGCCTGCTGAACGACGCGGCGGGCCTCGTGCTGTTCCGCTTCGCGGTCGTCGCTGCGCTGACCGGCGCGTTCAGCTTCCAGCACGCGCTCGTCGGCTTCGCGGAGCTGGGCGTCGGCGGCGTGGTGGTCGGCTTCGTGATCGGCTGGCTCGTCGTGCGCTTCCTGAAGCTGCTCGACGACGACTACCTCGTGATCACCGTCGCGGTGCTCTCCGGCTGGATCGGCTATATCGCCGGCGAAATGCTCGAAGTGTCGGGCGTGATCGCGACCGTGGTGGTCGGCATGATGCTCGGCTGGCACCAGCACGAGGTGTTCTCGGCGGCGGTGCGCACGCGCGCCACCGCATTCTGGCAGGTCGTCGTGTTCCTGCTCGAGGCGCTGGTGTTCGTGCTGATCGGACTGTCGCTGCGTGCCGTGATCCACCGGCTCGGCGGTTTCGAGCAGGTGATCGGCACGATGATGCCGGCCGTGCTCGCGGTGCTGGCCGCGGTGGTCGTGTCGCGCTTCCTGTGGATCTATGCGGTCGAGGGGCTGAAAGGGCCGACGCGCCGGTTCACGCGCGGCGCGTGCCGGCCGGACTGGCGGGCCGCGACCGTGATGAGCTGGGCCGGGATGCGGGGCGTCGTCACGCTCGCGATCGCGCTGTCGCTGCCCGACGCGATGCCGGGCCGCGACCTGATCCTCGTCGCCGCGTTCGCGGTGATTCTCGTCACCGTGCTGCTGCAGGGCACGACGATCGGCCCGCTGATCCGGCTGCTGCGCCTGCCGCAGCAGTTCGGGCATGCCGCGCATCACCTGACCGAGCCGCAGGCGTGGGCGCGCGTCGAGGCCGCGCAGCTCGCGGCGATCCAGCCGCTCGTGCGTGACGAGAACGGCGTCGTGATCCATCCGCGCCTGCTCGAGCAGTACACGTATCGCGCGGAATTGACGCAGCGCCTGCAGCACGAGACCGCGTTTCCGGACAGCGAGCGCGCCGCGCACTACGACGTCGTGCTCGCCGCGATCGCGGCCGGCCGCGCGGAATTGTTGCGCCTGCATCGTTCCGGGCAGATCCACGACGAAATGCTGCACGCGCTCGAACGCGATCTCGACCTGCAGGAAGTCGCCGCGCAGCACGCGCGCGGATGAACGCCGGGCGCGCCGGCGCCCGCCGTCTTTCGACCGTCACGCCCGCTGTCGCGGCCGCGACGCCGGCCCGCGGCCGCCCATTCCCGCCCCGCCGGTTGGCGGCACGCGCGCCTGCCGCATTCGCCTGCCCATTTCCATCCTGTAAATGATCGGATTTATTCCGACGCCGGTCTTTTTGACTGCTTGGCTTAACTAAACAGGAAGCGGATAGATACTGTGCTCTAATTTCATTTAGAATCAGCTGCTTATATTTATTGAGAGAGATTGTGCGGGGCGAGCACCGGGTGTCGACGGGGAAACTCGGCATCCGATGGCCTTGCGCGCCAGCGCCGATGGGCCCGATCGGCGTCAGCAGGCGGATCATTCCTCCGCAAGAATAAGATCGCGCTTAAGTCGGATAATCAACTCCCATGAATGAATCGATTGGAGATTCCGCGTTTGAAACAACGGTTATGAAAGAATCGAGTGGTGAAAAGGTATCGGATTACCTCGAGTCCGGTTTATCGGTCCTGCTTGTCGACGATCAAGCGTTCGTCGGCGAAGTGATTCGCCGCGCGTTGCGCAGCGAACATGACATCGATCTTCATGTTTGCACCGACGCGCAGCAGGCGATGGCCGTCGCGCGCGACGTGAAGCCGACGGTCATCCTGCAGGACCTGGTGATGCCGGACATCGACGGCCTCGACCTCGTGCGCGCGTGGCGCGCGGACGCGGCCACCGCACGCGTGCCGATCATCGTGCTGTCCGCGAAGGAGGAGCCGGTCGTCAAGCGCGAGGCGTTCGTCGCCGGCGCGAACGACTATCTCGTCAAGCTGCCCGACGCGATGGAGCTGACGGCACGCATTCGCTACCATTCGAATTCCTACCTGATGTCGCGCCAGCGCGACGAAGCGCTCGATTTCCTGTCGCACGACATGCGTTCGCCGCAGACGTCGATCCTTGCGCTGCTCGACGTGTACCGGGCAGAGCACGGCGACATGCCGCCGATCATGGAGCGCATCGCCGGCCACGCGCGGCGCGCGCTCGCGCTGGCCGACGGCTTCATCCACCTGACCCGCGCGCAGTCGGAGCGCCGCGCGCACGAGGTCGTCAGCCTCAACGAAATCGTGCTCGACGCAGTCGACCAGCTGTGGGAAAAGGCCGCCGGGTTCGGCAGCCGGGTCGTCGCGCAGGTGCCGGACGCCGAATGCGTGACCATGGGCGACCGGATGATGCTGACGCGCGCGGTCGCCAACCTGATCGACAACGGGCTCAAGTACGGCCCGGCCGGAACGGACGTGCATTGCACGCTGGGCGGCGACGACGGCGCGTGGCTGATCGGCGTCGAGGACGGCGGCGCCGGCATCGCGCCCGCGCAGCGCGCGTCGGCGACCGAGACGTTCGTGAGGCTCGAGCCCGCGCACGGCGCGGCGCGCGGCGGCTTCGGCCTCGGGCTCGCGTTCGTCCGCGCGACGGCCGCGCGGCATCGGGGCCAGATCCTGATGCGCGATACCGCGCGCGGCTTCATGGTCGCGCTCCGGCTCCCCGCACAAGCGCAGCGGTGAATCCGCAGGTCGCGCGGCCTCGCCCGGCATGCGGGCGGCGCCCCACGGCCATGCCGCGCGCGTGCGCGCCCGCTCCCCACGCGCGCCGGTCGCACCGCCTCCGGCGGGCGCCGGCCGGCGCGGATATTTTTCAACGCAGACTTTGAAAGCCCACAACGAACATGGCCACCGTGACGCCTCGCGCGACCAATGAAAGCTTGCACCCGACGATCGGCGCCGCCCGGCTGACCCTCGGCAACCGCATCCTGCTCAGCTTCGGCGTGCTGTTCGTGCTGATGCTGCTGACGGCCGGACTGTCCTACGAGCGCCTGCGCGCGATCAACGGCGAAGCCGTCAGCATCGAGCGCGATTCGCTGCCTGGCGCATATCTCGCGTCGTCGCTGCGCGGCGCGGTCAACGAGTCGTTCATGCTGCTGCAGCGGGCGGTCTTCGTCGATTCCGATCCGGACGCCGCGCGCCGCGACCTCGCGAAGATCGCCGACGTGACGAAGGAGATCGACACGCTGTTGGTCGACTATCAGAACACGACGTTCCGCGAAGACGACCGCGCGCGCTTCTCGTCGTTTCGCACCGCCTACGATCGCTATCTGCCGCTACTGAACGACGCCGTGCAGAAGAGCCTCGGGTCGCGCGGCGAAGCGGCCGCGGCGTATGCGACCGTGCTGCCCGCGTGGGCGGAAGTGGTGCGCCACGCGAATACGATGGTCCAGGAGAACCGTACGTTCGCGGACCAGTCCGCGAAGCTGATCCGCGAATCGGTGCAGGGCACCGTGGTGGTGCTGGCGGTCGCGCTGACCGTCGTGCTGCTGGCCGCGCTTGCGCTCGGCTATGTGCTGTATCGCGCGATCACGGTGCCGATGGCGCGGCTCGTCGAAGTGCACGACGTGATGCGCACCGGCAATCTCACGCGCCGCCTCGCGCTGAACCGCTACGACGAGTTCGGCACGCTCGAGACGGGCTTCAACCGGATGGCCGACGAACTGACCGAACTGGTCGGGCGCGCGCAGCAGTCGTCGCTGCAGGTGACGACGTCGGTGGCCGAGATCGCGGCGACGTCGCGCGAGCAGCAGGCCACCGCGAACGAGACCGCCGCGACGACGACCGAGATCGGCGCGACCTCGCGCGAGATCTTCGCGACGTCGCGCGACCTGCTGCACACGATGAACGAGGTGTCGTCGGTCGCCGAGCAGTCGGCGACGCTCGCGGGCGTGAGCCAGAGCGGGCTCACGCGGATGGGCGAGACGATGCGCAGCGTGATGGACGCGGCCGGCTCGGTGAACGCGAAGCTCGCGATCCTCAACGAGAAGGCGCTCAACATCAACCAGGTCGTCGCGACCATCACCAGGGTCGCGGACCAGACCAACCTGCTGTCGCTGAACGCGGCGATCGAGGCGGAGAAGGCCGGCGAATACGGCCGCGGCTTCGCGGTCGTCGCGACCGAGATCCGCCGGCTCGCGGACCAGACGGCGGTCGCGACCTACGACATCGAGCAGACGGTGAAGGAGATCCAGTCGGCCGTGTCGGCCGGCGTGATGGGGATGGACAAGTTCTCCGAGGAAGTGCGCCGCGGGATGCTCGACGTGCAGCAGGTCGGCGGGCAGCTGTCGCAGATCATCGCCGAGGTGCAGACGCTCGCGCCGCGCTTCCAGATGGTCAACGAAGGGATGCAGACGCAGGCGACCGGCGCGGAGCAGATCACGCAGGCGCTGTCGCAACTATCGGAAGCCGCGCAGCAGACGGCCGAATCGCTGCGCCAGTCGTCGCAGGCGATCGACGACCTGACGCTGGTCGCGAACCAGTTGCGCACCAGCGTGTCGCGCTTCAAGGTGGACGCGTGACGCGCGCGGACGCCCTGCACGGCGCACCGGCGCTGTTCCTGCTGTTCGAGCTGGACGGCGAACGCTATGCGCTCGACGCCGCCTCGATCGACGCGGTGCTGCCGCTCGCGACTGCGAAGGCGGTGCCCGGCGCGCCCGCGTGGGTCGCCGGGCTGCTGATGCGCGACGGCGCGCCGGTGCCGGTCGTCGACGTGCCGATGCTGGCGCTCGGGCGCCCCGCGCACGCGCTGCGCTCGACGCGGCTCGTGATGGTTCGATACAGGGTCCGAGATTGCGCGAACGAAGCGGACGCCGGCGAGCGGGTGCTCGGCCTGATCGTCGAGCGCGCGACCCGGACGATGCGGATCGAGTGCGGCGCGTTCCGCGCGAGCGGCGTCGCGACGCCGCGCACGCGCTGGCTCGGCCCGGTCGCGAGCACGCCGGACGGCATCGTGCAGCAGGTGTCGGTGCGCGACATCATCGATTCGGTCGCGAGCCTGCACCTGTTCGACGATGCATCGGCCAACGGAGGGGCGCCGGCGTGACAAACATCGCTTCGCGTTTTCGCGCATGGCTCCTGCGCGAGACCGGCATCGATCCCGACTCGCTCGGCCACGATTTCCTGATGCGCGCGGTGACCGAGCGCATCTACGCGACGCAGGCGGCGGACGGCGGGCGGATGCCCTGCGCCGCGCGGCCGCCCGTCCCGCCGGACGCGCTCGACGCGTACTGGCAGCGGTTGAACGCCAGCGGCGACGAGCGGCGCGCGCTGATCGAGCGATTCGTCGTGCCGGAAACCTGGTTTTTCCGCGACCGCGAGGCGTTCGCGACGCTCGTGCGGCTCGCGGTCGAACGTCTCACCGCGCATCCCGGCCGCGTGGTGCGCGTGCTGAGCGCGCCGTGCTCGACCGGCGAGGAGCCGTTTTCGGCGGCGATGGCGCTGCTCGACGCGGGGCTCGATCCCGCGCGCTTCACGATCGACGCGATCGATCTCAGCGACAACGCGATCGAGCAGGCGCGGCTCGGCCGCTACGGACGCAATGCGTTCCGCGGGCACGCGCTGGAGTTTCGCGCGCGGCATTTCACGCCGGTGGCGGACGGCTGGCAGCTCGACGAGCGCGTGCGCGCGTGCGTGCAGTTCCGGCAGGGGAACCTGATCGAGCCGGTCGGCGACGCGCTCACGCGCTACGATTTCGTGTTCTGCCGCAACGTGCTGATCTATTTCGAGCGCGACGCGCAGGATCGCGTGATCCAGTCGCTGCAGCGCTGCCTGACCGACGACGGGATGCTGTTCGTCGGCCCGGCCGAGACCGGTGTCGCGATGCGCCACGGGATGTGTTCCGCGCGGATTCCTCTCGCGTTCGCGTTCCAGCGCGCGAGCGTCGCCGAGCGGCTGGCCGACGGGCTCGCCGCGGCGCTGCCGCCTGCCGTGCGGCCGTGGCGCGCCGACCGGTCCGCGGCGGCGCGCGTCGCCGCGCCGCGCACGGCGCCGTCCGGGTGGTTTGCCGGTGCGGCGGCGCGCCCGCTCGCGCTTGCCGCCGCGCCGGAACGGGCGGCGGACGGCGGCCATGGCAGCGATGTGCAGGCTCAGGCGGCCGGGGGCGCCCCGTCGACGCTGGAGCATGCGCAGGCGCTCGCGAACGCGGGTGCGTTCGACGAAGCCGAGCGCGCGCTCGCGCGGTTCACCGCGCGCGCCGGGCTGCATGCCGACGCGTTCTACCTGCGCGGGCTGATCGCGGACGCGCGCGGCCGGGCCGCGGAGGCGGGCGACTTCTACCGCAAGGCGCTGTACCTGCGGCCGACGCACCACGAGGCGCTGACGCATCTCGCGACGCTGCTCGACGTCGGCGGCGACCGCGCGGGCGCGCAACGGATGCTCGAGCGCGCGCGGCGCGCGGCGGGATAATACGACCCTGGCATGACAAGAGGAAATGATGAACGGCGAGGCCGCTGACCCCACCGACATGACGATCGACGTCGACGACTGCTGGAACCGGATCGGCACGCGCGGCGACCGGACGTGCGAGCGGCTGACCGAGTACCTGCGCTGCCTGAACTGTCCCGTCTACGCGTATCACGCGGCGAAGCTGCTGGAGCGGCCGCTCGGCGACGCCGAGATGGCCGACGCCGCGCGCCGCATGGGCACGAACGGCGCAGTGCGCGAGCGTGGCGACACCGGCGCCGACGCGCGCCACGCGGCACTCGCGTTCCGCGTCGCCGACGAATGGCTCGCATTGTCGATCGGCGTGCTGCGCGAGATCGCCGACACGCGCCCGATCCATTCGCTGCCGCACCGCCGCCACCCGGCGGTGCGCGGCGTCGTCAACATCCGCGGCACGCTGCGCATCGCGATCTCGCTCGGCGCGCTGCTCGGGCTCGGCACGGCCGGCGGCGCCGACGGCGGCTTCACGCGGCTGCTGGTCGTCGCGCAGCACGGCGAGCCGGTGGTGTTTCCGGTCGACGAAGTGGAGGGCGTGGTGCGCTTCGGCGCGTCGGAGTGGGTGCCGGTGCCGGCGACGGTCGGGCGCGCGAGCGCCGGCCTGTCGCGCGGCGTGCTGGCGTGGCGCGGCAAGTCGATCGGCCTGCTCGACGACGACCGCCTGTTCGATGCCGTGACGCGGAGCATGCGATGAGCGCCGATGACGACCTGAGCCGCCTGTCGCTGCTCGAACTGTATCGCGAGGAGACGCGCACGCAGACCCAGGCGCTGTCCGAATGCCTGCTCGCGCTCGAATCCGGCGCGCCCGATCCGGCGGCGCTCGAGGCCTGCATGCGCGCCGCGCATTCGCTGAAGGGGGCCGCGCGCATCGTCGGCGTGCCGCAGGGCGTCGACATCGCGGGGCGAATGGAAGAGTGCTTCGTCGCCGCGCAGGGCGGCGCGGCGGCGCTGACGGCCGCGCACGTCGATGCGCTGCTGGCGGGCGTCGATCTGCTCGTGCGGGTCGGCGATCCGCAGATGCAGCCGGTCGCGCCGGCCGAGATCGAGACGTTCGCTGCGGCGCTGGCCGCGGCCGGCGATCCGGGCGCGACGCAAACGTTTACGGCGGCGCCGCCGCCCGGCGACGCGCCGTTCGAATCCGGCCAGCCGGCGCGCAAGGCGGCGCCATTCGGCGGCGAAGCCGCGCCGCCCGCGGTTGCGGGCGCCACCGATCCGGCCCAGTCCGCGCGCGGGGCAGGCGCAAATACGGGCGCAATTCGCCGGGTGCGCGCCGACAGCCTGAACCGGCTGCTGAGCCTGTCCGGCGAATCGCTCGTCGAGTCGCGCTGGCTCAAGCCGTTCGCCGAATCGATGCTGCGCGTGAAGCGCGCGCAGCGCGACGCGGCGCGTTCGCTCGACACGCTGGTCGAGCGCTTCGCCGGCGAGCTCGACGCGGGGGCGCTCGCGTCGCTGGGCGAAGTGCGGCACATGCTCAACGACCTGCAGCGCTCGTTCGCCGAGCGGATGGACGCGCTCGACCGCTTCGAGCGGCGCAGCACGCATATCGCCGAGCAGCTGTACGACGAGGCGCTGCAATGCCGGATGCGGCCGTTCGGCGACGCGACGCGCGCGTACCCGCGCATCGTCCGCGACCTCGCGCGCTCGCTCGGCCGGCAGGTGCGGTTTTCGATCGTCGGCGAGGCGACCCAGGTGGATCGCGACATCCTCGACCTGCTCGACGCGCCGCTTGGCCACCTGCTGCGCAACGCGCTCGACCACGGCGTCGAGCCGCCCGACGTGCGGCGCGCGCGCGGCAAGCCGGCCGCCGCGAGCGTGACGCTTGAGGCGCGCCACAGCGCCGGGTCGCTGCTCGTCAGCGTCAGCGACGACGGGCCGGGCGTCGATCTCGACGCGTTGCGCGCGGCGGTGGTGCGCCAGCATCTGACCGACGACGAGACGGCCGCGCGGCTGTCCGACCAGGAGCTGCTGGAATTCCTGCTGCTGCCCGGCTTCTCGATGCGCGATGCGGTGACCGACGTGTCGGGGCGCGGCGTCGGCCTCGACGCGGTGCAGGAAATGGTGCGCAGCGTGCGCGGCGCGGTGCGGATCTTCAACGAGCCGGGCGCCGGCCTGCGCTTCGTGCTGCAGCTGCCGCTCACGCTGTCGGTGATCCGCAGCCTGCTCGTCGAGGTCGGCGGCGAGCCATACGCGTTCCCGCTCGCGCACGTGCGCCGCACGCTCGAGCTCGAGCGCGCCGATATCGACGTGCTCGAAGGGCAGCCGCATTTCCCGTTCGATGGCCGGCGCGCCGGGCTCGTCGCCGCGCACCAGCTGCTCGACGCGGGCGAGCCCGATGCGTCGCGCGCGCGCACGGCGGTGGTGGTGGTCGGCGGCGAGCCGGAGCTGTATGGCGTCGCGGTCGACCGCTTCCTCGGCGAGCGGATGCTCGTCGTGCAGCCGCTCGACAGCCGCCTGCACAAGATCCAGAACATCGCGGCCGGCGCGCTGCTCGAGAACGGCGACCCGGTGCTGATCGTCGACGTCGAGGACCTGATCCGCTCGGTCGACAAGCTCGTGCGCGGCGGGCAGCTCGCGAAGCTCGTGCGCGACCCGCAGCATGCGCTCGCGGACCGGCGGCGGCGCGTGCTCGTCGTCGACGATTCGCTGACCGTGCGCGAGCTCGAACGCAAGCTGCTGGAGAAGCGCGGCTACGACGTCACGATCGCGGTCGACGGGATGGACGGCTGGAACGCGGTGCGCAGCGATGCGTTCGACCTGGTCGTCACCGACGTCGACATGCCGCGCATGGACGGCATCGAGCTCGTCACGCTGATCAAGAACGATCCGCTGCTCAAGCGCGTGCCGGTGATGATCGTGTCGTACAAGGATCGCGACGAGGACCGCCGCCGCGGGCTCGACGCCGGCGCCGACTACTACCTCGCGAAGGGCAGCTTCCACGACGAGGCGCTGCTCGACGCCGTGCACGACCTGATCGGGGACGCGCAGGGATGAACATCGGCATCGTCAACGACCTGCCGCTCGCCGTGGAGGCGCTGCGGCGAGCGATCGCGCAGCGGCCGGAGCATCGCGTGCTGTGGGTCGCGACCGACGGCGACGAGGCGGTGGATTTCTGCGTCGCGCAGCCGCCCGACCTCGTGCTGATGGACCTGGTGATGCCGAAGCTCGACGGCGTCGCGGCGACGCGCCGCATCATGGCGCGCGCGCCGTGCGCGATCCTGATCGTGACGGCGAGCGTCAGCGCGAGCACGTCGTCCGTCTACGAGGCGATGGGGGCGGGCGCGCTCGACGCGGCCGACACGCCGACGCTGGCGCTCGGCCTGAGCGTCGACGCGGCGCAGCCGCTGCTCGCGAAGATCGACCAGATCGGCCGGATGCTCGAAAGCCGCTCGACGGCGCTCGCGCCGCCCGTATCCGCGCCGGCGCGCGGCCAGCCGACGCTGGTGGCGATCGGCGCGTCGGCGGGCGGGCCGACCGCGCTCACCGCGCTGCTGCGCGCACTGCCGGAAGATTTCCCGGCGGCGATCGTGATCGTCCAGCATGTCGACCAGGCGTTCGCGGTCGGCATGGCGCAGTGGCTCGACGGCTATACGCGCCTGCCGGTGCGCGTCGCGCGCCAGGGCAGCGCGCCGCAGCCGGGCGAGGTGCTGCTCGCGGCGACCAACGACCATCTGTGCCTGACGCCGCGCGGCGTGCTCGGCTATACGCGGCATCCGGCGGAGACGCCGTACCGGCCGTCGATCGACGTGTTCTTCAACAGCGTCGCCGACGGCTGGCGCGGCGACGCGATCGGCGTGCTGCTGACCGGCATGGGGCGCGACGGCGCGCTCGGCCTGAAGGCGATGCGCGCGAAGGGCTGCTGCACGATCGCGCAGGATGCGGCGACGAGCGCGGTCTACGGCATGCCGAAGGCCGCCGCCGCGATCGGCGCGGCGAGCGTGATCCTGCCGCTCGACCGGATCGCGCCGCAATTGATCGCGCGCGTGACGCGCCCGTCGCACGGCTGACCGCGCGCATTGCGGGCGGCGTCGGCCGTCGCGTACAATGCGCGCTTCGGAGATGGCATGCCTCCCCGGGGCCTGGGCCCGCTCGCGACGAGCGCGCCCCGCCCGCAACCGCCGGTCGTCCGGCTGATGATGCCTGCGCGTTCCTGGGTTTCGGGAGGTCGCAGGCCGTCTCATGCGGTGTCCTGCCGCCCAGGTTTGATCTTCCGTCGAATCTGGAAATCACTCGATGTTCAACACTTCTGCCGACTTCCTCGCGACCGTGCGCTACGTGTGCCGCTGGCTCGCGCTTTCGGCGCTGCTCGGCGCGCTCGCCGGGTCGGCGTCCGCGCTGTTCCTGATCGCGCTCGATTGGGCGACCGGCACGCGCGTCGCGCATCCGTGGCTGCTTTGGGGGCTGCCCGCCGCCGGTTTCGCGACCGGCTGGATCTACCACCGCTTCGGCCAGTCGGTCGCGCGCGGCAACAACCTGCTGATCGACGAAATCCATGATCCGAAGGCGCTCGTGCCGAAGCGGATGGGGCCGCTCGTGCTCGTCGCGACCGTCGTCACGCACCTGTTCGGCGGCTCGGCCGGGCGCGAAGGCACCGCCGTGCAGATGGGCGGCGCGCTCGCCGATCGCGTCACGCACGCGTTGCGGCTCGACCGCGAGCACCGGCGCGTGCTGCTGATGGCCGGCATCGCGGCCGGCTTCGCGTCGGTGTTCGGCACGCCGCTCGCCGGCGCGGTGTTCGGGCTCGAAGTGCTCGCGATCGGGCGCGTGCGCTACGACGCGCTGCTCGCGTGCGTCGCGTCGGCGATCGTCGCGGACGTCGTGTGCCGGCTGTGGGGCGTGCATCACACCGCGTACGGGATTCCGTTCGTGCCGCCTGTCAGCGCGGCGGGGCTCGGCGCGACGGTCGTCGCGGGCATCGCGTTCGGCGTGGTCGGCCGGCTGTTCGCGCATGCGACGCACGCGCTGTCGGCGCTGTTTCGCCGGCGCATCCGGTATGCGCCGCTGCAGCCGGTGGTCGGCGGTTTGCTCGTGGCGATTGCGGCGACCGCGCTGAACGTGCCGCAGTATCTCGGCCTCGGCATCCCGACGATCGAGGCGGCGTTCCACGGCCCGTTGCCGGTCTACGACTTCGCGGGGAAATTCGCGTTCACCGTCGTCACGCTCGCGTCGGGCTTCAAGGGCGGCGAGGTGACGCCGCTGTTCTACATCGGCGCGACGCTCGGCAACGCGCTCGGCCAGGTGCTCGCGCTGCCGGTGCCGGTGCTGGCCGGGCTCGGCTTCGTCGCGGTGTTCGCCGGCGCGGCCAACACGCCGATCGCGTCGACGATCATGGCGATCGAGCTGTTCGGCGCGGATATCGGCGTGTACGCGATCGTCGCGTGCGTGGTCGCGTATCTGTTCTCCGGGCACGCGGGCATCTATCGCGCGCAGCGCGTGGCCGTCGGGAAGGGCGTGCACGGGCCGGGCGAGTGAGCGGCGGGGCGGCATCCTGCATCGCCGCCCCGCGTCACGTCCGGCTTGCCGTCAGGCTTCGGCGGGCTGCCCGCGCGGTTCGGCGCCGTCGAACGAATGGCCGCCCGGCGTGTTGTCGGCGAGCCCCTTCGCCAGCTCCAGCGCCTGCCGCTCGAACAGCCGCCGGTAGACGCCGCCGTCGATCCGGATCAGCGCGTCGTGGCTGCCTTCCTCGATCACCTTGCCGCGATCGAGCACGAGCAGCCGGTCGAGCGCGCGCACGGTCGACAGCCGGTGCGCGACGACGAGCGTCGTGCGGCCTTCCATCAGCCGCTCCATCGCCTGCTGGATCAGCACCTCGCTTTCGCTGTCGAGGCTCGACGTCGCTTCGTCGAGGATCAGGATCGGCGCATCCGCGAGGAACGCGCGCGCGATCGCGACGCGCTGCCGCTCGCCGCCCGACAGCTTGATCCCGCGCTCGCCGACCAGCGTGTCGTAGCCGTCCGGCAGCGCCGCGATGAAGTCGTGCGCGCTCGCGAGCCGCGCGGCGCGCTCGATGTCGGCGCGGCTCGCGTCCGGGCGCGCATACGCGATGTTCTCCGCGAGCGTGCGGTGGAACAGCACCGGCTCCTGCTGGACGATCGCGATCTGGCCGCGCAGCGAATCCTGGCGCGCGTGGGCAATGTTCTGGCCATCGATCGTGATGCGGCCCCCCGACACGTCGTACAGGCGCTGGATCAGCTTGATGAACGTCGTCTTGCCCGACCCCGAATGGCCGACCAGGCCGACCCGTTCGCCGGGCGCGATGCGCATCGAGAAGTCGTCGTACAGCGCGACCGGGTGGCTGCCGTAGCGGAACGTCACGTGCTCGAAGCGAATCTCGCCGCGCGTGATCCGGAGCGGCTGCGCGTCCGGCCTGTCGTCGATGCCGAGCGGCTGGCGCTCGAGCGCGACGAGCTCTTCCATGTCGTTCACCGAGCGCTGCAGGTTGCGGATGTGCATGCCGACGTCGCGCAGGTAGCCCTGCAGCATGAAGAACATCGTCAGCGCGAACGCGATGTCGCCGACGCTCGCTGCGCCGCTGGCCCACAGCGTCAGCGCGACGCCGATCATCGCCGCCTGGATCGCGACGAGCATCGCGCCCTGCAGGCCGCCGTTGAGGGTGCCGCGCATCCACGAGCGCCGGGTGCGCTTCTGCCATTTGCCGATTACGCGCGACAGCCGCGCTTCCTCGCGCACTTCCGCGCCGAACGCCTTGACGACCGCGTTGCAGCCGACCGCATCCGCGAGCGCGCCGCCCATGCGCGTATCCCACAGGTTGCCGAGCCGCGCGGCGGGCGCGACGAAGCCGAGCGACATCGCAACCGTCACGGCGATGTACAGCAGCGAGCCGAGACCGACCACGAGCCCCATCGTCGGCCAGTG
Organism: Burkholderia ubonensis subsp. mesacidophila; assembly: GCF_002097715.1. Taxonomy (NCBI): domain Bacteria; kingdom Pseudomonadati; phylum Pseudomonadota; class Betaproteobacteria; order Burkholderiales; family Burkholderiaceae; genus Burkholderia; species Burkholderia ubonensis. The sequence goes on from NZ_CP020738.1 coordinate 957,558, forward strand.
CGAGCCGAGCAGCGCGGTCGCGCCGACCAGGATCGTCAGCGACGGCAGCAGCGCGATCAGCAGCGTGTCGTTCAGCAGGTCGAGCGCCCACATCCCGCGCGTGATCTTGCGCACCGTCGAGCCGGCGAAGCTGTTCGCGTGCCAGTCGGTCGAGAAGCGCTGCACGCGATGGAACGACGCGGTCGCGATCTCGCCCATCATCTTCAGCGTGAGCGTGATGATGTTCAGGTAGACGCCCTGCCGCAGCAGCGTCGCGCCGATGCCGAGCGCGGCGAGCACGCCGAACGCCGACAGCGCCGCGTGCCAGGCGGCCGTCCGGTCGGTGAGGCCGAGTGCCAGCGCATCGACGAGGCGGCCCGCGAACAGCGGGGTGAGCACGTCGGCGAGCGCGGCGAGCAGCGAGAACGCGACGACGACGGAGATGCGCGCCGGTTGCCGGCGCCAGTAGTGCAACGTGAAGCCGAAGACGGCCTGGAACGCATGGCCGCCCGGTTGGGTGGTTTTTCTGGTCATGTGTCATTGCCCGGCGCATCGCGCGACGGGACTTTCCGGATCAGAGAACGTCGAAAACGCAACAGCCGGACCCGCGTGCGCGACGCGGATCGAAAGGAACGGGCTGTCGGGAAGATGCGCGGGCCGTCAGGCGCCTGCGCGGACGGCTGGCTGGATCAGCTGAGCCGTGAGACCACGTTCGGGAAGGCGGACTGCATTCGGAACATCAGCACCTCCCTGAAGTGAATGGTTGAAAAGGCGTCGAAAAGACGTGGAGCGATTCTATCAGCAGTCGTAAGGCGGTTGCAATGTCTGACGAATGCTGCATTGCCGCGTCGATACGGGCGTCGTGCGCGGGGGCGGTCCCGCTTCCGCCCCGGTTCGGCCGGCCGAACCGGGCCACGGGCCGGTGCGCGTCCGCATCGATTACACTGCGTGGCTGCGCGCCGTGCGAAGGCCGGACCACGGCCCGGCGCGCGCCGGCCCAAGCGGCCATCGCAGATTCACGACACATTCCTGGGGAAACGATGAGCGACGTTCAGCAAGGCATTCTGGCTCCGATCGATGCGGCGGCCCGATACCTCACTTTCACGATTTCCAACAAAGACAACGTCGCGGCGGCGCTCGCCGCGCTGCGCGAGGTCGTCGACGGGCGCGAGACCGTCGTCGGCTTCGGCCACTCGCTCGCGTCGGGCCTGGGTCGCTCGATCGCGGGCCTGACCGCGTTTCCGGCCTTCGCGGTGCAGGACCGGCCGCTGCCGGCGACGCCGGCCGACGTGTGGGTCTGGCTGCGTTCCGACGATCGCGGCGAGATCACGCTGCGCGCGCGGGCGATCGAGCGGCTGCTCGCGCCCGCATTTGCGCTGCAGGACGCGGTCGATGCGTTCCGCTACGCGAACGATCGCGACCTGTCAGGCTACGAGGACGGCACCGAGAACCCGACCGGCGACGACGCGGTTGCGGCGGCGATCGTGTCCGGGCAGGGCGCGGGGCTGGACGGCGCGAGCTTCGTCGCCGTCCAGCAGTGGCTGCACGACTTCGACCGGATGGAGCGTATTGCGTCCGACGACATGGACAACATCATCGGGCGCCGCCAGTCGGACAACGAGGAGCTCGACGACGCGCCGGAATTTGCGCACGTGAAGCGCACCGCGCAGGAGAGCTTCGAGCCGGAAGCGTTCATGCTGCGCCGCTCGGCGCCGTGGTCGGATGCGCGCCGCGCGGGGCTGTACTTCGTCGCGTTCGGCCGTTCGTTCCGCGCGTTCGAGGTGCAGATGCGCCGGATGAGCGGCGCGGACGACGGGATTGTCGACGGACTGTTCCGCTTCACGCGGCCGCTGACCGGCGCGTATTTCTGGTGCCCGCCGATGAAGGACGGCAAGCTGGACCTGTCCGCGCTCGGCCTGTAAGCGCCGCGCGACGCAGTTGACGGGCGGGCCGCGCGCGATGCGCGGCCCGCCCGTTTCATTGGTGCGGCCGGTTGAGCGTCAGCGCAGCGTGGTCTCGATGCGCGTGCCGCGCTTGATGAACAGCGTCACCGGCGTCTTCTCGCAGATCTCGGCGAGACGCTGCCGCTGCGCGTCGTCGAGCGGGCCGTCGATCGTCACGACGCGGCGCACGTACTGCAGCCCCTCGCGGTCGGCATGCAGCTCGGTGCGCACGTCGACGCGCGCGGCCGGCCATGCCTTGCGCTCCATGTACATCCGCAGCGTCGCGGCCGTGCATTGCGCGAGCCCGGCCAGCACGAATTCATACGGGGCTGGCCCGCGGTTGCGGCCGCCTTCGCGTTCCGCTTCGTCGCCGGTCAGCGCATGCGAGCCGGCTTGCAGGTTGACGACGTAATCGGGCGCGTCGGCTTCGAGGACGGCGGCGGCGTGAATCAGCGGCATGGCGGAGCTCCGGTGGCGAGAAACGAAAAGCGGCCGCGCTGCGCGGCGGCCGGAGCCGCCAGCATACCCGTTCACGCGCGCGTCGTGCCGGCGCGCGCGGGGCGCGCCTCCGGGACGCAGCCGCGCACGAGCGCGCTCACGCGTTCGCGGAACCACTGATGCGCGCGGTCCGCATCGCGCGATTCATGCCAGTACGCCAGGATCGGAAACGGCTGCAGCCGCAGCGGCAGCGGCCGGACCGCGATCGGCAGCAGGTCCGTCATGCGCAGTGCGTACGAATGCGGCAGCGTGAGCAGCAGGTCGCCCGCCGCGGCGATCTGGCAGGCCGCGAAGTAGTGCTGGCAAACGAGCTGGATGTGGCGCAGGCGCCCGTCGTTGCCGAGCAGCACGTCGATCGCGGGGGGCTCGCCGTGCGACGACACGGCGACGTGCTGCGCCGCGAAGTAGTCGTTGCGCCGCAGCGGGCCGTTCGCGAGCGGATGATCGCGCCGCATCGCGACGACGAGCGATTCGTCGAGCAGGTATTCGCTCGCGATGCGCGGGCCGGCCGGCAGGCGGCGCTCGACGACGAGATCGAGATCGCCCGCCGCGAGCTCGCGTTCGATATCTCGGATCGGCACGCGCCGGCTCACGAGCCGCAAGCCTGGTGCTTCCTGCGCGAACGCGGCAACGAGCCGCGGCAGCGCGATCGATTCGAGCACGTCGCGCAGGCCGACGACCAAGCTCAGGTCGAGCGTCGCCGGGTCGAACTCGGGCTGCGCGCGCGCCGTGTCCTGCAGCCCTTTCAGGTGACGCTGGACGTCCGCGATGACCGCGCGGGTGCGCTCGGTCGGCACGACGCGGTTGCCCTGGCGGACGAACAGCGGATCGTCGAACTGGGCGCGCAGGCGGTTGAGCGCATGCGTGATCGCGGGTTGCGTCAGGTGCAGCGCGCGGGCCGCGGCGCTGATCCCGCCATGCACGTAGACGGCGTCGAGCACGCGGAACAGGTTGAGATCGAGGCGGTGATCGGCGGGCACGGGGCGCGGAAGTGGTGGATCGCGGAGGTCGATTCTAATGGATGCGCGTCGTGACGCCGCGCGGGCGTTCGACGCGTTCGGCGCGCTCGGTGTGGGCTCGGCGGACAAAAAAAAGCCGACCGGCTGCCGGTCGGCGCAATGGGGCCCGACCGCACGAGGGACGAGCCGGAACCCAGGCCAGATATCCATAGGATATGCAGCCGATCCAGATGGGGCTGGATCGGCGCAGCGAGTATAAAAGCGACGTGCGGGCACGGATATGTCGACGTCCTGTCGCATTCCGACAATGCATGGACGGGATTCCGTGCAATGTGTATTCAAATGACTTTCAATTTTCATGCGACAACGTTTGCGATTGCGTCGTGGGATTAATTGATCAATGGGAATTGATTTAAATGAAGGATGCTTTCGGATGGATTGTGTTTAAGAAATGTTGAGATTGTTAAGTTGAATGGAAGGATTCGTCCTTGCGCCGTGGGGCCTCGGTTGCATCGATATTGGGCAGCGGTGGAACGGGATATTGGATTGCGCCTGCTTCCTGCCCATAGTGGAATGGCGGAATTCAGGTGGTGGGGCGGCTTGTTTCAATCCGCCATAACCCTGTCCGGGTCGGACAGTACTGTCAAGAAACGTACCTCAGAAGATATGATGCGAACGCTTTAGAACAGGTGGCTGTCGCGCGCAAGCTTCGAAAAATACACAAGCGTGTCTGAGAGAGAAGGCAGTAAGAGTCGGGGGCTCGGCAAGTGGAAGCAAATGATCAACGCATAGTCGTCATTTTTTTGAGCGCGGGGTTTTCGATGGCACAGGCCGCGCGCCTGGTCGAGGCCTTCAATCTCGCCAACCGCTTGCAGACCGTCTGCGCGGCGTATCAGCTGAGATTCGTGTCCGCGAGCGGCGGACTGCTCCAGTCGTCATCGGGCGTGCAGGTCGCGACCGATGCGCTGGACGACGATCACGGCAGATACGCCTATGCATTCTTTCACCTGCACGGCGATCACGCGCTCGTCGCGTGGAACGAGGATTTGCTGCGTCGGCTGCGGGACCTTCAGGCGAATGCCCGCTGGGTCGCGGACGGGATGAGGCTCGCGACGATCGCGACGTCGAAGTGGGCGAGCACACGCGAAGACGCCGCGTCGGTCAGCACCGCAAGCCTCGTATCGGCGGCGAAGGACGCCGAGCCGTCGGGGGAAGGGGCGGACGTGTTGTCGGCGGTCATGGACATGTTCCGCCACGATCTCGGCGACGGCGCGGTGGAGGACATCACCCGCCACATCTCGCGGCCGGTCGACGAGCGCTTCGTCCAGTCGATGTGGGCGATCCGGGAACTGAGCGCCAGCCCGTCGATCCGCACGTCGATGCAGCAATTGCGCGCGCAGAGCATCAACCGCATCTCGATCGCGGGCGCCGCGCAGGCGGTGGCCATGAGCGAACGCAATTTCCTGCGGCGTTTCAAGAAGGAAGTCGGCGTGACGCCGACGGAATTCGTCCTGCATGTGCGCCTCGAGCGGGCGTGCCACATGCTCGTGCATACGAGCCTGCCGGCCGACAAGGTCGCCCGGCGCATCGGGCTGGGCAGCGGCGAGCGCATGGCGAAGCTGTTTCGTCAGCGTCTGTCGATGTCGCCGACCGAATACCGTGCCAGCGAGCGCGCGCGGATCTCGCGGGTCGGCATCGCACTGGCGTACACGCCGCAAATGCAGCGGTCCTGCGGGCTGGCGCCCTGAAGGGGGCGAAGCGGTTCGCGGCCTGATCGAGGTCGGGCCGCACGGATTTCACGGCGCTTTCCGCGAGACGGGAAGGAGGTCGAATCATCGCGCCTGACGTTCGCCCCGAGGGGCAGGCGGCGAGGCGCTGGCACCGGGCGGGCCGGCTTTCGTACAATCACGGCGTTCCGGTCTCAGTGACGCTGCGCCATGCCCTTTTTTCCCACCACCGCCACCGCCCCGTTCTGCCCGTCGGAAGTGAAGGGCAGCATCACGATCGACGCCCGCGCGTCCCGCCTGACGAAGCTCAGGCGCTTCTTCGGCCCCGGCCTGCTCGTCGCGATCGGCTACATGGACCCCGGCAACTGGGCCACCGACATCCAGGCCGGTTCGCAGTTTGGCTATTCGCTGCTGTGGGTCGTCGCGTTCTCCAGCCTCGCCGCGATCTTCCTGCAGATGCTCGCCGCGCGCCTCGGGCTCGTCGCCGGCAAGGATCTCGCGCAGGCCAGCTACGACCGCTACGGCCCGTTCGGCCGCGTCGTCCAGTGGGTGACCGCCGAGGTGTCGATCATCGCGTGCGACATCGCCGAGGTGCTCGGCTGCGCGCTCGCGTTCAAGCTGCTGCTCGGCGTGCCGGTCGCATGGGGGATCGTGCTGACCGCGCTCGACACGATGATCGTGCTCGGCCTGCAGGGCAAGGGCTTCCGCCAGATCGAGGCGATCGTGCTCGGGCTGATCGGCACGATGGCGTTCTGCTTCGTCGCGCAGGTCACGATGATGCCGCCCGACTGGCACGCGGTGTTCAGCGGGCTCGTGCCCGGCGATCCGGGCCATGACCGCAAGGACGCGATCGTGCTCGCGCTCGGCATCGTCGGCGCGACGATCATGCCGCACAACCTGTATCTGCATTCGTCGGTCGTGCAGACACGGCGCGTCGTCGGCGGCGCGCGCGGCATGATCCGCGACACGCTCGCGCTCGTGCGCATCGATACCTGCGTGTCGCTGTTCGTCGCGATGCTCGTCAACGCGGCGATCCTGATCCTCGCGGGCGCGGCGTTCCATGCGACGGGCCGCACCGACGTCGCCGACATCGAGCAGGCGTACCGGCTCATCACGCCGATCGTCGGCGGCGCGGCCGCGCTGCTGTTCGGCATCGCGCTCTTCGCGTCCGGGCAAAGCTCGACGCTCACGGGCACGATCGCCGGGCAGGTGATCATGGACGGCTTCCTGCACATGAAGATCCCGTGCTACCAGCGCCGGCTGATCACGCGCGGCCTTGCGCTGATTCCCGCGCTGATCGGCGTGCTGTGGCTCGGCGACGGCTCGGTCGGCCGGCTGCTGATCTGGAGCCAGGTGCTGCTGAGCCTGCAACTGCCGTTCGCGATGTGGCCGCTGATCCGCTCGGTCAGCGATCGCGCGGCGATGGGCGAACACGCGATCGGGCGCGGGATGCAGGTGGCCGCGTGGGCGCTGTTCGCGGTCATCACCGGCACGAACCTGCTGCTGATCACGGGCGTCGCCGGGTGAGCGCGGGCGGGGCGGCCCGGGGGGCACCGCTTCGTCGGTCATGAACATGGCCTATGACTGGCCATAACGAATATTCATTTCATCGATCTGCGGCGTTCGCGTACGCTGGCCGTGCGTTGGCTGCCGGGCGCACGCTGCGCGCGGGCTGCGGCGTCGCCGGATCATTTACGGAGTCGGACAGATGACAGTGATTTCTTCACGCCTCGCAGGCAAGTGCGCGTACATCACCGGCGCGGCGGGCGGCCTCGGCCGCGCGATCGCGCGGCGCATGGTCGAGCAGGGCGCGCGGGTGTTCCTGACGGACGTCGCCGACGCGGCGGTGCTCGACGCGTTCGCGCAGGAACTCAACGCCGGGCATGATGCGCCGGTCGCGTTCGCCGCGACGCAGGACGTGCGCGACGACGCGCGCTGGCAGGCGCTGCTCGCGCAGGCGAACGACGCGATGGGCGGCCTGTCGGTGCTCGTCAACAACGCGGGCGTCGGCTCGATCGGCGCGCTCGACCAGCTCGAGCTGAAGGAGTGGCGGCGCGTGATGGAGATCAACGTCGAGAGCATCGTGCTCGGCTGCAAGTACGCGCTGCCGTATCTGAGCGCGAGCCGGCCCGCGTCGATCATCAACATCTCGTCGGTCGCCGCGTTCAAGGTCGAGCCCGAGTTCACCGCGTACAACGCGTCGAAGGCGGCGGTCGCGAGCCTCACGAAGTCGGTCGCGATCGATTGCGCGCGCAAGGAACTCGACGTGCGCTGCAATTCGATCCATCCGGCGTTCATCCGCACGGGGATCGTCGAGCCGCTGTTCCGCCAGCTCGGCGAGCGCGACGCGACGCGCCGGCTCGCGCGCGGCATTCCGATGCGGCGGCTCGGCGAGCCGGACGACGTCGCGCATGCGGCCGTGTATCTCGCGTCCGACGAGAGCCGCTTCGTGACCGCCGCCGAACTTGTGATCGACGGCGGCATGTGCGCGGTCTGACGCGCGCCATTCGCATGGATTCGCACGGGCGCGCACGCATCGCGCCCGATCTGAACACCCAGGAGGAGAACCTCGTGTCGACGCTCGTCAACCGCCAACTGCTGCTGAAGACGCGTCCGGAAGGGCGCGTCGGCCGCGAACACTTCTCGTTCGTCGACACGCCGGTGCCGGCGCTCGCCGAAGGCGAAGTGCTCGTGCGCGTGCTGTTCCTGTCGATGGACCCGACCAACCGCGTGTGGATGAGCGACGTCCCGCAGTACCTGCCGCCCGTCGCGATCGGCGAGGTGATGCGCGCGCTCGGCATCGGGCGCGTCGTCGCGTCGCGTGCCGCGGCGTTCGCGGAAGGCGATCTCGTGCAAGGGCTCGTCGGCTGGCAGGACTACGCGGTCGTGCCGGCCGCGCAGGCCGCGCAGCTCGTCAAGCTGCCCGCGCAGGCGGGCCTGCCGCTGCCGACGCTGCTCGGCGCGTGCGGGATGAGCGGGCTGACCGCGTACTACGGCCTGACCGAGATCGCGCCGGTGCAGCCGGGCGAGACGCTCGTCGTATCGGCCGCGGCGGGCTCGGTCGGGTCGATCGCCGGGCAGATCGGCAAGATCCACGGCGCGCGCGTGGTCGGGATCGCGGGCGGGCCGGACAAGTGCCGCTACCTGACGGAGACGCTCGGCTTCGACGCTGCGGTCGACTACAAGGCCGACGACTTCCGGCAGCAGCTGAAGGCGGCGACGCCGGACGGCGTGCACGTGAACTTCGAGAACGTCGGCGGCGACGTGATGCGCGCGGTGCTGTCGCGGATGGTGATCGGCGGGCGCATCGCACTGTGCGGCACGATCGCGAATTACAACAGTGGGCGCGCGGCCGACGACGTCAGCGTGCTGATCTCGAAGCGCCTGACGATGCGCGGCTTCCTGATTCTCGACTACCGCAACAGCCGCGAAGCCGTGCAGACGCTCGCCGGCTGGCTGCGCGACGGCCGGCTCAAGGCCGAGGAAACCGTCGCCGACGGTCTCGAAAACGCCCCCGACGTGCTGAATCGCCTGTTCGACGGCGATCATCGGGGCAAACTCGTGCTGCGGGTCGATCCGCACGCGTGAGTCGCATGCGCCGCGGACGGCGCGTGAGCGCGTGCCGCCGCGATGGCGAGATTGTCATAAAACGTCATATTTGGACGTTGTCTGTATTGTCCGATATCGTTTTCGGACTGGTCTGATATGTTGTCCCGACGCTTCTCCCTAAAGTGAATGCCGATATGCAAGGCGGCATGACCCGGGCGTCACGCCGCCGTTTCCGGATGAACGGCACAGGGAGAGGCGACAGATGCAGGCAGCGCGGCGGCGGGAAGCAACGGCAATCACGAACCCAAAGGATGCGGCAACGCGGCACCGCACGCTGTGCATGCTGCTGGCGGGCATGTGCGCCGCGCTGTTCGCATCGGGGGCATGTGCGGCCGGGCAGGTGCGGTTCGCCGGCGCGATCGTCGCGCAATACGACGTCACGCTCGCGGCGCCGTCCGTCGCAATGCGCGAACCGGCAGCCGATGTCGATGCACGAGACGCTTCAGTGGCGGTGACGTTCGATGCGCATGACCGGCGCTTGCCGGGCGCGCGCATCGTGCTGGCCGATGTGCGCGGCGCGCCGTTGATGCAGCAGGAAGTGTCCGGCATTCGCGCGACGTGGCGCGATGCGGCCAGCCGGCGGATCGTGCCGCCGCGTGCCGACGGTGCGTATCGGGTCGGGCCGCATGGCGGAACGATGACGGTCGCGGCGTCGGATGGCGACGCGGCCGGGCCGATCGTGATGAAGATTCTCCATCCGTGACGGGCGGGGCTTACCCGAATTTCTAACCCGGATGTCGATATCGCATTGCGCGGCCGGTCATTCGCAACCGGCCGGCGATAATGGGCTGCAAGCCGCGCTCGCGGGCGCGGCTTGCGTCATTCGCCCTGTTCGGCGCGCGCGAAGATGTCCCAGCTTGCCATGAACAGCGCGGCGATGAGCGGCCCGATCACGAAGCCGTTGATGCCGAACAGCGCCATCCCGCCGAGCGTCGAGAGCAGCACGACCCAGTCGGGCATCTTGGTGTCCTTGCCGACGAGGATCGGCCGCAGCAGGTTGTCGACGAGCCCGATCACGCCGCCGCAGAACGCGACGAGGATCACGCATTTCCAGATCTCGTCGATCATCAGCAAATAGATGGCGGCCGGCACCCAGACAAGGCCCGCGCCGATCGCGGGCAGCAGCGACAGGAACGCCATCAGCGCGCCCCACAGCACGACGCCCTCGATCCCGACCACCCAGAAGATCAGCCCGCCGAGCGCGCCCTGCACGAGCGCGACCGCGATGTTGCCCTTCACGGTCGCGCGCACGACCGTCGTGAACTTCGACAGCAGCAGGTGCTTGTGCTCGTCGTCGAGCGGCAGCGCGCGGCGCACGCGGCGGCCGATCTCGCCGCCGTCGCGCAGCAGGAAGAACACCATGTACATCATCACGCCGAAGCTGATCACGAACTGGAACGTGTTCTGGCCGATGACGAGCGCCTGGGCCGCGACGAACTGGCTGATCTGCGCGGCGCCGTCGGTCAGCTTCTTCTGGATGCCGGGGAGGTTGGTCACGCCGTATTTCGCGAGCAGCCGCTGGATCGACGTCGGCAGCGCATGGATGATGTCCTGGTAGTACTGCGTGTAGTTCGGCTGCGCGGTCTTGATCTCCTGGTAGACGTACGCGATTTCCTGCACGAGCGTCGCGGCGACGAACACGAGCGGCAGGATCACGATCAGGATGATCAGGGACAACGTCAGGAGTGCGGCGAGATTGCGCCGTTTGCCGAAGCGCGCTGCGAGCCAGCGCTGCACCGGCTGGAACAGGATCGCCAGAATGGTGCCCCAGAAGACCGCGCCGAAGAACGGCGTGAGAATCCAGCAGAGTCCGACGGTGACGACGAACAGGAGCAGATAGAAGAATTTTTGGTGGTCGTTTCCGCTAACCATGATGGCAACCGCGTGAGGGTGAAATCTGTCGGCCCGGCGCGTGTCCGGGACGGCCCGAACCGGAGTATGCCCGCAAAGGCGCGGAAGTCATAGTTGCCGCGGACGGCGTGCGCATGGAAACGCCGCGGGCCAGGGCAAGCCCGTTATTAGCGTGAACAGGCCCCAAGCCACGCGGCGTTGGCGGAACGCGGATGCGGCGCCCGGCCGCCCGGCGTCAGAGGTTGAGCTTCGTGACCTTCGTGCCGTTCACCGACAGGTCGCCCATCAGGCCGGCGTTGGTCAGCACCAGCACCTCGACCGGCGCGGTGGCCGTATTGGTGTCGACCGCGCCGTTCGCGCCGACCTTGACGACCGCGACCGACGCGTCGGCGCCTGCCGACCAGCCGTCCGTCTTGCGGAACGAATCGAGCGAGTCCTGCGTCATGAACAGGAACACGATCGCCTTCGACTGCGCGCCGGCCTGCAGGCCGACCGACAGCGACGACGTGTTGTAGTAGCCGATCGTGCTGCCGCCGACGCGCAGCGCGCCGTTGCCGGACTGGCCGCCGACGATGAAGCCCGCCTGCAGCACATTCGGGAACACGAGGACGCCGCGCGATTTCGCGACGAGTTCACGCGAGCCCGGCACCGTCGAATAGAGGCGCGACAGCGTCGCGTTGACGCTCGCGTCGATCGATTCGCGCTTCGACGCGTTCGCCGCCGCGGGCGGGTTCTTGTCGGGGGTGGTGGTGCAGCCGGCGAGGGCGAGACTGCCGAGCATGACGGCGGCAGCGGCTTGCATCGCGAGAGTCTTGCGCATGTGTGTTCTCCTTCGTTGTCGGGTTGAGAGCGGCGTAATGGCCGACCGGGATCAACGACGGGCGAGCAGCAGGCCCGCCACGAATGCGAGGCCCGCGACGACGCCCGCGGTCTGCCACGGGTTGTCGTGCACGACCTGCGACACGCGCTCGGCGGAACCGCGCAGCCGGGCGGCCGCGGAATGCGATGCGACGTCGAGCGTGCTGCGCGCTTCATCGAGACGCGACTGCACGCGCTTGCGCAACGCGGCGATGTCGCCGTCTCCATCGTGCTTCAACAAATCCTCGAGTTCGTCGACGAGTTCGCGCAGGTCGTCCTGCACATCCGCGTGCAGGTTGTGCGCGGCGGAGCGGGTGCTGCGTCCCACGCGGCGGCCGGTGCGGCGGATGTCGGACAGGCCGCGGTCAAGCTTGTGTTCGATCGAGTCGGTGAGCGCCATGATGTTCATCCTCCTTGAACCAAGCAGATTTGAAGACAGGAAAAATCGCTGCAGCCTGTGTGATTCGCCCGATGCGGGGGAGTTTCGTCAGATGCTTTCGGTTTCGTCGGCGCACGGTGCGCGAAGCCCCGCCAGGCATGGCGCGACAGCAGGAGAATTTTTTTCGCCTGCGACGCCGGCGTGGCGTGAATGACGCGTGCCCGATGCGGGCGGATTCGCTATTCAGGTAAAAGTGACGGAATTTGTAAGGTGTGCAGGTAAATTCCGCTTGCGGTCGGCGTGTCGCGATCCTCGAGCGCGAGATCGATCACGAGCGGATCGTGGTCCGACGAACGGTAGGGATCGGGCGCGTAGTAGCGCGATTGCTGCTCGCGCGTCTTGAACCCCGGCGTGTATTGCAGCGCGACCGGTTCGTCGGCGTTGATGTGCCATGCGTGCACGGCCTTCACGCGCGCGGCGAGCGTCGACGTCGCGAGCGCGTGGTCGAGGTAGCCCGCTTCGCCGCCGAACACGTAGCTGTACGCGTCGTCGCCGAGAAAACGCGCGACCAGGTTCGCATAGCCGCGCGCTTCGAGCGCACGGATCGGATCTTCCTTCGCGTAGCTGTTGAGGTCGCCGATCAGCAGCACGCCTTCCGCGGTCACGCCGGTGGGATTGCCCGCGAGCCAGCCGGCGATGCGTTCGGCCGCGCGCGTGCGCGTCGCGTTCCAGCAGCCCTGGCCGTCGGCCTGATCGAGATCGGCGCCCGCTGCGTTCGGGCAGTTCTTCGATTTCAGGTGATTGACCGCGACCGTGACGGCGCGCGCGCCGCCGATGCGCGCGAAGGTCTGCACGAGCGGCGGGCGGTTCAGGTTGCCGATCTCGAGCGTCGCCGCGCGCCCGGCCGGTTCGACCGTGCGGCTGTCGTAGAGCAGCGCGACCGCGATCGCGTCGCTGCCGAGGCGTGCGGCGCCCGGCGCGACCACGCGCCAGCCGTCGCCGAGCTTCGCAGCCAGGCGGCGCACCGCGCTGGCGTCGCCGTAGCCGTTGTTCGCGAGCTCCATCAGGCCGATCACGTCCGCGCGCAGCGCCCGCAGCGTCGCGACGATCTTCGCTTCCTGCCGCGCGAATTCGGCCGGGGTCTTCGCGCCGCGATTGGCGGGCGCGTCGAAGCCGCCGCCGCGGCCGTCGCCGTTGAAGTAATTGAACACGTTGAACGACGCGACCCGTACGTCGGCGTCCGGATGCCGCGCGGGTGCGCCGGTGCGCGGATTCGCGGCGCGCTCGAATACCGGTGCGGCCGCGCCCGGCACCGGCTGCAGCCGCCACGTGTCGTAGCGCCGCTCGAGCACGCCTTCGACGCCGCGCACCGTGTAGCCGGCGCGCAGCGTGTTCGCGGCGCTCAGCGCGGGCGGCGGGTAGCGCACGGTCGCGGGATTCTGCTTGTTCGAGCCGTCGTCGAGGACGATGCGGTTGCGCGCGTTCGCGTCCGCCTGCGCGCCGGCCCGGGCCGGCGCGACGAGATGCGTCGGCGTGCGCAGCCGGCCGTTGCTGAGCACGATGCTGCCGTAGCGGCCCAGTTCGTAGGTATCGCTGACCGTCAGCGTCTGCGGCAGCCGCACGAGCATGCCCTCGTGGGCGGCGAACACGGACGCGGCGTCGACCGGCAGCGTGAGCGTCGCCGGCGTGACCGTCCGCCCGCGCGCGCAGACGGCGATTCCGCCCGACAGCGTGAGCTGCGTCTGGCCGTATTTCTCCTCGATCCTGCCGGTCGCGTGCACGACGTCGCCGGCCGTTGCGCGCGCCTTTGGCGCATAGACGAACAGGCCTTCCGACACGCCCGGCCGGCGCCGGCGCTCGGCGTCCGCCTGCTGGACGAAGAACCCGCCGAACCCGTCGGCGCCGCCGAAGTCTGCGGTGACGACGGCTTCGATCGACGTCGTCTGCCCGGCCAGCGGTGACGGGCCGGGGCCGCCCCGGATCGCGGCGATGGGCGTCGTCGCGCCGCCGCAGCCGGCGCTGACGGGCGGCGCGGCCGCGAGCGCCGGGGCGGACGTGACGAGTGAAGCGGCAAGGACGAACGACGGCAATGAACGATGCATGGCGTGACTCGGCTGAAAAAATCGGAAAGCCAGGGGCGCATGGTGACAGGAAGTTGTAATGAAGTGGCCGGAATAGGCCGTTCGGACAGGTGTCGGGCGGTGACCGTCCGGCGGAGAATGGCGCAATGCTGTCGCGTGACGGCGTTCGGGCGTCCGCGCCGGGCGGGATCGAATGGACCGCCGGGCGTCGCCGGCCCAGAATAGCGGGCCAACGTTGAAGCGGACCATCCGGCGGGCTCCGCGCCTGCCGCCACACCGCCGGACTTGCCAGAGGAGAATTTCATGGCGTACATGCTGTTGATTGTCGAACCGACCGGCCAGCGCGCCGGGCGCACGCTTGCGCAAGGGCAGTCCCTCTATGCGCGGATGCAGGATTTCGCCAGGGGCCTGAAGGCGCGCGGCGTGCTGCGCGCGGTCGAGTCCCTCGAAACGTCGGAGCGCGGCACGCGCGTGCAGGTGCGCGACGGCGAGACGCGCCTGATCGACGGGCCGTTCGCCGAGGCGAAGGAGATGGTCGGCGGCTTCTTTCTCGTCGACGTCGACACGCACGCGGAAGCGGTCGAGATCGCGCGCCAGTGCCCCGCCGCGCAATGGTGCACGGTCGAGGTCCGTGCGGTCGGCCCGTGTTTCCTCTGAGTCCGGGCGAGTCGCCCGAAACCGGGTGTTTACCCTGATTCGTCGTGCCGCGCGTCGATCCGCGTGCGACTCGCGCGTCGTTCGGATAGGGCGCCGACGAGCGGCGTCTCGGACTAGCGAAACAAGGAGCAGACGATGCGATACATGATCATGGTGCGGGCGAATGCCGTCAGCGAATCCGGTGCGTTGCCGGACGACCGGCTGGTCGAGGCGATGACGGTCTATCACGAGGAGCTGGCGAAGGCCGGCGTGCTGCTCGACGCGACGGGCCTGCACCCGAGCTCGAAGGGCTGGCGCGTGCGCTACGTGGGCGGCAAGGGGACGGTGATCGACGGCCCGTTCGCCGAGACCAAGGAGCTGATCGCGGGCTACACGCTGATCCAGGTGCGCTCGCGCGACGAGGCGCTCGAATGGACGCGCCGCTTCCCGGCGCCATTCGGCGCGGAACTGGACTGCGAGATCGAGGTGCGCCAGCTGATGGAACTGGACGATCTCACACCGAGCGACGCGGTCGAGCGGTTCCGCGAGCTTCAGGCCGCTCGCGGCTTCGGTCATTGAGCGCAATGTCACGAGGAGCGCAAGCAATGCACAAGCAGATCTTCATCAACCTGCCGGTGGCCGACCTGCCGCGCGCACAGGCGTTCTATGCGGCGCTCGGCTTCGAGCCGGTGCCGGCATACACCAACGACCAGGCCGCCTGCATCCGGATCAGCGACGCGATCTTCGCGATGCTGCTCGTCAGGCCGTTCTTCCAGACCTTCACCGACAAGACCATCGTCGATCCGGCCACCCACGTGCAGGCGCTGCCGTGCCTGTCGTGCGAGAGCCGTGCCGAGGTCGACGCGGTCGTCGCGAAGGCGCGCGCGGCGGGCGGCGCGACGCCGCGTCCGCCGCTGGAGTATCCGGGCATGTACGGCCACGCGTTCGCCGATCCGGACGGCCACGTGTGGGAACTGATGCATGTCGCGCAGGACGCGTCCGCGCAGGGGCCGGCGTCGTGACGCAGGCGGCCACGCACCGCGCGATCGAGGCCGTCTGGCGGATCGAGGCGCCGAAGATCATCGCGCGGGCCGCGCGCGTGGTGCGCGACGTGGGCGTCGCGGAGGAACTGGCTCAGGACACGCTCGTCGCGGCGCTCGAGCACTGGCCCGTCGACGGCGTGCCGGACAACCCGGCCGCCTGGCTGATGACGGCCGTGAAGCGCCGCGCGCTCGACCGGGTCCGCCAGGAATCGCTGCACGCGGCGAAGCGCGACCAGCTCGGCCGCGAGTTCGACGCGCTCGGCGTGCACGTGGTGCCCGACATCGCGGAGGCGCTCGCCGATGCGCAGGCCGACGACATCGGCGACGACCTGCTGCGGCTGATCTTCACCGCGTGCCATCCGGTGCTGTCGACCGACGCGCGCGTCGCGTTGACGCTGCGGCTGCTCGGCGGGCTGACGACGGACGAGATCGCGCGCGCGTTCCTCGCGCCGGAGCCGACGATCGCGCAGCGGATCGTGCGCGCGAAGCGCACGCTCGCGGCGGCGCACGTGCCGTTCGAGGTGCCGGCGGCCGACGCGCGGCCGGCGCGGCTCGCGTCGGTGCTCGAGGTGATCTACCTGATCTTCAACGAAGGCTATGCGGCGACCGCCGGCGACGACTGGATGCGTCCCGCGCTGTGCGACGAAGCGCTGCGACTGGGCCGCGTGCTCGCGGGGCTCGCGCCGGACGAGAGCGAGGTGTTCGGCCTCGTCGCGCTGATGGAGCTGCAGGCGTCGCGCACGCGTGTGCGCACCGACGCGCAGGGCCGCCCGGTGCTGCTGCTCGAGCAGGATCGCAGCCGCTGGGATCCGCTGCTGATCCGGCGCGGCCTCGCGGCGCTCGAACGCGCGACGAAGCTCGGTGGCGTGCGCGGGCCGTATGCGCTGCAGGCGGCGCTGGCGGCCTGTCATGCCCGGGCGCGGCAGGCATCGGAAACCGACTGGGCGCAGATCGTCGCGCTGTACGACGCGCTCGCGGAGGTCGCGCCGTCGCCCGTCGTCGAACTGAATCGCGCAGTGGCGGTGGGCATGGCGTTCGGGCCGGCCGCGGGGCTCGAGCTCGTCGACGCGCTGTGCGATGCCCCGGCGCTCGCGCGCTATCACTGGCTGCCGAGCGTGCGCGGCGACCTGCTCGCGAAGCTCGGGCGCGCCGACGAGGCGAAGGCCGAATTCCGCCGCGCGGCGGAGCTGACCCGCAACGCGCGCGAACGCGAATTGCTGCTGAAGCGCGCGGCCGATGCGTGAATTGAAGTGCGCGCCGTCGCGGCGCGCCGCCGGGCGAAATGCTGACTAGCCCGAGCGGGCCGGGTGAGATGACGATTGCGGTGAGCAATTCGCCACGCCATATGCAACATGAAGCCGGCAAGGGTCGGCCATTCAGACATATTCCGTCATTCGGGCAATTCATCGCATCGCTCGATGCGTGTTGCTGTTCGGTCGTGTCTCCAGGGGAGCGGCAGCGTGCCACGTCACGCGGGGCAGCACGGTGCGCGGTGAGTCGATGCGAAGGAGTCGAGTCATCTCGATAAGATGGGCCGATATTTTGATGAGTTTAATGAAAAATCCCAATTTACCGATTAAAAATAATGAGACGAGTACGAATTTAATGTCGGAATGTTGTTTTTAATTGAAATTCGATAATTGGATTTCGCATAATCAGCGCTTGATTGACGTGTCGCGAGATTGGTGGAATCTAAGTGTTAAGTATATTTAACAAAAAAGATGATGGGCTGATCAGGGTCGCCAATATGCACCGCGTGGCCCTGTTCGACGGTCACGCGCATCGCACGCGTCGTCGCGCGGACTGGTGCGATTCGATCGCGCCAGTCGCTTTGCGGGTTTTATCGTGCGGCCGGTGAACGCCGGGCGCTTGCTGTGCGCCGCGAATCTGCTGACGTTCGCCGTTGCCGCAGTCGCACAGGCACCCCAGTCCGGCGCACAGCCGCAGAGTGCGCAGCGTCATCAGGCCCAGCAACTCGACGAGCTCAGGCAGCAGGTGCTCGACCAGCCGGACGTGCTGTCCGCGAAACCGTCGAGCGAATCAGGCGCGTTGCGCTTTCCTGCGGAAACGCCGTGTTTCGATATTCACGAAATCGAATGGCGCGGCGCCGACGCATTCCCGTGGCTGCGTAATGCCGTGCCGCTCGAACACGCATGCATCGGACAGAACGGATTGAGCTTGCTGCGCGAATGGGTCGGGCAGCATCTCGTCGCGCGCGGCTTTATCACGTCGCTCGTGAGCATTCCGCCGCAGGATCTGTCGACCGGACGCCTGATCATCGACGTGCTGCCCGGCCGCATCGGCGCGATCGACGATGCGCGCGGCGGGATCGGCTGGACGCCCATCGTGTTTCCGCGCGGCGCGCAGGCATTGCTGAACGTGCGCGATCTCGATCAGGCGCTCGAGAACGTGCGCCGCCTGCCCGGTCAGTCGGCCGCCGCGTTCGACTTGGTTCCGGGCGCGTCGCTTGGCGACACCGACATCGTCGTTCGGCATCCGGACGATGCGCGCCGCGTCCGCTTCGTCGCGACCGCCGACAACGGCGGGCTCGATGCCACCGGCCGCAACCAGCTCGGCGCGATCGTCGCGATCGATTCGCCGCTGGGGCTCTACGATCAACTGATCGTCACCTACAACACCGACGCCGCGCTGCGCAACAAGTCGCTCGGCTCGCAAGCGAAAAGCGCGGCATGGAACGTGCCGGTCGGATATGCGTCGTTCTCGCTCGGCATCAGCGAGTGGACGAGCCGGCAGACGCTCGCGCCCGAGCTGCCAGGCGAGGTCATGCCGCCGCTCGGCCAGCGGACCCGCCGCTACGAAGCCGGCGTGAGCTACGTGCCGTATCGCTCAGGTCACGGCAAGACGACGCTGCGCTTCAGGCTCGCTCGCCGCGAGGACCGTTCGTGGTTCGGTCCCGTCGAGCTCGACGTGTTCCGCCACGACATCGTCAGTTATGAAGTGGGCGCATCGCATCGCGAGAAGCTCGCGCGTGCGACGGTCGACGCGAGCATCGGCATGCGCGCGAGCCTTGCCGGGCTGAGCGCCTTCCCCGGGCGCGTCAACGGCCGGCCTGAATGGGACGGCCGCTATCGCGTGTACAGCGCGACGCTCGGCGCCGATGCGCCGTTCCGGATCGGCGCGCGTGCGTTCGGCTATCGCGGATTGCTCCAGCTTCAGTACGCGCCCGGTGCGCTGCCATCGACCGAATACCTGCAGATCGGCGGCCGCTACACGGTGCGCGGCTTCGACGGCAATCAGACGCTCGCCGGCGACAGCGGCTGGTTCTGGCGCAACGAACTGGCGACGCCGTTGTTCAGCTCGCACGAGGCCTATGTCGCTCTCGACGCCGGCGCGGTCACGGGCGCGGGCTCGCGCGAAGGCGCGGGCCGGGACGGGCGCACGTTGATTGGCGCCGCGCTCGGCGTGCGCGGCGGCTACCGGATGATCGGCTACGACGTCGCGCTCGGCGTGCCGCTTCGCAAGCCCGGGGCGCTGCAGACCGCGCGACCCACGCTCGACGTATCGCTCACTGCGCGTTTCTGATCGTTGCGGGCGCGCCCGCGCCCGCCGTACGTCACGGGGGGAGTAGCCATGTAAGCACGCACGCTCGTTCGTCATCGGCGCGGCTTGTGCCACGCCGCTTCATTCATTTTCTGGAAACCGAAAAGACCATGAAACATCAACAACAATATCCGCGCCATCGCGCGGCGACGCCGTTCGCGCGCACCGCGCTCGCCGCGGCGCTGACGGTCGTGATGCCGATCCTTGCGATGCAGACCGCTTCCGCGCAACCGGCGCTCGTTGCGGATCCGTCCGCGGCCAACCGCCCCGGTCTCGGCGTCGCGTCGAACGGCACGCCGATCGTCGACATCAACGCACCGAATGCCGCCGGCATTTCGACCAACCGCTTCCTCGACTACAACGTCGGCTCGAACGGCCTCGTGCTGAACAACAGCGTGGGCCGCACGAACACGCAACTGGCAGGCAGCATCGACGGCAACGCGCAACTCGGCGGCCGTTCGGCGCAGGTGATCCTGAACCAGGTGACGGGCGGCAACGCGTCGGTGCTGGCAGGCGCGACCGAAGTCGCAGGGCAAAACGCGCGAGTGATCGTCGCGAACCCGAACGGGATCAGCGTGAACGGCGCGAGCTTCATCAACGCGAACCGTGCGTCGCTTGTCGCGGGAACGGTCGAGTTTGATCAAAACGGCGGCATCACGCAGTTCCGGACCGAAAACGGACACATCGCAATCGACGGAGATGGCCTCGACGCGAGCAGTCAGGACCGGCTGGATCTCGTATCGCGCACTCTCAAGGTGAACGCGGCCGTGCAGGCGAAGAAGCTGTTCGTGGTCGCGCAAAAGGGCGCGGCAGCGATCGAGTATCCTAGCCTGGAGATAGTCAAGGGATCGCCGGATAGCGGGGCGGTCGATGTCGCGATCGATGTGTCGAAGCTTGGCAGCATGCATGCGGAATCGATTACGATGCATGGCGCATCCACTGGCGTTGGCGTGAACGTTGATGGCAAGATTGAAGCGCTGACAGGTAAGATCACGCTGATGTCGGATGGCAAGATCCAGGTGTCGGCGGACGGCAACCTCACGGCGGCCGGCGAATTGAGTGCCTTCGATAAGCTGGAGAACGCCGGCACGATCACCGGCAGCAAGTTGACTTTGCTCAAGGGCGTCGCGAACACGGGCACCTTGCGCGCGGACGGCAAAGTCCTTGCCTTGGCTGATGTGGACAACAGCGGATCGATTTACGGCCGTAACGGCGTCGAGATTCTGGGTAACCTCCATCAAGAAGCACCAGGGGTCGTAGGGGCCAACGGTAAGGTGTCGGTGTTGGGGAAGACGACCGGCTCCGGAACGATCGACGAAAACATGACGAAGCCGCCGGTCGCAGAGACGAAGCCGCCGGTGAATCCGGACCCGCCGGTCGCAGAGACGAAGCCGCCGGTGAACCCGGAGCCGCCGGTAGCAGAAACGAAGCCGCCGGTGAACCCGGAGCTGCCGGTCGCGGAAACGAAGCCGCCGGTGAACCCGGAACCGCCGGTTGCTGAGACGAAGCCGCCGGTGAACCCGGAGCCGCCGGTCGCGGAAACGAAGCCGCCGGTGAACCCGGAGCCGCCGGTCGCAGAAACGAAGCCGCCGGTGAACCCGGAGCCGCCGGTTGCTGAGACGAAGCCGCCGGTGAACCCGGAGCCGCCGGTCGCGGAAACGAAGCCGCCGGTGAACCCGGAACCGCCGGTTGCTGAGACGAAGCCGCCGGTGAGCCCGGAGCCGCCGGTCGCGGAAACGAAGCCGCCGGTGAACCCGGAGCCGCCGGTCGCGGAAACGAAGCCGCCGGTGAACCCGGAGCCGCCGGTCGCGGAAACGAAGCCGCCGGTGAACCCGGAACCCCCGGTTGCTGAGACGAAGCCGCCGGTGAATCCGGAGCCGCCGGTTGCCGAAACGAACCCGAAACTCGTCGTGGATCCTTCCGAGGCCAACCGCCCTGGTCTTGACGTCGCATCGAACGGCACACCGATCGTCGACATCAACGCACCGAATTTCGCCGGCATTTCGACCAACCGCTTCCTCGACTACAACGTCGGCTCGAGCGGCCTCGTGCTGAACAACAGCGTGGGCCGCACGAACACTCAACTGGCGGGCAGCATCGACGGCAACGCGCGGCTCGGCGGCCGTTCGGCACAGGTGATCCTGAACCAGGTGACGGGCGGCAACGCGTCGGTGCTGGCAGGCGCGACCGAAGTCGCGGGACGGAATGCGCGTGTGATCGTCGCGAACCCGAACGGGATCAGCGTGAATGGTGCCAGCTTCATCAACGCGAACCGCGTGTCGCTCGTCGCGGGCACGACGGAGTTCGACGCGTTGGGCCGTGTCGCACGGTTCCGGACCGAGAACGGCCGCATCGCGATCGACGGCGACGGGCTCGACGCGCGCGACGCGAACCAGCTCGATCTCGTGTCGCGCAGCTTGAATGTCGATGCGGCTGCGCGCGCGAAGAAGCTGGTGGCGATCGCTCATCAGGGGACGGCGGCGATCGAGCAGTCGAACCTGCAGACGCGCTCCGGCCCGGCAAGCGGCACGGCGCCGGACGTGGCGATCGATGTGTCCGGATCGGGCGGCCTGCATGCGGATGCGATCACGCTGGTCGGCGCATCGGCGAAAACCGGCGTCAGGGTCGCCGGCACGGTCGACGCGTCGGCCGGCAACGTGTCGCTCGCATCGAGCGGCAAGGCGAGGATCGAGTCGGGCGGGCGGCTGCAAGCGGAGACGCTGTCGATTCCGAGCGCGCTCGACAATCACGGCACGGTCAGTGGTGGCACCGTCAGCGTGACCGGTCACCTCGACAACGCCGGTTCCGTTCGGGGGCGCAGCGTCAGGATCGCTGGCAATGCGGCCAATGCCGGCACGCTGCACAGCGACGGCACGCTCGAAATCGGAGGCCGCCTGACCAACGACGGTGCCGACAGCGTCGTCAGCGGGCGTGACATTCAGGTCATGGGTAACGTCGTCAACAACGGGGCGGTGAGCGGCGCCGGGTCACTGAAGCTCATGGGCGCGCTGACCAACGACGGCACGATCGAGGGCGGCGACGTTCGGGTCATGGGCAGTACGACCAACACCGGCACGCTGCGCGCGGAGAAGTTGCTCTCCGCGATGGGCAACGTGACCAACGACGGCACGATCGAGGGCGGCGACGTTCGAGTCATGGGCAAGACGGCCAACACCGGCACGCTGCGCGCGGAGAAGCTGCTCTCCGCGATGGGCAACGTGACCAACGACGGCACGATCGAGGGCGGCAACGTTCGGGTCATGGGCAGTACGACCAACACCGGCGCGCTGCGCGCAGAGAAGTCGGTCTTCGCGATGGGCAACGTGACCAACAACGGCGCGTTGCACGGCGGCGATTCGGTCTTCGTGATGGGCCGCCTGTACAACGGGTTGTCCGGTGTCGCGAGCAGCTACGGCAACGTGTCGGCCTTGGGGCGCGTGTCGGGGCCGGGTCGTACCGTCAGCTACATGGTGCGTCCGTTGCTTGCCGGCGACGTCCGGTAAACGTCGTTTGCCCGGCTCGCACAGGGCCGGGCAAACGGGGCGTCGCGCAGCCGGCGACGCCTTCTGAAACATGAATCGCGCCGGAGCATGATTGCATTGCTCCGGCGCGATTCGCTATCGGCGGCACATCGTGTCGCGCGCACATTCGCACGATCGTTCGTGCCGCATATCGGGCGATCGCTATCGGCTGCATTGAAAAAGCCAATTGGGGGATGCTCCCCCGAGCGCCTAGATTACACAACACGATGCCGGCGGCAGGTAGCGCGCTGCGCGCATCGTTCCCCACAATCGATCATCCGGTCCGACGCACGCTGCGCGGGCGCAATGCACGGAGGCGCAGATGGCTCAACTCAAGGGCAGCAAAACCGAAGAGAACCTGAAGTATGCGTTTGCGGGCGAATCGCAGGCGAACCGCCGCTACCTGTATTTCGCGTCGAAGGCGGACGTCGAAGGGCAGAACGACATCGCCGCGCTGTTTCGCTCGACCGCCGAAGGCGAGACGGGCCACGCGCACGGCCACCTCGAGTATCTCGAAGCGGTCGGCGATCCGGCGACCGGCCTGCCGTTCGGTTCCTCGCGGCTGAACCTGCAATCCGCGATTGCCGGCGAGACGCACGAGTACACCGACATGTATCCGGGCATGGCGAAGACCGCCCGCGAAGAAGGCTTCGACGAAATCGCGAACTGGTTCGAGACGCTCGCGAAGGCCGAGCGCAGCCACGCCAACCGCTACACGAAGGCGCTCGACGCGCTCGTCGACTGACCCGCGCGGTCGGAGTTCACCTACTGCGGCCCGCCGTTTGCCGTCCGCCGCCCCGCCGCTCGCGTGACGCGGGCGGCGCGTGGGCGCGCGCCTTCCCGTCCCGCTGGAGCGCCCCATGCCACACAAGGAAGGCAGTCTCGAAGCCCCGACCCGGCATCCGCTCGACTGGCAGTCCGACACGTTCTACGACCAGGCGGCCATCGATGCCGAGATGACCCGCGTGTTCGACATCTGCGCGGGTTGCCGGCGCTGCGTGTCGCTGTGCGGCGCATTTCCGACGCTGTTCGACCTCGTCGACGAGACGCCGACGGGCGATATCCACGAAGTGCCGAAGGACGCGTTCGGCAAGGTCGTCGACCAGTGCTACCTGTGCGACCTCTGCTACATGACGAAATGCCCGTACGTGCCGCCGCATGCGTGGAACGTCGATTTCCCGCACCTGATGCTGCGCGGCAAGGCGGCGCGCTACCGGCGCGGCGACGTGAAGCTGCGCGACAAGCTGCTGTCGAACACCGACGCGCTCGGCCATTTCGCGGGCATCCCGATCGTCACGCAGGCCGTCAACGCGGTGAACCGCACGCCGCCCGCGCGGCACGCGCTGGAAGCCGCGCTCGGCGTCGACCGCAAGGCCTGGCTGCCGGACTTCGCGCCGCGCAAGTTCCGGCGCGCGGCCAAGCGCTCGGACGGCCATCCGGTGCGCGACGGCGAGCGCACGCCCGGCAAGGTCGCGATCTATGCGACGTGCTACGTGAATTTCAACGAGCCCGGCATCGGCCACGACCTGCTCGCGATCCTCGCGCACAACGACATTCCGTACGAGCTCGTGACGAGCGAGGCCTGCTGCGGGATGCCGCTGCTCGAACAGGGCAATCTCGCGGGCGTCGCCGCGAAGAAGGACACGAACATCCCCGTGCTCGAACGCTACGCGCGCGACGGCTATGCGCTGATCGGCGCGATTCCGAGCTGCGTGCTGATGTACAAGAACGAGCTGCCGCTGATGTTTCCCGGCGACGCCGCAGTGCGCGCGGTCGCCGACGCGTTCTGGGATCCGTTCGAATATGTGATCGCGCGGCATCGCGACGGCCTGCTGAAGACCGATTTCAAGACCGGCCTCGGCACCGTGTCGTACCACGTGCCGTGTCACGCGCGCGTGCAGAACATCGGCCGCAAGACCGCCGACGTGCTGTCGCTCGTGCCCGAGACGCGCGTGAACGTCGTCGAGCGTTGCTCGGGCCATGCGGGCACGTTCGGCGTGAAGAAGGAATTCCACGCGGAAGCGATGCGAATCGGCGGGCCGGTGTTCAAGGCGATGGCGGAGCCGAAGCCGGACTTCGTGTCGTCGGACTGCGCGCTCGCGGGCCATCACATCGTGCAGGGCATCGACGAGGCGGGCCTCGCGCAAGCGCCGCTCGCCCATCCGCTCACGCTGCTGCGTCGCGCGTACGGAATTTGATCCAGATCAACCAAAGATCAATTCGAGATCAACGAAGGACAACTCATGACGCTCACCCGCGATTCCCTGCTGACGCTCGAAGCGTACGCGAAGATCCGCAAGGCCGAACATGCGCGGCTCATCGAGCACAAGCGACGGCGCGCGGTGCAGCTCGGCAATCACCTGCGCTTCCTGTTCGAGGACGAGGCGACGATCCGCTATCAGGTTCAGGAGATGCTGCACATCGAAAGGATTTTCGACGAAGCGGGCATCGAGGGCGAACTGGACGCGTATCGGCCGCTGGTGCCCGACGGCACCAACCTGAAGGCGACGATGCAGATCGAATACGCGCACGAGGCCGAGCGGCGCGCGGCGCTCAAGCGGCTGATCGGCGTCGAGGATCGCGTGTTCCTGCAGGTCGACCGCCACGCACCGGTCTATGCGATCGCGGACGAGGACCTCGATCGCGAGACGGATGAGAAGACCTCCGCGGTGCACTTCGTCCGCTTCGAGTTCGACGCGCCGATGCGTGCGGCGCTGAAGCAGGGCGCGGCGCTGTCGATCGGCTGCGATCATCCGGGCTACGCAGTGCCGGCAAGGCGCATCGAAGACGACGTGGCGGCATCGCTCGTCGGGGATCTGCGCTAGCTGCGCGACAAGGCGCGACGCGTCGCGAGCGCCTGCGCGTCACTGCATCGAAACATGCGGTGACGCTTCGTTACATTCACATACCTGCAACGACGCATGCGGCGTCACATCCTTGTCACTGTCCGGCGAGAAACAATATAAAGATTGTGCACAAGGGAAAGTTCAATCAAGCGCATTCGAATGAATTACCGATCGGAAAATATCTCGTTACGAATTTTCCGGTAATTACCGATTTTGCGCCATTGATCCGGTGAATATTGCTGGAAAGGGTCGGAACCATGCCGGACGCGCGGCCGGACGGCTTCCCGGGACGGCCCCGCCAGGCGGGGATTCGCAGGCTTCTGAATAAAACTTGCGTAAAAAAATTCATCCATAAATTGATCTTGCATCGATCTCATGTTGTTTCATTGCGTAACATAAACTCATTGTCATATTGAGATAAACCCTAGGGATGGTATGCTTCGTCCACAAATTTTTCCGCAATGGAGTGAGACCGGGATTCGTGCGTTATTGCCGAGATTCGCGGCACCACCTTAGTGCGTGTCGTGATGGCATGCACACCCGAACAACCATAACGTGCAACCTGGCCGCCCCGCGAGAGATCGCGACGGCGCCGCCAATCGCAGCCCGGCCTGGCTGCGTGGAGAGATCTACTATGTTCTTCGATGAGCTAAACGATGAAGAGTGGGTTCGTCTTTCGACGCTGATCGCCGATGAACCGATCCGACTGAATCGTCGTGGCCGTCCGCGCGCGGAACCGCGCGTCGTCGCCAATGCCGTGCTCTGGATCCTGACGACCGGCGAGGCATGGTCCAAGCTGCCCGGTCGCTATCCGTCCGGGCCCACGTGTCGCCGCCGCTACGAGGAGTGGCTCGCGAACGGAACGCTGTTGCAGATGATCGACGTGCTGACCCAGTTCAGCGGCCGTACGTTCGCGTACGTTCCGCCGCCGCCGGTGCCGGTCGCGCCCGCGCGCCGCGCGGAACCCGCGCCGGACAACGACCGCCTGCGCGGCGTGTTCTGGCAGAACCCGGAATCGTGGCAATTGCCGGTTGTACAGGCAAACGTTTGGCACCACGACAATGCGACGACGTCGCGCGGCGATACTGACGTGCCGGCACATGCGGCGTTCATCGTGCCCGGCGCGTCTGCCGCGGCCGATCCGGCCGCGGGCCTGAGCGAGCGAACGCATTCGCGCGCATCCACCGCGAGTTTCACGGCGACCGAGCCGCAGGTGGACGAGTATCGCGGCTATACGGTCTACGGCATCGCGCAGCCGGTGCAGAACCTGATGTATCGCGCGTGGGCGGAGATCGTGCACGACGAGCGGCGCGTCGAGCGTTCCGGCCTGATCGGCCCGCGTTTCACCGATGCCGAGGAAGCGGAGCAGTACGCGCTCGAATGGGCGCGGCAGTGGATCGACCGGCACGGCGCGAGCGACGAGCCGGCGCGCGCGCCGCAAAGCGTGCCCGTGCTTGCCGGGCTGTCCGCGCTCGCGCGGGCAGAATCGGACATCAAGCGCTTCATCGCCGAGCGCCACTCGGCGTCGCTCACCGACGGCCGCAACGATCCGGTGCAGAGCGACCGGCTCGCATACCGAGTCGGTTAAGCGTCGAGTCCCGCGCGCGGCGCATTGCGTGCCGCGCGCGAGACCGGAACAAAAAAGGGCGCCGTCGTCGACGGCGCCCTTGTTCATCCCGCAGTCGTCACTGCCGTCCGTAGGTATCGTCGAAGCGCACGATGTCGTCCTCGCCGAGGTACGCGCCCGATTGCACTTCGATCAGTTCGAGCGGCATCTTGCCCGGGTTTTCCAGTCGATGCGACACGCCGAGCGGGATGTACGTCGATTCGTTTTCCGACAGCAGGAACGTTTCCTCGCCGCGCGTGATGCGCGCGGTGCCGCGCACGACGATCCAGTGCTCGGCGCGGTGGTGATGCATCTGCAGCGACAGCCGCGCGCCGGGCTTCACGACGATGCGCTTCACCTGGAACCGATCGCCCGTGTCGACCGAATCGTAGTGGCCCCACGGACGATGCACCTTGCGGTGATCGGTCGCTTCCGCGCCGCGCGCCGCCTTGATGCGGCCGACGATCTTCTTCACGTCCTGCACGCGTGACTTGTCGGCGACGAGCACCGCGTCGGGCGTCTCGACGACGACGAGGTTCTGCGTGCCGACGCAGGCGACGAGCCGGCCTTCCGAATGCGCGTAGGTGGACGCGGCATCCTCGAACAGCACGTGGCCGCGGCCGACGTTGTCGGCGGCGTCCTTCGGCAGGATCTGCCAGATCGCGTCCCACGAGCCGACGTCCGACCAGCCCGCGTCGAGCGGCACGACGACGCTCTCGCACACCGGCTGCTCGGTCGCGAGCGGCTCCATCACCGCGTAGTCGATCGAGTTCGACGGCGCCGCGGCGAACGCATCGCGATCGACGCGGAAGAAGTCGCCGTCGGCCTTGCCTTGCGCGACCGCCTGTTCGCAGGCCGCGTGGATCGCCGGCTCGAAATGGCGGATCGCTTTCAGCCACACCGACGCGCGCACGATGAAGATCCCGCTGTTCCACCAGTATTCGCCGGACGCGACGTACTGCTGCGCGAGCTCGAGATGCGGCTTCTCGACGAAGCGGTCGAGGCGCCGCACGTCGAGGTCGCCGGCTGCGTCGCCGCCGAGCGGGGCGCCGACGCGGATGTAGCCGTAGCCGGTTTCGGCGCGGTCCGGCACGATGCCCATCGTCGCGATCTTGCCTTGCGCCGCGCAGCGCACGCCGGCGGCGACGGCCGCGTGAAAGCGCGGCAGGTCGGCGACCGCATGGTCGGCCGGCATCACGGTCATCACGGCATCGCCGCCGTCGGCGACGATGCGCAGCGCGGCGAGCGTCAGCGCGGGCGCGGTGTCGCGGCCGAGCGGCTCGAGCACGATCGACGCGGGCTTGGCCGTCAGGCGCAACTGTTCGGCGGTCGTGAAGCGATGGTCCTCGCCGCAGACGACCAGCACGTCGTCACTGAGCGGATGGCCGGTCGACAGGCCGTCGAGGCGGCATGCGGTCGCCTGCAGCAGCGAATGGTCGCCGAGCAGGCCGATCAGCTGTTTCGGAAAGTGCTCGCGCGACATCGGCCACAGGCGCGTCCCGGAGCCGCCGGCAAGGATCACCGGCTGCACCGCGACGCGCGTGCCGGCGGGCGCGGCGGCGGAAGAAGATTGGCGCGTATCGGCTGTCGTGGCCGGAGCATTCATGATCGCACTCCTCGATTGATGTCAATGCCTGCCGTTGTAGCATGAAGTAAATCGACAATAAAACCGTGGAGGCGCGCTTGATATTCGTCAAGCGCCTGCAAGGGAAGAATTTTCCGGATGCCGGAAGGCGCAAATAAAAAATAAAAAAATAATTCGGAAAATTCGGGTCTGATTCCCGTCCAGCAAGGCTGGGACGGCTGTCTCGCAGATTGGTGAACATCTATATTTTTCCTCGGCCCGGGAAAAGGTGCCGATATAAATCGTCTTCGGGTGGGCAAGAATTTCCGATTAATTTTCGAAATACTTGTGCGCTTGCGGGAGGAATTTTCTTACCTGTTCAATAGCACCATGCAATGTTTGAAGCGAATGCGCGGCACGGGCTGCGCAAGGAGCGGTTCGGCAAACGGCTGTCCAGAGGGGAAGCGAACATGTTGAGCGTGCTGGCGAGAATCATCGATATCGCGATGATCGTGGCGGGAGCCGTGATCGCCGCCGCGCTGCACGACGGGCGCAGCGTATGGCTCGACGACCTGCAACGCACGATGGTGCTGTTCGACTGCGTGCTCGTCGTCGTGTTTTTCCCGGCGTTCGGGATCTACCAGTCGTGGCGCGGCAAGCGGCTTGTCGGACTGATGGGGCGGGTCGCGTTCGCGTGGCTCGTGGTCGAGCTCTCGGGCATCCTGATGAGCTTCAGTTTTCACCAGTCGGGCCAGCTGTCGCGGCTCTGGCTGGGCTACTGGGCGCTCGCGACGATGGCGCTGCTCACGGCGTCGAAGGCCGGGGTGCATGCGGTCCTGCGACAACTGCGGCGCGGCGGCTACAACCGGCGCGCGGTCGCGCTGGTCGGCGACGCGCCCGCGACGCGGCGGCTGATCGCGCAGATGCGCGCACGGCCGGAGGCCGGCTTCAACCCGGTGTGCGTGTACGACGAAAGCGCGCCGCCCGGAGAGGCGACGCTCGACGACGTGGCGATCGAGCGCCGGTTCGACACGCTCGTGCGCCTCGTGCGCAGCCGCGCGATTCGCGAACTGTGGCTCGCGCTGCCGCTGTCGGAGGAGCCGCAGATCAACCGGATCGTGACGGTGTTCCGCGACGACTTCGTCAACATCCGCTTCATCCCGGACGTGCGCGCCGTGTCGTTCTTCAACCAGGAAGTCGTCGACCTGCTCGGCGTGCCGGCGATCAACCTCGCGGCGTCGCCGATCACCGACTTGCGGATCCTGCCGAAGTTCGTGTTCGACCGGCTGTTCGCGCTGAACGCGCTCGTGGTGCTCGCGCCCGTGATGCTGCTGATCGCGCTGCTGATCAAGGCGACCTCGCCGGGGCCGGTGTTCTTCCGGCAGAAGCGCAAGGGCATCGACGGCAACGAGTTCGAGATCTACAAGTTCCGCTCGATGAAGGTGCATCAGGAGCATGCGGGCCAGGTCACCCAGGCGACGAAGCACGACGCGCGCGTGACGCCGGTCGGCCGCTTCCTGCGCCGCACGAGCCTCGATGAGCTGCCGCAGTTCATCAACGTGCTGAGGGGCGAGATGTCCGTCGTCGGCCCGCGCCCGCACGCGCTCGCGCATGACGACATCTACAAGGATCTGGTGCGGGGCTACATGTTCCGCTACCGGATCAAGCCGGGCATCACGGGCTGGGCGCAGATCAACGGCTTTCGCGGCGAGACCGACCAGATCGAGAAGATGATGGGGCGCGTGAAGCTCGATCTCTACTACATGCAGAACTGGTCGTTCTGGCTCGACATCAAGATCGTCGCGCTGACGCTCTGGAAAGGCTTCACCGGCAGCAACGCGTATTGAGCGGGCAGGCTGCCTGCTCCGAATTTCGAATCACTGGTCAAGAGGTCGACACATCATGAATCTGACTATCATCGGCAGCGGTTACGTAGGTCTCGTCACCGGCGCCTGTCTTGCCGACATCGGGCACGACGTGTTCTGTCTCGACGTCGATCAGCGCAAGATCGACATCCTCAACGACGGCGGCGTGCCGATTCACGAGCCGGGCCTCAAGGAGATCATCGCGCGCAACCGCTCGGCGGGCCGCCTGCGCTTCTCGACCGACGTCGAGGCCGCGGTCGCGCACGGCGACGTGCAGTTCATCGCGGTCGGCACACCGCCCGACGAGGACGGCTCCGCCGACCTGCAGTACGTGCTCGCCGCCGCGCGCAACATCGGCCGCCACATGACCGGCTTCAAGGTGATCGTCGACAAGTCGACCGTGCCCGTCGGCACCGCCGAGCGCGTGCGCGCCGCGGTCGCCGAGGCGCTCGCGAAGCGCGGCGGCGACCAGATGTTCTCGGTCGTGTCGAATCCGGAATTCCTGAAGGAAGGCGCGGCGGTCGACGATTTCACGCGGCCGGACCGCATCGTGATCGGCTGCGACGACGACGTGCCGGGCGAGCGCGCGCGCGAGCTGATGAAGAAGCTCTATGCGCCGTTCAACCGCAACCACGAGCGCACGCTGTACATGGACGTGCGCTCGGCCGAGTTCACGAAGTACGCGGCGAACGCGATGCTCGCGACCCGCATCTCGTTCATGAACGAGCTCGCGAACCTCGCGGACCGCTTCGGCGCGGACATCGAGGCGGTGCGCCGCGGGATCGGTTCCGATCCGCGCATCGGCTACCACTTCCTGTACGCGGGCTGCGGCTACGGCGGCTCGTGCTTCCCGAAGGACGTCGAGGCGCTGATCCGCACCGCCGATGACCACGGCCAGTCGCTGCAGATCCTGAAGGCGGTGTCGGCGGTGAACGCCGGGCAGAAGCGCGTGCTCGCCGAGAAGATCGTCGCGCGCTTCGGCGAGGACCTGACGGGCCGCACGTTCGGCATCTGGGGCCTCGCGTTCAAGCCGAACACCGACGACATGCGCGAGGCGCCGAGCCGCGCGCTGATCGCCGAGCTGCTGTCGCGCGGCGCGCGCGTGAGCGCGTACGACCCGGTCGCGCAGCACGAGGCGCAGCGCGTGATCGCGCTCGATCTCGCGAGCCACCCGAGCTGGCTCGAACGCCTCGCGTATGTCGACGACGAATCGCAGGTCGCGCGCGACGCCGATGCGCTCGTGATCGTCACCGAATGGAAGGCGTTCAAGAGCCCGGACTTCACCGCGCTCGGCCGGCTGTGGAAGTCGCCCGTGATCTTCGACGGCCGCAACCTGTACGAGCCCGACGCGATGAGCGAGCAGGGCATCGAATATCACCCGATCGGCCGGCCTGGCTCGCGCCAGGCGCTCGCCGCACGCATTTCCGGAGCCGCCCGCGCGAACGCGTGAGGCCGGTCATACGCCATGTTCCGAAACATCCTGATCGTCTGCCACGCCAACGTCTGCCGCAGTCCGGCGGCGGAGCTGCTGTTCAAGTCGCATGCCGCCACGCGCGGCGGGCCGCGTGTGGCATTCCACTCGGCGGGCGTCGATGCGAACGTCGGCGACGGCATCGATCCGGTGATGTGCCGGCTGCTCGCCGAGCGCGGCGTCGACGCGACGACGCATCGCTCGCGGCGCCTGTCCCGCGACCTCGTGCGCGACGCCGACCTGATCCTCGTCAGCGAGCGCCCGCAGATCGCGGCGGTCGAGTCGATCGACCGGTTCTCGCGCGGCAAGGTGCATCTGCTCGGCAAGTGGGAAGACGCCGAGATCGCCGATCCGCATGGCGGCTCCGAAGCCGGCTATCGCCGAAGCTACACATTGATCGAACGTCTGGTTCAAGGATGGCTGCAAAAACTATGCTGAATCGTACGCTGCGCCCCGTGGCGCTTGCCGTTGCGCTGACGACGTTCCTGTCGGCCTGCGCAACCGCGCCGGGCAACTACCTCGATGCGTCGCGCCTGAAGGAAGAAGAGCGCGCGCAACCGTCCGAGACCTACACGGTCCACTACATCGACGCGAAGCTGATCATGGACCAGCTCCAGCAGCAGCGCGTGTCGCATCCGCTGCCGCCGTCGCGCTTCACGGACCCGTCGCAATACGTGTACCGCATCGGGCCGCAGGACATCCTCGGCGTGACGGTGTGGGACCACCCCGAGCTGACGACGCCGCAGGGCCAGTCGTTCTCGAGCGGCGGCAACACGACGCAGACGGTCGCCGGCGCGCTGCAGCAGCCGTATACGACGGCGCTGCCGGGCCAGGCCGATCCGTACGGCCAGACGGTCGGCGCGGACGGCACGATCTTCTTCCCGTTCGTCGGCCGCATCCGCGCGGCGGGCAAGACGATCGCGCAGGTGCGCGAAGAGCTGGCCACGAGCCTCGCGCGCTACGTGAAGAATCCGCAGATCGACGTGCGCGTGCTGTCGTTCCGCAGCCAGAAGGTGCAGGTCACCGGCGAGGTGAAGCAGCCGGGCCCGCTCGCGGTGAGCGACGTGCCGCTCACGCTCGTCGACGCGATCTCGCGCTCGGGCGGCTCGACCACCGAGGCCGACCTGCAGCGCGTGCGCCTGACGCGCGACGGCAAGTTCTACACGCTCGACGCGAACGGCGTGCTCGATCGCGGCGAGGTGTCGCAGAACGTGATGCTGCAGCCGGGCGACATCGTCAACGTGCCGGACCGCAGCGACAGCCGCGTGTACATCATGGGCGAAGTGAAGACGCCGGTCGCGGTGCCGATGATGAAGGGCAAGCTGACGATCGCCGACGCGCTGACGTCGGGCGGCGGCATCCTCGATACCGACGCGAACCCGCGCAAGATCTACGTGATGCGCGGCACGCGCGACAACCCGACCAAACCGGAAGTGTTCCGGCTCGACATGACGCAGCCTGACGCGCTGATGCTGTCGAGCCGCTTCCAGCTGCAGCCGCTCGATGTCGTGTACGTCGACACGGCGGGTTCGGTGCAGTTCAACCGCGTGCTGCAGCAGGTGCTGCCGACGATCCAGACGATCTTCTACATGAGGCAGATCGTGCGTTGACGAATCGTGGGACGGCGCGCCGGGGAAGCATCCCGGCGGCGCACCCACCGCCGGGGCGGCGTCATCGCCCCGGCCCAACTCAAGCGGGAACGTATGGTGAACACGCAAGCGAAACAATCCTACGCGGGCATGACCGCGAAGACCGAGGAAGAAGACGTCGTGCTCGGTCAGTTGATCCAGGTGATCTTCGACGATTTCTGGACGCTGCTCGGCATCGCGGTGACCGTCGTCGCGCTCGCCGGCCTCTACTGCTTCATCGCGAAGCCGGTGTACCAGGCCGACGTGCACGTGCGGGTCGAGGGCAACGACAACACGTCGCAGGCGCTCACGCAGACGCAGACGGGCGCCGTCATCAACAGCGGCCCGCAGCAGGCGCCGACCGACGCGGAAATCGAGATCATCAAGAGCCGCGGCGTCGTCGCGCCGGTGGTCGAGCAGTTCAAGCTGAACTTCTCGGTGACGCCGAAGACGATTCCGCTGCTCGGCAGCCTGGCCGCGCGCCTCGCGACGCCGGGCGAACCGGCCAGGCCGTGGCTCGGCCTGAAGTCGTACGCGTGGGGCGGCGAGATCGCCGACATCGACACGGTCAACGTCGTGCCGGCGCTCGAAGGCAAGAAGCTGACGCTGACCGCGGGGCCGAACGGCAGCTACACGCTCGCCGACGAGAACGGCGGCCGGATCCTCTCCGGCCGCGTCGGCGAGGCCGAGCAGGGCGGCGGCGTGACGCTGATGGTGTCGAAGCTGACCGCGCGCCCGGGCACGCAGTTCACGGTGGTCCGGTACAACGACCTCGACGCGATCACCGGGTTCCAGACCGGCATCCAGGTGACCGAGCAGGGCAAGCAGACCGGCGTCGTGCAGATCTCGCTCGAAGGCCAGGACCCGGAGCAGACGGCGGCGATCGCCAACGCGCTCGCGCAGTCGTACCTGAACCAGCACGTGGTCGCGAAGCAGGCCGAGGCGACCAAGATGCTCGACTTCCTGAAGGGCGAGGAACCGCGCCTGAAGGCGGACCTCGAGCGCGCCGAGGCCGCGCTGACCCAGTACCAGCGCACGTCCGGCTCGATCAACGCGAGCGACGAGGCGAAGGTCTACCTCGAGGGCAGCGTGCAGTACGAGCAGCAGATCGCCGCGCAGCGCCTGCAGCTCGCGTCGCTCGCGCAGCGCTTCACCGATTCGCATCCGATGGTGATCGCCGCGAAGCAGCAGCTCGGCCAGTTGCAGGCCGAGAAGGACAAGTTCTCGAACCGCTTCCGCAGCCTGCCGGCGACCGAGGTGAAGGCGGTCCAGCTGCAGCGCGACGCGAAGGTGGCCGAGGACATCTACGTGCTGCTGCTGAACCGCGTGCAGGAACTGTCGGTGCAGAAGGCGGGGACGGGCGGCAACATCCACCTGATCGACTCGGCGCTGCGTCCGGGCGCCCCGGTCAAGCCGAAGAAGGTGCTGATCCTGTCGGCCGCGGTGTTCCTCGGGCTGATCCTCGGCACGGGCATCGTGTTCCTGCGCCGCAACATGTTCCAGGGCATCGAGGATCCGGACCGCGTCGAGCGCATGTTCAACCTGCCGCTGTACGGGCTCGTGCCGGAAAGCGCCGAGCAGCTGCGCCTCGACGCGCAGGCCGAGAAGAGCGGCAGCCGCGCGCGGTCGATCCTCGCGAGCCTGCGTCCGAAGGACCCGAGCGTCGAGAGCCTGCGCAGCCTGCGTACCGCGATGCAGTTCGCGCTGATGGACGCGAAGAACCGCGTGATCGTGCTGACCGGCCCGACGCCGGGCATCGGCAAGAGCTTCCTCGCGGTCAACCTCGCGGTGCTGCTCGCGCACTCCGGCAAGCGCGTGCTGCTGGTCGACGCCGACATGCGCCGCGGCCTGCTCGACCGCTATTTCGGCCTCGCGTCGCAGCCGGGCCTGTCCGAGCTGCTGAGCGACCAGTCGGCGATCGAGGATGCGATCCGCGAGACGCCGGTGCAGGGCCTGTCGTTCATCCCGGCCGGCACGCGTCCGCCGAACCCGTCGGAGCTGCTGATGTCGTCGCGCCTGCCGCAGTACCTGGAAGGCCTCGGCAAGCGCTACGACGTGGTGCTGGTCGATTCGCCGCCGGTGCTGGCCGTGACCGACGCGACGATCTTCGGCCGCATGGCGGGCTCGACGTTCCTCGTGCTGCGCTCGGGCATGCATACCGAAGGCGAGATCGGCGATGCGATCAAGCGGCTGCGCACCGCGGGCGTCGACC
Organism: Burkholderia ubonensis subsp. mesacidophila; assembly: GCF_002097715.1. Classification (NCBI taxonomy): domain Bacteria; kingdom Pseudomonadati; phylum Pseudomonadota; class Betaproteobacteria; order Burkholderiales; family Burkholderiaceae; genus Burkholderia; species Burkholderia ubonensis. The sequence goes on from NZ_CP020738.1 coordinate 993,395, forward strand.
TGCAGGGCGGCATCTTCAACGGCGTGCCGCCGAAGTCGCGCGGCTATGGCCGCGGCTATGCGGCCGTGCATGAATACCTGAGCGCCTGACCGGATGGAGCGATCGACGATGAAAATTTCCGTGCTCGTCCCGACCTACCGGCGCCCGGCCGATCTCGCACGCTGCCTGTATGCGCTGCAGCGCCAGGCGCGCCTGCCCGACGAGGTGATCGTCGTCGCGCGCCCGGAAGACGACGCGACGCACGAGCGCCTCGCCGACCCGGCGGTCGGCGGCATGCTGCCGCTGCGCGTCGTGCCGGTCGACGTGCCGGGGCAGGTCGCCGCGCTGAACAAGGGGCTCGACTCGGTGCACGGCGATATCGTCGCGATCACCGACGACGATGCCGCGCCGCATCCCGACTGGCTCGCGCGCATCGAAGCCGCGTTCCTGGCCGATCCGCGCGTCGGCGCGGTCGGCGGGCGCGACTGGGTGCACGAGAAAGGCCGCCTGCTCGACGAATCGCGCGAGCTCGTCGGCCAGCTCACGCTGTCCGGCAAGATCATCGGCAATCATCATCTCGGCGTCGGCGGCATGCGCGAGGTCGACACGCTGAAGGGCGCGAACATGAGCTACCGGCGCGCGGCGATCGAGCGGCTGCGCTTCGATACGCGGCTGCGCGGCGCCGGCGCGCAAACCCACAACGACACCGCATTCAGCATGCGCGTGCAGCGCGACGGCTGGAAACTCGTCTACGACCCGGCGATCGCGGTCGATCACTTTCCGGCCGAGCGCTTCGACGATGACCGGCGCGATGCCGCATCCCTGAACGCGATCAGCAACGGCGCGTACAACCTGCATCTGACGCTGCGCGAGCATCTGCCGCCGATCCGGCGCGAGATCGCGTGGTGGTGGTGGATGCTGGTCGGCACCCGCGTCTATCCGGGGCTTGCGCACCTGCTGCTGGCGCTGCCCGGCGCGCAGCGCGACCGCGTGCGCGACCACTGGCGCGCGGTGCGCCGCGGCGCACGCGACGCCCGCCGCGCGACCCTGGCCTCCCACCGCGCGGCGATGCCGCCGGTGACGTCTTGAACGGCCCGCGCGCGTCTCGCGCGGCCAAACCCGGAGGACTTGAATTGAAACGACCCCCACGCTCACTGCGTTCGCTGCCCCCCGAGGGGGCGGTCAGACTCCTTGGGGCGGCCCGGCGGAGGCTGACATGACTGCGACGAAAGTGCACGTCCATCTGTTTTACGGCGCCGATCCGCGCACGTACCGCAAAGGTGACGACATCGGCTGCCTGTACGGCTATCACCACGCCGAATCGGACGAATTCACGCTGACCTATTCGCAGGACGCGCGCGAGAACCGCGTCGTCAGCGTCGCGCGCCGCGCGCTGAAGGCGGCGCTCGGCTTCGACGTCGTGCATGCGTGGCGCAACCGCGCCGCGCTGCTCAACACCGACGTGATCTGGACGCACACGGAGCAGGAACACCTCGCCGCGTCGCTGATCCTGAAGCTGGCGGGCCAGCAGGGCAGGCGCCCGCTGCTGCTCGCGCAGAGCGTGTGGCTGTACGACAGGTGGGGCGGCTACGGCCGCCTGCGCCGCTGGCTGTATCGCAAGCTGCTCGCGCGCGCCGACGTGCTGACGACGCTCGCGCGCGACAACGCGGAGCTGTGCCGCCGCTACCTGCGGCGCGATGCGCAGTTCGTTTATTACGGGCTCAGCACGCAGGATTTCCCGATCGTCGAGCCGCGGCAGTGGACGCCGAGCCGGCCGCTGCGCATCGCGGCGATCGGCAACGACCGCGATCGCGACTGGCGAACCTTCCTCGCCGCGTTCGGCGGCGACGAGCGCTACGACGTGCGGCTTGCGACGCGCCGGCGCGTGCCGCGCGAATGGCATGCGCCGAACGTGAAGATCGGCTCGGCGTCCGGGCTCGCGAAGCAGCACGAGCTGTATGCGTGGGCCGACGTGATCGTCGTGCCGCTGCGGCCGAACTTCCATGCGTCGGGCATCACGGTGATGCTCGAGGCGGCCGCGCTCGGCAAGCCGATGATCGTGTCCGACGTCGGCGGGCTGCGCGACTACTTCCCGCACGACACGGCCGCCTACGTGCCGCCGTTCGACGCGCGGGCGATGCGCCAGGCGGCCGATGGCCTGGCGGCGGACCCGCGCCGCGCGCTTGCGACCGCGCAGGCCGCGGCGGCGCGCTTGCGCGAGCGTGACCTGACGACGCAGGCGTTCGCCGCGCAGCACGTGCGGATCACGCGCGAGCTGCTGCGCCAGCGCCGCACGCCGGCGGCGGCCGGCCTGGCGCTGCCGCTCGCGGATTCCCGTCCGTCGTCGTCGCGATGAGCACGGGTGCGATGAGTACATCGATCGCCGCCGACGAACCGTCCCGCGCGCACCGCTGGCTTGCCGACCCGAAGCACTGGGCCGGGCAGGCCGGGCTGTGGACCGTCACGGCCGCGCTGATCGCCGCGCACCAGGGCAAGGTGCTGACGCTCGCGTTTCCGGTGCTGGCCATCGCGGTCGGCATCTGGCTGTATTTCAAGAGCCCGGCGCGCTATGTCGGCTTCATGTGGTGGGTGTGGTTCCTGAGCCCCGAGGTGCGGCGGCTGGCCGACTGGTCGAAGGGCGCGTTCACGCCGACCAGCCTGATCCAGGTCGCGCCGCTCGCGGTGACGATGATCGCCGGGTTCGGGTTGCTCAGGCATTACCGCGTGCTCGCGCAGCGGCGCGGGATTCCCGTGCTGCTGATGCTGTTCGGGCTGACCTACGCGTATCTGGTCGGCGTCGTGTCGAGCGGCGTGATGGCCGCGACCTACGACCTCGCGAACTGGGTGTACCCGGTGCTGATCGGCTTTCACATCATGGTCAATGCGCGCGACTACCCCGAGTACCGCGACGTGCTGCTGTCCACGTTCATGTGGGGCATGCTCGTGATGGGCGCATACGGCGTCGTGCAGTACTTCCTGATGCCGCAGTGGGACGTGCTGTGGATGATCGGCTCGCAGATGGGTTCGCAGGGCGAGCCCGTGCCGTATGGCGTGCGGGTATTCAGCACGATGAACTCGTCCGGGCCGTTCGCGTTCGCGATCATGGGCGCGCTGGTGTTCGTGTTCGCGGCGCCGCAGAAGATCCGCTGGTTCGCGGGGGCGGCCGGCTTCATCTCGTTCGCGCTGTGTCTGGTGCGTTCGACGTGGGGCGGCTGGGTGATCGCGCTCGCGATCCAGCTCGTGCAGTCGAGCAACCGCGTGCGGATGCGGATCCTCATCAGCGGCGTCGTGCTGGTCGGCCTGTGCGTGCCGCTGCTGACCGTCGGGCCGGTGGCCGACCGCCTCGGCGCGCGCCTGCAGTCGATCACGAACCTGAAGGACGACCGCAGCTACGACGACCGCAACAAGTTCTACGCGACCTTCGCGCAAACGGCGTTCACCGACGTGGCCGGCGAAGGGATGGGCGCGACCGGCGCGTCGACCAAGCTGTCGAGCGACAGCGGCGAGCTCGGCAAGTACGGCAGTTTCGACAGCGGCGTGATGAACGTGCCGTTCGTGCTCGGCTGGCCCGGCACGCTGCTGTACCTCGCCGGCGTCGCGATGCTGTTCGGCCGCACGCTGCGCGCGGCGTTCAAGCTGCGCAAGGACAAGTTCGTCGGCGCCTGCCTGAGCCTGTGCCTGTCGACGTTCGCGATGCTCGTGTTCACGAATTCGCTGATCGGCACGGGCGGCCTGCTGATGTTCACAGCCATTTTTTCGATTCTTTCCGCGGCGCACTGGCAAAAGGCCCAGCGCCAGTTGTCCGCCGCGACCTTAACGGGAGCCGACCATTGAGAATCGCGATCGTCACGCATGTCGTGCGTCATAACGACGGGCAGGGCCGCGTCAACTACGAGATCGCCCGCGCGGCGCTGGCCGAGGACTACGAGGTGACGCTCGTCGCGTCGCACGTCGCGCCCGAGCTGCTCGCGAACCACCGGGTGCGCTGGGTGCCCGTGAAGGTCGGCCGCTTCTGGCCGTCGAACCTCGTCAAGCAGCAGGTGTTCGCGCTGAAGAGCGCGCGGTGGCTGCGCGCGCATCGCGCCGAATACGACGTGCTGCACGTCAACGGCTTCATCTCGTGGATCAAGGCCGACGTGAACACCGCGCACTTCGTGCACGGCGGCTGGTTCAAGAGTCCGTATTATCCGTTCGGGCTGACCAAGGGCCTGTGGTCCGCCTACCAGTACGTCTACACGCGCGTGAACACCGCGCTCGAACGCTGGGCGTACCGGCGCTCGCGCGCGATCACCGCGGTGTCGCAGAAGGTCGCCGACGAGATCCGCGGGCTCGGCATCGACGGCGGCAAGATCAGCGTGATCTACAACGGCGTCGACGCCGGCGCGTTCGCGGATGCGCAGCCCGACCGCGCGGCGTTCGCGCTGCCGGCCGATCCGTTCCTGCTGCTGTTCGTCGGCGACCTGCGCACGCCGCGCAAGAACCTCGGCACCGTGCTGAAGGCGCTGACGAAGCTGCCGGAGAACGTGCATCTCGCGGTCGCGGGCTACCTGCCCGGCAGCCCGTATCCGGACGAGGCGCGCGCGCTAGGGATCGCCAAGCGCGTGCACTTCCTCGGGCTCGTCAAGAACATGCCGACGCTGATGCGCTCGGTCGACGCGTACGTGTTTCCGTCGCGCTACGAGGCGATGAGCCTGTCGCTGCTCGAGGCGATGGCGGCCGGCCTGCCGGTCGTCACCGCGCGCACCGCGGGCGGCGCCGAGATCATCACGCGCGAGTGCGGGATCGTGCTCGACGATCCCGACGATCCGGCCGCGCTCGCGCAGGCGATCGGCGCGCTCGCCGCGTCGCGCGACGCCTGCCGCGCGATGGGCGCGGCGGCGCGCGACCTGATGTCCCGTTTCGGCTGGGCGCACATGGGCGCCCAGTATGTCGCGCTTTATCGGCGCATCGGCCAACCCTCGCAGCCGACCGCCTTCGGGCACGTCGAGCATGCGGTCACGCAGGAGCAATCGTGATGTCTCATTCCACCCGGCCGATCAAATCGCTGCAGATCGGCATGCACTGGTTTCCCGAACGTGCAGGCGGCCTCGACCGGATGTACTACTCGCTCGTCGGCGCGCTGCCCGGCGCGGGCGTCACGGTGCGCGGGCTCGTCGCGGGTTCCGAGCAGGTCGCGAACGACACCGGCGGCGCGATCCGCGGCTTCGGCCCGGCCGAGCAGCCGCTCGCGCGCCGGATGCTGGCCGCGCGCCGCGCGTTGCGCGAAGTGATCCGCACCGAGCGGCCCGACGTGATCTCGTCGCATTTCGCGCTCTATACGTTCCCCGGCCTCGACGTCACGCGCGGGATTCCGCAGGTGTCGCATTTCCAGGGGCCGTGGGCCGACGAGAGCCAGGTCGAGGGCGCCGCGTCGCTCGGGCAGCGCGCGAAGCGCTATCTCGAGCATGCCGTGTATGTGCGCTCGTCGCGGCTGATCGTGCTGTCGCAGGCGTTCGGCCAGATCCTGACGAGCCGCTACGATATCGATCCGGAACGCGTGCGCGTGATCCCGGGCTGCGTCGACACCGCGCAGTTCGACACGCCGCTCGCGCCCGCCGAGGCGCGGCACCGGCTGCAGCTGCCGCAGGACCGGCCGATCGTGCTCGCGGTGCGGCGGCTCGTGCGGCGCATGGGGCTCGAGGACCTGATCGACGCGATCGGCCTCGTCAAGCGCCGCCATCCGGACGTGCTGCTGCTGATCGCCGGTAAGGGCAAGCTCGCCGAGGAGCTGCAGCAGCGGATCGACGCGGCGGGGCTGCAGGACAACGTGAAGCTGCTCGGCTTCGTGCCCGACCATCATCTCGCGACGCTGTATCGCGCGGCGACGGTCAGCGTCGTGCCGACGGTCGCGCTCGAAGGCTTCGGGCTGATCACCGTCGAATCGCTCGCGTCCGGCACGCCGGTGCTGGTCACGCCGGTCGGCGGGCTGCCGGAGGCGGTCGCCGGGCTGTCCGACGACCTGGTGCTGCCGTCGACGGGCGCGGACGCGATCGCGGAAGGGCTCGGCGCGGCGCTGTCGGGCGCGATCACGCTGCCGGACGAACGCGCGTGCAAGCGCTATGCGCGCGATCACTTCGACAACGCGGTGATCGCGCGGCGCGTCGCCGGCGTCTACGACGAGGCGATCCAGGCCGGTTGAGCGCCGCTGCGCGCGTCGTCAGCGCGCGCGTTTCAGCGTCGCCGCCCAGAACGCGAGCGCGGCGAGGCTGACCGCCGCACCGAGCATGCACACGCCGGCCCAGCCGGCGCGTGCATACACCAGCGTCGACGCGATCGCGCCGAGCCCGCTGCCGACCGAATAGAACAGCATGTAGCAGCCGACGAGGCGCGCGTGCGCATCCGGGCGCGCGCCGAGAATCATGCTCTGGTTGACGACGTGAATCGCCTGCCCGCCGATGTCGAGCAGCACGATGCCGACGATCAGCAGCGGAAGCGACGACGTCGTGAACGCGAGCGGCAGCCACGACGCGACGAGCAGCACCAGCGCCGCGCCGGTCGTCGCCTGGCCGAGGCCGCGATCGGCGAGCCGTCCCGCGCGCGCGGCGGCCGCCGCGCCCAACGCGCCGACGAGGCCGAACGCGCCGATGGCCGTATGCGACATCGCATGCGGCGGCGCGCTGAGCGGCAGCACCAGCGCGCTCCAGAAGATGCTGAACGCCGCGAACATCAGCAGCGCGAGCATGCCGCGCACCTGCAGCACGCGATCGCGGCGCAGCAAGGATCCCATCGATGCCAGCAACGCCGCGTAGCCGATGCGGGCTTGCGGTGCGCGCGCGTCGGGCAGCAGCCGCGACAGCACGACCCCCATCGCGATCGCGATCGCCGCCGACGCGAGATAGACGGCGCGCCAGCCGGCGAGATCGGTCACGAGGCCGGCCACCGAGCGCGCGATCAGCAGCCCGATCACGACGCCGCCCTGCGCGGCGCCGACCACGCGCCCGCGCTCGCCGTCGCCCGCGAGCGCCGCCGCGCAGGCGATCAGGCCCTGGGTCATCGCGGTGCCGAGCAGCCCGACGCCGGCCATGCCGGCCAGCAACCCGACGCGGGACGACGATGCGGCGACGCCGATGCACGCGGCCGCCAGCAGCGCCAGCTGCACGGCGAGCAGCCGCTTGCGGTTCAGCAGGTCGCCGAGCGGCACGACGAACAGCAGCGCGAGCGCGCAGCCGAGCTGCGTCGCGGTGATGACGCCGCCGACTTCGGCATGCGGAATCGCGAAGTCGCGCGCGATCGAATCGAGCAGCGGCTGCGCGTAGTAGACGTTCGCGACGCTCGCCGCGCAGCAGACGGCCAGCAGCGCGACGCGCGCGGTCGACAGGCGGGCGCCGGCGGCAGCGTCGTCGGGCGCGGGGCGGGCCGTCGCTGAAGTGACGGAAGTATCCATCGTTGCTCCTCATGCAATGTAGTTGCAATTTAAAACTGGTGTGAGTGTAGGAAAAGAAGTTTTAAAATGCAACTTGTTGACGTGTGAGCGGAGGAACGGATGGCCAAGCAGAAAAGTCTCGCGGATTCGCCATGCCCGGTGGCGCGGGCGACCGACATCGTCGGCGATCGGTGGGCGCTCCTGATCGTGCGCGACGCGTTCGACGGCGTGCGCCGCTTCGGCGATTTCCGCGCGAGTCTCGGCGTGGCGAGCAACATCCTGTCGGACCGGCTCAGGATGCTGGTGGAGGCCGGCGTGTTCGAGGTCGTGCCGGCGTCGGACGGCACCGCGTACCAGGAGTACGCGCTGACGAAGAAGGGCGAGGGGCTGTTTCCGGTGATCGTGATGCTGCGCCAGTGGGGCGAAGCGAACCTGTTCGCGCGCGGCGAGCCGCATTCGGTGCTGGTCGACCGCAACACCGGCCGCGCGATCCGCAAGCTGGCGCTGCGTCACGACGACGGCCGGCCGCTGAAGGCGGCGGAGACGGTCGTCAGGAAGGTCGGCGGCGACGGCCAGGCCCGATGACATCGTCGTCAAATCGACTGTCGCGGTCCCGGCTGACCTGAAATGTCGTCGTCGCGCCGATGTCGTAAGACGCACGTACGCACGAAGTTTCACGCTGGCGCGAAGTGTCGATACGTCGTCAGGGGCGGGGTCGATGGAGAACGAGGCGCCGCGATTTATCCGCAGTTTCTACGCCACGCCAACGCGCGAATCAGCCGCTCAATGACGATCGCCGCGCCAGCGGCCCGGCGCGACGCCGAACCGCTTCGTGAACGCATGCGTGAACGCGCTCTGGTCGGCGAAGCCGACCTGCCCGGCGATGTCCGCGAGCGGGTGCCGGCCGTCGGCGAGCAGGATCACCGCCGCGTCGAGACGCAGCCGCTGCAGGTAGCGGTGCGGGGTTTCGCCGAACGCGTCGACGAACAGCTGATGGAACCGGCGCATTCCGTAGCCGCAATGCGCGGCCAGATCGGCGATGCGCAGCGGCTCGGCGAGCCGCGCGCGCAGCCACTGGTCGATGCGCGCGAAATCGAGGCCCGCCGCGGGCGCTGCCGCTGCAAGGCCGCTGTCGCCGAGCAGTGCGCCGCACAGCCGCGCGGCGGCCTGCCACTGGAAACGATGCGCGGCCGCGCGCTGCGCGTCGCCGGCCGGATCGTCGAGCTGTGCGGCGGCGGCCGCGACCCGCGCGACCAGCGCCGTCAGGCCCGGATCGATCGACACGGCGCGCGCGCCGTCGAACAGCCGCTGCGGCACCGCGAGCGACGACGCGGGCAGGTCGAGCACGAGCTGGCGGTTCTCGCCGAGGCCCGCGTAATCGTGGCGTGAACCGGCCGGAATCAGCCACGCGGCATGCCGGTCGATGCGCTGGCCGACGCCGTCCACCGCCATCACCATCGCGCCGTCGACGCCGAGCACGACCTGGTGGAAGTCGTGCAGGTCCGACGCTTCCGACGCATCGTAGCGGCGCAGCGCAACGGTGGGGGACGCGACGCGTTCCATCGGGCGGACGGCGGATGGCGGTGCGTGGGGCGTCAGACGTCGAGCAGCTCGACCTCGAACACGAGCGTCGCGTTCGGCGGAATCACGCCGCCCGCGCCGCGCGGACCGTAGCCGAGTTGCGGCGGAATCGTCAGGCGGCGCACGCCGCCGACCTTCATGCCCTGCACGCCTTCGTCCCAGCCCTTGATGACCATGCCGCCGCCGAGCACGAACGCGAACGGGTCGTTGCGATCCTTGCTCGAATCGAATTTCTGGCCGTCGGTCAGCCAGCCGGTGTAATGCACGCTGACCGTCTGACCCGCTTGCGCTTCGGCGCCGGTGCCTTCGGTGAGATCTTCGTACTTGAGGCCCGTTTCGGTCGTGATGACTGCCATGACTGCTCCTGAATGGGGTTGGGTAAAACCGCTATTGTAGGCGAGCGGACGCCGCGCCGCCGCGCGCGCGGGCAGGGCGTCCGTGCGTGGTCGGCGGTTCCCTCGCCGCCGTGTGCCGGCACGGCGCTCGACGGGCCCGTTTGAATCGATCCGGATCGATCGGCGGCCGCATGGCCCGCATCGCGGCGCACGGCCGGGGCGCGCGTATGAATCCGGTTCCGCATGGGCGCGTGCATCCCTTGCGGCGCCTGCGCGAGCCGTCCGGCGACGCCGGATCGCGTTCGAATGCCACGGTCGATGCACGCCGTTTCGGCGCCGTCTTTTTCGTCGTTTGCGCCGCAAGGTGTTTGGAAGCGCGCGTCTACCGCGCGGCTTGCGTGTGCGCGTCGCCGCGACCTATCTTTACATTTGTCAATGTCAAGATTTTCGATATCGTGGACCGGCCTGGAACGGCATGGCACGAGACCCGTGCACGAAGCATGGGACAGGAGACGAACCAACATGAAATCAGCCGCTTCCGCCACCGCGGCCAACGTGATGCCGGTGCGCCGCGACCTGCGTTTCGACCTGCCGGTCGAGCGCGCGAAGGACTGGCACGGCAAGGGGCCGCACGTCACCCATTTCTTCAACGCGCTGTCGCTGCTGTTTCCGGCGGGCGAGCGCTTCTTCATGGATTCGGTGCGCCATTACCGCGACCGCATCGACGATCCGGTGCTCAAGCGCCAGGTGCTCGGCTTCATCGGCCAGGAGGCGATGCACACGCGCGAGCACGTCGAATACAACGAGCTGCTGCAGGCGAACCGGCTGCCGGCGCGCAAGCTCGACAAGCGCGTCTGGGTGGTGCTCGACTACCTGAAGCGCACGCTGCCGCATTCGGTGCAGCTTGCGCACACGGTCGCCGCCGAGCATTTCACCGCGATGCTCGCCGACTGGATCCTGCGCGACCCGTCGCGGCTGGCCGGCTCGGTCGACGGCTACCGGCAGATGTGGGTCTGGCATGCGCTCGAGGAAACCGAGCACAAGTCGGTGTCGTTCGATGTGTGGAACACGGTGATGAAGCCGGGCCCGTGGCGCTACTTCGTGCGCATCGGCGTGTTCCTTGCGACGACGCTGACGTTCTGGCCGACGGTGTACCTGATGCACCGCGCGCTGCTGCGGCGCGACCCCGCCGCCCGGCGCCACCGTGTGCGCGGGACGCTGAGCATGATCGCGTTCCTGTACGGGCCGCGCCACGGGTTGTTTCCGCGCATCGCGCGCGAATGGCTGAGCTTCCTGCGGCCCGGTTTCCATCCGTGGGATCACGACAACCGCCACCATCTCGCCCGCGTCGACGCGCTCGTCGCCGCGTACGGGGAGCACGACGACACCTCGCCCGGCCGTGGCCGCGCGAACGCGCTCGCGCCGCTGACGTCCGGGCGCTGACGTGCATTGACCGGCACTGGACCGCCGCGGGCGCCGTGTTGCGCCCGCACATCAGTCGGCTGCGTCTGACGATTGACCTCGGTCAATCGTCGCGATCCGCCCCCGATCGCATTCGCATGCGCCGGATCAGACCCGAAATCGACGGTTGCCGGCCGGGCATGCCCGGCAGCAGCCGCCATGCCCGGCGTATCGCGGCCGGCGCCGGCTGCCGGCCCCGCGCCCCCGCACTCGTTTCCGACCCCCATGCCCGGCCCGCCTGCGCGCGGCGCCAGCCCGTTTTGCGGCGGCCGTGCCACCGGGATTACACCCATCTAGCCGCACCGTGCCGGCGCCGATATACCGCTTAAGGCAGGCTTCGAACCGACGCAATTATCGCGCCGGGGTATTTTATTCAGACGGAAATACGGCGAATATGTCGGTTCGATCGTCTGGTCTGTCGCGCGCCACGGCGGCGAGCCGAAGCGCGATACCAACGCAGAGCGGGGAACAACGATGGTGTCAAAGTCACCCGATGCAACCAGGGGAGCGGCGTCCGCTGCATCCGACGCGTCGCCGGTATCCATCACCGCGCCCGAGGCCGGGCGCAAGCTGTTCGTGATCGCGAAGTCGCCCGACGAGCCGCTGCTCGCGCAGCTGCGCTCGCTCGGCTGGGAGATCTCGATTGCGAAGTCGGCCGGCGCCGCGCAGAACATGACGTCCAGCGCGGGCGTCGCGGCGGGGCTGATCGATTTCACCGGCTTCACGTCGCGCGATTTCCCCGCGCTGAAGGCGTGCCTGAGCCTGCCGGCGATCGGCTGGATCTCGGTCGCGCAGGCCGGCGTGACGATCGGCCAGGCGGTGCGCGAGCTGATCCGCAGCTATTGTTTCGATTATGTGACGCTGCCGCTGCCCTACGAATGGATCTCGCACGTGCTCGGCCATGCGCGCGGCATGGCGGCGCTCGATCGCGTCGACGGCGCGGCCTATGCGGCGGCGATCGGCGAGCACGGGATGATCGGCAACTGCGAGCCGATGCAGCAGCTGTTCAGCACGATCCGCAAGGTCGCGAAGACCGACGCGAGCGTGTTCATCTCCGGCGAATCCGGCACCGGCAAGGAGCTCACCGCGCTCGCGATCCACGAGCGTTCCGCGCGCGCCAAGGGGCCGTTCGTCGCGATCAACTGCGGCGCGATCCCGCACCACCTGCTGCAATCGGAGCTGTTCGGCTACGAGCGCGGCGCGTTCACCGGCGCGAGCCAGCGGCGCGCCGGGCGGATCGAGTCGGCCGATGGCGGCACGCTGTTCCTCGACGAGATCGGCGACATGCCGCTCGAGAGCCAGGCGAGCATGCTGCGCTTCCTGCAGGAGGGCAAGATCGAACGGCTCGGCGGCCAGGAATCGATTCCGGTCGACGTGCGGATCGTGTCGGCGACGCACGTGGATCTCGACGGCGCGGTCGAGTCCGGGCGGTTCCGCTCGGACCTCTATCACCGGCTGTGCGTGCTGCGCATCCACGAGCCGCCGCTGCGCGCGCGCGGCAAGGACATCGACATCCTCGCGCATTTCGTGCTGCAGAAATACAAGGCGGACAGCGGCCGCAAGATCAGCGGCTTCACGTCGGCCGCGCTCGACGCGATGCGGCGCTACGAGTGGCCGGGCAACGTGCGCGAGCTGATCAACCGCGTGCGGCGCGGCATCGTGATGGCCGAGAGCCGGCTGCTGACGCCGCACGACCTCGGGCTCGAGGCCCCGGGCGATGCCGAGCCCGTGACGCTCGAGCAGGCGCGCGCGCTGGCGGAGCGCACCGCGATCGAGAACGCGCTGCTGCGCAACGATCACCGGATCAACAAGGCGGCCGCCGAACTCGGCATTTCGCGCGTGACGCTGTACCGGATGATGATCGAGCACGGGCTGAGCGATCACGACAACGGCAACGGCGGCGCGCCGACGGAGCCGCCGTCAGGCGACGAGAGCCACCGCCGGGTCGGTTGAACGGCTGCGGCGGCAACGCCGGGCGGCGCGCATCGGGCATGCAGGCTCTAGCGATAAGTCCACAGCCGGTGCAGCACGAACGTGACCGGCGGCACGAACAGCACGACCGCGACGATGCTCCATCCGGCGGCGAGGCCGAGCGCCTCGGTGCCGCGCGCGAGCAGCATCGTCTCGACGAGCCCGGACACCGCGACCGCGAGGAAGCGCACGAAGTTGCTCCATTGCACGGTCGACGAGAAACTCCATAGCGTGTTGGCGAGATACGAGAACACGGTCGCGCAGACGAACGCGACCGCGTTCGCGGTCACGGGCGTCGCATCGGCCAGCGCGAACATCGCCGACGCGACGAGCGCGTGGATCGCGGTCGAGCAGAGGCCCGACACGCCGAAGCGGACGAGCCGCGCGCGTTCGGCGGCGTAGAGGGCGCGAATCACCTGGGGCTCCATGGCAGTGTTCGATGCGCGGCGTTCAGTGCGCGGCGACGCGCTGACGCGTCATCGCGCGGCGGCGCGCAAGGTCGGCCCGCGCGGCGGCCGCCGCCTGGCGCAGCGAGTCGCGCGACACGGGCAGCGCCGTCACCTTGCTGCGCGCCTGGTAGCGGCGGCGCACGAGATAGACGGGCCGTTCCTTCGATTCGTAGTATATGCGGCCGATATATTCGCCGACGACGCCGATGCCGATCAGCTCGATGCCGCTGATGAACAGCATCGCCGAGATCAGCGACGCATAGCCGGGCACCGGGTTGCCGAACATGAGCGTGCGCGCGACGATGAACGAGCCATACACGAACGCGAGCGCGGCGATGCCGAGCCCGATGTAGGTCCAGCTGCGCAGCGGCACCGTGCTGAAGCTCGTGATGCCCTCGAGCGCGAAATTCCACAGCTTCCAGCCGGAGAACTTCGACTTGCCGGCGCTGCGCGCCTCGCGCTCGTAGTCGACGATCACGGTGCGAAAGCCCACCCACGCGAACAGGCCCTTCATGAAGCGGCGCCGCTCCGGCAGGCTGCGCAGCGCGTTGACGACCTGGCGGTCCATCAGCCGGAAATCGCCGACGTTTTCCGGCAGCTTCACTTCCGACAGCGCGTTGTGCACGCGGTAGTAGAGGCCCGCGGCGGTCCGCTTCGCGAACGAATCGCAAGCGCGGTTGGTGCGCCGCGCGGCGACGACTTCCGCGCCGTTGCGCCAGTGCTCGATCATCACCGGGATCAGGCTCGGCGGGTCCTGCAGGTCCGCGTCGATCGGAATCACCGCGTCGCCGACCGCTTCGTCGATACCCGCCGTGAGGGCCGCTTCCTTGCCAAAATTGCGCGTCAGGTCGATCACGCGCACGCGGCGGTCCTTCGCGCCGATCGCGATCAGGCGGTCGAGCGTGTCGTCGCGGCTGCCGTCGTTGACACACACGATCTCGAAGCGAATCCCGTCGATTCCCGCCATCAGCGGAATCACGACGTCGAAGAAGTGCCCGACGGCCTCGCCTTCGTTGTAGAACGGCACGACCAACGAGACGAGCGGTGTATGAAGGTGAGCCCGCATGACGTTTCCCCTGTGATTGCCGCTTCGGTGCCGGCTGCCGAACGGCAGCGGCCGGGCGGTCGAATGAATATCAATGTCAATGAAGCCGCGGCGCCGCGTGGCGCGGCCGCACGGCGTGCGTGAAATCGGTGTCGGTCGCGCTGTCGTGCGCGTCCGGCATGCATGGCGCGTCGTGGCGCTCGTGCGCGATGCGCGCGACGAGCAGCAGCAGCGACACGGCCGTGACGAGCGGCATGAACTGCACGTGCAGATGCGCGACGACGAGGCTCGCCAGCGGCGCCGCCCACATCAGCGCGAGCCATTCGCGGTCGAAGCGCCGCCAGCCGAACGCGAATGCGTGACGCGCGTACCACGCGATCACGATGCCGTACCACGCGAGATCGCAGTCGATCAGCGACGGGCCGGCCAACAGGCTCGCGCAGGCGAGCGTCGCGGCGCGCAGCGCGTAGGTGCAGCTGCCGCGCCACGCGTAGACGACGGCCGCCGCCGCGCACACGATCGACACGGCCTGCAGCGTCTGCGCGACGAACGGCGGCCAGCCGGCCAGCACCGCCATCGCCTGCGCGGTCGGCATGCGTGCGAGCAGCGTGGGGGCGGCGCCGGCCGCCCGGCGCGCGTCGTCGATCGCCTGCGCGAACGCGAGCCACGCGTCCGGGCCGAGCGCGAGCGTCGCGAGCGCGGCGATGCCGGCGACGGTCGCGGCCCACGCGGCGAGCGCGCGCCATTGCGCGGCGCACAGCAGCGCGAGCGGGAACAGCGCGGCGAGCTGCGGCTTCATGCTCAGCAGCCCGAAGCAGATGCCGGCGGCGATCGGGCGCCGCTGCAGCAGCAACAGCCCGAAACCGGCGAGCGACGCGGTGACGAGCGCGTCCTGCCCGATGAGGGTCGCGAGGAACGCGCCGGGGAACGCCCACGCACACAGCGCTGCGGACCGGCGCTGCACGATCAGGCGGCTCACGGCGACGAACAGCGCATACGCGCCGCCGAGCCACAGGATGGCCGCGAGCGTGTAGGGCAGCCAGCCGAGCGGCGTCGCCATCCACAGTGTGCCGGGCGGGTAGAGCCACGGCATCGCGGCCGACGCGCCGTGCAGCGACGGAATCGCGTGCGCCTCGACCGCGCGCAGCGCCGCGCCGCGCCATGCGTCGAGCGCGTGCCCGTGCGCGGCGAGCCACGCGGCGCTCCAGGCCGGCGCGAAATCGGACGCGGGCGGTGTCAGCGAGTCGCCGTGCGGGCCCAGCAGGCGCACGACGTAGATCCCGGCGAACAGCAGGTAGCAGCACAGCGCGACGTGCGCATACGCGCGCACGCGGCGCAGCGTGAGCCAGTGGGGCCGGCGGCGCGGGCCGGCCGCCGGCAGTTCGGGATGCGCATCGAAGGCGGGCAGCGCGTCGCGGCCGGAGTGATGGAGCTGCATCATGCGGCTCCCGGCGCGAGCGACGCGCGGCGCAACACGACGAACAGCAGGCTCAGCAGCACGACCGGGCCGAATTGCGGCAGCAGCAGCAGGCGGTTGACGAACTCGAACGCGGGCAGCAGCCACGCCAGCACGACCACGGGCTGGTCGCCGGGCAGCCAGCCTTCGTCGAGGCCGTAGGCGACGACGCAGAACACCGCGATGCCGAGCCACGGCAGTTCGTAATGCCACAGGTACGGCGACATCAGCAGCGTCGCGGTCGCGAGCGCCGCGCCGCGCAGGCGCATGTCGCGCGTGTTGCGCCACACGGCGACCGCGGCCGTCGCGGCGAGCAGCGCGATCGCGGCCTGCGCCGCGTACGCGACCGGCAGCGTCGCGCCGGCGAGCCGCAGCGCCGCGAACGGCGACGGCGACACCTGCCAGTACGTCGCGCCGTACTCGACGATCATCTCGCGCGCCATCGACATCCCGCTCGCGAAGCCGCGCAGCGCGGCGCCGCCGCCGAGCGCGACGCTGGCCGCGGCGAACAGCGCGGTGCCGGCCGCGGCGGCGGCGAACGCCCGCCACGCGCGCGTCGCGATCAGCACGAGCGGAAACAGCACGGCGAGTTGCGGCTTGATCGCGAGCAGGCTGACGAGCAGGCCGGCGACGACCGGCCGCCGTTCGAGATGGCGCAGCGCGAACGCCGCGATGCCGGCGGTGAGCAGGCCGTTCTGGCCGCTCGCGATCGCGATGAACACGCCGGGGAACGCCAGCACCGCGAGCGCGACGGCGCGCGGTCGCGCGAGGTGCGCGCGCAGCCCGGACAGGGCGGCGACGCCTCGCGCATAGCATAGAAAGCTGCCCGCGAAAAAGAGCACGAATGCGGGCAGAAACGGCACGAAAGCGAGCGGCACGACGAACAGCAGCATCGTCGGCGGATACAGCCACGGCAGGAAACCGTGATGCAGGTACGCGCCGAACCGCAGCTGTTCGGCTTGCGTGAAGAGCTTGAAGTCGTAGATCGTGCCGACCTGTCCGTGCAGGATCAGGTCGGAGGCCGTCCAGAACACCGTGAAGTCGACGCCCGGGCGCACCGATGTGTCGGTGCTGAAGCCGTGCGTCGTCCAGGCCCATGCGCCCAGCGTGAGCGCGATGAGCAACAGCATCGCGCAGCTGTACGGCACGATCCGGTCGGCCGTCAGCCACTGTGTGCTGCGCAGCGCGCGCCAGCGCGCTCCCCGATTTGCTACGTACATGATGCCCCGCCTGCAGGTGGGGGCTGCGTCGTCGACGCAGCCGGTTGGTATCGTGTGGTCTCGCACGGACTTCGAAGCGTGTTCGCTTTCTGGCAGCGTCCGGCCATTCCATTGATAGAAAAAAACGCCCGGCGATGCAAATCGCCCCAGGTTTAACCGTGTGTTTAAAAAAGCAGAATCCGGCAAAAACGGGCCGGCGGCGGGTGCGGAACGGGGCGAATCGGGCTTCGGTGTTGCGGACCTGAAACATTTCGCGTGGCCGGCCGATGCAAACCTGCACACGGGCCGTCGTGCCCGCGGGGCCGGTGCGATCCGGGAAAATCCCGAGAAAATTTTTTGAGCCTTGTCCGGCGGGGCTCTGCGCGGGTTGCGCGGCCGCGCGCGGCGGCGCGGATGTATCAGAAGCGTAACTTCCGGCAGGCCGCGCCACCCCCGTTCGCCAGCCGCTCGACCCGAACCCCTTGTCCGGACGGGATCCGGCGCAGGCTGGCCCGCTCTTTGCGATAGCTGACTCGCGGAAGTCGACGACGCGACGTCCGGCCGATCCAGACATCGACTACACCAGGATCGACGCCGGCGCCGCCCACGGGGTTGGAGTCCGGAGCCAGGCGGAACAGCGCCGCATCCGGTCTCACTGGGCAAGTCGCCGTCTGAACAGCGGGGCGCCGGTATCGTCCGGTCGCCAGAACAAAGCGCAGGAACGAAGTCGGGGGTAACAAAAATGATTGACCAAGCCATGCCGCGGCTCGCGAGCCGCCAACGCAGCGCAACGGCACAACGCCGTGCGACTGCGCTTCATTCGTCCGGCCGGCGTGCGTCGACCGGCCTCCAGTCCGCCTCGGGCGGCAAGCGCATCCGGCAGATCGCCACGCATGCGCACCCGAGCCGCATTTCCTCGTCTGTCGAAACGGCCCGCAAGGGCATGTGCGCCCGCGCGCCCGTGCCGATGCGGCCGATCTTCACGTTCTGATTTTTTGCAGTGCCAGCAGCAGGCAGGTCCCCCGAGTCAATGGTGGCAAGGGGTTTTGTTTAGCTATCCGAAGGGAGAAAAGCCATGTCCAAGTTCGTTCAACAAGTTCAGAAGTTCGTCCGTGACGAAGACGGCGTGACCGCCATCGAGTACGGCCTGATCGCCGCATTGATTGCCGTCGTCATCATCGGCGCGGTGCGGATCGTCGGCCAGGATCTCAATGGTGTCTTTACGACGATCGGCAACGAACTGTGAACCCGCCGACGGGCGAGTTCACGGTTGATTCGCCCGTCATTCCTTCTATCCAACAGGTGATGTCTTCGGTACGCGATGAGGAGCATGTCATGAAGCAGACAGTCCTTGTGCAGCACTCCAGCGGGTTGCGTCAGCTGCTGGCCCGTGTCTGCCGCTCGAATTTCCTTCGGGACGACAGCGGCGTCACGGCGATCGAGTACGGCCTGATCGCCGCGTTGATCGCGGTGGTGATCATCGGCGCCGTGCAGCTCGTCGGCCAGGACCTGAACGGAGTGTTCACGACCATCGGCAACGAACTGTAGCGCACATGACATGGCGCGCGGTCTGGCGTCCGGGCTGGCCTGCCCGGACGTGTATCGGCAGACACGCCGCACATGTGCGACGGTCCGAGGACGGAACGAACGGAGATCGCCATGCAAACCGGAATCAAGGCGGTAATGAGATGGATCGACGACGAGGGCGGAGTCACGGCGATCGAGTACGCGCTGCTGGCGTCGCTGATCGCGATGGCCATCGTCGTTGCCGTGATGACGCTCGGCACGTCGCTCGGCGGTCTGTACCAGGACGTTGCGGCGCGCATCACGGCCGCGACCTGAATCTGAATCAACCAACCCACGCACGAAGAGGCCAGTCATGTTGCCAGTCATGCCGCCCCATCCGATTCCGCTGTGCGTCACGACGCTCGTGATCGTTGCGGCGAGCACGGACCTGACGTGCCGTCGCATCCCGAACCGGCTGCTCGCGGTCGGGCTCGGCGGTGCGCTGACCGCGCAGTGCGTGCTGCTCGGGCCCTGGGCCGGTGCGCTCGCATGGCTCGCCGGCGCCGCGACCGGGCTCGCGCTGCTGCTGCCGCTGTACCTGATGCACGGGATGGCGGCCGGCGACGTGAAGCTGATGCTGACGATCGGCGCCTGGGTCGGCCCCTCGCTCGCGGTCTGGATCGTGCTCGCGACCTTCGTCGCGGGTGGCGTCGGCGCGCTGGCGGTGGTGCTGTGGCGAGGCCGCGCGCGACAGCTGTTCTCGAACGTCCGCTACCTGCTCGCGCGCAGCGCGCTCAGGCAGCAGGGCATGGCGGCTGACATGCCGGCGCAGGTCGCGTCGGTGGGGGCGTTGCCGTACGGCGTCGCAATCGCCGCGGGCACGCTGGGGATGTTGTTCGCGGCCGCCGTGTAAGCGGGCCGCCTGCGCAATCGATGCTGATCACGGAGCGATCATGAACGCAGACCACAACGAGCCGAGACGCGACGCGCAGATCGCTCATCTGCCCGATCCGGCGCCGTCGCGCGAGTCGCACACGAAATTCCAGCCGCGCATGCCGCGCGCGCCGCGCACGCTCGCGGATACCGGGCTCAAGGACACGTTCGTAGCAGGCCTGGTGCTCAAGTCGACGCTGATGCACGGCCGCTCGGAGTACGCGGATCTGATCGACCGGCACTGCCTGCCGATCTCGGTGCTCGACGACGTGCTCGCGTTCCTCGTGCGCGAACATCTCGTCGAGATCACGCACCGCGGCACGACCGATCTCGACGTGTCGTTCCGCCTGACCGACGCCGGCCGCGTGCTCGCGATCGAGGAGAAGGCGCGCAGCAACTACGCGGGCCCCGCGCCGGTCACGCTCGATGCGTATCTCGAGATGGTCGAAGTCCATTCGGTCCGCAAGCTGCGCATCGAGCGCGCCGACCTGATGGCCGCGTTCGAAGGCGTCGTGTACGACCGGTCGCTCCTCCATGCCGCCGCCGCGTCGCTGAACGCGGGCCGGCCGCTGCTGATCCATGGCCCCGCGGGCAGCGGCAAGACCTTCCTCGCGGAGCGCCTCGGCACGCTGATGCGCGGCGACGTGCCGGTGCCGTACGCGATCTACGCGGGCGGCGAAATCATCCAGATCTACGACCCGCTCGTGCACGTCGACGCGGCGCAGCAGCCGGACGGTCAGTCGGTCGACCGCCGCTGGCGGCTGTGCGAGCGCCCGATGGTGCTGTCGGGCGGCGAGCTGACGCTCGACGAGCTCGACCTGCGCCACGACGAAACGTCCGGCTGCTACCAGGCGCCGCCGCACATGAAGGCCAACATGGGCATGTACATCGTCGACGACCTCGGCCGCCAGCGCGTCGAGCCGCGCGACCTGCTCAACCGCTGGCTGCGGCCGCTCGATCGCGGCGTCGACCTGCTGACGCTCGGCTCGGGCAACCGCTTCGTCGTGCCGTTCGACGTGTGGCCGGTGTTCTCGAGCAACATCGCGCCGTCGCAGTTCGGCGACGACGCATTCCTGCGCCGCCTCGGCTCGAAGCTCTACGTCGGGCCGATGGAGATCGAGGACTACCACGCGGTGTTCGACGCGATGTGCCGCTCGCTCGGCCTCGTGCCGGCCAACGACGCGTTCGACTACCTCGCGCACAAGCTGCACCTGCCGACCGGCAAGGCGTTCCTCGCCTGCTTCCCGGGCGATCTGCTGCGTCTCGTCGCCGCGTCGGCGCGCTATCGCGGCGATCCGATGGAAGTCACGCCGGAGGGGCTGCATGAGGCGTGGGCCGGCTACTTCGGCTCCGCCCCCGAGCGGGACAGCCCGCATTCACCCGCGGGCGAGCGGATGGGCCGCACGCTGATTTCCGGTTGAGCCGTTTCACTCACGATCTGTCGAGGAGCATTGCCATGAAAAACACTCGCGCAATCACGATGCTGATCATCGCCATGGTGGCCGGTCTCGCCGCCGTCGCGTTCGCATCGCGGTGGCTCGTTCAAACGTCCACCAGCGCCGTGACGCAAGTTGCCGTCGCGGCCACCGACCTCAACCTGGGCGAGCCGATCGGGCCGGCCCAGATCCGCACCGTCAGCTGGCCGTCGGGCAGCGTGCCCCCGGGCACGTTCGCCGACACCAAGTCGCTCGAAGGGCGCGTCGTGCGCACGAGCCTTGCGCGCGGCGAGCCCGTGCTCGAGGCGAAGCTCGCGCCGATCGGCACGAAGGGCGGGCTGTCCGCCGTGATCGGCGCGGGCAACCGCGCGATCACGGTGCGGGTCAACGACGTTGTCGGCGTCGCGGGCTTCGCGCTGCCGGGCAACTACGTCGACGTGATCGTCAACACCCAGGAGCCGGGCAAGACCGACAACCAGCAGAGCATCTCGAAGATCGTGCTCGAGCACATCCTGGTGCTGGCGGTCGCGCAGCAGGTCAGCCGCGACGATACGCAGCCGAAGGTCGTCAACGCGGTGACGCTCGAAGTGTCGCCTGAACAGGCGGAGAAGCTCGACGTCGCGCGCAGCGTCGGCACGCTGTCGCTCGTGCTGCGCAACCAGGTCGACAAGCAGACGCTGAACACCGACGGCGCAACCAAGCTCACGCTGCTCGGCATGCCCGCGGCGCCGTCGGCTCCGCCGGCGCCCGCCCGTGCGCGGCCGGTGCGCGTGCACGTCGCGTCGCATGCGGCGCCGGCGGTGCGGCGCGACTGCATCGGCGTGCTGACCGGCGTGGCCGGCAGTCTCGAATGCTTCTGAATACATCAACAACACGGATAGCAACCAGGCCGCTGGCCGCACGCGGTGGCCTTTGACAGTCAAGCCCGGCGCTTCGCCGGGAATTCGGGGGATCAGACGAAATGAAGATCAAACCGCAAAGCTCTGGAGCCGGACCGGCGCGCCTGCGCGCCCTGCACGGCGCGATGGTGGCGGCAATTCTGTGCGCCGGCTGGTTCAACGTGTACAGCGCGGTCGCGCAGGTCGGCGCCGAGTCGGGCGCCCTGCTCAAGGGCGGCCCGGCGAGCGCGCCGGCGGCGATGGGCAAGGGACCGATGCAGATGACGATCAGCATGACGCCGGCGCCCGCCGCGGGGGCCGCAGCCGCCGCCGCGAACGGGCCGCTGCGCGGGCCGAACTGCGTCGGCGCGGTGCGCGAATCGACGTCCGTCAGCGTGCCGCTCGGCAAGTCGATGCTCGTGCCGATGCCGGAGCCCGTGCGCAACCGCACGATCGGCAACCCGGCCGTCGCTCAGGCGACGATGGTGTCGCCGCAGACGCTCTACATCCTCGGGCTGTCGGTCGGCACGACCAACATGATCGTGCAGGGCAAGAGCGGCGCGTGCCGGATCATCGACGTGGCGGTCGGCGCCGACGCAGGCGGCCTGCAGGCGTCGCTCGGGCAGCTGATGCCGGGCGAGCGCGACATCCACGTGTCGACCGCGGCCGACACGATCGTGCTCGCGGGCAACGTGTCGAGCTCACAGGCCGCGCAGCAGGCGGCCGCGATCGCGAAGGCCTATGCGAATGCGGGCAGCAGCGGCGCCAACGGCGACAACAAGGGCGGCACCGTGCTCAACATGCTGACCGTGACCGCGCCGCAGCAGGTGATGCTCGAGGTGAAGGTCGCCGAGGTGTCGAAGACGCTGATCAACCAGCTCGGCTCGGCGTTCAACATCCAGGGCGGCTTCGGCTCGTGGAGCGGTGCGCTGGTGAGCAACCTGCTCGCCGGCGTCGCGAGCGGCATCATGGCGAACAAGGCGAACAACCGGCCGTTCCGCGTCGCGGTGGACGCGCAGAACACCGACGACCTCGTCAAGATTCTCGCGGAGCCGAACCTCGTGACGATCAGCGGCCAGGAGGCGACGTTCCTCGCCGGCGGCAAGATCTTCATCCCGGTCCCGCAGAGCAATACCGGCGGCGGCACGACGATCACGCTGCAGGAAGAGGAGTTCGGCGTCGCGCTGCGGTTCCTGCCGACGGTGCTGTCGAATGGCCGCATCAGCCTGAAGGTCGCGCCGGAGGTGTCGGAGCTGTCGCAGACGGGCGTCACGCTCACCGCGACCAACGTCGCCGGCGCGTCGATCCTGCCGCTCATCACGACGCGGCGTGCATCGACGACGGTGCAGATGGCTGACGGCGAAACGTTCGCGATCGGCGGGCTGATCAAGGACAACGTGACGGGCTCGCTGAAGGCGGTGCCGGGCATCGGCGAAATCCCGGTGCTGGGGGCGCTGGCGCGCAGCACGTCGTTCCAGCAGGACCGCACCGAGCTGATCTTCATCATCACGCCGCACCTCGTGAAGCCGCTGCAGACCGCCGACTTGCCGCTGCCGACCGACAGCTTCACCCGGACCAACGAAGCGGACGTGTTCGCGACCGGCAACATGGAAGGGCGCGGCGGGCTGCGCAAGCACGGCAGGGAACCGGCGAGCGGAGCCGCTCCGGCGCAGCAGTCGATGCCACAGTCGCAGGCGCCGGCTCCCGCGCCGGTGCCGGCCCCGGTGCCCGCGCCGCAGTCGGACGCGCCGGCCGCCTCCGCCGCGCTGCCGGCGCCGCGCGCGCCGCACGCCGATCCGGCCGTGCAGCCGGCCACGACGGCGCTGCCGGTGACGACGCAGGACGTGCCGGCCAAGCCGATCGCGGCAGCGGCGTCGCCGGTGAAGACCGTGCTGGCCAAGCAGTTCGTGGCAACGCCGTCGCCGGTGAAGGCCGAACCTGCCAAGCCGCTCGCGGCCGCACCGTCGCCGGTGAAGGCCGACCCGGCACCGGCCGCAGCCGCCGCACCGGCCGCCGCCGACGCGACGGCGGCCCGCGTCGCCCGCATCGAAGCGGCCGCGGCCCGCATCGCCGCGGCGACCCAGGCGAACCCGCCGAGCCCGGCGAATCGTCACCCGCAACAGGTTGCCGGCGCGAACACCGCGCCGTCGTCCACCGATCGTTGAAGACACTCAAGGGGAAGCTCATGAAATCCGCCTACCTCGTATTCGTGCGCCGCGCGGCCCTGGCCGTGCCGCTCGCCGCCGCGCTCGCCGGCTGCATGTCGTCGACGCCGGTGTGGGACGGCCGCTTCGGCGAATCGGTGCGCGCTGTGACGCAAGCGCAGGTCATCGATCCGCACGCCGCCGAGCACGCGCCGAAGCCGGCCGTGTCGGGCAGCGCCGCGGCGGCTGCGCTGGACAACTACGACAAGTCGTTCCAGACGGTCCAGCCGCAGTCGAACACGTTCGTGATCGGCATCAGCAAGTCCGGCAACCAATAACGAAAGCCAATCAGGGAGAGTGCCATGTCCCGCGTCGCTCAACATCCTCGAATCACCGCTCGCGGCATCCACCGCCAGCGCGGCGTCGTCGCGGTCGTCGTCGCCCTCGCGCTGGCGGTGCTGATCGGGTTCGTCGGCCTCGCGCTGGATCTTGGCAAGCTGTACGTCACGCGCAGCGAGCTGCAGAACAGCGCCGATGCCTGTGCATTGGCGGCTGCGCGTGATCTGACGAGCGCGCTCAACCTGTCGATCGCGGAAGCGGACGGCATCACGGCCGGTCATCTGAATTACGCGTTTTTCCAGGGCGCGCCGGTGCAGCTCAACACCGATTCCAACGTGACCTTCAGCGATTCGCTGACCAATTCGTTCCTGCCGAAGGGTTCGGTCGGGTCGCCGTCGAGCATCAAGTACGTGAAATGCACGACGTCGCTCAGCAACATCGCGAACTGGTTCATGCAGGCGTTGAACGCCATGCCGGGGATGAGCATCGCGAACGCGTCGGTGTCGGCGATGGCCGTCGCGACGGTGGGCCCCGCGCAGACGAACTGCGCGATTCCCGTGTTCATCTGCAAGAAGGCGGGCGGCTACGCGCCCGGCAACTGGATCACCGCGCTGGGCAGCGCGACGACGTGGTCGGGCGGGAATTTCGGCTGGGCGGCGCTCGACGGATCGAACAGCAATTCGTCGATCACCAACGAACTCACAGGCAACTACTGCGACCTGCCGTCGGGCACCGCGCAGATCGGCTCGCCCGGGAACATGTCCGCGAGCGCCGACGCGTGGAATACGCGCTTCGGCATCTACGGACATGGCTTCAAGGCGCCGACGGCCGGGTCGAGCGGCAATACGCCGGACTTCACCGGCTATACGTACAACGCGGCGACGGGCTTCTCGCAGACGTCGAACCCCGACACCGCGCCCGACGCCTATGCGCATTTCTTGAATGACCGGTCGCAGAACCAGGTCTATCAGGGCGATTCGACCACCGGCATCAGCACGGCCGGAACGGCCCTGAGCAAGAGCGACTACCAGAGCTACGGCGCCGACCGCCGCATCGTGATCGCCCCCGAAGTCGATTGCTCGTCGTTGGGCACGGGCGGTGCTCACAAGACAGCCGTGCTGCAATGGGACTGCGTGCTGATGCTGGACCCCGTGCAGTCGAATAGCGCTGGCGGTTCCGGCAGCATCACCGCGCACCTCGAATACCTCGGCTCGTCGAGCTCGGCAGCGAACAACCCATGTGCGTCGGAAGGCGTGCCGGGCGATTCCACATCGGCCGGCCCGAAAGTGCCGATGCTCATCCAGTGACGGAGACGATCATGAAACGATCCCCGCTTCGCCGTTCCCGCACGCGCGGTGTTGCTGCTGTCGAGTTCGCGTTCGTGCTGATCCCGCTCGTGCTGCTCGTCACCGGCGTCGCGGAATTCGGCCGCGCGATCTACCAGTACGAATCGCTGACCAAGTCGACGCGCAATGCCGCACGCTACCTGTCGACTTTCCTGCCGAGCGACCCGGCCTATCCGATCGCGTCGGCGCAGTGTCTCGCCGTCTACGGCAGCGAGACTTGCGGTGCGTCGGGCACCGAGCTCGCGCCCGGCCTGACGACTTCGATGGTGATCGTCTGCGACTCCGCGCACACGACGGGGTGCAGCGACGCGTCCGATCCCGCGCAGTTCGCAAACGTGCCGACCTACGACTCGAACAACGGCGCGTCGACCGGCACGCCGTCGGGCAGCATCAACCTCGTCGAGGTCAAGATCAAGGGCTACAAGTACCAGCCGATCCCCGCGTTCTACGGGTTGCAGGCCTTCACCTTCGGCAACATCGTCACCGTGATGAGGCAAGTGTCATGAAACCGCGCGCTCATGTCCCGCTGCGCCGTCGCATGCAACGCGGCGCGACCGCCGTCGAATTCGCGATGGTCGCGGCAATCTTCTGCACCGTGCTGATCGGCATCTGCGAGTTCGGCCGCGTGCTGTTCTACTGGAACACCGCGAGCGAGGCGATGCGGCTTGGCGCGCGTACCGCGACGGTCTGCGATGCGGACGCGACGGTCATCAAGAAGCGCATCACGTCGCTGATGCCGCTCCTGAAGTCCGCGAACGTGGCGCTCAGCTACGCGCCGGCGGGCTGCGATTCCGATGCGGCCACCGCGCGCAGCACCTGCGAGTTCGTGACGGTGAGCGTGACGAACATCACCGTCACCACTCTGATTCCGTTCGTGAAGGTCAAGGTCACGATGCCGTCGTTCACGACGACGCTGCCGCGCGAAAGCCTTGCGTCTTCGACGGGCGGCACGGTCTGCAATTAACCGAACTGCCGAACTGGCGAGGGGTACAACATGATCAACATCCTCGTGGCTTCCGACGAGACGGGGCGTCTGACGCAGATCGCGCGGCTCGTCGCCGACTGCGGCAACTACCGCGTCACGCGCGCGGCGGGCCGGCCGTCGCAGATCGAGCATCGCACCGACGGGCTCGACGCGTTCGACGTGCTGATGGTCGACGGCGCGTCGCTCGACGCGGCCGAGCTGTCCGCAATCGAGCGGATGTGCCGGCTGCACACGAGCCTGACCTGCATGCTCGTGACTGCCGACGCGTCGCCGCACACGCTGCTCGACGCGATGCGCGCCGGCGTGCGCGACGTGCTGGCGTGGCCGCTCGAAGTCCATGCGCTCACCGATGCGCTGCAGCGCGCGGCCGCGCAGAGCACGCGGCGCGACGGCGGCGACACCCGGATCGTGTCGTTCATGTCGTGCAAGGGCGGCTCGGGCACGACGTTCGTCGCGAGCAACGTCGCATACGAGATCGCCGAGACCTTCAAGCGCCGCGTGCTGCTGATCGACCTGAACCAGCAGTTCGGCGACGCGGCGTTCCTCGTCACCGAGGAGACGCCGCCGTCGACGCTGCCGCAGCTGTGCACGCAGCTCGAGCGCCTGGACGGCGCGTTTCTCGACGCGAGCGTCGCGCGGGTCAGCGAGACCTTCCACGTGCTGGCCGGCGCGGGCGACCCCGTCAAGGCGGCCGAGATACGCGAGGACGCGCTCGAGTGGATCCTCGGCGTCGCCGCGCCGCGCTACGACTTCGTGATCTTCGACGTCGGCCTGAACCTCAATCCGGTGTCGATGGTCGCGCTCGACCGCAGCGACCAGATCGAGCTCGTGCTGCTGCCGACGATGCCCCACGTGCGCGCGGGGCGCAGGCTGCAGGAAATCCTGATGTCGCTCGGCTATACGTCGGACCGGCTGCGCCTCGTCGTGAACCGCAACGCGCGCGCGAGCGAGCGCACGCGTTGCGCGCTCGAGGAGGTGCTCGGCCTGCACGCGGCGGACGTGATTCCCGACGACCCCGTCACCGTGCTCGAGTCGGTCAACCAGGGGCACCCGATTTCGCGCCTCGCGCGCAACTGCACGGTGGCCCGCGCGCTGCAGGGCTGCGCGAAGCAGCTCGTCGAGGGCGAGGTGCGCGCGGGGCGCGGCGCGCAACGCAATGAACCGCTGATCGCCCGGCTGTTCGGCCGCGGCGCGACGCCGAAACTCAAGTCCATGTGAATTCATTCGAGGAGTCCATCATGTCATTGCGCGATCAGTTGTCCATGCAACGGGTGCCGCCGGTCTCGGCGCGCGCCGATCACGGCGGCCCTGGCGGCGCGATGGTGCGCGAGGCCTATCAGAAGCTGCGCCGCGAGATCCACGCCGCGGTGCTGGAGCGCGTCGAGCTCGAGCGCCTGTCGCGCATGCCGCAGGAGCAGGTCCGCCACGAGATCACGATGCTGATCGCGCGCATCCTCGACGAGGACAAGCTGCCCGCGAACGACATCGAGCGGCGCCAGCTCGCGATCGACGTGTACGACGAGATGTTCGGCTTCGGCCCGCTCGAATCGCTGCTGCGCGACCCGAGCGTGTCGGACATCCTCGTCAACACGTTCAAGCAGGTCTACGTCGAGCGGCACGGCCAGCTCGAGCTGACCGACGTGACGTTCTACGACGACGCGCACCTGATGAAGGTGATCGAGAAGATCGTGTCGCGCGTCGGCCGCCGCATCGACGAATCGAGCCCGATGGTCGATGCGCGCCTGCCGGACGGCTCGCGCGTCAACGCGATCATCCCGCCGTCGGCGATCGACGGGCCGCTGATGTCGATCCGGCGTTTCGCGGTGTGCCCGCTGAAGATGGACGACCTCATCCGCTTCCAGAGCCTCACGCCGCCGATGGCGGAGCTGCTCGACGCGCTGTCGCGCGCGAAGGTGAACGTGCTGGTGTCGGGCGGCACCGGCAGCGGCAAGACGACGCTGCTCAACATCCTGTCCGGCTTCATCCCGCAGAACGAGCGGATCGTCACGATCGAGGACGCGGCGGAACTCCAGCTGCAGCAGCCGCACGTGCTGCGCCTCGAGACGCGTCCGCCGAACATCGAGGGCAAGGGCGAGATCACGCAGCGCACGCTGGTGCGCAACGCGCTGCGGATGCGCCCGGACCGCATCATCCTCGGCGAAGTGCGCGGCGCGGAGGCGCTCGACATGCTCAACGCGATGAACACCGGCCACGAAGGCTCGCTCGCGACGATCCACGCGAACACGCCGCGCGACGCGCTGACGCGCCTCGAGAACATGATCAACATCGCCGGCCTGTCGCTGCCGCCGAAGACGATGCGCCAGCAGATCGCGTCGGCGATCTCGGTCGTCGTGCAGGCGGCGCGCCTGACGGACGGCAAGCGCAAGATCGTCAGCATCTCCGAGCTGACCGGGATGGAAGGCGACATCATCAACATGCAGGAGATCTTCACGTTCAAGCGCACGGGCATGGACAAGGACGGCACGGTGCGCGGGCATTTCACCGCGACCGGCGTGCGGCCGAAGTTCGCGGACCGCCTGCAGGCGTTCGGCATCAACCTGCCGGACGCGCTCTACGACCCGTCGCGTCATTACGAGGCGAACTGACGGCGCGGCCGGCATGCGCCGGCCGCGCTCCGATGACAAGGAATGACCATGGATCCGATCTTCTACGCGTTTGTGATTCTCCTGTTCGTCGCAGTCGTGCTGGCGTTCGAGGGCATCTACCAGTGGTGGAACGCCCGGCACGGCGTCGCGGCGAAGCGCATCGAGGCGCGCATCCGCGCGATGTCCGCGGGCGGGCAGGTGCAGAAGGAGCGGCTGTCGATCCTGAAGGAGCGCATGCTCAACGACGCGAAGCCGTTCGATCGCCTGCTGATGGCGATGCCGCGGGTGCACTCGCTCGATCTGCTGCTGCAGCAGTCCGGCATGAGCTGGTCGGTCGCGAAGCTGGTCGGCATCAGCCTCGTGCTGCCGCCGCTCGTGCTGGTGGCGCTCACCTTCACGATGCTGCCGCTCCCGGTGGCGGTGCTGATCGCGCTGTCGACCGGCGTGCTGCCGCTGCTGTACGTGATGCGCCACCGCGCACGCCGGATGCGCAAGCTCGAGCGCCAGCTGCCCGACGTATGCGACATGATCGCGCGGGCCTTGCGCTCCGGCCATGCGTTCACGAGCGCGATCGGGATGGTCAGCGACGAGTTTTCCGAGCCGATGGGCGCCGAGTTCCGCGTCACGTTCGACGAGATCAACTACGGCGTGTCGCTGCACGACGCGCTGATGAATCTCGCGAACCGCGTGCCGGTGCGCGACCTGCGCTACTTCGTGATCGCGGTGCTGATCCAGCGCGAGACCGGCGGCAACCTGGCCGAGCTGCTCGACAGCATCGCCGCGCTGATCCGCGAGCGCTTCAAGTTGTTCGACAAGATTCGCGTGCTGTCGGCGGAAGGGCGCATGTCGGCGTGGGTGCTGGGGCTGCTGCCGTTCGCCACCGCCGGCGCGATGATGCTGCTGAACCCGGAATTCCTGGCGGTGCTCTGGCAGGACCCGGCCGGGATCAAGATGGTCGTCACCACGCTGGTGTCGATGGCGTTCGGCGTGCTGTGGATGCGCCGGATCATCCGGATCCATGTCTGACGCGCGGCGTGACCGGATGCGTCACGCTCTGATCGAGGAGTTGTCATGCAAAACCTGAACCTGATGCAAGTCCTGATGCTCGGCGGACTGTTCGCGGCGGTGTTCGCCGGCGCGCTGGTGGCGCTGCTCGTCTTCGTGCCGCGCAACATGCAGCGCCGCCTGCAGCAGGCGGGCGGCGCCGCCGTGACGCTCGGCGACGGCGCCTCGACGGGCGGCTTCGCGTCCGAGTGGGTCGCGAAGTTCGCCGAGATGTCGAAGCCGATCTCGAAGCTGTCGGTGCCGAAGGAGGGCTGGGAGACGTCGCCGCTGCGGGTCCGGCTGATGAACGCCGGCTGGCGCGGGCCGAACGCGGCAAGCGTGTATTTCGGCGCCAAGACGCTGCTCGCGATCGTGCTGCCGGCCGTGCTGCTGCCGGCGCTGATCACCACGCGGCTCGCGGAGAGCCGCTACACGCTGTCGATGATCCTCGTGCTGTTCGGCGCGATCGGCTATTACCTGCCGAACGTCGTGCTGTCGCGCAAGATCGCGTCGCGCCAACGCGTGATCTTCGAGGATTTCCCGGACGCGCTCGACCTGCTGACCGTGTGCGTCGAGGCGGGCCTGAGCCTCGACTCGGCGCTGCTCAAGGTGTGCGAGGAACTGCAGTTCCGCAGCCCGGTCGTCGCGAGCGAGCTCGACCTGATGCTGCTCGAAATGCGCTCCGGCTTCACGAAGGAAGCCGCGCTGCGCAATCTCGCGCTGCGCACCGGCGTCGAGGACATCGAATCGTTCTGCGCGATGCTGATCCAGGCCGACCGCTTCGGCACGAGCATCGGCGATTCGCTGCGCGTGCTGTCCGACATGCTGCGCACGCGGCGGCGCATGCGCGCGGAGGAGCGCGCGGCCAAGATCGCGCTGAAGCTGCTGTTCCCGCTGATCTTCTGCATCTTTCCGGCCCTGCTGACGGTGCTGCTCGGGCCGGCGTTCATCCACATCTACCGGATCCTGCTGCCGACGTTTGCGTCGATGAGCGGCGGCTGAGAATTCCGGACGACAGGCGCCGCCGGATCACGGCGGCGGGGAGGGGAGGCGGCCGGCTTGTCCGGCCGCGTCTTTTTGGCGGGGCGCGCCGGCGCGTCAGCCGCCGTAGATGTCGAAATCGAAGTACTTCGACGCGAGCCGCCTGTAGGTGCCGTCCTTGACCATGTCGAGGATCGCGCGGTCGATCTTCGCCTTCAGGTCCGCGTCCTCCTTGCGCAGGCCGATGCCCGCGCCGACGCCGAGCACCTTCTCGTCGACGAGTTCCGGCCCGACGAACTGGTAGCCTGCGCCGCGCGGCGACTTCAGGAAGCCGATCGCGGCCTGCACCTCGTCCTGCAGCGCGGCGTCGAGGCGGCCGGCCAGCAGATCCGCATACACGCCGTCCTGGTTCTGGTACGACACGACGTTCGCCCCTTGCTTCGCCCAGTACGCCTTCGCGTACGCCTCCTGCGTCGTGCCCTGTTCGACGCCGACCGACTTGCCCTTCAGCGAGTCGGCGCTCGGCAAGAGCGGCGAGCCCTTCTTCACCACGAGACGCGTCGGCTGGTTGTAGATCTTCGTCGTGAACGCGATCTGCTCCGCGCGCTGCGCGGTGATCGACATCGACGACAGCACCGCGTCGAACTTCTTCGCCTTCAGCGCAGGGATCATCCCGTCGAAATCGTTCTCCGCCCACACGCACTTCGCCTTCAGGCGCGCGCAGATCTCGTTGCCGAGATCGATGTCGAAGCCGACGAGCTTGCCGTCGGGCGCCTTCGACTCGAACGGCGCGTAGCTCGCGTCGGTGCCGAAGCGCAGCGTGGTCCAGTCCTTCGCGGCGGCGGGGCCTGCCGATACCGCGAGCAGGGCGATCGAAACGGCGGCAATCAGTCTCTTCATGGTGCGTTCCTTGGCGTGGTCTGTCCGGTTCCGGAGCGGACGGGAGACATCCGCGCTGTCCCGTGCCGTCATTAACGCAGAAAATAAAATCGGAGTCCATAATGGACAAAAAATATCATTTCGGCGCGAGCGGGCGCCGAACGCCGGGTGCCGACCCTTGCATAAATACGAATATGGACTAATCTTGTTAGTGAATTCGTTTTGAGACTAACGCTCATGTCCCGGCCCGCTCACGTCCCGCATCCCGTTCCGCCGCAGGCTTCGGTCGCCCAGATGTCGGCGGCCGGCTTGCGCGCGTTCTTCAACATCGCGCGCGACTGGGCACTGACGATCGACGAGCAGATCGTGCTGCTCGGCTCGCCCGGCCGGTCGACGTTCTTCAAGTGGAAGTCGGCGCCGGAATCGGCGCGCCTGCCGCGCGACACGCTCGAACGGCTGTCGCTGCTGCTCGGCATCTACAAGGCGCTGCAGATCCTGCTGCCGCAATCGGCCGCCGCCGACGCGTGGGTCAAGCGCCCGAACGACGCGGCGCCGTTCGGCGGCAAGCGCGCGCTGGACCGCATGCTGGCGGGCAACGTCGGCGATCTCGTCGCGGTTCGCCAGTATCTCGACGCAATGCGAGGCGGATGGGCGTGAACATTCCCGACGCGTCGATGAACTGGCCGACCACGGCCCTCGACTGGACGCCCGCCTATCGCGTCATCCCCACCCGCTTTCCGGCGATCAACCTGTTCGACCGCGTCGCGTCGGCGGACGACTTCGACGCGCTCTACGCGCTCGAATCGCTGACCAACGACCGCATCCGCAACGAGGTCGGCACGCTCGACCTGGTGCCGCCCGGGGAGCGCCGCTACGGGCTCGGCTGGGGGCCGATCATGGCCGCGTTCACCCACCTGAATCCGCAGGGCAGCCGCTTCTCGGACGGCAGCTACGGCGTGTTCTACTGCGCGCGGTCGCGCGACACGGCGATCGCCGAGACCCGCTACCACAGCGGGCTGTTCCTGGCCGCGACGAAGGAGCCGCCGATGCGCCAGCAGATGCGGCTGTACACGGTGGCCGCGCAAGGCGACGTGGCCGACGTGCGCACGTGGCCGCGCCGCGATCCGGCGCTGCTGCATCCGCTCAACTACGCGGCGGGGCAGGCGCTCGGCCGCGCGGTGCGCGACGCGGGCGGCGCGGGGGTCGTCTATCCGTCGGTGCGCGATCCGCTCGGCGAATGCCTGGCGGCGTTCCGCACCACGATCCTGCGCGACTGTCATCACGCGGCCTATCTCGAATACAACTGGAACGGCGCGGGCATCGATGCGGTGTACGAACTGAGTCAGGTCGGGTAGCACCGGCCGGCAGGGCAGGCGTGGCCGCGCGTCACGGCAACGGCCATTGCTCCGCATGCCGTTCGCGCGCTTGCGCCTGCGTCACCGACCAGCTGCTCCCGGTGCGCGGCTCGACGAGCGTGAGCCGTCCGGCCGGCGCGAACGCGCCCGTGTCGATGAACCACTGCGCGCCGATCCGCAGCGGCGCGCGCACCGGCGTATGGCCGCTGCACGTGAGCGACAGCCCGCGCTGCCAGCTGGGGTCGGCGAGCCCCTGGACGAGTTCGCGGCCCCAGATCAGCCGCTCGCGCACGTCGGGCGCGTAGCGGCCCGTATCGAGGTCGGCGTCGGCCCCGAAGAATTCCGCATGCAGCACGTTGAAGCGGTCCGGGCCGTCGCCGACCACGCGCACGAGCGGCAGCGCGTCGACGCGCGCCGCATGTTCGCGCAGCCGCTGCGGCGGCAGGTCCGCGCCCCAGTCGCCGCCGATGCCGCGCCACGCGTCGGGCGCCAGCTTGCCGTGCGCGACGAGGCTCAGCACTTCCTCGTGGTTGCCGCGCACCACGTGGCACCACGGGCGATCGAGCAGGTCGAGCGCGGCTTCGGATTCGGGGCCGCGGTCGACGAGGTCGCCGACGCAGAACAGGCGGTCGCCTGCCGGATCGAAGCGGATCTCGTGCAGCAGCGCGCGCAGCGCATCGAGGCAGCCGTGAAGGTCGCCGACCACGAAATCGCGGCCGACGGTGTTCGCGGGATGGCGGCAGAGGGCAAGGGTCGCAGTCATCCCAATATCTTAGGCGCTTGCGATCATCGCCACGACCGTTCGGAATGGCGATAATCGGGGCGGTACCAGTCGGACCGCCCCGGGCTGACCGACGCCTTTCATTCGCTTTCGGAAATGCACTATGACCCTTTATCCGCAGGTATTACGCAACCGTCCGCGCCTGGTGGCGGCCTTTGTCGTCGGCGTGCTGTGCGCGCTGCTGCTGCCGCTTCAGCTGCGCTCGACCGTGCGCGCGCTCGTCGGCTGGGATTGCGCAGTGTGGCTGTATCTCGTGCTGATGTGGGTGCGCATGGTGACCGCGCACCACCACCAGGTGCGCGAGATCGCGATCCGCGAGGACGAGAACGCGACCACCGTGCTGACGATCATCTGCTTCGCGACGGTCGCGAGCGTCGCGGCGATCGCGATCGAGCTCGCGACGGCCAAGGGCGTGGGCTTTCGCGCGGGGCTCGGCCACTACGCGGTGACGGGCGCGACGCTGTTCGGCGCGTGGTTCCTGATCCCGACGATCTTCACGCTGCACTACGCGCGGCTGTACTACGCATCGCCGACCAGCGAGCGCGCGCTCCGGTTTCCGGACACGAAGCTCGAACCGGACTACTGGGACTTCCTGTATTTCTCGTTCACGATCGCGGTCGCGTCGCAGACCGCCGACGTGGCGCTCGGCAGCCGTCCGGCGCGGCGCGCGGTGCTGTCGCAGTCGATTCTGTCGTTCTACTTCAACATGGCGGTGCTGGGCCTGTCGATCAACGTCGCGGCCGGGCTGCTGGGCTGAGCGCTGCGCGGTTCACTTGAGCAGCGAGTACGGGCCGCCGCGTTCGAGCGCGCGCCGGTACGCGGGTCGCGCGTGGATCGTCTCGAGAAAGCGCGCGATCGCCGGGTGAGCGCCGCCGTCGCCGCGTGCGGCGGCCGCCTCGAGCGGGAAGCTCATCTGGATGTCCGCCGCGCTGAAGCCGTCGCCGGCGAACCAGCCGGTGCGGCGCAGCGTGTCGTCGATATAGCCGAGATGCAGCGCGAGCTGCGGGTCGATGAAGCTCGACTGCAGCGTTGCGGCGATCCTGCGCGCGATCGGCCGCGCGAAGAACGGCATCGGCGCGTTCGCGATCCGCAGCGCGACGAGCTTGAGCAGCAGCGGCGGCATCGCCGAGCCTTCCGCGTAGTGCAGCCAGTACGTGTAGTCGAACCGCTCCGGCGTGCCCGGCGGCGGCGCGAGGCGGCCCTGTCCGTAGCGCTCGACCAGGTACTCGACGATCGCGCCGGATTCCGCGAACGTGCGGCCGTCGTCGGTGACGACCGGCGACTTGCCGAGCGGATGGATCGCGCGCAGCGCGGGCGGCGCCAGCATCGTCTTCGGGTCGCGCTCGTAGCGCGCGATCTCGTACGGCACGCCCAGCTCTTCGAGCAGCCAGAGCACGCGTTGCGAGCGCGAGTTGTTCAGGTGGTGGACGGTGAGCATGGCGCGGCCGGGGCAGGGGCGGGAACGCCATCATAGTGGGCGCGTGTGTCGAGCGGCACTTCTATTCGCGTGCGGTGCGCGTCATGCAACCGGGGTCGATACTCTATTAATAAACTCCGGCCGCGCGCGTCGCCACCAAAATATGCGGCGCATACTCATCTACTCTCTCCCGCTTGGCTACCCGCATGCCAGGCCCCCTGCGCCGCCGCGACGGCGCATCCGTGCAGCCCGGCACGCACGAGGAGCGCATGATGTCCGATTGTCCGCACGATCCGTATGCGCATCACTACATTCATTGCCTGCCGTTCGGCGCCCAGCCGTGCGGCGCGATCGGCACGTCGCCGCGCACGCATTTCCGCGTATGGGCGCCCGGCTGCACGCAGGTCCAGCTCGAACTCGATACCGGCAGCGGCATGACGCCGGTGCCGATGTTGCCGGCCGGTCCCAACTGGTTCGAGGTCTTTGCCGACTGCGGCGCGGGCGCGCGTTACCGCTATCGCCTCGACGACGCGGTCTCGATTCCCGATCCCGCGTCCCGCTCGCAGCCCGACGGGCTGAACGGCCCGAGCGAGGTCGTCGATCCGCGCGCGTTCACGTGGCGGCACACGTTCTGGCGCGGCCGCCCGTGGGAAGACATCGCGTTGTACGCGATCCAGCCGCGCGCGGCCGGCGGGTTCGACGGCGTGCGCCGCCGGCTGCCGCAGCTCGCGCATCTCGGCGTGACCGCGCTCGAGCTGCTCGCGTCGCCGCACGACAGCCTGCCGTTCGCGCCACTTGCAGTGGATGGCGGCCCCGATGCGCTGAAGGCGCTGATCGACGACGCGCACGGCTACGGGCTCGCGGTGCTGCTCGAACTCGACTACGCGCGGTTCGGCAGCGGCACGGACGCATTGCGCCACTACGCCGCGCCGTTCTTCCACTCCCGCGACGATCCGCTGCAGGCGCCGCCGCTCGCGCTCGACCATCCGGAAGTGTGCGATTTCTTCTGCGACAACGCGCTGTACTGGTTCGACGAATACCGCTGCGACGGCCTGCGGCTGCGCGAGGCTGACCGCATCGGCATCACATGGCTGCGCGAGATCGCGGACCGCGTGCGCGCGGCGGTGCCGTCCGACCGGCTGATCCACCTGGTGCTCGGCAGCGAGCGGCATCCGGCGCATCTCGCCGACACGCATTTCGATGCGCAATGGAACGGCTGCGGCGAACGCGCGCTGCACCGGCTGACCGGTCGCGACGCGTCCGGGCATGAAGGAATCTCGTCGCATCAGTCGATCCATACGCTCGCGCGGGCGCTGACGGCTGCCGGTGCCGCGTTCCAGCCGGCGGCGCAAGGCGAGGGCGGCCCGGCCGAAGCGGCGCTGCCGCTGACGTCGCTCGTGCTGTCGGACGGCGCGTGGCGGGACAGCGGCCAGGATCGCGAAGCGGGCCTCGCCGCGCTCGCGCTGTCGCTGCTGACGCCGCAGATTCCGCTGATCTTCGACGAAACCGCGCGCGATCTCGAACGCGCGCATTTCGTGCAGTCGGCGCTGGCGGTGCGCGCGAAGCTGATCGCGCCGCGGCTGGCCGATTGCCGCCCGCAGGATGCGCACACGCTGCGCATGGGCAGCACGGGCGAGGCCGATGCGCTGCTCGCGTCGTGGCGGCTCGCCGACGGCGAGACGCTCAGCATCGCGCTGAACCTGTCGCCGGATGGCGTGCCGTTCGACGCGCCGGCGGGGATGGTGGTGTTCGAGACGCCGGGCCGCGCGCGCGACCGGGTCGACGGCGGCGAGCTGCCGCCTTATTCGCTCGTCGCGTGGCTGACGGGCGACGTCAACCGGTATGCGCTGACGCACGATGTGCGCCGCATCGACGACGGCGCGTGGCGCGGGATGCTTGCGTGAGTGGCTGAGTACCGCCGCGCGCGAACGCGCTACCAGAAGCCGCGGATGCCCGCGATGCCGTGCGCGCCATGGCATCGCGCGTCGGCGAGCTGGTCGCGGGTCATCCCGCCCAGCGCATAGACGGGCATCGCGACCTGCGCGGCCCATTCCGCGAAGCGGGCCCAGCCGAGCGTCGGCGCGCCCGGGTGGCTGAGCGTCGGCAGCACCGGCGACAGCGTGACGAAATCGACGCCGATGCGCTCGGCGTGCTTCAGGTCGTCGAGCGTATGGCATGCGGCGGATACGAGCCGCGCGCTCGGCAGCGGCCGCCGTGCGGCCGCGCACAGCGCGGCGCCGTCGAGGTGCCAGCCGGCGCTGTCGAGTTGCGTCAGCGCCTGCGCATCGATCCTGCCGTTGAGCACCAGCCGCGCGCCGGCTACGTTACAGCGCGCGAGCGCGTCGGCCGCGAGCCGCGCGAACGCCGCCGCGTCGAACGACTTCACACGCAGTTGCACGAGCGTCTCGCCGCGCGGGAGCACGGCCGACAGCCGGTCGAGGAATGCGCGGCAGTCCGCGTCCGACGCGGAGGCCGGCTCCGGCGTGATCACGCAGCAGGGCGGCAGCGGCGTGCTCATCGCGCGACGCGCCGGCGGCCGGGGCGGCGGGCGTGCGCCGTCATTCGTCGGCTTCCTTCGCGACCTTCGGATACACGCGCACCAGCACGATGCGCGGCCCGTTCATCTTCTTCACGACGACGTCGAAGCGGTCGAACGACACCCGCTGGCCTTCGCTCGGCAGGTCGTTCAGCGCCTGGATCACGAGGCCGCCGACGGATTCCGCGCGCCCCTCGTCGATGTCGATGCCGAGCGCCTGCTCGAGCGACACGACGGGCAGGCTGCCCTTGCCCATCAGCGTGCCGTCGTCGAGGCGGGTCCAGTCCGAGTCGCCCTGGCGGAACTCGTCGTGGATCTGGCCGACGAGCGCGCCGAGCAGGTTGTCGAGCGTCAGGTAGCCGATCGGCTTCTCGCCCTTCTTGCCGACCAGCGCGAAATGCGGCGCGCCCTTGCGGAAGCGGCGGAACAGGTCCAGCGCCGGCGTGTCCGGCTTCACGTACTGCACCGGGCGCACGTAGTCGGACAGGTCGTCGAGCGCCGCGCCCGCGTGGCGCGCGAGCAGCAGGTCCTTCAGGTGGATCAGCCCGCTCACCTGTTCGCGCGAAGCGTCCTCGAACAGCGGATAGCGGCTGAACCGGTGCCGCGCGACGATCTCCATGTTGTCCGGCAGCGGGATGTCGCGGCGCAGGCCGATCATCTCGTGGGCCGGCCGCATCAGGTCGGACACGGTCATCGACGAGAAGTCGAGCGAATGCGCGAGCGTGTTCCACTCGTCGTTGCTGTACGCGCCGCGGGCCGGCTGCGCCGGGTTGTCGGCGGCGCTGCGGCGGCTGCGCAGGATCAGCTTCAGCTCGTCGGTCGAGTAGTGCGCGTCGCCGCCGTGGTCGGTCGACAGGCCGGCGAGCCTCAGCACAGCGTTCGCGCTGGTGTTGAGCACCCAGATCGCCGGGTACATCGCCCAGTAGAACGCGTAGAGCGGCAGCGCGACCCACAGGCCGACCTTCTCGGACTGGCGGATCGCCATCGATTTCGGCGCGAGCTCGCCGACGACGATGTGCAGGAACGAGATCAGCGAGAACGCGAACACCAGCGAGATCAGGTGCACGAGCTGCTCCGACTGCACGCCGATCAGGTCGAGCAGCGGGCCGATCAGCGCTGCGAACGCGGGCTCGCCGATCCAGCCGAGGCCGAGCGACGCAAGCGTGATGCCGAGCTGGCATGCGGAGAGGTACGCATCGAGACGCCCGTGCACGATCCCGAGGATGCGGCCGCGCAGGCCGTGCTTGCGGGCAAGCGTCTTGACGCGCGTCGCGCGCAGCTTGACGAGGCCGAATTCGGCCGCGACGAAAAAGCCGTTGAGGGCCACCAGGAACAACGCGCCGATCAGCGCGAAGATCTGAACCAAGGATTCACTCCGGAAATGTCAGGCCCGTCAGTATAGGGCCGGAAAGGCAAATGTAATATTTTGTGTCGTTGCTTGCCTACACGGACGCCTCGCCGGGGAGTTCAAGCGCGAGCGTGACCGTCGCGCCGTCGGTGAACCGGTCGTGCGTGAACGTACCGCCGTGCGCGAGCGCGACGCGCTGCGCGAGCGCAAGCGTCCATGCGACGCGTTTCGCATCGCGCTCGCGCAGCATCTCGCGGCGCGCGAAGGGCTCGAACACGTGGGGGCGGGCCGGATCGGCGAGCGCCGCGGCATCCACGCGGCAGGCCACGTGCGCGACGAGCCGCGCGCCGTCGCGCGCGCACGCGAACGTCACGCGGCCGCCGGTGGGGCTGGCTTCGGTCGCCGCGACCAGCATGGTCCAGAGCGCCTGCGCGAGTCGTTCGCGGTCGGCGGTGAGCGACGGCGCGCCGTCGGGCAGCGTCGCGTCGAGCGTCACCTGCCGCGCGTCGGCGAGCGCGTAGCGGGCGAGCGCGAGCACATCGTCGAGCAGCGGGCGCAGCGCGAACGGCTGCGGCGCGAGCGCGAGCGCGAGCGTGCGCGTCTCGGCGCGTGGCGCGTCGAGCGCGTCGTCAATTAGTTTCACCTGCTGGTCGATGCCGGTGCGGATGCCGGCGAGCGCGCGCTGCAGGCCCGGATCGGCGTTGGCCAGCTGGCGCTCGAGCACGTACGCCCAGCTGTGCATCGCGTTGAGCGGGCTGCGCAGGTCGTGCGACGCGGTCGACAGCGCCTGGTCGCGGAGGAACAGCGCCGCCTGCGCGGCATAGTGCGCTGCGCGTTCGCGCAGCAGGTCGGCGGGTTCGGGCGTCAAGGAGCGGGCCTGTCGGAAGCGGTTGGACGTGAATCGGGAACCGCCATTATAGGGATCGGGCGTGTCACGCCGGCACCGCGTCCTCGTCCTTTTTCTGCGCGTCGCCGCGCGGCAGCAACTGGCACGCGAGCAGGCCGGCGAGCATCAGCGCGCAGCCGACGAGCGCGCGCAGCGACAGCGTTTCGCCGAGCGCCGCCCAGCCCGCGATCGCGGCGAACACGCCTTCCATGCTGAAGATCACCGCCGCGTGCGCGGGCGCTGCGTCGCGCTGCGCCACCACCTGCAGCGTGTAGCCGACGCCGACCGACAGCAGGCCGCCGTACAGCAGCGTCGGCAGCGCGCCGCGCAGCATCGCGACGCTGACCGGCTCGACGGCGAGGCCGACCGCGACGCACAGCACGCCGCAGGTCGCGAACTGCAGGCACGCGAGCACGAGCGGATCGTGGCGCCGCGCGAGGTGGCCGACCGCCATCACGTGCGCGGCGATGATCACCGCGCCGGCCAGCTGGAACCAGTCGCCGTACAGGATCGAGAAGTGCTCGTCGATGCTCAGGAAATACAGCCCGATCGCCGCGAGCAGCGCGCCGAACCACGTGCCGGCGCCGATCCGGTGGCGCGCGAATGCGCCCATCAGCGGCACGATCACGACGTACAGCGAGCTGATGAAGCCGGCGTTCGCGATCCGCGTGTATTGCAGGCCGATCTGCTGCAGCGAGATCGACACCGCGAGCAGCGCGCCCAGCGCGAGGCCCGGCAGCAGCA
The DNA here is from genome assembly GCF_002097715.1 of Burkholderia ubonensis subsp. mesacidophila. Lineage (NCBI taxonomy): Bacteria > Pseudomonadati > Pseudomonadota > Betaproteobacteria > Burkholderiales > Burkholderiaceae > Burkholderia > Burkholderia ubonensis. The sequence goes on from NZ_CP020738.1 coordinate 1,034,417, forward strand.
GCGCGGGCGCGCGGCGGAGCGCGGCGAGGTGCGTGCGCGACGCCGCGTTGAGCGCCAGCAGCGGCACGAGCACCAGCGCGCCGAGCAGGAACCGCAGCCCGGTGAACAGGAACGGCCCGATCACGTCGAGGCTCAGCCGCTGCGCGACGAAGGCCGATCCCCAGATCGCGGCGGCGCCGAGCATCAGCAGGTTGGCGCGGAGGTGTTGGCGTGCGGCGGGCGTCATGACGGGATGTAAGCGGGAGGACTGACGAAACCCGTCAGTTTACGCCGAGATTGCAAGGCTGTCGGCAAATCGCCGCAGCGCGGCCGCCGAGCGGGTGTCGCGCACGCGCGCATAGAGCACGACCTGCGAGTGAGGCAGCGGCGGCAGCCCGAATTTCGCGCCGACGTCGACCAGCGTGCGCGGCGCGACGCGGCGGGCCAGCGGGCAGACCGCGAGCCCCGCGGCGGCGGCGGCCGCGACCGCCGCGACGCCGCCGCCCGTGAACCGTTCGCGCCACGACCGCCCCGCATGGTCGAGCGCGCGCAGCGCGGCGGCCCGCACCCCGCACGGGCCGGCCAGCACTGCGAGCGGCAGCGGCTCGCCCGCGCGCGGCGCCCAGTCCGGCGCGGCGAGCCACGCGAGCGGCTCGGTGAACAGCACCGTGCCGTCGTCGCGCGGCGGGTCCTCGCCGGGCTCGTGGCGCACGATCACGGCGTCGAGGCGGCGCTCGTCGTACAGCGCGAGCAGGCTGGTGGACGTGCCGAGGTGCATCTCGAGCGACAGGCCCGGGTCCTGCCGGTGCAGGCTCGTGAGCACGGCCGGCAGGTCCGGCACCGCGACGTGCTCGCTGACGCCGAGCGACAGGCGGCGCGTGCCGGCCGCGATCGCACCGAGCGCGTCGTCGTGCGCATCCAGCAGCGCGCGGGCCGCGGGCAGGAAGGTCTCGCCGTCGGCCGCCAGCTTCACGACCCGCGGCGTGCGCTCGAGCAGCGGCTTGCCGAGATGAGCTTCAAGCCGCTTCAGCTTCAGGCTGACGGCCGATTGCGTGGTGCCGAGCGCGTCCGCCGCGCGCGTGAAGCTCGCGAGGTCCGCAACCAGCACGAACGCCCGCACCGCATCCAGGTCGAGTACTTTCATTTTCGATGTAAATGAATGAAATATGTATTGATGACTGTTCATTATAGTTCGGCGTCTTTAACCTGACGTGGCGTTTCCATCCTTCAACGTCACCGCCAGGAGAACCACCATGCCATTCACCCGTATCGCATTGCGCGAAGGCAAGCCGGCCGAATACCGCGCGGCGCTCGTCGACGGCGTGCACCGCGCGCTGATGCGCACCTTCAACGTGCCCGAGGACGACATCTTCATGGTCGTGACGGAGCATGCGAACGAGAACTTCGTGTTCGGCCGCCATTACCTCGACATCGAGCGCAGCGACGATCTCGTGATGATCCAGATCACCGCGAACAACACGCGCACGCTCGAGCAGAAGCAGGCGCTGTACCGGACGATCGCCGACAACCTTGCCGAGCGGCCCGGCGTGCGGCCGCAGGACGTGTTCATCAGCCTCGTCGAGGTGCTGAAGGAGGACTGGTCGTTCGGCAACGGCATCGCGCAATACGTCGTCTGACGCACGGCAAGAACGACAGGCGGCCGTCCGCGCGCCCGGCGCGCGCGCGGTTTTGCGCCGTGTACTATGGAGACTGCATCACGAACGACGCCAGCCAGCGGGAGACGCCGGCGTTTCATCATGAGCGGGAGCCTCCATGTCGCGGGTGCTGGAAGTCGTGTTGTGCATGTCGTTGGAAGGTTGGCCGGCCGCGTCGGCGAGCCGGGCCCGGAGCGCGCAGCGCGACTTCGGCGCCGAGCTTGGCCGTGCATGGCGGATCTGTCCGCAGGTCAGGATGAAGCGCGGCCATGAACGCGTGACGATCGAGCCGTGCGAGGCCGTCGAGGCCGAGCCGAGCCCCGGCGAGAGCTGGTGGACCTGGGTCGAATCGACCGCGCACGAGCGGCGCGTCGTCGCGGCGCGCACGCACACGCTCGCGCCCGGCGTGACGCTGCGCGAGGTCTTCGACGCGGAACACGCGGGCATCGTCGTGGCGGCGCCTGCGCCGGCCGGCCCGCCCGATTCGAACCCGTCGTCCGACGCCGGCGAGGCCGAGGCGGCGGACGTCGCCGTGGCCGTCGAGCGTGAACGCCCCGTGCCTGCCGACGTGGCGTCCCCGCCCGAAGCCGCGCGCGTGCGACTCGTCAGCGAGCGGCGGCGCGGACGGTGGGCCGACGACAGCGGCGTGGTGGTCGAGATGACGCTCGACGACGTCACGATCCACGGTGTCGACCCGTCACCCCGGCGGTACTGCGAGCTGCGTCTCGTCGCGCCGGACTGGCAGACGCCGGACGCCCGCGCCGCCGCGCTGCGCGCGCTGTTCGCCGCCGCGCGCGAGCTGAGCGGTGCGTGGCCCGCGTTCGTCCAGCTGACGAGCGTGATCGACCGCGCGTGCGCGGGCGCGCTGGCGGAGACCGCGTCGGTGAAGGCGCAGTTCGTTGACCTGAGCGGGGTCCGCACGCAGCGTGCCGCGCTGTTCGCGCTGTCCGGCGACATCGCCGCGCAGTGGCTCGGCAACGAAGGCGGCGTGCTCGACCATGAGGATCCCGAGTTCGTTCACCAGATGCGCGTCGCGCTGCGCCGCCTGCGCACGCTGATGCGCTTCTTCCCGCGCTACGCGAACGGCGGCTGGAAAGAGGCGTTCGAGACGGACCTGCGCTGGCTCGCCGCGCTGCTCGGCACGGTGCGCGACTGGGACGTGTTCTCGACGGAAACCTTGCCCGCGCTGATCGCGGCCGACGGCGACAGCGCCGAATGGGCCGGCACCCTCGACGCGGCGCGCGCGCAGTGCGTGGCGGCGCGCGTCGAGCTGCGCCAGGGGCTGCATTCGGCGCGGTACGCGCGGCTCACGCTCGGCTGGCTCGAATGGCTGTGCACGTTCGTGCTGCCGCCCGCCGCCGCGGACGACGACGCGCCGTCGCTGAAGCAGCACGTGACCAAGCGCGTGCGCCGGCAGTTCGGCCACCTGTACGGCGCGCCGTCGCTCGCGACGCTCGACGCCGCCGCGCGCCACCAGGTGCGGATCGACGCGAAGCGGCTGCGCTACGCGCTGGAATTCTTCGCGTCGCTGGCCTCGCGCCGCACGCGCACCGAGACGATCAAGACGCTCGCGCGCGTGCAGGGCGTGCTGGGCGAGGCGAACGACACGGTAGTCGCGCTGCATCGTCTCGAGCAACTGGCGGCGCCGCCATACCAGACCGGTTTCGTGCGCGGCTACGGCGCGGCGCTCGAACGGCGCGCGGTGCACGACGCCGAAGCGCTGCTCGCCAGCCTGCGTCCGCCGAAGCTCGGCGGCAAGGCGGTGTCCGGGCGCGGGCGCTGACTATAATGGCCGCCCGTTCTTGCCATGCCGACCGATGAGCGCCGATCCGCAACCGCCTTCCCGCACCGAACCGCTCGAACTGGGCGGCGAACTGTGGTTGCGCGCGGGCGCGCAGACGCTCGGCGGCTCGGCGCGCATCGCGCTGCTGGCGGCGATCGGCGAGACCGGGTCGATCACGCGCGCCGCGAAGGCGGTCGGCATCAGTTACAAGGGCGCGTGGGAAGCGATCGACACGATGAACAACCTCGCCGGCGAGCCGCTGGTGCTGCGCGCCACCGGCGGCAAGGGTGGCGGCGGCACGACGCTGACGCCGCGCGCGGCGGCACTGATCGCCGCGTTCCGGACGATCGAGCGCGAGCATCGCCGCTTCATCGACGCCGCAAGCGCCGCGGTGTCCGGCTTCGATGTCGACTGGGCGCTGATCGGGAGAATCGGCATGAAAACCAGCGCGCGCAATCAGCTGTTCGGGAAGGTCGCGTCGGTCCGGCGCGGCGCCGTCAACGACGAAGTGGTGCTGACGTTGCCCGGCGGCCAGGCGATCGTCGCGGTAGTCACGCATGAAAGCACCGAGGCGCTCGGCCTGCAGGTGGGCGAGGACGCCTGTGCGCTCGTCAAGGCGTCGTGGGTCATGCTCGCGGCCGACGACGGCGCGCCGGCCGTCAGGGTGTCGGCGCGCAACCAGCTGCATGGGGCAGTCGAGACCGTGAAGGTCGGCGCGGTGAACAGCGAGGTGACGCTCGCGCTCGACGGCGGCGGGACGCTGACCGCGGTCGTGACGAACGACAGCGTCGACGCGCTGCAGCTCGCCGCCGGGCGGCGGGCGATCGCGCTGTTCAAGGCGTCGAGCGTGATTCTGGCGGTGACGGGCTGACGCCTGAGCGTCGCTATGCGACGCGCGTCGGCCACGCGGCGTGCGTGCTCGCCGTTTGCACGCGCCCGTCGCTCAATTGCACGACCTGGTCGCCGAACGCGGCGACGTCGTCCGGATCGTGCGTGATCAGCACCATCGGAATGTCGAGCCGCGCCTGCAGCTCGGCGAGCTCGTGGCGCATCCGCTGGCGCATCGCGCCGTCGAGCGCCGCGAACGGCTCGTCGAGCAGCAGGATGCGCGGCTGCGCGATCAGCGCGCGCGCGAGCGCGACGCGTTGCTTCTGGCCGCCCGACAGCTGCGCCGGATACTGGCTGGCGAGCGCTTCGAGATCGAACGCGCGTAGCCAGTACGCGACTTCCGGCGGCAGCGCCTTCGCGCGCGGATTGCGCAGCCCGGGCGTCAGCCCGAACGCGATGTTCTGGCGCACGTTCAGGTGCGGAAACAGCGCGTAGTCCTGGAACAGGTACGCGACACGGCGTGCACGGGTCGGGACGTCGATGCCGCGCGCGGCGTCGAACAGCGGCTCGCCGTCCAGCGCGATCGTGCCGGCGTCGGGCGCGAGCAGCCCGGCGATTGCCTGCAGCGTCAGGCTCTTGCCCGCGCCGGACGGCCCGAACAGCACGACGCGCTGCGACGTGGCCGCGAACGACACGTCGAGCGCGAAGCGGCGCTCGGCGGTTGCGTAAGTCTTGCGGATGTCGACGACGAGGCTCATGTCAGCCTCCGCCGGGCCGCCTGTGGCCGGCTGACCGCTCCCCCGGGGGGCCGCGGGCAAAGCGAGCGTGGGGGCCGTTTCATCTCAGCGTGCTCCGCTCAACGCGCGCGACGGCACGAGGCGGCCCGCCGCGAGCAGCACGACCACGCACGTGATCGACGTCACCAGCACGAGCAGGTTGGCGGTGCCGTCGTCGCCCGCCTGCACGGCCGCATAGACGGCGACCGACAGCGTCTGCGTGCGGCCGGGCAGGTTGCCCGCGATCATCAGCGTCGCGCCGAATTCGCCGAGCGCGCGCGCGAACGCGAGCAGCGCGCCCGCGAGGATGCCGCGCGCGGCGAGCGGCAGCGTCACGCGGAAGAACACCGCGGCCTCGCCGAGGCCGAGCGTGCGCGCGGCGCGCTCGAGCTGCGGATCGACGCCTTCGAACGCCGCGCGCGCCGACTTCAGGATCAGCGGGAACGCGACGACCATCGACGCGATCACCGCGCCCTGCCACGTGAACACGAGCTGGACGCCGACCGAATCGAGCCATGCGCCGAACACGCCGCGCCGTCCGAGCAGCACGAGCAGGTAATAGCCGAGCACCGTCGGCGGCAGCACGAGCGGCAGCGTCAGCAGCGAGTCGACCACGTCGCGCGCGGGCGAGCGCCAGCGCGCCAGCGCGAACGCGGCGGCGACGCCGAGCACGATGTCGAGCGCGGTCGCCCAGCCGGCCACCTTCAACGACAGCAGCAGCGGAATCCAGGCGTCATGCATGTTGCAGCTCGCTTCTTACTTGCCGGCGGCCGGTTTGAAGCCGAACGTCGCGAGCACCTTCTGGCCCTGCGGCGACGTGACGAAATCGACGAACGACTGCGCCTGCGCGGCGTGCCGGCTGTCCTTGACCACCGCGATCGGGTAGGTGATCGCGGTCTGGGTCGGCACCGTCAGCGCGACCTTCACGCGTCCGGGCATGATCGCCGCGTCGGTGCCGAACACGAAGCCGGCGTCGACCTCGCCGCGCGCGACGTAATCGAGGCTCTGGCGCACGTTGGCCGCCAGCACGCCCTTCGCGCTGATCGCGTCCCAGACGCCCGCCGCGCGCAGCGCGCCTTCGGTGTAGCGGCCGACCGGCACCGACGCCGGGTCGCCGTATGCGATGCGTTTCACGCCGGGCGCGGTCAGGTCGTGCAGCGATGCCGGCGCGGCGGTACGGCTGTCGGCCGGCACGATCAGCACGAGCGAGTTCGCCGCGAAATCGCGCCGCGTGCCGGGCGCGATCACCTTCTCGTCCGCCGCGCGGTCCATCGCCTTCTGGTCGGCGGACGCGAACACGTCGGCCGGCGCACCCTTGACGATCTGCTGCATCAGCACGTCCGACGCACCGAAGTTGAACAGCACCTTGGTGTCGGGATGCTGCTTCTCGTACGCGTCGCCGACGGCCTTGAACGCGTTCGTCAGGCTGGCGGCCGCCGACACGACCAGTTCGTCGGCGGCGCAGGCGGGTGCGTTGAACGCGATGCCGGCGGCGAGCGCGGCGAGCGGCAGCAGGCGAATCAGGGTGCGACGGAGCGGGCGGACGGATGAGCGCATGGCGAATCTGGTTCGGATGACGGAAACCGTAATCGTAATATAGGGCAGGTTATAACGCTCGACATAATGCACATGCGGCGGGCGGCATGGTCATGTTACGAAAGGGGGAAGCGGGCCCGGCGGCGGGCAGGCCGCCACCGGCTGCGGCGACGTGCCGCAGGTTACGCGTGCAGCGTGCCGCGCTGTGCGCTGGGCTGCGAGTCGGTGCGCTGCAGCGACGACGGCTGCGACGCGGGGCGGTAGTTCGGATTGGCCTTCCAGCGCGCACGCACGAACGGCCGCTCGTGACCGGACAGGTGCAGCGCGACCTGGGTCACCCAGCGATGCGACGGCACGGTGACGCCGTGCAGCGCGACGGTGACGAGCGCGAGGCTCACGATGACGGCCGGCACCGACCAGCGGTGCGGCTCGGCGCGCCACGAAGCGGCGATGAAGACCAGCGCGGCGAGCGCGCCGACGATGCAGCCCGTGACCGACTCGGACGGCGAATGCGCGGCGAGCGCAACGCGCGACACGCCGACCGCGACGCCCGCCGCCAGCCCGAGCGCGATGCCGAGCAGCCGCAGCGGCGTGCGTGCGCGAATCAGCGCAAGGAAGATCGCAACCGGATAGACCGACGTGGACAGCATCGCGTGGCCGCTGAAGCCGGTGAAGTCCCATGCGCGGATGCCGATGCCCCAGCCGAGGAACGCGATCTTCGTGAGGGCGACGACGCCGATCGCGCACGCGAGGACCGCGAGCCATCCGGCGGCGCGCTGCCACGAATAGCCGAGCGCGAGCCAGACGGCGATCGTGATGGCGAGCGGCAGCGTCAGGCCGGCGCCACCGAACGCGGTGATCGAGATCCACAGGTGAGACGGCAGGTCGAACATCGGGAAAGGAGAGCGGGCAGAGGCGGGACGAATGCTTAATTAACGCGCGAGCCGGGGAGAGCGACTACAACGGATACAAGCGGCGAAGCACCAGTATAGCGTCGTGCACACATGGAGCCCGATTTTTGCGCGAACGGGAACTATCCCTGCGCAGGATAAATCCCACAAACAGTGTTATTGTGCATTGCACAAACTCCGAACGATACGCTCTCTGTAGCGTCCCCAATTTCTGACTGCGAGCCCGATCGATGACTAAAAGTCTGACGAAGATGTGGCTGGGCGGCATGAAACGCATGCTGTCCCCGCCCGCCAAAGGCGCGGCACGTGGCGCGCAGCGTGTGGCGATCGACGTGATCGAAGCCGCCGCGTCGCCCGCCGCCGCCGATCTGCCGCCCGTGCGCGAGTCGCGCGTCCGACCACGAGCGGCCGCGTGGGCGGCCGGCGAGTGGACGCGCGGCGAACATCCGATGGCGCCCGCGATCGGGCGTCTCGTCCAGCAGCTCGCGTATGCGCTGTACGTGCCGCCCGGCCGCCGGCGCGGCGGCATGCCGCTCGTCGTGATGCTGCACGGCTGCACGCAGACCGCTGACGGATTCGCGCAAGGCACCCGGATGAACCTGCTGGCCGACCGGTACGGATTCGCGGTGCTGTATCCCGAACAATCGCTGCGCGCGCATTCGCACGGCTGCTGGCACTGGTACGAGGACACCGAGCGCGCGGGCCGCGGCGAGGCGCACGCGGTCGCGTCCCTCGTCGACGCGCTGGTCGACGCGCGCGGCTTTGACGCGTCGCGCGTCTATGTCGCCGGGTTGTCGGCCGGCGCGGGGCTCGCGTCGCTGCTCGCGCTGCATTTCCCGGACCGCTTCGCGGCGGTCGCGCTGCATTCCGGGCCGGCGTTCGGCGAAGCGAATTCCGGCATCACCGGGATGGACGTGATGCGGCGCGGCCTGCGCCAGAACCCGGTCGCGGCCGTGGACGCGCTGGTTGGCGCGGACGACGCGCATCCCGGCATGCCCGCGCTGATCGTGCACGGCGATGGCGATCACGTGGTGTCGCCGAAGAACGCCGATCAGCTTGCGATCCAGTTCCTGCGGCTGAACGGGCTGGCGGACAGCCGCGGCGCGGTGCCGGGCGGCGAGCGGGTCGACCTGAACGAGCACGGCGCGCAGGTCCGCGACTATCGCCGCGGCGGCGCCTCCGTCGTCCGCCTGTGTCACGTCAAGGGGCTCGACCACGCATGGGCGGGCGGCGACGAAGCCGTGCCGTTCCATACGGCGGTCGGCCCCGATGCGAGCGAGATGATCTGGTCCTTCTTCGACGCCCATCGCCGCACTGTGGCGGCAGAACGACGCACTGTCTGATCGACGCTGGTCAACACCTAGGGTTTTCCCTATAATTCGGGAAAACCCTAGTCAAAGACCTTTAGATTTGCGAGATCGATCATGTTCATGCTGAGCCGTCTGTTCCTGATGCTGACCAAGAATGCCGAGCAGGCCGCCAAGGAGCGCGCCGATGCTTACCTCGCCGGCGCTTCCGACCTGTACGACCTCGAGTTCCGCATGCGCAAGCTCGATCGCGAAGGCGTGTCGGGCCGTCCGTCCTGGATGACCATCCGCTGAGTATCGTCAGGCGGGGCGTAGCCGGCCATCCGATCCGGCATTGCGCAAAAAAGGGCGCGTGCGGCTTGCATGCCGCACGCGCCCTTTTTGCATTCGGCGGCGCGGGGCGTCAGACGACCGTCAGGCGCACCGGCACGTTGTTGCGCGTCGCGTTCGAGTAAGGGCACACCTGGTGCGCCTTGTCGACGAGCGCCTGCGCGGCGGCCTTGTCGAGGCCCGGCAGCGACACGCGCAGTTCGACGTCGAGCGCGAACCCGCCCGCATCATTCGGGCCGATGCCGACTTCGGCCGTGACCTGTGTGTCGGCCGGGATCGCCTGCTTGCTCTGGCCGGCGACGAATTTCATCGCGCTCAGGAAGCACGCCGAGTAACCTGCTGCGAACAGCTGCTCGGGATTCGTGCCTTCGGCGCCGGTGCCGCCCAGCTCGCGCGGCGCGGCCAGTTTCACTTCCAGCTTGTTGTCTGCGGATACTGCGCGGCCGTCGCGGCCACCCGTGCTCGTTGCGCTCGTCTTGTACAGAATGTTCATGGTGCAGCTCCTGTCGGGATAGAGGGAAGCGGTCCGGTCAGTCATGTTGGCACCGGCCACGGATGAAATATAGAACACAAATGATTTGTGTGCAAATCAAATTTCAAAAAAATTGCCCGGCAGGGCCGGGCTCGCGGCGTCAGCGGTCGGCGGAGGCAGCCAGCGCGTCGCGCAGCTGCTTCAGATCCGTGCGCAGCCGGATCAGGAATTCCGGCGTCTGCTGCATCGCACAAAACAGATCGGCGGGCACCGAGCGCGCCTTGTCCTTGAGCGCACGGCCGTCCGTCGTCAGGCGCACGTTCACGACGCGCTCGTCGGCCGCGCTGCGCACGCGTTCGACATAGCCCAGCGCTTCCAGCCGCTTGAGCAGCGGCGTGACCGTGGCCGGATCGAGATCGAGCCGGGCGGCGACGTCCTTGACCGCGATGTCGTCACGCTCCCACAGCACGAGCATCGCGAGATATTGGGGATAGGTCAGCGACAGCTTGTCGAGCAGCGACTTGTACGCTTTCGTCATCGCGTGCGAAGTCGAGTAGAGCGCGAAGCACAATTGCTCGTCGAGCGTCTGCGGCAGGGTGGGCGGGCGGTCCATGATACGGCGTGCGGTGTTGGCGCAAAAGATTTGTATGCAAATGATTTTGCGCGCAAATGATTCGCTTGAACAGGGGCGCGAGGGCGGGGGCGATTGTCCGTCCCCGAACCTGGGGAGGGACGGCCGGCGGGTGGGCCGGCCGAAGGGAGGGGGCGAGGATCAGCGGCCCGACGACGGCGTGGCCGGCGCGTTTGGCTCCTGCACGCCGAAGCAGCCGCGATAGGTCGCGTAGAACGAGCAGTAGACCATCGCGCCGATGATGGCCATCAACACCGGCATCGTGAGCTTGAGCGTATCGATGCCGGCGCCGACCGCCTGCAATACCAGCGACAGGAAGAGCGACGTGCCGAGCATGACGCCGAACCACACCAGGCCGTAGACGACGAACGCGCCCCGGTTGCGCCAGCAGCTGACGATGCTGAAGAACATCGCCTTCACGGGCGGGATGTCATGCCAGGCGGTGAGCACGGGCGCGAACCAGAACAGCATCGAGACGGGCACGTAGATCAGCGACGCGACGAGCAGCGGGACGACCGTGCCCGGCGCCGCGAGCGCGTCCGGGGTCGCGCCGGTGTCGCTCGCCGTGCTGACCATGGCGCGCAACATCGCGCCGCTGTCCACCATCGACGCTGCCGCGACCACGAGCACCATCGCCGCGACATAGATCGCGCCGAGCACGAGCAGCCGTTGGGTCGCGACGGCGCCGTACGAATGGAAGCCGTCGACGAGAATCGTCGGCAGCACATGCTTGCCGGCCACGGTGTCGCGGCACGCGGCCATGAAGCCGACCGCCATGCCGGGAATGAGCAGCGGCGGCAGCACCGCGCCGATCACGGGCACGCTCGATACGAGCGCAATGGCCAGCATGTACGTCACGAACAGCGTGATGAACGCGAGCGGGTTCCGGCGGAACAGCCAGATGCCTTGACGGAACCAGACGTAGCCGGTCTTCGCGGGGACTTCGATCAGTTGCATGCGGGTTGGGTCTCGGGAAGCGCGGGGATATGCGCGATACGCTCGCGCAGGATGCGTTCGAAATGGCCGGGATCGTGCGGCTTCAGCATCTCGGCCGCACGGGGCAGGTGGAAGTCGTACAGGCGCGATACCCAGAAGCGGTACGCGCCGGCGCGCAGCATGTCGCCCCAGTGGCGGCGCTCCTCGGCCGTGAACGGCCGCACGGTCTGGTACGCGCGCAGCAGCGCGTCCGCGCGCGCGTGGTCGAGCACGCCCGTTGCGAGGTCGACGCACCAGTCGTTGACGGTCACCGCGACGTCGAACAGCCACTTGTCGCAGCCGGCGAAATAGAAGTCGAAGAAGCCGCCGAGCCGCACGTTGTGGCCCGTGTCCGGCGCCGCATGCGCGAACAGCGCGTTGTCGCGGAACAGGTCGCAGTGGCACGGCCCGCTCGGCAGCGCCGCATAGTCGGCGGAGGCGAAGAAGCGCGCCTGATGCGCGAGTTCGCCTTCCAGCAGCGCGAGCTGCCCGGCGGTCACGAACGGCGCGATCGCCGGCACGTTCTCCTGCCACCACGGCAGGCTGCGCAGGTTGGGTTGCGTGCGCGGATAGTCGCGGCCCGCGAGGTGCAGCCGCGCGAGCATCTGCCCGACCTCGATGCAGTGCTCGACGCCCGGCGCCAGTTCGGCCGCGCCGTCGAGCTTCGTGACGATCGCGGCCGGCTTGCCGTGCAGCTCGCCGAACAGCGTGCCGTCGTTGCGCGGGACCGGGTCCGGCACCGGCACGCCGTGGCCGGCCAGGTGGCGCATCAGGTCGAGATAGAACGGCAGCTGTTCGGCCGTGAGCTTCTCGAAGATCGTGAGGACGTACTCGCCGCGGGTCGTCGTCAGGAAGAAGTTGCTGTTCTCGATGCCGGACGGAATGCCGCGGAACGCGACGACGTCGCCCAGCGCGTAGTGGCGCATCCAGTGCGCGAGATCGGAGTCGGAAACAGCGGTGAAAACAGCCATGCGAGATACGTCGAGTCAGGTTGGGCGGGCACGCGTGCCGCGTGCGTCGCGAAAAGGGAAGCGAGGGAGAGCCCGTGCGCCGCTGCCGGGGCCGGCGCGGCGCGGGCGGAGCGTCAGTAGTGCAGGTTGATCGACGGCAGGCGCGTGATCGGAATGCTCGCGTCGTGCGGCTTCGGCGACGTGTCCGGCGATGCGCTCATCTGGTAGCGGGTGCCGAAGTTCGACTTCACGTCGATCTCGACGGGCTTGCCGCGATCGCGATATTCGGTGACTTCGGTGCCGTTCTTGCTTTTTTCGTGGAAGCTCGGCGTGCGGCGGATGTCGGCGAAATCGACCTTCGACGTCACTTCGGCGCCGGGCCGGTTGATCTTCCGGAGATCCGGCAGGCCGGCGGCTTCGTTGGCATCGGCCTGGGCCTGAGCGTCGGCGCTCGGCGTGCCGCCGGCGGCGTAGGCGACGCTGGCGACGGCAAAAGCGGCGGCAGCGGCGATGAGAATGAGCGGCTTCATTGTGACTCTCCCGATTAACCGCTCAATTTTAGCAAATACTGTGCGCCATCCGGCTGTCGGCTTGGCGGGCGCGACCGTCTGCGTGACAAGGTTCCGTGGTAATGTCGGTTGATCAGACGAGGTGATGAACATGAAGAACGATTTGAGCCGCAGACACCGGATGCTGACCCCGGAAAGCCCGCCCGTCGAAGGATTCGACGACCCGATCGCCGCCGTCGCTCGGCTGTCCGCGATCTACGAGGCCAACGCCGGCTTCCTGCGCGACGCTTTCGCGCGCTATCGCCGCCACGAACCGATCACCGAGCACGTGCGCGCGTGCTATCCGTTCGTGCGGGTCCGCACCGAGGTCAACACGCACGTCGATTCGCGCCGCTCGTACGGCTTCGTCGCCGGCCCGGGCGTGTTCGAGACGACGGTGACCCGCCCCGATCTCTTTGCGAACTACTACCGCGAGCAACTGCGGCTGCTTGCGAAGAACCATCAGGTCAAGATCGAGGTCGGCGTGTCGTCGCAGCCGATTCCGATCCACTTCGCGTTTCCCGAAGGCATCCACCTCGAAGGCGAGCTCGACCGCGACAGCCTGCTCGCGATGCGCGACGTGTTCGACACGCCCGACCTGTCGTATCTCGACGATCGCATCGTCAACGGCACGTTCGAGCCTGCGCCGGGCGAGCCCCATCCGCTCGCGCTGTTCACTGCCGCGCGCGTCGACTTCTCGCTGCACCGGCTGCGCCACTACACCGCGACGTCGCCGACGCATTTCCAGAACTACGTGCTCTACACGAACTACCAGTTCTACATCGACGAGTTCGTGAAGCTCGGCCGCATGATGATGACGGAAAGCGACGATCCCGAAGTGCGCGCGTACCGCAGCCAGTACAGCGCGTTCGTCGAGCCGGGCGATCTCGTCACGTACAACGAGAACCTCGGCAGCGAGCCGTCGGAAGGCGCGGCGCCGCCGCGTCTGCCGCAGATGCCCGCTTACCACCTGAAGCGCGCGGACGGCAGCGGGATCACGATGGTCAACATCGGCGTCGGGCCGTCGAACGCGAAGACGATCACCGACCACATCGCGGTGCTGCGCCCGCATGCATGGGTGATGCTCGGCCACTGCGCGGGCCTGCGCAACACGCAGCGCCTCGGCGACTACGTGCTTGCGCACGGCTATGTGCGCGAGGATCACGTGCTGGACGCCGACCTGCCGCTGTGGGTGCCGATTCCGGCGCTCGCCGAAGTGCAGCTCGCGCTCGAACGCGGGGTCGCGGACGTCACGCAGCTCGACGGCGCGGAACTGAAGCGCGTAATGCGGACCGGCACGGTCGCGAGCGTCGACAACCGCAACTGGGAACTGCGCGATCATCGCGAGCCGGTGCAGCGGCTGTCGCAAAGCCGCGCGATCGCGCTCGACATGGAAAGCGCGACGATCGCCGCGAACGGCTTCCGCTTCCGCGTGCCGTACGGCACGCTGCTGTGCGTGTCCGACAAGCCGCTGCACGGCGAGCTGAAGCTGCCGGGCATGGCCGATCAGTTCTATCGCGCGCAGGTCGACCAGCACCTGCAGATCGGCGTGAAGGCGATGGAGATCCTGCGGACCAACGGGCTCGACAAGCTGCACAGTCGGAAGCTGCGGAGCTTCGCGGAAGTGGCGTTCCAGTAACAGACCCTTGCTGTATAAGGCTCCCCGGGAAGTTCGGGGAGCCTTCTTGTCTAACATGAGCGTCAGTGTCTAACTTGCATGCTTCAATGGCACTGGCCGGACGCGTTCCACTTCGCGCGACTTCGTGTAGTGCGCCGTCATACTTTCGGTCGTGTGGCCGGCCAGTGATTGAGCTGCGGCTGCCCCCTGCTGGCGCTTCGGATCGGTCAGCGCTTTCGCTCGCAGATCGTGGAAATGCATGCCGATCAGCTACTTCGGATCCGGTGTGCTTCCCTTCTCTTCGCAGTTTTTCTCATACGCCGATCGTGCCCGCTGGCAAGCCCGTTTTCATCCCGAGTACGCGCCGATGTAGGTGAAGCGGCCTCCGGCATGTGTGCAGATCACTGGCCCGATGGACGTGATCTTGCCGCCGCGGGCACGATCCAGCGTTTCTCGTAGATCGGGCGTCATCTCAATCAACAGACGCACGCCGCTGCTGTTGACTGTCTTGCTTGGATGAAACGAGATCCCCTCATCGGACACGTTCTGCCAGTTGAGCGCTAGAGGGTCGCCGATACGCTGAGCAGTCTGGTACGCCAGGTCGATCAGACAGAGGATCGACCGTGGGGACGATTTCTTGTAGTCGGCACCGGTAACGATGGCAGCCCGCACTGCGTTCAGCGCGTCGTCCGTGATGTAGCGATTCCGTTTCATTTCCCTGGCCGCGCCGATATCACGCGCGGGATTTCGGTCGCAAAGCCCACGCCGAACAGCATGCACGAAGATCATGCGACAGCAATGCCTTGTGTTTGTTGCTGCTGCTCGGCTTGACCTAGCGAAGTCGCCGATCATGCGCAGGCGGTGGCAAGTCGTGCGCAGATCGATGTCGGTGAGGGGCACGTGCTAGGTTCAGTGCAGAACGATCGGCGTCAGGACGGGCATGCAGGCGTCAGCGTCCCAACGGCAGCCGAGCGCGGGGCGGTGCCAACGAGCAAGACTGGATCGACGTCTGCACGTCACAGTGCGCGGAGGTATTCGCGGCGCTTGTCGAGCGACAGGCGGGGCGGATCGAACGGCATCACGACGGTGGCGTAAGCGAGGATGGTCATGCTGATCTCCTTATTTTGGGCAAAAAAGGCCCCTCGCGCCGTATAGGCACGATGCGAGCGGAAAGCAGGGGAAGTTGTTTAGGGCGCTAGGCGGGCAGCTCGAGTTGTTGCGAGAGGCGTTCGCGCACGTTCTGCGAGAGCGGCAGGTTGAGCGGCAGATCCGGGGGCGCGGACGGCGACAGGGTGCGTGCGAACTCCATGTTCACAACGTAGATGTGGTCGCACTCAACGTTGTTGTACTGGTAAGTGACTTCCCGGAACGTTTGGGACATTTCGCGGCTGCTACGCGTGGTCGCGCGCGGCAGTGCGGCAGCGGTTCAGGATTCGCATACGGTCCTCCCAGGGCGGCACTCGCCGTCGCCGCGTCGTGCGCATTCACAATGCACGCCGGCACTCGCCAGGTGTGGCAACGGCGTTGAGATATTTGCGGGTGACGAGAACGAAGCCGACTGCCGCCGAGCGTGTCGATCTTGTCAATGACGACGCCTTGCCCCCCGCTCAGGAAGCGGCTGACCTCGGAGTCGTCCCAACCGAGGGCAGTTTGCATTTCGTGACGCTTCGGACTATGCAGGGCATGACGCATCGCGGGCTCGATGAGGGCGGGATTTCGCATGGCTCAACGTTCCACAATGGGATTTACGTGCGCTTGTGTAGTTGTGCCGGTAGCTTTGTCCTGGTATCGCTCGACCCCTTAGAGGTAGATCAGACGTGCGACGCTGGACGTTGACCGACTCTGGGCAGCGGACAGTTCTTCGAGTGCGGGGCGCTCATCCGGCATGAGTCGCATGGGGGCGGGGTTGCTTGACAGCACGCCGCGTGGTGACCGCGTGATCGGGACTATCTTGCGAAACATGGGGATATACTTCCCTTCGTTAACCTTGCGCAATAGCAGAATGGCGGTCTTTTGACTACCTGTAAGTCGATATGGTGGCCAATTGACCGTTTTTTCGCGAAGGCTCAAAGAAGAGCGACAACGTCTTGGGATGAACCAGACAGCTTTCGCCGCCTTGGGTGGGGTGTCCAAGGACGCGCAACTGAACTATGAAAGTGGATCTAGGCGTCCCGATGCCACATATCTGGAGGCGGTTGCTTCTCATGGCGTAGACGTGCTTTACGTCCTTACAGGGAAGCACAACATTTCCGAGTTGTCCGTTAACGAAACCGACCTTGTGCGCCGATACCGTGAGGCTCCCGCCGCGGTACGTGCTGCGGCACTTGCGGCGGATGTGGCGTCGCGTACGTATCAGCAAGATTTCAACGGGGCGAGCATCGACCGGCAGGTCAGTCGTGACGTGGAGAGCCCCTTCACAATTAATGTAGGTACGAAGCGAGCGCGGAAAAAGCGCGGCAAGGAACCGAGCTAAATAGGTGGTGTTGTAACGGCAGGGCCAGCCGTTGGAGAGAAAAAAGCGATGGATCAGAAGTGCAGTGGTGAGGTCGGGCAAATTGCCGGCCGCGATGTGAAGGACAGTAACTCGCAAGCTAACGTCAATAACCACCTTCACAACGGGGCGAAGGCGAAGCGGTACATCAGTGACCGCCAGCGGCGTGCGGTAACAATTGCGGTAGCCGCGACGGTTGCGGTTGCAGCGGCACTGTACGTCAAGCGTTCCGGCCGGGTCAGTCAGTACAGCGCGTAGCGGCTGCCACGACACCGCATTGCGAATACGGCGGCAATCGCTATTCACTTGGCAGCGTGGTCATGCAAGCCGGTACGCGTCGCCAGTGCGCAGTTGCCGCCGATGGTGCGGCATGGGAGAAAGTAGGCTCGGCACGACACTGATTCATCCTGCTTGCCGCCGATACAAATTTCTAACAGGCGCGCATTCGCGCCATATATTCCGGGGAACTTATGAAAGCGTTACTTTTGTTTGTTGCGACGATCCTGATCTGGGGTGTCATTTGGCGGTATCTTGCAAAGTTCTGGCGAGGCAAAGGACGCGGTGCATTTACGTCCCATCTTGGGGCGGGCGTTGTCGGATTCATCGTGTCGATGATCTTCTTTGGGGCACTCTCTCCCGAGAAGGAAGCCGTGAGCAGTACAGCATCGCCGCGCGCCACAGCGGCTTCCTCTGCGTCTACCCATGACGCTCCTATCAGCAACGTGTCCGGAGAGAAACAAACGGCGCAGTCGGCGGTGGCGGCTTCGAAGGTAGTCGCCTCATCTAGCGCGGACGGCAAGGACGATGAAGGAGGCAGCGAATCCGATGCTCGAGATTTGGGGGTGACCCCCGATCAGTACGCTGGTCAGTTCGATAAGCTCATGAAAAAAATGGACTTACCTTTCCGGGCTCGATTCACCAACAAAAAGAGCGGAAGCACTGTGGATTCGGTCCGAGCAGATTTTGACGAGCGAATGGGATTGATTGGCCGTGTCAGTAAAAAATCGGGGAAGCTTCTCGAAGTCACATTCATTGCTGGTAGCGATGGGACCGCCGATACGGCAGCAAATATTATACTGGTAGCTGCCGCGGCGTTGACTGCTGCTATTCCTGATACATCCGTCAAATCCGTGTCACCCAAAATCATGGATATGGTGACGAAGTATAAGGAGGGTGGGGACAGTGAAGAACGTGTTCTGAATGGGGTGAAGCTCTATTACTTGAGAAGCGATCAGATCGGGCACTGGTTCGGGGCAAAACCGAGCTGATCTTAGTCTGAGTTCATTTACTGCTTTTCCTGAAATGCGACCGGTGCCGCTCGATCGTCGGATCGTCGCGCATTTCGAGGTCGAGCGCGGTCGTGAATCCACCGTTACCGTTGATCGTGTGCGTTGCCTTCTTCACGAGCCACGCGGTCTCGTCGATCTCCGGTTTAAAACCCGACACTGTGACCGTAATGCCGTTCAGTTAAGACATCTTTGATGTGCCGAGCGGAGTAATGCTAAGGTCGGGCTTTAATCACACGGGGGCATTTACGCCCCCGTCGTTTTTCAGCGGTCTCGAGCGCAAGGTGAGCGTGCAGGCGGGTGAGCCACGCGGGTATTTTGCCGAATGCCGGGGGCACGGTAGCCCACATCATTTCGTGCTGGATGACGTGGAAGGCCCGTACGAAGCTGATGTCGGTCGGGTCGAGCTTCGATTGCCATGCGGCGCTCGCAATCTCGCGACGGATCAGGTTTTAGGCAATCAACACGCCCCAAA
Source organism: Burkholderia ubonensis subsp. mesacidophila (assembly GCF_002097715.1). Taxonomy (NCBI): domain Bacteria; kingdom Pseudomonadati; phylum Pseudomonadota; class Betaproteobacteria; order Burkholderiales; family Burkholderiaceae; genus Burkholderia; species Burkholderia ubonensis. The sequence goes on from NZ_CP020738.1 coordinate 1,052,968, forward strand.
TTTCCTCGTATACCTCTTCGACGGTCCGGCTGCGCAAGGTCAGTTCCGTGCTGAGCATCGACTGCTTCAGTTCCCGGTAACTGGTTTTGACCTGCCAGCGGCGCTCATAGCAGGGACGATGTCGGCCGGTTTGAAGCGTTTACGATCGTCCAGCGAGGTCGGCAGCATCTGCTCACGGCCGCGCGCATCGATGGTGCGGATCGCGCGAACCTGCCAGAACTCCGGCAATTCGGCGGATTGTTTGCGCGTCTGCGGGGACACGCGTATGCGCACCATCGCATTGTCCGTCGTACCATCGACGACCTCCCACTGAGTTGGGATTTGGCCGGAATCTGGAAGTGGCGGTTACACCCGTTCATCGTCAGGCCGCACAAGATTCGAGCGGCCAGACAGTGGCGGTTAGCGTCACCGCTCGTACTTGAGGATAGCTGGTCACCTTGCCGCTGGCGTAGCGTTGCGCACCAAAGTGCTCACGATTGGCCGGGCTGTCGGCCGTGCGCAGTGAGGTGCCGTCCATCGCCCACGGACTCAATCCCTTGAAGGTATGGCGTGCCGCGTCCTGCGTGGTCCACAGCCCATGCTGTTCGTTCGAAAAGCCATGCCAGCGGGGCTTCGCAAACACGTTGGCGCGCCTGCGCCACGGCACTCTTGGTGACAAACGGGACGGCCTCGTTGGGCAGCGCCAGATCAACACCTTCTTTCCCCAAAGCAAAAATGCCGTTCAGTTGCTTAACCGAACGGCATTAGCGCCCTCGGGCGCCTTTTTGCTGACGCATCGGGCGCGCACGGCGCCCGCACGTCAACGGCGACTCAGCACTCGCCCTTCTTTGCGTGTCCCGGCGGGCAGTGGTAGCCGCCGTGGCCGCGATGGCGCTCGTGATCTTCCCACTCGCGGCGTTCCCAGTAGCGTCGGCCATCCCAGTAGCGTTCGCCGTGCCAGCCGATCACGACCGCGGGCGCCGGCGCGACCATGACGGGCGCGGGTGCCACGACGACCGGGGCGGGCGTGCCGATGTTCACGTCGACGTTCACGGCATGGGCGATGCCGGACAGTGAGACGCCGAAACCGGCGAGGGCGGTGGCGAGCAGCGAGCGTTTCATGTTGTTTTCCCGAATGGTGTGGAGTTCGCGGCGCGGCGAAGCGCACCACTGGATCGCAGTGTGCCGTTGCGCGGCGGGAAAAGCGAACGGGTTCTGTTACCGCAGATTGGCGGCGCGTCGCCGACGCAGGGCCAGGCGGGATGAGGTGATTTGACAGTGGCGCGCCGCAATACTGCATTTGCTGTAGCGCAGCATGCGGCGAACGGCAGCCGGATTTGACGTTTTCGCGCCGAACGGCTTCACGCGGCGTTACAAAATGACGCAAATCGCACGCTGCCGGACGTGGCATTCCGGCAGCACGTGCCCGGCGAGCCCTGGTGGCGAGGCTCGGCCCGGGCGATTTACAGATAGAACATCCGGTCTTCTTCCGGACGCGGCGGATGCGCTTCCTCGCCTTCCTCTTCGCCGCGGTCCTCGTAGAACGCGAGCACGGCGTCGAGCACCTGGTCGGGATCGTCGATCACCTGCATCAGGTCCATGTCTTCCGCGTTGATGAGGCCGTTCGGGATCAACTGGTCGCGGAACCACTGCAGCAGCCCCTGCCAGAACGTGCTGCCGACAAGAATGATCGGCACGAGGCGCGACTTCTTCGTCTGGATCAGCGTGAGCACTTCGGACAGCTCGTCGAGCGTGCCGAAGCCGCCCGGCATCACGATCACCGCATCGGAGTTCTTCACGAACGTGACCTTGCGCGTGAAGAAGTGGCGGAAGCGCAGCGAGATGTCCTGGTAGTGGTTGCCGGCCTGCTCATGCGGCAGCTCGATGTTGAGGCCGACCGACGGCGCCTTGCCGGCGTGCGCGCCCTTGTTCGCCGCTTCCATGATGCCGGGGCCGCCGCCGGAGATCACCGCGAAGCCGGCGTCGGACAGCTTGCGCGCGATCTGCACCGCGAGCTTGTAGTGCGGCGTATCGGGCTTGAGACGGGCAGAACCGTAGATGCTGACGGCCGGTCGGATCTCCGACAGGTACTCGGTCGCCTCGATAAACTCTGCCATAATCGTGAACATCTGCCACGATGCGCGCGCCTTCTTGGCCGTCGCGCGTTCTTGATCTGCGAGCGAACGCAGACTCGGAATCACTTTTCTCTTGTTCATAATGCCTGAAGAACGAAATCTGGAAGGTAAGACCCTGCTATTGGTTGACGGTTCGAGCTATCTGTATCGGGCTTACCATGCGATGCCTGATTTGCGTGGCCCTGGCGGGGAGCCGACCGGAGCGCTCTACGGAATCATCAACATGCTGCGCCGTATGCGCAAGGAAGTCAGTGCAGAGTATAGCGCTTGCGTGTTCGATGCAAAGGGCAAGACGTTCCGCGACGACCTCTATGCCGACTATAAGGCAAACCGTCCGTCGATGCCGCCCGATCTCGCGTTGCAGGTCGAGCCGATCCACGGCGCCGTGCGCGCGCTCGGCTGGCCGCTGCTGATGGTCGAGGGCGTCGAAGCCGACGACGTGATCGGCACGCTCGCGCGCGAAGCCGAGCGGCACGGGATGAAGGTGGTCGTGTCGACGGGCGACAAGGATCTCGCGCAGCTCGTCACCGATGCCGTCACGCTCGTCAATACGATGACCAACGAGATACTCGACCGCGACGGCGTGGTCGCGAAGTTCGGCGTGCCGCCGGAGCGGATCATCGACTACCTGACGCTGATCGGCGACACCGTCGACAACGTGCCGGGCGTCGAGAAGTGCGGGCCGAAGACGGCCGTGAAGTGGCTGACGCAGTACGACAGCCTCGACGGCGTCATCGAGCACGCGGGCGAGATCAAGGGCGTCGTCGGCGACAACCTGCGCCGTGCGCTCGACTTCCTGCCGCTCGGCCGCAAGCTCGTGACCGTCGAGACGGCCTGCGATCTTGCGCCGCATCTCGAATCGATCGAGGCGACGCTCGCGACCGACGGCGAAGCGCGCGACCTGCTGCGCGACATCTTCGCGCGCTACGGATTCAAGACCTGGCTGCGCGAGATCGACAGCGCGCCCGCCGAAGGCGGCGGCGCCGACGCGCCGGACGGCGAGCCGGCGCAGGTGGTGGCGGCGGACATCGTCCGCGAATACGACACGATCCAGACCTGGGAACAGTTCGACGCGTGGTTCGCGAAGATCGACGCGGCCGCACTCACTGCGTTCGACACCGAGACGACGTCGCTCGACCCGATGCTCGCGCGGCTCGTCGGCCTGTCGTTCTCGGTCGAGCCCGGCAAGGCCGCGTACCTGCCGGTCGGGCACCGCGGCCCCGACTTGCCCGAGCAGTTGCCGCTCGACGAAGTGCTTGCACGCCTGAAGCCGTGGCTCGAATCGGCCGACCGCAAGAAGGTCGGCCAGCACCTGAAGTACGACGCGCAGGTGCTCGCGAACTACGGGATCGAACTGAACGGCATCGAGCACGACACGCTGCTCGAATCGTACGTGCTCGAATCGCACCGCACGCACGACATGGATAGCCTCGCGCTGCGTCATCTGGGCGTCAAGACGATCAAGTACGAGGACGTGGCGGGCAAGGGCGCGAAGCAGATCGGCTTCGACGAAGTGGCGCTCGCGCAGGCCGCCGAATACGCGGCCGAGGACGCGGACGTCACGCTGCAGCTGCATCACGCGCTGTACCCGCAGGTCGCGCGCGAACCGGGCCTCGAGCGCGTGTACCGCGAGATCGAGATGCCGGTGTCGATCGTGCTGCGCAAGATGGAGCGCACGGGCGTGCTGATCGACGATGCGCGCCTGCAGGCGCAGAGCACCGAAATTGCGACGCGTCTCATCGAGCTTGAAGCGCAGGCGTACGAACTGGCCGGCGGCGAATTCAATCTCGGCTCGCCGAAGCAGATCGGCCAGATCTTCTTCGAGAAGCTGCAGTTGCCGGTCGTGAAGAAGACGCCGAGCGGCGCGCCGTCGACCGATGAAGAGGTGCTGCAGAAGCTGGCCGAGGATTACCCGCTGCCGAAGCTGCTGCTCGAGCATCGCGGGCTGTCGAAGCTTAAGTCGACCTATACCGACAAGCTGCCGCGTATGGTCAACCCGGAAACGGGGCGTGTGCACACGAACTACGCGCAGGCGGTTGCGGTCACGGGCCGCCTCGCGTCGAACGATCCCAATCTTCAGAACATTCCGGTGCGCACCGCCGAAGGCCGGCGGATCCGCGAGGCGTTCGTCGCGCCGCCGGGCCACAAGATCGTGTCGGCCGATTATTCGCAGATCGAACTGCGGATCATGGCGCACATCTCGGGCGACGCGTCGCTGCTCCGCGCGTTCTCGAACGGCGAGGACATTCACCGCGCGACCGCGGCGGAAGTGTTCGGCGTGACGCCGCTCGAAGTGACGTCCGACCAGCGCCGGATCGCGAAGGTGATCAACTTCGGGCTCATCTACGGGATGAGCGCGTTCGGCCTCGCGTCGAACCTCGGCATCACGCGCGACGCGGCGAAGCTGTACATCGACCGCTATTTCGCGCGCTACCCGGGCGTCGCGCAATACATGGAGGACACGCGCGCGATCGCGAAGGAGAAGGGCTACGTCGAAACCGTTTTCGGCCGCCGCCTGTGGCTGCCGGAGATCAACGGCGGCAACGGCCCGCGCCGCCAGGCGGCCGAGCGCGCGGCGATCAACGCGCCGATGCAGGGCACCGCGGCCGACCTGATCAAGCTGTCGATGATCGCGGTGGACGACTGGCTCACGCGCGACGGCCTCGCGTCGCGGATGATCATGCAGGTGCACGACGAACTGGTGCTCGAGGTGCCCGAGGCCGAGCTGCCGCGCGTGCGCGAGAAACTGCCGGAAATGATGTGCGGCGTCGCGAAGCTGAAGGTGCCGCTCGTCGCCGAGGTCGGCGCCGGCGCGAACTGGGAAGAGGCCCACTGACCGGCGCCACTACGCGCCCCCTGTGACGTGCGACATATTGTTGCAGAGACGTCACTTCTTGAAACTGTTTGCTTGTGGTCAACGCGCAAGCTCCCGGACAATGCATGTCAGGCATCGCCTGGCGGCGAGGCGAGGCGCGCTTCGTGCGCCGGGAGCGGGTGCGTGGATGTCGTTCGAACTGCACATCAATGATGTTCGAACTGGTTCGCCACGGAGTCACGCAGCCGCGCTCGGTATCGCGCGGTCGCAGCCGGTTTTGAACAGCAAGGGGGAATCAGATGCATCGGATCATCATCGTAGGCGGAGGCGCGGGCGGCCTGGAACTGGCGACACGGCTCGGCGATCGGTATGGCGCGCGCGGCAACCGTCCCGCGCAGGCGCTCGTCACGCTCGTCGATCGTTATCCGACGCATATCTGGAAGCCGCTGCTGCATGAGGTGGCGGCCGGCAGCATGGACCCCTTCACGCAGGAGCTCGAATATGCGGCGCAGGCGCGCTGGCACGGCTTCGAGTTTCAGCAGGGCGCGCTGATCGGCCTCGACCGCGCGACGAAGCGGATCACGCTGTCGCCCGTCAACGACAGCGACGGCGAGGAACTGCTGCCGCAGCGCACGCTCGACTATGACACCCTCGTGATCGCGATCGGCAGTACGACGCATTTCTTCGGCGTGCAAGGTGCACAGGAGAATGCAATCGCACTCGACACCGTCGCGGAGGCCGAGCGGTTCCGCAAGCGGCTGATCGCCGCGTGCATGCGCGCCGAGCACCAGAATCCCGCACCGGCGGAAGTGTCGGGCGACCCGTCGGCGCCGGCCGAGCCGCGCATCCAGGTGGCGATCGTCGGCGGTGGCGCGACCGGCGTCGAGCTGTCGGCCGAGCTGCGCAATACCGCGCAGGTGCTGTCCGCGTACGGCCTGCACAAGCTCGACCCGCGGCACGACGTCGGCATCGTGCTGATCGAATCCGGCCCGCGGATTCTCCCGGCGCTGCAAGAGCGTGTGTCGTCCGCGACCGCCGAGCTGCTCGAAAAACTCGGCGTGCGGCTGATGCTGAGCGAGCGCGTGACCGAAGTCGCGCCGGGCGTGGTGCGCACCGCGAGCGGCAAGTCGGTGCGCGCCGACCTGACCGTCTGGGCGGCCGGCATCAAGGCGCCGGCCGTGCTGGCGCAGCTCGACGGCCTGCCGGTCAACAAGCTCGGCCAGCTCGACGTGCGCCGCACGCTGCAAACCGCCAACGACGACAGCGTGTTCGCGCTCGGCGATTGCGCCGCATGCGCGTGGCCCGGCAACGAACGCAACGTGCCGCCGCGCGCACAGGCCGCGCACCAGCAGGCGAACTTCCTGATGAAGGCGATCGCGTGCCGGCTGGAGGGGCGGCCGCTGCCCGAGTTCACCTATCGCGACCTCGGCTCGCTCGTGTCGCTCGGCCACTTCAGCGCGGTGGGCAACCTGATGGGCGGGCTGATCGGCGGCAACATGCTCATCGAAGGCCTGTTCGCGCGCTTCATGTACATGTCGCTGTACCGGCTGCACATCGCGGCGCTGCACGGCTATCCGCGGATGATGCTCGATACCGTCGCGCACTGGCTGCGGCGCACGACGCTGCCGCGCGTCAAGCTGCACTGACGACGGCGTGATGCGGTCCTGACGGGCGGGGAATGCGCGACGAGCGGATTCCCCGCCCGTCGCCGTTTTGGAGCGTGCGCACGCAGCCGGCTTTGGTCGTTCCGGCGACGCGTGCCGAGTGCGTCGATTGCGCGTATCGAGATGGATTCTTGCGTTCGGACGGTTGACGTGACAACGGATTATTGGGCATCGTGTGCAGGTTTCCGCTTGCGGCCGTGTGCGGACTGCCGCGGCAACCGCGTCGCGGGCCGGCGCGATGCCCCGTCATGCCGAAGCCGTCGGTGTGCCGGCGGCGCTCAATCGAGGAGTGCATATTCATGTTGAAACCCGAAGTCGACAGCCTGGTTCCCCACATTCCGTTCTCGCGACGCCGGTTCATGCAGGCCACGCTGGGCGGCGCTTTCGCGGCCGCGGTGCTGCCGGTGTCGGCGCAGACGATCACGACCGACAGCGCCGGGCTCGACGTGGACACGGTCGAGATCCGCTCGGGCGACGCGAGCGTGCCCGCGTACCGCGCGCAGCCGCAGGGCAAGGCCAACCTGCCGGTCGTCATCGTGATTCACGAAATCTTCGCCGTGCATGCGCATATCGCCGACATCTGCCGCCGCTTCGCGAAGCTCGGCTATCTGGCGATCGCGCCCGACCTGTTCGCGCGGCAGGGCGACGTGTCGAAGTATCCGACGATCCAGGGGGTGATCGACAACATCGTCAGCAAGGTGCCGGACCGGCAGGTGACCGAGGATCTCGACGCGACGCTCGCGTGGGCGGGCAAGAACGGCGGCGACCTGTCGCGCGTCGGCGTGACGGGGTTCTGCTGGGGCGGCCGTCAGGCGTGGCTGTATGCGGAGCACAATCCGCGCGTGCGCGCGGCGATCGCATGGTATGGGTTCGTCGAAGGCAAGACCGACGAGATGACGCCGTTCAATCCGGTCGATCATGCGTCGATGCTGAAGGTGCCCGTGCTCGGCCTGTACGGGGAGAAGGACACGAACATCACGCAGGCATCGCTCGCGGACATGCGGGCGCAGATCCTGAAGAGCGACTCGAAGCTCGCGCGCGAGTCGGAGATCGTCGTGTATCCCGATGCGGGTCACGCATTCTTCGCGGATTACCGGCCGAGCTATGTGAAGGCCGATGCCGAGGATGGCTGGAAGCGCGCGCTCGCGTGGTTCCACAAGTACGGCGTGATGTAAACGGAACGCGGCGGCCGAGGTGCGCCCGCCAGATGGCTTATGGATTCGGGCCGGTCGCGACCGGCCGCGACGGATCGGCGCACCATTCGCTCCACGAGCCGGGGTAGAGCGACGCGCCGTGCAGGCCCGCGATTTCCATCGCGAGCGCGTTGTGGCAGGCGGTCACGCCCGAGCCGCATTGCAGGATCGCGAGGTTCGGCTCAGTGCCGGCCAGCAGCGCGGAAAACGTCTCGCGCAGCTCGTGGCCGGTCTTGAAGCGGCCGTCCGCCGCCAGGTTGTCCTTGAAGAAGCGGTTGCGCGCGCCCGGAATGTGGCCGCCGACCGGATCGATCGTTTCGTTCTCGCCGCGATAGCGGTCCGCCGCGCGTGCATCGATCACGAGGCGCGCATGCGACGTCAGGTTCGCGAGCACGGCCTGCGCATCGACCGTCGATTCGAGCGGCGACTGCGCGCGGAAGTCGCCGCGCGACGGATGCTGCGTTTCGGGCGTCAGCGGCTGGCCGGTCGCTTGCCACGCCTGCAGCCCGCCGTCGAGGACGGCGACCGAATCGTGGCCGAGCCAGCGCAGCAGCCACCACAGGCGCGCCGCATAGGAGCCGCCCTGCGCATCGTATGCGACGACCTGCTGGCCTTGCTTCAGCCCCCGGTTGACGAGCGTGGCGACGAGCGCGTCGCGCGTCGGCAGCGGGTGGCGGCCGTTGGTGCCGGTCTTCCTGCCGGACAGGTCGCGATCGAGATGCAGGTACTGCGCGCCCGGGATGTGTCCGGCTGCATACGCGGCTTCGCCTGCGCCGGTGTCGGCGAGATCGAAGCGGCAGTCGAACAGCGCGACGCTGGCGGGCGCGACCGCGAGGCGTTCGGCGAGATTGGCCGCGGAGATGAGCGTGGTGTAATGAGTATGTGGCATGACGGCTCCTGATTGAGCAAACGGCCTGATGTTCTAAGTCTAAACAAAAAAAGACGGGTCGCAGCCCGTCTTTTCGTCACGCATCGTGATGCTTGAACAGCATGCCGGCGTCAGATGTCGCCCAGCTGGCGGCGCAGGAATTCGTGGAAGTGCTGCATGCCGTCTTCCATCGGGCTCTGGTACGGGCCGACCTGCGATTCGCCGCGCTCCATCAGCGCGCGGCGGCCGGCGTCCATGCGCAGCGCGATCTCGTCGTCCTCGATCGCCGTCTCCATGTACGCCGCGCGTTCCGCCTCGACGAACTCGCGCTCGAACAGCGCGATTTCCTCGGGATAATAGAACTCGACGATGTTGGTCGTCTTCTGCGGCCCGCGCGGAATCAGCCACGACACGACGAGCACGTGCGGATACCACTCGATCATCAGGCCCGGGTAGTAGACCATCCAGATCGCGCCGAACTCCGGCGGCACGCCGTTGCGGAACTTCAGCACCTGCTCGTGCCACTTCTTGTAAGTCGCGCTGCCCGGCTTCGCGAGCGCGTTGTGCACGCCGACCGTCTGCACGCTGTACCAGTCGCCGAACTCCCACTTCAGGTCGTCGCACGACACGAAGCTGCCGAGGCCCGGGTGGAACGGGACGACGTGGTAATCCTCGAGGTAGACCTCGATGAAGGTCTTCCAGTTATAGTCGCACTCGTGGACTTCGACGTGATCGAACTGGTACTCCGAGAAATCGAAGTGGTGTTTCGTGCCGAGGTTCGCGAGATCGCGCGCGACATTGCGGCCTTCCGCCTCGAACAGCAGCCCCTGCCAGTTCTGCAGCGGCGACTTGCCGAGGTTCAGGCACGGCTTGTCGGGGAAGTGCGGTGCGCCGAGCAACTGGCCTTCCAGGTCGTACGTCCAGCGGTGCAGCGGGCACACGATGTTCTGCGTGTGGCCGCGCCCGTTCAGCATGATCGCCTGCCGGTGACGGCACACGTTCGACAGCAGTTCGACCTGGTTCGCCGGGTTGCGGACCAGCACGCGGCCTTCCTTTTCGGACGGCAGCGCAAAATAATCCCCCGCCTCGGGCACCATCAGATCGTGCCCGACGTAGCGAGGTCCTTTCTTGAAGAGTGTTTCGACTTCGCGCGCTAACAGCGCCTCATCGAAGTATGCAGTGACTGGAAGCTGGCTATGAGCCGACTTCAACTGAAGCGCATCGCTCAGATTGGACATTCCCACTCCCGGTGATAGCGTGAAAGCAGTGAACAACCCAACCATCGAAAAATCGATTTAGGGAAACGGGGAATTATACCCGGTTCCCTCGGCAAGGCCAGTATTAAGTGCCTGATTTGTGTCAATTTTTTGTCGGGCGTCCATCCTGAGGAGCACAATTTGCACCCAAGGCGGGGCCGGAGCGCGCGCCTGACGCACCAAGTCGGCAGGTCGGAAAATTCTCTTTTGCCGTAGAATGTCCGACTTGTTTTGAAATTTGACACTTTGTCCATGGCGAAAACCGCATCCCCAGGCGCCACGCCGCCCGGCAATGGCACCGAGCCGTTGCCGGACAATTATGAGATGGCGCTCGCGGAGCTCGAGGCGCTGGTTGCCCGGATGGAAGGCGGCGCATTGAGCCTCGAGGATTCGCTCGCGGCCTATCGCCGTGGGGCGACACTTGTTGCGTTTTGCCAACAGCAGCTCGAAAAAGTAGAGCAGCAGGTGCGCGTGCTTGACGGTGCGGCCCTGAAGCCGCTTTCGGCCGGAGCGGCCGCCACGGACGGCGAAGACGACGATCTATGACATTCGAACAATGGATGCGGTCTGTGCTTGACCGTGTCGAGGATGCACTCGGCCACTACCTGCCGGCCGAAACTGTGGTGCCCGCACAACTCCACGAAGCGATGCGCTACGCGGTCCTCGGGGGCGGCAAGCGCGTGCGCCCGCTGCTGTGCCATGCAGCGGGCGAGCTGACCGGTGCCACCGAGGCGGCGCGTAATGCGGCGGCGGCGGCGCTGGAGATGATCCACGTCTATTCGCTCGTGCACGACGACATGCCGTGCATGGACGACGACGCGCTGCGGCGCGGCAAGCCGACCGTGCACGTGCAGTACGACGAGCCGACCGCGCTGCTGGTCGGCGACGCGCTGCAGTCGCAGGCATTCGTCGCGCTGACGGACGCCGACGCGCTGACGCCGGTGCAGCAAGCCGCGCTCGTGCGCGAGCTGGCGCTGGCGAGCGGCTCGATCGGCATGGCCGGCGGGCAGGCGATCGACCTGGCGAGCGTGGGCATGAAGCTCACGCGCGAGCAGCTGGAGACGATGCACCGGATGAAGACGGGCGCGCTGCTGCGCGCCGCCGTGCGGATGGGCGCGCTCGCGGGCGAGACGCCGTCCGCGGACGCGATGGCCGCGCTCGACGTCTACGCTGCCGCGGTCGGCCTGGCCTTCCAGGTCGTCGACGACATTCTCGACGTGACGACCGATTCGGCGACGCTCGGCAAGACGGCCGGCAAGGATGCAGCGAACGACAAGCCGACCTACGTGTCGATTCTCGGCCTCGATGCGTCGCGCGAACTGGCCGCGCAACTGCGCGCCGACGCGCACGCCGCGCTGCAACCTTTCGGCGCGCGCGCGCAGCGTCTCGCCGAACTGGCCGACCTGGTGGTGAACCGGGTCAGCTGACGCGAAAGCCCGCCGCCGCGCACATGCTACGGTGCGTGCAACAGAATGCGGGCGCGTTTGATTTCCTACAATGGAACGACGATGTACGACTTGCTGAAAACTATCGACGATCCGGCCGACTTGCGCCGTCTCGATCGCCGCCAACTTCAACCGCTCGCCGACGAGCTGCGCGCGTTCGTCCTCGACAGCGTGTCGAAGACGGGCGGCCATCTGTCGTCCAACCTCGGGACGGTCGAGCTGACGATCGCGTTGCACTACGTGTTCAACACGCCGAACGACCGTATCGTCTGGGACGTGGGTCACCAGACCTATCCGCACAAGATCCTGACGGGCCGCCGCGACCAGATGCACTCGCTGCGCCAGCTCGACGGCATCTCGGGCTTCCCGCGCCGCTCGGAATCGGAATACGACACGTTCGGCACCGCGCACTCGAGCACGTCGATCTCGGCCGCGCTCGGCATGGCGATCGGCAGCCAGCTGAACGGCGACGACCGCTTTTCGATCGCGGTGATCGGCGATGGCGCGATGACCGCCGGCATGGCGTTCGAGGCGATGAACAACGCCGGCGTGAGCGAGGACGCGAAGCTGCTCGTGATCCTCAACGACAACGACATGTCGATCTCGCCGCCGGTCGGCGCGCTGAACCGTCATCTCGCCCGCCTGATGTCGGGCCGCTTCTATGCGGCTGCGCGCGCGGGCGTCGAGCGTGTGCTGAGCGTCGCGCCGCCGGTGCTCGAACTCGCGCGCAAGCTCGAGGAGCACGCGAAGGGCATGGTCGTGCCCGCGACGCTGTTCGAGGAGTTCGGTTTCAACTACATCGGGCCGATCGACGGTCACGATCTCGATTCGCTGATCCCGACGCTGCAGAACATCAAGGAACTGCGCGGTCCGCAATTCCTGCACGTCGTGACCAAGAAGGGGCAGGGCTACAAGCTGGCCGAGGCTGACCCGGTGCTGTACCACGGCCCGGGCAAGTTCAATCCGGCGGAAGGCATCAAGCCGTCGGCGACGCCCGCGAAGAAGACCTACACGCAAGTGTTCGGCGAATGGCTGTGCGACGAGGCCGAACGCGATTCGCGCGTCGTCGGCATCACGCCCGCGATGCGCGAAGGCTCGGGCATGGTCGAGTTCGAGAAGCGCTTCAAGGATCGTTACTACGACGTCGGCATCGCCGAGCAGCATGCGGTGACGTTCGCGGGCGGCCTCGCGACCGAAGGGCTGAAGCCCGTCGTCGCGATCTACTCGACGTTCCTGCAGCGCGCGTACGACCAGCTGATCCACGACGTCGCGCTGCAGAACTTGCCGGTCGTGTTCGCAATCGACCGCTCGGGCCTCGTCGGCGCGGACGGTGCGACGCACGCGGGCGCATACGACCTCGCGTTCATGCGCTGCATTCCGAACATGACGGTCATGGCGCCGTCCGACGAGAACGAATGCCGCCAGATGCTGCACACCGCGCTGCTGCAGCCGAACCCGACCGCGGTGCGCTATCCGCGCGGCGCGGGCACGGGCGTCGCGACGGTGAAGGAACTCACCGAGATCCCGCTGGGCAAGGGCGAAGTGCGTCGCCAAACGTCGCAGCCGCAAGGCAAGCGCATCGCGATCCTCGCGTTCGGCACGATGGTCGCGCCGTCGCTCGTCGCTGCCGAGGAGCTCGATGCGACCGTCGCGAACATGCGCTTCGTGAAGCCGGTCGACGCCGCGCTCGTGCGCGAGCTGGCTGAAACGCACGATGCGCTCGTCACGATCGAGGAAGGCTGCGTGATGGGCGGCGCGGGTTCCGCATGCGTCGAAGCCCTGATGGAGAGTGGGGTTATCCGACCCGTACTACAATTGGGCCTCCCTGACCGCTTCATCGATCACGGTGACCACGCGAAGCTGTTGTCGCAATGCGGCCTCGACGGCGCGGGCATCGCGAAATCGATTCGTGAACGCTTCCTGGATCCGGCGGCCGACGTCGCCGACCAGGCCAAGCGCGTCGCGTAAGCCGGCGCCGCCAGATGGCGGTGTCGACGCGACTGGCGCAGCACGGTCTTTCATTGATGCGGAAAACATGGGCCTGCGGGCCCATGTTGTTTTTCCGGCCTGCCGTTTGCGGCAGCGCGCGCGAAGTCCCGCGCACGGCTTAAAAGGATTGAACAAGATGAACCAGATGAATCCCGCCTTCGTGATGCCCGACGTGCAGAGCACGGTGGATACCCGTCAGATTCCGATTCAGCGCGTGGGCGTGAAGGCGGTCCGGCATCCGTTGACGGTGCGCACGGAAAGCGGCGACGTGCAGCCTTCCGTCGGTCTCTGGAACCTCGACGTCCATCTGCCGGCCGAACAGAAGGGCACGCACATGTCGCGTTTCGTCGCGTTGCTCGAGGAGCATCGCGCGCCGCTGACGACCGGGCTGTTCCGCACGATGCTTGCGTCGATGCTGGAGAAGCTCGAAGCCGAAGCGGGCCGCATCGAGGTGACGTTCCCGTATTTCGTGAACAAGACGGCGCCCGTGTCGGGCGTGCAGAGTCTGCTGGACTACGAAGTGACGCTCGCGGGCGAAAGCCGCGGCGGCGCGACCCGGCTGTTCCTGAAGGTGCTGGTGCCGGTCACGAGCCTGTGCCCGTGCTCGAAGAAGATCTCGCAGTACGGCGCGCACAATCAGCGCTCGCACGTGACGATCGATGCCGAACTCGCGGCGGACGTGCCGGTCGAGGCGCTGATCCGGATGGCCGAGGAAGAGGCGTCGTGCGAACTTTGGGGGCTGCTGAAGCGTCCGGACGAGAAGTTCGTCACCGAGCGCGCGTACGAGAACCCGAAGTTCGTCGAGGACTTGGTGCGCGATGTCGCGCAGCGGCTCGATGCCGACGAGCGCATCGTGGCCTACGTGCTCGAAGCGGAGAACTTCGAGTCGATCCACAATCACAGCGCGTATGCGCTGATCGAGCGCGACAAGCGGCAGGCCGCGTAACGCGCCGCTTCGCCTTTTAAAGCAGAAAGGCCGCTCGGGTTCGAGCGGCCTTTTCTTTTTGCTTGTGCAAGCCGCGTGCGCAACGCGGGCGGGGCGCGTTCAGCGCGCGAGCGACGCCAGATCCCAGCGCGGCTTCACGGTGAACGCATAGTCGGCGTTCGCCTGTTCGGGCCAGCGCGCGAGCCGCAGCGCGCCCGCGAGCGCGATCATCGCGCCGTTGTCGGTGCACAGCGCGAGATCCGGGTAGTGCACGTCGAAACCGCGCTTCACGGCGGCAGCCGACAGCGCGGCGCGCAACTGGCGGTTCGCGCCGACGCCGCCCGCGACCACGAGGCGCTTGAGCTTCGTCTTCTTGAGCGCCGCCAGCGACTTCGCGACGAGCACGTCGACGGCCGCGTCGACGAAACCGCGCGCGAGGTCCGCCTTCGCGCGCTCGAGCGCGTCGCCGGTCAGTTTCGCGGCCTCGAACTTCTTCATCTGCGTCAGCACGGCGGTCTTCAGGCCGCTGAAGCTGAAGTCGAGATCCCCGGAGTGCAGCATCGGGCGCGGCAGCACGACGGCGCCCGGCGTGCCGGTTTCAGCCAGCTTCGACACTTCCGGGCCGCCCGGGTAGCCGAGGCCGATCAGCTTCGCGGTCTTGTCGAACGCTTCGCCGGCGGCGTCGTCGAGCGTCTCGCCGAGCGTTTCGTACACGCCGACGTCGGTCACGCGCATCAGCTGCGTATGGCCGCCCGACACGAGCAGCGCGACGAACGGAAACGGCGGCGGCTCCGCGACGAGCAGCGGCGACAGCAGGTGGCCTTCGAGATGGTGGATGCCGACGGTCGGCTTGTTCCACGCGAGCGCGAGCGCGTTCGCGATGCTCGCGCCGACAAGCAGCGCGCCGGCCAGCCCCGGGCCCTGTGTGAAGGCGATCGCGTCGATGTCCTCGCGCCGCGTGCCGCTTTGCGCGATGACTTCCTCGAGCAGCGGCAGCGCGCGGCGGATGTGGTCGCGCGACGCGAGCTCGGGCACGACGCCGCCGTAGTCGCGGTGCATCGCGATCTGCGAATGGAGGGCGTGCGCCAGCAGCCCGCGCTGCGTGTCGTAGAGCGCGAGGCCGGTTTCGTCACAGGAGCTTTCGATGCCGAGAACGAGCATGGTGTGGGGCAGGGCGTGCGCGCATCGCGCGGCGTCGCCGGAATGTCAACGTAACCGAAAAGTATAGCAGGCGCGCGCTCCCCGCCGCTGGCGGCGGCGCGGGCCGGGTACAATCCGCGCCATGGAAACTTTTGACATCGCCGTGATCGGCGCGGGCGCCGCCGGCATGATGAGCGCGGCGGTGGCCGGGCAGCTCGGCCGCCGCGTCGTGCTGGTCGACCACGCGCCGCGCCTCGCCGAGAAAATCCGCATCTCGGGCGGCGGCCGCTGCAACTTCACGAACCTGTACGCAGGCCCCGACAACTACTTGTCGGCCAATCCCCATTTTTCCCGCTCGGCGCTCGCGCGCTATACGCCGCGCGATTTCCTCGGGCTGCTCAAGCGCCATCGGGTGACCTGGCACGAAAAGCACAAGGGCCAGCTGTTCTGCGACCACGGCAGCGACGCGATCATCGACGTGCTGAAGCACGAGTGCGACGCCGGCGGCATCGCGTGGCGCCGGCCGGTCGTCGTCGACGCGGTGCGCCATGCGCCGGCCGACGGCTTCACGCTCGACACGCAGGCGGGCCCGATCGCGGCGCGCGCGCTGGTCATCGCCACGGGCGGCCTGTCGATCCCGAAGATCGGCGCGACCGACTTCGGCTACCGGATCGCGAAGCAGTTCGGTCACAAGCTCGTCGATACGCGGCCCGCACTCGTGCCGCTCACCTTCGCGCAGCAGGACTGGGCGCCGTTCGCCGCGCTGTCCGGCGTGTCGCTCGAGGTGCGCGTGTCGACCGGCGACCGGAAGCGCGGCGGCGAATTCGTCGAGGATCTGCTGCTGACGCACCGCGGGCTGTCGGGGCCGGGCATCCTGCAGATTTCGAGCTACTGGCAGCCCGGCGAGCCGATTCGTGTCGACCTGCTGCCGCAGCGCGACGTCGTCGCCGACCTGCTCGAGGCCAAGCACGCGTCGAAGCGCCAGGTCGGCTCGCTGCTCGCCGAGTGGGTGCCGTCGCGGCTCGCGCACGCGTGGCTCGACACGCATCGCGTGGCCGCCGACGCACGGCTCGCCGACCTGCCGGACAAGGCGCTGCGGCAGGTCGGCGAGGCGCTCGGCGGCTGGACGCTGACGCCGAACGGCACCGAGGGCTACAAGAAGGCCGAGGTGACGAGGGGCGGCGTGGACACGCGCGAGCTGTCGTCGGCGACGATGATGAGCGCGCGGGTGCCGGGCCTGTTCTTCGTCGGCGAGGCGGTGGACGTGACCGGCTGGCTGGGTGGTTACAACTTCCAGTGGGCGTGGGCCTCCGGCGTGGCGGCCGGGCAGGCGGCCGCGGAGTTTTCACGCGGCGCTTGACGCGGTAGTGCCTTTGTGTAAAGGGTCTGCTATACTCAAAAATCTTTCCCTGCAAACTTTTTTACGTGTCGGGTCATGACGATCATTCGCGTTAAAGAAAACGAGCCGTTCGAAGTTGCCATGCGTCGCTTCAAGCGCACGATCGAGAAGAACGGTCTGCTGACCGAGCTTCGTGCGCGTGAGTTCTACGAGAAGCCGACGGCCGAGCGCAAGCGTAAGAAAGCGGCAGCGGTGAAGCGTCACTACAAGCGCATCCGCAGCCAGATGTTGCCGAAAAAGCTGTACTGAACGATTTAGCGCCGCGCGGTTCGCTGAGCGGCGCACCGGCGGTTCCCTGCGAGTCGCCGATGCCGGATTCGAGCAACCCGCTTGAGACAGAGTCCCAAGCGGGTTTTTGTGTTGACGCCCGCTGGCGGGCGTCGGATTCACGTTTCCATCTCCGGGTGAAAGATGAGTTTGAAAGAGCAGATCAGCGAAGACATGAAGGCCGCGATGCGCGCGAAGGAAGCCGAGCGCCTTGCGACGATTCGCCTGCTGCTGGCCGCGATCAAGCAGCGTGAGGTCGACGAGCAGATCACGCTCGACGATGCCGCCGTCACGGCCGTGATCGACAAGATGATCAAGCAGCGCAAGGATTCGATCAGCCAGTTCCAGGCCGCGGGCCGCGACGATCTCGTGGCGAAGGAGCAGGCCGAGCTGACGGTGCTGAGCGGCTACATGCCCGCGCAACTGTCGGAGGCCGAAGTGGCCGCCGAAGTCCAGGCCGCTGTCGCGCAGACCGGCGCTGCAGGCCCGCAGGACATGGGCAAGGTGATGGGCGTGCTGAAGGGCAAGCTCGCCGGCCGTGCCGACATGACCGCCGTTTCCGCGCTCGTCAAGGCCGCGCTCTCGAAGTAAAACCCCCGTGCCCGGCGCGCGTCGATGGTGCGCGCCGGGCCGACGCATGTCTTTTTTCCGCTCGATCCCACGGTGATTCCGCATTCGTTCCTGCAGGATTTGCTGAACCGCGTCGACATCGTCGACGTGGTGGGCCGGTACGTGCAGCTCAAGAAGGGCGGCGCCAATTTCATGGGGCTGTGCCCGTTCCACAACGAGAAAAGCCCGTCGTTCACCGTCAGTCCGACCAAGCAGTTCTATCACTGCTTCGGCTGCGGCGCCCACGGCACGGCGATCGGCTTCCTGATGGAGCATGCGGGGCTGACGTTCCCGGAAGCCGTGCAGGAGCTCGCGCAGTCGGTCGGGCTGACCGTGCCGCACGAGCCGTCGCCGATGCGCGGCGGCGGTGGAGGCGGCGGCGACTATCCGTCGCAGCCGGCCGTATCGAAATCGGTGGCGACCGCGCTCTCCGACGTGATGGCCGCCGCGTGCGACTACTACCGCAAGCAGCTGCGTGGCGCGCCCACGGCAATCCAGTATCTGAAGAAACGGGGGCTGACCGGCGAGGTCGCGGCCCGGTTCGGTCTCGGCTATGCGCCGGACGGCTGGCAAAACCTCGAAACGGCGTTTCCCAATTATCGGGACGAGGCGCTGGTCGAGTCCGGGCTCGTGATCGTCAGCGAGAAGACCGACGCGCAAGGCGTCGCGCGGCGCTACGACCGCTTCCGCGAACGGATCATGTTCCCGATCCGCAACGTGAAGGGGCAGGTGATCGGCTTCGGCGGCCGCGTGCTGGGCAGCGGCGAGCCCAAGTATTTGAATTCCCCCGAAACACCACTATTTAACAAGGGCAGCGAGCTGTACGGGCTGTTCGAGGCGCGGCTCGCGATCCGCGAGCGCAAGTACGTGCTCGTCGTCGAGGGCTATATGGACGTCGTCGCGCTCGCGCAGCTCGGTTTCCCGAACGCGGTCGCGACGCTCGGCACCGCGTGCACGCCGATTCACGTGCAAAAGCTGATGCGGCAGACCGACACGGTGATCTTCAGCTTCGACGGCGACGCGGCCGGGCGCCGCGCGGCGCGGCGGGCGCTCGAGGCGTGCCTGCCGCACGCGGCGGACAACCGGACGATCCGGTTCCTTTTTCTGCCGACCGAGCACGACCCGGACAGCTACGTGCGCGAATTCGGCGCCGATGCGTTTTCCGAGCAGGTCGAGCGGGCGATGCCGCTGTCGCAGTTCCTGCTGAACGAGGCGATCGCCGGCAAGGCGCTCGACCAGCCGGAAGGCCGCGCGAAGGCGCTGTTCGACGCGAAGCCGCTGCTGCAGGCGCTGCCGGCGAACGCGCTGCGCGCGCAGATCATGCATATGTTCGCGGACCGGCTGGACATTCCGTTCGAGGAGGTCGCGGGGCTGTCCGACGTCGATACGCGGATCGACGCGCCGCCGCGCAAGGCGCCCGCGCGCAGCGATCGGCGCCGCGTGACGGACAACGAGAAGCGTGCGTTGCGCAACCTCGTGATGCATCCGCGGGTCGCCGTGCAGCTCGACGACGAGCAGGTTGCGACGCTGCGGACGTTGCCGCGCATCGGCGAGCTGTTCGGCGAAGTCGTCGACCATGCGCGTGCGCTGGGCGACGGGGCGGAGTTCCGATTGTTGTCGGATGTGCTGAGGATGTCCTCGAACGCAGCGACTTACGAGGAAATCTTCCGCGAAATTCTGGACTATGATGAAAACGTCCGCGATCTGCTGTTACAGAATCCGGAGGACGAAACGGTGTCCGAGCGGCAGCGTGACCAGGAACGGATCGCGGGGGAGGAGCTTCAGGCGGCTGTGCTCAAGATGCGCTATGACGCATGTTGCGACCGGCTTGACCGGCTTTCGCGGCAATCCACCTTCACACCCGAGGAGCTGGCTGAATTGACGGAATTGAATCAGCAGCGGGCTGACATGAAGCGTCGGCTCGGGCTGTAGGGCCGCCGGGGCGCTAAGAGAGGGCTCCCCAGCGTGCTATAATATAAGGTTTCCAGCGGTTTGTTTTCTAAGCAGAGGCGAGAATCGCGATGGCAAAGACGACAGGCGGAAAGAAAGCAACAGGCAAGGGCTCGACGGAGCCGACCAAGAAGGTCACAGCGGCCAAGTCTGCTTCTTCCGCCAGGACGATGTCTTCCGCCACGACGGCCACTGCAAGAAAAAGAACCGCGGCCGGCACTGCTCAGGCTGCGCCGGCGCAGGCAGCCAGAACACGGGCTGCCGCCAGACCCGACTCCGGGCCGGCCAAGCCGGCGGCGAAGCGGGCAAGTGCGAAAAGCGCAAGGGACACGGCTGCCGCGGCGGACGAAACGGCAGTACGTACTACTCATGCACCCACGGTTCAACCGGCTGTCGTCCAGCAGCCGCGAGTCGATTTAGCCGGTACGGCGAACTCCATGACGAAAAAGCTGAACGAAGTATCCGTCGATGACGACGCAAATCAGAGCGACGAGCAGCCTGTTGCGGCTGCCCCGGGCAAATCCAAGGTGCGTGATCGGCGCGCCAAGGAAAAGGCGCTGCTGAAAGAAGCGTTCGCGACGAGCACGCCCGGCACGGCCGAGGAGCTCGAAGAGCGCCGCGTGAAGCTGCGCGCGCTCATCAAGCTCGGCAAGGAGCGCGGCTTCCTCACGTATGCCGAAATCAACGACCATCTGCCGGACAACTTCACCGAGACCGAAGCCCTCGAAGGCATCATCGGCACGTTCAACGACATGGGCGTGGCGGTCTACGAGCAGGCGCCGGACGCGGAAACGCTGCTCCTGAACGACAACGCACCGGCGGCATCGTCTGACGACGAAGTCGAAGAGGAAGCGGAAGTCGCACTGTCCACCGTCGATTCGGAATTCGGCCGGACGACCGATCCGGTCCGGATGTACATGCGCGAAATGGGCACGGTCGAGCTGCTCACGCGCGAAGGCGAAATCGAGATCGCGAAGCGGATCGAGGATGGCCTGCGCCACATGGTGATGGCGATTTCCGCGTGCCCGACGACGATCGCCGACATCCTCGCGATGGCCGAGCGCGTCGCGAACGAAGAGAGCCGCGTCGACGAACTCGTCGACGGCCTGCTCGATCCGAATGCGTCGGACACCGACACCGACGGCTTCTCCGCGAAGGCAGCGGAAGAGATCGAGAACGAGGACGAGGACGCCGAAGAGGAAGAGGAAGAAGAGGAAGAGGAAGACGATGACGGCGCCGCGCAGGCGACCGCCAACGCTGCCCAGCTCGAAGCCCTCAAGCGCGCATCGCTCGAGAAGTTCGCGCAGATCAGCGAATGGTTCGACAAGATGCGCCGCGCGTTCGAGAAGGAAGGCTACAAGTCGAAGTCCTACCTGAAGGCGCAGGAAACGATCCAGACCGAGCTGATGACGATCCGCTTCACCGCGCGTACCGTCGAGCGCCTGTGCGACACGTTGCGTGCGCAAGTGGACGAGGTGCGTCAGGTCGAGCGTCAGATCCTGCACATCGTCGTCGACAAGTGCGGGATGCCGCGTTCGGAATTCATCGCGCGCTTCCCGGGCAGCGAGACGGATCTCGACTGGGCCGAGAAGGTCGCAGCCGAAGGGCATTCGTACAGCGCGGTGCTGTCGCGTAACATCCCGGCGATCCGCGAACAGCAGCAGCGCCTGCTCGACCTGCAGGCGCGCGTCGTGCTGCCGCTGAAGGACCTGAAGGAAACCAACCGCCAGATGGCGGCGGGCGAACTGAAGGCGCGTCAGGCGAAGCGCGAGATGACCGAGGCGAACCTGCGTCTCGTGATCTCGATCGCGAAGAAGTACACGAACCGCGGCCTGCAGTTCCTGGACCTGATCCAGGAAGGCAACATCGGCCTGATGAAGGCGGTGGACAAGTTCGAATACCGTCGCGGCTACAAGTTCTCGACGTATGCGACGTGGTGGATCCGCCAGGCCATCACGCGTTCGATCGCGGACCAGGCGCGCACGATCCGGATTCCGGTTCACATGATCGAGACGATCAACAAGATGAACCGCATCTCGCGGCAGATCCTGCAGGAAACCGGTCTCGAGCCGGATCCGGCAACGCTCGCCGAGAAGATGGAGATGCCGGAAGACAAGATCCGCAAGATCATGAAGATCGCGAAGGAGCCGATCTCGATGGAAACGCCGATCGGTGACGACGACGATTCCCATCTCGGCGACTTCATCGAGGACAACAACACGGTCGCGCCGGCGGATGCCGCGCTGCATGCGAGCATGCGCGACGTCGTGAAGGACGTGCTCGATTCGCTGACGCCGCGCGAGGCGAAGGTGCTGCGGATGCGTTTTGGTATCGAGATGAGCACCGATCACACGCTCGAGGAAGTCGGCAAGCAGTTCGACGTCACGCGTGAGCGGATCCGTCAGATCGAGGCGAAGGCGCTGCGCAAGCTGCGTCACCCGAGCCGTTCCGACAAGCTGAAGTCGTTCCTCGAAGGGAACTGATCTCCAGCGTTTCCCCTCAGAACGCCACCGGTATCGATACGGTACCGGTGGCGTTTGTCCCTTTTATTGATACAATGCCGGCCCGGCGTCTTTGCCCGGGTGGCGTGCAGTACGCCTCGCTTCTCTCCTCATCAGGGCCTGTAGCTCAGCGGTTAGAGCAGTCGACTCATAATCGATTGGTCGCGGGTTCGAACCCCGCCGGGCCCACCATCTCCTTCTTCCGCAATCCGTAGTGTTCCGCCATGGGGTTCCGAAACCCTTGCTGCAATAGCCTTTCCGAGCATTCCCGGTTCTCCGGATGATGGATCGGCTCCGTTGATTTCCGCCGTTCAACGGGGGTAGCTTTAGGGGTAACTCGATGCGGTGGAAAGGAGTGACCCCATGGGGCAGCGGCTGCGGCAGGTGGGTATTCGATCGATCCGGCTGACCACCGGGCTGGTCGTGTTCACCTACGTCGGTACGCACCTGGTGAATCATGCGCTGGGGAACATCTCGCTCGCGTGGATGGAGCGCGATCTGCTCGTACAGAAGTTCATCTGGCAGGGGTGGCTTGGAACGACCGCGCTGTATGGCTCACTGGCAACGCATTTCTTCCTCGGTCTATGGGCGCTATACGAACGGCGCTCGTTGCACTGGACGCCGGCCGAACTGGCGCAACTCGTGCTCGGCCTGTGCATCCCGCCGCTGCTCGCCAACCATCTTGTGAATACGCGGATCGCCTTTGCCGAGTTCGGCCTGAACAAGGGGTATGCGCAGCTGCTGTACGCTTTCTGGATCGATTCGCCGTTCTTCGGCGGCGTGCAGCTGACGCTCCTGGTTGTCGCATGGGTGCATGGGTGTTACGGCGTCTGGTTCTGGCTGCGATTGAAGCCGTGGTTTGGCGCATGGCGGAGCGTGCTGCTGAGCGCTGCCGTTCTGCTCCCGGTGCTCGCGCTGCTCGGCTTCCTGCAGGGCGGACGGGAAGTGGTCGGGCTCGCGCGGGACCCGGTCTGGCGTGCCGAGGCGATTCGGCCGGCAAAGGTCGGCACCGGATCGCAGGACCGGTGGCTCGCCGAGTTGCGCAACGACTTCCTGACCTTCGATGGCGGGGCGCTGTTGCTGGTGCTCGGTGCGAGACTGGTGCGCGCGGCGCGTGAACGCCGCGCGGGACGGTTCAGCATCCTGTATCCGGATGGACGAAAGATACGGGCGCCGCTCGGATTCTCGGTGCTCGAGGCAAGCCGCATGGCCAGTATTCCCCATGCCAGCAGTTGCGGCGGGCGCGCCCGATGTACGTTGTGCAGGGTGCGCGTACTCAGCGATACGCCGCTGCCCGAGCCTGGCGACGCCGAGCGTCGCGTGCTGGAGCGGCTGGGCGCCGATCCGCAGGCCGTGCGCCTTGCCTGCCAGTTGCGGCCAACCCACGATCTCTCCGTGTGGCCACTGGTGCCGCCGGCGGCCTCTGCCGCCTTCCTGCAGCGGCGTCAGCGGGATGTCATGCCGCAAGAGCGATTCGCGGCGTTCATGTTCGTGGATATGCGAGATTCCACGAATCTTGCAGCGGCGCAGTTGCCGTTCGACAGCCTGTTCGTGGTCAGCCGCTTCCTGAGCGCAGTCAGCTCCGCGGTGGTCCAGGCCGGCGGCCTGCCGAACCAGTTCCTGGGGGACGCGGTGCTCGCGATATTCGGCCTGAGCAGCGATCCGGCCGCCGCCTGCCGCCAGGCGCTCGACGCGGTGCCGCTGGTGGCGGCCAATATCGACGCGCTCAACACCGCGCTCGAGCAGCAGTTGAAAGCGAAGATCCGGTTCGGCATCGGATTGCATTGCGGTCGCGCGGTCATGGGCGAGATCGGCTTTCGCGAGCATGTCACCTTCACCGCTATCGGCGATCCGCTGAACGTGGCGTCGCGACTCGAGCAATTGACAAAGGAGGTCGCTTGCGAGGCGATCGTCTCGGACCTGGTCTTCGAGCATGCCGGCATTTCAGCCGCGGGTCTGCCGCAGCTTGCCGCGCGCGTAAGAGGCCGCGATGACCCGGTACCCGTGCGGGTGCTGTCGAGGGCGGCGCAGATGCCTCGAGGCTGATCCTTGAGCCGCGGCGCCGGGGCGATCTCGCGACGTCGCCCCGAGCGCGACAAGCTCAATGTCCGGAGTAGATGGACCGCACCGGACTCCCCGCCGTTGGCTTCCCGGCCTCCGATGCGCCGTGCTCCGGCATTCCACCCATCGATTCAGTCGCCACCTTCTGATCGCTGCTGGCAGCATCTTGGGCGGCTGCCTTTGCCTCCGCAGCCTGGATATCTGCAGGATAGTTCGCCTCGTCGCTGACCGCTGGATTGTACCCAGCCCGTTCGAGCCGGATGAGATCGGCGCGGACCTGTGCTCGGGTGAGCGGGGCGGACGCGGACTGTGCAAAGGTCGCGGTGGAACTGATGACGACGCCAAGCGTCAGTGCCAACAAGGCGATCTTTTTCATGATAGGACTCCTTTCAATCGAACGCTCAGTCTTCAATGGGCTGAGAGGAACGGTGGCGTGCGGCTCAGGATCCGGAATAGATATTGCAGAAGCTGACCGGTCCGACGCAGGCCGGTGGATCAGACGGAGGCGCTTGCCGTTTGGCGCGGCCGGTATCGCTTGCGCCTGTCATGGCGGCGCCCATGCCGCTGTCGTTGTTTTGCTGCTTGAGCCTGTTGACTTGCTGTTCGAAGATCGGTGCAACGACGGGGTACGATGTGTCGGTGATGAAATTCAGGCCGTTGTGCTGAGCTTCGATCAGTTCCTGGCGTACCTGCGCTCGGGTCTTTTCTTGAGCTGGCGCGCTGACGGCAATGCCTACTCCGGCGAAGAGAATCAGGGAAGCAATCATGGTTCGCTTATTCACTTTGGACTCCGATATAGATGAAGAGAAGGTGATGACTTTGAAGCGGGAGGCGTGCGGAAACACGAGCGGGTTCCATTACTCGTCGTATGTTTCGCAACCGATCAGAATCCAGTGGGACAGAACGTTGGACACGGCGGTCTCCTTTTCTCTGCGCGCTTCAATGTGAGGGAACCGATACGCTGCAGTCGTCATCCGGCGTGCTCACACGACGGTATACCCGGAACGGTCGTCACTTATTCCGGCAGTTCCACGGGCTTGTACAAAACTTGACGCGCCCTCCTGTCGATGCAGTCCGCAGTGCCGGCACATGGCAGATGCGTCAACACGCGCGACGGACGCGTTGGGCGCGAACTTCATGCGCGGGACGCCGCACATCGCTGGAATAAATCGGCCCGCTCTCCGGTATGTCGATCAGGCGCCGAGAGCACTGGGGGATACGCCGATGAGCGACGAGAAGAGGCCGGCCGGGAATGTTCCAGGCCAACCGCAACGGGACTTCGCGGGCGACCCCGGCGTGAGCGGGGGGCTGCGATCGTCCCTGGTCCGGGATGGCGTCAGCGCGCGCCGGCCGTTGCGCTTCATGAAGCCCGCGAATGGCCCCGATGCCGGAAAGCCGGCATCGGGGCATGGAGGAATACGAC
This sequence comes from Burkholderia ubonensis subsp. mesacidophila, assembly GCF_002097715.1. Taxonomy (NCBI): domain Bacteria; kingdom Pseudomonadati; phylum Pseudomonadota; class Betaproteobacteria; order Burkholderiales; family Burkholderiaceae; genus Burkholderia; species Burkholderia ubonensis. The sequence continues at coordinate 1,078,587 of NZ_CP020738.1, forward strand.
AGGCCGCACGAAGGCTGCAGCTCGGTTCGGGCATCTTGCTGTGGCTTTATATTTCCATTCACCTGGTCAATCATGCGCTCGGCATCTGGTCAATCGATATCGCGGAGCGCGGCCTGGCCCTGGCGATCGGACTCTGGCAAAGCCTGCCTGGGACGATCCTGCTATACGGCGCGGCCGGCCTGCATTTTGCGCTGGCGATTCGCACCATTTACAGCCGACGGCATTGGGCGCTGCCGCCCGCCGAATGGCTGCGCCTCTGGGCGGGACTCAGCCTGCCCATGCTGTTGATACGCCATGTGGTCGGAACGCGCGTCGCCACATCGTTCTACGGTTTCGAACCCAGTTACGAGCGGGTCATCGTGTCGCTGCTCACGAGCGGCACGCAGGGCTTGCAGATCGCACTGCTCGCGCCAGGGTGGGTGCACGGCAGTCTTGGGCTGTGGTTTCATTTGCGCCGCCACGCGCTTCTGCGTCGCGCGAAGTTTGTGCTGCTGGCCATGCTCGTCTTCTTGCCGCTGTTGTCGGCGGCGGGATTCGTTCAGATGGTGCGTGCGATCGCGCCGGGAAATCTCGCCGTACCGGCACCCGACGCGGTGCTGGTCGCGCACCGCGCCGTGCTCGATACGTGGCGACATTTTCTCGTCATCGGCTATCTGTCGTTGATTGCGACTGCCTTCGCAGGGGGCCTGCTGCGTAACAGGCTCTCCAGAGTCGATCCGCACGATGTGCCCAGCGAGCAACGGTGATCGGCGGCGCAGTGACCGCGCATGAGTTTCGACAGGCAAAACTAAGTCTTGATGCAGGCCGCATCCGGCTGGCCAACCAAGAGAGTCGGCATAATTATTGCGGAAACGTAAATTTCACTGCCGCGATTCGAGCGTTGCGGTTTTCGAACGACAGTGCTAAATTTTTTCGACAGCACTTCTAGTCGCAAAGCCAATCGATAAGTTTTGCCAGACGGAACTACGCGGCGGCACGCCACTGTGCCGCCCGACAGGAGACAAGCGATGGAACATGCCCCGATCGAGCGCATGCATGCCGACTCGTATGCCCGTAGCGCACGATGGGAGCGACGGTCTGCAGCGATTCCGGCACGCCAGGAGGCCGCGCAATGAGCCTGCTGATGTCGCGGCGCGATCTCGCGTTCCTGCTGTATGAATGGCTCGATGCCGAAGCGCTTGCGGCGCTGCCGCGCTACGCGGAGCACAATCGCGAGACCTTCGACGCAGTGCTCGACACCAGCGAGCGCATTGCCACCGACCTGTTCGCGCCGCACGCGGCGCGCGGCGATCGTGAGGAACCGCATTTCGACGGCGCGCGCGTGACGCTGATTCCCGAAGTCGAGCCGGCCGTGCGCGCATTCGCGGACGCCGGCCTGATCGCCGCGTGCCATGACGAGGCGCTCGGCGGCATGCGGCTGCCGAAGCTCGTCGAAGCCGCGTCGTTCCTGTTCTTCCAGGCCGCGAACATCGCGACGTCGGCCTATCCGTTCCTGACCGTCGCCAACGCGAACCTGCTCGTCGCGCACGGCAGCCCCGCGCAGATCGACGCGTTCGCGCGTCCCGAACTGGAAGGGCGCTTCTCCGGCACGATGTGCCTGTCCGAACCGCAGGCGGGGTCGTCGCTGTCCGACATCGCGACGCGCGCGGACTTCGAGTGCGACTCGCCGCTCGGCCCGCGCTACCGGCTCACCGGCAACAAGATGTGGATCTCGGGCGGCGAGCACGAACTGACGGAGAACATCGTCCACCTCGTGCTCGCGAAGATTCCCGACGAACACGGCCGGCTGATGCCCGGCACGCGCGGCATCTCGCTCTTCATCGTGCCCAAGTATCTGTTGGGCGCCGGCGACACGCGCGGCGAGCGCAACGACGTGGTGCTCGCGGGGCTGAACCACAAGATGGGCTATCGCGGCACGACCAACTGCCTGCTGAACTTCGGCGAAGGCACCCGGTATCGTCCGGAGGGCCGCGCGGGCGCGATCGGCTATCTGGTCGGCGCGCCGAATCACGGCCTCGCGACTATGTTCCACATGATGAACGAGGCGCGCATCGGCGTCGGCGCGGGCGCGGTGGCGCTCGGCTACACGGGCTACCTGCACGCGCTCGACTATGCGCGCAACCGGCCGCAAGGGCGTCCGCTCGGGCCGGCCGGCAAGGATGCCGCCGCGCCGCAGGCGCCGATCGTCGCACATCCGGACGTGCGACGGATGCTGCTCGCGCAGAAGGCCTATGTCGAAGGCGGCCTCGCGCTGATCCTGTACTGCGCGCGGCTCGTCGACGACGGACGCGCACACGCCGATGCCGAGGCGCGCGCCGACGCCGCGCGTCTGCTCGACATCCTGACGCCGATCGCGAAGAGCTGGCCGTCGCAGTGGTGCCTCGCCGCGAACGACCTCGCGATCCAGGTGCACGGCGGCTGCGGCTACACGCGTGACTACGCGGTCGAGCGGCTCTATCGCGACAACCGTCTCAACCCGATCCACGAAGGCACGCACGGCATCCAGGCGCTCGACCTGCTGGGCCGCAAGGTCATGCAGGACGACGGCGCCGCGCTGCGCGCGCTCGACGCGCGTATCGCGGCGACTGCCGCGCGCGCACGGATGATGGACGGCGACGCAGGTGCGCAGGCCGATGCGCTGGTGCGGCGCTGGGCCAGGCTCTGCGACGTCACGCGCCAGCTGGGCGCGATCGGCGATCCGCAGGTGCGGCTCGCAAACGCGAGCGTCTATCTGGAGGCGTTCGGCCATCTCGTCGTCGCGTGGCTGTGGCTCGACGTAACGCTTGCCGCGCACGGGCGCACCGATGACTTCCACGACGGCAAGCGCGCCGCCGCACGCTACTTCTTTCGCTGGGAATTGCCGAAGGTGGACGCGCAGTTCGACCTGCTCGCGAGCGTCGACACGACGACGCTCGACATGCGCGACGGGTGGTTTTGAGCGCGCGCCGATGCCAGCACGTCAACTAGAAATGGCCGCCGACGCGCGCGAACACTTCGTCGCGCAGCGCGACGAGCCGAGGACCGAAATCGTCGACCAGGCGCGCGCGCGTGACGGTCGACACACGGCCGCTGCAACTGAAGGCGAGGATGCGCGAGCGATCGGCCGACACCATCGGCACGCCGACCGCGAACAGGTCCGGCATCCAGTCGCCGAGCGACAGGCAGAAGCCGAGCTTTTCGTAGTCTTCGCGCGCGGCGACGATCCCGGCCTCGAGTTGCGGCCACTGGTCCGGCGGGCTGCTCGCGCGGGTGGTCCGCAGATAGCGCTCGAACAGCTCGTCCGGCAGCGCCGCGAGATGCGCGCGGCCGAGCGCGGTCGCGCCGTGCGGAACGCGCGAGCCGGGTTCGAACCGCAGCTGGAACAGCGGATCGCCCTGGCACACGTCGAGCAGGATCATCTGCTTGCCGTCGAACTCGCCGAGCATCGCGGCCGCCTGCGTGTACTCCGCATAGGACTGCAGGAACGGGCGCGCGATGTCGACGACCTCGTTGCTCTGCAGGAACGCGTGCCCGAGATTCAGCACGCCGATGCCGAGCGAATATTTCTCCAGCTCCGCCGAGTAATGCAGGTAGCCGAGTTGCGTGAGCGTGAACGTGACGCGCGACACGGTCGGTTTCGGCAGGTGCGTGCGCCGCGCGATGTCCTGGTTGCCGAGAAAGCGCTCGCCGCGCGTGAAGCAACGCAGCACCGCCATCCCGCGCGCGAGCGCGGTGATGAATTGCGGATGGTCTTCGTTGGGGGCGGACAGCAGCGTGATGGCGTCGCGCTTCGGATTACCCATGCGTGTGCGGTGCGGGATGGAGGTGGCCCGGCGTGGCCGGCGAGTGCCGGGCGGCGGGCTGCGAGGATTCTACCGGAAAGCGTCCGGCGCGCGCGCGGGCGCCGCCGTGCAGGATGCGCTCGGCCGCCCGGACGCGGCGGCCGGCTGTCCGCGCGGCGTCCGCGCTGCGATTGATCACACCCGCCACTGAAACAGGAGCCGAACCATGCCCATCGAAAGGTCGCCGAACTGGCCGGCGCATCTGCCCGGCCATCTGACGTTGCCGGAAACGAACCTGTTCCACAACGCGGAGGTGGCGGCGGCGCGCTATCCCGACAAGCCGTTCATCGTCTTCTACGACACGGCGGTCACGTTCGCCGAGTTCAAGGACGAGGCCGAGCGCATCGCGGGCTTCCTGCAGCAACGCTACGGTGTGCGCACGGGCGACCGGGTGCTGCTGTACATGCAGAACAGCCCGCAATGGATGATCGCCTACTACGGCATCCTGCGCGCCGGTGCAGTCGTCGTGCCGATCAATCCGATGAACCTGACGGACGAACTGCAGCATTACGTCGAGGACTGCGGCGCGCGCGTGATGTTCGCCGCGCAGGACCTGTATCCGCGCGTGCGGCCGCTCGTCGGCGCGAGCGGGCTCGAACACGTCGTCGTCGCGACCTACGGCGATTACCTCAAGCGGCCGCCGGCCCTCACGCCGCCGGATTTCATCACGGCGCCGCGAAACGCGAGCGGTCCCGGCGTGGCGCACTGGCGCGACGTACTGGCCGCGCAGCTCGCGCCGGGGCCGCTCACGACCGGACCGGACGACCTGTGCGTGATGCCCTATACGTCGGGCACGACCGGCAAGCCGAAGGGCTGCATGCATACGCATCGCAGCGTGATGTGCACGGCCGTGGGCGGCGTCCAATGGTTCGGCTGCACGCAGGACGCGACCATGCTGTCCGTGCTGCCGCTGTTCCACGTGACGGGCATGCAGGGCGGCATGAACGCGCCGCTGTACAGCGGCGCGACGGTCGTCGTGCTGCCGCGCTGGGACCGCGACGCGGCCGCGTGGGCGATCGAGCGCTACCGCGTGACCAACTGGCAGTCGATTTCGACGATGGCGGTCGACTTCCTGTGGAACCCGCGGCTCGACGAATTCGACCTGTCGAGCCTGCGCTGGATGAGCGGCGGCGGCGCGGCGATGCCGGATGCGGTCGCGCAGCGACTCGCGGAGCGCGTCGGTATCGACTACATCGAAGGCTACGGGCTGTCGGAGACGATCGCGGCCACTCACATCAATCCGCCGCAGCGGCCGAAGCGGCAATGCCTCGGCATTCCGGTGTTCGACGTCGACGCGCGGGTCGTCGATCCCGTCACGTTCGACACGATGCCGCGCGGGGAGACGGGCGAGATCGTCGTGCATGGCCCGCAGGTGATGCGCGGCTACTGGGGGCGCCCCGACGCGACGCGCGACGCGTTCGTCGAGATCGACGGGAAAGCGTTCCTGCGCACCGGCGATCTCGGCTACATGGACGAGGACGGCTACTTCTTCATGGTGGATCGCCTCAAGCGGATGATCAACGCGTCCGGCTACAAGGTCTGGCCGGCGGAGGTGGAGGCGATCCTGTACGGCCATCCGGACATCCAGGAGGTCTGCGTGATCGGCTCGGTCGACCCGTATCGCGGCGAGACGGTCAAGGCGGTCGTCGTGGCGGACCCGGCGCGGCGCGGGCTGCTGACCGAAGACGCGATCGTCGCGTGGGCGCGCGAGCACATGGCGTCATACAAGGCGCCGCGCATCGTCGAATTCGTGGATGCGCTGCCGAAGTCGGGCACGGGCAAGATCCAGTGGCGCCAGTTGCAGGAACAGGAAGCGGCTCGCCGGGCCGCGCAAGGAGAGAGAAAAGCATGAAAGCACTGCTCTGTACCGCATTCGGTCCGATCGACCAGTTGCGGATCGAGGACGTGACGATTCCCGAACCGGCCGCGGGCCAGGTGCGGATTCGCGTGAAGGCGGCGTCGCTCAATTTCCCCGATGCGCTGATCGTGCAGGGGCTGTACCAGGCGAAGCCGGCGCTGCCGTTCTCGCCCGGCGCGGAACTGGCCGGCGTGATCGACGCGGTCGGCGAAGGCGTGAGCGGGTGGCGGCCCGGCGACGCGGTGATCGCGTCGACCGGCCACGGCGGCTTCGCGCAACAGTGCGTGGCCGACGCGCGCCAGGTCGCCGCGTTGCCGCCGGGGATGGCGTTCGACCAGGGCGCGGCGTTCGTGCTGACCTATGGCACATCGCTGCACGCGCTGCAGCAGCGCGCGCGCCTGCTGCCGGGCGAGACGCTGCTCGTGCTGGGTGCGGCGGGCGGCGTCGGGCTCGCGGCGATCGAGATCGCAAAGGCGCTTGGCGCGCGCGTCATCGCGGCGGCATCGACGGCCGACAAGCTGGCGCTGTGCCGCGACGCGGGCGCCGACGAGACGATCGACTACGCGACCGAGGACTTGCGCCGCCGCGTGGACGAGCTGACCGGCGGGCGCGGCGCCGACGTCGTCTACGACCCGGTGGGCGGCGCATACAGCGAGGCGGCGCTGCGCGCGACCGCGTGGCGCGGCCGGTATCTCGTGGTCGGTTTCGCGGCCGGCGAGATTCCGAAGATCGCGCTGAACCTGGCGCTGCTCAAGGAGCGCGACATCCTCGGCGTGTTCTGGGGAGATGCGGTGCGCCGCGACCCGGCGCAGCACGCGGCCAACATGCGCCTGCTTGCCGAATGGTTTGCGGCGGGCAAGGTGCGGCCGGTGATCACCGAGCGCGTGCCGCTTGCCGACGCGGCCGACGCGATCGCCCGGATGGCGAACCGGCAGGTCAAGGGCAAGGTGGTGATTCTGCCGGACGCGTGATTCGGCTGCGTCGCGCGGCCGGACGATTCGCGCCGCGCGATGCGAACTTTCGGCGATGCCCGCCGGCTGACATGAATATATAGAAATGCTAATCATGGTCGACGCGAGCGCGTGAATCGCCGACAATTTCCGCCGGATCCGGAATCGGGTCAATCGCACATTGACAGGTCGACAAGAGAGCTGGCGAATGAAACTGACATACGCAAGTACGACGCACGACGATGCCGAGACGCTGGTGCAGATACGCATCGCCGCGATGCGCGAAAGCCTGGAGCGCGTCGGCCGATTCGATCCGCAGCGTGCGCGCGCGCGTTTCCTGTCGTCCTTCGATCCTGCCTGCTGCCGGTTCATCCTCGCAAACGGCGTAACCGTCGGCTTCCTTGTGGTGAGGCCGGCCGACGAGCATCTGGCACTCGAACACCTGTACATACTGCCCGCGCACCAGGGCAAGGGAATCGGTTCGGCCGTGCTCGCGTCGATCTTTGCCGACGCCGATGCGCGAGCGCTGCCGGTCAAGGTCGGCGCGCTGCGCGGCAGCGATTCGAACCGCTTTTACCAGCAGCATGGCTTCGTGAAAATCGCAGACGCGGAATGGGATATCTACTACGTTAGAGAGCCCGACTGAACGCGGCGTGCCTCCTTTACTTTTGCACAAAAAATGCACTATAAATGAGATTGTTTTGATTTCAGGTCAACAATGAAAGTCACGCTCGACGAACTCCAGGCATTCGCGACCGTGGTCGACACCGGTTCGATCACGTCGGCCGCGCAGCAGCTCGACCTCACCGTGTCGGCGACGAGCCGCACGCTCGCGCGGCTCGAGGAAAAGCTGAAGACCACGCTGCTGCGCCGGACCACGCGGCGGCTCGAACTGACCGAAGAGGGGCAGGCGTTCCTGCAGAATGCGCGCGCGATCATCGAATCGGTCGAGAGCGCGGAAGAGCAGATGACGGCGCGTCGCGAGAAGCCGTCGGGGCGCCTGCGGGTCGACGCCGCGTCGCCGTTCATGCTGCATGTGATCGTGCCGCTCGTGCGCGGTTATCGCGAGCGGTTTCCGCAGGTCGAGCTGGAGCTGAACAGCAACGAAGGGATCATCGACCTGCTCGAAAAGCGCACCGACGTCGCGATCCGGATCGGCCGGCTCAAGGATTCGACGCTGCACAGCCGGCACATCGGCAACAGCCGGTTGCGCCTGCTTGCGAGCCCCGCCTATCTCGACGCGCACGGGCACCCGCGCAAGGTCGAGGATCTGGCAAAGCATGCGCTGCTGGGCTTCAACCAGCCGGAGTCGCTGAACGTGTGGCCGATCCTCGGCGCGGACGGCGAGCCGTATCGGATCGAGCCGACGATCTGGTCGTCGAGCGGCGAGACGCTCAGGCAACTCGCGCTCGACGGTGCGGGCATCGCCTGCCTGTCGGACTTCATGACCGTCCACGATCGCGAAGCGGGGCGGCTCGTGCAACTCCTCGCGCGCCAGACGCAGGACGTGCGGCAGCCGGTGAATGCGGTCTATTACCGGAACACGGCGATTTCGTCGCGGATCGCATCGTTCGTCGACTACCTGATCCACGCGATCGACGCCAACGGGGCGACGCAGCAGCCGTCCGGATGGGCGACACGGCCGTAAGCGGGATCGCGTGAGCGCGATGACGCAGCGTCTCGCGGCGCACGAATCACGTCATGCAGTCTCGCGCGCGATGCAATGCGTTCCTCTTCACTCGCCGGCGTGAAACGCCGGCAGCACATGCTCGGCAAGTTCCTCGAGCACGCTGCGCACCGGCCGGTTCGAACCGGGATTCAGGCTGACGTGATGCGTGCCCGCTGCACGCATGTCCTGCAGCACGCGCAGCAGTGTGCGCCGGCCGGCCGAATAGCCGAGCGGCAGCGCCGTCGCCGGCGCATCCGGATCCGCGCTCAGGTCGAGCCGCATCGCGACCCCGAACGCGCGAAAGGCCGGCTCCGCGAGCCGGTCGACGGCGGCCCGCCACATCGCGTGACGGGCGCGCTGCGCGTCCGGTTCGCGGTGATACGTCATCCAGCCGATCGAATGCCGCGCGATCCAGTCTACGCTCTGCCCGCCGGAGCCGACCGCGAGCATCGGCACCGCGTCGGCGCCGCGCGGCAGCAGCGTGAATTCGGGCGCATCGGGCGGCGCGTGGTCGGGGATCACGCGCGACGCGGCGCCGACCGCGGCCGCGACGACGTCCCAATGACGCCGGTATCGCTCGCGCCGCTCGTCGGCATCGACGCCGAAGGCCGCATATTCGGGCGGCCGGTCGCCGGAGCCGAGGCCGAGGATGAAGCGCCCACCGGACAGCATGCCGACGGACAGCGCGCCCTTGGCGATATGCAGCGGATGACGCAGCGGCAGCACGATCGCGCCGCTCGCGAGCGCGATGTGCCGCGTGTGCGTCGCGAGCGCGCCGAGCAGGACCCACGGGTCGAGATGCCCGACGGGGTCCGGATAGTCGGCGCTGTTCAGCGGCACGTCCCGGACCCACAACGCGCGAAAGCTGAGCGTGTCGGCCAGCGCCGCGAGTTCGAGCTGTTCGTGAAAGTCCGCGACGACGTCGCCGCTGCGCAGGAGCGGGAGCGTCAGCCCGATCGAGAGCCGGCCTTCGGAGAAAACGCGGGGCGCAATGCCGGAGCGACTGGGGGCGGGCGGGGTCATTTTGTTCCTGACTGAAGGGGCGTCGTGGGGGCATCGCGTATGGATCGCTGTGCGGTGCCCGCGCACGTGGGAGCTACGCGCCGCCGGGGCGGTCGGAGAATTGTAAGCCTGCGTCGTGATGTGCGGAGTGTCGCGCCACTGCCGCCGACGCCCGCTGTTCTCGCAACAGTTTTCCCGCCCCCGCGTTTCAATCCTGAAACATTCGCACCGGTCGACCGTGCGCGCGCCGCGCCCGCCGGGCAAGGATCCCCGCCCGGCGCGGCATTGCGCCGGATGGTGCGGTCCTTGCATATAGGTTCGTGCCGTCACCGCGACCGTCGACGAAGCTGGCTCCGACGATCGCGCCCCGGCGGTCAGGGAGCATTTCAATCGGGGACAAGAGAATGAAAAAAGATCAAATCGCAACGCGCCATGTTGCACGCATGAATCGCCGAATATCTCGGCTGCCCGTTCCGCTTGTGCTCGAAGTGACCTGATCACGTTCGGCACTCAACCCCGTCCGATCATCCACGTCCATTCCGTTCGTCCGCCACGCGCACACGTTGCGAACGAGGTCGATCGGCCCGCTGCGGTTTGCCCGCGGCGACCGAAGGCAGGAACCGGCGTCGGCCGACGGATGGCCGTGCAGGCAATTTGATTTGTCATCCTGATGAATGAGGTATGGGTCTCATGCGCCGCATGCGGCATTCGCGGACGGTGCAGCGGACTCGAAGGCCGCGATGCACGAAGGCGGGACGGCGTGATTCAAAACCGAAACCGAACGTGCAGGCCGCAGGGAGACGCCTTGAAAGGCATCGGGACACGAAACGGCGATCGACACGACATGAACGGTCAATTCGACGTGCAGGCAGGACGAACGCTTTCCGGCCGCGGCTTCGCACCGCAGAGCCGCCGGGTCGCGTGCGGCCGTCGCATCGCCGGTCAGGCATCCGGGCAGCCGGATCGAGCAGGGAGGGAAGTCAGCGCGCAACGACGCTTCTGACACATCTGACACAAGAGAATTGGCGTTGACCGGGGATCGTCCCGCAGGCACGGCTTCGCGGACGTAGCAACGCCAGGTTTCCAGTTGATCCACAACCCCGATGGATCAATTGTTCAAGCGCCCATCACCCTTTGGCGGATGGGCGCCTTTTTTTGTGGCGGGCGGTTCGGACATGTCGGGGAGCGCCGGCACGGAGCGCGCCGCGGTTCGGTATCATGTGCGGACGCAGGCTGGCCGGTGCGCGTCCCCGGCCGGCCGATCCCGCCCGCTCATCCGTCGCCGTCTCATGACCGATTCCGCCGCGCCCGGCCCGTCTTCCGCCGTTTCCATCGATCCGCCAGCGCTCGATGCGCTTCACGCGTTCGTCGAGCGCCATCCGCGCCTGCTCGTGCTGACGGGCGCGGGCATCAGCACGGATTCCGGCATTCCCGGGTATCGCGACCGCAACGGACAGTGGATGCGGTCTGCGCCGATCCAGCTTCACGAATTCCTCGGTTCCGACGCGGCGCGGCGGCGCTACTGGGCGCGCAGCATGATCGGCTGGCCGGTCGTCGGCAACGCGCGGCCGAACCGGTCGCACGTCGCGCTCACGCGACTCGGCGCGGCCGGCCGGATCGAGCGCCTCGTCACGCAGAACGTCGACGGCCTGCATCAGCGCGCGGGCAGCAACGACGCGATCGAACTGCACGGCGGCATCAACGGCGTGACCTGTCTCGATTGCGGCGCACACCATGCGCGGGCCGCGATCCAGGCCGTGCTCGAAGCGGAGAACCCCGAACTGCTGGGCGCGCAGGCGCAGCCCGCCGCCGACGGCGATGCGCATCTCGAATGGCATGCGCTCGACACCTTCCGCATCCCGGCTTGTCCGGCGTGCGGCGGCCTGCTCAAGCCGGCGGTCGTGTTCTTCGGCGAGAACGTGCCGCGCGAGCGGGTGGCCGTGGCCGCCGCGGCGCTCGACGTGGCGGACGCGCTGCTGGTCGTCGGTTCGTCGCTGATGGTGTATTCCGGCTACCGTTTCTGCGTGTGGGCGCAGGCGCAGCACAAGCCGGTCGCCGCGCTCAATCTCGGCCACACGCGCGCCGATCCGATGCTGACGCTGAAGGTCGAGGCGCCCTGCGCGCCCGCGCTCGACGCGCTGAACGCGCGGCTGGGCATTGCCGATTCCGAAACGGAGCGTTGCGCACCATGACCGGCATAACCCCTGATGATCCATCGCTGCGGCTGTCCGCGCCCGCGGCCGAGCGCAACCGCGGGCCGATCCTCGACGTGCTGCGCCGCGTGCTGCCGGCCAGCGGCGACGTGCTCGAAATCGCCAGCGGCACCGGCCAGCACGTCGTGCATTTCGCGGCCGGGCTGCCCGGCCTGCGCTGGCACCCGAGCGACCCCGACGCGCAGGCGCGGCGCTCGATCGCCGCGTGGGTCGCGCATGCGGGGCTGCCGAACGTCGACGCGCCGCTCGCGTTCGACGTGCGCGACGCGGCGTGGCCGTTCGCGGCGCTCGACGCGATCGTCTGCATCAACATGATTCACATCGCGCCGTGGGCGTGCGCCGAAGCGCTGTTCGCGGGCGCGTCGCGGGTGTTGCGGCCGGGCGGCGTGCTGGTCCTGTACGGGCCGTATCGCCGCGCAGGCCGGCACACCGCGCCGTCGAACGCGGCGTTCGACGCGCAGCTGCGAAGCCGCGACCCGTCGTGGGGCGTGCGCGATCTCGACGCGGTGGTCGCGCTCGGGCTCGATCGCGGGCTCGACTGCAGCGAGGTCGTCGAGATGCCCGCCAACAACCTGAGCGTCGTGTTCCGGCGCCTGCCGCACGCCGACCAATGACACTTGCCCGCGCATCGCGGCCGGGTTTCCCTTATCCTTTCGCCTGTGCGCGCGGCCCCGGTTGGGTCGCGCCCTGTTTTTTCCGGAGAATTGACTAATGGGCAAACAAGCAATCGGTGTGATCGGGCTCGCGGTGATGGGTCGCAATCTCGCACTCAATATCGAGAGCCGCGGTTACGCGGTGTCGGTGTACAACCGCAGCCGCGAGAAGACCGACGAACTGATCGCCGAATTCCCCGGCCGCAATCTGGTGCCGACCTACACGCTCGAGGAATTCGTCGCGTCGCTCGAAACGCCGCGCCGCATCCTGATGATGGTGAAGGCGGGCACGGCGACCGACGCGACGATCGCCGCGCTCAAGCCGCTGCTCGAGAAGGGCGACGTGCTGATCGACGGCGGCAACACGCACTTCACCGACACGATCCGCCGCAACCAGGAACTCGCGCAATCGGGCCTGCATTTCATCGGCACCGGCGTGTCGGGCGGCGAAGAGGGCGCGCTGCGCGGCCCGTCGATCATGCCTGGCGGCCAGCGCGACGCGTACGATCTCGTCGAGCCGATCCTCAAGCAGATCGCCGCGAAGGCGCCGGCGGACGGCGAGCCGTGCGTCGCGTACATGGGGCCGGACGGCGCGGGCCACTACGTGAAGATGGTCCACAACGGGATCGAATACGGCGACATGCAGCTGATCGCCGAGAGCTATGCGGTGCTGAAGGACGTCGCCGGTCTCACGAACGACGAGCTGGGCGCGGTCTACACCGACTGGAACCAGGGCGAGCTGGACAGCTACCTGATGGAGATCACGTCGAAGATCTTCGCCAAGAAGGACGACGAAACCGGCAAGCACCTGGTCGACGTGATCCTCGATCGCGCGGCGCAGAAGGGCACCGGCAAGTGGACGAGCCAGAACGCACTGGATCTCGGCGTGCCGCTGCCGCTGATCACCGAGTCGGTGTTCGCGCGGGTGCTGTCGTCGCTGAAGACGGAGCGCGTGGCGGCCAGCAAGGTGCTGTCGGGGCCGTCCGCGACGCCGCTCGCCGGCGATCGCGCCGCGTTCGTCGAGGCCGTGCGCCGCGCGCTGTACCTGAGCAAGGTGATCTCGTACGCGCAGGGCTTCGCGCAGATGCGCACCGCGTCGGAGGAATACGGCTGGAACCTGGATCTGGGCACCATCGCGAAGATCTTCCGCGCGGGCTGCATCATCCGTGCGCGCTTCCTGCAGAAGATCACGGACGCGTATGCGAAGGATCCGGCGCTCGCGAACCTGCTGCTCGATCCGTACTTCCAGGACATCGCCGCGAACTACCAGGCGTCGCTGCGCGAGGTCGTGATTGCGGCGGTGCGGGCCGGGGTGCCGGTGCCGGCGTTCGCGTCGGCGGTCGCGTACTTCGACAGCTACCGCTCGGAACGCCTGCCGGCGAACCTTGTGCAGGCGCAGCGCGATTTCTTCGGCGCGCATACGTTCGAGCGCACCGACAAGCCGGGCAGCTTCCACGCGAACTGGTCGTAACGAACCCGCGAGGGCGGCAATTGTTGCGAAAATCTATCGTATCGATAGAGTTTTTTCGCGCCAGATCGTGACATTGTTGGTTTCGGCGAAACAGTGTTTTCGCGGTTTCATGGTTTTCCCTAAGTGATCTCGGGACTAGACTCTGTTCCATCGCTGCAGACATGGTGTGTGCGGCGGAGCAAAAAATCACGGAGGTAAGTCATGAAATCGCTGATCGCATCGTTCGCTGCCGCTGCCGTCCTCGCTGTTCCGGCCGTCTCGTTCGCCCAACAAAACAACGGCCCGGTCACCCGCGATCAGGTCAAGGCCGAACTGTCGGCGCTGCAGCAGGCCGGCTACAAGCTCGGCAACGACCGCAACAACTATCCGGAAGGCATCCTCGCCGCCGAAGCGCGCGTGCATCCGCAGCAGAACACCGCCGCGGCCGACACGAGCGGCTATGGTGCGCAGCCGGCGGCCCAGCAGGAATCGGGCGCGCCGTCGGGCACCCCGGCCGCAGGCTGGCCGAACGGGATCAAGCGCGTCGCCGACGGCGCGCCGGTCTACAAGGGTCGTTGATCGACGCGGTCGCGAGGCCGCGACCGGCTGCCCGCCGGGCTCGATCCCCCCGTCCCGGTTGTCTCCCGCAGCCCATCGTTCCACGATATGGAACGATGGGCTGTTCTCTTTTGTCGGGTGCGACTGCGCCGCGACGGCGCGCGCCGTGTCAGTGCAGCGGCCGCTTGCCGCGGCCGATCTCCTTGAACAGCTTGTCGGCGGGCTCCAGCGCCATCAGCCAGGTTTCGTCGCAGCCGCTCAGCGTGTCGAGCGCGTCGCGCAGCCGCTCGATCGCCGCGACGGGCAGCTCGACGCTGCGGCGCGTTCCGCCCGACAGGTGCGTGACGCTGGCCAACTGAACGAGCGCATCCGCGGCTTCGGCGACATCGGCCGCGAACAGCAGGTGCCGGTTGAGCAGTTCGACGAGGCTGCTGGACCCGGCGAAATCCTCGGCGTCGAGTTGCACGGAAAGAAACGTCGCGTTGTTCATCGTCGGGCTCCTCACTGGGACGGGCGGGCAGGGCATCCGTGAGTATAGGCGGCGGATCGCGAACGGGCCGGCCCGCGCGCGGGGCGCCCTGGCGCACCGCAAGACTGTTGCCGGTCGGAGGCGCCGGACGCAGCCCCGACCGCCGCAAATGGTATCTTTGCCGGTTGGGACGACGCAAAACGGGCTCACGAACCCGCGCGCCGTTCCCGATTTGGAAACTGCCGGCCGCATCCGCGGTCGGATACTGGTTGGTCCGGCCGCCGCGCCGGACACCGTGCAACGCACGCCGGAGGGCGGTGGGCGGCGCATGAGGCAAATCCGGGAGGTACGCTTGAGAGAAAATAATCCCATCCACTTTTCCCCGCAACGCTGGCTGCCGCAGTTGGCGCTGGCCGCGGCGGCCGTCGCGCTGACGGGCTGCACGATGACGCCGTGGACCGATACCTGGCAGCCGTACCGGCCGTCGACGCCGGCCGCGACGACGGGCAGCGTGATTGCGGGCTACTACCGCGTGAACCCGGGCGACACGCTCGCGGGCATCGCGGGCGCGTTCGGCCAGCGCGCGCAGGACGTCGCCAGCTGGAACCACATGGCGCCGACCGATACGGTCAGGCCCGGGCAGGTGCTGCGCGTTGCGCCGCCGCCCGCCGCCACGTCGCTCACGCCGCCGGCGACCGCGGCTGCGGCCCAGCCGGGCACACTGGCGTGGCCCGCGACCGGCGTCGTGGTTGTGCCGTTCTCGGCCGGCAAGACGCGCGGGATCGTCATCGCCGCGTCCGGGCCCGACCGGACGGTGCGCGCCGCGGCGAACGGACGGGTCGTCTATGCGGGGTCCGGCGTCAAGGCGTACGGTCCGCTCGTGATCCTGAAGCACGAGAGCGGCCTGATCACGGCCTACGGCCACAACGGCAAGCTGCTCGTCAACGAAGGCGACGCGGTTCGGACCGGCCAGCCGGTCGCCGAGATGGACACCGATGCGAGCGGGCGGGCGACGTTCGAATTCGAAGTCCGGCAGAACGGCAAGGCGGTCGATCCGTTGGGCTTCCTGCCGAAGAACGGCGGCTGACCGGGCTGGCCGGGGCGTGCACGCCGCAGCGTGCGCATGCGTCGGCCGTCGCTCATCCGTCCTTCGTCACCGGCGCTTCGGCGGCCGGTTTCGACCGGTTGCCGAGCCAGCGGATCGCCAGCGCGAGGGCGGTCGAGCCAAGCGCGATCAGCGTGCATTGCAGCGCGACGGGCAGATAGCCGTGCGGCCGAGGGTCGACGAACGGGTACGGATACCAGTTTTCCCAGGCGCCGCGCAGCAGCGTGTACGCAAGGTAGACGACCGGAAAGCCGAGCCACGTCACCGCGCTCTGCCACGGGATCGGCGAGCGCGGCTCCACGTACAGCCAGTCGCCGAGCACGACGAGCGGCACGATCCGGTGCAGCACCCAGTTGTGGTAGGCCGGCGTGATGTGCAGGAGCGCGTCGGGCCGCGCGAGCAGCAGCTCGTAGACGATCGCGGTGATCAGCATGTACAGCACCGCCGCGCCGCGCATCGACTCGTAGCGCGCGGACCCCATGCGAGCCGCCCGCCGGAGCCCCGCGAACAGCATCGCGGCCGCGTACAGGCTGCTCAGCTGGGTGAAGTAGCTGAGGTAGTTGCCGACGTGAAACATCGGCATGTCCAAGCGGCCTGCAATGCCGTGCAGCGTCGTCGAAAGCGCGAGCAACGCGGCCGTCAGCCGGTAGGCTGCAACGAAGAACGCTTTGCTCATGGTGCTGCACGACGACGACGCTAAAAACTCCATCGTGCCACAGTCGCATCCGCGCGGCGCACGATTTCGCACCCTCGTCGCGCGATGCGGGCGCGACCGAATCGTCGGATATTTGATCCTGCCCGTCGAAACCCGCCGCCCGTGCCGCTACAATCGCTGCAGCATGCCGCTGCACCGGCCGGCCCGCGGCAACTGTCCCACCCCCCGCATACGATACGAGACCGAGCATGAGAAACATCCTCGCGAGACAGGCGCGCTACAGCAGCCCCGCCATCTTCTTCCATTGGGTCATCTTCCTGCTCGTGGCGCTCGCCTATCTGGCGATCGAGATCCGCGGGCCGAAGGGCAGCGACAGCCGCGTGTTCTGGATGAACGTGCACCTGACCGCGGGGACCTTCGTGCTGGTGCTGTCGGCGCTGCGGATCGTCTGGCGGGCGGTCAGCCGCGTGCCGGCGCCGGTGCCGCAGCCCGCGCTGCTGCAATGGCTCGCGAGACTGACCCATGTCGCGCTGTACGCGTTCATCATCGCGCAGCCGTTGCTGGGCATCATGATGATCAACCTGGGCGGCAAGCCGGTCTCGCTCGACTGGCTCGGCATCTCGTTCACGCTGTTCGGGCCCGACAAGGCGTTGCGGCCGACCATCAAGGATGCACACGAGCTGATCGGCAACGCGTTCTATTTCGTGATCGGCCTGCACGCGCTGGCCGTGCTCTACCACCACTTCTTTCTGCGGGACGGCGTGCTGAAGCGCATGGCGCCCTGATCCGCGGGTGGGCCCGCCGCACGACGCCCCGGGGGCGCATGGTTGCGTGAACAACCATGCGCCCCCGGTTCGCTTGCGCATACGCAGGCTGGCCATTGTGCTGAACATTCTGTAACATCCCGTCTGATTTACATTCCGCTTACTCGACACCACGCATGCCGAACCGACATCGCACACTGACTGCCTGGCTGGGCATGCTCGCGATCTGGTTCGCGATCGTCGCACCGCTGGTGTCGCAGTGGCGCGTCGCCGAGGCGTCGACGCCCGATGCGGTCGTCTGCAGTGCAGAGCATGGCGGCCATCGTGCATCCGGTGCAGGCAGTGCGCACCATGCGCTGCATCTCGATGCGTGCGGCTACTGCGGCTTCTTCACGCACAGCCCGGCGATCGGCGGCGTTTCCTCCGCGCCGGCGCATCTCTCTGTCGTTTCCTCCACGTCCGCAGCCACGCCTGTTGCCGTCGCCGCGAGCGTCGACCGCTATCCGCGCGCGTATCCACGCGCGCCGCCCGAGAACGCCTGACGCGTTTTTTTCCGTTCTCATCTTTCCGCCGCCATCCGTGCGATCCGTCGATCGCGTGGAGGGCGTCACTCGGGCTTTCGATCATGATGCATTTCCTCTTGCGCGCGCAATCGGCGCCGCGCAATGCCACGCGTATTACCCGTCACACCACGTCGCGGCGCCTGCCGCTGATGCTGAAACTCACGATGCCTGCGCTGGCCGCCAGCGCGATGACAGCCGCCTGCGCGGCCACCGCCGCCGCGCGCGCGGACGATGCGGGGCCGGCCGTGCAGGCCGGCGCAGCCGACCTGCTGCCGCCCGTCGAGGTCGTCGCGTCGCCGCTGAGAACGCCGCTCGTCGTCGTCACGAATCCGAAGACGCCGCGCCAGCCGCTGCCCGCCAGCGACGGCGCGGATTACCTGAAGACGATTCCAGGCTTCGCGTCGATCCGCAGCGGCGGCACGAACGGCGACGCGGTGCTGCGCGGCATGTTCGGCTCGCGGCTGAACATCCTCGCGAACGGCATGCCGACGCTCGGCGCCTGTCCGGGCCGGATGGACGCGCCGACGTCGTACATCGCGCCGGAAAGCTACGACAAGCTCACCGTGGTGAAGGGGCCGCAGACGGTGCTGTACGGCCCCGGTGCGTCGGCCGGCACGGTGCTGTTCGAGCGCACGACGCGGCGCTTCGACAAGCCCGGCATGCGTTTCGACGGCAGCGTCGTCGGCGGCTCGTATGGGCGCAACGACCAGAACATCGACGTGACGGCCGGCACGCCGGACGTGTACGGCCGCGTGACCGCGAATCATGCGCATTCGGATGACTACAAGGACGGCAACGGCCGCACCGTGCCGTCGCAGTGGGACAAGTGGAACGCGGACGCGGCGCTCGGCTGGACGCCGGACGACCACACGCGCGTCGAGCTGACGGCCGGCGGCGGCGACGGCTATGCGCGCTACGCGGGGCGCGGGATGGACGGCGCGCATTTCCGCCGCGAGACGTTCGGCCTGTCGTTCGACAAGCAGCACATCGGCGACGTGCTCGAGCGCATCGAGGCGCGCGTGTACTACAACGAAGCCGATCACGTGATGGATAACTACACGCTGCGGGCGCCCGACCCGACGAGCAGCATGCCGATGCGGATGGCGTCGGAAGTGCGGCGCCGCACGCTCGGCGCGCGGGCCGCGGCGACGTTCCGCTTCGGCGACGACTTCACGCTCGTCGCGGGCGTCGACGCGCAGTCGAACCGGCTCGATTCGCGCTCGGCGATGGGGCGGCAGAACTATGCGGACAAGCCGTGGAATGCGCAGACGACGATGTGGAACACGGGCGCGTTCGGCGAGCTGACCTGGTACGCCAGCGACGTGTCGCGCGTGATCGGCGGCGCGCGCGTCGACTATGCGAGCGCGCGCGACAAGCGCCCGACGACGGGCGGCATGATGGGCAAGCCGAATCCGACGTTCGACGACGACCGCTCGCGCGTGCTGCCGAGCGGCTTCCTCCGCTACGAGCGGGATCTCGCGGCGCTGCCGGTTACCTGGTACGCGGGGATCGGCCATGCGGAGCGCTTTCCCGACTACTGGGAGCTGTTCTCCGCGAAGCGCGGGCCGGCCGGCGCGGTCAATGCGTTCTCGGCGGTCAAGCCCGAGAAGACCACGCAGCTCGACATCGGCGCGCAGTACCGGAGCGAACGGCTCGATGCATGGGTGTCGGCGTACGCGGGCTACGTGCAGGACTTCATCCTGTTCAATTACGTGCCCGGCATGATGGGATCGACCACGCAGGCGACCAACGTCAATGCGCAGATCATGGGCGGCGAGGCCGGCGTCGCATGGCGGCCGGTCGCGCCGTTGCGCGTCGAGACGTCGCTCGCGTATGCGTGGGGGCGCAACGTGGCGACCGGCGATCCGCTGCCGCAGATGCCGCCGCTCGAGGCGCGCTTCGGGGTCGAGTACACGCGCGGCGCGTGGTCGGCGGGCGGCCTGTGGCGCGTCGTTGCATCGCAGCATCGCTACGCGCTCAACGAGGGCAACGTGGTGGGCAAGGACTTCGGTCCGAGCGCCGGGTTCGGCGTGCTGTCGCTGCATGCGCAATACAACGTGAGCAAGACCGTGCAGGTGTCGGTCGGCATCGACAATGTGCTCGACAAGGCCTATACGGAGCACCTGAACCTCGCCGGCAACGCGGGCTTCGGCTACGCGGCCAACACGCCCGTGACCGAGCCGGGGCGCACGGCATGGGTGCGCGTCAGCGCGAAGATGTGAACGGTGCGCATGCTGTGTGTGCAGCGCAGCATGCGCAACCGCGGGCGGCGGCCCGCCGGTTTCGGCCGCCCGCGTCAACCGACTAGAGAGCCGTGTCTAAAGGGGGCGCAAACGTTCGTCAGCCGTGCTTAACTCCCGCATTCGACGCACGGGCCGGACGAGGGCGCCTGTCGCGCCGAGACGATCTCTCTCGCACCAGCAGGATAAAAACAGGAGAACAAGCATGGCCAGATCAATGCGTTCCAGGGTGGTGGCAGGGGCAGTGGCTTGCGCGATGAGCGCCGCGCCGTTCGCGGGCATGACCGCGCTCGTGACGGCCGCGACGACGCGTGCGGCAGTGGCGGCGACCGCGCCGGCCGACGATTACGCGACGACGCGTTATCCGATCATTCTCGTGCACGGGCTGACGGGTACCGACAAGTACGCGGGCGTGCTCGATTACTTTTACGGCATCCAGCAGGACCTGCAACAGCACGGCGCGACCGTGTACGTCGCGAACCTGTCCGGCTACCAGAGCGACGACGGCCCGGACGGGCGCGGCGAGCAATTGCTCGCGCAAGTGAAGCAAGTGCTTGCGCAGACCGGCGCGGCCAAGGTCAACCTGATCGGCCACAGCCAGGGCGGCCTGTCGTCGCGCTATGTCGCCGCCGTCGCGCCGGAGCTGGTCGCGTCGGTGACGACGATCGGCACGCCGCACCGCGGCTCGGAATTCGCGGACTTCGTGCAGGGCGTGCTCGCGTACGACCCGACCGGTCTTTCGTCGACGGTGATTGCGGCGTTCGTCAACGTGTTCGGGATGTTGACAAGCAGCACCCACAACACCAACCAGGATGCGCTCGCCGCGCTGCAGACGCTGACCACGGCGCGGGCCGCGACCTATAACCAGAACTTCCCGAGCGCGGGGCTCGGCGCGCCCGGCTCGTGCCAGAGCGGTGCGCCGACGGAGACGGTCGGCGGCAACACGCACCTGCTTTACTCGTGGGCCGGCACCGCGATCCAGCCGACGTTCTCGGTGCTGGGCGTGACGGGCGCGAAGGATACGAGCACGATCCCGGTCGTCGATCCGGCGAATGCGCTCGACGCGTCGACGCTCGCGCTGCTCGGCAGCGGCACGGTGATGGTCAACCGCGGCGCAGGCGAAAACGACGGCGTCGTGTCGAAATGCAGCGCGCTGTTCGGGCAGGTGCTGAGCACGAGCTACAAGTGGAACCACGTCGACGAGATCAACCAGCTGCTGGGCGTGCGCGGCGCGTACGCGGAGGACCCGGTCGCGGTGATCCGCACGCATGCGAACCGGCTGAAGCTCGCGGGCGTGTAAGCGATGGCCGCACGTGACGATCGCGCGCCGCGGTGGCGGCGCGCCGGAGCGGTGGCCGTCGTGGCGCTGGTCGTCGCGGGCGGCGTGTGGATCGGGCGCGGCGCCGCGTTGCGTCATGACGCGGGTTCCGCGCGCGCGCCGGCGGACGCGACGACGTCCGGCGGCGCTGCCGCGGCGCTGCCGCCGGACGCGGCTAGCGCGGGCCTGCCGTCGTCGCTGGCAGGCTCGAGCGCGCCGCGCCTGCCGCTCGAGGCGGGCGGCCATCTGGCGAAAGCGCGCGCGGTGCGCGATTTCTTCGACTATTGCCTGAGCGCGCAGAGCGACCTGAGCGCGACCGCGCTCGACGCGCTGGTTGCGCGCGAGATCGCCGCGCAGCTCGACGGCACCGTTGCGCAGGCCGAAGCGCTCGACGTCTGGCACCGGTACCGCACGTACCTGGCCGAACTGGCGAAGCTGCCGGCCGCGGGCGCCGTCGCCGACAAGTCCGATATCGGCGCGCTGGAACTCGCGCTCGACCAGCGCGCGTCGATCGCGCGGCGCACGCTCGGCGACTGGAACGAACCGTTTTTCGGCGACGAGCAGTGGCGGCAGCGTTTCGACCTCGCGCGCGTGAAGATCGCGCAGGATCGCACGCTGACCGACGCGCAGAAGGCCGAGCGCCTTGCCGCGCTCGACCAGCAGCTGCCGCCCGGCGCACGCGCCGAACGGCAGCGCGTCGCGCAGCAGCAGGCCGCGATCGCGCAGATCGCGCAGTTGCAGAAGTCGGGTGCGACGCCGGACGCGATGCGTGCGCAACTGACCCAGTCGCTCGGCCCGGAGGTGGCGGAGCGTGCCGCGCGCATGCAGCAGGACGACGACGCGTGGCAGCGCCGTTACACCGACTATGCGGCGCAACGCGACCAGATCTCCGCCCTTGGGCTGCCGCCGCAGGAGCGCGACGCGCAGATCGCGGCGCTGCGTCAGCGACTATTCACGAAACCGGGCGACGCGCTGCGCGCGGCGTCGCTCGATCGCGGCGCCGCGGCCCCGCAGTAGCTGTGACGTGCGCGGCGTGAAGCGGCCCTATGCCGCGCGCGTCGCCTGCCGCGGCAAGTGGCGCTCGATCGTCGTCGCGAGCGTGTCGAACGCGGGGCCGATGCTCTCGTGCGCGACGCATGCATAGCCGAGCAGCAGGCCCGGCCGCGCGGCGTCCGTGCTGCTGTAGTAGCTCGTGAGCGGACGCACGATCACGCCGGCGTCGAACGCGCTCTGCGTGACCTCGCGATCGTCGCAGGCGTCGGGCAGGCCGAGCACGAGATGCAGGCCTGCCTCGTCGCCCATCACCGGCAGCGCGTCGCCGAAGCGGGCGTGGATTGCGTCGATCAGGAGCTGCCTGCGCTCGCCGTACAGCGTGCGCATCCGCCGCACGTGCGAGGTCAGATAGCCGTCCATGATGAATTCGGCGAGCACGGCCTGCTGCATCAGCTGCCCCT
Organism: Burkholderia ubonensis subsp. mesacidophila; assembly: GCF_002097715.1. Classification (NCBI taxonomy): domain Bacteria; kingdom Pseudomonadati; phylum Pseudomonadota; class Betaproteobacteria; order Burkholderiales; family Burkholderiaceae; genus Burkholderia; species Burkholderia ubonensis. Next base: position 1,101,329 of record NZ_CP020738.1, read on the forward strand.
CGCGATACAGTTCCGACAGCCCGGTGCGGAACGTGTCGACCAGGTGCTCCGGCACGACCATGTAGCCCATTCGCAAGCCCGGGAACAGCATCTTGCCGAGACTGCCGACGTAGATCACGCGGCCGCCGTCGTCGAGCCCCTGCAGCGACGCGAGCGGGCGGCTGCCGTAGCGGAACTCGCTGTCGTAGTCGTCCTCGATGATCCAGCAGCGGTGCTGCCGCGCATATTCGAGCAGCATCCGGCGCCGCGCGAGGCTCATCACCATCCCGAGCGGATACTGGTGCGACGGCGTGACGAGCACGAGCCGCGGCGGATGCTGCAGGTCGCTCACGCGCGGGTCGAGCCCTTCCTGGTCGACCGGCACCGGCGTGAGCGTCAGCCCGGCCGCCTGCAGCACGCTGCGCACGCCCCAGTAGCAGGGCTCTTCCACCCACGCGCGATCGCCGATGTCGGACAGGAGGCGCACCGCGAGATCGATCGACTGGTGGATCCCCGTTGTGATGATCAACTGGTCCGGCGAGCATTTCACCGAGCGCGCGACGCGCAGGTAGTCGGCAAGCGCGCGCCGCAGCGGGCGGTAGCCGCCGCCCGGCGCGTAGGTCAGCAGCTCCGGGTTCGCTTCCTTCCATAGCCGCGCCTGCAGGCGGCTCCACGTGCGGCTCGGGAATTCCGACACGTCCGGCACGCCCGGCATGAACGCGCCCCACTGACGGCGCGATACCCCGGCATGTTCGATCAGCTGGCGGCCGCGCATCGACAGGCCGCCCTGCGCGTCGTCCTGCTGCGCCGCTGCATCGTCGGCGGAAGGTGACGGAGGCGGGCTGCCCGGCGCCTGCATCGCCGCGGCGTCCGGGCGCGTGTCGGCGACATAGGTGCCGCTGCCGGTCGTCGTCAGCACGTAGCCTTCGGCCGTCAGCTGGTCGTACACGTGCAGCACGGTATTGCGCGCGATCGACAGGTCGGCGGCGAGCGTTCGCGAACTCGGCAGCTTGGTTCCTGGCCCCAATTCCCCGGTCAGGATGGCCTGCTGCATCAGCTGCAGCAGCTGGCGATACATCGGCTCGGACGAGCCGCGGTCGAGGCGCGCGGAGAGCCAGTCGGCAAGGATCACGGTATCCAAAGTGGTCCTACTAGGAATATTGAAATGGTTCCCTATTGTAGAACCGTGTCCGCCGTATAGTGAGTCGCATCTCAATAATGCGTGTCGCGTTGCAAGGGGACAGCCACGATGAAGACCGATGAAGTGATCGTCAGCTTTCGCGGCGTGCGGAAGACCTACGACGGCGAGACGCTCGTCGTCAAATCGCTCGACCTGGACATCCGTCGCGGGGAATTCCTGACGCTGCTCGGGCCGTCCGGCTCCGGCAAGACGACCTGCCTGATGATGCTGGCCGGCTTCGAGTTTCCGACGGGCGGCGAGATTCGCCTCGACGGCGAGCTGCTGAACCACGTGCCGCCGCACAAGCGCAACATCGGCATGGTGTTCCAGAACTATGCGCTGTTTCCGCACCTGACCGTCGAGCAGAACGTCGCGTATCCGCTGACGGTGCGCAAGCTGGTGGCCGGCGAGCGCGCCGAGCGCGTCGCGCATGCGCTGAAGATGGTGCAGATGGAACGTTTCGCGAAGCGCTACCCGTCGCAACTGTCGGGCGGCCAGCAGCAGCGCATCGCGCTGGCCCGCGCGCTGGTGTTCGAGCCGAAGCTCGTGCTGATGGACGAGCCGCTCGGCGCGCTCGACAAGCAGCTGCGCGAACACATGCAGTACGAACTGAAGGCGCTGCACGAGAAGCTCGGCGTGACCTTCGTCTACGTGACGCACGACCAGGGCGAGGCGCTGACGATGTCGGACCGCGTCGCCGTGTTCGACAAGGGCATCGTGCAGCAGCTCGACACCGTCGACCGCCTGTACGAATCGCCGTGCAACGAATTCGTCGCGAACTTCATCGGCGACAGCAACCGGCTGCGCGGTACGGTCGCACGCGTCGACGGCGAGTTCTGCGAGTTCCGGCTCGACGACGGCACGAAGCTCGTCGGCCGCAACATCGGCAACGCCACGGCCGGTGCGGCCGCGGTCGCATGCATCCGTCCCGAGCGCATGAGCCTCGCGCTGCAGCACGGCAACGGCCACGCGAACGGTGCTGCCGCCAACCTGCTGGCTGGCGAGGCCCGCAGCCTCATCTATTTCGGCGATCACGTGCGCATGCGCTGCGCGGTGCCGGGGCAGGACGAATGCTTCGTCAAGGTTCCGCTCGGCACCGGCGCGCTCGACGCGTTCTCGCCCGGTGCGCCGGTCGGCCTCGCGTTCGCGCCGGAGCATCTGCGCGTGTTCGCCTGAACACGGCTTCACGGTTTTCTGCAGCACGTCGTCCATAACAACGGCGCACTTCCACCACGAGAGGAACCATCATGAATCGAGCAAGCTTTACCGCGCGCCGCACCGCCTTCGCGCTGGCGCTGGCCGTGTTCGGCGCATCCGCGTCGGCGGCGGAGATCACGGTCGTCAACTTCGGCGGCGCGAACGGCGATGCGCAGAAGGTCGCGTTCAACCAGCCGTTCGAGAAGTCGACGGGCAACAAGGTCACGGCCGTCGAATACAACGGCGAGCAGGCCAAGGTGAAGGCGATGGTCGAGGCGAAGCACGTCAACTGGGACGTGGTCGAGGTCGAATCGGGCGACCTGAACCGCGGCTGCGACGAAGGGCTGTACGAGAAGCTCGACTGGTCGAAGATCGCGAAGAAATCCGACCTGATTCCGGAATCGCCGCAGACCTGCGGCGTCGGCTTCTTCGTGTGGTCGACCACGCTCGCGTACAACGCGGACAAGCTGAAGGCCGCGCCGACGGGCTGGGCCGATTTCTGGGACGTGAAGAAATTCCCGGGCAAGCGCGGGATGCGCAAGGGTGCGCGCTACAACCTCGAGTTCGCGCTGATGGCCGACGGCGTCGCGCCGAAGGACGTCTACAAGGTGCTCGGCACGAAGGCCGGCCAGGATCGCGCGTTCAAGAAGCTCGACGAGCTGAAGCCGAACATCCAGTGGTGGGAGGCGGGCGCGCAGCCGCCGCAGTTCCTGGTCGCCGGCGACGTCGTGATGTCGACCGCGTACAACGGCCGCATCAGCGCAGCGCAGAAGGAAGGCAAGAACCTGAAGGTGGTGTGGAACGGCAGCATCTACGACCTGGACTACTGGGCGATTCCGAAGGGCACGCCGAACAAGGCGCTCGCCGAGAAGTTCATCGCGTACTCGCTGACGTCGAAGCCGCAGCAGGACTACGCGCAGCACATCTCGTACGGCCCGGCGAACCTCGCCGCGATCAAGTCGCTCGACGCGAAGACGCTCGCGAACCTGCCGAACTCGCCGGCCAACGGCAAGAACGCAGTGCTGCAGGACATCGGCTTCTGGACCGATCACAGCGACGAGCTCGAGCAGCGTTTCGCCGCGTGGGCGTCGAAGTAAGCGCGTCGCAGTCCTGACGCAACCGGCCGCGCGATGCGCATGCGTCGCGCGGCATGCCGCCGGACTCCGGTCCGGCCGGAGAGACCCGTTGAATACGATGACGATCGCTTCTTCTCCGTCGACGCAGTCGACCGCCACGCTCAAACGCGAGCTGAAGGCCGCCGAGGCCAGGAAGCGCACGATGGCGCTGCTGCTGGTCGCGCCGCTCGCGATCTTCCTGCTGCTGATCTTCGTCGTGCCGATCGGCGCGCTGCTGACGCGCGCGGTGCAGAATCCGGAGATCGCGGCCGCGCTGCCGAAGACGGTCGCCGCGCTGTCCGGCTGGGACCGCAAGACGCCGCCCGCCGACGCCGCGTACGCGGCGCTCGCCGCCGACATGACGCGGGTGGCCGACAGCGAGGCGATGGGCGCGCTCGCGCGGCGCCTGAACACCGAGATTCCCGGCTACCGGTCGCTCGTCGCGAAGACCGCGCGCGCGATGCCGCTCAAGGGCGATAACGGCGAAGCGCTCGCGCCCGCGCAGCAGCGCGCGAAGCTCGTCGAGCTCGATGCGCGCTGGGGCGACCCCGCGTACTGGCAGGCGATCGCGAAGAACGGCAGCGCGTATTCGCCGTTCTACCTGCTCGCGTCGCTCGATCACAAGCAGGACGGCTTCGGCCACGTCGTGCCCGCCGATCCGGACCAGTCGATCTACCTGGCGATCTTCGGACGCACGCTCGTGATCGGCTTCGCGGTCACGCTGTTCGCGCTGCTGCTCGGCTATCCGCTCGCGTACTGGATCTCGACGCTGTCGGAGCGGCGCGCGAATCTCGTGATGATCCTCGTGCTGATCCCGTTCTGGACCTCGGTGCTGGTGCGCGTCGCCGCATGGATCGTGCTGCTGCAGAGCGAAGGGCTCGTCAACAAGGCGCTGATCGGCAGCGGGCTGATCTCGCATCCGCTCGCGCTGCTGTTCAACCGGGTCGGCGTGTACATCTCGATGACGCACATCCTGCTGCCGTTCATGATCCTGCCGCTCTTCAGCGTGATGAAGTCGATCCCGCCGACCTACCAGCGCGCGGCCGTGTCGCTCGGCAGCCATCCGTTCGCGGCGTTCTGGCGGGTGTACGTGCCGCAGACCTATCCGGGCGTCGGCGCGGGCGCGCTGCTGGTGTTCATCCTCGCGATCGGCTACTACATCACGCCGGCGCTGCTCGGCGGACCGAACGACCAGATGGTCAGCTACTACGTCGCGTACTTCACGAACGTGACGATCAACTGGGGCATGGCGTGCGCGCTCGGCGGGCTGCTGCTCGCGGCGACGCTCGTGCTGTATGCGGTCTACGGCCGCTTCACCCGCTCGAACGTGAGCCTCGGCTGAGCCGCGGGAAACAGGGAAGGGGATTCCAACATGAAACTGCTCGCCAGGCCGCTGTTCGCGCCGCACATGTCGTTCGTCGAGCGCGCGTGGTACGTCGCGTTGCGCGTGCTCGTCGTGCTGACGCTGCTGTACCTGATCCTGCCGGTGCTCGCGATCGTGCCGCTGTCGTTCTCGTCGAGCACGTTCCTCGTCTATCCGATCCCGGGCTTCTCGACGCGCTGGTACGAGAACCTGATCGCGTCCGACGAGTGGCGCATGGCCGCGAAGAACAGCTTCATCGTCGCGCCGTCGGCCACCGTCGTCGCGACCGTGCTCGGCACGCTCGCCGCGATCGGGCTCACGAAGGCCGACTTCCGCGGCAAGGGGCTGCTGATGGCGGTGCTGCTGTCGCCGATGATCGTGCCGGTCGTCGTGGTCGGGGTCGGCATGTACCTGTTCTTCGCGCCGCTCGGCCTCGCCAACACCTACACGGGCCTGATCTGCGCGCACGCGGCGCTCGGCGTGCCGTTCGTCGTCACGACGGTGGCCGCGACGCTGCAGGGCTTCAACCACAACCTCGTGCGCGCGAGCCTGTCGCTCGGCGCGAATCCGGTCACGACGTTCTTTCGCGTCACGCTGCCGGTGATCGCGCCGGGCGTGATGTCGGGCGCGCTGTTCGCGTTCGCGACGTCGTTCGACGAAGTGGTCGTCACGCTGTTCCTCGCCGGCGCCGACCAGACCACGCTGCCGCGCCAGATGTTCACCGGCATCCGCGAGAACATCAGCCCGACGATCGCCGCACTCGCGACGATTCTGATCCTCTTCTCGACGAGTCTGCTGCTCGCGCTCGAGTGGCTGCGCGGACGCAATGCGCGGCGGGCGGTGACGTGACGACGTGACGAAGTGAAGGTGGACCGGCTTTCGTTTGGCTGACCATTGAGGCGGCCGCCTGCAGGATCGATGCGGCTCTGCAACAATACGGAACGCGGCGGCGCGCGCACCGGTTGTTCCGGACGACGCGCGCGCTGTCGAGCCGGTCCATCCGCGACGCATCGCATCGCGTCGCTCGTCAGCAGAGTCACATCTTGTCCGAAACCGCTTCCGCCGCCCGCACCCCGGAGCCGGCCGTCAACTGGCGCGCGATGTCCGCCGTGCTGCTGGCCGTCGCGCTCGCGACGCTCGACACCGCGATCGCGAACACGGCGCTGCCCGCGATCGCCGCCGACCTGCACGCGGCGCCCGCCGCATCCGTGTGGATCATCAACGCGTACCAGCTCGCGATGGTCGCGACGTTGCTGCCGTTCGCCGCGCTCGGCGACATCGTCGGCCATAAGCGTGTGTACATCGCCGGTCTCGCGGTCTTCACGCTGGCGTCGCTCGGCTGCGCACTCGCGTCGACGCTCCCGCTGCTGACGGCCGCGCGGATCGTGCAGGGCCTGGGCGCGAGCGCGATCATGAGCGTCAACGTCGCGCTGATCCGCAGCCTGTATCCCGCGCACCGGCTCGGGCGCGGCGTCGGTCTCAACGCGCTCGTCGTCGGCGTGGCGTTCGCGGTGGGCCCGACGATCGCGTCGCTGATCCTGTCGGTCGCCGCCTGGCCGTGGCTGTTCGCGGTGAACGTGCCGCTCGGCCTGTGCGCGTTCGCAGTAGCGATTCCGTCGCTGCCGCAGACGGCGCGCGGCCGCCACGCATTCGATCCGGTGGCCGCGCTGCTCAACGTCGTCGCGTTCGCCGCGCTGATCTTCGCGCTCGGCGAGGCCGCGCAGCGCGGGCCGCTGCATGTCGTGCTCGCCGCCGCCACGCTGGCGCTCGGCTTCGGCTTCCTGCTGATCCGCCGCGAGGCCGGGCATCCGGCGCCGATGCTGCCGGTCGACCTGTTTCGCCGGCCCGTGTTTGCGCTGTCCGCGCTGACCGCGGTCTGCGCGTTTGCCGCGCAGGGGCTCGCGTTCGTGTCGCTGCCGTTCTATTTCGAAACCGTGCTGCATCGGAGCGCGGTCGAGACGGGCTTCCTGATGACGCCCTGGTCGATCGTCGTCGCGCTCGCGGCGCCGCTCGCGGGGCGTCTGTCGGACCGCTACCCGCCCGGGCTGCTCGGCGCGGTCGGCCTCGCGCTGCTGTGCGCGGGCATGGCGTCGCTCGCCACGCTGCCGGCGGCGCCGCACGTGCTCGACATCGGCTGGCGGATGATGCTGTGCGGCGCGGGCTTCGGCTTTTTCCAGTCGCCGAACCTGAAGGCGCTGATGTCGAGCGCGCCGCCCGAGCGCAGCGGCGGCGCGAGCGGGATCATCGGGACCGCGCGGCTGACCGGGCAGGCGACCGGCGCGGCGCTCGTCGCGCTGTCGTTCGGGATCGCGGGCCGCTATGGGCCGACGCTTGCGCTGGTGCTCGGCGCGTGCTTTGCCGGCGCCGCGAGCGTCGTGAGCGGGCTGCGGATGTTCGCGCCGTCGCATCGCGCCGGCGTGGCGGTCGCATCGGAGCGGGCGACGAAGTGACGGCGGGGCCGCAGTTGCCGGGGCGCTCGGTCGGTCCGTTGCGTCAATGCGAAGAATCAGGGAAGCAAGAAAACAAAAAGCCGGCGCGCGGTGAATCTCCCCGCGCGCCGGCCTTGCATACATCGCTCAGAAGCCGCCTGCCTTGATCAGCTGGTTGAGGTTCGCGATGTTCAGGCTGCCGAAGCCGGTCGTGTAGTCCCAGCCCTGGCCGGCGGTGTAGCCGTAGCCCTGGTAGCCGTTGTTGCCCGACGTGACGTCGTAGCGAACGAGCGACGGGTTCGTCGGGATATCGTTATAGAAGTTGCCCGCGGGGAAGCCCAGGCCCGTGCCGTTCGCGGCCAGGATGCGCGCCCAGAAGCCGGAGAAGAGCGGCGCCGACAGGCTCGTGCCGCCGATCTGCTGCAACTGGCCGTAGTTGTAGATGTACGCGCCGGTGCTCTGCGCGGCATCGAACGACACGTCCGGCAGCTGGCGGTTGCTGCCCGACTGCCACGACGGGGCGGGCAGGATCGTGCTGACGCCGCCGCCCGTTGCCCACAGCTTGCCGTTGCCGTCGAGCCCTTCGTTCCACACGGTTTCACTCGAGAGCGCGCCGCCGGACGTATAGAGCGTCGTGCCGCCGATCGCGAGCACGTGCGGCGACGAGGCCGGCCACGACACCGTATAGTTCGAGCCGTCCGGATAGCCGCGGTTGTTGCACTCGTACACGCCTTCGTCGCCGGACGACACCGAGAACGTCTGGCCCTGCGCAGCCGCCGTCGTGAAGATCTGCTCCTCGGCATTGAGCGTGCCGTCGGCGTTCGCGTCGGTCTCGCACCAGCCGAGCGACACGTTGATCACCTTCGCGACGTTGTCCGACACCGCGCGGTTGAACGCCTGCGTGAGCCCGGTGTTGCCCGACGCGTTCAGGTCCGCCATGTAGAACACGAGCTTGCCGACCTTGCCGCCAGCCGCGCCGACGATCGACTGGCTGTCGAGATCCCATTCGCCCTGGCCTTCCTGGTCGTCGCTGTAGTTGCCGCCGGAACCGTTGGTCTGGACGGTTTGCGTCGAGACCGCGCCATAGCCGTTGCTGGACGTGAAGGTCTTCAGGTCCTGCAGCGTCTGCGCCACGCCGCCGATCGTCATGATGCCGACCGCGACGCCGGCCGCGGTCGGCACGCCGGTCGCGTTGTAGATGGCCGGGAATTCCTTCGGATAGTGGCCGGTCGCGGTGCCCGCGGCGAGCGCCGTCGGCTTCGCGACGTTGCCGACGCGCAGCAGCGGATGCGCGTGCGCGACGTTCTGCAGCCCCAGCACCGAGCCGACGACGTCGCCGAGCGCGCGCGGCACTTGCGCGGTGGACGCGTTCGCGAAGCCCGAGCGGCCCGCGTACTGGAAGTGCACGAGCGACGTGTTGAACGCGGTCTTCACCGTGCCGGCGGTGCCGCGCGCGGAAACGAGCAGCCGGTTCGGCGCGACCTCGATATCGACGAAGCCGCTCTTGCGCAGATAGTCGACGACCGACTTGACCTGCGCGTCGGTCGGCGCGTAGTGGGCGAGGAACTGCTCATGCGTGAGGAACTTGCCGTACTGCGCATTGCCGCGCCGGTTGACGTCGCGCGCGAGCTGCTTGAGCTGCGCGGCGTTACGTAGATTCAGGCTGATCACGACGCTGGTCGTTTCGCCCGCTGCCAATTCGAGCGACGGCGCCGCACTGCGCGCCATCAACTGCGGGCCGGTCAGGAAGGCCTTCGTGTGTGTGTCGACCCAGTCCGTCGCGCCGTGTGCCGCGCCGGCGGCAAGGATGAGCGGCCATGCGCAGGCGAGACGGCGGGGCGACGGCAGAGGCAGGGAAAACCAGGTGTTCCTTTTCATCGGGTGTCCTTTTGAGGAGGGACGACGTTGTTGGAACCCCCGGCCCTTGTGGGGCCGCGAGCGCAGTGGAGCGTAGGACGCCATAACGCTTCGGGTAGCTGAGAGAAACATCAGCTGTCAGTTCTGACAAGGCGGGCCCGCTGCGCAGGCGTGGAGGGTGGCGCATCGGGGCAGGCTGCGGAACCGATTCACGGGTGCATCGCGTGGCGGCGGGCAGCGCGTGTGTCGTTCGGGCAGACGCAGCAGCCGTGCGGGCGGAGGGGCGCGCGTTGCGACGGCGCGCGCCGCATCGACCGGCTGCGAGGGCGATGCGCCGCGTTCGCGGTGCTGCGTCGCACTATGTGGTCGGGGCTTGCGGCAAGCTTTCTGGTACGGCGTCTCGACGCCGCCGGCGCATGGGGAAATCCGTCTGAAAGGGGCGGGGCGTGCCGAATGGTGGAACAGCGCGCGGCGCAGTCTTGCAGGCGGCTTTCGGGTTGCGCGTCCGGCCCCCCACTTTAGAGCGAGTGCTCTATTTGGCGTGCGGGCGAAAAAAAGCCCGGCGCGAGGCCGGGCTTCCAAATCGGCCGCAGCCGCCGAAGCGGTGCGGCACCTGCAAAAGCGGAGCGCTTACGCTGCGAGCAGCGAGCGCAGCACAAACGGCAGGATACCACCGTGCTTGTAGTAATCGACTTCGATCGGCGTATCGATGCGCAGCAGCACCTGCACGCGCTTCGTTTCGCCGTTCTTGCCGTTGATCACGAGCGTGACGTCCTGCTGCGGCTTGAAGTCGTCGCCGAGGCCTTCGATGTCGAACGTTTCGTCGCCGGTGATGCCGAGCGACTGGATGCTGTCCGAGCCCTTGAACTGCAGCGGCAGGACGCCCATGCCGACCAGGTTCGAACGGTGGATCCGCTCGAAGCTGCGTGCGATCACGGCCTTCACGCCGAGCAGCTGCGTGCCCTTCGCCGCCCAGTCGCGCGACGAGCCGGTGCCGTACTCTTCGCCCGCGAACACGACGGTCGGCGTGTCGGCGTCGATGTACTTCATCGCCGCGTCGTAGATCGACAGCTGTTCGCCGCTCGGCTGGTGGATCGTCAGGCCGCCTTCGACGCGCGTGCCGTCTGTCTTCGCCGGAATCATCAGGTTCTTGATCCGGACGTTCGCGAACGTGCCGCGCATCATCACGTCATGGTTGCCGCGGCGCGAGCCGTAGCTGTTGAAGTCGGCCTTCTGCACGCCGTTCTCCTTCAGCCACTTGCCTGCCGGCGAGTCTTCCTTGATCGAGCCTGCCGGGCTGATGTGGTCCGTCGTGACCGAATCGCCGAAGATGCCGAGCGCGCGCGCGCCCTTGACCGTGACGATCTGGTCGGCCGGCTGCATCGAGAATTCCGTGCCGAAGAACGGCGGTTCCGCGATGTACGTCGACTTCGGCCAGTCGTAGACCTGGCCCGATTCGCCCTCGATCTTGCTCCAGAGGTCGCCCTTCTTGGTCAGCTTCGCGTAGTTGTCCTCGAACTTCTTCGGATCGAGCGCGTACTTGAGCAGCGCGTGGATTTCGTCGCTCGTCGGCCAGATGTCGCCGAGGTAGATGTCCTTGCCGCCCTTGCCCTGGCCGACCGGCTCGGTCATCAGGTCGCGCGTGATGTTGCCGGCGATCGCGTAAGCGACGACCAGCGGCGGCGATGCCAGGAAGTTCGCGCGGATGTTCGGGTGGATACGCGCTTCGAAGTTGCGGTTGCCCGACAGCACGGCCGCCGCGACGATGTCGTTCTTGACGATCGCTTCGTTCAGTTCCGGCGTCAGGTCGCCCGCGTTGCCGATACAGGTCGTGCAGCCGTAGGCGGCGACTTCGAAGCCGAGCTTCGACAGGTAGGGCAGCAGGCCCGTCTTCGTCAGGTACTCGGTGACGATGCGCGATCCCGGGGCGAGCGACGTCTTGATGTGCGGCGCCACGGTCAGGCCGGCTTCGACGGCCTTCTTCGCGAGCAGGCCGGCAGCCAGCAGCACGCTCGGGTTCGACGTGTTCGTGCACGACGTGATCGCGGCGATCAGCACGTCGCCGTTCTTCACGTCCACGCCGTTGCTCGTCGTGTACTGCGCGTCGAGGTCGGCGGCCTTCTTCGCGAAGCCGTTTTCCGCGACCGGCTTCGAGAACAGGTCGGTGAACGTCGACTTGACGTGGCCGATCTCGATGCGGTCCTGCGGACGCTTCGGGCCGGCCAGCGACGGCGCGACCGTCAACAGGTCCAGCGTCAGCGTCTTCGTGTAGTCGATGTCGCCGGCCTTCGGAATGCCGAACAGGTCCTGCGCCTTGAAGTAATTTTCGAACGCGGCGATTTCCGCCTTCGTGCGGCCCGTGCCCTTGAAGTAGTCGATCGTCTTCTCGTCGACCGGGAAGAAGCCCATCGTCGCGCCGTATTCCGGCGCCATGTTCGCGATCGTCGCGCGGTCCGGCAGCGCGAGCGTCTTCGTGCCTTCACCGAAGAACTCGACGAACTTGCCGACGACCTTTTCCTTGCGCAGCATTTCGGTGATGGTCAGCACCAGGTCGGTGGCCGTCACGCCTTCGCGCAGCTGGCCCTTCAGCTCGACGCCGACGACGTCCGGCGTCAGGAAGTACACCGGCTGGCCGAGCATGCCGGCTTCCGCCTCGATGCCGCCCACGCCCCAGCCGACCACGCCGATGCCGTTGATCATCGTCGTGTGGCTGTCCGTGCCGACGAGGGTGTCCGGGTAGAAGACCGTGCCGTCCGCGTCCTTCTTCTTGTGGACGCCGCGCGCGAGGTACTCGAGGTTCACCTGGTGGACGATGCCGATGCCCGGCGGCACGACCTTGAACGTGTCGAATGCCTGCATGCCCCACTTCATGAACTGGTAGCGCTCGTTGTTGCGCTGGAATTCCAGCTTCATGTTCAGGTCGAGTGCGTCCTTCTGGGCGAAGTAGTCGATCTGGACCGAGTGGTCGACGACGAGATCGACCGGGACCAGCGGCTCGATCTTCTTCGGGTTCTTGCCCGCGCGCTTCGCGACACCGCGCATGGCCGCGATGTCGGCGAGCAGCGGCACGCCCGTGAAATCCTGCAGCACGACGCGCGACACGACGAACGGAATCTCGTCGACGCGCTTGGCGGTCGGCTGCCAGTTCGCGAGCTGCTCGATGTGTTCCTCGGTGATCTTCTTGCCGTCGTAGTTGCGCAGCACGGACTCGAGCACGATCCGGATCGACACCGGCAGGCGCTCGATCTTCGTCTTCAGTTCCTTGCCGAGTTGCGGCAGCGAGTAGAACTTGCCTTTGCCGGAACCGCTGTCGAATTCCTTGAGGGTCTTGTGGAGATTGTGGGCCATGGTGATTTTCCTGGGTTCAAGTCTAGGAAACAAATAGTCCTGCATATGACGGCTATATCACATACAAGTCGACGTACTCATTGACCGGCATGGCTTCGAGCCTTGCCTGGTCCAGCGACACGTCGAGAATCGCTTGTTGCTGCTTTGCCGGGAAGCGGCGGGCGAGATGGGTCCTGAATTTCTCGATCAGAAGCGGGATGCCGTCGGCGCGGCGTCGCTGGTGGCCGATCGGATACTCGACCGCCACTTCGGCAAGCTTCGATCCGTCCGCGAACTCGATCGTCAGCGCATTCGCGATCGATCGCTTGTCCGGATCGTGGTAATCCTTCGCGAACTGCGGGTCCTCGACGCACACCGTCTTCGCGCGCAGCGCGTCGATGCGCGGGTCGGCGGCGACCGCGTCCTCGTAGTCGGCCGCCGTCAGCCGCCCGAACAGCAGCGGCACCGCGACCATGTACTGGATGCAGTGGTCGCGGTCCGCCGGGTTGGCGAGCGGCCCCTGCTTGTCGATGATGCGGATCGCCGCCGCATGCGTGCGGATCGTGATCCGGCTGATGTCGTCGGTCGAGCGACCGGCCGCGGCGAGCTGCGCGTGCAGCTGCATGGCCGCTTCGGCGGCCGTCTGCGCGTGGAATTCCGCGGGGAACGCGATCTTGAACAGCACGTTCTCCATCACGTACGTGCCGTACGGGCGCTGGAAGCGGAACGGCTGTCCGTTGAACAGCACGTCGTAGAAGCCCCAGGTCTGCGCGGTCAGCGCCGACGGGTAGCCCATTTCTCCCGTCTTCGCGATCAGCGCGAGGCGCACCGCGCGCGACGTCGCGTCGCCGGCCGCCCACGACTTGCGCGAGCCCGTGTTCGGCGCGTGCCGGTAGGTGCGCAGCGCGTGGCCGTCGACGAACGCGTTCGACACCGCGTTGATCAGCTCGTCGCGCGTGAGCCCGAGCAGCTGGCCGACGACGGCGGTCGATGCGACCTTGACGAGCAGCACGTGGTCGAGCCCGACCTGGTTGAATGAATTCTCGAGTGCGATGCAGCCCTGGATCTCGTGGGCCTTGATCATCGCGATCAGCACGTCGCGCATCGCGAGCGGCGCCTTGCCGGCGGCGACGGCGGTGCGTGACAGCCAGTCGGCCGTCGCCAGGATTCCGCCGAGATTGTCGGACGGATGGCCCCATTCGGCGGCGAGCCAGGTGTCGTTGAAGTCGAGCCAGCGGATCGTCGCGCCGATGTCGAACGCGGCCTTGACCGGATCGAGCTGGAACGACGTGCCCGGGACCTTCGCGCCGTTCGGCACGATCGTGCCGGGTACGACGGGGCCGAGCAGCTTGGTGCAGGCAGGGTAGGACAGCGCCTCGAGTCCGCAGCCGAGCGTGTCGATCAGGCAATGACGCGCGGTCTCCAGCGCGAGCGCGCTGTCGATCCCCGCATTCAGCACGTAGTCGACGATGTCGACGAGCACCGGATCCGGGGCAGGGCGGACGTTGGAGATCGGGGCGGACATCGAGGGGCCTGGGTGAACGGCTTAGTTGTTCTTCAGCTCGTTCGATTGCGTCGGCGCCGGCGTGCCTTGCGCCATTTCCGGCGTCACGCACTCGTCCGCGAGGCGCTCGCCGCCGTTCGCGTCGCTGAACAGCATTGCCTTGGTCGGGATCACGACCAGCTTGAAGCCGTTCGCCGGATCGTAGAACGTGTCGGCGCCCGTCGTCGTTGCCTGACGCGGCAGCTTGTAGTTCTTCTTCGCCCAGTGAACCGTGACGATCTGGTCACGCTTCATGTCGCCGGCGAGGTCGAACGACAGGCCGTCCTTGCACGCCCACTTGACTGCGCCGTCCGGCACCGTGTCGACCTTGGCCGCGGCACGCGCCTGTGCCTTCTTGCTGCGCGGGATGATGCGCTTGGCCGGCGCCGGGCGCTTGGCCGTTGCCTTCTTTGCAGTCGTCGTAGCCGTACCCTGGGCGAACGCGCTCGGAGCCGAGACCAGCATCGTGGCGGACAAGGCGCCGATGGCGGTAGCGATCAGGAGTTTCTTCATGGAGTCAGAACCTTTCGATAATCAGTTGACATGGCCGGTGGCGTCGGGCCGCCGGCCGGGTTGAACTGCACGCGCCCCGGAAGCGCGCAGCGGCCGCTATTTTCACCTATTTGGCCGCGCATATTTCAGGTTTTCAGGCTCCGTTACGTTTTTTGTCGTTTCGCAAACCGGCGATCGGCTCGCGCCCCGGCGAATGCATGAAATCCGTGTGTCAGCCGGCCGGCGGCGCGTGCTCATCGCGCGTCTCCCGCGGCGGCCGGGCCGAACAGCGGCGCCGCCCCGGCAGGCACCGGCTGGCCGGTCGCCTGCGCGCGGCGCAGCACCGACCAGTAATAGCGGTAGCTCGCGCGGTCGTGCAGCGTGTCGCCGTGTCGTGTCGGACCCCAGTCGGCGGCTTGCGCGACCAGCAGGATTTCGGCGGCGAGCGCGACTTCGTCGGTGCGCGGTGCGAACGCGTCGACGATCGGCCGGATCTGCGACGGGTGGATGCTCCACATCCGCGTGTGCGCGAACTCGTCGCGTGCGCGGCGTGCGTCGTTCGCGACGACGCCCATGTCGCGCACCTCGGTCGTCACGTTGTGCGACGGCGTCTTGCCGTGCGCGTGGCAGGCCGCGGCGATCTCGAGCTTCGCGCGGCGCACGAGCGGATGCTCGAACTGGCCGGGCGAGCGCATCGCGCTGTCGGGAATCGCGCCGTGATGCGCGGAGACGAAGTCCATCAGGCCGAAGCTCAGCGTGCCGACGAGCGGCAGCGCGGCGAGGGCGGCCGCGTGCGCGAGCGCGCCGTGGGTCTCGACCAGCACGTCGACCGGAATCGGCCGCGCGATGCCGAGTTCGCGGCGCGTGCCTTCGATGAACGCGCACATCTCGGCGGCGTCGGCGGCGTTCGCGATCTTCGGCAGCGTGATGTAGGCCGGCGCCTGCGTCGCGCGCAGGATGATGCGCACGTCGTCGCGCCAGTGGGGGTGGGAGAAATCGTGGATCCGCGCGCCGACCCGCCCGAAGCGGTTGTCGGCGCTGCCGAGCAGGCCGGCGACGAGCTCCGCGTGCGCGGCTTCCTGGCCGACGGCCGCGCCGTCCTCGCAGTCGAGCGTGATGTCGAACACGGGGCCCATCTCGGCCTGCAGCGCAAGCGACTTGCGCATCAGCTTCTCGCTGCCGGCGTAGTGATCGCAGCATGGCAGGATCGCGGGCGGGGACGCACCGTCGTACAACACTTCTGCAGGCGTGAGCGCGGACATCTTTTCTACGTCCAGGAGGCGGACCAGCGTGGAAAAATCGGATGCGGGCGCGTTCTGGGCCGGCGCGGCGCGTAGCGCGCACCGGCGGCAAAACGCATCCGGATCGGATCGGGGGCGCAGCGGGCCGGCGGCATGCCGCCGGCCCGCGCCGCAGCCGAGCCCGCCCGCGGGCGGCTCGGCCGGCGCCTTACTTCAGCAGGTGGGCGACGCCGTCACGCTCTTCGAGCAGCTCGGCCAGCGTGCCGTCCATCTTCTCGCGCGAGAACGCATCGATTTCCAGGCCTTCGATGCGCTTGTACTCGCCGTTTTCGCACACGACCGGCACGCCGTAGATGATGTCTTCGGGGATGCCGTACGAGCCGTCCGACGGAATGCCCATCGTGACCCACTTGCCGTTCGTGCCGAGCACCCAGTCACGCACGTGGTCGATCGCCGCGTTGGCCGCCGACGCCGCCGACGACAGGCCGCGCGCTTCGATGATCGCCGCGCCGCGCTTGCCGACGGTCGGGATGAACGTGTCGCGGTTCCAGACGTCGTCGTTGATCAGCTTCAGCAGCGATTCGCCTTCGGCGGTCGCGAAGCGGAAGTCCGGGTACATCGTCGGCGAGTGGTTGCCCCACACCGCGAGCTTCTCGATCGACGCGACCGGCTTGCCCGACTTGGCCGCGAGCTGCGACAGCGCGCGGTTGTGGTCGAGGCGCAGCATTGCCGTGAAGTTCTTCTTCGGCAGGTCCGGCGCCGACTTCATCGCGATGTACGCGTTCGTGTTGGCCGGGTTGCCGACGACCAGCACCTTCACGTCGCGGCTTGCGACTTCGTTCAGCGCAGCGCCCTGGACCGTGAAGATCTCGGCGTTCGCCGACAGCAGGTCCTTGCGCTCCATGCCCTTCGAGCGCGGACGGGCGCCGACCAGCAGTGCGACGTCGGCGTCCTTGAATGCGACTTTCGGGTCGTCCGTGATCACGACGCCCGCGAGCAGCGGGAACGCGCAATCGTCCAGTTCCATCACGACGCCTTTGACGGCGGCTTGGGCTTGCGGGAGGTCGAGCAGTTGCAGGATGACCGGCTGGTCCTTGCCGAGCAGGTCGCCGTTCGCGATACGGAACAGCAGCGAGTAAGCGATTTGACCTGCGGCGCCGGTGACGGCAACGCGCTTTGCGGGCTTAGCCATTGAAAATCTCCAGGACGGGTGAAGCGTGGGACGCTCCGGAAAACGCCATTCTATGCGCGTTACGCGAAGCGTTGCTTTGAAGCAGGGCGGAGGACTCGCGGTTGCATGCGCGGTGGACCTGGAGACGGGCCGAGGCACGTGGCCGGGGACGCGCTTTGCCACCCGCGAACCCTTGCTCGCCCCGGAGTTTAGGAGCCGAAAGGCGCAAAGTCAAACGGTATCATATGTCTTATATAAGACAGATGTTTTGCGGAATTTGAGTGGACGGAAAAGCGCGGTTTGTGATGAAATGCGCGCCATGACATCGAACCAGGCGAACAACGCGAATCCGACCGGCGCAGGCGGCCCAGGGCAGCCGGGCGCGGGCGAGGTCGCGCCTTCGCCGTCGCCGACGTTCAGCCCTTTATACCAGCAGATCAAGGCATTGATCACGCAGAGTCTCGAGTCGGGCGAATGGAAGCCGGGCGAGATCATTCCGAGCGAAGTGGAGCTCGCCGGCCGCTACAAGGTCAGCCAGGGCACCGTGCGCAAGGCGATCGACGAGCTGGCTGCCGAAAACCTCGTGGTTCGCCGGCAGGGCAAGGGTACGTTTGTTGCGACGCACAATGAAGATCGCGCGCAATTCCGGTTCCTGCGCCTTTTGGCCGACGACGGCGCGGAGCACCCGCACGTGAGCCGCCTGCTCGAGTGCCGGCGCACGCGAGCGCCGGCCGAGATCGCCCGCCAGCTCGACCTGAAGCCGGCCGATCCGGTGGTGCAGGTGCGCCGCCTGCTCGAGTTCGACAGCGAGACGACGGTGCTGGACGAGATCTGGCTGCCGGGCGCGATGTTCCGCGGTCTCACGTTCGAGCGGCTCAGCGAGTACAAGGGGCCGCTCTACGCGATGTTCGAGACGGAGTTCGGCACCCGCATGATCCGTGCGTCGGAGAAGATCCGCGCGGTGGCGGCGGAGCCGGCGGTGGCCGACCTGCTGCACGTGCCGCCCGGTTTCCCGTTGCTATCGGTCGAGCGCGTGTCCTATACATATGGTGACCGGCCGGTGGAAGTGCGACGCGGCTGGTATGTCACAACCGGGTATTACTATCAGAACGACTTGAGCTGACGATGCGGGTATCGGCTCGTGTCCCGTGCATTCGCGCTCCCCACACTGTCCGCGAAGCACGTTTCGGGCCGCCTTTGTTCGCGTTTGCGTAACGCTTCTGAGCAGGTTTTCGCTGCAGCGCGATATGAAAAGGCGCTAAAATCGCGGATTAGTGTCACAACATAAGTAGGGGTCTAGCATGACTGACGCAGTAAGAAAGCCGAGGCCGGAATACCGGAACATCGGATTCGGCGATATCACGATGAAATATCGCATGCCGCTGGCGGCGATATTGTCGATCCTCCATCGAGTCAGCGGCGCGCTGCTGTTCCTGTTCCTGCCGTTCCTGCTGTTCCTCTTCGACCAGAGTCTCACCTCCGAGCTCAGCTTCGAAGTCTTCAAGGCCTTCCTCTCCAACATCGTCGTCAAGCTGATCGTCCTCGCGTTGTCCTGGGCGTTCTTCCACCATTTCTGCGCCGGCATTCGCCACCTGCTGATGGACGTCAATCACGACGCCGTCACGAAGGAAAGCGGCAAGCGGACGGCAGTCGTCGTCTTTGTCGTCTCGATCGCGCTGACGATCGCCATGGCCCTCAAACTGTTCGGAGCATTCTAAGAAAATGGCAGCCAACAACCGAATCGGCTCGAAGCGCCTCGTCGTCGGCGCGCACTACGGCCTGCGCGACTGGCTCGCGCAACGCGTCACGGCCACGATCATGGCCGTCTACACGGTCATCCTGCTGGTGCTGTTCTTCGGCGCGCACGATTTCTCGTACGAAGGCTGGGCGTCGATCTTCTCCGCGCAATGGATGAAGCTCGCGACCTTCGTGACGCTGCTTTCCCTCTTCTACCACGCGTGGGTCGGCGTGCGCGACATCTGGATGGACTACGTGAAGCCCGTCGGTGTGCGCCTGCTGCTGCAATCGCTGACCATCGTCTGGCTGCTCGCATGTGCGGGCTACGCCGCGCAGATTCTCTGGAGAGTGTAAAGAATGGCTGCAATCAAAACTTCCCTCCCGCGTCGCAAGTTCGACGTGGTGATCGTCGGCGCGGGCGGCTCCGGCTTGCGTGCGGCGCTGCAACTGTCGCGCGCGGGCCTGTCGGTCTGCGTGCTGTCGAAGGTGTTCCCGACGCGTTCGCACACGGTCGCCGCACAGGGCGGGATCGGCGCATCGCTCGGCAACATGAGCGAAGACAACTGGCACTATCACTTCTACGACACGATCAAGGGCTCCGACTGGCTCGGCGACCAGGACGCGATCGAGTTCATGTGCCGTGAAGCGCCGAACGTCGTGTACGAACTCGAGCACTTCGGCATGCCGTTCGACCGCAACGCGGACGGCACGATCTACCAGCGCCCGTTCGGCGGCCACACCGCGAACTACGGCGAGAAGCCGGTCCAGCGCGCCTGCGCGGCCGCCGACCGTACCGGTCACGCGCTGCTGCACACGCTGTACCAGCAGAACGTCGCGGCGAAGACGCAGTTCTTCGTCGAATGGATGGCGCTCGACCTGATCCGCGACGCGGAAGGCGACGTGCTCGGCGTGACGGCCCTCGAAATGGAAACGGGCGACGTCTACATCCTCGAAGGCAAGACCACGCTGTTCGCGACGGGCGGCGCAGGCCGGATCTTCGCGGCGTCGACCAACGCGTTCATCAACACCGGCGACGGCCTCGGCATGGCGGCCCGCTCGGGCATCGCGCTGCAGGACATGGAGTTCTGGCAGTTCCACCCGACCGGCGTGGCCGGCGCGGGCGTGCTGATCACGGAAGGCGTGCGCGGCGAAGGCGGCATCCTGCGCAACGCGAACGGCGAGCGCTTCATGGAGCGCTATGCGCCGACGCTGAAGGACCTGGCGCCGCGCGACTTCGTGTCCCGCTCGATGGACCAGGAAATCAAGGAAGGCCGTGGCGTCGGTCCGAACAAGGACCACGTGCTGCTCGACCTGTCGCACATCGGCGCCGAGACGATCATGAAGCGTCTGCCGTCGATCCGCGAAATCGCGCTGAAGTTCGCGAACGTCGATGCGATCAAGGAACCGATTCCGGTCGTCCCGACGATCCACTACCAGATGGGCGGCATCCCGACCAACATCCACGGTCAGGTCGTCGGCACGTCGCGCGATCACAAGGAGCCGATCAACGGCTTCTACGCAGTGGGCGAATGCTCGTGCGTGTCCGTGCACGGCGCGAACCGCCTCGGCACGAACTCGCTGCTCGACCTCGTGGTGTTCGGCCGCGCGGCGGGCAACCACATCGTCGAGCATGTGAAGAACCAGCGCGATCACAAGCCGCTGCCGGCCGATGCGGCCGACCGCGCGCTCGAGCGCCTGAACAAGCTCGAGAAGTCGTCGTCGGGCGAATACACGCAGGACGTGGCGAACGACATCCGTTCGACGATGCAGAAGCACGCAGGCGTGTTCCGCACGTCGGCGCTGCTGAAGGAAGGCGTCGAAGAGATGGCCGGCCTGAAGGAGCGGGTTGCCAACATCCACCTGAAGGACAAGTCGAAGGTGTTCAACACCGCGCGCGTCGAAGCGCTCGAGCTGGAGAACCTGATCGAGGTCGCACGCGCGACGATGGTGTCGGCGGAAGCCCGCAAGGAAAGCCGCGGTGCGCACGCGCACAGCGACTACGAACACCGTGACGACGAGAACTGGCTGCGCCACACGCTGTGGTACAGCGAAGGCGATCGCCTCGACTACAAGCCGGTACAAATGAAGCCGCTGACGGTCGACTCCGTGCCGCCGAAGCCGCGCACGTTCTAAGCCGAGTCTAAGGAATCTGAAATGGCAAAACGCATTTTTGAAATCTACCGCTACGATCCGGACAAGGACGCAGCGCCGCGCATGCAGACGTACGAGCTGGATCTCCAGCACGAGCGCATGCTGCTGGACGCACTGGTCAAGCTGAAGGCCGTCGACGAGACGCTGTCGTTCCGCCGTTCGTGCCGCGAAGGCGTGTGCGGTTCGGACGCGATGAACATCAACGGCAAGAACGGCCTCGCGTGCCTGACGAACCTGAACGACCTGCCGCAGAAGATCGTGCTGCGCCCGCTGCCGGGCCTGCCCGTCGTGCGCGACCTGATCGTCGACATGACGCACTTCTTCAACCAGTACCACTCGATCAAGCCGTACCTGATCAACGACGCGCCGCCGCCCGAGAAGGAGCGCCTGCAGTCGCCGCAGGAACGTGACGAGCTCGACGGCGTGTACGAGTGCATTCTGTGCGCGAGCTGCTCGACGTCGTGCCCGAGCTTCTGGTGGAACCCGGACAAGTTCGTCGGCCCGGCCGGCCTGCTGCAGGCTTACCGCTTCATCGCGGACAGCCGCGACACGGCGACCGGCGAGCGTCTCGACAACCTTGAAGATCCGTATCGTCTGTTCCGTTGCCATACGATCATGAACTGCGTCGACGTGTGCCCGAAGGGCCTCAATCCGACGAAGGCGATCGGCAAGATCAAGGAACTGATGGTCCGCCGTGCGGTTTGAGATGAGCGACACCGCGCATCAAGCCGACCCGCACCGCCGCGCGCGCCTCCGCTGGCGCGCGCGGCGGGGTCTGCTGGAGAACGATCTGATCTTCGATCGCTTCTTCAGCCGATACGAGCATGACCTCACCGATGCAGACGTAGGCGCGCTGACGCGCCTGCTCGATCTGAGCGACAACGACCTGATGGACTTGCTCCTCGCGCGCAAGGAACCAGAAGGCGACCTTGACAGCCCGGAAGTACACCGGCTGTTGGAGATGCTGCGCAACGTCTAACCGCGTTGCGCCCGTTATCGAATCCCGTTTCTATATTTCGATTGAGGATGTGCCATGACTCCGTCTGATGTAAAAGCCACGCTATCGTTCAGCGACAACTCGCCGAGCGTTGAACTGCCGATCTACAAGGGTACGATGGGCCCGGACGTGATCGACATCCGCAAGCTGTACGGCCAGACCGGCAAGTTCACGTACGACCCCGGCTTCATGTCGACGGCATCCTGCAATTCCGCGATCACGTATATCGACGGCGACAAGGGCGAGCTGCTGTATCGCGGCTATCCGATCGACAACCTCGCGCAGAACGCCGACTTCCTCGAGACCTGCTACCTGCTGCTGAAGGGCGAACTGCCGAACGAAGCGCAGAAGAAGGAATTCGTCGCGACCGTCACGAAGCACACGATGGTCCACGAGCAGATGCAGTTCTTCTTCCGCGGTTTCCGTCGCGACGCGCACCCGATGGCGATCCTGGTCGCCGCAGTCGGCGCGCTGTCGGCGTTCTACCACGACTCGCTCGACATCAACGACCCGCGTCACCGTGAAGTGTCGGCGATCCGCATGATCGCGAAGCTGCCGACACTCGTCGCGATGGCGTACAAGTACAGCATCGGCCAGCCGTTCGTGTATCCGCAGAACGATCTGTCGTACAGCGCGAACTTCATGCGCATGATGTTCGCGAACCCGTGCGAGGAATACCAGGTCAACGACGTGCTCGTCCGCGCGCTCGACCGCATCCTGATCCTGCACGCCGACCACGAGCAGAACGCGTCGACGTCGACGGTCCGTCTGGCCGGTTCGTCGGGCGCGAACCCGTTCGCGTGTATCGCGGCCGGTATCGCATGTCTGTGGGGCCCGGCGCACGGCGGTGCGAACGAAGCCGCGCTGAACATGCTCGAGCAGATCGGCTCGCCGGACAACATCCCCGAGTTCATCAAGCAGGTGAAGGACAAGAACTCGGGCGTGAAGCTGATGGGCTTCGGTCACCGCGTGTACAAGAACTACGATCCGCGCGCGAAGCTGATGCGCGAAACGTGCTACGAAGTGCTGAACGAGCTGGGCCTGCACGACGACCCGCTGTTCAAGCTCGCGATGCAGCTCGAGAAGATCGCGCTGGAAGACGAGTACTTCGTGTCGCGCAAGCTGTACCCGAACGTCGACTTTTACTCGGGCATCGTCCAGCGCGCGCTGGGCATCCCGACGTCGATGTTCACGTGCATCTTCGCGATGGCGCGTACGATCGGCTGGATCGCGCAGTGGAACGAAATGATTGCGGATCCGGAGCAGAAGATCGGCCGTCCGCGTCAGCTGTTCATCGGCGACACGCCGCGCGAAGCGAGCCCGATCAGCGCACGCTAAGCCGTGTGCGGCGCGGATGGCCGGCAGGCCGTTCGCGTCGGGCGATCGCCATGCCAAGACACCCCGGTGGGTTTGCCCGCCGGGGTGTTTTCATTTGCGTGGCGTGGTTGCCGTCGTGGCCGCGCGCTCCAGCGACGGCGGGCGCGTGGCGAGATCCGCAGGCGCGTCGTCCGCTGGCGGATGGCCGTGACGCAGGAAGAACTGCCGGTACGCGCCGGGCGTCATTCCGCGGGCGGCAAGGAACTGCCGGTTGAAGTTCGCGGCGTTCGGAATCCCGCAACGCGCGGCGACGGTCGCGATCGGCCAATCGGTGCCGACGAGGTGCCGGCATGCATGCGCGATCCGCAGGCGCTGCACGTAGCGGCCGACGCTTTCGCCGAGATGCCGGACGAACAGCCGCTGCAGCGTGCGCTCGGACATGTGCGCGACGGCGGCGAGCGCGTCGACGCGCAGCGGCTCGTGGAAGCGCCGGTCGATCACGTCGAGCACGCGGTCGAGGCGTTCGGCTTCTGGCGCGTCGGAAGCGGGCATGCGTTCGTCGGGCCGGTCGTACGCGTGCGCGGTCGCGAGCGGTTCGCCGCCGGCTTCGGCCAGCTCGGAGAGCGTGTCGAGCGTCGCGGCGAGTCGTTCGCGCGGCGACGGATCGAGCAACCGAGGCAGCCGGGCCCGCATCGCGCGGGCCGCGTCGACGCCGAAGCGCAGGCCCGGCGCCGCGCGCCGCAGCAGCGATGGCAGCGGCGCGTATTCGGGGCAGCAATCGACGAGCCGCCGCACCCAGTCGCCGTCGAACCAGACCACCAGCGCGACCTGCGGCGCGTCCGGATCGATGCGCCCGTTCGACGACCACGTGTGCGGCAGGTTCGGCGGCACGAGCACGAGATCGTCGTCCGCATAGCTCGCGATGTGGTCGCCGATGAAGCGTTTGCCGCGGCTGTTGAGCGTCAGCGTCAGTTCGTACTCCGGATGGCGATGCCATTCGAACGGGATGCGCGCGAGCTTGCGGTGATAGACCCGGATCGAACAGCCGGGCGCGAACGTCACGTGCTCGTATTGCGGTTTCATCGCAACCTCCGGGCGACGGCATGCGTCGCGCCGTGGCATGATCGTGCGGGATCGTCACGACGGAGCGAAGCCGATGTTTTCACACGTTTGCGTGGGCGTCAGCGATTTGGCGCGCGCCTACGATTTCTATGCGCCGCTGTTCGACGCGCTCGGCTTGCGGCTGAAATTCCGCGAACCGGACGGCTGGAGCGGCTGGATGCCGGCCGACGCCGACCGTCCGCTGTTCTTCTTCGGCCGGCCCCTCGACGGTGGCCCGCCTGCGCCGGGCAACGGCCAGACGATCGCATTCGTCGCCGCCACGCGCGAGCTCGTCGATCGCTGTCACGCGCTTGCGCTGCAGCACGGCGGCGCCTGCGAAGGGTCGCCGGGCCTGCGCCCGCACTATCACCCCGACTATTACGGCGCGTACTTCCGCGATCCCGACGGCAACAAGCTCTGCGTGGTCTGCCACCGGCCGGCGTGATGTCCGGTTGTCAGGATTGTATCGATAGTTGACCGGATCGCGGCAAGCGGCGGGATGGGGCGGCCCTAAGCTGGCGTCACATCCCGACCAGAAGAACGGAGACAACGATGCCACTGACGATCGACGATCTGCCGGCCGCGATTCGCGCCGCGAAACTCACGCTGCGCGCGGATCTGCCCGGCCATGCAACCGCGTTTCGCGCACTGGAGGGCGACATCGCGCGGCAGGTCGATGCGATTCGCCGCGCGCACGCGCACGGCGACGACGTGATTCCGGTGCTGCCGTTCGCGCACATCGCGAACGGGAGGGTCGATCCGCACGCGATCGACGCGATCCGCGCGCGCGGCGCATGCGTGATCCGCGGCGTGTTCGACGCGCAGCAGGCACGCGACTGGAACGACGAGATCGGCGCCTATCTCGACGCGAATCGCCTGGCGGACCGGCTGCACGCGCGTGCCGAAGACCGCTACTTCGGCAACCTCGCGTCCGGCAAGCCGCAGATCTACGGCGTCTACTGGTCGAAACCGCAGGTGGCCGCGCGCCAGTCGCCGGCGCTCACGCAGGCGCGGGTGTTCCTGAACCGGCTGTGGCGTCATGCGGACGGCACACGCGCGCACGTCGATCCGGAGCAGGTGCCGGCCTATGCGGACCGGATTCGCCGCCGGCCGCCCGGCTCGACGTCGCTCGGGCTGTCGCCGCACGTCGACGGCGGTTCCGTCGAGCGCTGGCTCGGCGCGAACTTCCGGCAGGTCTACCGTCACGTGCTGGCCGGCAACTGGCGCGCGTACGACCCGTTCGATGCGGCGTTCCGCCCGGATGTCGAGGAGATTCCGTCGCCGGCCGTGTGCTCGATGTTCCGCACGTTCCAGGGCTGGACCGCGCTGACCCCGCAGGGGCCCGGCGACGGCACGCTGCAGCTCATTCCGGTCGCGAACGCGATGGCTTATGTCGTGCTGCGCGCGCTGCAGGACGACGTGGCCGATGACGACCTGTGCGGCGCGCGCCCCGGCCTCGCGCTCTCGATCCTGCCCGAATGGCACGCGCTGCTGCTCGACGCGCTGGTGCCGATTCCGCACATGGAGCCGGGCGATGCGGTGTTCTGGCATGGCGACGTCGTGCACGCGGTCGAGGATGCGCATCGCGGCAGCGGCGACAGCAACGTGATGTATATCGCCGCCGCGCCGGGATGCGCGAAGAACGACGCGTATCTGCGGCGGCAGTGGCCGGCGTTCCTGCGCGGCGAAAGCCCGCCGGATTTTCCGGCTGATCACTTCGAGGTCGGGTTCGACGGGCGCGGCGGGGAGGGGGATCTGACGCCGTTGGGCCGCCTGCAGATGGGGTTTGGCCGGTGAGGCCCGGGCGACCGGCGGTGGGCGACGGCGGCCCCGACGCGTCGCGCCGGGGCCGAGGAACTCAGTTCCTGTCGCAGAACAACGGCAGCGGCAACTGGCTCAGCGTCGTTCTCGTGGCGAGCGCGGCATTCTTCAGCCCGAGCATCTGCTTGACGGCGGTCGTGTCCTGGTTGACGCCGTGCCGGACGGCGATCTGGTCGAAGTCGTACCGCGCCGTCTCGTTGCGATGCTCGATGTCGATCAGGTACTTTCCCCCCGAGCGCAACGCATGCTTCACCTCGTGTTCGAAATTGATCGAGAACCCCATGCATTCGTCGAATTCGTCTGAGCCGTTTCGCTGCGAACGGGAGATCAGGTAGACCAGGAAGCGATTCAGCAGGTAGGCCTTGGTGAAGTGGCTTTCCCGGCAATACAGGCTGACGCTGCCCGAACCCTTTCGCAAACCTCGCGCGACGGCGCGGCGCACCGCGTACTGTTTCGACAGCGCATCGGCCACGCGGAAGCAACGGCGATCCAGTTCGGCGAGATATTCGCCGCCGTGCGTCCAGGCCGCCATCATCCTGTTCTGGTGTTCGACCAGCATCAGATATTCATGCTGCGCCTCGAAGGCCGCATGAATGACCGGATCCGCATTGAGTTCGTCGATGAACTGGAGCGGATGATCGTAGCGCGTCAGCGCGCGCAGGAAATCCTGCAGCGCGCCATCGCCCGCCCCGAACACGCCTACGTCGTGATTGGCGGTTTTCGGCGCTCTGAACTCGTCATCCTTCCAGAACGGCAGGCCCTTCACGTTCTTGTTGAGCGCGGTCCGTTCGGTGCCCATGCCGGCCGCGAGGATCACGAAATCCGGGACGAAGTCCTTCACATGGCGCGTGGCCGTGCCGGGCCATTCGATGCCGTCCAGGTCCAGTGGAAGCGGGCTCCGGGTCGATACGAATTGCTTGACCCAGGTCCGGACGTGGGCGGGATCGACCTTCATCAGGAACCGCGGCGGGCCGCCGCGCAACTCGGTCGCCCCGTTGCCGAGCCACCATTCGAGCCACCTCGTCAGCCGGTCGGCCAGGTCGCTGGATTTAAGCGGCTCGGCGCTTTCCCAGCCCATCATGCTCGCGAATGCTGCCCACGGAATCTCGTCGTGAGGCCAGTCCTTGGGCGGGAAATCCTGCGGGCGGCAGATGTTCGCGGGCCACTCGTACATGTACGGGCCGACGTAGCGATGCGACGTCTTGTGTTGCAGTTCGAACGGTCGCGAATTGGTGTCGATGCAGAGCGCCTCGATGTCGGACCGCGATGCCTCGACCGCCGCGCATACGCCGGCGACGCCCGCGCCGATGATCAGGATCCGCTTGGGGGCGAGTTCGGATTGGTGCAGGTCGCGAATCAGCAGCTTCGCGCGCACGATCTGATCGCGAATGCTGACGTGGCCCAGGCCGGAAGACAGGTCGAACGTCCTGTACGCACACTTGAGCGACAGCATCGACAGCGAATTGATCACCTTGGTCATTCGAATCGCTCCAGTGCGTTGTCGAGCGCCTGATCGAAATCCTCGTCGGAATATGCGAACAGGATCGGATGCGCGAGCACTTGCCCCAGACCGCTGCCGCCGTCGTCGCCGTCGCCGTCGCCCGCGCCGGCGTCATTGCCGGGCGGCGGACGGTTGCCGTTCCCGCCG
Source organism: Burkholderia ubonensis subsp. mesacidophila (assembly GCF_002097715.1). NCBI lineage: Bacteria > Pseudomonadati > Pseudomonadota > Betaproteobacteria > Burkholderiales > Burkholderiaceae > Burkholderia > Burkholderia ubonensis. The sequence goes on from NZ_CP020738.1 coordinate 1,128,995, forward strand.
TCGATCCGCTCGTCGGGAATGGACGCGGCCAGTGCCAGCAGGCCGTTTTCCCCGCGCTCGACGACGATGCCGAGCCCCATCAGCTCGTCGAGGATCATGCGGGCATGGCGCAGGCGCATTATTTGTGTGCGCACCGACGGCTCGTCACCGTCTCGCGATCGTGAGGGCAGGTTCGAGTAAGCAAGATGGACAAGCTCGTCGAACGGGATGCCGGCAGGCGTGCGATAGCGCAGCACGCGCAGCAAGCTGAGGGTCAGGTTGTCGGATGCCACTGGAGGTCTCTTTGTTCCGAAGCGCTACGGCGCGCGGTTGGTATGGTTTGAATCGTCCGGTGCAGCGATCGATATTCTGAAGACGAATGACATGCGCGGCAATTGGTATTCCGGGTGTTTCGCGTCGCGATTCAACCGTTAAAACAATCGACGAAAAAGATCGAAATCCGGATCGGCAATCGGGCGAATCGGCGCGTGGTTGCATGCGGCGCCGGTCGCGATTCCGGGCGCGCGCAGCGTACCGCCGAATCGGCTGTGAGCCTGTATCAATTCGACGCAATCGGCTGTCCGCGCAGCGGAAATCGACGCAACCGGCCTATTTTGACTCCCGATAATGATCCGGAACACAGGGCGGCAGCGCGGCGCTTCGCGCCGGCCGCGGCTCATGACCAAGGAGGAGTCGATGCAGTTCACGCAAGCCATCGTTCGCCGCCCGGCCGCATCCTGCGCCGCCGGCCTCACGACCGCGCAGCTCGGCGCACCCGATTACGACAGGACGCTGACGCAGTTCCACGCGTACTGCGACACGCTGCGCAAGCTCGGCGTCGCGCTCGTCGAGCTGCCGCCGCTCGACGCGTTTCCCGATGCGCACTTCGTCGAAGATGTCGCCGTGGTCACGCCGGAATTCGCGGTTGTCACGCGTCCCGGTGCGCCCGCGCGGCGCGGCGAAATCGACCACATCGAAGCGCCGCTCGCCGCGCATCGCGACCTGCTGCCGATGCGCGACGGCCGTCTCGACGGCGGCGACGTGATGCTGGTCGGCAAGCGCTTCCATATCGGGCTGACGGGCCGTACCGACGCCGACGGCATCGCGGCATTCGCGTCGCTGGTCGCGCCGTATGGCTATACGGTCGTCGCGGTGCCGGTCGGCGAGGGGCTGCACTTGAAGTCGGCCGTCAACTGCGTCGGCGACGACACACTGCTCGTGAACGAGGCGCTGGCCGGGCATGCCGCGTTCGTGGGGTTCCGCAGGATCGTGGTCGCGCCGGCCGACGAGTACGCGGGCAACACGCTGCGCGTGAACGACGCGCTGATCACGCCGGCCGGCTATCCGCGCGTGCATGCCAGCCTCGAACCGCTGGGCCTGCCGCTGCACGTGATCGACACGAGCGAGTTCCGCAAGATGGACGGCGGCCTGACCTGCCTGTCGCTGCGGTTCTGACCGGATGGCAGGCGGTCCGGTTCGGCCGGATAATGGGGCGCGCGTGCGAAGCCGGAGCGGCGGCGCGCGCCAGCCATCACCCGACCGGAGCGAACGCGGATGCCCGACAAGAAGATGCAGCTCGACAAGATCGATCTCCGGATCCTCGACATCCTGCGCAATGACGGACGAATCTCGTACCGGCAGCTGTCGGAGCGCGTGAACCTGACGCCGCGGCCATGCCAGGCTCGCGTGGAGCGGCTCGAGGCGCTGGGGATCATCGCGGGCTACCGCGCGGTGATCCACGCGCCGCGCGACAAGAAGTCGATCGTCGTGCTCGCGCAGATCGTGCTCGCCGATCACGGGCGCTCGCAGACGCCGTTCGAGGAGGAGATGCGCACGAACCCGGCGGTGCTCGACTGCTGGCTCGTCAGCGGCACGTTCGATTTTCTCGTGCGGCTTGCTTGCGAGGATCTCGACGAGTATCGACGGATCGCGAACGCATGGCTCGAGAGCAAGCGCTTCAGGATCGAGAAGATCGTCACGACGGCGGAGCTGCAGGTAATCAAGCGCAGCGGCGTGTAACGCCGAGGGGCGTGTCGCCGCGCACCGCTTCGAATCCGGATCCGCAAGCAGCCGACGCAAAAAGGCAGGCCAGTTAATTTGCATCCCGAATAAAAAAATCGGATCTTCCCAGGGTGAACGACATGGATGCATTGCAAGCGACAGAAGTGGCGGCCGCGCCGTCGACGATGACGCTGAAACGCCGCCTTTCCGCTGTTCGTCGCGATCTGGTGGGGCTATCGGCGATTCTGCAAGAGCCGGCTGGTGCGCTACGAGGGCATGGAGATCGGCCTGTGGCTGAACCGGTCCGTCGAAGCGGTCGACGCGGCGTCCGGTGCGCACGGGGTGAAGCGTTGACCTGACGCAGGATGTCGGGTCGTCCCGACACCGCCGCGTCAGTGCGCTTTCTTCAGGTACGCCTTCATGAAATCGACCCACGCGCGCACTTTCTGCGGCACGTGCCGCGTCGACACGTACAGCGCGTACACGCTTTGCTGCGGAAACCGGTAGCCCGGCAGCGCATCGACCAGCACGCCGCGCGCGAGATCGTCGCGCGCGAGCCATTCCGGCAGCAGCGCGACGCCGCTGCCTTGCCGGGCCAGCTCGCGCAGCACCGACGCGTTGTCCACGACGAGCCGCGGCTTCGCGCTCGGCCGGAACACGTGCTCGCTGCCGTCGCGGCCCACGAGGGGCCACGCGGCGACACGCTCGAGCTGGCTGTGCCCGAGCTGGGGCAGGCGGGCGAGCGCATCGGGCGTATCGATGCGCGCCGCGCCGGCCGTCGCGAGCAGCGCGGGGGACGCGACCGGCCGGACGTCGTAGCTGCCGAGACACACGCCGCGATACGGCAGGTCCGCGAACTGCTCCGCGCGTCCGAGCCGGATCGCGACATCGAAGCGGTCGCGCACCAGATCGACCGGTGACGTATGCGTCTCGAGCCGCACCCGCAGCGCGGGATGCTGTTGCGTGAACGCGTGCAGCGCAGGCGCGACGACCATCGACGCATATTCGACCGTCGACGCCACCCGCAGGCTGCCGTGCATGCCGCCGTGCTCGCCGCGCGCGTCGTCGATCGCGCCTTCGGCTTCGTCGAGCACGCGCAGGCAGCGCGTGTAGAAGCGTTCGCCCGCGTCGGTCAGTTCGACCCGGCGGGTCGTGCGCGTGAGGAGCGTCACGCCCAGTTCGGCTTCGAGCTGCTTGATGTTGAAGCTGACGGCCGCGCGCGCCTGGTTCAGCGCGGCCGCGGCGGCCGTGAACGAGCCCGCTTCGACCACGGCGCGGAAGACGGCGAAGCGATCCAGGCTCACCATGGTTGTGTCGATCTCCGTGCGAAATACGTTATCCGGATCGAAGGGTACCGGGAATGCGCGGTGGCGCGCGCGGATTGTCAAAATTTTTCGACCGGACCGTTCGCGTCGCCGGCCTTATCCGCGTGGCCTTCGGACCTTACACTGCGGCGTTTCGTTCGAGTTCCGCCGACATGTCCGACCGCTCCAGGATCGCCGCCGTCTATCTGCTCGGCTTTGCGATCGATCTCGCCAACATGTTCATGCTCAACGCCGCGTATCCGGCGCTGCAGCGCGAACTGCGCGCGTCGGTTGCGCAGCTCGCCTGGGTCGGCAATGCGTACGTGCTCGGCCTGACCGTCGTGATCCCGCTCGGCGCATGGCTCGCGCGCCGGTTCGGCGAACGGCGGGTGCTGTCGGCGTCGCTGCTGTTGTTCGGATGCGCGAGCCTCGGCGTCGCGCTGTCCGCGTCGATCGGCGCGCTGCTCGCGTGGCGCCTGGTCCAGGGGCTCGGCGGCGGGCTGCTGATTCCGGTCGGGCAGGCGATGGCGTATCGCGCGTACCCGCCGCACGCGCGCGCGCATCTGACGTCGGTCGTGATGATGGTCGCGCTGCTCGTGCCCGCGCTGTCGCCGGCGCTCGGCGGCATCGTCGTCGACCGGGTGTCGTGGCGGGCGATCTTCGCCGGCATGCTGCCGCTCGCCGCCGCGACCTGCGGCCTCGCGTTCGCGTGGCTGCCGCCCGACGGCGTGCGCGCGCGGCCCGAGCCGCTCGACTGGCCGGGCTTCGCCCTAAGCGCCGTGGCGCTCGTCGCGCTGCTGTTCGGCCTGACCTTCGCCGGCCAGCCCGGCGCGGGCCGGCTCGCGATGCCGACGCTCGCGGCCGCGCTCGCCGCCGGAATCGGCTACGTGATGCACGCGCGCCGTGCCGCCGCGCCGTTGCTCGATCTCGGCCTGCTTGCGCAGCCGCTGCTGCGCGTCGGCGTCGTCATCTATCTGTGCGTGCCGGGGGTATTCGCGGGCGTCAACCTCGTCGCCGCGCTGTATCTGCAAAACGGCCTCGGACTGAGCGCCACGCATGCGGGCGCGCTGATGGCGCCGTGGGCGATCGCGTCGTTCGCGGCCATCGCGACGACGCGCCGGGGCTTGCCGCGCTGGGGCGCGAAGCCGCTGTTCGTCGCCGGCATCGCGGTGGACTGCGCGGGCATCGTGCTGCTCGCGACGCCGCTTGCCGCGCTCGAAGCGGGGCGCGTGGCCGCGTTCGCCGCGATGGGGTTCGGCGCCAGCCTGTGCACGAGCACCGCGCAGAGCGCGGCGTTCGTCGACGTGCCGGCGGAGCGCATGGGCGACGCGAGCGCGCTATGGAACCTGAACCGGCAACTGAGCTTCTGTGTCGGCGTCGCGGTGCTCGGCAGCGCGTTCAACGGGCTGCTGTCGCTCGACGCGGGTGGCCCGGCGCTGCTGCCTTACCGGCAGAGCTTCGCGCTCGCGGCAGGGCTGACGTTGATCCCGCTATGGCTCGTCGCGCGGCTTGCAGCACGTCCCGCGACGGTCGCGCAACCGGTTTCCCAACGATCCTGAGGTCATGTCATGAATCTGTCGAATCCCTTTTTCCAGGAAGTCGTCGACGCGCACGTCGACATCGAGTGCTGGCTGTCGGGCGATGCCGAACCGGGCAGGCTCCGGTCGCTGCTCGCCCGTTTCTCGCCGGCGTTTTCGATGGTTGCGCTGACGGGGACGCTGCTCGATCACGCGGGTGTCGAGGCGCTGTTCGCGCGGGGCCACGGCGCGCGTCCCGGCTTGCGGATCGAGATCGACGCGTTGACCGACATTCACACGTCGCGCGATTTCGCCGTGATCGGCTACCGCGAGACGCAGACGGACGGTGAGGGGCGGCGCACGGTCCGTCGTTCGACGGCCGTGTTCGGACGCGACGCGGGCGGGCGCATCGTGTGGCGGCATCTGCAGGAAACGCCGGTCGCGGGGTGAAGCGGACGCGAGCGGGCATCGACCGGTTGCGACGGCGCGAGCAGGCTTGCCGCGCCGTCTTTTTTCGCGGGGCGCGCGGCCCGGCCGCGGGCAACGCGAACCGGGTAATGCTGATACAGGTATTGCCACTACCAGCCAAGCTGCTGTTTTTATTGGGTTTTTTCTCATACGGTGTGCGCCGGAGCGCGATCTGCGTGGCATAATCGACCGCATCCGCAAGGCTTGTAAGTCACAACGACCCCGCATACCCATGGCACAGACTCTCTACGACAAATTGTGGAATACCCACGTAGTCCACACCGAAGACGACGGCACGGCATTGCTCTACATCGACCGTCAGTTGCTGCATGAAGTCACGAGCCCGCAGGCGTTCGAAGGGCTGAAGATCGCGCACCGCCCGGTGTGGCGCATCAGCGCGAACCTGGCCGTGTCGGATCACAACGTGCCGACGACGGACCGCAGCCACGGCATCGCCGATCCGGTCTCGAAGCTGCAGGTCGACACGCTCGACGCGAACTGCGACGCGTTCGGCATCACGCAGTTCAAGATGAACGACCTGCGCCAGGGCATCGTGCACATCATCGGCCCGGAGCAGGGCGCGACGCTGCCCGGCATGACGATCGTGTGCGGCGACTCGCACACGTCGACGCACGGCGCGTTCGGCGCGCTCGCGCACGGCATCGGCACGTCGGAAGTCGAGCACGTGCTCGCGACGCAGACGCTGTTGCAGAAGAAGAGCAAGAACATGCTGGTGAAGGTCGAGGGCTCGCTGCCGCGCGGCTGCACTGCGAAGGACATCGTGCTCGCGATCATCGGCAAGATCGGCACCGCGGGCGGCACCGGCTACGCGATCGAATTCGGCGGCTCGACGATCCGCGCGCTGACGATGGAAGGCCGGATGACGGTCTGCAACATGGCGATCGAAGCGGGCGCGCGCGCCGGCATGGTCGCCGTCGACGCTACGACGATCGACTACCTGAAGGGCCGTCCGTTCGTGCCGACCGGCGCGGAATGGGACCAGGCCGTCGAGTACTGGCGCCAGTTCACGTCGGATGACGGCGCGCAGTTCGACCGCGTCGTCGAGCTGAACGCGGCCGAGATCGTCCCGCAGGTCACGTGGGGCACGTCGCCGGAAATGGTCACGTCGATCGACAGCCGCGTGCCCGATCCGGAACGCGAGAAGGACCCGGTCAAGCGCGACGCGATGGAGCGCGCGCTGGCCTACATGGCGCTCGAGCCGAACACGCCGATCGAGGCGATCAAGGTCGACAAGATCTTCATCGGCTCGTGCACGAACGCGCGCATCGAGGACATCCGCGCGGCCGCATACGTCGTGAAGAAGCTCGGCCGCCGCGTCGCGCCGAACGTACGGCTCGCGATGGTCGTGCCGGGCTCGGGCCTCGTGAAGGCGCAGGCCGAGCACGAAGGGCTCGACAAGGTGTTCACGGACGCCGGCTTCGAATGGCGTGAGCCGGGCTGCTCGATGTGCCTCGCGATGAACGCCGACCGTCTCGAGCCGGGCGAGCGCTGCGCGTCGACGTCGAACCGCAACTTCGAAGGCCGGCAGGGCGCGGGCGGCCGCACGCACCTCGTCAGCCCCGCGATGGCGGCGGCGGCGGCGATCGAAGGCCACTTCGTCGACATTCGCAAGCTGGGGTAACGAGACGGATCATGGAAAAATTCACTGTGCATACCGGCGTCGTGGCGCCGCTCGATCGCGAGAACGTCGACACGGACGCGATCATCCCGAAGCAGTTCCTGAAGTCGATCAAGCGCACCGGCTTCGGCCCGAACGCGTTCGACGAATGGCGTTACCTCGACCACGGCGAGCCGGGCCAGGACAACTCGAAGCGTCCGCTGAACCCGGACTTCGTGCTGAACCAGCCGCGTTACCAGGGCGCGTCGATCCTGCTCGCGCGCAAGAACTTCGGCTGCGGCAGCTCGCGCGAGCATGCGCCGTGGGCGCTGCAGCAGTACGGCTTCCGCGCGATCATCGCGCCGAGCTTCGCGGACATCTTCTACAACAACTGCTTCAAGAACGGCCTGCTGCCGATCGTGCTGACCGAGCAGCAGGTCGATCACCTGTTCAACGAAACGGTCGCGTTCAACGGCTACCAGCTGACGGTGGACCTCGACGCGCAGGTCGTGCGCGCGCCGGACGGCAGCGAATATGCATTCGACGTCGCCGCGTTCCGCAAGTACTGCCTGCTGAACGGTTTCGACGACATCGGCCTCACGCTGCGTCACGCGGACAAGATCCGCCAGTTCGAAGCCGAGCGGCTCGCGAAGCAGCCGTGGCTCAACAACAAGCTGGTCGGCTGACGTCATCCTTCGGGCGGGCGCGCGCCGCGCGTGCGCCGCTCCGCATATACAACCTACCCAGTCAGGAATAACGCATGAAGATTGCAGTGCTGCCCGGCGACGGCATCGGTCCGGAAATCGTCAAGGAAGCGGTGAAGGTGCTGAACGCACTCGGCGAGACGTTCGAGCTCGAGGAAGCGCCGGTCGGCGGCGCGGGCTACGAGGCGAGCGGCCATCCGCTGCCGGACGCGACGCTCAAGCTCGCGAAGGAAGCGGACGCGATCCTGTTCGGCGCGGTCGGCGACTGGAAGTACGACTCGCTCGAGCGCGCGCTGCGCCCCGAGCAGGCGATCCTCGGCCTGCGCAAGCATCTCGAGCTGTTCGCGAACTTCCGCCCGGCGATCTGCTATCCGCAGCTCGTCGATGCGTCGCCGCTCAAAGCCGAACTGGTCGCGGGCCTCGACATCCTGATCGTGCGCGAGCTGAACGGCGACATCTACTTCGGCCAGCCGCGCGGCGTGCGCGCTGCGCCCGACGGCCCGTTCGCCGGTGCGCGCGAGGGCTTCGACACGATGCGCTATTCGGAGCCGGAAGTGCGCCGCATCGCGCACGTCGCGTTCCAGGCTGCGCAGAAGCGCCAGAAGAAACTGACCTCGGTCGACAAGTCGAACGTGCTCGAAACGTCGCAGTTCTGGCGCGACATCATGATCGACGTGTCGAAGGAGTACGCGGACGTCGAACTGTCGCACATGTACGTCGACAACGCGGCGATGCAGCTCGCGAAGGCGCCGAAGCAGTTCGACGTGGTCGTGACCGGCAACATGTTCGGCGACATCCTGTCCGACGAGGCGTCGATGCTGACCGGCTCGATCGGCATGCTGCCGTCGGCGTCGCTCGACAAAAACAACAAGGGCCTGTACGAGCCGTCGCACGGCTCGGCGCCCGACATCGCGGGCAAGGGCATCGCGAACCCGCTCGCGACGATCCTGTCGGCCGCGATGCTGCTGCGCTACTCGCTGAACCGCGCGGAGCAGGCCGATCGCATCGAGCGCGCGGTGAAAAAGGTGCTCGAGCAGGGCTACCGCACCGGCGACATCGCGACGCCGGGCTGCCGGCCGGTCGGCACGGTTGCGATGGGCGACGCGGTGATCGCGGCGCTGCAGGACTGAAGCAGGAAGCGCGAACGGGGCCGGATCGAACGGCCCCGTTCGCGCCCGATTGGCCGTTGTGCGGCCAGACAGGTTTGTGTAGACTCGTGCGATGGCGCTGATTTCCCTGATCTCCCCGGTCCTGAAACCCCACGGCAACACTGCCCGTGCGGTTACGCGCGCCATCGTCATCACGAAAACCATCACCACGAAAACGATCATTAAACGCTGATCGTCCGTCGTGCCCGCCTGTTTCCCCGCGCGGTCACGCCGGGGGCGGAAATGGCGGGGAAGCTCCATTCAAAGGGTTAGTCATGAACGTAGGTCTCGTAGGTTGGCGCGGCATGGTCGGCAGCGTCCTGATGCAGCGCATGCAGGAAGAGGGCGATTTCGACCTGATCGAACCGGTGTTTTTCAGCACCAGCAACTCGGGCGGCAAGGCGCCGTCGTTCGCGAAAAACGAGACTACGCTCAAAGACGCGACCAACGTCGACGAGCTGAAGAAGTGCGACGTCATCATCACGTGCCAGGGCGGCGACTACACGAACGACGTGTTCCCGAAGCTGCGCGCGGCCGGCTGGAACGGCTACTGGATCGACGCGGCGTCGTCGCTGCGGATGAAGGACGACGCGGTCATCGTCCTCGACCCGGTCAACCTCGACGTGATCAAGGACGCGCTCGTCAAGGGCACGAAGAACTTCATCGGCGGCAACTGCACGGTCAGCCTGATGCTGATGGCGCTCGGCGGCCTGTTCCGCGAGAACCTCGTCGACTGGATGACGGCGATGACCTACCAGGCCGCATCGGGCGCGGGCGCGCAGAACATGCGCGAGCTGCTGTCGCAGATGGGCGCGCTGAACGGCGCGGTGCAGGCACAACTCGCCGACCCGGCGTCGGCGATCCTCGACATCGACCGCCGCGTGCTGGCTGCGATGAACAGCGACGCGATGCCGACGAGCCACTTCGGCGTGCCGCTCGCGGGCTCGCTGATTCCGTGGATCGACAAGGATCTCGGCAACGGGATGTCGAAGGAAGAGTGGAAGGGCGGCGCGGAAACCAACAAGATTCTCGGCAAGCCGGCGATGGGCGAGCCGGGCTCGATTCCGGTCGACGGTCTGTGCGTGCGGATCGGCGCGATGCGCTGCCACTCGCAGGCGCTGACGATCAAGCTGAACAAGGACGTGCCGCTCGACGAGATCAACGACATCCTCGCGTCGGCGAACGACTGGGTGAAGGTCGTGCCGAACGAGCGCGACGCGTCGATGCGCGACCTGTCGCCGGCGAAGATCACGGGCACGCTGTCGGTGCCGGTCGGCCGCCTGCGCAAGCTCGCGATGGGCGGCGAATACCTGTCGGCGTTCACCGTCGGCGACCAGCTGCTGTGGGGCGCGGCCGAGCCGCTGCGCCGCATGCTGCGCATCCTGCTCGACAAGTAAGCCCGACAGGGGCATCCGGCCCGCGGGCCGGATGGTCCACGCAACAAACGCGCCGCGCCGGCCGTGACGATGTCTCGGTCCGGCGCGGCGCGTTTTTCATGTGCGCGTCAGCGCATGTTCAGCACCGCCTGGTCGACAGCCTGCTGCGTCTTGATCGTCTGCGCGTTCGCCTGGTAATTGCGCTGCGCGGTGATCAGGTTCACGAGCTGGACCGTCAGGTCGACGTTCGAGTTTTCCAGCGCGCTGCCCTGCAGCACGCCATGGTTCGTGCTGCCCGGCGCGGAGATCTGCGGCACGCCCGACGCGGAGGACTCCGCGTACTGGTTGCCGCCGAGGTTCACGAGGCCGTTCGGGTTGTTGAAGTTCGCGAGCGCGATCTGGCCGAGCACCGCGCTCTTGCCGTTCGAGTAGTTGCCGCTCAGCTTGCCGTCGGCGCCAATCGTGAAGGTCGTCAGCGTGCCGCTCGCGAAGCCGTCCTGCGCGAGGTTGGTCACGCCGTCCTTGCCGCCGTACTGGGTCGTGCCGGTCAGGTCGAGCGTCAGGTTCTGCGGCGTCGTGGAGCCGTCGCTGGTCGTGATCGAGAACGGGAACTTGCCGAGCGACGGGGTCCCCACGCCGCCCGGGGTGGTCGTGCTCAGGATCTGGCCCGTCGGGCTGAACGTCACCTTGCCGAGGTCGGTCGTCGGCTGGCCCTTCACGCCCGCGTACGCTTCCCACTGGCCGGCCGTCGCGCTCTTCACGAAATACATGTCGACCTGCTGCGCACCGCCGAGCGTGTCGTACACCTGGATCGACGTCGAGTAGTTGTACGTCGTGTCGTCCGTCGCGGAGAACGGTGTCTTGGCCGGCACCTTGTCCTGCGAGTTCAGGTTGAACTGGCCGGTGATCTTGGTCGTCACGGTCGGCGCGAGGTTGGTGGTCGGCGCCTGCATCGGCACGGTCGCCGCGGTGTTGATCACGCCGCCCGCGGTCGCGTTATAGCCCATCAGGTTGCGGCCGTGCGAGTCGACGATGAAGCCGTTCTTGTCGCGATGGAACGTGCCGTCGCGCGAATACGTGACCACGCCGTCGTTCGACATCTGGAAGAAGCCGTTGCCGTTGATCGCGACGTCGAGCGCGTTGCCGGTCGTATTGATCGTGCCCTGGCCGAACTGCTGGTCCACCGACGCGAGCCCCGAGCCGATGCCGATCTGGGTGTTGACCGACGTCGCGACCGAGTTCGCGTACATGTCGGAGAAGTGCGCGCGGCTTTGCTTGAAGCCGACCGTGTTCGCGTTCGCGATGTTGTTGCCGATCACGTCGAGATTGTTCGACGCCCCGGCCAACCCGCTTAAGCCCTGCTGATAGCCCATGTTCGGTCCCCGTAACGAGCTGGTAAATGAATGCAGTCGTGCGACTGCGCGGTAAAACTCTCCCTGAAATCTCGTCGCGTCAGTCCGGCCGATCGCAATGGCCGAATTGCGCTGATTCTTATTTGAAGTTGATCGTAATGGCGATCGCTCTCGAATTTGTGCAAATTTGTGTAATGTGGCTGAATTGCAAACGAAAGGTAATTTTTTAGAGAATGGGGAGTCGCTCTGATGGGCTTGAAAGCCTTGCTGGTTGGTGGATTTGATCGGATGAATGGTCAATTCGTCGATTAGAGAGCGGAATTGCCTTCTTATCGATCGATTGAAGTTGTTTTGAATGTGATTTGGGTGTGGCGGCGTAATTTATTTGAGTTTTTGGCCGTGATTTGATTAACGGCAAGCGCGGCGAATTATTGAGAGCGGCGATGACGCTTTATTCTCGGGCTGCGGGTTTTTTGCTGGCGGCTTGGGGCGGCGCGTGCGATGCGGCGCCGGTCGGGCGCGAAATGCCCGGCGCAAAAACGTGAAAGCCCCGAACCGCTTGCGCGGCCGGGGCTTTCTTGCATCGATTCCTTTGGCACGAGGAGAGGATGCGTCGCGAAGTATAAGCCGGTCGATTCGTTCCCGGTGGGAGATTGATGTAGGGAATTGTCGCAATCGATGAAGTTTTGTTTGCGAACCGTTTGGGCGCGGCGTCGTGGCGTTGAGGATGCCGTGGCGGAGCGGGCGATGGCTTCGCAGGCAGGCGGGGCGGCCTCGATTGCGCCGTTGGGCCGTGTCGGGCGACGTCTGAAACGCCGCGTGTGCGCGTGCCCGGCGTGGGGCAACCGGGGACGAATTCGGCCCGAATCCGGGCGCGTGAAGTAAACTACACGGTTACGACGCGCAGACCAGCGGAAAGCGTCGCGTTTTGCGCGGCGCTTTTGCATTTCTGCGGCGACTTTTTTTGACGCTTCCAAACGCGAATCCGAGCCGCGCGCCAGCGTGGCGATAGAGCCAACGATGTCCCGAATTTCCTTGTTTCCGCGTCAGTCCCGTCTGTCGCGCGCCGTGTGCGGCGCGCTGGCAATCCTCGCGCTTGGCGCCGTCGCGCCGGCCTGGGCGGCCGGCGCCAGCGACGCCGCGGCGACCGCCGGCGGCGCTGCCGCGCCGCTCACGATCACGGTCCAGCCGGGCCAGTCCCTCAACGACATCGCGATTGCGGCCACGCAGTCGCACGATCCCGGCGTGATCGCCCGAGCCGGGCGCGCGCTGTTCGACGCGAACCCGCAGGCGTTCATGAAGCGCGATCCGAGCCGCCTGAAGCTCGGCGCGACGCTGACGGTGCCGGCGCTCGATGCGACGGGCGCGGCGCTCGCGTCCGGCGCGCCGGTGGCTTCGGGGGCGACGGCCGCGTCTGCCGGCGCGGCTTCCGCAACGCATCCCGCATCGGCGTCGCATCCGGCGTCGGCGGCGCAGGGCGCGCCCGTGGCATCCGCCGCTCATCCGGCGCAGACTAGCGACGCGCATGCGGCGGCGGCAATGGCAGGCGCATCCGCCGCCGTCGGCGCGTCCGCCGCGCACGGCGCATCCGGGCCTGGCGCCGAACCGGCGTCGCAGCAAGCCGGCGCGAGCGGGCCGCACGTGTGGAGCGGCTCGATCCAGGCCGCGCCGTCGTCCGCCAGTGAAGCGGTTGCGCCGTCGGCGACGGGTGGTCCGGCGGCCGGCTCGCATGCCGCCACGGGCGCGGCGCCGGCGGCGGCTGCGTCGCAGGCGCGTCCGTCCAGTCTGCAGCAGTTGCTCGCACTGAAGAATCGCGTGCTGATGGAACTGCAGAAGCACGGGATCGGCAAGCCGGCCGCGACCGGCGCGGCGGCCGATGCAGGGCGTGCGCAGGCGCCGTCCGCGCCGCGTTCGGCCGCTGGCGACGCAGGCGCTTCCGCCGCTGCGCCGGGAGCCAGCGAGGCCGCGGCGACCGGCAGTGCAGCGAGCGCCGCGCAACCGCAGACGCCGCCGGTGCGTCCGGTCGCGCCGGCGGCGACGACCGGTGCAGCCGGGCAGGTCGACTGGCGCCCGGTTTCCGCGGCCGGCGCGGCAGCGGCGCTGCTGGTGGCCGGTTTCATGTGGCGCAAGCGTCGCAACGCGCGGCGCGACGCTGCCGAGGCGGCGTCCGGCGCCGAGCGCAGCGTTTCCGGCGACGCCGACGTGAAGCCGTCGGTCGTGGAGGAACTGCCGATCCAGCCCGAGACGCCGGTGTCGCGCGATGCGGCGGCCGACGTGCATCTGGCGGCCGCGACCGCCGCGGCGGTGGAGACGGTCGCGGCGCACGAAGCCCGCGACGCGCAGGTGGCGCCGCCGTCCGCCGAGCCTGTCCATGCCGATTCCACGCCGCACGCGCACGAGGCGGGCGAGGTGGCGGAAGCAGCGGACGCCGTCCACGACGAGCAGCCGGCCGACACACTGGCCAATGCCCCGGTCGACCCGCCAGCCGACAAGCCGAGCGAAACACCGGCCGCCCCGGCCGCGGACGCGCAACAAGCGCTCATGCAGAACGCGATTACCGCGCTCGGCAGTCTCGATATGCCGTTGCCGCCGCGCGTGTCGGACGAAGTGCCGCTGCCGGAGTCCGAAGCGGCCCCGACGGCTGGGCTTTTTGACGACGACAAGAGCGCAACTAACGGTCTGTCCGTCCCGCGTCCGCCAATCGGCGCGGTGGATCCGACCCCGGAACACCTTGCCGAGCAGGACGACGAGCCGGAATGGGATGGCGGCGCGACCCTGCACGGCCGTTCGGGCGCGACGTCCTCGGCCGCCGCGTTTGCGCCGCTCGGCGGCGCGCAGTTCGGCGCGCTGAAGCTCGATTTCGATCTCGACCTGCCGGCCGCGCCCGGCGCGGCGCTGCCGGCGCTCACGCCGGACGAGCTGGCGCGCATCGCGCGCAACAAGTTCGAACTCGCCGGCGAGTACGTCGAGCTGGGCGATCTGGCCGGCGCGCGGACGCTGCTTCAGGAAGTGGTCGACGCGAACGACGCCGCGACGCGCGACGACGCGCGCGCGCTGCTGGCGAAACTGGCGGACGAGGCGTGATGCGGATCGCGCTGGGCATCCAATACGACGGCGCCGCGTTTTGCGGCTGGCAGTCGCAGCCGCACGGCAAGACCGTGCAGGACGTGCTCGAGCGCGCGCTGGCGGAATTCGCGCAGACGCCGCTGCATACGACGGTGGCGGGGCGGACCGACACCGGCGTGCACGGCCTCGGGCAGGTCGTGCATTTCGATACCGAACTGGACCGCGCCGACTTCTCGTGGGTCCGCGGCACCAACGCGTTCCTGCCGTCGACGGTCGCGGTGCAGTGGGCGAAGCCGATGCCGGATGCGTTCCACGCGCGCTTCTCGGCGTTCGAGCGCACCTACTACTACGCGCTGTACGTGCATCCGGTGCGCTCGCCGATGCTCGACGGGCGTACCGGCTGGATCCACACGCCGCTCGACGACGACGCGATGCGCGCGGCTGCGGCGCACCTGATCGGCGAGCACGACTTCTCGGCGTTCCGGTCGTCGGAATGCCAGTCGAAGACGCCGGTCAAACACCTGTACCAGATCGATATCCGGCGCGCCGGCCACTTCCTGCATTTCCGGTTCCGGGCCAACGCGTTCCTGCACCACATGGTGCGCAACCTGATGGGCTGCCTCGTCGCGGTCGGTCGCGGCCGCTATCCGGCCGAATGGATCGCGGACGTGCTGGCCGGGCGCGACCGCAATCGCGCGGCGCCCACATTCATGGCCGACGGGCTGTATCTCGCCCATGTCGGCTACCCGGCGGAATTCGCCGTCCCGTCCGCGCAGCTCGGCAGCGTGCCGTGGAGCGGCGTCTGGGCTGATCTGGATCCACAAACATGACGGACCACGCCTCTATCCCCCCCGCGCCGGCGCGCACGCGCATCAAGTTGTGCGGCCTGTCGCGCCCCGACGACGTGCTGCACGCGGCGGCGCTCGGCGCCGACGCGATCGGCCTCGTGTTCTACCCGAAGAGCCCGCGCGCGGTGACGATCGCGCAGGCGGCGGAACTTGCGCGCCTCGCGCCGCCGTTCGTGTCGGTCGTCGGCCTGTTCGTGAACGCGAGCGCCGACGAGATCGAGGCGGTGGTCCGCGACGTGCCGCTGACGCTGCTGCAGTTCCACGGCGACGAAACGCCCGAGCAATGCGACGCGCTCGGCCGCGCGGCGCGGCTGCCGTGGCTGCGCGCGGTGCGCGTCGGCCCCTCGACGCAGTCGGCCGATTTGGTAGAATCGGCACTTCATTATTCGAAAGCGCGCGGCCTCCTGTTCGACACTCTCGTGCCGGACTACGGCGGCAGCGGCAAGGTCTTCGATTGGTCACTTATTCCCGCAGAGCTCGCGCGTCGGGCCGTTTTGAGTGGTGGCTTGAACGCGCAAAACGTCGGTGACGCGATCCGCCAGCTGCGTCCTTTCGCTGTCGATGTCTCGAGCGGCATCGAAGTGGAGGGCGCAAAGGGCGTGAAGGATCACGCCCGAATGGCGGCGTTCGTGCGCGCGGTGCGCGAAGCGGACGCCGGGTGATGCATGCCGGTGTGGCGGCCCCCAGGAACAGGGGGCACGCACCGACCGATCGAGAGTGACACCATGTACAACCTTCCTGATGATCGCGGCCACTTCGGCCCGTATGGCGGCGTGTTCGTCGCCGAGACGCTGATTCACGCGCTGGACGAACTGCGCGCGGCGTACGAGAAATTCCAGAACGATCCCGATTTTGTCGCCGAATTCGAGCGCGAGCTGAAGCATTTCGTCGGCCGTCCGTCGCCGATCTACCACGCGCAGCGCTGGAGCGACACGCTCGGCGGCGCGCAGATCTACCTGAAGCGCGAAGACCTGAACCACACCGGCGCGCACAAGATCAACAACGTGATCGGCCAGGCGCTGCTCGCGAAGCGGATGGGCAAGAAGCGCGTGATCGCCGAGACGGGCGCCGGCCAGCACGGCGTCGCGACCGCGACGATCTGCGCGCGCTTCGGGATGGAGTGCGTCGTCTACATGGGCGCCGAGGACGTGCGCCGCCAGGCCGCGAACGTGTACCGGATGAAGCTGCTTGGAGCTACGGTCGTGCCGGTCGAATCGGGCTCGCGCACGCTGAAGGACGCGCTGAACGAAGCGATGCGCGACTGGGTCACGAACATCGAGAACACGTTCTACATCATCGGCACGGTCGCGGGCCCGCACCCGTACCCGATGATGGTGCGCGACTTCCAGCGCGTGATCGGCGACGAGTGCAAGGTGCAGATGCCCGAGCTCGCCGGCCGGCAGCCGGACGCGGTGATCGCCTGCGTCGGCGGCGGCTCGAACGCGATGGGCATCTTCTATCCGTATATCGACGACACGTCGGTGCAGCTGATCGGCGTCGAGGCGGCGGGCGACGGGCTCGACACGGGCCGTCACGCGGCGTCGCTGATCGCCGGCAGCCCGGGCGTGCTGCACGGCAACCGCACGTACCTGCTGCAGGACGACAACGGCCAGATCATCGAGACGCATTCGGTGTCGGCGGGCCTCGACTACCCGGGCGTCGGCCCCGAGCATGCCTGGCTGAAGGACAGCGGCCGCGCGCAGTACGTCGGCATCACCGACGAGGAAGCGCTGAAGGCGTTCCACGACTGCTGCCGGATCGAGGGGATCATCCCGGCGCTCGAATCGAGCCACGCGATCGCGTATGGCGTGAAGCTCGCGCCGACGCTGCCGAAGGACAAGATCCTGCTCGTCAACCTGTCGGGCCGCGGCGACAAGGACATGCACACGGTCGCCGAGCGATCGGGCATTTCGCTCTGACCCCGACCGATGCGTGACCTGATCGAAGAACCGGCGGGCGGCGCCGCGAGCGGAGCGGAGGCGGTGCAAGCCGTCGTCGCGACGCCGCGCGCGCTGCGCGCCGGCATCGAATTGCACAACCGCGATTTCATGACCGAAGCCGCGCGCCTGCCGGACGCGTCGATCGACCTGATCGTCGCCGATCCGCCGTACGGGCTCGGCAAGGATTACGGCAACGACTCGGACAAGCGTTCGGGCGACGACCACCTTGCGTGGACGCTTGCATGGCTGGAGCTGGCGATTCCGAAGCTCAAGCCGAGCGGGTCGATGTACGTGTTCTGCACGTGGCAGTATGCGCCGGAGATCTTCAGCTTCCTGAAGACGAAGCTCACGATGATCAACGAGATCATCTGGGACCGGCGCGTGCCGAGCATGGGCGGCACGACGCGCCGCTTCACGTCGGTGCACGACAACATCGGCTTTTTCGCGGTGTCCAAGGCGTATTACTTCGATCTCGATCCGGTCCGCATCCCGTACGACGCCGACACGAAGAAGGCCCGCTCGCGCAAGCTGTTCGAAGGCAGCAAGTGGTTGGAGATGGGCTACAACCCGAAGGACGTCTGGTCGGTCTCGCGCCTGCACCGGCAGCACGCGGAGCGCGTCGATCATCCGACCCAGAAGCCGCTGGAAATCATCGAGCGGATGGTGCTCGCGAGCTGCCCGCCGGGCGGCCGCGTGCTCGACCCGTTCATGGGCAGCGGCACGACCGCGGTGGCCTGCGCGCGGCAGGGGCGCGACTTCGTCGGCTACGAGATCAACGAAAGTTATTGCGCGATCGCGCACGAGCGCATTGCCGCGCTCGACGCGCAGGCGTGCGCGTAAGTCGCGCCGCCGCTTCGCCGAACGCATACTTTGTATGGGACCGGAGTAAGCGCTAAAGCGCTAACTCCGGATCGACACAGGAAAATTGCCATGTCCCGTATCCAGCAGACCTTCGCCGCACTCGCCGATCAAGGCCGCAAGGGCCTGATCCCGTTCATCACCGCGGGTGATCCGGACCCCGCGAAGACCGTCGATTTCATGCACGCGCTCGCCGAGGGCGGCGCGGACGTGATCGAGCTCGGCGTGCCGTTCTCGGACCCGATGGCCGACGGCCCCGTGATCCAGCGCTCGTCGGAACGCGCGCTCGAACGCGGCGTCACGTTGAAGAGCGTGCTCGCCGACGTGAAGCGCTTCCGCGAGACCAACCAGACAACCCCCGTCGTGCTGATGGGCTATGCGAACCCGATCGAGCGGATGGGCGTCGACGCGTTCGCCGAGCAAGCGCATGCGGCTGGTGTCGACGGCGTGCTCGTCGTCGACTATCCGCCGGAAGAGGCGGGCGTGTTCGCGGAAAAAATGCGCGCCGCGCAGATCGATCCGATCTTCCTGCTCGCGCCGACGTCGACCGACGAGCGCATCGCGGATGTCGGCAAGATCGCGAGCGGCTACGTGTATTACGTGTCGCTCAAGGGGGTGACCGGCGCCGGAAATCTGGATGTTTCGAGCATTGCGGGTAAAATCCCGGCCATCAAGTCGCGTGTGCCGGTTCCGGTGGGCGTCGGCTTCGGCATCCGCGACGCTGAAACGGCGCGCGCGGTGGCCGAAGTGTCGGACGCCGTCGTGATCGGCAGCCGTCTGGTGCAGCTCCTCGAGAGCGCCGCGCCGGAAGGCGCCGTCGCCGCGCTGAAGGCGTTCGTCGCCGAGATGCGCGCCGCGCTGGACGGCGCGGGCAAGACGGCCGCGTAAATAGACAACCTAGCAACATAGGAAAGCGGGTCCGGGCGCATGTCGCCCGGCCTGCCACGGAACAGGAAACCAAACGATGAGCTGGCTCGACAAACTGTTGCCGCCGAAGATCAAGCAGACCGACCCGAAAAGCCGCAAGGGCATTCCGGAAGGCCTGTGGATCAAGTGCCCGTCCTGCGAGGCCGTGCTGTACCGCAACGACGTGGACGCGAACCTGCACGTGTGCCCGAAGTGCGATCACCACATGCGGATCGGCTCGCGCGAGCGCCTGGATGCGCTGCTCGATCCGGAAGGCCGCTACGAGATCGGCCAGGAGATCGTGCCGGTCGATACGTTGAAGTTCAAGGACAGCCGCAAGTATCCGGATCGTCTGAAGGAAGCGATGGACGATACGGGCGAGACCGACGCGATGGTTGTGATGGGCGGCGCGATCCACACGCTGCCGGTCGTCGCCGCGTGCTTCGAGTTCTCGTTCATGGGCGGCTCGATGGGCTCGGTGGTCGGCGAGCGCTTCGCGCGCGGCGCGCAGAATGCGCTCGAGCAGCAAGTGCCGTTCATCTGCTTCACCGCTTCGGGCGGCGCGCGGATGCAGGAAAGCCTGCTGTCGCTGATGCAGATGGCGAAGACCACCGCGATGCTGACCAAGCTGGCGGAAGCGAAGCTGCCGTTCATTTCGGTGCTGACCGATCCGACGATGGGCGGCGTGTCGGCGAGTTTCGCGTTTCTCGGCGACGTCGTGATCGCCGAGCCGAAGGCGCTGATCGGCTTTGCCGGCCCGCGCGTGATCGAGCAGACGGTGCGAGAGAAGCTGCCGGAAGGCTTCCAGCGCGCGGAATTCCTGATTAAAACGGGTGCGATCGACATGATCGTCGACCGTCGCAAGCTGCGCGACGAGATCGCGCAATTGCTCGCGCTGCTGCAGCGCCAGCCGGCCGACGCGCTGGCCTGATCGGCGCCAGGGTTGTGAACCGCGCGCGTCGCCTGGCTCGATCGCCAGGCGGCGCGCTTCGTTTTTTTGCGTAGTGGCGGTACCGATTCAGATTTGATCCGATGAGCACTTTTCCCACTCTCGACGCGTGGCTTTCGCATCTCGAACGCGCGCACCCGGTCGGCATCGACATGGGCCTCATCCGCATCGGCCAGGTCAAGGCGGCGCTCGGGCTCGAATTCGCGTGTCCGGTGATCACGGTCGGCGGCACCAACGGCAAGGGCTCGACCTGCGCGTTCCTCGAGACGATCCTCGTGCGCGCCGGCTACAAGGTCGGCTGCCACACGTCGCCGCACCTGCTCGCGTTCAACGAGCGGGCGAGGGTGAACGGCGAGACGGTCGGCGACGACGAACTGCTGCCGCACTTCGAGGCCGTCGAAGCCGCGCGCACGTCGCTGCCGGAGCCGGTGTCGCTCACGTATTTCGAATTCACGACCCTCGCGATCCTGCACCTGTTCGCGTCGCGCGGGCTCGACGCGGTGATCCTCGAAGTCGGCCTCGGCGGCCGGCTCGACGCGGTCAACATCATCGATACCGACTGCGCGATCGTCACCAGCATCGACATCGACCACACCGAATACCTCGGCGATACGCGCGAGCAGATCGCGTTCGAGAAGGCCGGGATCTTCCGGCCCGGCAAGCCGGCGATCTGCGGCGACCCGGCCGCGCCGCAGACCCTGATCGACCACGCGGAAGCGATCGGCGCGGACCTGTGGCTCGTCGGCCGCGATTTCCGCTGCGAGGCGCAGCCCGGCGCGGAACGCCAGCAGTGGAGCTACCTCGGCCGCGACAAGCGCTACCCGGCGCTTGCGTACCCGGCGCTGCGCGGCGCCAACCAGCTGATCAACGCGTCGGCGGCGCTCGCCGCGCTCGAATCGCTGCGCGCGGTGCTGCCGGTGTCCGCGCAGGACATCCGGCTCGGGCTCGCGAACGTCGAGCTGCCGGGCCGCTTCCAGGTGCTGCCGGGCAAGCCGGCGATCGTGCTCGACGTCGCGCACAATCCGCACGCGGCGGCCGTGCTCGCGCAGAATCTCGGCAACATGGGCTTCTTCCCGTACACGTACGCGGTGTTCGGCGCGATGCACGACAAGGACATCGACGGCGTGCTGCGGCACCTGAAGGGCGAGATCGACCACTGGTGCGTGACGGACCTGCCGCTGCCGCGCGCGGCGAACGCCGGGCAGCTCGAAGCCGCATTGCGCCACGCGGGCGTCGAGGATGGCCCGGATTCGAGCGTCACGCGCTACACGTCGCCGGCCGATGCGTTTCGCGATGCACTAAAAAGAGCATCGGAGAATGATAGAATCGTGGTTTTCGGCAGTTTCCATACGGTAGCTGGCGTAATGGCCTATCGTAAATCGCAGCAACACTGACTGACGGGCAGTTTCGGACTCAGCCATTCATGGGAATTTTCTCGTTCGGCAAGAAAGACGACGACGCGCCCACCCGGCGCGGCGGTCGTACCGGGACCTCCCGGAACGTGCGTAGCGAGCGCACTGAACGCACAGAACGCGTTGAGCGGCGCGCGCGCCGCACCGAGCGTCCGGAATCGGACGCACTGCTCCTCGATCCGACCCTTCCAGAAAAGCAACGTGCGCGCCGCCGCCTCGTCGGCGCGATCGCGCTCGTGGTGGCCGCCGTCATCGTGCTGCCGATGGTGCTCGATTCGCACCCGAAGCCGGTGACCGACGACATCGCGATCGACATTCCCAACCGCCCCGCGCACCATGCGGCCCCGTCGCGCGACGAGGATGCATCCGACGTGCAGGCAGGCGTCGCGCACGACGAGCCGCCCGCGTCCGAGACGGCCGCCGCGGCCGCTATTGCCGCGCCGGCGCCCGCGGCGCCGAGCGTCGCCAAGGATGCCGCCAGGCCGGCGGCAAAACCCGACACCGCCACGACCGCAAGCGTCGCGCCGAAGCCCGCTCCGGCGCCGGCCGCGCCCGCTCAATCGACCAAACCGGCAGCCAAGCCGGCAGCGCCGAAGCCCGCCCCCGCGGCCGTCGCGAACGCCGATGCCGCCAGCGCGGACGGCGGCGACGCGGCGACGCCGTCGTCGCCCGCCGGCGCGCGCTTCGCGGTGCAGCTCGGCGCGTTCAAGGACGACGCGACGGCCCGCTCGTGGGCGACCAAGTTGAAATCGGCGGGCGTGCCCGCATATGTCGAGCACCGCAAGCAGGCGGATGGCAGCACGGCTACACTGTTGCGTGCCGGCCCGTTCGCGGATCGTGCGGCGGCCTCCGCGGCGATCGCGAAGGTGCGCGAAGCCGGCTTGACCCAGTAACGCGCGATGCTGACGGCTTTCGACTACGCTGTATTGGCGGTGATCGCGTTATCGGCGCTGCGCGGTGCGTGGCGCGGCTTCGTGTCGGAGATTTTCGGGCTGATCGGCTGGATCGCGGCGATCGTGATCGCGAGCCGCTACGTCGGGCTCGTGGTGCCGTACATCCCGGCGACCTGGCCGGGCGGCGCGCTGACGCAGTGGGTGCTCGCGTTCGCGCTGCTCGTGATCGGCGTCGTGTTCGTCGCCGGCGTCGCGAACGCGCTGCTGTCGCGGATCGCGCAGGTGTCGGGCCTCGGCGGCGTCGACCGGTCGCTCGGCATGATGTTCGGGCTCGTGCGCGGCGGCGTGATGGTCGTGCTGCTGGTCGCCGCGGCCGGGCTGACCGAGTTGCCCAAACAGGAATTCTGGCGCAATGCGCTTTTGCGTCCGCTAGCCGAAGAGGGCGTGCACGAGCTGAAGTCGCTCCTGCCCGACGGCATGGCCCAGTACGTGCGCGTGTGATGACCGCGCGGCCGGGCAGGACGGAACCGTTTTTGTATTCTCAGAAGGACATGCCATGTGCGGCATCGTAGGCGTTATCTCCCAATCCCCGGTCAACCAGCTGATCTATGACAGCCTGCTGCTGCTGCAGCATCGCGGTCAGGACGCGGCGGGCATCGCGACGGCGGACGGCAGCAATTTCCACATGTACAAGGCGAACGGCATGGTGCGCGACGTGTTCCGCACGCGCAACATGCGCAGCCTGCCCGGCACGTACGGCATCGGTCAGGTCCGCTATCCGACCGCCGGTTCCGCGTCGAGCGAGGCGGAGGCGCAGCCGTTCTACGTGAACGCGCCGTTCGGGATCATCCTCGCGCACAACGGCAACCTGACGAACTGGAAGCAACTCAAGGACGAGATGTTCCGGATCGACCGCCGGCACCTCAACACCAATTCCGACAGCGAAGTGCTGCTCAACGTGTTCGCGCACGAGCTGCAGCTGTCGACGACCGGCCTCGAGCTCGACCCGGCCTCGGTGTTCAAGGCGGTCTCGGGCGTCCATCGCCGCCTGGAGGGTTCGTACGCGATCGTGTCGCTGATCGCCGGCTACGGCCTGCTCGCGTTCCGCGATCCGTTCGGCATCCGTCCGCTCTGCATAGGCAAGCTGGAAACCGAGCACGGCACCGAATGGATGCTCGCGTCGGAATCGGTCGCGGTCGAAGGCATCGGCTTCGAATTCGTCCGCGACGTGCGGCCGGGCGAGGCGATCTTCATCGACCAGGCCGGCAACTTCCACAGCCAGCAGTGCGCGGACGCGCCGACGCTCAACCCGTGCATGTTCGAGTACGTGTATCTCGCGCGTCCGGATTCGTGCCTCGACGGCGTGCCGGTTTACAACGTGCGCCTGCGCATGGGCGACTATCTCGCCGAGAAGATCAAGCGCGAGCTGCCGAACGTGCCGATCGACGTCGTGATGCCGATTCCCGATTCGTCGCGGCCGGCCGCGATGCAGGTCGCCGCGAAGCTCGGCGTCGAGTATCGCGAAGGCTTCTTCAAGAACCGCTATGTCGGCCGCACGTTCATCATGCCGGGCCAGGCGGTGCGCAAGAAGTCGGTGCGCCAGAAGCTCAACGCGATGAGCATCGAGTTCAAGGACAAGCACGTGCTGATCGTCGACGACTCGATCGTGCGCGGCACGACGTCGCACGAAATTGTGCAGATGGCGCGCGACGCGGGCGCGAAGTCGGTGATCTTCGCGTCGGCGGCGCCGCCCGTGAAGTTCCCGAACGTCTACGGCATCGACATGCCGACGCGCGGCGAGCTCGTCGCGCACGGCCGCAGCGACGAGGAAGTCGCGAAGATCATCGGCGCCGACCACCTGATCTACCAGGACGTCGACGACCTGCGCCGCGCGGTGCGCGACATCAACCCGAAGCTCGAGCGCTTCGAGGCGTCGTGCTTCGACGGCAACTACATCACCGGCAACGTGACGCCCGAGTATCTCGATTCGATCGAGCGCGCGCGTCTCGCGCCGGCGTCGCAGGCCGACCGCGACACGAGCGGCGACGGCGCCGTGCGCTCGCAGATGAACCTGCAGCTGTCGGTCGAGTGACGCCGACGCACGCCGTCGAACAGGCGTGATAGGATGTGGCCTTGCGTCGATTTGATTTCAGCTTGCGGACGCGGGGTTTCATCCCCAAACAGCTAAAGCGAAGGCCGGCGGCAGCCGGCCCGAGTCGACCGCTGTCGTACCGCACGAAGCCCGCTGATGCCGATGCATAGCGGGCTTTTTTGTTTGGTTTGGTCCGTGCGGCGCAGCACGGACATCGAAAACGGAAAAACGGAACATGGACGACTCCCTCAACTTCGACACGCTTGCCGTGCGCGCGGGCACGCTGCGCAGCGACTTCAACGAGCACTCGGAAGCGCTGTTCCTCACGTCGAGCTTCTGCTTCAAGAACGCGGCCGAGGCGGCCGAGCGCTTCGCGAATTCGGAAGACTATTTTACGTATTCGCGCTTCACCAATCCGACCGTGACGATGTTCCAGGATCGCCTCGCGGCGCTCGAGGGCGGCGAGGCGTGCATCGCGACCGCGTCGGGGATGGCTGCGATCATGTCGGTCGTGATGGCCGCGCTGCAGGCGGGCGACCACCTCGTCAGCTCGCGCAGCCTGTTCGGCTCGACGCTGGGCATGTTCTCGCAGATCTTCAGCAAGTTCGGCATCACGACGACCTTCGTCGATCCGACCGACCTGAACGCGTGGCAGGCAGCGATCCGTCCGGAAACGAAAATGTTCTTCCTCGAGACGCCGTCGAACCCGCTGACCGAGCTCGCCGACATCGACGCGATCGGCAAGATCGCGAAGGCCGCGAATGCGCTGTTCGTCGTCGACAACTGTTTCTGCAGCCCGGTGCTGCAGCAGCCGCTGAAGCTCGGCGCGGACGTCGTGATGCACTCGGCGACGAAGTTCCTCGACGGCCAGGGCCGCGTGCTCGGCGGCGCGCTGGTCGGCTCGAAGGAGTTCATCATGGGCAAGGTGTTCCCGTTCGTGCGCAGCGCGGGGCCGACGCTGTCCGCGTTCAATGCGTGGGTGCTGCTGAAGGGGATGGAGACGCTGTCGCTGCGCGTCGAGCGGCAGTCGGCGAACGCGCTGGAGATCGCGCGCTGGCTCGATGCGCATCCGGCCGTCGCGCGCGTGTTCTATCCGGGGCTCGAATCGCATCCGCAGCACGCACTCGCAAAGCGCCAGCAGAAGGCGGGCGGCGCGATCGTGTCGTTCGAGCTCAAGGGCGACACGCCCGAGCAGCAGCGCGCGAACGCATGGCGCGTGATCGACGGCACGAAGCTGATCTCGATCACCGGCAACCTCGGCGACACGCGCACGACGATCACCCATCCGGCGACTACCACGCACGCCCGCATCACGCCGGAAGCGCGTGCGGCGGCGGGGATCACCGAAGGGCTGATCCGCCTCGCGGTCGGTCTCGAAGACGCGACGGACTTGCGCAACGACCTCGCGCGCGGCCTCGAAGGCTGAGCGGAGCGGGTCAGGGGTGCGCGGCCTGCGGGCCGCGCATCGCGTCCACCATCCAGCGCAACGTCTCGTCGAGCGGCGTGACGGGCAGGTCGCCCACCGCGTGCCGCAGCTTCGCGCGCGAGCCGCTCAGGCTCTTCACTTCGTTGTCGCGCACGAAGCGCGGATCGACCGTCACGTCGATCACGTAGCCCGCGATGCGCGACAGCATCGCCAGCACTTCCTTCAATGCGTACGCGTGCTCCGAGCAGACGTTGAACGTCTCGCCGGCCGGCGCGGCCTCGATCAGCCGCAAGTAGGCGGCCGTCACGTCGCGCACGTCGGAGAAATCACGGCTGACGTCGAGATTGCCGAGCGAGATGCGCGGTTCGTTGCGCGCATAGTGCGCGGCGAGCTTCGGCAGCAGGTACGCTTCGCCCTGGCCGACGCCCGTGTAGTTGAACGGGCGCGCGATCACGATCGGCAGCCGGTCGTGCCACAGTTTCGCCGCATATTCCATCGCGAGCTTGCTGACCGCGTAGTCGTTCGCGGGCGCGGGCGCGACGGTTTCGTCGAGCACGCCGGGCGTCGCGTTGCCGTAGACGTTCGCGCTGCTCGCGAGCAGCACCGCGGACGGGCGGCGGTCGAGGCCCGCGACGGCGGCCAGCAGGTTGCGCGTGCCGACGATGTTGACCTGGTACGTCTGTGCCGGATCGTCCTGTGCGACGTGCGCGCGCGCGGCGAGGTGCACGACCGCGTCGGGCCGGGCATCGGCGGCCGCGGCGCGCAGCGCGTCCGCATCGAGCAGGTCGACGGGCAGCAGCGTGCAGTTCGCGAGCGCCGGATCGTCGGGCTGCGGCGCGCCGGGCGCCGTCGTGCCCCACACCTCGTAGCCGGCCGCTTCGAGGCGCTCCGCCATGTAGCGGCCGGTGAAGCCGGTCAGGCCCGTGACGAACGCACGGCGCGACAAGCGTTTAATACGTGTCATGGTGGCGATTGCGCGTCAAATCCGCTTCGACCATCATCTGGCAAAGTTGTTCGAGCGTCGTCTGCGGCGACCAGCCGAGCTTGGCTTTAGCCTTGTCCGCGCAGCCGATCAGCAGGTCGACTTCGGCCGGCCGGTAGAACTTCGGATTCACCTCGACGAGCACGTCGCCCGTCGCCGCGTCGAGGCCGCGCTCCTGCTCGCCCTTGCCGGTCCATTCGATCTGGTAGCCGGCGGCCGCGAACGCCATCCGCACGAAGTCGCGCACGGTCTCGGTGCGATTGGTCGCGAGCACGTAGGTGTCGGGCTCGTCGACCTGCAGCATCCGCCACATCCCTTCGACGTATTCGAGCGCGAAGCCCCAGTCGCGCTTCGCGTCGAGGTTGCCGAGCTCGAGGCGCGTCGCCTTGCCGAGCTTGATCTTCGCGACGGTGTCGGTGATCTTGCGCGTGACGAATTCGCGGCCGCGCAGCGGCGACTCATGGTTGAACAGGATCCCGCTGCTGCCGAACAGCCCATACGACTCGCGGTAGTTCACGGTCATCCAGTGCGCGAACAGCTTCGCGACGCCATACGGGCTGCGCGGATAGAAGGTCGTGGTTTCCGTCTGCGGAATCGCCTGCACCTTGCCGAACATTTCGGATGTCGAAGCCTGGTAGAAGCGCGTCTTCGGCGTGACGACGCGGATTGCCTCGAGCAGGTTCAGCGTGCCGAGGCCGGTCACCTCGGCGGTCGTCGACGGCTGGTCGAACGACACGCCGACGAAGCTCTGCGCGGCCAGGTTGTACAGC
Organism: Burkholderia ubonensis subsp. mesacidophila; assembly: GCF_002097715.1. Classification (NCBI taxonomy): domain Bacteria; kingdom Pseudomonadati; phylum Pseudomonadota; class Betaproteobacteria; order Burkholderiales; family Burkholderiaceae; genus Burkholderia; species Burkholderia ubonensis. Next base: position 1,156,604 of record NZ_CP020738.1, read on the forward strand.
TCGTCCGGCTGCGTGCGTTCGAGCAGGCGCAGGCTTGAGCCGGCGTCGGTCAGGTCGTGCTCGACGAGCGAGAGGTTCGGATGCGTGTCGACGCCGAGCTCGGCGATGCGCCAGAAATTGACCGAGCTGGTGCGGCGATAGGTGCCGGTGACCTGATAGCCCTTGTCGAGCAGCAGCTTGGTCAGGTAGGCGCCGTCTTGCCCCGTCACCCCGGTAATGATGGCTTTGCGAGTTTGGCTCATGGCGATGTCCTAGTCGAAACGATGGAGAAAATCAGGCAGTGCTGCGCGCCGCCGCCGGCAATGCGCTGCGCGCAGGGCCGCGCGTCAGGCGCCGCTCGAAGCCGTACCAGCTCGCCGTTGCATACGCGAGCGTGATGGCGAGCGCGAGCACGGCGCTCAGGTAGCGGTTCAGGTGCAGCGGCCAGAGCGCGTACAGCACGCTCAGGTGGATCAGGTACACGGTGTAGCTGACGGTGCCCACGTAGACGAGCACGGGGTTCGTCAGCACGCGCTGCACGAGGCCGCGGCCGCGCAGCGCGATCACGACGATCGACGTGCACAGCAGCAGCGAGACGCTGTAGAGCGCCGCGTTCGACAGCGGCGTGTTCGCTGCGCGAAAGCGCGGGAACGACAGGTGCAGCCAGCCGAGGATCGCGAGCGACACGAGCGCGCCGGCGATCGCGAGCGGATAGAACGGCTCCAGCGCGCGCCGGTCGCGGCGCAGCACGATCGCGAGCAGCGCGCCCGCGGCGAGCAGGTCCATGCGGAACGGCGTCAGGTAGTAGATCGGCCAGAACGAGTCGAACCACGGCGTCGCGATCGCGCGCAGCACGGGAGCCGCGACGATCAGCGCGGCCGCGATCCATAGCAGCGCGCGTTCCGAGCACCACAGCACGACGAACGGCCAGAAGATGTAGAACTGCTCTTCGACCGCGAGCGACCACAGCACGTTGAGGCTGTCGTGGCCGATGCTGCCGAGCGACAGGCCGATGTTGGTCGAGAAGAACGCGAACCACGGCCAGTGGGGCAGCCAGCTCGCGCCGAACAGCAGCGTCGAGACGACCAGCAGCAGCACGTACGGCGGCAGGATGCGGCGCACGCGCCGCGCGTAGAAATGGCTGAAGTAGGACTGCCCGCGCGCCTTGCGCTCGAGCAGGATGCCGGTGATCAGCAGCCCGCTCAGCACGAAGAACAGGTCGACGCCCATCCACAGCGGCGCCTTCAGCGAATGCTGCAGGAACACCGCGCCCACGGCGATCGCGCGCAGCCCGTCGAGCTGGACGATGCGGCCGTGTTGCGGCACGGGCGTGTCGGCGGTGCGTGAAACCGTCATCGCGGCGCGCCGCGCATTCGATGCGTGAACGTCATTCATGCGATTAAGTGATATATCGAATCGAAATTGATTCTAGGGAAAAGAAATCGGCAAAAAAACGCACGTCATCGGGTTGATGGAAATCATCCGATTTCCTTTCGTGCGCATTGCAAAAGAAAATTTTTCGGCCGAGATGCCCGGGCCGGGCGCTCCGGCGCGGCATTTTCTACAGCCTCACCACCGTCGGGCGGTCGTTCTTGCCGCCTCGGCGCGTGTTTCGGAATGGGTTCCGGTTCGATATTTCACGCAGAAACATCCCCAAATATTTCCAAATTTCTTGTGATTATTTTTGCTTGTAACCTGCATCGCGACGTTTGAAACCCATTTAGCGATACGGCATTCGCGCGGCCCGTGGCCGCCGCGCCGGATCGTTGAAGCAGCAAATGGAGAAGCGCTTTGCAACGTCTGATACTGGCCGCCATCGCGATGTGCGCGGCATGGCTGACTTGGGCCGCGCCGGCCGAAACGGTGCTGCCCGCGACGACGTCCTGGATCGGCAATACGTTCGGTTACGGCGACGGCTCCTGGACGCAGATCGACATTCGCGCGATCGCGGTGACGCCCGATGGCAAGGTGTATACGAATGCGCCGTGGGACGAGAGTGGCGCGGAAGCGAGCGTCTACCAGGACGGCAAGATGCTCGGCTTCGCCGGCGGCACGCACGGCTGGGGCAACCTCGGCGGCAATGCGGTCGCGGTCAACAGCAAGTACGCGTATGTCGCGATCGGCGTCGGCAACGAGCGCGGCCACCTCGTGTCGCCCGGCATCTGGCCGGAGAAGGGCAAGCAATGGTTCGGCATCTCGCGGCGCGCGATCGGCGACATGAAGCAGCCGGCGCCGTTTCGCGCCGCGCCGCAAGTCGTGGCCGGCGGGCGCGCGGACGCCGGACGCGCGCGGATGGCGGCGAGCTTCATGATGCTCAACGAGGTGCCGGCCAGCGCGAGATCGGACGTGGGCGAGCTGAAGGCGGAAGTCGGCGGCCTCGCGGCCGACGACAGGACGCTGTTCGCGACCAATCCGGCGCATGACGAAGTCGTCGTGTACGACGCCGAGACGATGCAGAAGAAGGGCGCGTGGAATGCGCACGAGCCGGGCCGGATCGCGCTCGCGGCCGACGGCACGGTGTGGCTGCTGACCGATACGCTGAACGGGCCCGCGCATCTCGTGCACATGCGCGCGGACGGCCGCAGGATCGACGATGCGCCGGCGCTGCCGGACAACACCGACGCGGTCGACGTTGCAGTCGATGCGAAAGGCCGCGTGCTCGTCGCCGACAACGGCCCGCGCCAGCAGGTCCTGATCTTCGCGAAAGGCGACAACGGCTATGCGCCGTCGGGCACGCTCGGCGAGCGCGGCGGCATCTTCTCGGGCGCGGTGCCGGGCCGGCCGGGGCCGCAGCGCTTCAACGGGCTGACTGGCGTCGGCGTCGATCGCGCCGGCAACATCTACGTCGCGACCAACGGCATCGGGCCGCGCCACGACACGATCGGGGCGGGCCTCGGCGCGACGCTCGAGAGCTACGCGCCGGACGGCAAGCTGCGCTGGCAGGTGCAGGGCCTGCTGTTCGTCGACGGCGCATGGATGGACCCCGCGCGGCCGAACAGCGTGTACACGGGCAACAAGCGCTTCGAGCTCGACCTGTCGAAGCCGCCCGGCCAGGAGTGGAAGTACGCGGGCTTCCTGTCGAACCGCTTCAAGTATCCGGACGATCCGGTGTTCCACACCGACCAGTGGCCGGGCACGCCGATGGCGCGTCGCGTCGACGGCCGCACGTTCCTGTACCTGACCGACATGTACGCGGATCACCTGAAAATCTACCGCTTCGATCCGAAGCGCGACGGCGAGGTCGCGATTCCGTCGGGCCTGATCGCGGGCCGCGCGCGGCCGGTCGACAAGGTGCCGAACAAGCCGCCGGGCGGCGACTGGATGTGGCGCGACGCGAACGGCAACGGCCGCCTCGACGTCGACGAGTTCGACATCAACACGACGGGCAAGGCGAAGGCGGGCGGCTGGGGCTGGTGGGTCGACACGAAGGGCGACATCTGGCGCACGAGCGACGCGCGCGGGATCCACCGGTTCCGCTACGGCGGTGTCGACCGCGCCGGCAACCCGGTCTACTCGTACGACAAGGTCACGACCTATCCGATGCCGCAGCCGTTCACGCAGCTGCGCCGCGCGATCTACGAGCCGCAGTCCGACACGCTGTACGTGACCGGCTACACGCCCGACGCGCCGCCGCAGCCCGGCATCAGCAAGGAAGTGGGCCGCGTTCTGATCCGCTTCGACAAGTGGTCGACCGGCTCCCCGGTCGCGCGCTACACGATCGCGCTGCCGTGGCAGCCGGACGCGAAGCCGATCCTGACGCTGGCCAGCATCACGGTCGAGGGCCGCTACATCTTCGCGGTGGAGCCGGTCGGCAAGATCCACGTGTACGACAAGGAATCCGGCAAGGAAATCGGCGTGATGAACCCGGGGCCGGAGGTCGGCCGGGCGTCCGGCTGGGTCGACGTGCCGTTCGGCATCAGCGCATCGAAGCGCGAGAGCGGCGAGTACCTCGTGTTCGTCGAGGAAGACGCGCGCGGCAAGGTGCTGATGTATCGCTGGAAACCGTGAAGGGTGGCACGCCACAAGGCACAAGCATGGACAAAGGCATACTCAAGAACGTTTCGATCAATTTCATCGGGCTGATCCTGCCGACCTTCGTGTCGCTGGTGACGGTGCCCGCGTATATCCACGCGCTCGGGGTCGAGCGCTACGGCGTCGTCAGCCTCGTGTGGACGCTGATCGGCTATTTCGGGATCCTCGATCTCGGGATGAGCATGGCCGCGCAGAACCACATCTCGAAGGCGCTCGCGAGCGGCGACGACGCCGAAAGCGCGCGCGTGTTCTGGAGCGCGTTCTGGCTGAACCTCGGCACCGGCATCGTGGGCGGGCTGCTGATCTACTCCGGCGCGTTCGTCTATACCGCGTATTTCACCAAGGTGTCGGCCGCGATGCAGCACGAGGTGTATCTCGCGCTGCCGTGGCTCGCGCTCGCGATTCCGCTCGCGAACGTGTCGTGGGTGTTCGCCGGCGCGATCAACGGCGCCGAGCGGTTCGGCGTGTTCAACACGAACCAGACGATCGGCACGTTCCTGTTCCAACTGCTGCCGCTCGGCGCCGCGTGGTGGATCGCGCCGAACCTGCAGACGGTGCTCACCGCGGCGGTCGTGTCACGCCTGATCGCGGCGGTGATGCTCGGCCACGCGAGCATCAAGGTGCTCGGCATCCGCCGCATCGATCCGCCGCAATGGGGCACCGCGAAGGGGCTGTTCAACTTCGGCGGCTGGATGCTGATCGCGAGCACGACCAGCATGATCGCCGACACGCTCGACCGCGTGATGCTCGGCGCGGGCATGGGCGCGAAGTTCGTCACCTATTACACGGTGCCGCAGAACCTCGTTACGCGCCTGAACATGCTGCCGAACGCGCTCGTGCGCACGCTGTTCCCGCGCCTGTCGGCGGTCGGCCGCGACCACGCGGATACGCTCGCGCGGCAGTCGCTCGAATTCCTGAACGGCGTGTTCACGCCGATCGCCATCGTCGCGATCTTTGCGCTCGGGCCATTCCTGGCGCTGTGGGTCGGCCCCGATCTCGCCGCGCACTCGGCGCCGGTCGGACGCGTGCTGGTGATCAGCGTGTGGCTCGTCGGGCAGGCGAGCGTGACGCGCATCCTGATCCAGTCGCAGGTCAACCCGTCCCGCGCGGCGTTCGCCGGGCTCGTCCAGATGCCGTTCTTCGTCGGCGGCCTGTGGCTCGGCATCCATCATTTCGGGCTGATCGGCGCGGCGGTCGTCGTCGCCGCGCGCGCACTCGTCGATTACGGCGTGCTGCTTTACCTGTCGGCGATCCGGATGCGCGCGATCGTGCTTGACATGGCCGCGCATCTCGCGTTCCTGCTTGCGAGCCTCTATCTCGCGCACGCGTGGCCGGGGCTCGTCGAATCGATCGTCATCTGCGCGGTCGTGCTGGTGCTGAACGTCGCGTGGTCGCTCACGATGACGCCGGGGCTGCGCACGCTGGCCCGCGGCCTGATCGTCCGTATCAATGCGAGGAAACCCATATGAATCGCGATCTGGCGGAACACGCCATCCTGAACGCGGCTACGGCCGAAGCGTCGGTGACGGCCGACGCCGTCGCGCTGCGCCAGGCCGCGCCCCGCGAAGCCGCGCCCGCGCGCCATCCGGCCCGCCCGCTGCGCGTCGCGATCGTCCATGACTGGCTCGTCACCTACGCGGGCGCCGAACGCGTGCTCGAGCAGCTGATCGCGTGCTTTCCCGACGCGGACCTGTTCAGCCTCGTCGATTTTCTCGACGACCGCGCGTTCGTGCGCGGCAAGCCGGTCACGACGTCGTTCATCCAGAAGCTGCCGTTCGCGCGCACCAAGTACCGCAGCTACCTGCCGCTGATGCCGCTCGCGATCGAGCAGCTCGACGTGTCGGGCTACGACCTCGTGATCTCGAGCAGCCATGCGGTCGCGAAGGGCGTGCTGACCGGGCCCGACCAGGTGCATATCAGCTACGTGCATTCGCCGATCCGCTATGCGTGGGACCTGCAGCACCAGTACCTGGAGCAGTCGAACCTCACGCACGGACCGAAATCGCTGCTCGCGCGGATGATCCTGCATTACATCCGCAACTGGGACACGCGCACCGCGAATGCGGTCGACGGCTTCGTCGCCAACTCCGCGTTCATCGCGCGGCGCATCCGGAAGGTCTACCAGCGCGACGCCGCGGTGATCTTCCCGCCGGTCGACGTCGACGCGTTCTCGCTGAACGCGGCCAAGGAGGATTTCTACCTGACCGCGTCGCGGATGGTGCCGTACAAGAAGATCGACCTGATCGTCGAGGCGTTCTCGAAGATGCCGGAGCGCAAGCTGGTCGTGATCGGCGACGGCCCGGAAATGCAGAAGGTCCGCGCGAAGGCGGGGCCGAACGTCGAGATCATGGGCTACCAGCCGTTCGCGGTGCTGCACGACCGGATGCGCCGCGCAAAGGCGTTCGTGTTCGCGGCCGAGGAGGATTTCGGCATCTCGGTGGTCGAGGCGCAGGCCTGCGGCACGCCCGTGATCGCGTACGGCAAGGGCGGCGCGCTCGAAACCGTGCTCGACCCGCAGTCGGGCGCGCGGCCGACCGGGCTGTTCTTCGACGAGCAGACCGCGCGCGCGATCGTGTCGGCCGTCGACGATTTCGAACGCGCGCCGCAGCGCTTCACGCCGCAGGCGTGCCGCGCGAATGCGGAGCGGTTTTCCGCCGACACGTTCCGGCGGCGCTTTCTCGATTACGTCGAGGCCGCGCTGCCCGGCGCGACCGCGTGGCAAGGCGCGGGCGCCGCGCCGCCGCCCGCCGCGCGCGGCCCGGCGACGCTCGTGCTCGACCAGAGCGGCGTGCTGGGCGGTGCCGAGCTGTCGCTGCTCGAGATCATGAAGCACATGCGCGCGAACGCCGACGTGCTGCTGTTCGCCGACGGGCCGTTTCGCGCGGCGCTCGACGAGATCGGTGCACGCGTCGACGTCGTCGAGCAGGGCGCGCTCGCGGGCGTGCGCAAGCAGGGCGGCGTGTCGGCCGGCGCGGTGACGCAGCTGCTGCGGCTCGTGCGCGACGTCGCGCGCCGTGCGCGCCGCGCCGAGGTGATCTACGCGAACACCCAGCGCGCGATGGTGGTCGCCGCGCTGGCCGGGCGGCTCGCGCGCAAGCCGGTGGTCTGGCACTTGCGCGACATCGTCAGCGACGATCATTTCGGCCGCAAGCAGCTGCTCGCGATCAAGGTTTGCGCGCGGCTCGGCGTGACGCGGGTGATCGCGAACTCCGACGCGTCCGCGCAGGCGTTCCGCGCGCTGACCGGCTTCACGCCGCAGCACGTCGACGTCGTGTTCAACGGCATCTCGGCCGAGCCGTTCGACGCGCTGGCCGGCGTCAGCCAGGCCGCGCTGCGTGTGCGCTTCGGGCTGCCCGAGCACGCGTGGCTGGTCGGCTCGTTCAGCCGGCTCGCGCGCTGGAAAGGCCAGCACCTGCTGCTGGAAGCCGCCGCCGGCCATCCGGACATGCACGTCGTGCTGGTCGGCGCGCCGCTGTTCGGCGAGGACGACTATGCGGCGCAACTGCACGAAACCGTCGCGCGGCACGGGATGGACGACCGCGTGCATTTCCTCGGCTTCCAGCGCGACGTGGCCGCGTGCATGAAGGCGGTCGACGTCGTCGCGCACACGTCGATCACGCCCGAGCCGTTCGGGCGCGTGATCGTCGAAGGGATGCTTGCGAGGCGGCCGGTCGTCGCGGCGCGCGCGGGCGGCGTCGTCGAGATCATCGAGCACGACGACAACGGCCTGCTGTGCGAGCCGGGCGACGCGCATGCGCTGGGCGACGCGCTGGTCGCGCTGCAGTCGAATCGCGCGCTGCGCGAGCGCCTCGTCGCGAGCGGTTACGTGACGGCGCTGCGCCGCTTCGGCACGAAGACCTACGTGGAACGCGTCGAGAAGATCCTCGCGGATACCGCGCGGGCGGCGAAGCAGCGGTAGCGCGTCGCCCGCGGGGGCCGACGTTCGGCCCCGGCATGCGGCAGGTTGAATCGGCCCCCGCGCGGCGATGTGCTGCGCGGGGGCTTTGTTCGTGCGAGGGAAGCTGGCGGGTCGTGCTGAAGGCGGAGGGCGCCGCGGCGATTCGTTCCGGGCGCGACAGTCATCAAGCAAAAGCCCCCGCGCAGCGATGTGTCACGCGGGGGGCTTGCTGCCAGACCTGACGGTCAGGCGGTCAGACGGCCCGTTCGGGCGCCGGCGCGACGACCCGCGCGCCGCGCGACGGCTTGAGGCTTGCCGACCACATCATCGCGGGCCGTTCGAACAGCCGATAGAACAGGTAGGCGACCGGAATCGCGAGCGCCATGAACGCGAACGACGGCCAGATCGACAGCTGCAGTTCGGAGCGATAGAGCACCGAGCCGACGCAGACGAACAGCGGCAGGTGGATCAGGTACAGCGAGTAGCTGAAGTCGCCGAACCAGCCGAGCACGGCGAGCGGCGGCGTCGTGCGCGGCGGACGGGCGAGCGCGCGGTACAGGAAGCACGCGAAGCCGGCCGCCCACAGCTGGAACGCGCCGTACTGGCCATAGTGGAACGCGGCGCAGCCGCCGGCGAGCAGCACGGCGGCCGCGGCGTACCACGCGCGCGACGGCGCGGCGGCGTTCGCCGTACGCGCCTGCTGTGCGCGCACGTCCGCGATCCACGCGCCGATCGTCCACGACAGCCAGTACGACGTGAAGAACTGCAGGTCGTGCCGTTCGAGCAGCCAGGCCGACGCGACGTTGACGAGCGCGATGCCGGCCACGACGGCCGGCATCCCGATGCGCCGCCGGATCGCGAACAGCAGCGGGTAGATCGCGTAGAACTGCACTTCGAGCGACAGCGTCCACAGTGCGCCGTTCGAGCCGTACGTATAGCCGGCGACGCCTTGCAGCGAGAACAGGTTCACGAGGAACGCGCTCAGGCCGACGTCGCGGATCTTGTGGCTGACGGGCGCGATCTGCAGGCTGATCGCGTCGAGCGCGAGCGTGAACAGCAGCGCGGCGAGCAGCACCGGATAGATGCGCGCGAAGCGGCGCGCCCAGAAATTCGGCGCGTTCAGCCGGTAGGCCGGATCGGCGGCGAGCTTGAGCGCCGCGTTGCGGTGGATGCAGTAGCCGCTGATCACGAAGAAGATCGGCACGCCGGCCGAGCCCCACGCGAACGGAAACGTCAGGTAGCCGACGATCACGCTCGGGTCGAGCGTGTGGCCGTAAGCGCGATGGAAGCTTTGCATCCCGACCCAGACGACCTGCCGGCAGTGGAAATAGGCGACGAGCAGCGCCGCGAAGCCGCGCATCGCGTCGATCACGTGCTCCTTGTGATCGGCGGCGGGCGGCGCATTCAAAGTCGATCCGCTGAATGCTTGCATGCGATTCGGTTCCTTGCGACGGATGAAGGGGAAGTTTCGCACCATCGTAATCCGGAAGAATTCGCTCAATGAATAAAAAAATCTCGCCGTGGAATAATCGGATTCAGGATTGCGGTTTTATCGGGCGGCGATATCGGTTTCAGCGCACGGCCAATTATTTGTCGATTTTTTTCTGATAGCTTGAAGCTCCAGTTGATAGACGCAAGGAGCGGCAAGATGGACATGCATTGGATCGCGAGCGCGGCGGTATTGGTGGTCATGGCCGTAGTGTCGGCATACCGCGAAGCGCTGAAGAACGAGCCGATTCGACCGCGCTTCGAGTGGGGCGGCGCGCCCTATGTCGAGGAATTCGAATCGTAAAAATTTGTATCCGGAAAATCGGTAAATTGTCGTCGGTCGATGCAGCTCACCGGCAATATCGACCGGCTTGGCGACGATTATCCATTAATCGAACCGGTAGCGCGATTAGGTGCCGCCGGTAATAGCGGCGGCGGGCCGGTTTCAATGTGCCATTGAATCGTGCCGCGCCATCCGGACATTCATTGTGCCGTGTCGCGAAACGATGCGAGGCGGCGCGCTCAACGCAATCAGGATGCAATCATGTTGAAAGTTACCAAGGCCGTGTTCCCCGTTGCCGGTCTCGGCACACGGTTCCTGCCGGCGACCAAGGCGAGTCCGAAGGAGATGCTGCCCGTCGTCGACAAGCCGCTGATCCAGTATGCGGTCGAGGAAGCGATCAATGCCGGCATCACGGAAATGATCTTCGTGACCGGCCGCAGCAAGCGCGCGATCGAGGATCACTTCGACAAGTCATACGAAATCGAGGCGGAGCTCGAGGCGCGCGGCAAGGAGAAGCTGCTCGAGCTGGTGCGCAGCATCAAGCCGAGCCACGTCGACTGCTTCTACGTGCGCCAGCCGGAAGCGCTCGGTCTCGGCCACGCGGTGCTGTGCGCGGAGAAGCTGGTGCATGGCGAGCCGTTCGCGGTGATCCTCGCCGACGACCTGCTGCACGGCGAGCAGCCGGTGCTCAAGCAGCTCGTCGACGTGTTCAACCACTATCACAGCTCGGTGATCGGCGTCGAAACGATCGCGCGCGAGGACAGCCGCTCGTACGGCGTGATCGAGGGCCGTGAGTGGGAAGAGGACATCATCAAGCTGTCGGGCATCATCGAGAAGCCGTCGCCCGAGGATGCGCCGTCGAATCTCGGCGTGGTCGGCCGCTACGTGTTCATGCCGACGCTGTTCGATCACCTGCGCAAGATCAAGCCCGGTGCGGGCGGCGAGCTGCAGCTGACCGACGCGGTGCAGTCGCTGCTAGCGCACGAGCAGGTGCTCGCGTATCGCTACTACGGCACGCGTTTCGATTGCGGCAGCAAGATCGGCTACCTCAAGGCGACCGTCGAGCTGGCGCTCCAGCATCCGGAAGTGAGCCGCGAGTTCGAAGCGTACCTGCGGACCTGTTTGCCTGCGCTGGCTGCCGTCGCTTAGCAGCCCTGCGCGTCAAGTTTCAGGTGGTGGTTGTTCCGTTGGCCCCGGTTCGCCTTGTGCGCCGGGGCGTTTTTCATGGGCGCGGGCCTGCTGCAATCCGCTAGCGGGCCGGCTTGAGCGTCTCGGTGACGAAGGTCGCGACGGCCTTTCTGGCGTCGGCGGCCGCCTTTTCGTCATAGCCGATGGTCGCGCCGCGCTCGACGCACGCGTCGGCATACGAGAACGGCTGCCGGGTGTCGGTATCGATCACCTGGCCGCGGTCGTTTTCCACGAGCCGGCAGTGGCGCAATGTCTGTGCTTTCGGCAAGGTCAGCGGCGGGTCGTACGCGCGCCCGTCGAATACGTGCCGGGCGCCGGGGTATTCGGTCAGGCGGACGTCGCGGCCCGCGGCCTTCAGCCGCTCGACATACGCGCGGCACGGCGCGATCGGCGTGTAGTCGTCGCCGGTGCCGGCGAACACGCGCACGGGCCGCGCGGCGATGTCGTCGTCGTCGCGATAGGCGACCGGGCAGCCGGGATAGAACGCGACGTACGCGGCGAAGCGGGCCGCGGATGCGGCGTGCATCCGCTGGAACCGCGTGAGGCAGGCATACAGCGTGCTGTGGCCGCCGCGGGAAAAACCCATCAGCATCACGCGCGCGGGATCGATTCTCGGATGTTTCGCGAGCACCGCGAGCGCGCGGTACGCATCCTCGATCTGCACGAGCCGGCCGACCTGCGCCTGGTCGTCGTTCACGCTGACGAGGCCGCGGCTCGTGAAGCTGTCGATCACGAAGGTGGCGACGCCCATCGCGAGAAGTTCGCGTTCCCAGTCGGTCACGTAGCTGCTGATCCCGCCGGAGCCGTGCAGCAGGATCACGAGCGGGAAGCGCTCGCTGCCGACGCGCGGCAGGCGCAGTTCGCCGGCGATCGTGACGGGCTTGCCGTCCTCGCGGCCCGCGAGAAACGCGTCGTCGGTCATCGTCAGCGACTCGAACGGGATCACTTCCATCCGCGCCTGCGCCCGTCCGGCCGACGGCGCGAGCGCAAGCACGAGACCGAGCAATGCCGGCGCGACACGGCGGAAACACGCACAATGGCTTTCACGCGTAAGCATGGCGACGTCCTTGTTCACCGCGTATCGGCGACCGACCTGCTGCTGAAAGCGTAGTGCATCGCCGGCCCGTTGCAAGCCGGCTCAGCGCACGGACGTGCGTTGCGGCGCCGCGAAATGGCGCGTCAGCCGTTCGGCAATCGGCTTCTTGCGATCCAGCAGCCGTTTTTCGAGATAGCGCCAGGAAAGATGCGCGAGCAGCATGGCGAGCCCGAATTGCAGCATCTGGGGCAGCACGTCCCGAGCGAACGGCGGCAACCGCGTGTACTGGTAGAGCGCTTGCGTCGCGCCGAAACGCCCGGGGATCAGGTTGTGAAACAGGTAGAAGCCGTAGCTGATCGTGCCGAGATAGACGAGCGGCGGCCATTCCAGCAGCGCGACGGCGGAATGTTCGGGCTCGCGGACGATCCACAGCAGCAGTGCGCCGAGCGACGCGGAGAGCCCGAAATCCGCGAGCCCCGCCGCGGCGCCCGGCAGCGCGACGCATGCGGGCAGCACGAGGAACGTCACGACGCCCGCCGCCGCGAGCCAGCCGGGCGGCGCGTAGCGCGCCACCGCGGGGCCGTGCTCGGCGAGCGCCATCGCGCCGATGCCGCCGAGCGCGATCAGCGCGAAATTCCACGGGGAAAACGCGTAGATCAGCACCGGCGACGCGTCGGCCAGATAGAGGCCGAGATGCGCGGCCGCGCAGAGCGCGACCGCCGCGATGCCGAGCGCGATGTGCCGCGCCGCGCGCGTCGCGAGCAGCGCGAGCGGCGCGATCAGATAGAACTGCTGCTCGACGGCGAGGCTCCAGAAATGCGATGTAGTGCCGGGCCAGCCGTTCTTGACGACGCCGATCCACAGGTTCGACAGGAAGAGGGCGTGCCATGCGAGGCCGAGGTCGACGCCGCGCTGATAGAACAGCGCATGCGCGATCGCGAGCGACGCGAGCAGCAGGTAATACACGGGGAAGATTCGCAGCACGCGCTTGGCGAGGAACAGGCTGAGCGCATGGCGGCGCGACAACGTGCCGTGCTCGACCGCCTGTCGGCTGCGGTGCAGCTCGCCCACGATCAGGAAGCCGCTGATGAAGAAAAACGTCCACACGCCAAGCCTCCCCACGTCGATCGCGAGGACGTGGCCCTTGTGGGACAGGAAGACGAGGATGACCGCGATGGCTCGCAGGCCGTCGAGTCCCTTGACGTGTCTGACTTCGCGCATGAAGGTGTCCTGGCATTGGGCACGGCCACTATAGGCGCACAAATATCGAACGTAATTCACGTTTTGATGCATACGTACAGGCGTTTTCTTGCGTGCCGGGCAGTGTCGTAGTCTGCAGCACGCAACAAAACCTGCAGAAAACCCGCGGAAAACGCGCAAAAGTACTCCACGAAGCGTCGAGGCGCTTGTAGAATCCGGCGTTGAAGCGCGCACGTTGTGCGCTTCGTGTATCCAACGACCACACCTGGTAGGAGAAACATGGCGACTTCCGCAAAAAAGGTGGCCAAGAAGGCTGCCGCACCGGCCAAGAAAGTGGCTGCCAAAAAAGCTGCGCCCGCGAAGAAAGTAGTGGCCAAGAAGGCTGTCGCGAAGGCGCCCGCCGCTCCGACGCCGCTGAAGGACAAGTTCACGAAGGCATCGCTCGCAGTGCACATCGCTGAGCGCGCAGCTGTCGAAGTGAAGGCTGTCAAGGCAGTGCTGGCCGCACTCGAGAACGTCGTGCTGGGCTCGGTCCACAAGAAGGGCGCAGGCGAGTTCACGCTGCCGGGTCTGCTGAAGATCACGGCGCAAGCCGTGCCGGCGAAGAAGAAGCGCTTCGGCAAGGATCCGTTCACGGGCGAAGAGCGCTGGTTCCCGGCAAAGCCGGCCAGCGTGCGCGTGAAGGCACGTGCGCTGAAGAAGCTGAAGGACGCGGCTGCTTAACTGCGGCGCAACGGTCGCCTGTTTCGTGCAGGTGGCCGTCGGGTGTCCCACGATCCCTGTGTGCGAAAGCGCACGGGGATTTTTTATTGCAGCGCGGAACGGGACGCGGTTGGACGATGGGGCGAAGCGCGGCACGCGCGATGCGTTGATGCGCGCGCGGCTATCGGGTGGGTCGGCCCGGCCTCGACTGCGCGCATGCAACGCCGTTGCGTTGCCGCTTCGCCATTCGATCAACCGTCCTGCGGTTGATCGGGCGTTTCCAGGGTGAGTTGGTAGAACGCCGCATCCAGCCAACGGCCGAACTTGAAGCCGACCTGCGCGAGCGTGCCGGCATGCGTGAAGCCGAGCCGCGTGTGCAGGCGGATGCTGCCGGCGTTGCTCGCATCGATGCAGCCCACCAGGACATGGACCTGCGCGTCGCGCGCACGGCGGACCAGTTCGCGCAACAGGCGCTCGCCGAGCCCGCGGCCGCGCTGCTCATGATGCACGTACACGCTGTGTTCCACCGTGTACTTGTAGGCGGGGAATGCGCGGAACGTGCCCCAGCTCGCGAAGCCCAGCAAGCGGCCCGACGCATCGACCGCGCCGACCACCGGAAAGCCGCCTGCGCGCTTCGTCGCGAACCATGCCGCCATCGCCTGCGGGGGGCGCGGCGCGTAGTCGTACAGGGCCGTGGAATTGACGATGGCCTCGTTCAGGATCTCGAGGATGGCCGCCGCGTGCTCGGCCTCGCTGCAATCGACGAAGCGCACGTCGTCGTGGTGTTCGGAAGGGTTCATTCAGGCTCCTGTTGGCTGGAGGAAGTGTTGCTCGAGCGGACGGGCGCGCGATCGTCAGGCGGCCGCGTGTCCTTCGCAAAGGACCACGACGTAGTGTGCGGGACGGGATGTCGGGTTGCTGAAGACCAGCGGCTGATCGAGCCGCATCGCCAGGCAGTCGCCTTCGCGAAGCGCGTGTACCTGATCGCCTAGCGTGACGTCGACGCGCCCGCGGATGACCCAGACCTGCTGATGCACGGCGCTCTCGCGTCCCCCCGCTTCGTACGCGACGCGCGCGCCGGCCGGGAAATTCACCTCGACGAGCTGGATCGGCGAAGGCCAGCCGGGCGGGGAGAGATTGCGCCGCACGTAGCCGGAGGCCGGGTCGCGCCACTGCGCCTGCTGCGCGCGGCGCGCGAGCGGCTGCGCGGGCGCGTCGTCGGGGTCGCCGTCGAACAGGCTGGCAAGCGAAACGCCGAGCCCGGCGGCGAGCTTGTCCAGTACGACCGCCGTCGGGCTGGCCGCGCCGCGCTCGATCAGCGAAATCATCGACCGGCTGACGCCGCTGCGGGCGGCCAGCGCATCGAGCGTGTGGCCGCGCGTCGCCCGCAATGCGCGCACGCGGCGGGCGATGCGCTCGTTGACGTCGGTGTCGGTGTCAACGGTGTTGTCGGTGGGCACGGGGTGCTCCATCATAATGAATTTAAACTCCAGTATAGTGGAATATCGCGGCGACAAGAATCCCGACCGGGGCGAGACCGTACGCGTCGGCGCCAGAGCCGGCGCGTGGCCTTCGCGCGGTGGCGAGTCATGTCGGCATGGCGCGTCGGTTCGCAGGCCGGCCTGGCGGCCGTGGTTCGATCAGAATGCGGTCGTTGCGGGGTGAGGGGCTGGACGACGCGCGTACGCCGTGCGCGGTAGCGGCATGACGCGCCGGTTGGCCGTCCGGCCTGCCGGTCGAGGTTGGGGCGGATTGCGCTCGGGCGCGAGGCCGCGAAATGCGAGGGTGCGTCGGGCGCGCTGCGACGGCACGCGGCGGGAAGCAGGCAAGAAAAAAGCCAGTCATGGCCGAAACCGATGACTGGCTTTGCAGGCCGGCGGCACGGCGTCCGGAGACGCCGCGTGCCGGGAACGTTGTTTTTAGAACTTGTGGCGGATGCCCAGTGCGACCATTTCCTGCGAGCTCTTGCCGGCGAAGCCGTACGAGCCGATCGACGCTTGCGCGTCTTGGGTCCCGTTGACGCCAGCGGCGAAGCGCTGCTTGCCGCTCGCGTGCTGGTACGCGCCGAGCAGGTAGAGATCCGTGCGCTTCGACAGCGAGTAGTCCGCGCCGAGCGAGACCTGGTGGTACTTCGCGTCCGTGTCGCCGCTCGCCTTCGTGTACGCGTAGCCGAGGCCCAGCAGCAGCGCCGGCGATGCCTGGTAGTTCACGAATGCGCGGCCGGTGTTGAACTTCTCTTGCGACGTGAACGACGACAGGGTGTCCGGCTTGTACTGCGCGAAGCTGTAGCCGAGGCCGAACGTCACCGGGCCGATACCGTACTGGCCTGCGACTTGCGCGATGTTGGCCGACCTCGCCGTTGCGTACATGCCGAGGATCGGGTTGTTCTCGACGCCGATGCCGGTCGCCGTCGGGCTGTTCCAGCCGCCGGTGCCCTTCGCGGTGATCGTGCGATCGTTGCTGTTCTGCACGCGCAGGAAGCTCGCGGCGATACCGAACGGGCCGTTGTTGTACGCAAGACCCGCGCTCCACGACTGGCCCGTGCCCGGCTGGCCCGCCAGGCCGCTCAGTGCGTACATGCCTTCGAACTGGAGGCCGGAGAAGACCGGCGACGTGTACTTGATCGCGTTGTTGACGCGGATGCTGTTGTCGTTGTTGTCGACGTCACCCGGCGTTGCGAAGAACGCGCCGTAGTAGTTGTCGGCCGTCACGGCCTGAACCAGGTCGACGCTCGGATCGTACTGGCGACCCAGCGTCAGCGTACCGTACTGGGCGTGTTCCAGACCGACGTAAGCCTGACGGCCGAACATGCGGCCACCCTGGTTGAGCGCGCCGGTGCCGACGTCAAAGCCGTTTTCCAACTGGAAGATCGTCTTCAGGCCGCCACCCAGGTCTTCGGAGCCCTTCAGGCCCCAGCGGCTGCCGGACAGGTTGCCCGACAGCATTTGCCACGAGTTGTTGGCCTGGCCGTTATTGCCGTGAACCCAAGCGATCGACGTGTCGACGACGCCGTACAGCGTGACGCTCGATTGAGCTTGTGCGGCGCCGGCTGCACCCAGCAGAGCCAGCGAGAGGGTAGACAGAGCGAGTTTCTTCATCGTTGAGTTTCTCCACGCGAGGGATTCGTTATTTGTTGCGGATTGCAGAATAGCTCACTGCCACACACGCAAGAAAGCTCAAAAAATAAAGTGTCTCCAAAACATCACAGCGCGGAAAAACCCATATAGATCAAGGACATCGAAGACCATTCCTATTTTTGAAATAGTTGACATCTGCTGCAATGCGATTGTTGTGTGTTCCATCGTGGTGCATCGGAGATCGGCCGGTTCGGCGCAATGATGCGAGGAAAGTGGGGAAGGCAAACGTTTGCGGATGCGCTTGCGCGCCGCATGGACACCGGCGAACCTGCAAGCGCGTGGACACGACTGCGTAACAGCCCGAAGAGACCTGGATGAGCGAGTTGTGCTATTTGCGCGGAATACGCCGGCATCAACGCGGCCGGTCGGCCGGCGCCGCTTCGGCCCATGCGTTGGCCAGCCGCTCGCGCACTGCGCCGCGGGCCGCCGCGAATTCCGCGCCGAGCAGCAGCACGGCGGCGGAGAAGTACAGCCACATCAGCAGCACCGCGAACGACCCGGCCGCGCCGAACGCGCTCGCGGTGCCGGCATGCGCGAGATACAGCGCGAACAGCTTCTTGCCGCCGGAGAAGAGGATCGCGGACACGGTGCCGCCGATCACGGCGTCGCGCCACGCGACGCGCGCGTCCGGCAGGAACTTCATCAGCGCGGCGAACGCGCCCGCGAGGACCCCGATGCCGACGAAGAACTGCAGCAGGTTGGTGATCGCGATATAGGGCGAATCGCCCCACAGCCAGGTGCCGACGAACGTGATCGCGGTGTCGAGCACGAGCGACACGATCAGCAGGAACGCGACGCCGAGCACGAGCCCGAACGAGATCAGCCGCACCCGCACGAGGCCGAGGACGCTCGACCAGCGGCTCTCGGTCGCCGGCCAGATCACGCTCAGCGCGGCGCTGAGCGACGAGAACGTGGCCGACGCGCCGAGCGCCAGCGCGCCGAACGAGATCAGCGTCGCGAGACCGCCGCGCTCGCCGCTGCGGTGCGCGTTCTGGACGATGGTCTGCACGCTCGCCGCGGCATCGTCGCCGATCAACTGGTGCGCCTGCTCGAACACCTGGCCGCGCGCGGCGTCGTCGCCGTAGAACCAGCCGGCCACCGCGATCACCATCACGAGCATCGGCGCGAGCGAGAACGCGGAGTAGAACGCGATGCTCGCGGCCATCGTCGTGCAGCGGTCGGACGAGAAGCGCCGGAAGGCGGCCAGTGCCCAGTTGGCCTGCCGTCTTGCCAGGCGTGTCGCATCAGCGGGAATATGTGGTTTCATCGCGTATCGGGTCGTGACGCGGGAGGCCGGCGCCACGTAAAGATTCATTTGTGCACATCGGACAATTCAATATTGATACGAAGATTCGAACATAGTTGCGTGAACTGTCTATAATTCCTTTCGATCCCCCCACAATAAAGCCGAGACCATCATGCTACAAATGTCCCGGCGCCAGTTCCTGAAAGTGACCGCCACGTCGCTCGCCGGATCGAGTCTTGCCCTCATGGGCTTCTCGCCGACCGAAGCGCTCGCGGAGGTCCGTCAGTACAAGCTGGCGCGAACCGTCGAAACGCGCAACACCTGTCCATACTGCTCTGTCGGCTGCGGCATCCTGATGTACAGCCTTGGCGACGGCGCGAAGAATGCGCAGTCCAGCATCATCCACATCGAAGGCGATCCCGATCACCCGGTCAACCGCGGCACGCTGTGCCCGAAGGGCGCGAGCCTGATCGACTTCATCCACAGCCCGAGCCGCCTGATGCATCCGGAATACCGTGCGCCCGGCTCGGACAAGTGGGAGCGCATCTCGTGGAACGACGCGCTCGACCGGATCGCGAAGCTGATGAAGGCCGACCGCGACGCGAACTTCGTCGAGACGACGGAGGACGGCGCGAAGGTCAACCGCTGGCTCACGACCGGCATGCTGGCCGCGTCGGCGGGCAGCAACGAGGTCGGCTACCTGACGCACAAGGTCATCCGCAGCACGGGGATGCTCGCGTTCGACAATCAGGCGCGTGTCTGACATGGCCCGACGGTGGCAGGTCTTGCCCCGACGTTTGGCCGTGGAGCGATGACGAACCATTGGGTCGACATCAAGAACGCGGACGTGATTCTGGTGATGGGCGGCAATGCAGCCGAGGCCCATCCGTGCGGATTCAAGTGGGTAACGGAAGCGAAGGCGCACCGCAAGGCGCGTCTGATCGTCGTGGACCCGCGCTTTACGCGCACCGCCTCGGTGGCGGACTATTACGCGCCGATTCGCACCGGCACCGACATCGCCTTCCTGGGCGGCGTCATCAACTACCTGCTGACGAACGACAAGATCCAGCATGAGTACGTGAAGAACTACACGGACTTCTCGTTCATCGTGCGCGAGGATTTCACGTTCAACGACGGCATCTATTCCGGCTACGACGCGGAGAAGCACGCGTACCCGGACAAGTCGAGCTGGGACTACGAACGTGGCGACGACGGCTTCGTGAAGGTCGACCCGACGCTGCAGCATCCACGCTGCGTCTACAACCTGCTGAAGCAGCACTACTCGCGCTATACGCCCGCGATGGTCGAGCAGGTGTGCGGCACGCCGAAGGACAAGTTCCTGAAGGTCTGCGAGATGCTCGCGACAACGGCCGTTCCAGGCCGCGCCGGCACGGTGCTGTACGCGCTCGGCTGGACGCACCACTCGATCGGCGCGCAAATCATCCGCACCGGCGCGATGGTGCAGCTGCTGCTCGGCAACATCGGCATCGCCGGCGGCGGGATGAACGCGCTGCGCGGCCACTCGAACATCCAGGGGCTGACCGACCTCGGGCTGATGTCGAACCTGCTGCCGGGCTACATGACGCTGCCGATGCAGTCCGAGCAGGATTTCGACGGCTATATCAAGAAGCGCGTGCAGCTGCCGCTGCGGCCGAACCAGCTCAGCTACTGGAAGAACTACAAGGCCTTCCACGTCAGCTTCATGAAGTCGTGGTGGGGCGATGCGGCGACCGCCGAGAACAACTGGGGCTACGACTACCTGCCGAAGCTCGACAAGCAGTACGACCTGCTGCAGACGATCGAGCTGATGAATGCCGGCAAGATCAACGGCTACATCTGCCAGGGCTTCAACCCGCTCGCGGCGGCGCCTTCGAAGGTGAAGACGGCCGCGGGGCTCGCGAAGCTGAAGTGGCTCGTGATCATGGATCCGCTCGCGACCGAGACGTCGGAGTTCTGGAAGAACCACGGCGACTACAACGACGTCGATTCGTCGAAGATCCAGACCGAGGTGTTCCGTTTGCCCACCACGTGCTTCGCGGAGGAAAACGGCTCGCTCGTGAGTTCGAGCCGCGTGCTGCAATGGCACTGGAAGGGCGCGGAGCCGCCGGGCGAGGCGCGCAGCGATCTCGAGATCATGTCGGGGCTGTTCCAGCGCATGCGCGATGCGTACAAGAAAGATGGCGGCAAGTTCCCCGACCCGATCGTGAACCTGACCTGGCCGTACGCGAACCCGGAAAGCCCGACGCCCGAAGAGCTTGCGATGGAGTTCAACGGGCGTGCGCTCGCCGATCTGCCCGATCCGAAGGATCCGGCCAAGACGCTCGTGAAGAAGGGCGAGCAGCTCGCCGCCTTCGCGCAGCTGAAGGACGACGGCACGACGGCGAGCGGCTGCTGGATCTTCTGCGGGTCGTGGACGCAGGCCGGCAACCAGATGGGACGGCGCGACAACTCGGATCCGACCGGCATCGGCCAGACGCTCGGCTGGGCGTGGGCGTGGCCCGCGAACCGGCGGATCCTGTACAACCGCGCGTCGTGCGACGTCAACGGCAAGCCGTTCGACCCGACCCGGAAACTGATCGGCTGGAACGGCAGCGCGTGGTCGGGCCCGGACATTCCCGACTATAAAGCCGACGAATCGCCCGAGGGCGGCATGGGCCCGTTCATCATGAACCCGGAAGGCGTCGCACGCTTCTTCGCGCGCGCCGGGATGAACGAAGGTCCGTTCCCCGAGCACTACGAGCCGTTCGAGACGCCGCTCGCCGCGAACCCGTTCCATCCGAACAACCCGCAGGCGCTGAACAACCCGGCCGCCCGCGTGTTCCCGGATGACCGCGCGTCGTTCGGCAAGGTCGCGGAATTCCCGCACGTCGCGACGACCTATCGTCTGACGGAGCACTTCCACTACTGGACCAAGCATGCGCGGCTGAACTCGATCATCCAGCCCGAGCAATTCGTCGAGATCGGCGAAGACCTCGCAAAGGAAGTCGGCGTCGTGCACGGCGATCGCGTGAGGGTGTCGTCCAAGCGCGGCCACATCGTCGCGGTCGCGCTCGTCACGAAGCGGATCAAGCCGCTGACGGTCGACGGCAAGAAGGTCCAGACGGTCGGCATCCCGTTGCACTGGGGCTTCAAGGGGTTGACGAAGCCCGGCTATCTCGCCAATACCCTGACTCCGTCCGTGGGTGACGGCAACTCGTACACACCGGAATTCAAGTCGTTCCTGGTGAAGGTCGAAAAGGCGTAAGGGGAACGAGATGGCATTGCAATCGCTGGATATCAAGCGCGTCTCGGCCACCACCACGCCGCCGCCCACGGCGCGCGAGCCGGTGACCGGGAGCGTCGCGAAACTGATCGACGTATCGAAGTGCATCGGCTGCAAGGCGTGCCAGACGGCCTGCATGGAGTGGAACGACCTGCGCGACGAAGTCGGCACCAACGTCGGCGTGTACGACAACCCGGCCGACCTGTCGGAGCACTCGTGGACGGTGATGCGGTTCGCCGAATACGAGAACCCGGACGGCAACCTCGAATGGCTGATCCGCAAGGACGGCTGCATGCACTGCGAGGACCCGGGCTGCCTGAAGGCATGCCCGTCGCCGGGCGCGATCGTGCAGTACAACAACGGGATCGTCGATTTCCACGAGGAGAACTGCATCGGTTGCGGCTACTGCGTGACCGGCTGCCCGTTCAACGTCCCGCGGATCTCGAAGAAGGATCATCGCGCGTACAAGTGCACGCTCTGCTCCGACCGCGTCGCGGTCGGCCAGGAACCGGCCTGCGTGAAGACCTGCCCGACGGGCGCGATCGTGTTCGGCACCAAGGAGGACATGAAGCAGCACGCGGCCGAGCGGATCGAGGACCTGAAGGAGCGCGGCTTCGAGCATGCGGGGCTGTACGATCCGCAGGGCGTCGGCGGCACGCACGTGATGTACGTGCTGCACCACGCCGACAAGCCGTCGCTGTATCACGGCCTGCCGGACAACCCGTCGATCAGCCCGATGGTGAAATTGTGGAAGGGCTTCGCGAAGCCGCTGGCGGTCGCGGGCATCGCGCTGACGGCGCTCGCGGGCTTCTTCCACTACATCCGGGTCGGCCCGAACGAGGTGACCGACGAAGAGGAAACCGCCGCCCGCGACGAGGCGCGACGCATCAAGGAGGACGTGAAATGAAGCATGACGACCCCAACCTGATCGTCCGCTACACGGCGAACGAGCGGACGAACCACTGGATCACCGCGATCACGTTCGTGCTGCTCGCGCTGTCCGGGCTGGCGCTGTTCCATCCGTCGATGTTCTGGCTGACCGCGCTGTTCGGCGGCGGCCAGTGGACGCGGATCCTGCACCCGTTCGTCGGCCTCGTGATGTTCGTGTCGTTCGCGGTGATGGTGGTGCGCTACTGGCATCACAACGTCCTCGACCGGGACGACGTGCAATGGCTGCGCCAGATCGACGACGTGCTCGCGAACCGCGAGGACAAGCTGCCGGAGATCGGCCGCTATAACGCCGGACAGAAACTGCTATTCTTCACGTTGGTGGCGTGCCTGGCGCTGTTGCTGCTGTCCGGCATCGTCATCTGGCGGCGGTATTTCTCGTTCTACTTCCCGATCGGGGTGATCCGGCTCGCGGCAGTAGTCCATGCCGTCGCGGCGTTCGTGCTGATTGCCGGCATCGTCACGCATATCTATGCGGCGCTGTGGGTCAAGGGCTCGATCCGGGCGATGGTGCGCGGCACGGTCACCCTCGGCTGGGCGCGCAAGCACCACCCGAAGTGGTTCCGTGAAAGCGTGAAGTAGCGCGCCGGGACGGGGTGGCGCGCCGCCCCGTCCGTCGTCGGAACCGCCCGAAGCGCCGATACGTCGGCGCTTGTTTTTTTGGACAACACACTCGTGACACAACGCATTCTCGAACCGAATGAAATCTCGGCGCTCGATCATTCGGCGATCCCGCGCTTCCGCCTGCCGGAACGCGCAACGGTTTTCTCCGCGCGCGCCGCGCGCCTGCGCCAGCTCGCCGACCTGAACCCGATCAGCGGCTACCTGCGGCTGATGGCGGTGGTCGCCGACGCGCAGCACGCGGTGCTGCAGGACTTCGCCGTGCAGATGCCGTCGCAGGACGCGATCGCGCGCGCGCAGCAGCATTCGATGCCGCTCGCGCCGGCGCTCGGCGGCGAGCGCGATCCGCAATGGCGGGCCGTGCTGCATGAACTGCTCGACCGCGTCGAAGGCGCCGGGCTGGTCAATCCGCCGCTCGCGAAGCTGCTCGACCGTCTCCGCCTGATGGCGCCGGCCGAGCTCGACGCACACGCCGACGCGATCCTCGCACTGCGCTTCGCCGAAGTCGACCCGGCTACCGCACCGTTCCTGATGGCCGCGCTGCAGGTGGTCTGGACCGACCTCGCGACCCGCACGCAGCCGGCCGACGTGCCGTTCCTCGACCAGCCGGGGCTGTGCCCGGTGTGCGGCACGCACCCGGTCGCGAGCGTGGTGCGCGTCGGCGGCCAGTACGAGGGCTACCGGTTCCTGCAATGCGGGCTGTGCACGACCGAATGGCACATGGTGCGCACCAAGTGCACGCACTGCGATTCGACCAAGGGCATCGCGTATCACGGCATCGAGGGCGGCAGCGAAGCCGTGAAGGCCGAATCGTGCGACGAATGCAAGACGTACCGCAAGATCGGCTACCAGAACAAGGACTACGACTTCGAGCCGCTCGCGGACGATCTCGCGAGCCTCACGCTCGACCTGCTGATGAACGAGGCCGGCTACCAGCGCAGTTCGCCGAACCCGTTGCTGTGGCCGGAAGCGCCGCGCGAAGGTTGAAGCTTTGCATGGAGTCCACCCCACGTGACTGAACCAGGCCTCAACGAGCTGAACGCGCTGCTGGCGCGCGTGCCGTCCGTCGAGCGCGTGCTGTCGTCGGCGCCGCTCCAGCCGGTGCTGGACGAATACGGCCGCACGCGCGTGCTGCAGGCGGTGCGCGCGGAACTCGAGCGCTGGCGCACCGCGGCGCAGCATGATCCGGCGGCGGCCGAGCCGCTCGACGAAACGCGCATTGCCGCGGCCGTCGCGCGGACGCTGGCCGCGCAAAGCGCCGGCGCGGTGCGCACGGTGTTCAACCTGACGGGCACCGTGCTGCACACGAATCTCGGCCGCGCGCTGCTGCCCGACGACGCGGTGCGCGCGGTGGTCGCCGCGCTCACGCAGCCGCTGAATCTCGAGTTCGACCTCGCGACGGGCCGCCGTGGCGACCGCGACGACCTGATCGACGATCTGTTGTGCGAACTGACGGGCGCCGAGGCGGCGACCGTCGTCAACAACAACGCGGCCGCGGTGCTGCTGACGCTGTCGGCGCTCGCGCCGAAGCGCGAGGTGATCGTGTCGCGCGGCGAACTGGTCGAGATCGGCGGCGCGTTCCGCATTCCCGACATCATGAGCCGCGCCGGCGCGCGGCTGCGCGAAGTCGGCACGACCAACCGCACGCATCTGCGCGACTACGCGGAGGCGATCGGCCCGCGCACCGCGCTGCTGATGAAGGTGCATTGCAGCAACTATGCGATCACCGGCTTCACGAAGGAAGTGACGTTGCCCGAACTCGCGCCGCTCGCGCGCGAGCACGGGCTGCCGGTCGCCGTCGATCTCGGCAGCGGCACGCTCGCGGACCTCACGCAATGGGGGCTGCCTCGCGAGACCACGGTGCGCGAAACCGTGGCCGGTGGAGCAAACGTTGTCACGTTCAGCGGCGACAAGCTGCTCGGCGGGCCGCAGGCCGGCCTGATCGTCGGCGACCGCGCGCTGATCGGCAAGATCAAGAAGCATCCGCTCAAGCGCGCGCTGCGCGTCGGCAAGCTGACGCTCGCCGCGCTCGAACCCGTGCTGCGCCTGTACCAGGCACCGGAATTCCTGCGCGAACGGCTGACCACGCTGCGCCTGCTGACGCGCCCGCAAGCGGAGATCGCCGCGGCGGCCGCGCGCGTGCAGCCGGCGCTGCAGGCGGCGCTCGGCAGCGGCTACGCGGTCAGCGTCGAACCGATGTTCAGCCAGATCGGCAGCGGCGCGCTGCCGGTCGATCAGTTGCCGAGCGCCGGGCTCGTCGTGCGCACGCCGGACGGCAAGCGCGGCGGCCGCGCGCTCGCGCAGCTCGAGAAGCGGCTGCGCGGATGGCCGCGCCCGGTGCTCGGGCGCATCGCCGACGGCGCGCTGCGGCTCGATTTGCGCTGCCTCGAAGCCGCCGACGAGGCGGAGTTCGTCGCGCAATGCGCGCGCAGCGCGGAGCCGTCGGCATGATCGTCGGCACCGCGGGGCACATCGATCACGGCAAGACGACGCTGGTGCGCGCGCTGACCGGCGTCGACACCGATCGCCTGAAGGAAGAGAAGGCGCGCGGCATCTCGATCGAGCTCGGGTATGCGTATACGCCGCTCGACAACGGCGACGTGCTCGGCCTGATCGACGTGCCCGGACACGAAAAGCTGATCCATACGATGGCGGCCGGCGCGTGCGGGATCGACTTCGCGCTGCTCGTGATCGCCGCCGACGACGGCGTGATGCCGCAGACGCGCGAGCATCTCGCGATCCTGCAACTGCTCGGCGTCAGCCACGGCGCGATCGCGCTGACGAAAGGCGATCGCGTCGACGACGCGCGGCGTGCGCAGGTGCGCGACGAGATCGCCGCATGGCTGCACGAATCGACGCTCGCCGAAGCGCCTGTCTTCGAAACCTGCGCGACCGATGCGGCCGACGCCGGCGTCGCGGCGCTCAAGCGTCATCTTTCCGATGCGGCGATCGCCTGGCGCGCGCGCCGCGACGACGGGCTGTTCCGGCTTGCGGTCGACCGCGTGTTCACGCTGGCGGGGCAGGGCACGGTCGTGACCGGCACCGCGTTCGCCGGTCATGCGAACACCGGCGAGACGCTCGCGATCGTGCGCACCGGCCGCGCGGCGCGCGTGCGCAGCATTCACGCGCAGAACCGGCCGGTCGACGTCGGACACGCGGGCGAGCGGTGCGCGCTGAATCTCGCGGGCATCGACAAGGCCGACATCGAGCGCGGCGACACGATCGCGGACGCGCGGCTCGTCGCGACGTCGCCGCGTATCGACGTCGAGCTGACGCTGCTCGCGGATGCAGGATTGACGCTCACGCACTGGGCGCCGCTGCACGTGCATCTCGGCACGCTGCATCGCGTCGCGCACGTCGCGCTGCTCGACGGCGAATCGCTCGCGGCGGGCCAGCGGATGCGCGCGCAACTGGTGTTCGACGAGCCGGTGTTCGCGCTGCCGGGCGACCGCTACATCGTGCGCAATCCGCAAGCGACGCGCACGGTCGGCGGCGGCCGCGTGCTCGATCCGTTCGGGCCTGCACGCAAGCGCCGCACGCCCGCGCGCCGCGCGTGGCTCGACGCGCTCGCGGTGTGGCTCGACGAAGGGCGGCTCGACGCGCTGCTCGCGCAGGCGCCGCTCGGCCTTGCGCGCGCGACGCTCACGCACCTGACCGGTTTCGCGCCTGAGGCGCTGACGTTGCCCGACGCCGCGCTGGCGATCGGCCAGCACGGCCCGGCGGCGAACGACGGCTGGGTGATCGCGCGCGAGCACTGGCGTGCGCTGCAGGCGAAAACGCTCGACACGCTGCGTGCGTATCACGAGCGCGTGCCCGACGAGCAGGGCCTCGATGCGGCGCGTTTGCGCCGGATGGCGGCGCCGCTCGTCGACGACGTGCTGTGGCGTGCGCTCGTCGACGCGCTGGTCGACGGCGGCGAAGCGGCGCGAAGCGGCCCTTGGCTGCATCTGCCGTCGCATGCGGTGAGCCTGGATGCGCGCGAGGAGGCGCTCGCGCAGACGCTGTTGCCGCTCGTGCGGGCCGGGCGCTTCGATCCGCCGTGGGTGCGCGATCTCGCCGGCACGACCGGCGCGGCCGAGGATGCGGTGCGCGCGCTGTTGCGCAAGCTCGCGCGGCGCGGCGACGTGCATCAGGTCGTGCGCGACCTGTTCTATCACGCGGACGTGGTGCGGGAACTTGCCGTGCTCGTCGGGCAGCTCGCGCAGGCGCGCGCGAGTGGCGTCGATGCCGCGACGTTCCGCGATGCGACGGGGCTTGGCCGCAAGCGTGCGATCCAGATCCTCGAATTCTTCGATCGGGTTGGGTATACTCGCTTCCACCGCGATCTTCACTTCCTGCGCCCTGATAGCGGCTGGCTCGATACGACGGCGTAGGTATCTGTTTTTTTCCCCAGGGAAGGCATTCGTATCCGGTGGTACGGCTGGACTTCAAATCCAGTTAGGGGTGTCAGACGCTCCTAGGTAGGTTCGACTCCTGCTGCTTTCCGCCATAACGCTTCAGGATTTCGCGACCGCGAAATTTCACGCTTATTGAAGCGGGCGCGAAATCATTCAATTGCGTCACGCATCGCATCGTCGCGATTTCGAAGGCCCGGTCGCCGGGCCAACCACGCGCAGCATCCGTTCAGCATCCGTTTTTCTGAATCACGCGATACCGTCACGGAAAACGCATTGACCTCGCAACCCGACTCGGGTTAAAAGCATGCTGATCAGTGAATCGGCAGGTCGATCAAATAATATTTGAATAATGAAGAGGGCGACGTGGCAGCGAACGATTTCACGCCGATACCTCGGGATGCGTCCAGCACGCATGCCGATGCCGAGGCGAAGGATGCGATCCGTAATTCGGCGAAAGATATCTTCGTTTTCAACGGCGACGCGGACGGTCTCTGCGCGTTGCAGCAACTACGTCTGAGCGAGGGCGCGGGCGCTGCGCTCGTGACCGGCGTGAAGCGCGACATCCAGCTGTTGTCGCGCGTCGAAGCCGGCCCCGACTGTCGCGTGACCGTGCTCGATCTGTCGCATGACAGAAACCGCGCCGACGTCGAGCGCCTCCTGAGCGCCGGCGCTACGGTGCGCTACTTCGATCACCACTACGCGGGCGACTTGCCGGCGCACCCGCGCTTCGAGTCGCATATCGATACCGCGCCCGATGTCTGCACCAGTACGCTGGTGAATCGCCATGTCGACGGACGTTACGTGAAATGGGCCGTGGCGGCCGCATTCGGCGACTCGCTGCCGGCCGTCGGGCAGGCGCTCGGGCGCGAGCAGGGCCTCGCGCCCGAGGTCGTCGACGCGCTCGCGCTGCTTGGCCGCTGTCTGAACTACAACGCGTACGGCGAGGATATCGACGATCTGTTCTACCCGCCCCAGGTGCTGGCGGACGCGATGTTGCCGCACGCAGATCCGCTCGCGTTCATCGCGGATTCCGGCATGTTGCCGGTGTTGGCGGATGGATATCGCGACGACCTGCAGGCGGCGCGCGCCGTGTCCCCCGAATTCGACATGCCCGGCGCGGCAATGCTCGTGCTGCCCGACGAACGCTGGGCGCGCCGCGTGAGCGGCGTGCTCGCGAACGAACTGACGCAGCTCGGCCCGGCGCGCGCGCTCGCCATCCTGAGTCCACGGCGCGGCGGCGGCTATGTGGTCAGCGTCCGCGTGCCGGCCTGCCGCCCGCTCGGCGCGGACGACTTCTGCCGGTCGTTCGACACGGGCGGCGGCCGCCGGCTCGCGGCGGGCATCAATCATCTTCCCGAGGTCGACGTCGACCGCTTCGCGGCCAGTTTCAAGGCTGCATTCGCCGACTGAACGGCGAGATCCTCCAGCGCGGAACACCGCGCTTCCGAGCGCGTGCGGCGAGTTCGCGCGCTGCCCGCGCACATCATTTCAATATTGAGAGACGGCGTTCCGCCACATGAAAATCAACAGTCCGATCCTGCGATCGCTCCGGGCGGTCATCCTTGGGGCCGTGCTCGCGGCGCCGGCCGCGGCCCATGCATACGCGTTCTACGCGCTGGGCGACAGCCTGACCGACAACGGCCGTGTCGTCAGGCTGACCGGCATCCTGCCGAACGCGACGTCGACGATCTTCCGCGACGGCCGGTCGTCGAACGGGCCGGTCTGGGCGGACTATCTGCCGAGCCTCATCGGCGCGAACTTCGCGGCCGACCACGATTACGCGATCAACGGCGCGTTGAGCGGTCATGGCGGTTACTTGAACATCGCGCCCAACCGGCCGACCTGGCGAAATCTGCCGGGCTTCACCGATCAGGTCGACGAATTGCTGAGCGCCCATCCGCATCTGCGGTCCGACGATCTGGTCGGCATCTGGATCGGAACGAACGACCAGGACTTGACGAAGGCGAGCCTGAACGGCATCGAGCCGTTTCTCGGCGTGCCCAGGCCGACCAATATCGCGGAAATGAGCGCCTACACGCTGTCGAACGTCAATGCGCAGATGCAGCGCCTGATCGACGCGGGCGGCCGTCAATTTGTCATCCTGAACCTGAACGACGCCGCCGGCACGCGGCCCGGTTACGTCGACTACAACGGCAAGCTGCCGGGAGATCTCGTCCAGTTCGCGCGGCAGGGCGTGAACATCCATCTGTTCGACGTGGCGGGACTGCTGAACCAGATGCGCGCGAATCCGTCCGCGTACGGGCTGAACGAGACGCCGGAGGTCCAGTGCCGCAACGTGGCGGCGTGCAAGACGGGCTCCGTCGAGGTGCAGAACACGTATCTGACCGCGGACGGCACGCACATGATGACGCGTGCCCATGCGTTCATCGCGCGGTATATCGCCAACCAGCTCAACGCGCCGGCCGCGATCGCGGTTGCGCCGGAAATGGGCCTCGATGTCGCGCGGGCGAGCGCGCTGCAGGCGCTGATGAGCGCCGACGGCGGTCCCGCCGGCCCGGCGCGCGTTGCCGTATCGGACCGCCTGTCGGTGTTCGCCGACGGCGGATATACGCGCAGCTTCCACGGCGCGGCGGCCGGCATCGACGAATTCGGCAGCACCGTGGAGACGTTCTCGCTCGGCGCCGAATACCGGCTGTCCGGCGCGTCGCGGTTCGGCGCGCTGTTCTCGAGCGGCAATGCGAACGCATCGGTTGCGGGCGGGCAGGGCACGCTCGGGCTCCATTCGTACCGGCTCGGCATCTATCACGCGTTCGATCGCGCCGGGCTGTTCGCGCGCGCCTATTTCGGCGCGGGGTGGGAGACTTACCGGTTCGATCGCGCGGGCGTCCTGCCGCAGTCGATCAGCGCGAATACAAACGGATTCGACTTCGGCGGCATCGTCAAGGTCGGTTACCTGTACCCGTTCGGCATGGTCGACGTCGGCCCCGTCGCCGACCTGGGCTATACGCAGCTCGTCACCCGCGGCTATACGGAAAATGGCGACGCGCTCCTCGTGCAGAACGTCGGCATGCAGCGGCTGAAGGGCGTGAGCGGTGGAGCGGGCATGCGCATCGTGGCGCCGCTCGCGATCGCGGGGCTGCGGGGCGGCGAACTGAGCGCCGAGGCGACGCTGCGTCACGACGCGTTCAACGACCGGACGCTCGTCACGTCCCAGCGCTACGCGCCGGAGTTGCCGATCAACACGATGGTCGACGGCACCCGCGCGACCTACGGACGACTGTCGATCTCGGCGAGCATCCAGGCGACCCGCACGTGGCGCGGCAAGCTGGGCGTGCAGGCCGACGTCGGCAATGCGCAGCGTCGCGCCTACAATCTGTTCGCGACGCTCGGCGCGACGTTCTGAGCGTGCGTCACGAGTCGGTGGGCGCGAGCGGGTCGCCGGCGGCGCGCGCGCCCGCGGCGAAGCGGATCGACCCATAGAGCGCGGCGGCGACGACGATCCCGATGGTTCCGATGACGAGCACGGACGGATAGTCGGTGGTCGCCGCGGTCACGAGCCCGGCGACGGGGAGGAACGCGGTCGTGACCGAGGTGGTCGCGCCGATGCCCTGTGCGAGCTGATGCTCCGGAATCAGTTCGTAGCGCATGTGGCGGAAGAAAATCCCGTATAGCGCGCTGCCGACGATCAGTAGCCCGAACGCAAGACAGAACGGCCAGGGCCCAAGGTTGACCGCCGCCACGACGGCCGCCGCGACGAGGCACAGCGTGCCGAGCGTGCCGAAATCCGCCGGAGACAGATTCTTCGACACGCGCGGGATCAGGAAGCACAGCACGAACGAGATGGCGCCGCCGACGAAGCTCGGCATCGCGCTGTACGCGACCGGCAGGCCGTAGAGGCCGATCATCGTCGGCGCGATCAGCGACTGGAACACGCCGAAGAACACGTTCAGCAGGCCGGCCGCGAACGTGAGCACCAGCAGTTTCGTATTCTGCGCGAGCGCCGCGAAGCGGCGCCATTCGGACGCCAGCGTCCAGCGGCCCGTGACGGTGGCGAAGACACGCGTCGTCGCCGGCCGCCACGCGATCGATCCCGCCAGCAGCAGGCCGTAGCCGAGCGCGAGGACGCCGATCGCCGCGCGCGGGGAAAGATGCGAGAACGCGAGCGCGGCGACGCCGGGCCCGATGAGCCGCGCGAGCGGCTCGAGCAACTGCGAGCGCGTCTGGAATCGCTGCAGTGATTCCGGAGAGAGCCGTTGCGCAGCGGTCGCCTCGTAGTAGACGAGCGACATGCCGGAAAGCAGCGAGACGACGCTCGACAGCATCCAGCCGAAATGGGTTTTGCCGAGCAGCATCCACGCGAGCATCAAGACGAGACGGAGCGCTTCGACGGCGAACACGAGCCGCTTGCCGACGCTGCGATCGATGATCGAGCCGAAGATGGGCGACAGCAGCGCGCGCGGCATGAATTCGACGAAGTAGGCAATGCCGACGGCGAGCGTGCTTCCGCCGCTCTGCTGATAGACGAGCAGCGGCAGCATGAAGCCTTTCGCGTAATCGAGCGAGAGCGTCGTCACGCGTAGCGCGGAAAACGGGAATTCGCAGTTGCCGGCCGGTCGCGAGGTGTCCATGAGGAACGACGAGAGCGCGGCCGCGCGCCAGGTGGGTCGAATGGCGCGCGAGCCGTCGGGCGTGAAGGACGCGCGGCGGCAGGGCAAGCTGCCGCGCGCGGGAACGGCTAGCTGCCGCTGACCGCGCCGGCTGCGGTGAGGCGGGTCTCGCCCGACATGACCATGGTCCGCAGGCGGGCCGCGTCGACGAAATCGGAGTGCTTGCCCGACGAGTCGAGCAGGACCATCGTGATCGGCCGTCCTTCGATCGTCACGCGCATCACGAGGCAGATGCCCGATTCGTTGATGAAGCCGGTCTTCTGCACATCGATGTTCCAGCTGGGATCGCGCAGCAGGATGTTGGTGCTGCGGTACCTCAGGATGCCGCGCCCGGTATCGACTGCGTAATTGGCATCGGTCGAATACTCGCGAATCAGCGGGTACTGGTACGCGGCGCCGACCATCTTCGCGAGATCGCGCGCGGTCGACACATTGTTTTTCGACAGGCCGGCCGGATTCTCGAAATGCGTGTTCGTCATCCCGAGCGCGCTGGCCTTGCGGTTCATCGCGTCGATGAAGGCGGCCCGGCCGCCCGGGTAGTATCGGGACAACGCTGCCGCGGCGCGGTTCTCGGACGACATCAGCGCGATGTGAAGCATGTCCGAGCGGCTCAGGGTCGAGCCGACCGACAGGCGCGAGCCGGTGAATTTCTCGTAGTCGCGGTCGTCTTCCGTCACCTGAATCGGTTCGTCGAGCGGCGCGTTCGCGTCGAGCACGACCATGGCGGTCATCAGCTTCGTGACCGACGCGATCGGCACGACCGCTTGCGCGTTCTTGTCGAACAGCGTCTCGCCGGTAGTGTCGTCGACCATCAGCACGTTGTTCGAGCGCAAGGCCAGCGATCGCGGCGACGGTGTCAGCTCGAACGAACGCGCTTCCGGCGCGCGGCGCGGCGAGAACGCCACCTTGCGGATCGCGCCGGAAGCCTTGTGCGTGCCGGCGCGGCCACCGTGTCGCGTGGCCGCGCGCTTGACCGTCGTGGCAGGGAGCGGTTTCGCACGGGCCGGGTTCTTGTGAGCGACCGGAGCCGTCGTGGCGTGCGACTTCGATTTCGATGCCGCGTGGGCGGCGGGCCAGGTGAAAGCGAGCAGGCATGCGACAGCAATGGGCACGATGCTTCGGTGCGGGGCGCGCAGGACGGTTCCACCGCCCAGGCGCCAGCGTGACTGGCGTTTCGCTTTCATGAGGCCCTGTATTCGGATTGAATGTTGATCGATTATATGGAAGATGATTTAGACAAGCAAATACAATCAGATAGGGCTGTCATTTAACCCGGATCATTAAGTTCAATCGGCAATTTCCAGCATCCGGGCGGCCGGTTCGCCGCGCAGGCGGCGCCATGCGGTACGTGCGATTGTTACCGTCATTCATGCTGATCCGGTAAATTCGAAATGCCTTGTGCCGAAATATTCCAGGATATCGTTTCGTCGGCGTAAATAAACCGGCGGGCTTGCTTGTGCTTATGAATGACGCTGCAATGAACTTGCTTATTTGGAATAAGCCATGTAAAAATCAACGCGCTTGACAACTGTTTCATCGAAGCATGGCCGATGTGCGAAAAGATGCAAAAGTGGTTGAAACAGCAAGCGAGCCTGAGCGTGGCGAATACCGGCGCGATATCTGAAAGCGGATGAGAAGAAGAAGGAATCGGCGCAGTCGGAGTCGGGGGCATTCAACCAGGCGCCGGTACGGGGCCAGGCTGTCGCGGTAACGGACGCGGTAGCTGCCAGTGGCTGATTTGACGTCGCGCTCGCATACCAAACACGAGATTGACTACAACATTCCGAGGGGACACGTTGTATGTACGCGTGCAGGTCAACACTATCAAATGAAAACGGTCATGGGCGAAGCGGGGTGTCGCTTTGTGCGCGCATGACCGGGTCGTTACTCCTTTCAGCACGCACCGAATTCCTCCCTCGCATCGACGCGTACCTTGCCGCGCGCGATCGCATCAACGCTTGAGCGGCGGACCCGGGCGACACGTTTCGCAGCTCCGATGACTCGGCGCAGGCCGATAGCGCGCGGCGCGGCATCGGCGGCACGCGGTCCCTGCACGGGTTTCGCATGGTATTCGCCGGACTCGCGGCGCCCGGCGTGACAACGCCGGCGTTCGCGCCGCCCCGTGCATGCGTCGGATCATGATTGACGATCTTCCTTTTCAGCGTGGCAGTTGTTTCTTCCATGATCAGTCTCTGATCAAACTCACAAATAGCCGGTTTTGCATGTTCATTCGGAGAATATGTATGACGCTTACTGCTGTGGCCGACAACGACGCATTCAATTCAACGGAAATCACCGAAGAAGGCGATTCGTATTCGCACATCCTTGTCGAAATGGAGGCCCGATTTCCGCACGCGTCGCGTTATGTCGATTTCGACAGAATGCGCGACATGGACCTCGTGGCGATATTGTCCGACCTGCGCAAGATCGAATCCGGCGGCTTTTCTCACGAAAGCGTCGGCGGCCACTATGGACGCCAGCAGTTGAGCGTGGGCAAGGCGCTGTCGCGTCGTCACGGCTATCTCGCGCTCGCTCGCCTGCTGCAGCGCAGCCGTCGCTGGCAGCAGGATCACGTGCTGTTCGACGCGCTGGCCGGCAACGGTACGTTCGATCGCGTGATGCAGAGCCTCGTCGAGGACCGGCCCAGCTACGTCGGTAACGATGTATCGATCACGATGGTGCGGCAGGCGCACGACGACGGCCGGCTGGTTTTCTACAGCGACCTGCGCACGCCGCTCCTGCGAGACGCGTTTGCCGACTATGGCGTATCCGCCTATGGCACGCATCACGTGCCGCCCGATGCGCGCGCGGCATTTGTCGCCGCGGCCGGCCGCCGGCTCAAGGCGGGCGGGACCTTCGTGCTGCAGGATTTCATCGAGAACAGCCCGACGGCCGACTGGTATGCGGAGTGCATCCACGAGTTCCGCGGGTGCGGTCACGCGTACCGGCACTTCGAGCGCGGCGAACTCGCCGGCCTGCTTCACGGCGCCGGGTTCGTCGACGTGTCGGAACATCTTGTCTACGATCCGTTCGTGATGCCGCTCGAGGCGACCTGCGGCGACTTCGACGCACGCGGCATGTTCTTCGACTACCTGATCGACCTGTTCGCACTCGATCGCCTGCGCCGGATCGTCGGGCAGGAAGGTCTTTCCACGCGCATGCTCGACAATCTGCTGTCGCCTTATTTCCGGCTCGCCGATGCCGACCTGGCCGAACTGCGTCGCGACACCCGCGTGAACGACGTGGCGGACGTCTGGCTCGTACCGGAGCTGACCATCAGGACGATCGACGGCATGCGCTACCTGATCGCACCGCGTGTCGCGATCGCGGCGGTCGGCACGCGAGCCGCTCACGCGTAAGCGGACGTGCGACCGGCAATCCGCATCGAGGCCCGGTCTCGATGCGGGCGCCGGCAACCGGGCCGTGTTGCCGGGCTCGCCGCGACGCCGGTCAGGAGAGCTTTTGAGCGGGGCGAACGTAAAACAGGAAACAGGCAAGCATCAGCCCCGCGCTGATCAGCAATGCCCAGTCCAATGAGTCGCGGTTCACGACGAATCCGTAAACGTACACGCTGCTGATCGCGAATCCGGCGCAGAAGACGATCAGCCCATACATGGCGCTCGCGCTGCCCGCGTTGTGGACGAAAGGTCTCAGGCACGACGACAGGCTGCTGGGAAAGATCAGGCCGAGCGACATGTAGATGAAGAACAGAGAGGAAACGAGCGTCAGGAGGTCGTTCGAGACGAACCCCGACAACAGCCGGTTGAGCGTCACGGTCGCGATCAGGATGCTCATGCCGAAGCCGATGATCGTGACCTGGTTGAATCGTCTGGCCGCTCGATTGTTGGTGGTCGATCCGATCAGGTAGCCGCTCGATATGAGCAGCATGGCCCAGCCATAGTCGGTTGCCGTCAGGTCGTATTTGATCTGGATGACGAACGGACATGCGACATTGACCAGACTGAAGATGCCGAACAGCAACGCCAGCAGCATCACGTTCGAGCGGAAGGCGGGGTGGCTGAAAAGCGACCCGTAGGATCGGTAAAGCGACGCCAGTCGCATGTCCGTGTTTTTCCGGGGCAGCGTCTCCGGCAACTGGAAGCCGATGCACGGCATCAATGCCAGGCCAAACAGGATGAGCAGGTAGAACGACGCGCGCCAGCCGAAGTAGAGCTGCAGATAGCCGCCGACCGCCGGAGCCAGGATCGGGACCAGCGCCCAGGCCATCGCCATGTAGGAGGAAGCGATCGGCAGCTTGGCGGACTGAAAGGTGTCGCGCATGATCGCCCGCGCGCAGACGCTGGTGGCGCCCAGCGCGAGCCCCTGCGTTGCGCGCAACCACTGCAGGACGACGACGTGGTTCGACAGCACGATGCCGATCGACGACAGCAGGAAAAGCGCGAGGCCGAACAGCAGGATCGGCTTGCGTCCATGATAGTCGGCGAGGGGGCCGTAAATGATCTGCGAACCGCCGTATCCGAACAGGAAAACGGCGATGCTGAACTGAATGTCCTGCTGGCTGGCGGAGAACGCATGGACCATCTCCGGAGCCGACGGCAAGTAGATATCGATCGTCATCTGGCTCAGAACGACCAGCAGTATGATCAACGACAATATCTTCTTTTCCTGGAAGGTCATGGACGTGCTTCCGTGCGGGCGGTTGTGGCGGAGCGGGCGTCCGGAATCCGGGATGGGCCTTCATCCTGGCTGCGTGACCGGATCGTGCCGGCGATGCTCCGGGTCGGCCGGCTCGGGAAGAGGGAAGGCCTGGCCGGCGTGCCCCGGTCGAGCGGCCGTACGCCACGATCGGTGGTGACGAAGCTGCGGCGTACGGGGTGCGGCGACGCACCTCGTGCCATGATGGCCATGCGGGAGTGGCCGGATGCGCGTTCGAGCGAACGCCGGCGCGCAATCCGCGTTACTGCACGCTGGCGCCGTTCAACGCATGGATCAGGCTGGCCAGGGTGGCAATCGTCGAGAAGTTCTCCGGCGTGAATGCATCGTCGTCGATGACGACCTTGAACCGCTTCTCGATCTGATCCTTCAATTCGACGAATCCGAGCGAATCGACGCCGAGATCCTGTCGAAGGGAATGGGTTGAAAGAATCTTGTCTTTCTCGACTTCCACGTAGAGATCTTCGATCAGGATGTCTTTGAGGCTGTTCTCGATTTTTTCCATTATCTTTTTCCTCGATGCCTAGGGCTCTCACATTTGACTGGTGCAACTTCGTGACGTACCTGCTGCGCTGATTCCGAGCATGGGATGGCCGCGGGTCGATTTGATATTCACGGCGCAAAACGAGCGGCGCGCGAGTTGCGCGGCAAGTGTACCAAACTCCCGGGTTATTTTGACTTCGGTTGCGGTTTTGTGTCGATCGAGACGGGATGCGATTATAAATTCGGGTTTACACATCTTGATGCGAGAGCGCATGACGGATATGTCAACGTCCGTCATGGAGATGCATGGCGCCGACGGCTTCCGGAAATTTCAATCCTTGAAATGTCGGGGTCATCATTTCATCTTTCTTGTGGTGCCGAGTATTTCCTGCTCCGGATGGTAAGTCAACCCGGCAGTGTTGTCAGCTTCGAAACGATATGGATCGATCCGGCGTGGCGGTCGGGTTCCCCCGGGTTTGCGCACGGCGAGATATTTAAATTCGACAATTGTTTCATTTGATTGAACTCTCGTCGTCGCGCTCGCGAGCCCTTATGAAGTTATCTTGGAAGCTTAGAAATTTCTTGACTCGTGCTGTTCGGGCGGGCTACGATCGGTTCGCCAATAAATCCGACTATTGCAGAACCTGAGACGACAAATAAAGGTGCGGAGATGGCCGCCCCTTTTGCGTGGCTTTCCAGATAAATAGGAAAAGACGGAATGAGCGCAGCAGCCAGCATGATTATTGATGGGATTGATGATATTGCGCGGCGAATTTCTGATTTTGGTGATGCTCCGCCGAAATACGAGCTGTTATTAAAGGGTTATGCAAATCTGAAATTGCAGCCTGGGTCCGCTGTCGCGATTATCGCGCCCAATAGTGCCGAATTCCTGTTTCACTGGGTTGCCATACTTGCGAATGGCCTTGTTCCTTGCGCGGTCGCGCCGTCGTCAAAGACGGCATTTGTCCATGCGCTTTGCGAGTCGTTGAATATCTCGGCCGTTGTCGGGCCGCAGGTCGAGGCGGCCCGCTTTCAAGCGAAAACCCGCGACAAGATCGGCACGTTCAATGCCGCGGTCCTGGCGGCGATTGCACCGGCCTACGAGCCATTTGATGTGCTCCTGTTGACCACCGGGACTTCCGGATCGCAAACGGCCTGCGTTCACAGTGTCGATACGCTTGCGTGCAACGCGGGCATGACGAACCGGACGCTGAACATCACGGCGGCTGACCGGCAGCTCGTCGTACTGCCGATGTATCACACATATGGACTGGTCACCCAGAGCATCGGCGCGATGATCAGCGGGTGCGAGCTCAAGATCGATGGTCCGCCGTTCAACGCGAAACGCTATGCCGAGGTCATCCGCGACGAGCGGATCACGGTGAGCGGCATCACGCCGACGATTGCCCGGGACCTGCTCGCAAAGGACGCGGTTCTCCCGCCGTTGCGCTCGCTGAGCATCGGCGGCGATCGTATGACGCGCGAGGACGTTGCGAGCCTGCTCGGCAAGCCGTTCATCAACGAGCTGTATGTCACCTATGGCCTGACGGAGGCCGGCCCGCGCGTGTCCGTCCTGCCCGCGCATGATTCGTCGCCCGAGACGTACGACTCCGTCGGCCGGGCGTTCGACGGCGTCGAGACGAAGATCGTGGCGCCCAATGCCGAAGGGGTCGGCCAGCTGCTGGTCAAGACGCCGTCGGTGTGCCGCAGAAAGGTCGGCGCAAATATCGCGCGGCAGCCGACGACGGATGACGGCTTCCTGGAGACCGGCGACCTGTTTACGAAGGATGCGCGCGGCTATCTCCGTTACGTCGCACGGAAGTCGGACATCCTGATCATCAAGGGCGAGAAGCTGAATGCGAGGAGCGTGGACCGCGTTGCGCAACAGCATCCGGATATCGAGTTCGCACGCACCATCGAAGGCGACGAGAATTCGCTGGTCACCCTTGTGTGGGCCAAGGACGACAAGGCACTGGACCTGGACGAGATCAGGAAATTCATGAAGGCGTCCCTCCGGCTGCACGAGGTGCCGGACCGGCTGATCCAGAAGCGGCCGGACGATTTCCACAAATAACGAACGCGTTGAGCACTGGGCCGACACCATGATAATCAGATCACTCGAGAGCATCGAAGGAACGGAACGGGATGTCGTGGCGGAATCGGGCGTGTGGCGAAGCAGGCGCTTCATCCTTGCGAAGGATGGCGTGGGCTTCTCGCTGAACATGACGACCGTCAACAGCGGGACGGAAGTGGAGCTTTGGTACAAGCATCATATCGAGGCGGTGATGTGCCTCGAAGGGGAATGCGAGCTGACGAACAAGGAGACGGGCGAAGTCTTCACCATCAAGGAAGGCGACATGTACGTTCTCGACAAGCATGAACGTCATATCGTCCGCACCAAGACGTTTTTTCGCGCAATCGCCGTCTTCAATCCTCCGTTGACCGGAAGGGAAGATCACGATGCCGACGGATCGTTTCCGCTTCTCGTCGACGCCGACTAAGCCGGGAATTCACGCCTGGAATTCGGTCGGGCGCCCAAACGCGCGGTCTGACGGGTGATTGCCCGCGCCTGGCCAATCATTGAAATCCCTCTGGAGCGCCAGATGAA
Organism: Burkholderia ubonensis subsp. mesacidophila; assembly: GCF_002097715.1. Lineage (NCBI taxonomy): Bacteria > Pseudomonadati > Pseudomonadota > Betaproteobacteria > Burkholderiales > Burkholderiaceae > Burkholderia > Burkholderia ubonensis. The sequence goes on from NZ_CP020738.1 coordinate 1,196,414, forward strand.
GTACTTGCATCTTCGCGGTGGCGGAGCGATGCCGGCTTTGGGATTGGGAACGTACAAGCTCGAGGGGCGCGAGGGCTACGACGTCCTGTGCCAGGCACTCGAGCTCGGGTATCGGCATCTCGACACGGCGGAGGCATACGGCAACGAGGCAGAGGTTGGCGATGCGATTCGCGACGCGCGGATCAGCCGCGAGGATATCTTCGTCACGACAAAGGTATGGCCGACGCATTTCAGACGGAAATTCATGCAGCTCGCCGCTGAAAATTCCCTGCGGAAACTGCGCTGTGATTACGTCGACCTGCTGCTGCTGCATTGGCCCAGCGAGAAGGTGCCGCTTGCGGAAACGCTCGACGCGCTGGCGACCCTGCTCGCGCAGGGCAAGGCGCGCGCCATCGGCGTGAGCAATTTCAGCGCGGAGATGATTCACGAATGCACGCAGGTCTTCGGCACGCCGCTCGCTTGCAGTCAGATCGAATATCACGCGCTGCTCGATCAACGTGAGGCGGTCAAGCGCGCGAACGACGCCGGGCTCGTCACGGTTGCGCATAGCCCGCTGGCGCAAGGGCGCTTATGCGGCGAACCCGCGCTCGGCGAGATCGGCGAGAAGTACGGCCGGACCGCCGCCCAGATCGGTTTGCGCTGGCTGATGCAGCAGGAGGGCGTCGGTGCGGTGCCCAAGGCCGCGAAGGCGGAAAATCTGATTCGGAACCTCGATATTTTCGATTTCGCGCTGAGCGACGACGAAATGGACAGGATCTACGCATTGAATGCCGGCGTACGCGTCGTGCAGGCGAGAAACCCTGCTTGACGGGCGATCGGGACGGCGGAACAGCCGATCGTGATTGATCGAGCAGGCCAGGGGAAGTACCGGGCGATTCATGCCGGATATGAGTCGGACTCCTCTGTAGTGGAGGCTATCCAGGGGACGTTCGATCCGGACATGCTTTGCCGTGAAATGAAGGATGCGCGTCGAACCAACATCGGGCGCTCACGGGAACGCGTCATTCAAACTGACAGGTAAGGTCTTTCACGATGAACAACATCTATTTGCTTCCGTATGCCGGTGGTAGCGTGTCGAATTACCGTTCCTATGTCGAAGCCTTTCCGGATCAGGCCGGGCGCGTCGTTGCCGTCGAGATACCGGGGCGCGGCAAGCGGTCGCACGAGCCCTTCGCACATTCGATTCCGGAATGCGCGGCGCTGACGGTCGAGCAAATCGATACGACGAGCGGCGACTACATCATTCACGGCCATTGCATGGGGGCGCTCCTGGCTTTCGAAGTCATCAAGCTCCTGGAGGCGCGCGAGCAGCGCCTGCCGCGCTTCATGGTGGCGTCCGGCCGCAATGCACCCAAGTACGCGACCACCTGGTCCCGGCACGTCGAGGGACTCGACGACCGGCGTTTCTTCGACGCGCTGCAGGAAATCGGCGGTGTGCCGCGAGGGCTGAACTTCGCGATGTCGAGACAGTTCCTGACCATCATCCGGGCCGATCAGAAGATGTCGCGCGACTACGATCCGGGCAACACGAAGATCAACGTGCCGGTCCTCGCGCTGGCCGGACGGGACGACGACATGACGAACGCGGCCGCGCTCGAGGAATGGCGGGACTACACATCCGGGGCCGTGGCGGTGAAGTGGCTGGACGGGCAGCACTATTTCATCTTCGACCAGGCGAGCCAGGTGGCTTCGTGCATCGAGGCGTTCGACAAGCTCGTCGATCGTTGAAGCGCGGCCGGCTGTCCGGCGTTGCGCGACATTTCCGGTGGTGAATGGCCGGCAACACACCGGGCCGGGGCCCGTGCAGATCCGGCATGGAACGACGAGAGATCGACATGAAAGCACTCGCTGTTGCCGCGTGGTCCATGACGACCCCGCTCGGGGAAGACGAGGCCACGCTCGATGCATTGTTCGAGGGGCGCTCGGGCCATTCGGTCCAGGCGTCGCCGTGGGCGTTGCGAAACTCGCTGGCCGCGGTCATCCCGAACCGGCCGGATTTTGCAAAGCCCGAGCGCATATGGCAGCGCCATCTCGCGACGGACGTCGCCCGCAAGGCCCTGAGCCGCACCGCGGTGGACATCCGGCGCGACCGCAAGCGGTGCGCGTGCGTGTTCGCCACGAGCTACGGCCACTTGATCGACGATGCCGGCGACGACACGATGTCGACGTGGGCCAGGGATTGCGTTCGCAGCCTGGAGTGGGATCTCGATCCGGTCGTGGTGGGGTCGGGCTGCTCGTCGGGATCCGACGCGCTCGGCGTGGCCGCCGCGATGCTCGATGCCGGTGCGGTCGACGTCGCGGTCGTCGTCGCGGCCGATATCGTCACGCAAGCGAAGCGCCTCGCGCACTCGCGCCTCGGCACCATGACGGCGGAGCAGCACCGGCCGTTCGATGTGGCGCGCAGCGGCATGTTGCTCGGCGAAGCGGCGGCGGCCGTCGTGCTGATGAGAAGCGCGGATTGCGCCGAGCACGCCGGCGAGTTGATCGGCGTGGGCGCGGCGAACGATGCATTCGGATTGACGGCCCCGGATCCGTCGGGGCTGTCGGTTCGCTTTGCGCTGGAGCGCGCGCTGCTCGCCGCCGAACTGACCTATGACGATCTTGCGCTCTATTACGCGCACGGCACCGCGACGCCATTGAACGACGCGCTCGAAGCGAAAGTGATCAGCGAGGTGTTCGCAAACCGTGACGACGTGACGATCGTCGGAACGAAAGGCGCGTTGGGACACTCGCTCGGCGCCTGTGGCGTGATCGAATTCATCCTGCTCCTGCAGATGTTGAACCGGCGGCGGGCGCCGGCCACGGTCGGGCTGACCGATCCGATCGCCGAGATCGCGGCGAATTTTCCGGCGCCCGGCGGTCGGCCGCTTCGCAGTCCGTACGGCGCCAGCGTCACGCTCGGCTTCGGGGGATTCAACACGGCCCTGATCGCGCGCGGGCGACCGCAATGAATCCCGGCGCAGCACGCGATTCGCGCCCTCGACGATACCTGACCACTCGAAGCGGAGCCTACCTCGATGAACGTGAAGACGACCCTGTATAGCGAAATCAGGTCGCGCAACAAGCCGTCTTTCTACGCTGCGCCGGTGGCATGGGCGACCGGCGACTTCGTGCAGTCGCTCATCGACGAGAGCGACGCAATCGTGCCGAACCATACGGGCATGATCGTCGTGAGCGACGAGTGCAGCCTGGATACCATCAGGGAGCTTGCCGGTGCGGCGGCCCAGGGCGGCATTTCCCCGCTGCGCTTCGCCGGCGCCAGCCCCAGCATCGTGGTCGGCGTGCCGGCGCTTCAGCAAGGCATACGCGGGCCGACGCTGACGCTGACGATGTCGCCCGAACATGCCGCGGACCCCATCGTTGCCATGATCCGCTACTGGATCGAACGCAATGGCGTCGATGCCGTGATCGTCGTTGCGCATCGCCGGCATGGCGCGCAAGCCCATCTGCTCAAGGGATTGATCGTCCGTTCGCTCGAAGCGGGCTTGAGGAAGCAAGTCCTGCGGCTCTGCGAGGCCGGGCCGGACGAGGCCGGCGCGGGTTGACCGCACGTCGATCGCGCGGGGGCCGGTCATGCCACGCGCGGC